>CAVYHK010000053.1:0-67457 GCA_963768145.1 uncultured Bacteroidota bacterium | reverse complement strand
TGGCAGCTATATTCAGCACGTTTACGGTGCTCATATTTAACCAGAGGGATAAACTACATAGATCGGTAGATGCTTTAAAACAGTTGGAGGAGAAAAACCGCATTGTCCTGGAGCAGATTATGACTCATGCTACGAAGTGGACCTGGCCGGTAATTTTACCTACGTTAACCAGTCTATGTGCCGCAACCTCGGGTATTCGCGTGAGGAACTGATCGGAAATAATTATCGCTTTATAGTACCTGAAGACGATGTCAAACCCCTTCTACTCGCTGCCAACGAAGTATTCAGAACGGGAGAACCAAATAAAGGCTTTGAACATAAAATATTGCGCAAAGACGGCATCATATTATTAGCGGAAACCTCTATTTCACCACAGAAAAATGAAAAGGTGAGATTATCGGTTTTCGGTCTATCAGCCGCGACATCACCGAGCGCAAACAGGCGGAGAAAGCATCAAGGAGAGGAAGCAAATACCGACTGCTGTCAGAGCACATGAGGACTTTGTATGGCTTATGAATATGAACCTTGAGCCTATCTACCAGAGTCCTTCTGCGGAAAAACTCACCGGCTTCACGCACGAGGAGATAATGGAACTACCGCCGGAAAAGCGAGTCACGCCGGAACGCTTAAATTAGCATCTGAATATTTTTTAAATGAGCTACCCGGGTACAGGCCGAGCCGGACTATAATCCATACACACATTAGAGCTAGAGATTTACCGCAAGGACGGCACCACCGCTGTGGTCGGAAAATAATTCAGTATCATAAGGGATGAGAACGGCAAGCCCTTATCTATACTGGGCGAGAGCCGGACGACATCACCGACCGCAAGCAGGCGGAGAAAGCGCTGCCGCGAGAGCGAGGAAAAATACCGGTCGCTTGTAGAGAATATCAACGATGTCTTTTACACACTGGATACCCAGGGAAATATAACCTATGTCAGCCCGGTAGTTGAACGGCTTACCCAGTACAAGGTCAGCGACTTAATAGGGAAACCTTTTATCCCGCTTATTTACCCGGATGACCTGCCCGGCCTTTTAGACAGTTTCAACCGCCTGGTGTCCGGGCAACTGGAGCCATGGGAATTCCGCATGCTGGATAAAGACGGCAGGATTATATTTGTACGCACGTCCAGCCGGCCGATATATAAAGATGGAGAGATTGTAGGCATCACAGCACTGATGACGGATATTACCGAGCGTAAGCAGTTGGAGCAAAAGCTCGAGGAAATGGCGACCCATGACTATCTGACCGGGTTGCCAAACAGGGTATTGCTGCTGGACCGCTTCACTATAGCGGCAGCGCTGGCCCACCGCAATAAAGCCAGGCTTGCCGTCATGTCGCTGGACCTGGACAATTTTAAATCCATCAATGATACGCTCGGCCACGATGCAGGCGACCAGGTGCTTAAAACTATCAGCACGCGGCTTACGGGAATAATACGTGCCAGCGACACATTAGCCCGCGTTGGGGGAGATGAGTTTATTCTGGTGATGCTGGAGACCAACCGCAGTGGAAGATGCCACTGCCATAGCCCAAAAAATCCTGGATTCCTTTACAGAGCCGCTGTTAATCGACGGTCATCAGCTACATTTGTCCACCAGCATAGGTATCGCCATCTACCCCGAAGATGCGGAGGACATGGAAACCCTGACCAAAAAATCCGATGCTGCGATGTATTACTCCAAGGGTCACGGCCGCAACCAGTTTAAATTCTTCGGCGATGGCGATGTCCGGGTGGGCGGAGACCACAAAAGCGGCCCTGATCGGGGCTGAGTTCAAATCCTGTCATTGCGAGCAGAGCGAAGGGACGCATCTTTAGATGTGTCCGGGTATTAATTCCTGTCATTGCGAGCGATAGCGAAGCAATCCAATGATCGAAGGTGCCTGACTCGATGACAGGGGATTGCTTCGTCGCCTGCGGCTCCTCGCAATGACACACCCGAAGGTAACGCGTTGTATTATTTACGGCTTTCCATTACTCTGAAGTGTTTTGACAGTGTGTGTTGGAGGGGATACACTGGAGTAAATAGACATAATAATAAATCTCACTCTTAACTTAAAGTATCATTGAACCGTGGAGGCAGATGGCAAAAAAAATTGAAGATAACAAAGGCAACCTGTCTCCATCTCTGCTTATATTGTTTTTGTTATACTGGCGGCCGGCATCCTCGTCGCGGGCAGATCATATGAAGAATGAAAATGAGAAAAGCCAATAAAACCAAGACACCTTCGAGAAAGCATAGCCCCATTAGTGATGAACTCGGTCAACAGGTAGTTAAAGCATCATCGAACGCAAGGAGACAGAAAATGGTCTGGAAAAAACCCGTTAAAGAACTGGAAGTAATTAACGATCCGAAGATGAAGCCCTGAATACGCCGAGAGCATCATCAACACCGTGCGTGAACCCTTAATCGTTCTGGATCAAGATTTAAGGGTAGTCACAGCCAGCCGTTCCTTCTATGAATTCTTTAAGGTAAAACCTGAAGAGACCGTGGGACAGCTTATCTATGACCTGGGCAATAAACAGTGGGATATCCCCAAGCTGCGGGAACTGCTGGAAACCATCCTTCCCCAAAAGACAACCTTTGATAACTATGAGGTTGAACACGATTTTGCCACCATTGGCAGGCGCATAATGCTTCTGAATGCCCGGCAGATTCAAAGAGTGTTGGGAAAAGAACGGATCATCCTCCTGGCCATCGAGGACATCACCGAGCGCAAGGAAATAGAAATTGGCCGGGCCGTGAATATAGAAGAATCCAATAAAAAAATGGCTGCAAATGTAGACAGAATTTGCTGATGACGCAATAATAGTATAAAGATCTTAGCGAAGGTACTATATCTAAGCTGGAATGATGGGGCAGCAGTTATATAATTGCTTAGGGTATAATGCTAAGGAGATCATAGGAAAGTCTATATCTTTATTTGTGCAATGCCCGCCGATATCCACCCTGAATGAGTACTAAAGTAGTTTTAGCAAAGATAGGGTGTGGAGAGACTATAAAGCATTATGAAACTCAACGCAGGCCAAAAGACGGTCAAATAATCGATGTTTCGCTGACAATTTCTCCGGTTAAGGACCCATCAGGGAAAATTATAAGTGTTTCCACGATTGCCATTGAGGATATCACCGAGCGCAAGGGAGATAGAAAAGTCAATCTGAAAAAAGCCCAGGAAGAACTGGAAGCCTTTGCCTACTCCGTCTCGCACGACCTGCGCGCGCCGCTGCGCGGCATTGACGGGTGGAGCCTGGCGCTGCTGGAGGACTACAAAGATAAACTCGACGAGCAGGGACGCCAGTATATCGACCGCGTGCGTTCAGAAACGCAGCATAATGGGCCGGTTGATTGACGACCTGCTGATGTTTTCGCGGCAAAGCCGCGCCGAGATGAACCAGCGGCCGGTTGGATATGACGGCCATGGCCCAAGCCATCGTTTCCCGCCTTCAGCAGCGAAACCCCACCCTCCAGGCTAGACTTTATCATCCAGCCGGGATTGACGGCACTGGGCGACGCCAGCCTGATAGAGATCGCTCTGACCAACCTGCTCGATAATGCCGCGAAGTTCAGCAGCAAGCGTCACGCGCGCGCATCGAGTTCGGCCAGGTTGAAAAGGAGGGCAGAAAAGCCTTTTTCGTGCGTGACAACGGGGTGGGTTTTGACATGGCATATGCACACAAACTGTTCGGGGTGTTCCAGCGCCTGCACAAAGCATCGGAGTTCCCCGGCACGGGCATCGGCCTGGCCAGCGTGCAGCGCATCATTCAACCGGCACGGCGGCCGGATCTGGGCCGAGGCGAAGGTAAACCAGGGGGCAACCTTTTACTTCACACTTGAAGGAGGCAACATGAAAAGCAAAATGATTCTTCTGGTCGAAGACAATCCCAGCGACGTCGAGCTGACCAAGCGGGCGCTGGAGCAGAACCAAATTGCCAATGAACTGATCGTCGCCGAGGACGGCAGGGAAGCGCTGGACTACCTTTTCGGCACCGGCCAGTATGCAGGCAGGGACGTCACGGATTTCCCGGCCGTGGTGCTGCTGGACCTGAAACTGCCCAGGATAGACGGGCTGGAGGTCCTGCGGCAGATTCGCGCCAATGAGCTCACCAAGCTCCTGCCGGTGGTGATCCTCACCTCGTCCAACCAGGAACAGGATATGGTCGCCAGCTACGAGCTGGGCGCCAACAGCTACATCCGCAAACCGGTGGATTTCGACCAGTTCGCCGAGGCCGTGCGCAATCTGGGCATGTACTGGCTGGTGCTGAACGAGCCGCCGCCGAAAGTGAGGCGTATGGACATACCGCTCAGGGTACTGATAATAGAAGATTCGGATAGGGACGTGGCACTGGAGGTCCGGGCGCTGGAAGCGGCGGGCTACCAGGTCACCTATACGGTGGCGGACACCGCCGCTGAGATGAAAGCGGCCCTGGTCAAGCAGGCCTTTGATATAGTCCTCTCGGATCATGACCTGCCGCAATTTGATGCGCCCGGGGCCCTGGCCGTGCTTAAGCAAAGCGGACTGGATATCCCCTTTATCATCGTCTCAGGCGCCATCGGCGAAGAAACCGCGGTGGCATTGATGAAGGCCGGAGCGCATGACTACGTGATGAAGGATAGGCTGTCCCGCCTGGCATCTGCCGTAGAACATGCGCTGAAGGATGCGGAGAACCAGCGCGGGCGCAAGCAGGCAGAGGAGGCGCTGCGGAAGAGCGAGGAACAACTTCAGAAACTCTCTGGAAAACGCCCCTGACGGCGTCTTTATGTACGACCTCGAAGGCAACTTCCTCTACGGCAACCGCATGTGCGAGGAGATAATAGGTTACAAGCGTGAAGAACTCATGGCAGGAACTTCCTGGAGTTGAATATCCTCCATGAAAACAGCATTGCCAGGGCTGCAGAGTTATTACAGGACAATATTAAGGGCAAATTCACGGGCACCGATGAATTGGTGCTCATAAGGAAGGACGGCCGCCTTGTACCAGTAGAAATCAACACCAGTATCGTGCAGCAAGGAGGCCAGAAAGTCGTGCTGTCCTTTGTAAGGGATATAACCGGGCGCAAGCTGGCAGAGAAAAAAATTAGAGAAAGCGAGATTTTATATCGAAGCCTTATTGAGACTTCGCCGGATGCTATAGTGCTCATGGATATAAATGGAACTATTATTATGCTTAATAAACAGGCCTTGGAGGTATTCGGCTTTGAGTTAACAGACGATTTAAGGGGCAAAGAACATCATGGACATGGTGCCCCCCGAACACTATATCAAGGGAGTTTGCATCGACAGCGGAGGATATGTGTACCATACCGGTTTGACCGGCGGGAGCCTTTTCAGTCCCAATTTGGGCGAACATGACATATTTTTGTTTAAGCTTCACCTGGATAAGAATTCGGGCAAGCCGTGAGGGCATTTATTATCATTCCCTCCGGGAGAGATTAGCTGCGCTACGCTGGTTGGGAGTATGACTCCATTTCATATTGGAGCCATGAACCATGAGCTATGAGCTAATTGCTTACTGCTGCTTCGGTTTCCGCTTCTGAATAAATGCGCTTGCCATGAGGGCTCCGAAGATTGTGAAGATGGAATATATTACCACGGTCATGACGAAGCTGAATAAAGTATCGAGCAACGCGGGTCTCTTTGCCGCCGCAATAGCCTGAGTCAACTGATCCATGAGGTCGCCCGGTATTTGGAGGTTCCCAAACAATCTCTTTATTAGGTTCTGGAGCATCTGGAATTTTACATCTGCTATCAACGGGCCGACCGTGATATCGAGAACCGTCTCAAATCCCGCCGCGAAAATTCCCGTCCAAAGGCCGAGATAAAATCCATCGATGTTCATTATCGGCTTTTCAGGTGGTAAATCCATTTTGAAGAAGATGACTGCCAACACTCCGCCGAACAAGAGTCCTGCACAGCAAAAGCAATTTACGAGGTCCAAGCCCGGCACAAAGTTTATCACAGACAGAACAAGTCCTGCGAACAAAGCGGGACGGAAGTAAAGAGAGCTGTTTTTCATTTAGCAAGAGTCCTTTTGCTATCACCGAAGGAATCCCTTCGGGAGAATTCCTTCATGAGCGAAATCCACACTGGAACAAAGAAGAATGCCGTCGCAACTCCCAGGAATCCACCGGTGATGGAACGTGTTACGAAAGTGTTTTGTGCGATGCCGAGGAAATTTACGCTGAAATCGGCGGCAAGACCAGCCAACGGAATTACGATGTAAATCAAGTCCGGTATTTCGACATTCTTCAAGGATTTGAAAAAAGGATATATGGCTATCCCGAATGTTAGTCCATAGTAAATGGAAGCGCATCTAGAGCATACCGCAAGCTTGTATCCGAAGAAGTGGAAACTTCTTGCGTCCATTTGATGGCACACCGGTTGAAAAAACTTATAAATCAAATCCGCGCTAATTCCGAAATGGAGTAGGATCGGTGGCAGGGTGAAGAGTATATCGTATATTACTGCAAGCGCAAGTATAAGGAGATAACTCTTGGTTACTGATTTCAAGCTCACTTTTCTATTAACCCTCTCAAGTTGTCCGACACTTTTTTCATGTTACATTCTATCTCCTCATTCTTGAACCTAATGACTCGAATTCCAAGTTCATTGATTATAAATGTTCTCAACTCGTCGTAATCCTTTTGATAATCATGGCTCTTTCCGTCAAGCTCAATGGCAACTTTAGCTTCATGGCAGTAAAAATCTGTTATAAAGAATCTCCTTTGAGATTGATATTCGAAAACGATAGGATATTGGCGAAGAAACTTCTTCCCGATGAATTGGCGATTGCGCAGGACGTCCCACAACTTTCTTTCGGCACTTGTCTGCTTCTTCCGGAGTGCTCGTGCAGCCAACTTGGCGTTTTCGGGAATAGTATGCATGAAGGAACTCACCCTAAATCCCTCTCTTGCAAAGAGAGGGACTGATTGCTCCCCTTCTCTTTTCAAGAGAAGGGGCGGGGGGATGAGTTTGTCGAAAAGGAAAGAATAAACTACGCACTGTAACCTTTGAGCCTTTCTCCTCGTCTCTGCATCGCACCACTTTATCGCTCACGCCAAATTGGTATCCCCTGGCGAACTTTTCGGCTCTCAAGGAAGCACCTGAGTCCCTGCGACATTTCCAGCCACTATTCTTGAGGCGCCCTCGACATCTGTAATGAATGTTTTCTTTGTACCGCCCTTCAATGTATGCAAGGCCGCTTCAACTTTCGGGATCATTCCACCCGCTATTATGTTTGAGCCTTTTAGACTCAAGAATTCCTTTTCGTGTAATTCCGGTATGACTGTCCCATCTTTGAGAACGCCTTGGACGTTGGATAGAAATATGGCTAATTCAGCTTTAAGAGACGAAGCGATTGCCGCGGCTGCATAATCGGCATTCACGTTCAACGAAGCGCTCGAATCTTCATTTATACTGATTGGTGATAGTACAACTACAAATTGTTCGATAAGATTCTCGAGAAGAGAGGTATTCACGGTCGTGACTTCTCCGACAAGTCCGATGTCTTCTCCGTCTCTCGTGATCTTCCTGGCTACTAAAATGTTTCCATCTGTACCGCTTAACCCGATCGCGACAACCCCCTCGTGTTGAATTGCCTTGACGAGTCTCTTGTTGATCGAGCCCGAAAGGATCATTTCGACCGCTTCAAGACTCTGCGAATCGGTGTATCTTAGTCCTCCGACGAATCTAGTCCCGATATTTAACCTCGATAAGAGGTGCGTGATCTCCTTTCCGCCTCCATGCACAAGTATCAATTGATGGCGGCTCTCGTGGATTTGAGCTGCAAGTCTTGAGACTTTGCTTAAGACTTCCGAATCGTCAATTTCATTCCCGCCGACCTTCAGGACAATTCTCATATTAGGCCCTCCGATTCATTCAGTCGGAACATCACATTGAAGTTCTGTACGGCCTGACCGGCAGCTCCTTTGCCGAGATTGTCAATTGAGGATACTACAATCGCGTAGGGTGAGTTTTCCACTTTTTTCACCGAGATGACACAGAGATTTGTGTTGACCGCATGCTGAAATGTCGCGATGGAATCATTTGTCAGCACCTTAACGAATGTTTCGTCTTCATAATTCTTGCCAAAAATGTGGACCAGCTCTTCTGTGGGGATCTCGTGGCGGAGCTTGACATAAATTGTATTCAGCATTCCCCTCGTGATTGGAACGAGGTGGGGCGAGAAAATAATTTTGACGCCAGCGTTCGCGACTTTCTTCAGCTCCTGTTCAATCTCTCCGGTATGCCTGTGTACATAGCCAATATTATAGGGTGAGACGTTTTCATTTACTTCCGCAAAAAGATAGCGTACCTCCGCTTTTCTCCCCGCTCCCGTAACGCCAGATTTTGCATCTATGATTATCGGTTCCGACAGATCAATTAGCTTTGTCTTCAGCAGGGGATAAACGCCGAGAATGGTTGCGGTGGGATAGCACCCGGGGTTTGCCACGAATTGCGATTTGTAGATTGCCTCGCGGTTAATTTCGGTCAGGCCATAGACAAAGTCGTCTAGGAAGTCTGGACTGGTATGTTTTTTTCCGTACCACTTTTCGTATTCTTCTGCATCATCAAAGCGATAGTCAGCGCTGAGGTCAATTATTTTTACATGTTTTGCAGAAGAAGCGATATTCTCCACCACGCTTTTCGCGGCGCCATGAGGAAGAGAAAGGAACACTGCATCGAGATTTCCTAAATCCGCTTCATCATTCTTGACTATTATTGAATCGTCAATTGTCGGGAATAGTTCGCTCAATTTCTTACCGGCAGAAGATTCGGCAGTCAGATATTTGATCTCGACATCTTTATGCCTTTTGAGAATTCTGTACAATTCAAAGCCCGCATACCCCGACGCTCCAAATATGGCTACGCGAATCTTTTGACTTTGCTCCGGGTGAATCTTGTTATCCATTTTCTCCTCAGGATCCTCCAGACAAACCAAATCCCTTATGAAGGACTTCCACCGCTTTCTTCATGTCCTTTTCATTGACTACGACCGAGACTTTAATTTCGCTTGTCGAGATCATCTGAATATTTATTCCGGACTCAGCAAGAATCTTGAACATCGTTGCGGCGACGCCGGAATGAGTCCGCATCCCGACGCCGACCACCGACACCTTAGCAACTCTGTCGTCGCCTACAACGTATGTCGCCTTCTTCTGTTTTACCAGGCCCTGGAGGATATCCATTGCCGATTTGTAGTCGGTGCGCGGGACGGTAAAGCTCATGTCTGTGTATCCTTCCGAACTTGCGCTTTGGATTATCATGTCGACATTTATTTCCGCGGCGGCAAGCGGCGCAAAGATGCTGTATGCAATTCCGGGTGTGTCAGAAACATGGAGAACGGTTATCTTCGCCTGATTCCTGTCGTGAGAGATTCCTGTCACCACCATGCTCTCCATACCTTCAGTTTCATTTACGACCATTGTACCCTCGCTATCATTAAAACTGCTTCTAACGCGAATCGGAACATCGAACTTCATGCCGAATAGGACCGACCTTGTCTGAAGAACCTTAGCTCCCGAGCTGGCAAGCTCAAACATTTCTTCGAAGCTTATTTCCTTGAGCTTCTTTGCGGCTGGGACGATATCAGGATCGGCGGTATAAACTCCATCAACATCGGTGTAAATCTCGCAAACGAGTCCAGTCTTGACGTATGGTTTCATTGCTGCCGCAATTGCTACTGCCGTTGTATCCGAGCCGCCGCGGCCGAGCGTGGTGATGTTGCCTTGCTCGTCCACGCCCTGAAAACCAGCGACTATTGCGATCGCGCCTTCCTTTATTACGCTTCGCAGTTTCTGCGCGTCAATTCGTTTAATGTGCGCTTTCATGTGCGAAGAATCTGTCACAAGCCGCACCTGATGGTTTTGAAGTGAGCGTGCCTTGCAACCCATCGAGATGAGTGTCATTGAAAGAAGGGCAGTGGAGACTTGCTCTCCCGTAGAAACGAGAACATCCATCTCTCTCGGGTCAGGGTCAGCAACTGCCGACTTTGCCAGATCGATCAGGCGATTAGTTTCTCCCGCCATGGCACTCACGACAACTATGACGTCGTTACCTTGAGCTTTCGTCTGGGCGACTCTCTCTGCCACGCTGCGAATTCTGTCGATTGTTCCGACCGATGTCCCGCCGAATTTTTGAACAACTAACATACTAATGAAATTTTGAATTATGAATTTTCAATTGTGAATCAGCTTAATAATCTCTGAAAAAACCGGTTTTGCGGTTAAAGGAGGCGGGACGTCCCTCGATGCTGTGTCGGGATCTTTTAGCCCGTTTCCGGTCAAGGTGCAAACGACGATGTCTTTTCCGGTGAAATAATTTCTACCGATGAGCTTTCTTAGTCCCGCAACCGATGATGCTGAAGCCGGTTCACAGAAAATCCCTTCACTAGATGCAATTAATTTTTGTGCCGCCAGAATCTCCGCATCAGTCACAATATTGATCTGTCCTTTTGATTCATCGAGTGCTTGAACAGCTTGTTTCCAGCTTGCAGGGTTGCCGATACGAATCGCAGTTGCGACCGTTTCGGGATGTTCCACGACTTTCCCATAAACAATAGGAGCGGCGCCTTCAGCCTGGAATCCCAGCATCTTGGGCAAGCCGGAGTTATTTTTTCCCGACCATTCTCTGTAGCCCTTCCAGTAAGCGGTTATGTTGCCGGCATTCCCGACGGGAAGCGAATGATGGGTCGGAGTTTTACCAAGCGTTTCAATGATTTCAAATGAGGCGGTCTTCTGGCCTTCGATTCTGAATGGATTAATCGAGTTGACTATGACCACTTTCGTTTTTTCTCCAATCTCGCGGACTATTCTCAGCGCGTCATCGAAGTTGCCGTCAATCTCGATTACCTTTGCCCCGTAAATGAGAGCCTGAGCCAACTTGCCAATGGCGATTTTTCCTTTCGGTAAAATCACGAAAGCCTTGAGTCCGGCTTTGGCTGCATAAGCGGCCGCCGAAGCCGAAGTGTTACCTGTCGATGCGCAGATGACTGCCTCCGCTTTGTCTTGGACAGCTTTCGTCATCGCAACTGTCATTCCTCTGTCTTTGAATGAACCCGTCGGATTTGTTCCCTCGAACTTGAGAAGAATCTTGCACGGGGCTTTGAGTTCTGTCCTGAGATTATCGGCCTCAATCAACGGCGTGTTTCCCTCCAGGAGTGTTACAGGATCTACTTCCTCCGAGAAGGGTAGGTACTCAAGATATTTTTTTATTACTCCTGTGTATGACATTTCAATAGAAATTTGAATTATAAATTTTCAATTTCAAATTAATTTCAAAAGGCTAGGACATTCTTTCCAACGTCCCGGCGATTCTCAATACGGGAGCATCGATCTCGTCGATCATGACTCTGACAATCCCACCGTGTTCATAAATACGAATAGCGCTCACGTCTTTTGCAGATTGGAACACGAATCGATCGGACAAACGGAGCTAAAGATTATGGGAATTGCCGTTTTTCGTGTCATTCGTATCTCGTCTAGCCGGCTAAGACTGAGCCGCCGTTCACATTCAATATCTCGCCGTTCACATGGCGAGAGAGATCGGAGGCGAGAAACAATATTGGACCAGCGATGTCATCGGCAGTGGGGATCCTTCCGAGTGGAATCGAGCGTCGAATTTCTTCCTTCAGTTTTTCGTCTTTTAAGGTTTCGGCGCTCATGTCGGTATCGACCCAACCGGGTGCCACGCTGTTCACGCGAATATTATAGGGACCAAGTTCACTCGACAGGCTTTTTGTGAATGAAATTATTCCGCCTTTTGCAGCTGCGTAATGCGAGTGCAGGGCTTCCCCTCGTTGACCGGCTGTCGATGAAATATTTATTATCTTCCCGCCCCCCTGTCTTTTCATCATGGGAACAACATTCCGGCAGAAGAGGAATGTCCCTTTCAGATTCAGTTCTATCGTCTCATCCCAAACCCTTTCATCCATCTTATCAATCTCGCCGTAAGTCCAAATCCCCGCGTTGTTGACAAGCACATCGATTCTTCCGAAATCACTCAGAACATTTTCCACAATTCTCTTTACAACTTCGCTTTTGCTGTTGTCGCCTTTGTATGCCTTCGCTTTGCGGCCGAGTTCCCTTATTTTCTCCAGAAGCTCACCGGCTTTTTCATCACGGCCCCGATAAGTAATTGCCACATTGGCTCCCGCCCTGGCAAACAGCTTTGCAGTTGCCGCGCCTATCCCTCTTGATCCTCCTGTTATTAACACTACTTGATTGCTTAAATCTATCATTTCAGCTTCCGGACGGCGTTTGATTTTATAATTTAAAATAGTTAAGGAGAGCTATTGATTCAATAATTATTCAATTATTATTTCTGAGGTGGGCTGAACACATCGTTTGCTTCCCCGATGTTGTTGGTTGGCTGCTTTGTAAAAGGCACCTGTTTGGATTAAATTCACTAAAAATGAGTGGAGGGCAATGATTGAATCGGAAGGTCAAGGTCAGAGAAATGCTAGCGACGAATTTGTTTGTCCGGAGTGTAAGAAAAGCGTTGGAGAGGCCGACGACTTCTGCCCTCATTGCGGCGTAATTTTTTCCGAAGGTGTAGTCTGCGAGAAGCATCACCGCATTGAGGCCTCTGGAGTATGTGTCGTATGCGGAGTGCAATGCTGCGACGAGTGCGGGGCGGGGGTAAATGGATTATTTCTTTGCATTCAGCATAGCAGTTATGAAATTTTTCAGGGGATGGTTAAGGTGTACGGCACGCACGACGATGCAGATGCTGAAATTGTAAAGGCGCGCCTGATCGAAGCCGGCTTGCACGCCGCCTTGTTCTATCTAAAAAGGTTTGGATGGAAATCGCGGGTCGAGTACGCAGTTTTCGAGGAGGGTAAAAGCTTCAGCAGCAGCGAGATCAAGGTCATGGTGCCATGTCAAGAAGTGACAGAAGCTGAGAATGTATTGAAGTCACCCAGCGAGCCGTCTTGAAGTCAGGCACATATTTCCGGCGTGGATAGGCCAAGGAGCATATGATCCACGTCCAAGTTCTTCCCGCGGGCTCTGCTCGAGATTGTCTTGCCAGCCGTATTTTCGGAGATAAGACATCGATTTGCGATTCCCACTTACCGTCCGATCCATGTTATCAACCTGTAACATTGTAAAAGACTCCCGTTTGGGTTAAATTCATTAAAAATGACACTCCCAAAAGCCGCTGCAGTCACAGACAAGTTTCCGGTTGTCAAGGTCCCGCAAGCTCATCTGGAGAGTTTGGTCCAGCAATTCGATTCCACGATGCGACATGCCAGCATGACGACGAGGCACGTTTACAAAAAGGGACTTGATCAACTCCTTGGTTATGCGAAGGCGACTGCGTTTAAGTTTACACCTAATGACTTTGCGGAATTCCGTCTCTGGCTTTCTGATCATGAAAGATTGTCAAGGAATACGGTGAACGTTTACTTGACTGCTTCGAGGAGGTTTTGCGAATTTCTCATAGAGGCTGGCGTTTTGAAAAAGAATCCAGCCTGGAACGTGCATGGCTCGGCGCAAGAGTTCAAGATCCTGAAAGTGAATTTGACGGAGGTCGCAGCCGCTATTTCAAGCATCGACAGGACGAATATTCTCGGAAAGCGTGACTTCGCATTTCTTTCCGCAATTTTGGAATGCGGAGCAACGATATCAGAGCTGATAAATGCTGATGTGGGGGATTTGAGAAAGAACGGTAAACAGGCCAAACTCATGGTGAAGAGGGAAGGAATGCGCAAAGAGTCTGAAGCGGTTTCCATTCCGCCGGCGGTGAGCGCAGCGATATTCGATTATTTGGGAACGCGAAGTGTGGTCGCGGCGGAAGAACCACTCTTCAGCACAATTCGAGCGGGGAAAGCTTCCAGGGTCAGGCTTTCTTTCAGGGGTGCCCGCGCTGCGATGCAGAGGCATCTAAATTTCGGCGACGGAAGGAACGTCAGACTCAACTCGCTGCGAACATACTGCGCCATCCGACTTATGTCCCGGGGAAAGAGTTCAGACGAAGTTCGTTCCATCATGCGTTTCAAGAGCAATATGCCTTTCAGAAAGATCATGTACAACATGCCGCGGAGTGGCATCCCGCATTTGGATGGTCATAATTATTGAGCATAACAAGAACAATTACAACGTTAAAAGGTCAAAGGCCAAATAGGTCAAAAGAAAAAATGAAATACGATTTTGCTTCAATTGAAAAAAAGTGGCAGAAAATTTGGGAAGAGAAAAAAATATATCATGTTGATTTAAATGATTTGGAGAACAAGCTCTATTGCCTCGTAATGTTTCTCTATCCGAGCGCTGACAAACTTCATATAGGTCATTGGTATAATTTCGCCCCGACGGACACTTGGGCTCGTTTCAAGCGTTTGAACGGCTTCAACGTGTTCGAGCCTATGGGGTACGACGCATTCGGATTGCCTGCCGAGAACTATGCAATAAAAACCGGGGTACATCCGCAGGACAGCACGCAGAAAAATATCCTTGTCATCCGCGAGCAGCTGAAGATGATGGGCGCCATGTATGATTTCGATTTTGAGGTAGATACTTCAAAGCCGGAATACTATCGATGGACGCAGTGGGTCTTCCTGCAATTGTACAAGATGGGCATGGCGTACCGGGCGAACGCACCTGTCAATTGGTGTCCAAAGGATCAGACGGTTCTTGCAAATGAGCAGGTCGTCGAAGGAGCCTGCGAAAGATGCGGAACTCCTGTCATTCGCAAAGCCATGACACAGTGGTTCTTCAAGATCACCGCCTACGCCGATGAGCTGCTTGGAGGTTTAGATCGGATCGATTGGCCTGAGCGAACCAAACTGATGCAGCGCAATTGGATTGGAAGAAGCGAGGGTGTCGAAATTGAATTCCCCGTGAGGGGTCCTTTGGACAAGATTCAAGATTCAGAGTATAAAATTGATGTCTTCACTACTCGTCCGGATACCTTGTTTGGTGCAACCTATGTGGTTCTTGCCCCGGAGCATTCTTTGGTTCAAAAAATCACGCGAGCGGAATTCAAATCAAAGGTGAGTGAATACGTAGAATTGGTTGCTCATGAGAACGAGATAGACCGCACCTCAACCACGAAAGCAAAGACAGGCGTGCCGACCGGAGCGTTTGCGATTAACCCGATCAACGGTGAAAAGATCCCGATATGGATCGCGGACTATGTACTCTCTACATACGGGACCGGCGCAGTCATGGCAGTCCCTGCGCACGACGAGCGGGATTTCGAATTTGCCACGAAGTTTGGGCTGCCGATTCGCGTCGTGGTACAGCCTAAAGATGGGAAGCTTGATGAACCTCTGAGTGCCGCATTTGTGGAAGAGGGGATTGGTGTGAGTAGCGGAAAGTTCACTGGATTGGATAGCAACAAAGTCTGGGATGGAATTGCAGATGAACTGGAGAAGCTGGGAGCAGGCAGGAGAAAAATAAACTACAGGCTTCGGGACTGGTTGTTGTCTCGCCAGCGATACTGGGGGGCGCCAATCCCGATCATCCACTGCCAGACGTGCGGCGAGGTTCCCGTGCCGGAAAAAGATCTGCCTGTGCTGCTTCCGTACGATGTTGAATTTCGACCGAGTGGCGAATCCCCTCTCGCAAGAAACGAAAAGTTCGTCAACGCAAATTGTCCGAAATGCGGAAAACCCGCAAAGCGCGATGTGGATACGATGGACACATTTGTCGATTCGTCATGGTACTTCCTTCGATATCTTTCACCGCATCTGGATTCAGCCCCGTTTGACAAGGCGTTGGTGTCGAGATGGCTGCCGGTGGACAAGTATGTTGGCGGGGCCGAGCATGCAGTGATGCATCTCCTCTATGCCCGTTTCATTACAAAGGCGTTAAAAGACGCGGGTTGGTTGACTTTTGATGAGCCATTTCAGAGTCTGGTTCACCAGGGCACAATCACCAATCAGGGCGCGAAGATGTCAAAATCGCGCGGCAACGTCGTTAATCCGGATCAATTCCTGACAAAATACGGCACCGATACTTTCCGCATGTTTCTCATGTTTATGGGTCCATACAACGAGGGCGGTGATTGGAGCGACCGCGGAATTACCGGCGTTTTCAGGTTCCTTAATAAAGTCCATGAACTTTTCGATAACAGCCAAGGGACGCTGAGCATGGCAAAAGTCGATATTGTGTTCAAAACTCTTAATAAAGTTGAGCAGGAAGTCTATCGGAAGTTGAATCAGTTGATAAAGAAAGTGACTGAGGATACCGAGCACTTTCGGTTCAACACTGCTATCGCAGCGATGATGGAGTTCTTGAACGACTATACGCAGATTCTTGCAAAGGCCTCTGCACATCCATCGATTGCGATTGCCCCGGAACTGCTTGAACAAAAAGGGATTTTGAACGAGTATAACCAAGTCAGCGATGCTCTGCAAAATCTTGTGCTGCGAGATCTAAATATTCTTCTCGCTCCATTTGCACCACACCTGGCAGAAGAGTTAAACGAACTGCGGGGGAACATAGATTCTATATTCGTCTCCGAGAAGTGGGTGACCTACGATCCGGCCGCCATTGCCGAAGAAAACGTAACTTTGGTGGTACAGGTGAATGGGAAGATTCGAAGCAAGCTTGAAATCCCGGTTGACTCCGACGATGAGCAAGTCAAATCTCTTGCCCTTGCAGAGCCGAATGTAAAAAAATATCTAGACGACAAGCAAATACTGAAGGCAGTTGTCGTCAAAAACAAGATAGTTAACTTTGTGATTAGGTGATGGCTTCATTTAAAACAGACGAGAGTTTCTTAGAGAAAATATCCATCGGTGCCATTGGGACACGACGGGTGTTTGCCGTGCTAACACAACTTGGACACCATCCCATTGAACTCGAAAGAGGTTCAATGGACTACAAAATCTGGAAACGAATTAAGATCAAGAGAATTCGTGTTCCTGATATCCTCTGCATTGACAACGGGATTCGAATAGAGTCAAGGGCCAAAACTAAGCTTGAGATTTCGATGTCACATTCGACCTCTGACCCAGAGAGAGGTTGGGATTTTGGAATGAAGGACAACGATTTCGTTGCTTTTGTGGTTTGCAAGAAGTTTGGTGACGAACCGATTGATTGGGAAGCCGATAATCTCGTTCAGTTTGTCTCAATCAGGGATTTGCGAAAAGCGGAAAGAGGAAGACAGGTCGAGCTTGTTAAACCTAAAGGTGCACAAGAAGGGTTTGAAGTAAGAATTAAGTGGCCGGTGGCCATCGCATCTGCCGAAGGGGAAATAACAGAAATAGGAAAGGACACGATCAAGTACAAAACCCCTGAAGGTAGAACCAACTTTGTTCGTCTGAAGAAAGCTCGTAAGAGACTTTCTCCTTTGGTCAAAGTGGGTGACACAGTTTTGCCGAACGAGATTCTAGCTGGAGTTGTCAAAGCGCAGCAAGCAATTCCAACAGGAAAAGTAAATGCTGATTTTTTCCTTAAAAGTCTTTCCAGCTTAACTCTGAGTGAAAGGTACGCTGCTTCAAAAGCGTTGGGCTATTTCAATCAGCGAAGAGTTGTTTCTGCCTTAAAAGCTAAACTCATCGACGATGATGAACATATATATGTAAAACTGGAAGCCGCGTCAAGTTTATCCAGATTCGGAATTGAGGAGGGTTACGACTTTATAAAAGTCTGCCTGAAGGATAACTATCTTTATAATGTCCTGGAAACGGTTATTGTTCTCGCAGAAATAAAGGCTGATGCATCCTGTAGAATGCTCTGCGACATTTTGGTTGACGACACTTTTGACGCCGAAATCAGAGCAGCGGCAGCATGGGGACTCGGTGAGCAAGAGAGTAAATCTTCTTTAAGAACAATCATAACTGGTTTCAACGCCGTAGATGAAAGCATAAAAGTCGAGGCAGCAAGAGCACTAGCTAAACTGACAAAACATTTCAGCAATGACATACTTGAATCCTTTGGAAAGGCAAATCCTAGTGAGATGCCTGGTATTGCTTGGGCTTTGACAAAATCAACGACCCTCAATCTTGAACAACTTATTGCAAATCTTAACGATCTTAATTCTCGTCACTGGGTTTCATATATCATAGGAACGCAGGGGCAAGAGAGATATATCACCGAAATTGAAAAAATCAGGAAAAAGGACCCGGAAGTCTATTTCGCGGTTACTTTGCTTTGGAAGATTCTGACGAGTTGGATTCATGGATTAAAAGAGTACTGACATGTTTGACGACGACTATCTGTACAAAACTAAGAGAGGGAAGGCTATTGTTGGAGATTCGCTAGAACTTATGAAGTCACTTCCCGATAATTTGATAAACCTTGTTATCACTTCTCCGCCATTTGCCCTTTCAAGGCCAAAAGAATATGGCAACAAGGAACAGGCAGAATATATTGATTGGATTTTAGAATTTACCAGAGAAGTAAAACGAATAATTACAGAGGATGGAAGCTTTGTTATCGACCTAGGTGGGGCATATCAGAAAGGCTCGCCGACACGTTCACTGTATAATTTTCGCTTGCTTATCAGGATGTGTGATGAACAAGGATGGAAGTTAGCTGAGGAATTTTTTTGGCACAACCCTGCCAAACTTCCTTCCCCGATTGAATGGGTAAACAAGAAAAAGATCAGAGCAAAGGATTCGGTAGATACTGTTTGGTGGTTGTCAAAATCCGACTTTCCCAAAGCTGATGTGAAAAAAGTCTTGACCGAGTATTCAGACCGAATGAAAAAGCTAATTGAAGACAGCACAAGATTCTACACTCCCAAAAGAAGACCGTCCGGACATGACATAAGTGAGCGCTTTGGTAACGACAACGGCGGGGCGATTCCTTCAAATCTGTTGCAGATTTCAAACACAGACAGCAACTCTCAGTACCTACGATATTGCAAAGCTCTAGGTATACAAGGACACCCCGCAAGGTTTCCATCCAAGCTACCAGAGTTTTTTATCAAATTTCTGACGGACGAAAACGACATTGTGCTTGATATTTTTGCGGGTTCAAACACCACTGGGTGGATTGCGCAACAACTTAACAGAAGGTGGCTGGCTTTTGAATCTGATCATAGATATTTAGCCGCATCTCTCTTTCGTTTTTTGCAGGACGATTCCGTTGAAGAAGTCAGAACAGAGTATGAGTCAGTCCTCAAGCGCCGGAATGCATTGATAGATGCTGATGAGTTCTTGAAGCAACCGTCCCTCCTTGAACCGAAAGGGCAATTTGTGATCGCAGCTTCAGGTCGAGCAAAACAACGCAAAGGCCGAAGTTTGCAGAAGGGTTCGCGTGGCCGAGATGCTCGATGACAACAAGACAGAGCTTCTTGATATGAAAAGATACTCTTATAGTGAGCTAGCACTGAAGGTAATTGTAGTGAAGAACAAGATCGTTAACTTTGTAATTAGGTGATGGAAAAGATTTCTGTGATCGTCATTGCCGGAGCAGAAGAGAAGAACATCGCAGAATGCTTGGAGAGCGTCCGCTGGGCTGATGAGATAATTGTTGTCAATTCCGAGAGCAGGGATCGAACGGTCGAGATAGCGAAGCAATTCACCGACAAAGTATTCGTCAGGAAGTGGGAAGGCTACGCGTCGCAGAAAAATTTTTCGCTTCAACAAGCCAATAACGAATGGGTCCTGAGCGTAGATGCTGATGAACGTGTCTCTCCCGAGCTTACAGAAGAGATCTTGAGTCTTGATTTCTCAAGCGCAGACGGGTATTACATTCCACGTCGAAATTACTTTCTCGACAAAGTCATTCGCAGCTGCGGCTGGTCGCCCGATTATCAGCTTCGGCTATTTCGAAAATCCAAGGCCGCAATGAGCGATAGGATAGTCCACGAAGGTTTTATCGTTCATGGCAAGGTGGAGCGTTTGAAAGGTGAATTGATCCACTACACCCATACTTCGATCGTGAGAACGTTGGATAAAATAAATGAGTATTCTACCCTAGAAGCGTCTGAGAAATCAGAGAAAATTAGGATGACCGGTGCGAAGCTTTTTTTCAAACCGGTCTGGGCATTCTTCCAGCATTTCATCTTTAGACGAGGATATGCTGATGGCGTTTATGGCTTAATGGTTTCCATTATTCACGCGATGACGAAGGTTCAGACATATATGAAAATTTGGGAAAAACAGAATGTCCGAGAGAAAAAATAGTCCGTTCAATACATATTTACGGCTGATCCAATTTGTCAAACCGTATAAGAGACCTCTTGCGGGTTCTATAGTCGCAACGGTTTTCTGCACAATCTTCTCGGGTGCCTCAATTGTCCTGATAGTCCCCATGCTAAATACGCTGTTCAACTTGAACGGCACCCAGACTCAGACTGTGACGACGACTTCAGGTATCGCAGACCGATTGAAAGCTGAGCTGACGAACGTATTCAATTTATATGTCTTTAACGGATCCAAATCTGAAGCATTGCTAAAGATATGTGTCATATTGGTGATCTCATTTTTCCTGAAGAACGTCTTCGGCTACTTGCAGTCGTACTTGATGGCGTTTGTTGAGCAAGGGTTTATGAGGGATATCAGGAACAGTCTGTACAGGAAGCTCCAGGACCTTTCAATCGGATATTTCACGAACGAGAGGACAGGGACTCTTATCTCGAGGATCACAAATGACGTAAATGTCATTAACAGTGGAATATCGGCAAGTTTCGTTACTTTAGTTCGTGAGCCTCTGACTATTATCGTCTTTCTGTCAATCGCTTTATCGATGAGCTGGCGGCTGACTCTGATTGCATTCGTGGTCATTCCTTTTGCTCTCCTCATCATAAGCAGAATCGGAATGATACTCTACAAGGAAAGCGATTTGTCTCAACGCAGGATGGCTGACATCACTTCCGTTTTGCAGGAGACAATAAGCGGGATGAAAATCGTCAGAGCCTTCGGGATGGAAAACTTTGAGATCAAAAAGTTTGAAGACCACACGAATAAATATTATAGGTCGATCCTGAAAATTACGAACATTAGGAATCTGGCTTCGCCGGTTACCGAATTTCTTTCGGTTCTCGCGGGAGCCGTCATAATTTTCTATGGCGGAATGCAAGTTCTCCAGTCCGGATTGCTTTCACCAAGTGTCTTCATGACGGTACTCATAGCGGTTTTCCAGATCATGCCGTCGGTGAAAGAATTGACGACCGTGAGCAATCGCATCCAGGAATCGGCCGCTGCAGGCAACCGAATATTCGAAGTTCTTGACGAACCCGGCAAGCTTCCGGAGCCGCCGGATGCGAAGGTCCTGAGCGAATTTAAGACCGAGATAGTCTTTGATAATGTATGGTTTAGTTATCCGCACACTAGGATAGGCAAGATGAAGCGAACCGAAGGTGGCTATGTCCTCAAAGGCATTTCATTAACGATTAACAAAGGCGAGATATTAGCCATAGTCGGGCCCTCGGGAGGTGGGAAGTCCACTTTAATCGATTTGATACCGAGATTCTATGATCCCACCCAGGGATCCATCACAATCGACGGGGTTGACCTTCGCAATGTTAAGATCGAGAGCCTTCGGGCAATGATTGGAATCGTTGCGCAAGAAACTATCCTTTTCAACGACACAGTACGAAACAATATTGCATACGGTTTGACCGATTGCCCGATTGAGGATGTCTCGGCCGCGGCACAGGCAGCAAACGCCCACGAGTTCATCATGCAGCTCCCGCACGGATACGATTCGGCGATCGGAGAACGAGGCACAAAACTTTCAGGGGGTCAGAGACAGCGCATTTCGATTGCTCGTGCACTCTTGAAGAATCCTCCGATCATTATTTTCGATGAAGCCACTTCCGCTCTCGATTCTGAATCGGAAATGATCGTCCAAGAAGCTATTGAAAGGCTGATGAAGAACAGGACATCAATTGTAATTGCTCACAGGTTATCAACAATAAAAAATGCGGATAGAATAGTTGTGATCGACGGTGGTGAGGTCGTTCAACGTGGAAAGCACCAGGAGCTTGTTCGTCAAAAGGGCGGGATATATAAGAAGCTTTACGAAATGCAATTCAACGACTGAAATCGGATGAATGCGGTTTGAGATCGAGGCGGGAGAAGTTTTTGGAATTCGTTGGAGATCGAGCCAATATAAAGCGGATATTGGTGGTAAGGAATGGTCTTGTTGGGGACACGGTGTTTGTGACACCAGTTCTAAAGAGGTTACGCGAGAATTTTCCAAATGCGAAGTTGGATGTAGCTGTAAGCAGGAAGAGCGCCATCCTGCTGAAAAATTATTCATACGTCGATGCAATCCAATCCATGCCAACTAGTCTTTCAGTTGTCGGACATTCAATATTCTTTTTCAATCTGCGAAAATTTCACTACGATATCGTGGTCGTCCAGGAAACGAATTCGCATTATGCGCTTATGGCAAGGCTGGCGGGGGGAAGATTTTTCGTCGGGTTTAAGAATAGCCTCGACTTCTTGATGGATCTTTCCGTTCGCTGGCCAAGTGGGGTCCACGCTGTCACCGCTGAACTTGAGACAATTAGGGGCTGGACCAACGAGCTATCTCAGACCGCCACCGAACTCCCTGTGACTGATGAAGAAATAAGAGAAGCACAGGATCTGTTGCAGGCCACTGGAATCAAGCATTTTGGCTCCATCGTTTGCGTGCACCCCGGATGCAATAGCAAGAACTCCGAAAAAGAATGGGTGGACAGTTATTATGCCGAGCTCTCCGATTCACTGATTCAAAACCAAAAAGTGGAGATCTTGTTCGAAGGTGTTGAAGCCGAACGGGAGCTTATCGAAAGAATAATCAGCAAGATGAATCATCAACCACTAGCGTTGGTCGGCATTACGAATTTACGCCAGGTCCTTGGAGTGTTGAAACTTTCGAGAGTTGTTGTCGGTTCCGACACTGGAACATTGCATCTAGCGAATGCAGTTGGGACACCCGTGGTTATGCTTTTTGGCCGCACTGATCCGGTGGACACGGGTCCTTTTGACCCATCTGGTCGTTCGATTATAACGCGAGTAAATCTGCCTTGCATCGGTTGCGTTCACAGGAGCCCATCACCGCCACAATGGGAAATATGCAAGAAGACGCGCCCGGTTCTCTGCATGGAGAAATTATCTCCGGAAGTGGTGTACCACGCTGTAAGTGAGGTCCTTAATATGAAGAACACAACAAATTTAAGCTCGCACAATGACGGCGTGAGGTGACCATTGCTCAATAAAGCTGTTCTAGTGCCTGTTGAATATCCGGAGCTGATAAGACTTGGCCCCCAGGGAGACGGTGGATATGTTGTTCCCCGGAGACCAGATTAAAGGTTGCAGCCTGTTGATTTCTCTCGGCCTCTCCGACAACTGGGATTTCGATAAAGAGTTTCTCGCAATGAACCCCAAAGCAAAAGTGATCGGTGTCGATCACACGATAGGACCATTATGGATATTGCGACGAATTTTCGTCTATTCCTGGAAAGTCCTTTTGTATACCCTGATTCTGGATCGTCGAAAGAGAGGCAAATACGTCGCAAAGGTGAAAAATCATTTCGGCTATTTTTCATTTTTCAGAGAACCGCATGTCCATTTGAAGAAGAGGGTGTCATCGAGGACTGGGCATCTGGATATAAGTCTTGGTCAAATCCTGAAGTCCAATCCTGCGCTCGGTTTACACCATGATGTTTTCCTCAAGATGGATATTGAAGGTGGGGAGTACGATGTGTCGGAAGACATCATCCGCTGCCAGGATCGAATTAGGTGCATCGCAGCAGAGTTTCACGATCTGGGCGAAAGAACCGAAGAATTCAATGAGTGCATGCAGGCGTTGTCGAGACATTTCTTTGTGGTACATGTGCACGGTAACAACGGCGCAGATTACGACCTCAAGAACGACTTCCCGTCGACGGTGGAAATGACTTTCGTAAACAGGGCGCTTTTTGACAAAGGATTTCTTCTCTCCGCACGAGACTACCCGAGGAATGGACTTGATTTCCCGAATGATCCCAACGCGCCAGAGTATGGCCTTCATTTCGAGTAATTCACCGGGCTTATTCATGAATTGGTTTTGCTCAAACTGACCGAAAGATGTAGTTTGCGATGACAGAACTTCTCCGCGCGCTGAAAGTCAGAGACATTGTCCTCTTCAATATTGTTGCCATCGTAGGTACCCGGTGGATTTCGCTCGCCGCGGCAACCGGACCAAGCTCAATATCATTATGGATTCTCGCTTTGATTCTTTTCTTTATCCCCCAGGGAGTCGCGGTGATCCATCTCAGCAGAAAATATCCTGTTGAGGGCGGGGTGTACGAATGGACCAAAGTTGAATTCGGTAATTTCCATGGGTTCGTCGCGGGCTGGTGCTATTGGGCGAACAATTTAATTTATTATCCGTCGCTGCTGATCTCAGTCGCTGCAATAGCGCCGTTCATAGTTCCTG
Organism: uncultured Bacteroidota bacterium; assembly: GCA_963768145.1. Classification (GTDB taxonomy): domain Bacteria; phylum Bacteroidota; class Ignavibacteria; order Kryptoniales; family JAKASW01; genus JAKASW01. Next base: position 43,149 of record CAVYHK010000053.1, on the reverse strand, counting down.
GGGTTTCAGCGGCGGCACCGGACAAAATGTTCATTGCAGTAGTGAGTCTGGTTATATTGTGGATTGCCATCGGATTCAACGTGGTTGGAGTGAGGATCGGCAAGTGGGTTCAGAACGTTGGAGCCATCGGCACGTTTGGGCCAATTTTCATAATTGCGGCACTCGCAGGCGTGATAATCTATTTTGGGAAATCGCAAACTCAATTTACATTCGAAAATCTCCTGCCGAATAAATTGGACTATGGTACGCTTTCGTTCTGGTCTTCAATGTGTTTCGGGCTGGCAGGGCTTGAACTGGCTGCGGTAATGTCGGGAGAAATAGTCGATGCCGAAAGAACAATTCCGAAAGCTACTTATCTTTCCGGGGTCGGGATTGTTTTTATCTACCTTGTCGGGACCATATCACTTCTTGTCGGACTCTCATCAAGAAATGTCAATCTAGTCACAGGTCTGGTCCAGTCGATACAGGCATTGGAAGTCAAGACCGGGATGAGATATTTGACGAACATTAGCGCTTTGCTTGTCACACTTGCCGGGATTGGGGGGGCCGGAGCATGGCTTGCTGGAAGTGCAAGGATATTGTTCGTGACCGGCATAGACAGCTATCTTCCGAAAAGTTTCGGCAGGATCCATCCGAAATGGAAGACGCCCTATGTCGCAATAATATTTCAAGGCATTGTCGCCACGGTTTTTCTTTTGATGAGCTTTATCGGTGCCTCGACAGAACAAGCGTATCTTGTCCTTGTTGATGCAACAATTGTCGTTTACTTCATTCCGTATGTTTACATTTTTTGGGCAGCGATAAGAAGCCTCCGAAGAGATTCTGTCGAGAAGGATAAACGAAGCAACTCAATAAAAATCTTTGCGTCTGGAATTGGTGCGCTAACGACCGTTGTTTCTATTTTTCTTGCGCTCTTTCCACCGAATGCCGGTGGCAATCCGGTCTTATTCATAGCGAAGACTCTTATCGGTTCATTTGCCTTCGTCGCAATTGGCATTATAATTTTTTGGAATTCAAAAAGGAAAAGACTCAATCTTTCGAATCCTTCTTGACCTCGAGACATTTGCGATTAATTGGCACTTGAATTTGTTTTGAATTGATAATGGAACTCATGAATAGACTTTTCGAGAGCGAGAGCCCATACCTGCGGAAGGCAGCGCATCAACCTGTGAAGTGGCAGATTTATTCGGATCAGGTTTTCAGGCTGGCGAAAGAACTGGACCGCCCGATACTTATCGACATCGGAGCTGTGTGGTGTCACTGGTGTCATGTCATGGATAATGAGTCCTATTCAGATCCTGCTGTGGCTGAACTAATCAATGAGAATTTTGTACCTGTTAAGGTCGATCGAGATCAAATGCCGGATGTCGATTCGCGTTATCAGGCGGCGATCGGTGCCTTGACAGGTGCAGGCGGTTGGCCGCTGACGGGTTTCTTGACTTCGGAAGGAAAAGTATTTTTCGGCGGAACCTATTTTCCCAAGAATGACCAGAATGGGAGGCAGGGTTTGCTCGAACTTCTACCCCAGATTGCCGAGGTCTACGCAAGAAGAAAGAGCGACGTGTTTAGAAGCGCGGAAGAAATATTCCATCAATTGAAAGAATACGATCGCCGGAGCATACGGCCAGGCAAACTGGGCGAGGGGATTATACACCAGATTGTGGATGATGCAAAGGCCAAGTTTGATAAAGATTTTGGGGGATTCGGCATGGCACCAAAATTTTTTGAGTCTACTGTTCTCCATCTTCTTGCGGAGGAAGCATTAAGACAAAGCGATCCGGTTCTCGAAGGTATTGTCGAACTCACTTTGGACGGCATCGCCCACGGTGGAGTATATGATCAGTTGGGAGGTGGATTTCACAGATATTCAGTTGACCGTTACTGGCACGTTCCGCATTTCGAGAAAATGCTCTCAGATAATGCTTTGATGCTGAAGGCTTGTTTGCTTGGCTTTCACCTTTTGCACAAAGAGTCTTATGCAAACGTGGCGCGCGAAACTGCCGATTGGATGATCGGGACGATGAAATCCCCCGATGGCCCTTTCTACTCGCATCAGGATGCTGATGTCACAGAGGACGATGACGGCACATACTGGACGTGGACAAAGAAAGAGCTAGAAAACATCTTCACGAAAGACGAAAAAGAAATTTTGGAATCGTTTTTCGGCATACGCGAGGTACCGAACGATACGCACGAATATCCAGAAAGGAATGTGCTTCGAATAGCCGTCGCGGAAAAAGAAATAGCAAGAGATTTCGACAAGTCGGAAGACGAGGTAATCGAGGTTATCAGAAGTGCCAAGAAAAAGCTCCTTGCCTCGCGCAATAGAAGAATATCCCCCTTCATCGACGGGACCATTTTTGCCGATAGAAATGGGTTGGCGATAAGCGCGTTAGTTGAAGCGTCGATTAGCCTGAAATCAAGAAGATATATTCAAGCTGCTGAAAGCGCGGCTGATTTCATTTTGAAGAATATGGTTGACGAGGGCGGGAAGGTAGCGCATGCGTTTTCCGGTGGGGCTGTGCAGTATCAGGGATTGCTAGATGACAACGTATATTTTGGGATGGCTCTGTTGGACTTGTTCGATGTGACAAGGAACGACATGTATATCGACGCCGCGGAAAAGATTGGACGTGTGCTCCTGGATGAGTTTTCTGAAAGGTTTCCTTCGGGGCAAGATTTAGAAGCGGGCGGATTCTTTGATAGGCCGTGGAACGATGGTGCGGAAGGATTGCTTGCGGACGGAAAGAAACCCATAGATGATACTCCAACGCCATCTGGAAACTCTGGCGCCGCAATTCTTTTTGATCGATTATTTATCAGCACGGAGAACAGGAAGTACTATGAAACTGCGGATAGAACGCTGAGGGCGTTCGCTGGCTCAGCAGCTAAGAAGGGAACTTACGCATCGAATTTTGGCCGCGCAGTCAGGCTGCATCTTGATCTGTCAAAAAACATTGCGTGATCATCAGGAACTCAGCGACGGTTAGTGCTTGCCTTCTATCAAATCCCTCAGTGCCTCCCTGGCTGTTTTCTCATCTGACTCTTTTACTAAGAAATCGACCGTTGCCATTCCGTCAGCGCCAGGATAAAGGGAAGCGAAATGTTCGTTTCGAGTAAAGTATTCGATTCCCTCTTTGTCCAAAATCATTTTTGCGTTGATGATATCGCTCGGGACAAAAGTGTAATAAACCCGGACGTAGTCCGATGAAATATTCTTAGTTTTCATTTCATGCTCTCTTGTCCGTCGGAACTAAGATTCCCCAGATTGAATGATGGATTGTGATTTTGAATTTCTCCGTCCTTTTTTTAGTCATAGTTCTCATCAGACCATTTCTAATCATAGTTCAAGATCTTACTAGATTTTTCCCAGCGCATTTCTGAAGTCGAACATGAGATCATTTACATCTTCGATGCCGACGGATATCCTTACCATGCCTTCAGTAACCTTTGCCGCATTCAACTCTTCCGGTGACATCTTGATGTGACTCGTGAGAACGGGAATGCTGACGAGGGTTTCGACCCCGCCCAGGCTTGTCGCGTTGAGGGCAATGTCAAGATTGTCGCAGAACTTTTTTGCTGAATCCAGGTTGGCGAGTTCGATACAGAGCATTCCGCCGAACCCGCTCATCTGGCGTTTCGCAATCTTGTAGCTCTTTGAAGAAGGCAATCCGGGATAAAAAACCTGATGCACTTCTTTCTGTCTCATGAAAAATTCTGCAAGCCTCTGAGCGGACCTGTTCTGTTGTTCGACCCTGACTTTCAATGTTTTCAGACTGCGGTCGAGCATGTAAGCATCTATCGGATTGATGCATCCTCCGAACGCTTTCATGGTCTCGCGAATTACCGCGACAAGTTCTTTTGTCGCAACCACCGCCCCTGCCATAATATCGCTGTGTCCGCCGATATATTTTGTCGCACTGTGCACCACTATGTCAACCCCGAAATCAATTGGGTTCTGATTGATTGGTGAGGCGAAAGTATTATCCATTATGGTCAACGCGCCTGCTTTTTTTGCGGCCTTTACCGTTTTGGACATTGAGATGCAGTCAGTTGTCGGATTTATAGGGGTTTCAAAATAGACGGCTTTCGTGTTGGGATGGAGCTCGTTGAGAGTGTACAGCTGACTCTCATCAAGAAAGTGTACCTCGATGCCGAATCTTGGGGCAATGTCGCGAAGAAACCTGTATGCCATTCCGTAGAGCCGGCGCTGGGCTACGACCGTGTCTCCTTTCCCAACGAGCGCCAGGATTGACGTCGTGATTGCTGCCATCCCGCTCGAAAACAGAATTGCATCTTCAGCGTTTTCAAGCGCCGCCATTTTTTCCTCGACGTTCCGGACCGTGGGATTTGAGTAGCGACTATAAATGTAGAATTCCTCGTCGCTGCCATTTATGAATCTGTCGTAGTCGTCGCTTTTCGAGACGGCAAAGGTCGTACTCTGGTAAATTGGATAATTGGCGCCAAGATAACTCTTATCCTTTCTACCGTGAATTGCCAGGGTAGATTTGCTCATCTTCAACTTCGGCACTCCTTCAGAATAGCGATAAGTTCTTTCACTGCTCTTTCGATTCCGACAAAAAGTGCGTGAGAAATCAACGCATGTCCAATGCTAAACTCCTCGATTTCATCTATCATTGCAACAGGTTTGAGATTGCCATAATCTAACCCGTGACCGGCATTTATTTTCAGGCCCAACCTGCCAGCAAGCCTTGCTGCCTTCCTGAGCTTATCTAACTGGATTTCGACGGCGGGTCCCTTTGCATTTGCGTATTCACCAGTGTGAAGCTCGACGAAGTCAGCTCCTGTTTTCAGGGCGGCTTTGATTTGGTTCTCGGCCGGCGCCACAAAAAGGCTTACCATGATATTCTTCTCATGGAACCGCTTTGTCACTTCCTTGAATCTCGAAACATCGGATGCCACATCAAGCCCACCTTCAGTTGTCAATTCCTGTCTGCGTTCCGGGACAAGCGTCACCAGTTCGGGAACGACATCCAGCGCGATGTTTATGATTTCTTCAGTTGCCGCCATTTCGAGGTCCAGTTTTGTCTTCAATGTTTTTCGGAGAAGGTAGACGTCGTTGTCCTGAATATGCCTGCGATCTTCGCGCAGATGGCTGACGATGCCCGATGCCCCGGCAAGTTCCGCTATTAGGGCAGCCGTTACAGGATCCGGCTGGTTTTCACCTCGAGCTTGGCGTAAGGTTGCCACATGGTCGATGTTCACAGATAGTCTTTTCATTTTGGATTCTCTCTTTGTCGCAATATTTCATAACAAATAATCCCGGTAGCCACGGACACGTTCAATGAGTCTATTTTTCCCAATCCTGGGATAGAAAAAATCATATCTGATTTGTCACGCAGAATTTTCTTCACGCCACTCCCTTCATTGCCGATTATGACAGCGAGTGGAACTCAAGCATCCATCTCCGAAATTGAAAGAGGAGCTTTCACGCTGCTGGCTGCAATCCAGAATCCAGACTCTTTCAAGGACATGACGGTCTGGTGGAGGTTTGTCTCGCGAGCAATTTCAAGATGTAACGCCCCTCCGGCTGACGCTTTGATTACAGTCTCATTTATCGGTGCTTGCTGCTCCTTTGAAATAATGACTCCATCGACTTTGAAAAAAGCAGCGGAGCGAAGTATTGCGCCGAAGTTTTGTGGATCTTGAATTCGGTCGAGTATTAGAAGGAGAGGGAATTGGCTTTTCAATGATGACTCGATCAGTGATTCAATCGGCACAAGTTTTGTCCTACTAACCGTAGCCACTATGCCTTGTGCAGATTCATCCGGGGATAGATTTGCGGTAAGCTCATTGAATTGCCTTGAATCGACGCGAGCGATCGGAACCCCCCGTCGCTTGGCAAGAGTATAGATTTCGTTCAAGCTGCCGCCATGCGCCGAATAGAGGACATAAATCTTTGAAATATTCAGTTCGCTCTTCAACGCCTCCGCAATGGCGTTCCGTCCGATAATTGTCTGCTCCGTCAAAGTGGATCCTTATTCTAACTCAGCAAGTTTTCTCAGAAATGACGCTTTGTCAAGTTTGAACTCAAAAACCATCTTATCATTGATGAAAACTATCGGGACCTTGTTGCCGAATCTCTCAAACAATTCTGTGTTTGGCTCGAGAGTGATTCTCTCAAGGAAAAACTTCTTCTCTCTTTTCAATTCCAACAGGGCGGATTCCGCTTCGTCGCACAGTTTGCAATTCTCCGTTTTGTACAAGAGGACTTTTGTCATTTACTATGGCTTCAGACTGGTTGGAGTGGCTTTTTTGGCCGATAAGTAGAAATATCCTCCGACGCCAACCAAGATCAATGGGATGGAGACCAGCTGCGCTTCACTCAAACCGAAGAGGAGCCGTGGATTCAGCCTGATGAATTCGACGAGCAGTCTCTCACAACCGGCAAGAACAAGGTAAAGCATGAAAAGTTTCCCGTCCGGCTTGATTACTTTTCGCATCTTCCAGAGGAAAAGAAATATTATGACGCACGCCAGACATTCGTAAAGCGGTGTCGGATGCATCAGTATGTTATCGGGAACAATTCCTCCCGGTAAAGCGGCGGTAATCCCGGGAAAATCCTTAAGAGCGATAGATGGTGGTACAATTCCTTTTGAATAGTCAACGCCCCACGGAAGATTGGTAGGCATCCCGTAGTCGCCGTCGCCGGACAGATGGCAGCCGATCCGGGCTATCCCATATCCGAGAATCAGAGCAGGCGCAAACGCGTCCGCGGTTTTCAAAAACTTGTAATGCTTTCTTCTGATGTCCCACCAAATAACCAATGCGGCAAGGATAAAACCACCGTACCATGTTAGACCGCCGGGAGAAAATGTCAATCCGATCGGATCGTTTGAGAAATCCCCCCAGTCCTCAATCAGAAAAAGGACTTTTGAGCCGGCGATGCCGGCGATGACTGCGATGATGGTAACCTCATTTGCGAAATTGGATGTCAGACCCTTGCGTGTGAATTCCTTGACAAGGAAGTAATTGGCGGCGAGAAAGCCGATTCCCATCATCAATCCAAAACTGTACACGTTCAGTGGGCCAATCTTGAACAAAATCGGCATCACTGTGTCGCTTAGCACTCTACTTAGCATCTGCGATCTCTGAGTCTGACGACCACTCATTGCGGTCAGTTGTCACGTCGATGAATCTTCTTTCTTGCGTTCCTTGCAGAATTTTTATTTTTTTCCGGATTGAAATCCTGAATTGATTTATCTCTTTGCTGCGTCTGTCGATGAGAAGCGTATATTCGCCAGGCTCAAGGTCCTGGATCTCAAATCTGCATAGGGCAGGGCCAGCAGCAGGAAAATCCGAAAATGGGGTTCTGAGTCCGACGATTTTGAAAAAGATCTTCTTCCCTTGTCTGCTGGTTTCAACGACCAACTCATACACGAAATTCTGAAACTCTTCCACCGTCCTGAATAGAAAGACAATCCCTGAGCGTTTGGAAATCGTATCGCTGAAATGTTCGATGAGGAGCCTGTATTCAGCCTGGGCACCATTTCGATTCAGCTTGAGAGGTTTTTTCTTTGCCATTTCTAACGCCACCGGGTCGCAACCAGGTTGTGCGAAGCTCCAAGAGCCAAGTCCCAATTTGCGGATGAGCGCCCTGCGCCCTCCCGCGTATGGAGGCGGACAGGTGGGCGGCACAAACACGGAGTTCCAATCGCGGAAACAGAAAAAACGAGGTTGATCTTAGAATTTGTCTTTATTAGAATTGGAGCTCGTCAGGGGCTTTGTGTTTGGAAATTGGAACTTCTTAACATGTTCAAAAGGCGTATCCATAATAGTTACCAAAAACTCCTTTTTTCGGGGGTCAAATGTCAAAATAACTCATTTCTTCTTCTTTGAAGAACTGGACTATTTCCGCCGGATTTTTTGCCGTGACCAACTTTTTTCTAAACTCGTCTTTGTTCATCAAACGTGAGATCCTGCTTAAAAGTTTTATGTGGGGGCCGACCATATTGTCCCTCCCGATCAGCAGAAACAATAATCGGACAGGTTCGCCATCAAGCGACTGAAAGTCAACAGGTTCGCCTGTTACAGCAAAAGCTGCGACAATGTCAGTGACTGCGTCGGTTTTACCGTGCGGAATTGCAAAACCCTTCCCGACTCCTGTGGACATTATTTTCTCGCGCTCAAAAATTGCCTCTCGGACCTTCTCTAGATCTTTGATTTTCTTGGAGCTTTTCAGCAAATCTATCAACGCATTCAAGACCTCATCTTTCGATTTGCCTGGTAATTTTGTAGATACAAACTCCTCTTGAAGAATATCGCTAATTTTCATCTATAAAATCTCTTCCTTTCATATAGAAGCCTTTTTGGGGATGACATTGAAAAGTCAAGTACTAAGCAGAGAGGTAATAGGCTTTATGCAATTGAGAAGTGCGGTCACATCTTCTCTCATCTGTTTCCACCTGCCCATTCCGACAACCATTCGACAATTTTTGACTCGTACCGGTCCACCGCAGCCTGTGCCGACTCTTTGCTCTCGGATTCCGCGTTGATATGAAAAAGAGCACGTTCTTTATCCGGAAGCAGGTGAACCCATGTGCCATCATCGTAATGAAGTTTAATACCATCTACGGTCTCACGCATTTCATTTTTCGTGAAATCCATGAGTCTTCTCATTATGGTTCCTTTTTCACTCCATGGACAATCAAGGTTTTTCTTCACCATATGTAGTCGCGGAACAACCTGGTCCAACCCCGACAACGTTTTGCCGGTCTTGGCCGTCATCTCCAGAATTTTTGCGACCGAAAACATTGCGTCGCTAGCAAATAAGAATTTCGGGAAAATGAAACCGCCCTTTGTTCCGCCGACGAAGTCGTGCTTCCCTTCAAAAGCGGCGTCCATAAGAGCCTGATGAGTAGCCTTTGTCCGGGTAACTTTAAGCCCGTGTTCAGCGGCGATCAAGTCTATTTCCCTCGAGGCAGAGAAGGGAACGGCTATACGCTTCAATTGAGGCTCAGCCAGTGCAAACAGTTTGGTTACCAGGGAAAGAAGCCGGTCCTCTTCTATGAACTTTCCTTGTTCATTGATCACGAAAATCTTTTCGGCCCCCGGATTGAACATGAAGCCAAAGTCATAGCTTAATGACCTTACAATTCCGCCTAATTGCTTCAGGTCGTTTTCCAATTGCTTTGAAGTTTTAGTGAGCTGCTTCGGATCGAGGTACGCATTCAATGCTACCACTCGTGTTCCCAGTGACCCGACTATGGTCGGAAACAACGTCGATGCAACTCCATTTGCGTAATCTATGACTATATTGAACTTCTTGAGCCTTATGGCGTCGATGTCCAACGATCTTATGAAATCTTCTCGATAACTTTCATTAGTCCTCTCAGGGAAAAAAATGTCTCCGACCTGATCATGTGGAGCTCTGGCGAATTCTTCGCCAAAAAATAATCTTTCCACCGCACGAACTTTACTTGTTGAGAGATCTTTCCCGTCGGAATCAAGAAAAATGATGTCGGTCAGATCTGCGTTGAATGGGCTCTTCCTAACGTGAAGGCCGCCCGCAGCTCTTCCACTGCGGAGCTCATGTCGCACGATGGGTATTGGCTCACTTCGCAGGTCATAGATGTTTGTTCCCGCCGACATCAAGCCGACAATCAACGACCGGTTGATCATACGACTGACGGTATCGGAATCTCTGCTGCAGACCACGTACTTTCCTGCGCCGAGTAGGGAGCCGAAAGATGCCCCGAGCTTCGCAGCAAATTCTGGATTCATCTCGATGTTTGATGTTCCAGTCACTCTCGCGTCCGAAAAGATTGCGGAGAGCCATTTGTCCTCCCAGACCAAACTTCTCGAGAGAGTCGCACCTGCATCGACGACTTTCTTCGGCCAAATTTTTACGTTTGGCTTTATGTTAGCCCTTTTCCCGATTATGCAGTCGTCACTAATGAAAACATTCTCTTCAATCTCAACTTGTTCACCGATGATGCTTCCGTTTCCAACTACATCACCTGCCATTTTCGAGCGCGCCCCGACCAGCACGTTATCCCAGAGAATACTCCGGCTGATGGTCGAAAACGAATCTATTGTACAATTATTCCCGACAATGGTATCCTCAAGCTCCACGTCTTCGCCGATAGTCACATTTGTCCCGATAACCACCGTACCACGTGCGGAAAGGTTTTGCGGAGGTTGGAATTCTTCAGGCGCTATGATTTTTCCCCCGTTAAGCTCAAAACTTTTTCCTTCAATATCCACATGAACCTTCTGATCGAGACAATCCAATTGGGCCTCAACGTATTCATTAAGGTTTCCGATGTCTCTCCAATACCCCTCGGCAGCATATCCGTACAGCGGCATCTTTTGTTTGAGCATCAAAGGAAAAAGGTCTTTGCTGAAATCATAATCTTCCCGGTATGGCACCATTTCGAGCACATCGGGTTCAATCACGTAAATCCCTGTGTTGACCGTGTCGCTGAAGACCTCGCCCCATGTCGGCTTTTCGAGGAATCGCACGATCTTGCCGCTATCGTCAGTTATCACCAGTCCAAATTGCAGGGGATCATTTACTCGGGTAAGCACAAGAGTTGCTTTCGATTTTTTCGCCTCGTGAAACTTCACCGCTTTCGTCAAATCAAAATCGGTCAGGACATCTCCGCTGATAACAAGGATCTTTGAACCCTTTAGAAGATCATAAGCGTTTCTGACACTTCCCGCTGTGCCATAGTCTGCTTCAGCCTTAACATATTTTATAGAAACTCCGTACCGGCTGCCGTCTCCCAAGAAATTCTTTATCACATTGGGTTGATAGAAAATGAGGACGACTATTTCGGCTATACCGTGATTTGCGAGAAGACGGACGATGTGTTCGATCATGGGCTTGTTCATGATCGGAACCATAGGCTTCGGAATTCGACATGTGAGTGGGCGGAGTCGTGTACCAAATCCCCCGGCCATGATCACGGCCTTTAGCATGTTTTTTTAGTCGCTCCTTGATTAAAAAACCGGTCAAATATAAACGTCATCGGAAGGAAAATCAAGGAGAGGACGCGAGGCAATCTCCGTAAGTCAGAGTGATTCAGAAACTTGCAGAGTCGATTCTTTGGACTTCTGGGGCAAGCCCAAAAAGAAATGACGGGATTTGGAAAACTGTTCGACGGTCATTAACTTTAGTGAGCCTTTAATTCCATCCGGTGAGGTGGAAAAGGTCCCGTCATTGGTTTTCACCTCACTCCGATGTGCCGAAGCAACTCGCGGGCACAAACGAAGGCTCCTGGTTGAACTCAGATCGAAGATCCGGATATCCGGGGAAGGAGTAAACATGAGAGTCAAATCCAAAATTGCAGACGCGCAACAGGTGTCTCGGTCGATTGCACGCCTCTCCCACGAAATAATCGAGCGGAATAAGGGCGCAGGAAATCTGTGCATAATTGGCATAAGGACCAGAGGAGATTTCCTCGCGAAGAGAATTGCGGGGCAAATTGCGCAAATTGAACGGGTTACGGTACCGTTAGGAACGCTCGATATCACTCTATATCGCGACGACGTCAGGCAGAAACTCAAGCTGCCGGAATTGAAAAGAACGGAAGTTCATTTTGATATAACCGACAGAGACGTCGTCCTGGTCGACGATGTCCTGTTCACCGGGAGGACAATCCGATCTGCGCTCGACGCGCTAATTGATATTGGAAGACCGACAACGATCCAACTTGCCATTCTTGTAGATCGGGGCCACAGAGAATTGCCGATAAGTGCAGACTACGTGGGAAAAAATCAGCCAACTGCAATCAAAGAATCGGTTGTTGTCCATCTCGCTGAAGTCGATGGGATTGATGAGATATTACTGGTGGAGGAGGAAGATGGCACAGGGAATTGAAAACCTATTGGGTCTTCGAGACCTCTCAGCCGAGACGATTGCTGACATACTCGACACTGCAAGGAGCTTTCGGGAAGTCCTCGAACGGCCAATAAAGAAAGTTCCGACTTTGCAGGGGACGACGGTAGTGAATCTATTCTTCGAGAGTTCAACGCGGACGAGAATATCATTTGAGCTTGCAGAGCGGAGGTTGAGCGCTGATGTTGTCAATTTTGCGGCAAGCGGCAGCAGCGTTTCCAAAGGTGAGACTCTTAAGGACACGGCGCGGAACATCGAAGCGATGAAGACCGACATAGTCGTCATCAGGCACCCTTCAACGGGAGCTGCTCACTTCCTATCTCGTCTATTGAAATCACCGGTCATCAACGCTGGAGATGGAATAAATGAACATCCGACACAGGCACTTCTCGACATGTTCACAATGCGGGAAAAATTCGGGGACCTGAAGGGGCTTCATGTCTGTATCGTTGGCGACATTCAGCACAGCAGGGTCTCCCGTTCGAATATTTTCGGCTTGACAAAATTAGGAGCTGAGGTCGCCGTTTGTGGACCGAAAACGTTAATCCCGAAGTACATAGAACAATTTGGCGTGAGGACCTTTTATGATATAGACGATGCGATTCAATGGGCGGATGTCCTGAACGTCTTGAGAATCCAACTTGAAAGAGAAGCGGGCGGCGATTTTCCTTCGATCAGAGAATATCGGCTATATTGGGGGATCAACAAATCTCGGTTGGAGAAGGCGAAGAGATCAGTTATCATAATGCATCCCGGTCCGATCAACCGCGGTGTCGAGCTTGATGCGGACATTGCCGATGGAGATGCGTCACTGATCCTTGACCAGGTAACAAACGGAGTCGCGGTCAGAATGGCGGTTCTGTTTTTAACAGGAGTGAAATCCTCATGAAAATCTATCTTAAAAACGCAAGGGTTGTCGATCCTTCGGGAAAATATGACGGCATGTTCGATATTCTTATTGTGGATGGATTCATTCAGGAAATTGGCGGCGCGCTTGGAGGTAACCCGGTGAACCATGAAATAAACCTGAGAGGAAAATATGTGTTACCCGGATTGTTTGACATGCACACTCACTTGAGAGAGCCGGGACAGGAATATAAGGAGGACATCGCTTCAGGAATTGCAGCCGCGGCGAATGGAGGTTTCACCGGAATAGCTGCGATGCCGAACACGGACCCCGTTGTAGATTCTGCGGACGTTGTCAAATATGTTCTCGATCGTGCGAGACAATCCGGCCTTGTAAATGTCTTTCAAATCGCGGCCATTACCGAATCGAGGAAGGGTGAGCGCTTGTCTGAGATGAAAGACCTCGTCCAAGCAGGTGCGATTGGCTTCAGCGATGATGGTAATTCGGTGACGAACTCACAGGTGATGAGGTTGGCTCTTGAATATTCCTCGATGCTGGACAAACCGATTATCCAGCATTGCGAAGATCATAGCCTCACGAAATCTGGTTCTGCAAATGAAAGCCCGGATTCTATTAAGTATGGGCTGAAAACTCAGCATCGTGTCGCTGAAGAATTAATCCTGAGTCGTGACATAAGACTACTTGAAGCGTTCGGAGGGAATTATCACGCTACCCATATTTCCACGGCACAGTCGGCGGCTTGCATCGCGGAAGCGAAAAAACGGGGCTTGCATGTGACCTGCGACGCAACTCCGCATCATCTTTTTCTTGATGACAGTTTGCTGTCGAGTTATGATTCGGATTACAAGGTAAATCCGCCGTTGAGGACCAAAGAAGACAACGAAGCACTGATCGCAGCCTTGAAAGACGGGACGATAGACGCGATCGCGAGTGATCACGCACCTCATGCGATTCATGAAAAGGAAGTTGAATTCGATGCGGCTCCTTTTGGAATGATTGGACTTGAAACGACGGTTGGAGCGGTCATGACGAAACTCTTTCATGAGAAAGTACTGTCCATGGAACAGATTGTGAATCTGCTATCAATAAATCCCCGCAAGATACTCGGTCTGCAAGTTCCTACTTTCGAACTGGGTGCAAGGGCAGAAATTTCGATTATCGACCCGGATTACGAATGGATAGTCGATCCGGGCGAATTCAAATCGAAGAGTCGAAATAGTGGCTTCAAAGGTTGGAAGTTCAAAGGAAGCGCTGTGGGGATCATAAATGGGGACAGTTTCTATTTTTCGGAAAGGCTGAAGTGAGATAGAAGACGCGCCACGTTGGTGAGGGAGTTATCAGATGAAAACTGCTTTCTTTGTCATCGCTTCGTGAAGAAGATGGATATACTTCTTCTTCGGAATTTCAATCGCGCCGAACGTTTGTAAATGGGGAGTCATGTACTGGGAATCGAGCAGTGTGAAGCCCTTTTCGAAGAGGTGTTTGATCAAGAAAGCGAGCGCGACTTTCGAGGCGCCGCTCTCCAAGCTAAACATCGACTCTCCGAAGAAAGCCGAAACCGAGCGCAACGCCATAGAGTCCGCCAGCCAATCCATCCGAGTTAATGCTCTCCACGCTATGTGCGAACCCGAGTCGATGAAGTTCCATGTAGCTTTCGATTATCTCCTCGCTGATCCAGGTTTCCTGTCGGTCGGCGCAGCCTCTGATGACGGCCTCGAAGTGCCCGTCAATCTCAATTTTGAAAATCTGCTTCCTGAGCAAATGCTTTGTTGAACGGGGTATGTTGTACTTTTCCAGCGGGATTATCGTGCGCGGATCCGGAGAGTACCATGATATGCTCTTGTTGTCATCAGCCATGGGGAAGTAACCCATCGAGTAGGCGCCGAGGAGAATGTTCGGAGAGATCATTTCATTCGTTTTGCCTGCAAATTAAGCGAAATGCAAAAGGGGTTCAAAACCAATGTGCATAATGATAGATTGTCGTCACCAAAGGTTTCCCTGAATAATATTAGCCGCACCTTGTTTGTTTTGTCCCGCTTGGATATATTTTTAGTGTAATTTCATTATGTTGACGACAATAGAAAAGCTGCTTACGAGAAAAATTTTAAAGAGAAATTTAAAAGGTAAGCAGAATAAATGAAGTGTTCCGGCGTTTAACGGAACACTTTTTTTTTGTATCCAATTGCTCCATTGGAGTATTTTGTCAATGAAACTTCAAGAACTGGTCCAGAAAATTGACGATAATCTCCCGATAGAATTGGTTTCTGATCAGGACAATGTGGGTCTGATGCTCGGCGATTACGATGATGAATGCGAGAAGATGATATTGGCTTATGAAATGAATAGCGGTGTTCTTGATGAAGCCTTGGAAAGTAGCGTGAACTTAGTAGTCACTTACCACACTCCCGTTTTCCGCCCTAGGAAATCTTTCACCTCATCCTCTTCGGAGCCGGATACACTTTTTGAAGCGGCTCGCGCAGGCGTAAACATATTTGCTGTTCATAGCGCACTTGACATAATCCGCGACGGCTTAAACTTTGATCTTGCTGCGCGGCTTGGATTGCAAAATGTCAGGTTCCTTTCGCCAATCAAGAAGAACCTCTACAAGATTGCTGTTTTCGTACCGACTTCTCATGCAGACAAAGTCAGAGAAGCGATGTCCAGAGCCGGTGCCGGCAGGATTGGAAATTATTCCGATTGCGCTTTTACTGTCGAAGGGAAAGGAAGTTTTGTCCCGAATGACAAGTCTTCGCCATCTATAGGTGAACCGGGAAAACTTGAGAGAGTTGATGAGACACGCCTTGAGATGATTGCAGAGAATTCACTCCTCGGACCAATCGTGGAGCAGATGCTCAGTGCACATCCCTATGAAGAAGTGGCCTACGACATCTATCCACTTGTGAACAATTCGGTTGATTTCGGATTCGGGGCAGTCGGAGAGCTCGATGCGTCAGTCCCGCTCAGGGAATTCTTGTCTCGCACAAACAAAATTCTCGAATTGAATTCCGTGAAAGTGTCACACTCGCCGGAAGCGAGAATTAAGAAAGTGGCTCTGTGCGCTGGTTCAGGTGTTCCGTTTTACAATGAGGCCGTCCGGGGCGGGGCTGACATTTTCATTACCGGCGACGTGAAGCATCATGACTTTCGAGAAGCACAGAGTTGTCGTACCATCTTGGTTGATGCAACTCATAGTGGTTCAGAAAGATTTGTTCCCGAGGTCATGTTCAGCGTCTTGAAAGCAATATTCTTAGATAAGATCGCGATAGAAAAAAGCAGGTTCAAAACCACAAATGCAATTACAATCTAACTTATCCAGGAGACTAAAGTGGCTGTCAAGGATAAACTGAAAGCGCTGTATCAGCTTCAGCAAGTCGATCTCAGATTAGATGGTTTACTAGAAGAGCGTGGAGATTTGCCGGCTGAAGTCGAGGAGCTTGAAAATAAAATTGCAAATTTGAAGGCTCAGATTAAGGAAAACGAAGACTTTTTAAAAAAGGCAGTAGTCAGGAAGAAAGAGATTGATAAGGAGCTTGACGAACTAAGAAAGAGAATAGACAAGTATACAGACATGCGTATCAAGGTGAAGACCAACCGGGAGTATGATGCGCTGAGCAAGCAGATCGACAATTCGAAGGAAAAGGTCCAGTCTTTACACAAGGAACTTGAAGATATTCAGGTGAAGGAAACTACCTCGGGCAGAGATGTGGAAAAGGTCAAGAAAGAATGCGAGGGCGAGGAAGAAGTCTATTCTTCCAAGAAAGTTGAGCTTGAAGATCTTGTATCGCTGACCCATGATGAGGAAAAGCGTTATGTCAAGGAGCGTGAGAGGCACGTCCAGAAGATAGACCGCCAGAGTTTTGCCCGCTACGAGATGATACGTAAAGCCACGAAAGGTAAAGCGATTGTGCCGGTCGTTCGAAGGAATGCCTGTGGCGGCTGCTACAATGTTCTTCCGCCCCAGCGACTTCTTGACCTCCGTCAGATGGATAAGATATTTACCTGTGATCATTGCGGAAGGATTCTGGTCCCCAACGAAATTGTCGAGGAAACGGCCCGTGAGGTATGAAATTGATTGCGAACATCGATGGTGCATCCCTGGGCAATCCGGGAGCAAGCGGCATCGGCGTGGTTCTTCATGACGCCCAAGGAAAAGTTCTGAAGGAGTATTGCGAAAACATCGGGATTGGCACAAACAACCGCGCGGAGTACATGGCTCTGCTAAAAAGTATTGACCTTGCAGAAGAGTTCGGCGCTACCGAACTTGTAGTGAGGTCTGACAGTCTTCTGGTGGTTTCCCAAATGAGCGGGCTTTTCAAAATCAAGAATTCCGACATACGAACTTTTGTTAAGGAAGCACACAAGAGACTCAAAGGGTCCCGCTTGAAGTTCAGGATCGTTCATGTTCCGAGAGAATCAAACAAGGTGGCAGACAGACTGTCAAAAAGAGGAGCGAAACTTGTTGAGGAGTGAGCCAGGCAATCGCTCCGATTCAATTGCATTGAATCGGAGAGGAAAGTCCGAACTCCACATGGCAGCAGGCTCCGATGTTTCCCGATTTTGTTTCGGAAGGCAACGGAGGCGGGGCGACCCGACGGAAAGTGCCACAGAAAATATACCGCCTCGTGTGATGAATTCATTTTGCGAGAAAGAATTTTCACTCGGATTAAACATCACACGGGGTAAGGGTGAAAAGGCAGGGCAAGAGCCTACCGTACTCGATGGTGACATCGGGGTGTACGACAAACCCCCTGCGGAGCAAGACCAAGTAAGGGAGGAGTTCTCGGGCGGATACCTATCCGTTCGGGACGCGAGGCAGCCAGTCTCGTCGAAGATCCCGTTCGCGGGATTGGACTCCCGGGTAGGTCGCTTAGATAAATGGTTGCCTCCCTCGATTTCGTCGAGGAAGACAGAATTCGGCTTATCGGCTCACTCCGTGTTTTGTTCTACCAAAGCTCTACCGGTCACCGCAACCCGGCAGGATACCATGTATTCCTACACTTCTCGTCAACGAAGAACTCGAAACAGAGCTTCCATGACGAGCTTTTCCACGCAAGGCGTGGGAAGAAGGAACGGCTCGAAAATGGACTCAGCCCGCTGGACATTGGCATGATGGTTCGTAAATGGAAGTTGTCAGATCAAGGAGATTCTAAACTGGTAAGTGACCTTGCTGAACAGCTCAAGGTGAAGCCGGTCATCGCTCGGCTTCTTGTCCAGCGTGGACTTGATTCCACTGAAAAAATTGAATCCTTCTTTAATTCGAGCCTTCAGGATCAACACGATCCGTTTCTGATGGAGGGCATGGAGTCGGCGGTAAGCCGTGTATTCAAAGCGCTGGAACGCAACGAGAAAATCCTTATCTATGGAGACTACGACGTTGATGGAACGACAGGAGCAGCGCTGCTCTATATGTTTTTCCGGAAGTTGGGTGCGGATGTCGACTACTACTTGCCGGATCGATTGAAAGAAGGGTACGGTATCAGTACTACGGGTATCGAGTTCGCTGAGAAGAACGGTTTCACGCTGCTCATAAGTGTGGATTGCGGAGTTTCGGCAAACAAAGAAATAGCGCTTGCATCCTCGAAAGGAATTGAAACAATCGTCTGTGACCACCACGAAGTCGAGGTGTGCCCCGCTGCTGTGGCGGTTTTGGATCCTATCAAGCCTGGCTCCACTTACCCGTTTAAGTTTCTGTCGGGCTGCGGCGTCGCATACAAGTTTGCGAAGGCAATCTCCGCAAATCTGGATAAGGCAGATCTTCCCGACGAGTACATCGATCTTGTTTCGATTGCGGCGGCGGCCGACGTCGTCCCATTGGTTGGAGAGAATCGGATCTTCGTTCGTGCGGGGTTTGCTGCAATTTCTCGTCACCCGCGTGCTGGAATAAAGGCGCTCTTTCAAAGTTCCCACGTTGACCATAGGAAGTTGACAACGGGGCAAGTCTCGTTCAATATTGCACCAAGGATAAATGCTGTCGGGAGACTTGGCGACGCGAAAAGAGCAGTTGAGTTGTTGATCACAGACAACGATGATGTTGCCGAAGAATTCGCTCAGGTGCTCGAAGAGGAGAACTCGCATAGAAGAAAACTTGATGAGCAGACTTTCATTGAAGCCAAAGACATTGCACTGACGATGACCTCAAAGAACTCTCTGGTTCTTCACAAAGATTCATGGCATCCCGGCGTCCTCGGAATTGTCGCATCGAGAATCGTCGAAACATTCTATAAGCCGACGTTGATGCTTGCAACCGTGGACGGAGTTATTCGTGGCAGCGCAAGAAGTGTCGTGGGATATGATATCTTTGCCGCAATACGCGAGTGTTCAGACACACTTCTGCAATTTGGCGGCCACAAGTTCGCGGCGGGGCTTGCACTCGCTCCTGACAATCTTCAAAAGTTTTCAGAACTGTTTGAACGTGTGGTGTCCGAAACGATAACTGAAGAGATGAAGACACCGATCATTTCGATCGATGCCGATCTTGACCTGGCGGAAGTGAATGGGGACTTCATGAAGACCTTGAGGATGTTCGAACCTTTCGGTCCACACAACACCAAGCCTGTTTTTCGAACGCTGGATGTACAATTATCCGACTCGCGAATTGTTGGCAATTCCCATCTCAAGATGAAATTGAAGGCAGGCGGGGTCACATTTGACGCAATAAAATTTAGAAACGGTGAAACCACAATAAAACCCGGCACCATGTTGGACGTAGTTTATTCGGTGGATGAAAATCACTTTGCGGGCAACGTATCTTATCAATTGCAATTAAAAGATTTCAAAAACTCAGACAAGAGTTTGGGAGGTTGAACCTATGTCCGGTCACAACAAATGGGCAAAAATCAAGCATAAGAAAGCTGGAACTGACGCACAGCGCGGAAAGTTATTCAGCCGCATCATCAAGGAAATAACCATTGCGGCAAGAAACGGCGGCGGCGACATAAACGGCAACCCGCGGTTGCGGCTGGCTGTTCAGAATGCCAAGGACGCCAATATGCCTGCAGACAACATCAAGCGTGCAGTGCAACGTGGTACAGGCGAACTTCCCGGCACGGTCTATGAAGAAATGATTTACGAAGCATACGGACCAGGGGGAGTTGCATTGATGATCGAACTGGTAACGGACAACAAGAATCGCACCGTGGCTGAGATACGACATCTTCTTGATCGGAACAACGGCAAACTGGCTGGTGCTGGATCTGTGGCACGGATGTTCCAGAGAAAGGGAAGCATCGAAGTGCCTAAATCGGGAGTGAAAGAGGACGATCTGCTTGGAATTATCCTCGAAGCCGGCGCCGACGACATGAAAGCAGAAGATGAATATTACGACATCACCACCGCTTCAGATACCTTCGATGCTGTAAAGAAAGCCATCGAAGATAAAGGAATTCCAATCGGCAATGCTTCCCTGCAAATGCACCCCCAGAACACTGTTCATGTCGAAGGAAAGGAAGCTGAGCAAGTTCTAAGATTGATGGAAGGCCTCGAAGAGCACGAAGATGTCCAAAACGTATACGCGAATTTCGACATTGACGACAGCGTCATGGCACAGCTCAACCAATCCGCCTGAGGCGGATAGGTGATTATTCTCGGCATAGATCCTGGCTCTCGCAAGACGGGTTATGCAGTTTTGAAGATCGAAAAGAACAAGAGTGAAGTCATGGAATATGGAACGATCACTCTGACAGATCTGAGATCGATGCCGGATAAACTTGTCAGGATCTTCGAAGAGCTTGAGACGTTGTTCGAGAGGTTTGAAGTTCGTTCAGTGGCAGTCGAAGCGGGTTTCTACGGAAAAAATGCGCAAAGTGCCTACAAATTAGGATACGCACGGAGTGCAGCAGTGTTGGCGGCTGCTTTGACAAAAATTGAAGTCGTGGAATATTCGCCGCGAAAAATCAAGCAGGCCGTGACGGGGAACGGCAATGCATCAAAGAATCAGGTGAAGTACATGGTGAAGAATCTTCTCCATCTTGATGATCGAAAGAAGATTCGCGAAGACGAAGCAGATGCGTGTGCAGTCGCGATTTGTCACGCACAAAATCAAGGACAGGGCGCAAGGGCCTCCAAGAGCTGGAAAGAATTCGTCGCAAAAAATAAACACCTTGTTGTTGCTGGTAACGGCGGAGACGGACCCGCATGATATACAGGATAACTGGTCGTCTCGTCGTGAAAAATCCCACGATGCTGGTCGTCGAGGTGAATGGACTCGCTTACGAAGTTAACGTTCCGTTGTCGACTTACGAACGGGTCGGAAAAGAGAACAGTGAAGTATCACTTTACACAATGCTTGTCGTTCGTGAGGAAGACCTTCAGTTATATGGATTTGCAACTGAAGACGAGAGAAAGTTATTCAAACTTTTAACAAGTGTGAGCGGGATCGGACCGCGGACCGCGTTGAGTTTGCTTTCTTCGGCGAATGTGGCTGACGTGTTTGGTTTCATTGCAAACTCCAATCTGCAGGCTCTCATGTCAATTCCCGGAATAGGGAAGAAGACTGCTGAGCGAGTCGTGCTCGAACTCCGCGACAAAATATTGAAGCTAGATGTGGGTCTCGTCCATGACGCACTTGAAGGAAAAGAAGAGATTCGGTCCGATGCCGTGGACGCTCTACTTGCGCTCGGTTACTCACGGATACAAAGCGAGCGTGCGATCAGGGAAGCCTTGAAGGGCGACTTGTCGGCGGCCAAATCAGTCGAAGAGTTGGTGCGAGCCGCGTTAAAAGCGGTGAAGTAAGAGAGCGATGAGTGAAAACCTTGTCGTGATTCCTTCTTGTCCTGACAGGCTTCCGTTTACCAGCCGACTGAAACTCCAGTAATAATACCCATCGAAATCGGCTGAGTCATCATTCCTGCATTATCGAGGTAAACATTTTTTCGTAAGCTGAACATTGCTAGAACACTTGCATCAAAACCCAATCTGAAATTGCCAATTTGATAAATATCGAAAAGCATTCCCGCTTCAGCCGGTATGAATGGTACGAAAGTGTGCTGTGTGACGTAGCTAGCAGTCACTGGAAATGTGAGAATTGCCATTTTACTTTCATGAGTAAAATAAGCTAAACCGAAGCCTGTGGAAATAAACGGATGAAAGATGCCGGAACTAGCTGGCAAAAAACTGAGTTTCAAACACGAGTTGTACGATTCAGTGAGAAAGGAGTTCAGGGGTATTGACGACTCTGCGGACTGAAACGCCACTGTTGGTGCAACGTCTGCCCTTGCTTTCGTGTAGCCAAAAGAAATTGAAGCATCAAAAACCTCACCTAATCTTCTTGTCAAGTCGACGCCTATGAAGGTATCAAAGGAATAGTTGTGTACCCAACTGCCGTCATTTATCTCGATTTGTCCTTCAAAAAGGTACGGTGAGGCATGAAGATTTATCGACCAATCAGGTTTCATTTCCTGTGCGTCTATCATTGACGGCGGGATAGCAATTAGCACCATCGCAAACAGTGTTAGAGTTTTCATAATCCATCTCCCTGAAGATTAATCAGAAAACATTTCCCTTACTCGAAAAGATTATACCCAACTGCAATTGTGAAATCAAGCACCGAATACCTTTGAAAAATCTTTCTAACCTCATTATATTTTTAAATGAGAGCAACGCGGGCTGAAGTTGATCTTTCAGCAATTCAATACAACGTCAAACAAATTGCGCGCAAAGTGGGGAATGCGCGCATCCTTGGGGTGATGAAAGCAAATGCCTACGGACACGGCATTGTCCAGGCATCGAAGGCAGTTCTCGAGGCAGGCGCAAGCTATGTCGGAGTTGCGTTGCCGGAAGAAGGAATCGAGCTACGCAAGCACACAGATGCGCCAATCTTAGTTTTCTCACCGCCATTTGAAGCCGATGACTTGAATCAGCCGCTTGAATCGTATATTCGATATGATTTGGAACCGACCATAACTTCGATGGAAATTGCCCATGCGTTGAACTCCGTTGCAAAAGCTGGAGGCAAGAAGGCGAGAGTCCAGATCAAAATCGATACCGGCATGGGAAGGATAGGATTCTTTCCCGAATTCGCCATGGAAGCGATTGGGGCAATTGCGAAACTTGAGTCGCTCTCGATTGTAGGCATTTATTCACATTTTGCCACATCGGATGAATCCAACAAGGAATTCGCCCGTCGCCAACTATTGGCTTTTAGAAACATCGTATCTGCGGTGAAGGATCTAGGGCTGGAATGCATTTTTCACATCGCTAATAGCGGAGCCGTCCTCGATATGCCCGATAGCTACTTTGATATGGTCAGACCCGGCATAACAACATATGGCTACTATCCTTCTCTTGAGACGACGGAATCTGTTGACATAAGACCTGCCCTCGTCTTGAAATCGAACGTGGTTCAAGTACGAGATTTCAAAACGGGAATGAGCGTGAGCTACGGAAGAAGATATTTTACCAAAGGGCCGGCTCGCATCGCTGTAATACCGATAGGCTACGGAGACGGGTTCACGAGGCTTCTGACAGGAAAGGCGTCTGTTCTCATAAGAGAAAAAGAATATCCCGTAGCCGGCACAATAACCATGGATCACTTGATGGTCGATGTGGGGAATGATCCCGATATTCAGCCGGGAGATGAAGTAACTCTCATCGGGAGGAGCGGTGATCGAGAGATCACGGCATGGGACATAGCCGCGCAGTTGGGAACAATCCCGTACGAAGTTCTGTGCATGATCAGCAGCCGCGTGCCCCGGTTGTATAAAAACAATTCCCTCGGAGACTGAACTGGAAATGAAAGTCTTTGCGGTGATAATGGCTGGAGGAGTTGGCTCAAGGGTTTGGCCAACGAGCAGGGAAGCGACTCCGAAACAGTTCCAGCGCATGTTTGGTGAGAGGACACTGTACCAGCGTGCTTTTGATAGGATCTCGAAAGTTGTTCCACCACAAAACATATTTGTCATTACAAATCAACTGCATCGCTCGACGGCAGCCCGACAAATTCCTCAAATTCCAGAGCGGAACATCATCGCTGAGCCCGTCGGACGAAGTACGGGACCTTGCATTGCGGTCGCGGCTTCCGTGATCGCATCGATTACAGATGACGCAGTCATGGTTGTTCTTCCCGCAGACCATTTGGTTTCTCAGGAGGAGAATTTTGTCAATCAAATCAAGGAGGCAATCCGGCTGGCGGAAAAACACAGGGCACTCGTCACGATCGGTATCATTCCGGCGTATCCTGAAACCGGTTATGGCTACATTCAATTCAACAAGAACGAAGACAATACAGACATCACATCCCATGGCGGGCACAGGGTAATAACGTTTAAAGAGAAACCAGACCATGATACCGCGGTAAAGTACCTGGAAAGCGGTGACTACCTCTGGAACAGTGGAATGTTCATCTGGCGGGTCGATGTAATTATCGAGGAGCTAAAAAAGAATCTGGAGCATTTTTCGGATTTTCATGATCTGCTGCGAGAGAGTTTCGGGAAAACAAAATTCTCTGGTGCACTAAAGGACTTTTATTCCAGCGTAGATTCTATCTCGATCGACTATGCCGTCATGGAGAAGTCTGAAAATGTGTTGACAATCCCCAGCAATTTTGCCTGGAGCGACATTGGCTCTTGGGACGAAGTATATAGTCTAAGCGACGTGGACAGCAACGGCAATGCTTTCAAGGGCGATGTTGTAAGCGTTCGAAGCAGGAACAACCTTGTTTGGGCTGAAGGTAAGATTGTGACGCTCGTCGAAGCTGAAGACCTAATTGTCGTGGAAACCAAAGATTCAATCTTGATCTGTAGAAAGGGCAAGTCGCAGAGTGTCAAAGAAGTGGTTGATATCCTGAGGAAACAAGGAAGGCAGGATCTAGTTTGAACAGAGCCAGAGTTCTTGTCGTCCTTTCAGCGGCGTTTTATCTGGTGGGTTGCTCTGCTGCTGCGCGATTTACGAATAACAGTGGAGAAAGCGGTACGTCTGCCAGAAACGTTCCGCGACCAGCCGCCCATTCGGGCGCCTCGAGCGGGGCTCTCCTGACGGTCGAGGGAATGGCCTCCTACTATTCGACCGACTTCGACAAGAAGAAAACAGCGAGCGGGGAGATATTTGACAAGAATGCACTGACGGCTGCTCACCGTGAATTCCCGTTTGGAACAGTTCTCCGGGTGACTAACTTGAGTAATGGCAAGGATGTCACTGTTACCGTTAATGATCGTGGACCATTTGACAAATCGAGGATTATCGATTTGTCCGAAGCCGCCGCGAGGGAAATTGGAATGATTCAAGACGGTACGACAAAAGTGAGGATTGAAGTTGTGAAGTGGGGACAAAGTTCGAAGTGATTTTCAACTAAGAATTGACCGATCCGGGCACTAGGAATCGTCTTTCCGGTTATTTAAGTATATTTGTTGCCGCTCTGTTGTGGGGCACCTCCGCGACTGTAGCAAAGTTTTTCTTCCGACAAAGCATGTCTCCCCTCCTTGTGGTGGAATCAAGAGTCATCATAGCAACCGTGGTCTTGCTTGTTTTTCTTCTTTCTACCCGACCACAAATGCTGAAGGTGAAACTGGTTGACCTGAAGGATTTCGCCTTGCTTGGAATAATCGGCGTGGCTGGGTCGAACTATACATATTATGCCGCAATCAAAGAGACGAGCGTCGCAATCGCCATATTGTTGCAGTATACCGCTCCAGTTATTGTGGCACTCTACATGGTTGCAGCGAAGCAGGAAAAAATCAGCGGAATCAAAGCAACCGCAATTATTCTGTCATTCACCGGCTGTGCCATTATGCTCGGTTTAATAAACCATAATGTGAGAATAACTTTCTTAGGATTCTTTCTCGGTTCGTTGTCAGCATTTTGTTTCGCATTTTTCAACATATATGCAAAAGTTGCAAATAAACACTATTCTGTTTGGACTGTGTTGACTTACACCATTGCGAGCGCAAGTATTTTCTGGATTGCTTTGGATGCATTTGTCAATCCGGGAATAAAATTTCCCGGCGTGAGCATAGCGGTGACGCTATTCATTTTCTCTTTTACTTCTGCGCTTCTTCCCTACATTTTTTACTTCCGAGGCTTAAAGAAGCTTAGATCGTCCACCGCTATTGTCGTTTCTACGTTAGAACCGGTGGTAGCAATCGTGACCGCATTTGTGTTCTTGGGAGAAACGCTTCAAGCGACGCAGATTGCCGGCGGAATTTTTGTCGTCGCGGCGGTTATATTGTTAGAGGTTTACAGAGAATGAGAACACCCCGGCGTCTCGACAGGCTGTCTTCGGCACTAAAACACACTCAGCCTGATCTGACCATAGTGCTTGAAAACATTCACGATCCACATAATGTGAGCGCGATCCTGAGAACGTGCGATGCCGTGGGGGTCAGGCATGCGAATCTTCTCTACACAGAAGAAAAATTTCCGAAGATCGGAAAGAAGAGTTCGGCGAGCGCTTACAAATGGGTTGAGAGCGAGAAATTCAAGTCCGTGCCGGATTGTTATGGGGCCCTGAGAGCGGACGGCTTTCTTGTAGCCGCAAGCGTAGTTGATGCTAGATCGGTCTCCCTTTTTGATTTGGATCTGCGAAGAAAAATCGCCTTGGTCTTCGGCAATGAGCACCGCGGGGTATCAGAAGAAGCTGCCTCTTCCGCCGACGTCCATTTTCAAATACCGATGTCTGGAATGGTACAGAGTCTAAATGTATCGGTGGCATGTGCGATCACTCTTTATGAGGCTCTCAGGCAAAGAATAAAGTCGGGAGATTTTGGAAGGCAAAAAATTGGAGGGGTTGAATTTAAGAGACGTCTGGACGAGTGGCTAAAGAAATAGTGTCAGTGGACTTGGCTCATATGCTGCTTGCATTGCGACTTGTTTAGTTTTACTTTATCGGAACACATTTGTGAAAGGAGGCTTTAGATGTTTGTTGTCTATATTCTTGTTGCCCTTGTAATTCTTGTTCTCTTGTGGGCCGTCGCAAAATACAATGGGCTCGTTACGCTCCGTAATCAGGTCGCCAACGGCTGGAAGCAGATCGACGTTCAGTTAAAGCGAAGACACGACTTGATTCCGAATTTAGTACAGACAGTCAAGGGAGAAATGGAATTCGAGCAGGACACGCTCCAGAAAGTCATCGAAGCCCGTAATGCCGCTGTCTCCGCAAAGGGAATTGCCGATTCGGCGGGAAAAGAAGACATACTTTCGGGCGCATTGAACAAATTATTTGCCCTCGTGGAGAACTATCCGAACTTGAAGGCGAACGAGAACGTAAAGCAGCTCCAGGAGGAGTTGACCAGCACGGAAAACAAGGTTTCTTTTGCCAGGCAATTCTACAACGACATCGCTACCAAGTTCAACATATCACAACAGGTTTTTCCGGGAAGCATTATCGCATCGATGTTTAATTTTACCCCGGCAGAACTCTTTGAGTTAAAGGAAGCCGCTGAGCGCGAGGCTCCGAAAGTCGATCTGTCGTTGAGAAAGCAAGCCTAAGAGCAGGCCCCTGCCCGCCTTCACATCAAAGGGAAGGGTCTCGGTCACTTTTCTTTTTTCGGAGAAAATGTCGTGCAAGACTATAGAAATATTTACGACCAGCAGGCGCATAACAAGCGTGTCACGCTCGCCCTGATGATTGGTTTTATCCTGTTCCTGGGCTTTATCGGCTTCGGCTTCGATGCCTTTTATCTTGGAACAATCGAGGGGAACTTCTTTTTCCCCATCGGTACTCTAATCGCCGTTTGCTTTGGATCGTTCTCAGCTATATGGAGTCTTCAGGGTGGTGCCAGCGCCGTCTTGAGCTCGACTCATGCTGTCCCTGCAGACCCGAGCATTCCGGAACAGAAGCAACTTATGAATGTCGTAGAGGAGATGAGCATTGCCGCCGGCTTGCCGAAGCCGCAGGTGTTCGTCGTGCCCGATCCGGATCCGAATGCATTTGCAACTGGCAAGAATCCTGAGAACAGTGCAATCGCCGTCACGCAAGGACTTCTTGATTCGTTGAACCGGGATGAGCTGCAAGGAGTCATTGCCCACGAGATGAGTCATATTCGCAACTACGACACCCGGTTGATGACGGTAATTGCGGCAATGATAGGAGCGGTCTTGCTGCTCTCCGATTGGGCAGGACGCGGAATGTTCTGGGGCGGCGGTCGACGCCGTTCTCGGACTGCCGGCGGAAGTGCGGGTGGAGCAATCGCGCTGGTCTTGATCGTGCTGTGGCTTATCGGGATCATCCTCGCGCCATTGCTCAGTCAGATCATGGCTATGGCAGTTTCCCGCAAACGCGAATATTTCGCGGATGCCTCGGGCGCCGAATTGACACGGAATCCTTTGGCATTGGCAAGTGCTCTGCAGAAATTAGACGATGCTTCCGCTCCGACTGAATCGATCAAACGCGGAGCGGCTCACTTGTGCATCGTTGATCCGCTTGGAAGAAAAATGAACGCTAGGGAAGGACGTGCCGCAGATTTGTTTGCCAGTCACCCTCCGATAAGCAAGCGAATCATGTGGCTCAAGGCAATGTCGTACGAGATGAAGCCGGCAGCGTGAAGGTCAGCGGAATGAAGAGGACCATTCACTTGCGGCAATCCCCTGATTATCTTATCGTGGTCCATGTCTCATAACGAAAAACCCGCCCCTTCGGACTGGATTGAAAAGTATGCCGATTCCCTGTTCAACTACGCGATTGTGCGGGTGAGCGATAGGGAAATCGCAAGAGACGTGGTTCAGGATACATTCCTCTCTGCTCTTCAAAACATCGAGTCTTTCAGAGGAGAAAGCTCAGAGAAAACATGGCTCTTCTCCATTCTTAAGAACAAGATTATCGACCACTATCGCAAGAGCGTGACGGATAGAACGGTTTCATTCTCAGAAGCGGGGGAGTCGTTCGACCTCGATAATTACTTCGACGCCGAAGGTGAATGGAAAGAGTCAGCAGGACCAGTAAACTGGAGCGGAAGCGGCACTGAGGAATATCACTCCAAGGAGTTCCACGACACACTTCAGCGATGTCTTTCACGACTCACTGCGCAATGCCGCGCTGTTTTTTCGCTGAAGTACCTGGAGGAATTGGAGTTTGAGGAGATTTGTAAGAGATTGTCGGTTTCTCCGTCTAATTATTGGGTGATTATGCACAGAGCGAAGCTCATGCTGAGACAATGCATTGAA
Organism: uncultured Bacteroidota bacterium; assembly: GCA_963768145.1. Taxonomy (GTDB): domain Bacteria; phylum Bacteroidota; class Ignavibacteria; order Kryptoniales; family JAKASW01; genus JAKASW01. The sequence goes on along the minus strand of CAVYHK010000053.1, from coordinate 14,326 downwards.
AAGAACTGGATACGAGCTTGAGAATTAAAATGGAAATTATACCCTGCACACAGGCGACTTTCTTGATCTCCAAAAGGGAGGAGCACGTACTGACTTTTCGCGAGAAGTTCCAGTTAATTGTGCATCTGATTGTTTGCGAGTTTTGCAGGAGGTTCTTAGAGCAGACAAAGATCATTTCTAGGGAAGCAAGAAGGCTGGTGCTCGCAGAAAGACTGACTGAAGAAGAAAAACGGAAGATGCGGGAAGGGCTCAATTTGTCGTAAGAGAGGCATGTCTTCAGGGGTGCTGCTTATCTCAAATGATCGTAGACCGGGTCCCAATCACCTTTCACATTTGATCTTCTAGAAATCTAACTCAATTCCTTGGGGGAACAAGAGCGTGTAAGGTTTTGTTATCTTCCACGTCAAATCTTTTGCAGTTGACAGATTGGTTCAGTTACACAGAAGCACAAAAGGGAAGACTAAACAATGATTACACTACTTGGATTTGCATTTCTCGCCGGACTTGTAACAATTCTCGCGCCATGCATCTGGCCTATTTTACCCATCGTTCTGTCGTCATCCGTTGCAGGTGAGGGTCATCGAAGGCCGCTTGGCATCACGCTCGGTATCGGATTGAGCTTTGCATTCTTCACGTTGTCGATTTCGTACTTGGTAAAGGTGGTCCAGTTCGATCCGAACACCCTACGGATTGTGGCAATTGTGATCATCGGAATACTGGGGCTTACGATGGCAATCCCGTTTTTGTCGAGAATCTTAGAAGGTTGGATCAGCAGGCTCAGTAGTATGTTCGGACAAAGATCGAAACAAGGTAGCGGGTTCCTTGCGGGTTTCATCACGGGAATATCGCTCGGAATTGTTTGGTCGCCATGCGCAGGTCCCATCCTTGCCGCGATCGCTACACTCGCGGCGACCGGGAGAGTCACATTCAGTGTTGTCCTCGTTACGATAGCCTATGTTGCGGGCGTGGGGATACCGCTTTTCATTTTTGCTTATGGCGGCAGACAGGTAGTCACGAGAACTCGCTTCCTGTCACGGTACACTGGGAGGATACAACAAGTATTCGGAGTCATCATGATTCTCGGGGCGGTTGCGGTTTATACTAATTATGACAGGCTGCTGGAGACGAAACTATTGGATGCCTTCCCGCAATTCGGCGCGAGTCTCGCCGGCTTCGAAAGCAACAATGCAGTAACCACACAACTTGAAATTCTAAAAGGGATGAAGTCGGCAGAGGTTATCCCGGTAAGTCAGAAGACCTCCTATTTCAATGCAAACACTCCCGCTCCTGATTTTGTCGGCGTCACAAACTGGCTGAATACAAATTCGCCCCTGTCCGTAAAAGATCTGAGGGGAAAAGTCGTCCTTGTGGATTTCTGGACGTACACATGTATCAATTGCATCCGCACTCTGCTGCATGTAACGTCATGGTACGACAAATACAAAGACGAAGGCTTTGTCGTCGTCGGTGTTCATACGCCTGAATTTCAATTTGAGCATAACGCGGAAAACGTTCTCAAAGCGGTGAAGATGTACAACATTAATTACCCCGTTGCGCAGGACGACAATTACAAAACATGGAATAATTATAACAATGAATACTGGCCCGCTGAGTACCTCATCGATGCAAACGGGAATATTCGGAGGACACATTTTGGCGAGGGCGAGTATGACCAGATGGAAATGGCAATAAGGGAGCTCTTGAAGGAAACCGGTCAGACGCTTTCCGGTACAACTGACGATTTACCTGACCAGACTCCCAACGGTGAGCAATCGCCAGAGACTTATCTCGGTGCCGAACGAATGGAATACTATTATGATGGAGGCAGCACAGGAACCGGCGAGAGAATATTTACTCTGCCAGATAATCTGCACCAGGATTCCTTCAGCTTCGGCGGAGATTGGGACATTAAGAAAGAATATGCCGTTGCGGGAAAAGATGCGGCGTTGAATTACAAGTTTTACGCAGGCAAAGTGTTCCTCGTCCTTCGGCCCGGAAACGCAGGATCGATGGCAAAAGTGAAAGTCTTTTTGGATGGGAAACCGGTTGACGGTTCGAATGCCGGAGCCGATGTGGACAACGGAGAGATTACGGTGAACGCAGATAGACTTTACGATCTGATAGATCTCAAGGGAAGAGTCGGCCAGCATATTCTGCTGCTTCAGTTTGAGACGCCAGGAATCGAAGCTTTCGCTTTTACATTTGGATGAGAGAGAGGAGATAATCAATGAAGAAGAATTTGACATCCGCATCGCTTGTGGTAGTCCTTATTGCACTTGGAATTGTAATGTTCCGGCATCCGCACGCAGCCGCAGCGGGCCCGACTGCAGGTGGTGGAAAGATCGTCTCCGGGGCATTCGACAGCACGAAGTTTAAAACCGATGCCGAGTGGAAGAGCATACTAACTCCGATGCAATACTACATTCTTCGCGAGGCCGGCACAGAAGCTCCTTTCAGTGGGGCGCTCGACCATCAGTTTAGGAAGGGGACATATCTCAGCGCCGCTACGAGAGAGCCTGTGTTTCGGTCCGAGCAGAAGTTTGATTCTGGAACCGGCTGGCCAAGTTTCTGGGCTCCGATCAATTCGGGCGCAGTCGTTCTTCGGTGGGATTATAGTTTCCCCGGCGAGCCGCGAATTGAAGTCCTAGACAGGAGCGGAAGCCATCTCGGGCATGTCTTCGACGATGGTCCGCCGCCGACAGGGAAACGGTATTGCATGAACTCGGCGGCACTTATATTCGTGCCCGATAGTGCAAAAGGAAATTAGCAATGGACATGTTGTCCAAAAAGTCCAGTTTGTCCTACTGAGTCCTGCAAAGCGGGGCTCCTTCAGAAGGACATTTGACCAGTTCGTAGGAAACCTTGGACTATTTCATACACCAACAATTAAACCAATAGGAGAAATAGAATGAAAAAGATAGCCGCGTCGATCCTGGCTGCACTCTTCATGATGGCCGGGACGGCACTCGCACAGGAGATGAAGCAGATGAAACCTGCGATGACGAAATCGGACACTTCGATGATGATGAGCAAAAGTAAAAAGAAATCATCGATGAAGGGAATGAGGACGAAGAAGTCTTCGAAGAGCATGAAGATGAGATCTTCAAAAAAGGATTCGACGATGATGAAAAACAAGATGATGATGAAAGAGAAAGGCTCGCAGAAGCAAATGGATTAGATTGCGATCTATTCGACAGCTTATCGCTAGATCCAGAGTCCGCCCCTCGGCGGACTTCCTATCCTCAGTCTCCGCCTCGCGTTTCGCTTCCCATGTACACTAATTTGACTCCCGCCTCTTTTGCGTACCTGTTAATCCGTTCGTCGCGGTAGAACTCCTTGTAGTAAATGGTAGTTATACCGCAATTCGCGATAAGTTTGAAACAACTCAAGCACGGTGATGCGGTGACGTAGATTTCCGATTTGTTGATGTTCACGCCATTCTTTGCTGCCTGTGCGACGGCATTTGCCTCAGCATGCACCGTGCGGACGCAGTGGCCATTGTCCATGTCGTGTCCTACGTCGTTGCAGTGGGGTGCGCCGCGGAGACTCCCATTGTATCCCGTTGAAAGAATGACTCTATCGCGCACGATGACTGCTCCGACATTCTTGCGGTCACACGTGCTGCGCGTAGCAACTTGATCCGCAATTGACATAAAATATTCCAACCAACTGACTCTTGTTTTTGCCATGATATTTTCCTTTGATAACTACAAAATATTATTCAACGAAAGTCTAAATTTCAACTCTGTGCCGGTCCTGGTAGTCGCTCAATTTCGATTTTCGAGCTGCCACAAGATATTTGTTTCCCGCTGATCGCGCAGATTTTCGCAGACATGTCTTCAGCGATCATCGTTCGACTGAGCCTTCGGCGTGAGCCTCAGTCGAACGCTCACGACGAAGTCTGCGAAATCTGCGGGAGAATCCAAACTCAGCCGCTACCCCGGTCCCAGATCCAAAAAATGGATCCTGGAAGCGAGCAAACTGAATGCACGAATGACAGGTATTCGCTCAGATTCGAGTGATCGAAACAGAATAATCGGTGAAAATCTGTTCTTTCTGTGTCATCCGTGTGCTATTTTTTGATGATAATTCTTGGTTTAATGAACATGACTGACACAACCATAAACATCAGCCCGGCAACAGAAGCCGACGTTCCAATCATCCTCTCATTTATCAAGGGAATTGCGGAATACGAACACTTGTCGCATCAAGTTGTCGCGACAGAAGAAGGATTGCGCGAAACACTGTTCGGTTCGAAAAAATATGCTGAAGTTGTAATCGCTAATTACGGCAACGAGCCCGCCGGCTTCGCTCTTTTCTTCCACAACTTCTCGACTTTTCTCGGAAAGCCCGGTATTTATCTCGAAGATCTATTTGTCCTTCCGAAGTTTCGAAAGAAAGGGGTTGGCACGGCACTATTCACATATCTCGCACGACTCGCTGTCGAACGCAAATGCGGCAGGCTCGAATGGGCGGTGCTTGACTGGAACGAGCCAGCGATAAGATTCTATGAAAGGATGGGCGCCGTGTGCCTCAGCGACTGGAGAATACTTCGACTCACCGGCGAGGCGCTGGCGGGCCGCGGAACAGAGGCGGCGGTGGGATAGACTCTGTCCTGCGGCAATCCGTCGGGTGTGCTGCAAAGCACCGGAATTCCTGATTGCCATCAGTGCAAGAGCATTTTCTAAAAGGGGAGCAGAAATCTTCAACCCGGGCGAAGTTTCTCCAGGAGCAGCCTGTTATGGCGCGACCCGTTTCAGCGTATTCCGGTCTCTATGTTCAAACAGAGCGTTCTGTCCTTTGATTTGGATCATGGTTATCTTGTCATAGCTGAAACTTTCGTCACCGTGGAAAGTCATCTCAAGATCGAAGCTGACTGTTCTGAATTCGCCGTACAAGAAAGGATTGCAACAGATTCCGAATGTGGGAGAACCCTCGTGGGCGGCTAGTTTGAATCGCCTTGCGTCGGGCTCGACCGTGCCGGCGGCGATCACCGAAACGCCCCTGGGGATCAAGATGCATTTCATAACCTGTTTGGCTTTTGCCTCCCAAAGCCAGTATCCAACCTCATCGTGGAACGGGTCGGGTTCGCCGATCCGCCAGGCTTGGTGTGGTACCTCAAACCATGAAGAGCCTGTTCGTGGTTCTGAGTCAGACCGACCGGTTCGAAAACCATCTTTTCCTTGTATTTGTTCTTTTCCGTTCCCCGATCATCTGATGGAGCTGTGTCTTCTCCGTTGACGCCTTCCCATGTGCCAGCTAACAGGGATAATGGTCCAAGATCGCTCAAGATTTTCTCATCCATTATTTTTCCATGATTCGTAGATACTATGTGCTCGACAATATCCACAAAAGATTATTAAGAAAAAATACGGAAGCAAATTGATAAAGGGGAGATTAAGAAGAGTCACGGTCTGCCTGTCCCTACCGGAGTCCATTGGGTTGGTCTTTCCGTCAATCTTCCTCATCACTTGATAAGAGAATGTCTCGGCTAGTTAACATATATCCATAGCCGCGAATCTTTCTTGAAGTCGCGGACGAAAAGGACTCCACCTCTGTCGAGTGCCGATTCGATTCTGTCGATGTCTTTATCGATGTCATTCGAGCCTATCATTGCCAGTAACACGGTCACAGCTTCCACCGATTCGACTCTGATCTTATTAATCTTAGTCTCCTTCCCGCTGTCCGAGCTTTCGACTATAAGGTAGTTATGCCTTTCCGTTTCTTCGTCCATCGTCTCGTTGAACCTCCCGCCATGAATTCTCGTTTCGCCGGTGCTGTCCTTTATCCGTATCTCAGAGCCTTCTTCGGAAGCCGCCAAGAGCGTGTCGTATGTTATCCTGACGCCGTCAATGTCGAAGTTTCCTCCGGGGCGGGCGAAGAGCTTGACGAGCTGTACCGAAACGCCGATTCTCTGTACCACGGCGCCGTTCTCCAATCTGTCGAGCCAGACGCATTTTGTCTGCGCAAAAGTCCCACTGAATACCGTCAGAAGAATTGCCGAAAGCGTTAAGATTCTCATTCTCATGATTAATCTCCTTGTTCATTATTTTTGATCAGGAACTACGATTGAAAATCAGACACGTTGAATTACGAGAAGTTGGCAGGAGAAGTTTCTTCTCGAATGTGCTCAGGACATCTCAAGCAGATCGAATGCTGAAGCTTTTTCCGAAGAAGTGAACAGAAAAGTGTCTAAATTGTTGGAAAAGGCAGATCGAGCACAAAAACGCTGCATGGACATTATATGGAAATAAGCAGTGAAGATCTCAAGAGACTCAGAGAACTCGAAGAATCGATGTGGCGAACCAATACGCGATTCAATAGGGAATACATGGAACGGACATTGTCCTTGGACTTCTTCGAGCTTGGGCAATCGGGACGCGTTTACGCGAGAAAAGATATATTAGACGCGCTTCCGCAAGAAATCAAAGCCAGGCTGCCACTAAAACACTTTAAAGCTCATCCGATTACCGAAGACGTAGTGCTCGTTACTTACATTAGCGAAACAGTAAACGACGAAGTGAAGATAGGGAACAGAAGTTCAATCTGGATGAAAACTGCCAAAGGCTGGCAGTTGAGGTTTCATCAAGGAACACCGGCCACTGCCAAGGATAGATAGCAGGCAGATTACACGGCTTGGGAATATTTTTACTGATTTTCAAGGCTCGAAGAGGATCATGAGTTCAATGAAATATGATGGTTGCCGCTGGAGGGAAGTAGTGATTCAATTGAAGACAGGAAGAGTTTTCTGAAGTGGTCTAACTCGTCAAATTCCTTTGAGCGGAAAATTAGATCTGATGAGAATCATTCGGGACCGCAGATCCAGGCGAGGTTCGGTCTCGCGAGCGGTACAGTTTCCGTCTATCTCCACTTTTGCAGTTCTATAATATTTCTCTCGGGATCGCAGGCATAAACAAATTCCACTTGCCCTGCAAAACGCGGATGATCTGCCAAGAGCAACTGCGGTTTGCCTTGCCGAAAATGTAGTCCGCACACGCCGTGTGCGGGCTGCGGCACACGCGAGTGTGCCGCCTACACTTGGGAGGCACTCATGAAAATTCACGATTTGGAGTTTTTTCTGGTCGCCGTGGGGCAAAGCGAATCGCCGTCGCCGGCCCGCTCGCCTGCTGGTGCGCGTGACGACCGCCTCGGGACTGGAGGGCTGGGGCGAATCGTCGCTTGGGCTGGCGGCCGGGCGAGCTTGCCGCGCGGCGCGAGGCCCTGCTGGCCGTGCTGGCCGGCCGAAGCGTCTACGACATCGAGGAATTGCACACGCTTGGAGGCGCTCTCGCCGCCGCCGTTGCGGTCGGCGGTCGAGATGGCCGTCTGGGACCTGCTGGGCCGCGTGTTGCGGCAGCCGTTGTGCAATCTGCTGGGCGGATATTATCGGCGGCGGGTGCCCGTCTCGGTCCGGCTGGCCGGATGCCACCCGAAGACCGTCGCCCAAGTCTCGCGGGAACTGGCCGAGCAAGGTTTTCACACGCAAACCATCGTCACCGGCGGCCGGCCCGACGAAGACCTCAAGAACCTGAGGGCCATCCGCGAGATGGTGGGCGACCGGATCGAACTGCGGTTCGACGGCCTGGGCCGCTTCGACGCGGAAACCGCCCGCGACCTCTGCGCCGGACTGGAGTTCGAGGGACTGCAATTCTTTCTCGATCCGCTTGAACGCGCCGGAACTCCACGCGATGGCCGCGCTGGGCCGGCAGACGAGCGTTCCGCTTGGCGGCGTGGCGGGCGATCCGCGGCCCGGCCGACGTGCTGACCGCCGTGCGCTGCAGCGCGGCCCCCTTCGTGGTGATCGACCTGGAGCAGGTGGGCGGGATCGTGCCCGCCCGGGCCTGCGCCGCCGTGGCCGCGGCGGCCGGCGTGGTCCCGCTGCTTGGGCGGCCGGGCCTCGGTGGGAATCGCCACGGCCGCCATGCTCCACCTGGCGGCCGCCACGGCCGCCTTCTCCACCGCCAACGAAATCGCCGCCGGCCAACTCCGCGATACGGTGCTGGCCGATTCCTTCGAGATCGCCGACGGCATGATCCCCGTGCCGCAAGGGCACGGCCTGGGCGTCGAGGTGGATCGGGCGAAGCTGGAACGCCATCAGCCGGTGATGTAGTCCTTCATGAAGCGGTTCTCCATCGCCAGCCGGTCGTGCTGGGCCTTGACCACGTCGCCGATGGAGATGATGCCCGCCAGGCGGCCTTCGACCAGCACCGGCAAGTGGCGGATGCGCCGGTTGGTCATCAAGCCCATGACCTGCTCCACTTCGTCGTCGGGCGTGCCGGTCACCAGCGCGGTGGTCATCACCTCGGCCACCTTCACCTCGTCCAGCGGCCGGCGGCCCGTGGCGCGAGGCGTAGAGGATGTCGCGATCGGTGATGATGCCCGCCAGTTCCTCGTTGCCGGCGGCGTCCCGCCGACAGACCACCAGCGCACCGATGCGATTCTCGATCAGCCTGTTCACCACTTCCTGCAAGGTGGCCTCGGGCGAGATGGAGTGGACGGCGTTGCCTTTGACGGTCAGAATCTCGTCGATTTTCATGGACTAGCTCCCCTTCCAAGTGGTCCGGGGCATCAGAATTATACGAATCAGACCCGCGGGGGGCAAATGCGACGGCTTACGCCTTCGGTCCCTCCAAGAACTCGCGTCTGTGGGTGGCCAGGTAGATCATCATCAAAATCCCCAAAACGGTCCCGGGGGGAACCGCGATCAGCCACAGAACGGAAATCGCCCATAAGTTGCTGTAGAATCGACGGTGCTCGGTATCTTGCCGAGAAAATCGCCAACAGAATGAAAACGGCCCCGATCAACGCAAAAGTCAACCCGATGCCCGTGGCGCAAAACGCGACGCTGATCCTTGCCGCCATGGCGCTCTGGTCCACTGGCTTGCCGGCGCCTATGTCGTTGAATGTCCATCATCATGCCCACGAGCGTCACCCCGAAACCGATCAGCAGACCAAGTTGCAACAGGACGCCGATACGCGCGAGATTCTTGCCCTTTTGATTCATCTTGACCTTTCCGCGTGCGTGCAAGCACGGCCCTACAGGTGGCAGCTTGCCTCGCCCCGCTTCTCCAGATATTGCTGGTGATACTCCTCGGCCCGGTAGAACGTCGCGGCGGGGACGATCTCGGTGGCGATCGGCCGGCGGTGCTTGCCGCTGTGGGCGAGGCGATCCTTCGAGGCTTCCGCCGCCGCCTGCTGTTCGGGCGTGTGATAGAAAATGGCCGAGCGATACTGCGTGCCCACGTCGGGCCCCTGGCGATTCAACTGCGTCGGGTCGTGGCAATTCCAGAAGGCCTCCAGCAGTTGGTCGTAGGAGACGACCGCGGGATCGAACTCGACCAGCACGGTTTCGGCGTGGCCGGTGGCGTGCGAGCAGACGTCTTCGTAGGTGGGGTTTTCCAGCGTGCCGCCCGAGTAGCCCACGGTTGTCGAAAGCACGCCTTTGATTTGCCGGAAGGCGGCCTCCACGCCCCAGAAGCAGCCGGCGGCGAAAGAGGCTTTTTCCATCTCAGCGACAGTTGACGAACCAGTAGGCGTAGTCGTCGATCAACTGGCAATTCGGGTTGTCCTCCTGCACGCCGAACTCGGCCAAGGGCAACTCCAAGAAGTCCCTGTGGTTCTTCGCCTTGCACAACAGGCCGTGGAGGCTGTGATTGCGGCCGCGCCGGGGATCCACCAGTTCCGTAACGTGAACGTAATAGATCAATTGCCGCATATCGCCGCCCTGCTGGCAATAGAGGGCCTCGAAGGGCAACGACAGATGGGCCATCAAGTACTCGAAGTAGGCGGCCAGCGTCTCATGGCGGACCAGCGGAAGCGGCGACTCCTCCGGCACTCCGAAAATCTTGCGAATCCGGTCCTCCTGAGTGAGCGGAGGAAAATGGTAGGGGCGGCCGTCGAGGTGTCGGCTGCCGACCTGTACGTCGAGGCGAGACTCGTTCGTTTCCGGCATGAGAAAGCCTCCGGGAATCGCAAGAGGAGCATTACGAGCGCCCCCACTATTCTGGGCTAATGATAAGGAAATTGCAAGCGCCGGGCAGGGAAATTTTCCGTATCGGCGGCGGTTTTGGGGCAGACGATGGGGCCATCGGCCCAGCTTGCATCGCCATCCCCCACCATAAGCTGGGTCTTGCCCGTAGAATGGGCCGCAACCTCGCCCGAAATTGCCCGTTCACTCCGCGTTGGCCTTCGAGAGCAGGTCCTGCCAGAAATCGCGCGCCTGGCGGTGCCATTGGAGCACTTCCTGCTGCTGCTGCGGGATCGGCCAGCTTGATCTGCTTGGCCCGCTCGTAGACCCAATCGAGAAAGAACTGGGCCGCGCTGCTTGCTGATCCGCCGCTGGTAGCCGATCTCGACGTAGTACGGCCCGGTCATGGCGAAGCGGTAGGTCTTCGGCACGTCGGTCACGGCGCGGATCAGGAACCAGCCGCTGCGGTCGAACTGCGAGCTTCGGCAGCTTGCCGCTCTTGGCGTACTCGTCGAACGCGAATCTCGTGCTCGACGTGGCCGTCCTTGATGATCTCCAGATAGCTGATCGGCTCGCGGGTGGAGAGCGTCAGGCCGATTTCCAACTCCAGCTTCGCGCCCGCGTCGGCCTGAAACACGTGGCCGGGCAGCTCGCCTTCGACCGACGGCTTCAGCAGCGGGCCGTTGGTGACGAACACCTGGCCGGCGCGAAGCTCTTGCCACCATTTCTCGTAGGTCAACTCGCCGTCGACGTGGACGTACGACGCGGTTGTAGCCCACGGGGTTGGGCGACTCGCCCGAGCCGCTGCCGGCCGTGGGCGGAATGCGCAGCCCGCACTCCAGCAGGCGGAAATAGATTTCCTGCGACCACTCGGCGTTGCCCTGTACGATCGGGATAGCGCTTGCGGTCGCGCGGCTTTCCGTCGGCCTCGTCGTTGATCGTCGTGTCGCGGCAGATGTGGCTGTGGGCCATCTCGATCGAATCGATCTGGCCGGCCGCCACCAGCATCGGCAAGTCCCACCAGAAGGGCTTGCTGGCGTCGACCCAGAGATCGCCCTTTCTCGCGGCCGTCCGAGCAGATACTTCATCATCGGCGGATACTCGGCGTCGGCCGCCGGCAGCTTCAGCGGCGCCGGCAGATTCAGCAGCAGCAGTTCCGTGCCCGGCCGCGCCGAGCGCGCCGGCCAGCAGGTGGTAGTAGCGATTGCCGTCGAAACGCACCAGCGGCTGCTTCGGCAGTTGGCCGCCCCACGGGCTCTTGTCGTTCCGCCAGGTGATGACTTCGGCCACGTGCAGGTCGTCGGCCGCCATCAGCAGCTCGATGTCGCGCGCCGGGCGGCGGACGTCCAGGTCGCCCGACCACCAGCCGTCGGCCGCCATGTCGATGAACCGCCGCAGTTCGACCCGCTTCGAGTCGTCGGCGAAGTTGTTGATGGTGAAGTGGCCGGTCTGGTCGAGATACTCCAGGCCGCGCTCGATGACGAACGTTAGTTGCCCAGCGGGCAGCTTCAGCAGGATCTTGCCCGGCACGACGAAATGGTCGTGCCAGAAGGGGACCTTGTCGGGCTTGAAGCGGCTTCTTCTTCGGCCCCACCAGGTGCATCCGGCAGGCGACCGGCTTGCCGGTGTCCTTGTCGACGACGGTCAGCTCCAACTGCCCGGTGGCGGCCGAGCAGCCGTTCGGCCAGTGCCGACGAGCAACAAGCCAGACGCCAGCACGAGGCAGAGCTGCGCGGAAGACACATGCTGCGATGTCGGCATCGCATGTGTGCTGAACGATAGCCGGAGCATCGCTCCCGGACGCAATCGTCGGCGTCGGCGATCCACACGATCGTGCGCACGCAGCGACGACCAATGCCTAGCACTGCGGCGGCCCCTGTCGGCGGCTCAGAGGTCGGCTTGCTGAAAACCCCGCTCCGATCCCTACAATAGCACACGCCGACTGCACGGGCGGACATGCGTCCTGGAAAGGACGAAAACGGCGACGATGGCTGAAGACTATTACAAGTCTCTGGGGGTGCCGAAAAACGCCTCGCAGGCCGACATTCAGAAGGCCTATCGCGAACTGGCGCGGAAGTACCACCCCGACATGAACCCCGACGACAAGACGGCCAAGAAGAAGTTCCAGCAGGTGCAGGCCGCCTTCGACGTGCTGAACAATCCCGAAAAGCGGGAGATGTACGACCGCTACGGCAGTTCCTTCGAGACGATGGGCGCCGGCGAGCCGCAAGGGGCCTACACCTGGACCTGGTCGCCCGGGCAGCGGGCCGGCGCCGGGCCGGGCGGCTTCACCGCCGAAGACATCGACCTCAGCCAGTTCCTCGGCGAGCGTTTCGGGCAGGAGGCGCCCGGCGGGTTGGGCGACCTCTTCGGCCAGTTCCGCCGCGCCGCCGGCAAGTTCCGCAAGCCCGCCGGGCACGCCCCGCCGCGGCGCCGACCTGCTCCACGAACTGCAGATCCCCTTCGCCACGGCCGATCACCGGCGGCGAGGTGCAGATCACCGTGCAGCGCCCCTCGGGCAAGACCGAGACGCTGGCGGTGAAGATTCCCGCCGGGCATCGAGGACGGCAAGAAGATCCGCATCCGCGGCCAGGGCCAGCCGGCCCCGCGCGGCGGCACGCCCGGCGACATCCTGCTCACCATCCACGTCGCCGCCGCACCCGTACTTCCAACGCCGCGGCAATCACCTGCTGTCCGCGTGCCGGTCACGCTGGGCGAGGCCGTCGGCGGGCGCCAAGGTCGACGTGCCCACGCCGCGCGGCACCGTGACGCTTGAGCGTTCCGCCCGGCACCTCCAGCGGCACGAAGCTCCGCGTGAAAGGCCACGGCGTGACGCCGAAGAACGGCGCGGCCGGCGACCTGCTGGCCGAAATCCAGATCGTCTTGCCCAAGCAACTCAGCGACGCCGACCGCCAGGCGATCCGCCAGATCGACCAGCATTACTCCCAGAACCCGCGCAGCGACCTGCGTTGGTGACATGTGCCGCACGAATGGCCGACCAGAGCGATTTCTTCCGCAGTACCGCATTCGTCGCGCCGCGCGATTTCCAGCGGGCCTACCGCCGCCGCGCGAGCGCGGCGGACGAGTGGATCGTGGTGTTCGGCCATCCCAACGGCCTGCCGCACCCGCGGCTGGGCCTTTCGGTCTCCCGGCGGCTCGGCGGCGCGGTGGTCCGCAACCGCTGGAAACGCCTGCTGCGCGAGGCGTTCCGCCTACTCGCCCCCAACTTCCCGAGGGAATCGACTTGATCGTCATCCCGCGGGCCAACTGGAGCCGACGCTGGCGTCGCTGATGGAATCGCTCGTCCGCCTGGCCGAGCGGGTGGCGAAGAAGATCGGCCACACTGTTCCCTAGTGCCCCAACCGACCTGAACTGACGGGTGCCATGCTCACGCTTGCGTGAGCATGTGGCCCCCTCCCGCCCTCTACCCTTTACACCTTTCGCACCGCGTCCTTGACACCTTTCGCACCGTCCCTTCACACCTTTCGCACCGTCCTTCGCACCTTTCTCTGCCCCCTATCATTCGCCGCTTGCAGCCCCATCACCCCAGGCGTAAGATAGTGCTTCTCCCCTCGCCCTTTGGGAGAGGGGCAGGGGGTGAGGGCGGCTGCTCCCCTCGCCCGTTGCGGGAGAGGGGCCGATGGTGAGAACTTCATTCGTGACGGCTTTCCAGCGATTTCAGTGACGATATGGCAATCTCGGATACTCGCTCCGGGGAAGACCTCTGAAGACACGGAACGGTCAGTCCAACGCCGAAAAACCAACCTTTTTCGGGATCTGAGCCTCTGGGGCGACCTTTCCTGCTCAGGTGCGCAGTGAATCGCTGACCCCGCCCCGGTTACCGCCCACCCATGGATTTGGAAAATGCCGCCGTTTTCACGGAGCTCTTAACAAGTCACGGGGGAGTGATATGCTGATGCACTGCTGATGCAGCCGTACTTTCTAGTTGATAGACTGATGACGGTGTGGAACCGGCAGGTCAGACAGCTCGACTCTATGATGTACATCGCTTGTGATGCACGGTTCGGTCGGCAGTCGGAGCAACGCGAGTTTTCGACCGAGGTGTCGACGGCAGCCAAGCTCAAGCTCCCGGATCGGCTTGTGCAGGCGTTGCGGCCGCGACACCGCAGTCGGCCGACCGAGCAAACGTACTGCATGTCGGTCAAGCGGTTCATCTACTTCGACCATTTCCGCCAACTGGCAGGGGCTGGGCGAGTCGGAGATTAATGGCTTCCTGAGCGATCTGCCGTTAGAAGAAGGTTGCGCCTCGACGCAGAACGAGGGGCCTTTGTCGCTGTTGTCCTCCTTTATCGCCATGTCATCGGCTGAGGTGGGTGATCTGGGCGAAGTCAAGGAACC
>CAVYHK010000052.1:0-18092 GCA_963768145.1 uncultured Bacteroidota bacterium | reverse complement strand
ATGTGACCGCTTCGTTCAGTTACGTATACAATTTTCCTATCATACTATATATTGTGTATTACCCATTTTAGCCAACCACTCTTTTCGCTTCCCACAACTCTGAACTTTTTTTCTTACAAAAGCCTTTTTTTAATACTAAAAACCCATTTTTCGCCCCAAAAACGGCACAACTACAAAGCACTGGCAACAATATTTATGTGATTGGCAAACTTTTCTAAAGTTTTTCTTCATTTGTTGTCGATATCAACATTGGTAAGTGGCTTTTAGCCCTGAATGGATTTATGAGGCATACAATATATTGTGGTTATAGGCCATCAGACGACGAAGGGATTTTTCCTGATGCCGGGCTTGTTAGTTTTTAGTTATTAGTTTCAACTCAACACTAAGAACTAAAAACTCATAACTAAAAAAAGGTGTTAGAAATGTCGGACCAGTTGGATAATAACTTTGAAATGAATCAGCAAAACGAGCTTACCGGCGAAGAGATGTCAGCTGATGATGACCTGATTATGGAAAAAATACTCGACAATATGAACAACACTCGCTCGGCCAGGTCCTCAAAAAAATCAAACTGCGCCAAGCGGGCCTGCCATCCATGCAACGCCACGAATCAGTTTTGATATTCCATGAAATAACAGCAAGCCGCCGACTGTAACACGAAGGACCAACCTGCCAAAGTCTTGTCCGGATTCACGCATGATTCTTTCTCCTTTTTGGGTTTCCGAATCGAATTCGCCTTCGATTCCTTCCAGTTAGGTAAACACCTTTTCAGCTTCAAAAGTTTTGAAACTTCGCCATACAAGCTGTGGAACCAATTGTTGAAAGACAAACCAGCTCTTCTCAGCTTAATTTCATTTCGTTTCCCCTTGCAACCTCCGTGCGTTAATACGATATTGTGCTTCGTTGTCAACAAAAGGAGGAACAATGAAGGCTCGACTGCCAAATGACAAGACCGCTAAGGCTTTTTGCATTTTCGCTTTCATAACCTTAATTCCACTTTCGACGAAAGGTCAATCTGTGAATTATCCGTCAGCCCGAAGAGATAGTGCCGTCAACAATTATTTCGGGACAAAAGTCCCCGCTCCATACCATTGGATGGAAGATCAGGATAGCCCGGAGGTCACTTCATGGGTGGAGGCAGAAAACAAAGTGACGTTCGAATATCTCGACAGGATACCGATCCGAAATGTGATACGCGATCGAATTACGAAACTCTGGAACTATGAAAAAGTAGGAGTCCCCAGCCGCAACGGGGGAAAACTTTTCTACAGCAAGAATTCAGGATTGCAAAACCAGAGTCCCGTATTTGTTCAAAAGGCATTGAACTCAAAGCCCACAATGATTCTCGACCCGAATAAACTTTCGCCCGACGGTTCTCTGGCACTAATGGATTACCAGCCTTCGCCGGACGGGAAGCTATTTTGTTATGGTCTCTCACAAGGTGGATCCGATTGGGAGGAACTTCACATCATGGATCTCGCAAGCCGGAAAGATTTAGCCGACACTATCCATTGGGTGAAGTTTTCGGGAATTGCTTGGACCAACGACAACAAAGGATTTTTCTACGCTCGTTTCCCTGAACCGCAAAATGGCGAGGTTCTGACAACCGAGGCAGTTGGACAACAACTCTATTACCACCGGGTCGGCACACCGCAAAGCGAAGATAAACTATTTTACGATCTGAAAGATCACCCTGGCTGGTACGTCGGCGGTGCTGTCACAGAGGACGGACGCTTCCTATTCATTTTTTTGAATAAAGGGACAGAATCGAGAAACAAAGTATACTACATCGATTTAAAAAACCCAAACCGTCCTGATCTGTCCTCGAAGATCAAGCCATTGTTCGAGACTGATAACGCTGAGTATTATCCTCTCGGGAATGTAGGCACGAGAGTATTCATGCAGACAACTCTCCACGCTCCGAACCGCCGCATTGTTTCATTTGACATCAGAGAGCCTGACTCGACCAGGTGGGAAACGGTTGCCCCGGAAGCTGACAATGTAATCGAGCAATCTCTCCTCGCGGGAGGAAGAATTGTAGTGAGATATCTTCTGGATGCGAAGAGTGAAGTTCGATTTTACTCGCTGAAGGGCAAGCGTGGAGAAACGCTGAAGCTTCCCGGTATTGGCACGGTCGAAGGCCTGAGCGGACGCTTCGACACACCGGAACTGTTTTATGCGTTCACTTCCTTCCTTTATCCCGCGACAGTGTTCCATCTTGATCTCAGGACCGGTGAGGAAACCGCTTTTCAGTCCCCGCACGTTGATTTCAATCCGAATAATTATGAAACAGAACAAGTCTTTTGCAAATCGAAAGACGGCACGCGAATCCCCATCTTCCTCACCGCAAAGAAGGGACTTAAGTTGGACGGAAGCAACCCAGCGATTCTTTATGCTTATGGTGGCTTTAACATCAGCATAACGCCAAGTTTCAGCGTTACGGACATTGTGTGGCTGGAGATGGGCGGAGTCTACGCAGTGGCGAACCTACGCGGCGGCGGAGAATACGGAGACGCGTGGCATCGTGCCGGCATGAAAGAGAAGAAACAAAATGTATTCGATGACTTCATCGCAGCCGCCGAATATCTCGTCAGTCAAAAATATACATCGACCCCTAAACTTGGCATCGAAGGCTATTCAAACGGCGGTCTTCTCGTTGGGGCTTGCGAGACGCAACGACCGGATCTTTACGGTGCGGCTTACGCAGGAGCGGGGGTGATGGACATGCTCCACTATCAGAGGTTCTCAGCAGGCATCGCCTGGGTCCCTGAGTACGGCTCGTCTGATGACTCAACTGATTTCGAGTCTCTGATAAAATATTCGCCGATCGAAAACGTAAGACCGAGCACTTGTTATCCTCCGACAATCGTCACAACTGCCGACCATGACGACAGAGTCGTTCCAAGTCACTCATACAAATTCATCGCTGCGATGCAACATGAGCAAGCATGCAGCAAGCCTATCCTGATTCGCGTAGAGACGAAGACAAGTCACGGTTACATGCCGACAGACAAGCGCATCGCCCAGGCCGCGGATGTGCTGGCGTTTATGGCGTATAACCTGGGAATAGAAAAATATTAGTGAATTCTGCCAAATCCATTTGTGTCTGGCAGATGTAATTCACCATCTTCCCGGCGCATACGGAAACGACAGATTCTCATAGTATTCCAATGTCTTATCCGGTTTCTCAAGTCCGGCGGGAATCGGCATCCTAGAGAATGTCTGGAAGTACAACACGCAAGCGATTCTCCACCAAACGGCTTCATTTTCCTGAATCTCAAGAAGCATCTGCACGTCGTGGAATTCCTCGCCGTCGATTTTGCCTTTGAGAGAATTCCATGTTTTCTGCATGCTGCGAATGCTGTCAACACCGGCATAGTAATGAGAGCAAAGCTCCTCCCAGAGGGTGTGACCCGATTTCATTCTGTAATTCCAGCTTACATGATGAAACCAAAGTAGCTCATCATCCGGGCACGTAGCGAGCGAGGCGAACTTTTCTGCCACAGGTGGACAGTATTGGCTCACCCCATCACTGCCTGTCTTTGTGCGGTCGAAACCAACACCGAGGCTGTCTGCCCTGTGATAATACGTAGAATTCCAATCCTTGTGAGGTGAATGGTCAATCCACGGACCAGGGCCGTAATGGTTGTCATATCCGAATATCATGTTAAGGCCCAGCGGATCCATGTAGTTCACCACATTCTCCCGAGAAGGCATCATAATGGACTCGATCCTCTGCACGACATCGGAGTCGTTGGAGAGAGTCATGCGGATCCATTCGTCGGCAATTTGTTCGGAGGTGAGTTCATGGTTCCACGCGAGTCGACCGAACGCGTACCAATTTGCCTGATCGAACGGGTGGCCCGTCCAGTTTCGATCAGCACCGACATTTGAAACTCCGGCAATGCCGGTCAACGAATGGTCTTCAAGAGAACCGTCAACCACTTTCGCGACCGTCGAACCTTCGCCCTCTTCATAAGTATCAGATTCGAGACATTCTTTGAACAGCGGCGCCAGATAACATAGGGTTGTTCCTTGACCCAAGTATTCCATGGTGATTTGGAATTCCAACATCAGCGGAGTCTTTGGCATCGCACCGAACATCGGACTGAATGGCTCACGCGGCTGGAAATCGAGGGGACCGTTCTTGACCTGCAGCAGCACGTTATCGGCAAATTTTCCATCATGCGGCACGAATTCTTCGTAAGCCTGCTTAGCACGATCTTCAGGATCATAAGTGTAAACGAAGGCTCTCCACATGACCACGCCGTTGAACGGCTCCAGGGCTTCTGCAAGCATATTGGCCCCCTCGGCTTGCGTTCTGCCGTAATCCTGCGGACCGGGTTCACCTTCGGAATTCGCTTTAACGAGAAAGCCGCCGAAGTCGGGGATCACCGAGTAGATCTCCTTGGCTTTGTCTTTCCACCACTGCTCAACTTGTGGATCGAGAGGGTCGGCGGTTATCATCTTCCCGAGTTTTATCGGCGCATCGAAATTGGCTGAGACATAAATCTTAATTCCGTAAGGTCGAAAGACCCCAGCGAGAGCCGCGAGCTTTTCGATATACGGGTGAGTAAGAATTAACGGATCGGCGTTAACATTATTCATAACGGCGCCGTTGATCCCGATTGAAGCGCTTGCTCGGGCATAATCTACGTATCGCGCCTTGATATAAATGGGAAGAGTATGCCAATCCCAAATTGAAAACCCTGCGAAGCTACGTTCGACCGTTCCATTGAGATTATCCCAATGATCAAGAACTCTTAGCTTGATCCTCGGAACAGAGACCACATCGAGATCGGTGATATCCTGGTTTGTCTGGATTAGTCTCAGGAAATGGAACACTCCGTGCAAAACTCCAATATCTTCGTTGGCAGTAATGACGACTACCCTTTTCCCCTCTATCTCATTTGTGAATATGACAAAACCTTCTGAACCGACTCTCCTCAAATTGCTCTTGAGATCGATTCCAGTGAGAAGCTTTAAGCTTTCGTACCTACCAACAAGCAACGTTCCATCCGTATCAAGGCTGCTTGCCTCAGGAATTCTTGAACCCAGAAGTCCATCGAGTCCGATTCGCAGCTCGTGCTTAGCGGCTTCAAGAGTGGGAGAAGTCTCTTCGGCCATCCAAGCTTTGATCGAATGCTTATATTCATTCAACTTTTGTCGATTTGAAACCAAATCGTACTTCAGCCAGAGCCTGTACCCGTCATCAGCATAGGCTGCGTTATTATTTGCCGACAGACAAAGAAATGCGGCAAAAACCAAGAGAGAACTTTTCACGTTTCACTCCGTTTCGTTTCGCCAAACCCAATGATTCTGAATGAAGAAAACCAAAAATTCCAATGTCGATTAATCACCAGAAGCCTGCTTTTGTCTATATAAGACTTGAATAAATTTCGAGTCTTCTTTCGGCCTGAAGATTTGGATCAATTCCCAGGAGTTGTCGTAATTTGCCAATCCGACTTGAAGCATCTTTATCTTGTCTTCAACAGGCAAACGTTCGTCATCGGGTTCCCACCGGAACGACTCAACCCGAAAGTCATACTGTCTCTTCTTGCCGTTGATCTTCACTTCGATCTCGGCAATTTGCTTGTCCACGAAATCGGGCAGCGGAATACTAACATCTCTCATCCTCGTTCCCTTTCTTCCAATTCCCTATTCATACCTCAGCAACACTATCCTGCCAAGCCGGAATTTCAAGTTTATTCATATCTTAAACTCTCGATGCCGCCTTGCGGCATCTCGTCATATTTATTCATAGCGTAAGGACTCGACCGGATTTGCCGTCGCGGCTCTGATGGAGTGGTAACTCGTGGTAGCAGCCGCAATCAGAAGAGCCATGATCGCAGCCAACAGGAACACCCACACGCTGATATCGATCCGGTATGCAAAGGTCTGAAGCCACTTGTTCATGAAGTAGTATGCGACAGGCCATGCGACGATGTTGCCAATCAAAACCAGTATAATCAATTCTCTTGAAAGCAGATATGTTATCCCTGAGACCGAAGCTCCAAGCACCTTCCTGACACCAATTTCTTTTGTTCTCGCTTCCGCCGCAAAGGAAGAAAGTCCGAACAAACCGAGACATGCAATGATTATCGCCAGCAATGCAAAAGCTCCGAATATTTTCCCAAGCCTCTGCTGCGACGTGTACATCTCTTCAAACGTTTTATCCAGGAAATGATAATCGAAGACGAAACTGGGATCTATGCTCTTGGACGTGTTTTCGATGAAGCTGAGTGTCGATGGGAGGTCGTCGCCGCTCACTTTTATGCTCATGAATTGCGATTGAGAATTGTAAAGTATTGCTAAGGGACCGATCCTCGTATCGAGAGGAAGAAAGTTGAAATCTTTCACGACACCAATTACTCTAAAGGGAGTGTCCCCCCACTTCAGACTGCATTCCGATCGGCGCGTTCTTTCCGATGAGTTTCGCAAAACTTTCGTTAATCACCACCCCCTCGGAATCATCGGCGGGATGTTCCTTCGAGAAAAATCTACCTTCTTCGAGAGGAATGTTGAAGGTTTTCACGTAGTCATAATCTCCACGAGTAAACGAAACGAGCGCGGCTTGCTTTGCCGGCATCCCTTCCCAGTTCCATCCTCCACCATTGCTGCCGACCATGATGGGAAGGTCCCGTGAGTTTGACGCACTGAGGATGTTCGGATTTGCGCTTAGTTCATTCTTCAAGCGGTCAGTGTCCCTTTCAAGATTTGGAGTCAATCCAAAATACACTACGTCTTGTGTGTTGAGCCCTATGTTCTTGTTGAAGACATATTTCATCTGAAGGTAAACAATAGTTGTGCTGATAATGAGAGCAATGGAAATGGCGAACTGCAGAACGACAAGAACACGCCTGAGAGAGAATCTCCTGGAAGTCTTTAGGGTTTTTGTTCTAAGTACCGACGCAGGCCTCAATGAGGAAAGGAAAATAGAAGGATAGATGCCGGCAAGAATACCTGTGAGAAGCGTTATCGAGAGAATGGAGACAAGCGATGTGAGATCCATTTCGCCTAATTTGAGGAGGCTGCCTGCCATGGTGTTGAAGTAAGGTATCATCAGCTCGACAATCACCAGACTAAATCCGAGCGAAATTAGAGTCAGAAAAATAGATTCGCCGAGAAACTGTTTCCCAATCTGGAACCGTGTCGCACCCACGACTTTTTTCACGCCCACTTCGGTGGCGCGTCTTGCTGAACGTGCGGTAGCCATATTGACGAAATTGATGCAGGCAATCACGAGAATGAACAAGGCGACAATGGAGAACAGAATTACATCGTCTATCCTCCCGCCCTTACCATTAATCGAATAAAGATGATAGTCTTTGAACGGGAAGAGGAACAACTTGCCTGTCGTAGGATCATTGTTGTTTTCCATTTTCTTCAAAAGTCCAGAAATCTTATTTGATAGTTCACCAGCCTGACCTGCATTTCGAAGAAGGAGAAATGTTGTTATCATGTTGTCGTTCCAAGCATTACCGTCGAAGCCGTACTCTTTCAGGAAGACATCCACAGGAACAAGCCCGTCGAGTTGGAGATCCGAGTCCTTCGGCACGTCCTTGATGACGGCGGTGACTTTCAAATCCACTTTCCCATTCGTTACCAGGTCCCTGCCAAGGGGATTCTTGTCGCCGAAGAACTTGGTCGCGGTTTCTTTGGTGAGAACAATTGAATTGGGAGCCGTGAATGCGGTGTTGGGATCGCCCGCCAGAAATTGGAAAGTGAATATCTTGAAGAAAGATGAATCCGCAAAATTAATTTGTTCATTGAAGAATATGTTATTGTGTCCCAGGACCTGCTTGCCGAAGTAATGTTCGTACCGGGTTGAGTACTCGACTTCAGGATATTGGTCTTTGAGCAACTGGGCCAGCGGCATCGGCGTCGGTTCGACTGTGAAGTCGCCGATCGTCTGATAGTGTTGAGTCTGCGGAACGAGAAAAATTCCATCTAGATTCTTGTTGAACTTGTTATAGCTTAGCTCGTTCGTCACCCAGAGCAGGATGAGTATGCAAGCCGCCATTCCTATGGAAAGACCTGCTATGTTGATGAAAGAATAGAATTTGTTCCGAAGGATGTTTCGGAGCGCGATCTTAAAATAATTCTTCAGCATACTCTTCCTCCGATTATCAAAGTTCAAATATCAATGATCATTCATGGTCGAGTTTAAAAATTGTCTTTGCCCGTATAGCACCTGTATGAATCTTGAATTCTCTTTCGGCCTGAATATCTGGATCAATTCCCATGACTTGTCATAATTTGCTAACTCAGTCTGAAGCAATTTTATTTTGTCATCGACGGACCATTCTTCGTCGTCTGGCTCCCAGCGAAACGATTCGACTCGGAAATTATACTGTCTCTTCTTGCCGTTGATCTTCACTTCGATCTCGGCAATTTGCCTGTCGACAAAATCTGGAAGCGGAATACTAACGTCTTTCATGTCAATTCACTCCTTCTAATTCTTTACTCATATCTCAACACCTCAACCGGATTTGCCGCCGCCGGTTCGTATCTCCATAGTAGTCGATAATCCGACAAGTTTTGCTTCGCTTTCTCCAATCTCTCCTTTGGTGCTCAGCCTTACTTCACCTTGTTGCCAGTGATTTCTGCTCCGTTTTGGTAAACAACCATCTCATAATCATTTGTTGTCGTGCTTTTCCGAAATGAAAGGGATCCATTAACTTCCTTCACATAGAACTCGCTGTCCGATGTCGGCATTAGCTGAGCTGAGAATTGGCCCTGAGCCACCTTGAGAGTATCCTTCTCAAGATAAACTCTTAATTCGGGACCTCCGTTTATTTTGTAGGTCCCTTCATAAGATTTCATTAGCTCCACGGAGGGATTCGCTTTGCCAATAATCTTGGTGCTCATGTCGCTGTTTACAACCTTGTAGGCACACTTCGAACGCAGATTCTCATCTCCGGTAATGAGAAAGTCATCGTTGATTTTCCAGTTAGAATCGAAGAAACCCGTCGCGACGCGGATTTTCTCTTCGGTCGCGCCGATTGTGTAAACAGGAATTTTCCCGTCCATTATGTAGTAATCGAATTCAGAGAGGTCGCCGGAGGACGGATCGAAAAAGCAGAAACCCGCTCCGGAAGTTGCGGTCACGATGTTGACATATCTTTCACTGTTGTATGGATTAGGATATATGGCATCAAGAACGGCGTCTTTTGCATTGAACGATTTACCATCAATCGTGATGGTACTGTCCGTGACCCGAAACGGGACTTTCTCAAAAATCTGTTTCGATACTCTATTATCAGTCGGTCCACCAAGAAGATAGAGCGAATACTTTTTCATGTCTGCTTCAGTGACATCGACATCTTTCATGGAACGTGGTTCATACTTCTGCCAGTTCTTCCAATAGTTAATGAACTGTTGGGCTTTGGCGTTTATTGCTTTTGTCATCAGTGAATCTTTCGAGATTGTCCCTATAACGACTGCAAAAGGAGTCGTGGTTATGTCGGAGATCATTCCGGCAATTTGGGGAGTCTTATGTAATGGCGCGGGCTTGTAGCTCTTATCCCGCAATGTTATTCTTCCGTTTGTGACTTTAGTACCCCGTATGTCATTTACGTTCCAAATTACTTTCACCGGTTTCTTAGGATCGATCAGTTTCGCTGAAGGAGTAAGTTCAAATTCCAGGACATTTTCCGTTGATAACTTAATTGTATTGTTAATAAGTACTTCAGCTTCCGCTGTAACAAATGAATTTGGATTATCAAGCTGGGTGACCTTCACCCAGTGCGCTGAAGCGTATTTCAGGTCCGCCGATCTTACCCTGACCTTCGCAGGATCTGCATTCCTCTTATGTTCGAGGAACCATGGAATCAGTTGATCATAGTATTCAATGCCTTCATGGCCGAAACCGGGGTATTCATGATATTGAATATCATATCCCCACCGCTGAAGAGTTTTGACGAGGTATCGTGAATTATTGACGTCGACCGATTTATCATCACTGCCGTGGGTAACAAAAACGGGGGTTGTCAACAAAGCGTCTGCATGTGAAAGAGAACTACTTGCTTCTGCATCAAAAAGAGCACGCCCTGAAAGTTTTGAAATTGCGTCCTCACTCATTCCAACATGGTAATCCCATCCACCATAAACCGGGGCAATTGCGGCAAACAACTCGGGATGTCTTGTGCCAACGTTCCATGTTCCACCACCGCCCATGGATTCCCCTTTCAGGTAAACTCTATCTTCATCGATGCTGAATTTTTGCTTGGCGAGTTCTATGCATTTGAGAATATCTTGATCCCCGATTCCCATATAACTTGTGTTACCTCTTCCGTGTGGTTCCATATAGATGATCGGATATTTACCAACAACAGGATTATGTCTTTGATCGATAGACCACCATTTAACATAATTCGGATTATCACCATTATATCCATGAAGCATTACCACGAGTGCCCATTTCTGTTTCGGATCATATTTCAGAGGAAGAAATGTGCGGCAGAATTGCGGCGTGTTATCAACAGGATCTATATAAGTCAGCCGAACAAAACCTTCGGCATGAACGCTTCCTTTTTTGCCGGCCTTATCAAGTAATAATTCTTCGTATTCCATAAGCGGCGAGTACAGTTTCTGTATTATGGATGAATCGATTTTGTTTGGATCGAAATTAAATCTTTGGGTCAGCATTTCGCCAAGCATCCTGTGATGATAGTCTTCCGGTGTTTTCGGATTCTTAGGAACGCTTGATAAGAGTTCTTTGGCTTCCTTTATGGCATCTCCTTTATACCAATAAAGATAAGCGGTCATTATCTGCCCGTGAGTGTCATGGCTTTTAAAATATATATCGTAAACTCCGTCAGGCCATTTTTTTGTGTCGAAAGCAATCTGCTCTCCACGCTTAGCCGTTTTTTCGGCAATAACTTTACCTCCGGCAACAACTGCTTTTACATCAACATCGAATTCTTGAATATCCGGGTTGAGCGTTCTGTCAGCTTTTATAATCAGTCCATCTTTCTCGCCGCTTTCTACGATACTCGGTGATAATTTGAAGTCATCGATAAGCGACAATTCATCCGGTTCAATAATTCGAAATTGAAATCCCCATGTCCATCCATCATGAACTGATTTAATCAGAATTGAATTTTCCCCTTTTACCATGTCAACTTCAATCTGATTGTCTTCCAGTGCGGCTTGGTAATCCTTTCTACTTTCATAAATAAGTTTTCCGTTAATCCAGAGCTTATTGCTGTTGTTCTGAGCAAACGATAGGATTACCTTCCCATCATTTTCTCTTTTCACTTTTGCAAATGCATAAATAACTTTGGTGTTAAATTCGCCCTCTTGAAGAACATCAAAACAATTGATGTAATTATACGGCGAGTGATAATTTTTCCATTCAAATGTTCCACCGTCTGGAAGTTTGTGAATCATGCCAGGCTCAGGCTTAATTCCCAATTCGCCGCCATGGTCTTGAAGAAAATCCGTGGTATACCCCTTGTCGTTCTGATTTGGGAATCCGCCTACAACAAGCCAATCTTGAATAAATCCGCCGGTCGCTGTTCCGCAGGGGAAACGCGTCTCATCTTTTAGAGAAGTCTGTGCCATGGTGCTGGTAGCTGCAGCCAATAAAACAATGAGAATTAGAATTCTCGTGCAAAAATGTTTACTCATGATCCGTCTCCATCTTTCTTTTTGATTATCTTATTTGTTTAATAATAAACCGATTTATTTTTGCTTTGTTAACTCACTCATAACGTAAACTCTCGATCGGATTTGCCGTCGCCGCTTTGATCGCATGCGAACTAACGGTGAGCAATGCGACCACCAATGCAAGAGCACCAGCGACGACAAAAGCCCAGAGACTAATGTCTGTCCTGTAAGCAAAGTCCTTCAGCCAATTGTTCATTACGTAGTATGCCAATGGCCATGCGACCAGGTTCGCAATTAGGACCCATTCTGTGAACTCCATCGAGAGGAGCAAGACGATTTGCGGAATCGACGCACCCAAGATTTTGCGAACGCCTATCTCTTTAGTGCGTCGCTCAGTCACGAATGCCGTCAGCCCCAACAACCCTAATGATGCGATGAAAATGGCAAGCAGCGAAAAGACTAGGAAGATTTTCCCGAGGTTTCGTTCTGAAGTATATTGCTGTGATAAATTTTGATCCAGGAAACTGTACTCTAACGGCGTTCTGTTGGTGAAAGATTTCCATGTCGATTCTAGCAGCGAGATGCCAGCGGCAAGATCACGCTCTTTCAACCGGACAACTATATACGAATTCGGAATCTGGTACGAGTTCGATGTGTGGTCAAACAAAGCAAACGGCAGGATCGGTGAATGTAGATCTATGAAATTGAAATCCTTTGTCACACCGATTATCGTGTAATTCCCTTTACTAGGATAGTTGATAGTCTTGCCTATCGGGTCCGTTATGCCGAATTGTTTAACCGCAGTCTCATTCAAAATCACACTCTCCGCATCGGCCGGGTGATCTTTTTGAAAGCCGCGCCCCTGATCAAGTTGGACTCCCAGTGTCTTAATGAAGTCCTCATCAACCATGTACGACACTAACTCGAACTGTTCGTCTCCCTTCCCCGGCACTTTATAGTAATCCGCAAAACCGTAGTTCGGTGGAATTCCAGTCGATACGGATGCATCGGTCACCTCTGAATATGTTTTTATTTTATCTTTGAAAACATCCAACTGGTTTCCAAGAGGATTATTCATATTGGAAATGACGACGATGTTTTCCTTGTCAAACCCTAGATTTGCGTTCTTAAGAAAGCTCAACTGCTTCTGAACGAGCAATGTACAAACAATCAATCCGATGCTCACGGCAAACTGAAAGATAGTCAAGACATTTCTGAAGCGTTTTCCTCCGGCGCCAATGTGTATCGGTGTTTTGAGAATTTGCACCGGAAGAAAAGAAGACAAATATAATCCGGGATAGCTGCCCGCTACGAGTCCGACGGATAGTACGAGGAAAAATAAAGCCGGGATTTGCCAGAGCGGATCGAATAGGTCAAGGTTCAGGGATTTTCCTGCTATATTGTTAAACGACCCTATCAGCATCTCGACAAGGAATAGAGCAATGGGCAAAGCGAGCAGACTGTAAACCATCGACTCAAGCACAAATTGAGCAATGAGCGAATTCCGTGATGATCCCAATGTTTTGCGAACGCCGACTTCCCTCGCGCGTTTTTCCGACCTCGCAGTAGACAGGTTCATGAAGTTAATGCAGGCGATCAGTAGAACAAAAGTAGCAATAAGGGAAAATGCATTAACGTACGACCTGTTGCCGATGGGACCTAACGGATTTCGAATTTGAGTAGAACCCAGGTACACATCTTTCAAAGGCTGGAAGACAAAATCCCACCTTCCCCCGTTCTTCATCAAGTCGTCATACGAAAAGCCTACACGGTGGAAAGCAGCCGGAGCATAGTGCGCAACAATTTGTTTGACTTTAGATTCGATTGCTGGAACTGATGCGTTGTTTCGTAGAGTCGCGTACGTCACGACTTGCATCCATATCCAGCTCCAGTTAAAGAAGGAGACACTCGGATATGAAGAAATTGAAGTCAACATTGCGAACTGGAGATGTGAGTTCTCAGGCGGATCTTGGACAACTCCGGTAACTCTGAAGGAATTATCATACAGTCTATCTATTTCCCATTTCTGATCACCGAGCGTAATTATTTTGCCAAGTGGAGATTCACCGCCGAAATATTTCTTTGCTTCTGACTCTGTCAGGACAACGCTCTTGGGCGACAATAGAGCGGTTTCAGGATCTCCTGCAAGCAACTTGAAATTGAAAAAGCTGAAGAAGTTTGAGTCAACACCGAAAATTTTATTCTCATTGAAAAACTTGTCTTCATAGCGGACGACCATTGCTGAGACAGGATAAATTCGCGTTGTGGCTGCAACTTCAGGAACTTCACCGACTAATTTTGCTGCAAGCGGTGGGGGCGTGGTAGGTGCTATCCCTTCATTACCATTCCATTTGTAACTCCAGTTCACCCTGTAAATTGAGTCTGCGTTTTTGAAGAACGAGTCGTAGCCCAGCTCATTCTGGACCCACCTAAAAATCAAGATCGCACATGCCATACCGATGGCAAGGCCTACTATGTTTATGAATGAATAGAGCTTATTCTTAGAGATGTTTCGTACAGCAATCTTCAGATAGTTCTTGAGCATGCTTTACTTCCTCATTCGTTTTATTCATGTCTCAAAGACTCCATCCCGCAAAAGCGGGATCTCGCCATTTCTATTCATATCTTAAGGACTCGACCGGATTTGCCGTCGCCGCCTTGATTGCCTGGAGGCCCACGGTCAGTAATGCAATGACAAATGCAAAACCGCCTGCAACAATGAACATCCACCAACTTAAAGGTAGCCTGTACGCAAACTCCTGAAGCCACTTGCTCATGAAGTACCACGCTATCGGAATCGCAACGATATTTGACAGAACAACCCATGCCATGAACTTCTTCGAAAGAGTGAACACCACATTCGACGCAGAGGCACCCAAAACTTTGCGGATACCTACTTCTTTAGTCCTCTGCTCCGTAGAAATAGACGCAAGGCCAAACAATCCAAGACACGCAATCATTATCGAAACAAACGAGAAGCACTGGAAGATGGTGCGCATCCGCATTTCGGAAGAATATTGTTTGTTCACGGAATCATTGTAGAAATAGTAATCGAGCGGGACACCAGGCATCTCTGCGTGCCATATCGTTTCGATTGAGGAAATAACACCCTGCGGATTTCCAGGCTTGATCCGAACAGACATGATCTGGTAACGGCCGTCCTGCTGATTGCTATCAGGAATGGTAAAAACCAGAGGTTCGATGGCCGTATGAAAAGAAGCAAAGTGAAAGTCCTTGACCACACCCACAATCCTGCCCCGCTTCGCCCACAAACCCATTTCTTTGTTCAGCGGAGAACTTAGTCCCATTGTCTTCACAGCTGCTTCGTTGATTACGAATGCGCTTGTCCTGTCAGTCGGGTAGTCTTTTGAAAAGAATCTTCCCTGAACCATCTGGAATTTGTAAGTGGCAGCCAAATTAAAGTCAGAATTGAGCACCCAAAAATGCACCTGTTCATTCGCCGGCTCGCCTTCCCAATAAACGCCCTCGGTTCTCGTCAGTGAAGTGCTAATGGGTTCAGAACGTGACACAGTTATGACTTGTGGGTTTGATTCCAATTCATTTTTCATTGACTCAAATTTCTTATTCGCGTCAGCCGTCAGTCGAATGCATATCAAATTCTCTTTGTCGAAACCGAGGTTAGTGTTCATCACAAAAGACAACTGATTGGAAACCACGATCGCGCACAGGATCATGGCAATGGAGGCTGCAAATTGAAAAATGACAAGGCCTGATCCCGTAAACAGACCACCCGGCTTGAACGTCAAGCTTTTTCGGAGGATCTGGATGGGACTGAATGAAGACAGCAACATGGCAGGATAGAATCCCGACGCGAGACCTGTGCCGATTACGACTGCGATTGAGAGGATCATGAAGGATGTATCCAGGTACCTGATCATCAAGCTTTTTCCAGACAAGGCATTGAATTCTGGGAGGAATAACTCGACGAAGAGAATTGCTAATATGAACGCGATGCAAGAAACGATCAGACTTTCTCCCATGAACTGAACCATCAGCCTTTTCCTGCTTGCTCCAATCGTCTTCTTGACGGCTATCTCCTTCCTCCTTTTCAGAGACAGAGCCGTCGATAAATTCATATAGTTGATACTTGCGATCAAAAGAATGACTACAGCTATAGCGATGAATATCCGGACATACTTAATGTCTCCCGTTCCCTGAAGGAATTTGATATTGCCGCTGAACAAATGGACTTTTGTAAGCGGAAGAAGCGAATAGCTCAGGTTTTCCGTGTTCTGGTTCGGGAAGTTTCTTATCTCGCATTGCCTGATTTTCGACGACAGGCCTCTAATATCGATATTCCCTTCGGTTTCTATGTATGTGTGAAATGATTGATCATACCACGTGTCAAAATTGATCCCGATTGACCTAAACCAAGCTGCTGGTAAAATGATATGAGACCTGATCTGCGATTCCAACGGCATATCTTCTAGGATACCACTCACTTTTGCTAAAGTTTTGCCACCGAAGCCTGAGACATTGAGTGATTTACCGACAGCATTTTCAGATCCGAAGTATTTTCTCGCTGTCTCTTCGTCTATCACAATCGAGTTCGGATCGGAAAGCACAGTGGATGGATTACCTTCCTTGAGCTTCAAAGAGTAAAGATCGAAGAAATTGGAGCTCGCGAACAACACATTTTCATCGAAGCCGGTGTTGCCATTCTGGATCAAAAACTTAAAAGTCGCAGGCAACTGCATGAAGCTTGTCGATTTGTTGATCTCCGGAAATTCTTCCTTCAAAGCTGGCGCAAGCATTCGGGATGTAACCGCCGTCATTCCCCCGCGATCGCCGCGAAGCACAAGATAGATATTATTTGAATCTCTGAAGAACTTATCGTAGCTCAGTTCGTCTTGCGCCCACAGAAGGATTAATATGGTACACGCCATTCCCGCCGCCAGTCCTGCAATATTGATAAGCGAAAAGACCTTGTGCCGGGAAAGATTTCTAAATGCGATCTTGAAATAATTCTTCAGCATGCCCTTCCTCCAAATTTCAATGACTAATGATCAATGATCGTTGATAAATGGTGATCGAATTCACTCATATCTCAAGCTTTCCATGCCGCAGGCGGCATCTCATCATTTTTATTCATAGCGCAAAGACTCCACCGGATTTGCCGTCGCGGCTCGGATCGCTTGCCAGCTCACAGTGATAAATGCAATTAGCATCGTCAGCCCGCCGGCAAGGACAAACAGCCACCAGCTCATTTCGACTCGATAAGCAAAGCCCTGTAACCATTTACTCATCGCGTACCATGCTATAGGCCAGGCAATGAAGTTGGAGATCAAAACCCATTTGGTAAAATCTCTGGTCAACATCACGAGAACACCGCTAACCGATGCTCCCAGCACTTTGCG
Source organism: uncultured Bacteroidota bacterium (assembly GCA_963768145.1). GTDB lineage: Bacteria > Bacteroidota > Ignavibacteria > Kryptoniales > JAKASW01 > JAKASW01. Next base: position 1,101 of record CAVYHK010000052.1, on the reverse strand, counting down.
AATGCCGATTTCTTTCGTTCTCTGCTCACTGGAGAAAGAAGCTAGTCCAAATAATCCAAGGCAAGAAATGAAAATTGACAGAACCGCGATAATTTCTGCCAATTTATCCGTCCTCCGTTCTGTTTTATACTGGTTGTCCACAACTTCATCCAGGAATCGATATTCGAGGGGATCATCAGGGACAATGGTTTTAACGGTTTTTTCTACTGTCTTCATAGCTGCCGAAATATCCGTCGTCGATAAGTGCACGCATAAGTAATTCGCCGCCCTTGTCGGGATAAGAACGATCGGCGCCATCTCTTCTCTGAGAGACTGTGTATTGAAATCATGGATCACTCCGACAATCTTCCCCTTCATGCCAAACCACGTCGTGAGATTCTTGTTTATCGGATCATTTATGCCCATATCTTTTACTGCTTCTTCATTGACAACGAAGGCAGCCGACACATCCGAAGGGTACTCCTTCGAAAAGAATCTCCCCTGTACCATCTTGATTTGAAACGTCTTTGCAAAATCTTCATCGACGAAATTGAAGCCCACCTCTAAAACCTTATTCGACGTTTTGCCTTCCCAGTCGATCGGCCCTGTCCCTGCCCCTTCAAAATTAGTGAAGTCCGTCGCCGATACCGACGCACTTTGCACGAATGGATATTTCATTAGCTCATCTTTGACGAGAGAAACGTTCTGCTGCAGAGCCCCTCTGGTGCTGATCATTACAACTTGATCCTTATTGAAGCCAAGATTTTTCGATTGGATAAAGCTAAACTGCTTGCTGATAAACAGAATGCAAGTGATTATGAAAACCGAGAATGAAAACTGAGTAATAACCAACACGTTTCTTATAAATAAAGATCGATGTTCGCCTGTTCGTGAGACCTTGCCATTCAGCGCTGTCATCGGCTTGAAGGAAGAAAGGTATATTGCGGGATAACTTCCGGCTGTTAAACCTGTCAACAGTGCGATGCCTGACAAAATGGGGAGCATCCATCCCGCAAAAACCATCGTGATATGAGTATCCAACATGTTGTTGAAACTGGGAAGACTCAGCTCGACAAGAACAATTGCAATCAAAAGTGAGAAGAACGATAACAGGATGCTCTC
>CAVYHK010000051.1:0-81648 GCA_963768145.1 uncultured Bacteroidota bacterium | reverse complement strand
CTACCAATTATTTTCCCTAATAGTCTTGAGGCCAATGGAGCTTCATTCATTTTTTTTCTCCGGAAAGCATAATATTATTTTGATAAAGACATACTAAGAAATTGTATCTATTTTATTATCTGACATTCTATTTAAATTTCAAATAAATACAAATTATTTTCGCCCCTTTCCCCCTATTCGATTGTTCCGTCTATGTTTATGTGAAACGTTATCACAATATTTTGTGTTGTCAAGGTAATTTGCTTTTCTGGAAGAAACATCCAGCTATGTTTTCTCCGCTAATTGGACGTATCCTTCTACCATCCTACCGTGGCCTGAGCCATAGCCCTGAGCCTGCGTCCTTATGTAACGAACCAAATGAAAGGCGCAACTCTGCCCGCTTGCCTGCGCCGTGACAACCACTTCTTTGCCAGTGACACCTACCGCTTTTAACCTTACGTCCTGTTCAAGCTGTTCGCCTTCCTTCACTTCTATCTTCGTCGTCAGCTCAACGTACCCTACGTATGACGCCTTCAATGTGTAAGATCCGGGTCGCACATCGGGAATCACATAATTCCCCTTTAGGTCAGTGGCTGCGCCTATCGAAGTTCCTACAAGTTGAACGGTAGCGCCGGGGAGCGGTTCACCGGTAGTCGCATCTGTAACTTTACCTGAAATCCTGCCGGTGGCGCCCCATGATAATTGAGATGTAAGCAGAACGATCATGATGGCAAAAGAAACACTACATGTTTTTGCTGACATTTTACCTCTTACCTCCATCTTATGATTAAGGGATCATAACAGCGTATCTTAACAGGATTCGAGATACCACAGAGAAATCGCCAATGACATAGTTTCGACAAAATCTGCCTCAGCTTTTTCCAATGCCTTCGGCACATCGGGACCCAAAGCGGCTTGGTCACACAACTTTGTGCCGCCCATCAGCGTATGAAACAGGGCAACAAGAGTTCTCATATGGAAAGAAGGTATGACGGTGTAGCTCATCGAGCACTTGGGCTGGGCCTTGAACCGTCGCCCCAATCCAAAACAAAGCGGGCGTATGAACATGTAGCCGAGGAATCAGATTGCACTCAGAAGTACTTGCAAGAACATGCTTTAACCGCACTCTCAAATAGCTTCTTCCTTATCATTTCCAGCGACAAATTAGCGCTGACAACCTCTGGTTTTTGTTAGCGCTAACAAAATTTGCCGTCATTAAGTTGCGATCATGATCCAAATTTTTAAATCCCTTGTCGGTTCCGGGACCAACTTAGCATCAAAGCAAGCTGAAAATTGTTAGCGCTAACATAAACATAGCGTAATTAGGATTGAATGTCAAGACCCCGAAGAATATTATTTTCATGCCCGCATCCACTTACAAGAAGGGAGTATCCGATGCCATACCGAGCCAAGAACTACAGCCATTCGATAGGCCCGGAAGGTTTCATTTTCTTATCCCGTATTTCTTACCCCCGCCGCAATTCCGTTTACCGTTGATCTGAGTAAATCGAGTATCTCCTGGCGATTCCCGTCCTCCGATTTTTGATTACGAAACATTTGCAGGAATTTTATCTGAACCAAACTTATGGGATCGATATATGGATTCCTAAGTGTGAGCGATCTCTGGAGGGAGGGGTTTGAATCAAGGAGATGCTTTTCACCGGTAATATTCAGGACTGCTTTTTCTGCCCTATCAAATTCCTGCCTTATTTGTCCAAAAAGTTTTTCGGCGATTTCTTTGTTCGCGCAGAGACGAACATATTCCCTGCCGATAGTCATATCCGATTTCATCAAAACCATTTCGACGTTGTCGGTCAATGCCTTGAAGAATTCCCAGTTATTATACATCCGGCTCAATCCTTCCCAATCTACAATCCCTTCATCTACCGCTCTGAAAAGCGCGTATCCGAAACCATACCAGCCGGAGATAAGCTGCCTGTTCTGAGTCCAGGCAAATACCCAGGGGATTGCGCGAAGGTCTTTGAGGTCAGTTCCATCATCTCTTGTCGGAGGACGTGAGCCTATGTCTATTCGTTCGATGACATCGATCGGCGTAACCTGACGAAAGTATTCGAGGAAACCCGGATGTTCGACAAGTTCCCTGTAGTGCTCTAATGCAATCTCCGAGACCTTTTCAAACACCGACATATACTTCTTGTCGGAGTTGCGCGCGCCGGACTTGTACCTTGCAGTTGACACAACCACCGCCGAAGTCGTCAATTCAATATTTCTCAATGCAATCTCCGGCATGGCATACTTGACAAAAATCATCTCGCCCTGCTCCGTGATCTTGATCTCTCCTTCTATCGTACCGAGAGGCTGCGAGAGTATCGCCTGATTCAGCGGGCCACCGCCGCGCGAGACACTTCCTCCCCGGCCGTGAAAGAGAACGAGTCTGATCCCATGTTTGTCGCAGACTCTTTTCAAGTTTATCTGAGCCCTGACCAGCTCGAAATTCGATGCAACTATGCCGCCGTCCTTGTTGCTGTCGGAATAACCGATCATTATCTTTTGCACATTTCCGCGTAGAGCGACATGCTGCTTGTATGCTTCATTCTTGAACAAATCAGCCAGGACAATGTGCGCACGTCTCAAGTCCTCGATGGTCTCAAATAAAGGGAGGATATCGATCCGCGACTCCACAAGTTTTCCGTCGCGCACCTTCACAAGTCCACCTTCCTTCGCGAAAAGCAGTGAGGTCAAAACATGACTGACCGCGGAGCTCATACTGATGATATAATCTGTGCACGCTTCTTCTCCTGAACATTCTTTCCCAAATTTCATGGACTCAAATTCAGAAACCACTTCACCCGTCTTTGTGGTTAGAATTAGGTTAGAGTTCACGAGAGGCCTAACATTCAGTATTTCGCGAGTTAGAATCTTGGACCGATCTAACTCGTTCATGTTTGAAAAATCCCGATAGACCTCTGCAGCCGAAAACAATTCCGTCACGGCTTTCAAAAGGATCTCGGAGTTTTGCCGAAGATCAATCGAAGCAAGATAAAACCCAAATGTTTTGGCTTTGTAAATGATCGGTAATATCTTCGACCCGGCAATCACCTCTCCTTTGTTGGAGAACAAACTGTCGTACATCACCTCAAGATCATCGATGAATTCATGAACCGAAATATAACCATGGCCCTTCTCTTCCAGGGTATTCTGAAGTTTCTTGTAGATCAGGAAGACTTTGACGCGATATATTTCCGATTGATCTTTCAAGTCGTTTTCATTTATCTGCTCGTATAGAAGTTCCTTGTCATGCTCAAAAGATTTGACCATTTCCTTCGACACTCCCACGAGCCGCGTCGATGTGCTCATAGCATGGTAGAGACGATCCATGTCTCCCATGTAGAGGGAGATTATCTGTTTCTTTTGCATCTGGAAGGCGCCCTTCGTGATTTCCGCGGTTACGAACGGGTGCCCGTCGCGATCTCCTCCGATCCACGAAACCGAACTTTAATATAACAGGGGAAATGACACTGACTCCGAAAACGCTTTTCAAAGTCCTGTTCAGCCTTTCATAGAGAACTGGTATCGTGTCGTAGAGTATCTCCCTGAAGAAGAACAAGCCTCGCCTTATCTCGTCGTTTACCGTGACCCTGTTCATCCTGATCTCGTTGGTCTGCCAGAGCATGGTTATCTCAGCATGCAGCTCATTTCGCAATTCGGCGAGTTCATCCGGAGTCAAAGTAGATATTTCCCGCCGCAAGAGAAGCTCGCTTATGTTCAGGATCTTCTGCAAAATGGTCTGTCGAGTGGCTTCAGTCGGATGGGCGGTGAAAACAGGAACCACTTTCGTCAACTCAAGTATCTGTTGGACAAAATCAAGAGAGCAACCCGATCTTTTCATCTCAATAATTGCTTCTTCCATCGAGCCGCGCTGCGGGGTTCCGTCGGTTATAGCGTGCGCGCGCTGCCTCCTGATTCGATGGACTTCGTCAGCGGTATTGCTCAGCAGGAAATAGAACAGGAATGCACGAACTATCTTATTCGCTCTATCAAGGTCCAGAGAATCAACAATCGCATCGATCTTGCACTTCGTCTCGGGAGAATACTTCGCGCGGAGAGACTTTGTAAGTATCCTTAGGTCTTCCTCAAGATCGAAAAACCCTTTCCCTTCTTGTTCTATCAGGACTCTGCCGAGAATTGCTCCAAGCTCGCGAATATCGCGATGAAGCGGAGCGTCTCGAAGATCCCGCTCGTGGGACTTAGCGTCCTGGATATCTTGCTGGTTATGAATTAGTCCGTCTGGCATGGTCCGAATTCAAAGGTCAAAGAGAATGGCTTGCAGCTCTTGGCTGCTAACCGCCGGGTCGAACTTGATTCCTGTCCTTTGATTTTTGAGTTTTGATTCTTCACTCTTCACTTTTCATTTTGCATTTTTCGTTTCAATATTCCGCGAGCAGTGATGCTATCTTGATGGCAGCCGTCTCGGACCTCAGACGAGATTTTCCGACACAGACACTTTTGAAACCTTGTCCGATTAAGAAGGTGATTTCCTCTTCCGAGAATCCCCCTTCAGGACCGACAAGTGCAATCGCCGAGCTGTCTTTCTTTGTGCTGGACAAGTATTCATCCAGAATATCCTTCGATCTTTCATGGAGCACAAACTTGTTTTTGTAAACGTGGCTTCGTGATACAACTTCTTCTACGTTTTTCAGAACTGCAAATTCAGGGATTATGCTCTGAAGCGACTGCTTGACGGCAGACCTGATTATGCCCGCCACTCTTTCAGTGCGTAAACTGACTCTCTCGGTCCGTTCAGAATTAAACAACAAGAAGCCACGTGCTCCAAGTTCCGTGCACTTCTCGATTGCCAATTCTAATTTCGAAACGGGTTTCAAGACCGCCATCCCAATGCAAAATTCGCGCAGAGATGAATTCAATTCCCGATACTCTTCTATCACTTTGCAAGTCGAGCGATCTGTCTCGATCGATTGAACTATGCAAAGACATGTCGTCCCTTTCCCGTCCGTGGCTAAGACTTTATCGTTTGGTCTTGCACGCAGTACGCGAGAAAGATGGAAATGCTCCTCACCTTTCAAAGTGATCGTGTCAACGCCGCCAGGAACTTTCCTGCGATTCCCGATTTCAAAAATGAATTGTTCCATGATTCCACTTAATCATATTCCGCCCCTACGGGGTTTTGACTGATTGCTCTAAACATGTAGTGCCTGCGGCACAAAACTCGCTTCCTTGCTCCCGCCGTTCAAGCATTCCATTTTTCCAAGGTCCCATTATTCCATTTATTAGATCGTCTCGCCAAAATCGAACACCCATTCAAAATGCCCATCACTACCGCGAGCATAGTCAAGCTGGAAGATCACGTCATAGGGCAATAGAAGACTTATTCCTCCACCATAACCGTACAGGGTCGTCTTCCATTTCATGTCTAAGTATCTGTCTGACGTCTCACCCGCGTCGGCAAAAAAGTTCCAGTAGAGCGCAATTCGATTCGAAGCAAATTCACTCACGGAAAGCCATGGTAATTCTACATACATTTTTTTTATGATTGGAATTCGTATTTCGAAGTTGCATCCCAATATACTTTCGCCCTCTGTCGTCGTGCTGAACATCCCGCGTATCCTTTCGTCATAGCCGAAGAAGACGTGATTGTACCTTGGAATTTCGGCCCCCTCGGCAAAGCTTCCGTGAAATCTTCCTGCTAAAGACAGAATATCCCATAATGGCAAATACTTCCGCACATCAAATGAAGCTCTGCCAAAATCTATGTTGCTCTCGCTCAATCCGTATTTTTCGAGAACCAGATCAAAATAAGCACCTTGCGAGGCATAAGTCTTGAGATCACGGGAGTCATAATAGTATTCTATCCAGAGTGACGCAAACACATCTTTTCCACTCGGAGAAAGAGCAACGCTATTGGTGTCGTTAGTATTCCTCGCTACATAGTTGTACGCAACGCCTGCGGAGAGAATCGAAAAGAGATCGAGCCTCTTACCAAGAGCAATGTAGAAATCCCCGAATGAATCGTCAAATTGCCCCGTCGAATATGCTGCTTGAAGACCGAAGTTTCTTCCGTGAGAGTAGCTGGTTCCCAGGGATAGCAAGTAGTCTCTGCCTTCGCCGATCGATGGACTGCTGTATGAGAAAGCGGCAAACGGATCATAGCCAAGCCCAAACATCCCTTCGAGTCTTTCAGCCATCCCGCGAAAATTGAAATCCACAATGCCGAGACCTGCATATAATTTTTTCCAGCTTACGACTCTGTCGCGAAACCCCACGATTGGATAAGGCCAGATGTGCCATCTCTCCTCGACGTAAATCAAGAGATCGGCGCGCTCTGTTGTGGTCTGTTCAGGTTGAACGAGGACTTTTGTGAACAATCCAAGGCTGTAAATCCGCTCCCGTGCATACTCAAGATCTGTTGTGTTCACAGAATCACCTTCTTTGAAAGGGAGCTCTCTCAAAATAACGTAGGATTTTGTTGTCCTATTTCCTTCGAGGATGATCTTGTCGATGACGAAAGTCCCGAGCGAATCGGGATGATCTGATCCTGCAAACGCAAAGGCAGATGACGCTGCAACAAAAAGCTGAAGAGCGGCGCTTGCGAACAGGATCTCCGGCCGGACCATGATTACCGGGTCGGAAAAGTCAGCTTAACTTCGGTCCCTGCACTCTCGGTGGGTGAAATTGCCCGTTCACGCTTAAGATTCTCCTTCACTGTCGTCACGAGCTCGTCAATATCCAAAGGTTTCGTCAGATAATCGCCCGCACCAATTTCTCTTCCTTCACGAATGTGATCCCGGTCAGAGAGTGCGCACAGGAAAATAAATGGCACCGAGCCGAGCCCTTGCATCTTCCGCACTCCCTCGTAGAACTGGGGGCCTCCCATCCCGGGCATCATAATATCGCTGATAATAAGATCAGGTTTGTCGCTCTTCAATAAACGGAGAGCATCGTCTACGGTGCAGGCTGTCAATGTACGATATCCCTCTTCACGAAGGATTGTCGATGACAGCTCAAGATTCCCTTGCTCATCATCCACAATCAAAATCAGCGGAGGAGTGGGCATCACTTAAGAAGCGATGTTACTTCCGCTGCTGGGGGGCTGGCTGAGACTCGACGGGTATTTGTGGGACTTGCTCCTTGGGAAGACCTCGTTGTCCCTGGGTCTGCAAGAAGCTCTTTTGCTGGCTTGTGACCCTGTTGGGCAGGAAAAACAGATTTATGAAAAGCGCGAGAACGAGAAAAGTCGTACCAAGGATCGTGGTCATCCGTGACAGAATGTCCGCTGTCTTGCGAACACCAAATACATTTCCGAAGCCGGCACTTGCGCCTCCGAAACTTCCAGCCAATCCGCCACCTTTGCTCGACTGCATCAACACCACCGCCATCAGAAGAATAGCTATGAAAATCTCCAAAACAACCATAAAGGTAAACAAATCAACTCCTCAATTTTGTCAAAATTTAAGCTCCCGGCGTTTGAAAATCAATTACCCGAATTGCTCCAGTTGAGATCTCCGAGATGTCAATCACGCGTCGAGTGCCAGTCGCTGGCAAAATCCGGTGAGAGAATGACGTTCAAAGCGCTCGTTTCGGTCCGCAAGCACCGGAATACATTTTTTGGGAGGGCAGATGCCGGAAATGCCCGCGCGGATGTCATCCCTGCCCGGGCTAGCCCGAGTGCTGCGTTTTCTTTTTGCACTTGCCTTCAGTGTACGTCAGAAAATGTTCACCGTCATGCGACATCTCGAACTTGACATCCACAGTCTCTTTGTTGAGCAAGACATAGGTCAAACGAAAAACAGAGGCATTCTGAATTCTGCTACTCGTAAGGACGACCGATCTCTCGGAATAAGTAACGGAATAGTTTATTACGTGGCCTTCGTTGTCGAAGTAGATTGCCTTGCTTGGCTGACCGCCGGAGTCAGCGTAAACAACCATGAAGTCGTCATGAACAATTTGCGGTTTCTCTTTCGTCGCGGGATAATCAGAATGGCTTCTCCTGACAAGAATTTTGCCGCCAAGGTTCGGCTGAATGGAAAACCAGCCGACTCCCCTACCGGGAGTCCCGCTGCCTTCGCCGATCCAATCGCCGATGAGCCAATTCCACCTGTTCCACGTCGTATCCTGTTGACTAAAGCAGATTGACGCTAAGCCCAAAAGCAAAATTGCAAAAGCGTTAAGCGCTCTATTCATTGGTTCTCCTCCTCTGATGTTCGAATTGGGCCGCGCGGCTCACGCGTGTCAGAAAAAAGGCTTGCCGCGCATCCGCGACTTTCCTATGCACAAGGTCAACGCAAAGCGGGATCCCGACATATAAAACGGGAGATGAAGGGAGCTCGATATGTATGCCCTATTAACCTGTCCCCCAAAGGGGCATGCCGACGCGCCCTTCGTCGGGAAGCGTCTTCTTTCTAGCTACCATACGACGCAACCCGTTTGTGCCATTCAAAATGCAATCTACTCCACTTTCGTGGAGATCCACCACGTGGTGCCACCAAGATCTTTCACAGCACCGCGTTTGTTTTCATCGCCCTTCTTCACCGGCTCTTGAACCGAAGCCGCGCCCGCCTTGAGTGCACGCTTGTACGTCTCGTCTACATCTGTGACATAAACATGCACGTGAGAAGGAATGGGGGGCCAACCTTCCGCACCATCTGTCAACATTACGACGGTATCGTCTATGCGTACCTCAGCATGCATAAGTTTACCGTTAGAGTCGGGCAATTGAAGCAGGTCGACCGCATCGAACGCCTTCACAAGAAATTCAATCGTGCGGGCCGCTCCGTCCACAATCAAATAGGGCGAGACCGTGGAGTAACCATCGGGTTTATATGATGTATTCATCGTCGCTCCTTTAGTTTAAAGTTTATCGAATTGCCGGTTCAAAAACCATCTTAGCCAGCGTTGTATTATATAACGTTCCGCCTCAAAACACCGTTCCGCTTTCCGCTGTCAAACGATCACTTCCTGCGGCAATAGCAATGGAGCGAGCTCTTTATATGGTCTACGCAATGTGCGAGCGCCGGTTTGATGTTTGTCAGGCGGCCGTGCGCGGCGGCCAAGATGTTGGCGTTTGATTGCCCGATGATATTCAGACTGCCTTCGATCCCTTGACACCAAGGGTCAACATAACAAAACGCGTGAAAGTACGATGCTGGACCTTGACCGGCAAGCCTGCTTCATTGAAGAATTGACTCACCGCTGCGGCGCTCTTCACCTTGGAATGTCGAAAAAGGTTTGCGAGCCAAGCTGGCATAGATATGTCAGCCAAGCAAAAGCAGCCTGCCGGGCGCAGAACACGACTTATCTCTCGAAGCGCTGCAAGCTGGTCACTCCAGTGATGAAATGAGATGCTGCTTAACACGACATCGACGGAGGAATCAGCTAGCGGCAGCGACTCTGCCGCGCCCAAATAAATCGTAGCGGATGGTATTTGGCTGCGCGCGACTTTGACCATACCCTCCGCAGGGTCAATGCCAAGCAATTGCGCCGATGGATAAAGCGCACGCGCTTTGCGCAGCAACCGCCCAGTCCCACATCCAACATCAAGGATAGTTTGTGGCGCGCCAATTTCGCTGGTAACCACGTTGATCATTTCTTCGTGCACTCGATCGGCATATCGTTGAACCCACGACTCATCGTATGTGTGAGACCAGCGGTTGAAAGGCTCAACATCCTTCTTGTTATCGTCGGTAGCCATAATCGCAGACCCTCACTATGCTAGGTTTAGACGCTTGATTGTAATTTGCTGCCGTGCATGCCGCATAACGTCCGGGCGAATCACGCTCGTTCCGCCCTCCTTGTGAACGTAATGTGCGCGGCATGGAGCGAAAACAAAATAAGCCTGTCCCCCAAAGGGGCAGGTCAATATGTTCCCGATCAGGAAGCGTCTTTGTCTCTATTGTCAGTTGCAGTTGCCCGCCTTCGGGCTGAAGCACTTCGGTGCGCAAGCACGCCTGCGGGCCGAAACGCAGCACTTCGGTGCGCAGGCCCGTTCACTTGAGTAAGAGCATCTTCTTAGTATCATGGTACGGGCCAGCATTCAGTCTATAGAAATACACTCCGCTTGGTGGATTAGAAGCGTTGAATGTCGCAGAATGCCTGCCTGCAGTTTGCCTCTCGTTGACCATTGTTCCAACTTCCCTTCCGAGAACATCGAATACCTTCAAGACCACCAGGCTATTTCTTGAGAGCTGATAACTGATGACCGTGGATGGGTTGAAAGGGTTTGGATAGTTCTGTAATAGCTGAAACTTCTGTGGAATATTTGAAGACACGTTTTTCACTGCGTTTGTCAACTCCGATAGTGGTCTCTTCCAAACGCCAATGGTGCTTGTCCCCGCAAAAAGGTGCTTTTGGGACACGGCAAGAGCCTGAGCCTGAGTACTTATTGAGTCGGAGACCACCGGAACCCAATCTCCGCCGTCATTGGTGGAGAGAAAAATACCGCTTGGTGTGGAGGCGAACAGCTTCATGCCAGATGTGTTATTGGGATAACAGGTGAGGGCCATTATGCATGTATCAGTCAGTCCTGTGTTACATGGAGTCCACGTTGCACAACTGTCGGTCGTTAAAAACACGCCATCCGGAGTTCCTGCAAAGAGATGATTGTCATAAAAAGCTAGCGCAGCGATGCCAATGCCGATTTTGCTACCCAGCAACCTCCAGCTTTGCCCAATGTCGGTCGAAAGAAAAACTTCTCCTCCCGCTCCACTTCCAAACGATGCATTCCCACCCGCAAAGATTCCCCCAGAGGTCTGCCCATTGCTCGAACTTGCAAAGGCATTAATATTTGCTTGTACGGAATTGATTCGGTTCCAACTTGCGCCATAGTTAGTAGAGACATAGAGACCAGCACCTCCAAACAAAATGGTCATTCCTCCATTCCCGTTTGGACAGGTAGTAAGTGCCCCGCTACCTGCAAAGAGGATACCTTTGTTGTCACGAATCCAGGTATTCCCGGCATCAGTTGACAAATAAAGCCCATTATTGAAAGTTCCTGCAAACAGAATTGTATCACCTGTGTTTGAAGTGCAGCTTGTAAGAGCCATTACTCGCTGGTCAATCAAGCCTGTATCTATAGCAGTCCAACTCGTCCCTTCATTTGTCGATAAATAGATGCCGTCCCCCCAAGTCCCCGCAAAGATGTTTGTTCCCCCTTGCCCATCAGGGGCCGCTGCAAGAGCGCAGACATATTGACAACCTAACCCGGTATTGATTCCGGTCCAGCTTGCTCCATTATTGGTCGAGAGAAAGATGCCGCCGCCGTAACTTCCGGCAAAGACGTTTGTTTCACCGCTACCATTGGACGAAAATGCAAACGTAGTTAGTTCCGGGCAATTGAGTCCTGAATCCACCTGAGTCCAGCTCGACCCGTCATCTGTCGAAAGGTAGATGCTGCCACTATAGTCTCCAGCAAATACGTTCGTCTTTCTTGACTGGTCAGCTGAAACTCCAAGGGAAGCTACCATAATATTCGGGGTTAATCCTGAATCCGCATGAGTCCAATATGCGCCGTTGTTAGTGGATCGAAATATACCTGCTGTTGTTCCGGCAAGTATGGTATTTCCCCCTCCCGCAGTGGGGGAAACAGCTAGGGCGTTAATATCGAGTCCGGTCGCACCCGGCTCAACTGTCCAGGTAAGACCTGAATCAATTTGAGTCCAACTGTCGCCATTATCCTTGGATAGAAAGACCCCGCTGCCCCAGGTCCCTGCGAGAAGATTGGCAACGCCTTCATCGTTTGGTAAAACCGCTAGCGCATTCACGTTTAGGTTGGTCAATCCGGAAATAACTTTAGTCCAGGACTGTCCATTATCAGTGGAACGAAAGACACCAATATTTGGGCTGACGAGTCCGAACTCGCTGACAAAAAGACTTGTGCCCCCTTTTCCGTCTGGAGAAGCGACAATCGCAGTGAGAGCATTCTCTTCCAACGGTAGATTTGTCCAGCTTTTTCCATCGTTGTTATACTGATAGATGCCCCCGCCCCAATTTCCTGCATAGACATTGCTGCCTGAAACACAAAGGGCTCGATAATATCCGCCGTAGAAATTGCCTGTCTGAGACCATTGGGCAAACGAAGAACTCGAACCGACCAAGATTAAAACCAAGGATGTCAGCAGTAACAAATGATTTTTCATGATAACCTCCTTTTAAGTTACTGTTAAGGTCAATTGCAACTAACTACTGACCTACGAGATATATCATTTATCTGCTTTTTGAACGCCTCCTAGTTGACACCTCCCAAAGGTCCGAAGGACTCCTTAGGAGGATCCATTCGGACAAATTTACTTCTTATATCCATGACGCGCAAACGTTCAACACGCACTCCGCTTTCTCATAGATGTCAAACGTGTGATCTGTTCCATGGCCTTTTGCCCTCCTGATTTTTTTTGCCTCTTTTACCTGAACACAAGTCGCCGTGTTGTTAAAGTAAGCAAAAGTTTTGCACAGAGCAAATTATTTGCGCATGTGCCGCATTGACTCAAAAAGAAGGTAACTTTGGCGGAGTCGGAAAAGGGCGTTGCCTGCGGTCGCCGAAGGTCGCTTACGTCCGCGGCTGTCCGTTCTTCCTTCGTCATCTTAAGCACTTTTCTTAAGTAACGCCTCTCCGTTCGGCGTCATTGGCAGCTTTCGTCGTGCCATTACGCGTCATTGCTCTGTGCTTGTGAATATTAAGGTCTCAATAGTATATTTTGAATGAAGATTTTCCGGAATATTCACTCGGCCCCGATTGGCCGCCACAAGTGCAAGTCCAGATGAACAACACGCTTCCCGATCATGCGAAGAGATGCCGCAATTTTAACTCTCACAAACACTAGCCGGAGTCATTGAAATGAATACACTCTTACGTTCCCTTTCTGTGCTGCTGATGTTCCCGCTGATTGTAGTTTCTCACGAAGCAAGCATCGACTGGCCCGGCAGTTTCTTCAGCGGCTATGCGAAAACTCTTCACGCCGGTGGATTCATTTATCATTCTCCGCAGCCTGACGTGACATCTTCGATGCTGATCCGCTCTCTCAATTCGTCCGACTACATCGAGTGGGCAACTGCAAATGTCCCGGCGGACTTCTCCGCCGATTACGCGTCCTTCGTCTGGATGTTCGGGATCGACGCCAACGAAGGGAGCCGCCATTTCGATCTGTACGTAAACGGAACGAAACTGCTGTCTTTTAGTAACCCTACGGTCTCGGAAAAGAAAGACTGGACCGTCGAGGGAGCTGACGGAGCTCAGCTTGTTTTCATCCCGACATTGATCGACCAGTACAACGACCTGATGGGGTATGCGGTTCTGAAACTCCCCCGAAGCCTTGTGAAACCCGGCCAACAGCAAGTAATACGGGTCTCCGGAGAAAACGCGGGAAGCCGGGCATGGTACATGACGTTCGAATCTCCCGTCGAGGAAAAAGCTGAGATCAAGCAGATCGAAGCTCTCACGAAAAGCAACGGGAAACTCTACGACCTCGTGCAATTCGAATTCGTTCATCTCGGCAAGAGTACCACCGCGGACGTCACAGTCTCAGGCGGCACCAGTCGACACCTTCAGATCCGTCCGGGTTATAATTCTTATCAGGTCGAAATCCCGAAGGTCGATCGTCAAGTCGATTTATCCGCGACAATCGATATGGACGGGAAAACTACACGGAAGAACTTCAGCTTGAAGCCGGTGAAGGAATGGACCATCTATATGGTGGAACACACTCATACAGACGTCGGATACACTCGGCCGCAGGACGAGATATTGCCGGCGCATCTTCGGTACATAGATAACGCACTCGACTACTGCGATCAGACAGACAGCTTTCCAGACGCCGCGAAGTTCCGCTGGACATGCGAGACTGCATGGGCGGCAAGGGAGTACCTGCGGACGCGGCCCGAAGAACAAATCGCTCGTCTCCTCGCACGGATCAAAGAGGGGCGAATAGAGGTGACCGGGCTCTTCCTCAACATGTCCGATATGTACGACGAGCCCACTCTCGCGAATTTGATGGAGACAATCAAGGTGTTCAAAGAGAGAGGTATTCCGGTAACTACCGGCATGCAGGACGATGTGAACGGAGCGGCATGGTGCCTCCCCGATTATCTCACGAGTGCCGGCGTGAAGTACTTCACCATGGGACAAAACGCTGACCGCGCCTTGGAGCCTTTCAAGTGCCCAACGGCATTCTGGTGGGAGTCACCTTCGGGCAAAAGGATCCTCGCATACAGGGGCGAGCATTACATGCGGGGCGACGACCTGGGAATCCTCAGTGGAGACATCGGCACTTTCTCGGGAAATCTCTTCAGGTACTTGAAGACTCTGGAAGAAGAGGGGTATCCGTTCGATAGAGCGATGCTCCAGTTCCTCGGATATTACACCGACAATGCGCCCCCTTCAATCAAAGCATGCGACCTCGTCCGCCAGTGGAACGAAAAGTACGCATGGCCAAAGCTCGAGCTCGCGACGATAAGCCGGTACTTCGACTATATCGCGATGAACCACGCTGCAGAACTTCCGACCTACAGACTCGCCTGGCCCGACTGGTGGATAGACGGGTTCGGGTCCGGTGAAAATGAAACTGCGCACGTAAGAGACACCCAGGCCGGGTTTATCGCGAACCAGGGTTTGCTTGCCATGGCGGAACTACTCGGAGCAAAGCCAAAGCCCGCACTCCTGGACAGACTAAGTACTATAAATGAATCGATAGCTTTTTACGACGAACACAGTTTCGGAGCAGCCGAAAGTATTTCCGATCCACTTTCCGTGAACTCGACCGTTCAATGGAACGAGAAGCGCGCATTTGCATGGGACGCGCTCCGAGTAAACGGACTGCTGCGAGAAGAGGCGCTGGGGCTTCTCGACTCGCTTATTCGCGCATCGGACACATGTGGTATCACCGTTTTCAATACGATGAGTTCCACCCGTTCAGGCATTAGCAATGTATTTATCTTCAACGACATGATCCCACTCGGCAAGAAATTCAAGATTGTCGATGAAAATGGAAACGAGATTCCCGCCCAGCTTCTCGCGAGCCGCGCGGAGGGAAATTACTGGGCGATCTATGCCGAAGACGTCCCCGCGTTCGGATTCAGATCTTACAAGATCCAGGTGAGCGGCGAGCCATATCAGGAGTACGAAAGACACGACTTTCACGGAGAGATGGAGAATAAGTTCTATGCCCTAGAAGTTGACACGGCAAAGGGGGCAATCAGAAGCATCGTGGATAAATCTCAGAATATGGAACTTGTGGATCCGAGAGCTCCGTGGGAACTGGGCCAGTTCATCTACGAGACTCTGCCCGACAGAGAGGGAATCCCGAGACATAGTGTCGATCACTACACAAGGACTTCGATGAAGGAGATAGGCATCGGTAAGATTATCGACGGACCGATCTGGACAAGTCTCGATATCACCGGGCAAATTCCACAGTGCGCCGACAGCACAGGGATCACGTGCGAGATCAGGCTCTACAAAACAGAAAAGCGGATTGAGCTGGTCTATTCGATGAAGAAGAAGGAAGTCTTTTCACCGGAAGGAGCTTATGTCGCGTTTCCATTCGCGCTGGAGAACGGAGAGATCTCGTTTGAAGTGCAGGGTGGGACCGTGGTTCCCGGGAAAGATCAGCTGCCCGGCTCGGCCTCCGACTGGGACGGCGTCCAGAACTTTGCGGCGATCCGCAGCGGAGTCGGACAAAATCGTCATGAGCAGTCCGGAGATACCGATCATGGAGTTCGGGGACATAAACCTCGGAAAGTTCCAGGAAGTCTCAAGTGTCGATAAACCCTACATTTATTCCTGGGTGTTGAACAACTACTGGACGACCAATTTTCCGGCGGCACAGGAAGGCGGGACGGAGTGGCGGTACGAAATCACTTCTTCAACTGACAGCTCGATTGGGTTTGCAACGAATTTCGGATGGAGCTCGCGCGTGCCTCTCGTTGCCGCGCCATCCGAAGGTAGTGCGACCGGAAGCGGAATCCATTCAATGTCCGTTCTGAATTTTGGAGCAGGTAATCCGATGCTCATTTCTGCACGCCCCTCGTGGAACGGCAGTGGTGTCGTTCTCTGCATGAGGGAGACCGCAGGTAATAGCGCGAAAGTCGATGTGTCTGAATTGCTGAAGTCGGGAATTGCGAAGATCGCAGAGGAGGTCAACAGTCTCGAAGAACCGGTAGGAGGACCGTCAAATGAAATCTTCTTCCGCCCGCGCGATGTAAAGTTCATATTAATTAAGTGAACGCGCTACTCCTGCCGCACGCTTGCGAAGAAGGGTCCTCTATTTGTCTCTCAAATCGTTTAGGACCGGGGTTTCTATAGAGCCGATCTCGTCCTGTTCCGGTTTCAGCTCTTCGAAGACTGCTATCGTGTTCTTGCCTTTCTTCAGCCAGGGCGCAGGGACGTAGATGGTTTGTTGCGGTCCAATATTCCAGTACCTCCCGAGGTTGTGGCCGTTGATCCAGGCGACTCCCTTCCCGAAGTCTCTCATGTCGAGGAAAGTATCGCCGGTATCGCTCAGGTCAAAATATTCATGCCTGACGATAGGATAATCCGAATTGTTTTCCCTTCGGGAATCAAGAACCGGCTCGCCCTTCATAGGGAAGCCGTAAATCTTCCACCCTTCGATCTGCTTTCCATCAAGGAGAACTGAGTCGGTTATCCCTTTGTGGTTGTCATTTATGTATTTACCGTAGTTTATCCGGCCCAAATTTCCCACGAAAATATCAAGCGTGTTTTCGCCTGAGGGCAATCCAATCCCGCATGTCTCTTGACCCAATCTCCTATCGAGTACCGCAATTCTCTTACCGTTAACGAAGACAATGCCGTAATCTCTGAGGTGAACGATATCAAGTGTTCCCTTCATTGGACCCTTCACTCGTGTTCTGTACAGCACATAGCCGTAAGCCTGGGATATATCTTCGAATGTGAGAGGTTCCCTTGAGGAGACCGGTTTCGGGAGCATGTGTATCAAATCGTCAGCATATTTCAATTTGAATTTCGGAATCGCAATGGTTTTATTGCGAGGGGGCACGTCCGGAAGCGTGACTCCGGCGCGAAGGTATTGCCTAATCGCATCGCGAAATACATAGAATTTGTGAGTGGGATTGCCCGCTTCATCGATCGGCGCGTCGTAGTCGTAGCTGCTCGTCTGGGGTGAATACGGATTGCTGTCGTCCATGTTTGCGCCGTTCATGAAGCCGCGAGTTGTGCCACCATGTTCCATATAAATGTTCATAGAGTAGCCATGTGCGAGGACAGTATCGAGCCGCGCAGTGAATTCTTCAGCAAGCACGGTGTGATGCGGCTTGCCCCAGCTGTCGAACCACCCGGGATACCACTCGGCAATGAAGAAAGGCCCGTGGCCGTTGTTGTTCTTCCTAACTATGTCGGCTACCTGTACCACGTCGTCCGAACCGTTCACTGACGGGAGGACGCCACCAACGCACCCTCTTGAGACGATATCCGCTCCGTCGCAAGTGTAGAACGGAACGTCGAATCCAGCATTCTGCATCATCTTGACGTTCATGTCCAAATATTTCTTGTCGTCGCCATACGATCCGTACTCATTCTCTATCTGCACCATGATGATCGGGCCGCCACAGGTAACCTGAAGCGGCGCGAGCTGTTTGCCGAGCTGCCCGAAGTATTCATTCACCATCTTCAGGAATTCGTGATCGAGGCTTCTTACCTTTAGGCCTTTCTCGCGCAAAAGCCAGTACGGATATCCGCCGAATTCCCACTCGGCGCATCCGTATGCGCTCGGACGGAGAAGCACCCACAACCCTTCTTCCTGCGCCTCGCGGACAAACTCCGCTACATCCGCATTCCCTTTGAAATTGAAATGGCCTTTCTCCGGCTCCTGGTAATTCCAGAAGACGTATGTCGCAATGGTGTTCAGTCCCATCGCTTTTGCCATCTTCAACCTCTCCCGCCAGTATTCTCTCGGTATACGAGCGAAATGCATTTCACCGCTGATTATTTGAAAAGGTTTCCCGTCAAGGAGAAAATTATCTCCGGACATGGTGAATGTATGCCCCTGCCCCTGCACAGATGCGGCGGCTGCAACCAGCGTTATGAGGAGAAGCAGTTTTTTCATTTTTCAATCTCTGAGATTTTCAATACCCAGGCATACCGACATGGCGGATGTTCTTCATATTCCAACGGAACTTCTGCCTCGAGACCATTGCCGACTTTCTCCCATTTGACTTCCTTGTCCGACCCGAGCATTTTTAACTTCGCCTTTTCAACGGGACAAACCCCCGATATCCAAATCTTTGATGGAGGATTGCTCTCGCTATCGTCCGAAAGATAAATCGCGTATGTGGTTCCGTCGTCAAGTTGAGTCAGACAGACTCTCCCTTCCTTGTAAGGCGCTACGGGATGTGTGTCGTATATTGCTTCGCTGTTCACTTTCATCCATTCGCCGATTCCCTTCAACCTGTCGTATGCAACCGGATCGAATTCGCCGTCCGGCCCGGGACCTATGTTCAGCAGGAAATTGCCTCCCTTCGAGACTATGTCTACCAGAAGGCGTACCAGCTCGTGGACAGATTTATATTTGTCGTGCGGCACATACGACCAGCTTGTCGCCATCGGCATGCAAGTTTCCCACGGATACGGGAGCGAATTTTTGGGGACGCTATTTTCCGGAGTCAGGTAGTCCTGGTTAGGACCCGGCACGGCACGGTCGACGACGATCAGCCCCGGCTGTTTCTCACGGGCGTTCTTCACGATCAGAGGCATGTCTATGCTCTGGCTCTGTGGAAAAACGGGATAATCGGTGTTCAGTTTTTCATTCGCGACCTCCAGATCGGACTTCGAACGAACCCAGCCTCCATCCAACCAGAGTATGTCCACCGGACCGTAATCCGACATGAGCTCGCTGATTTGTGACTGCGTGTACTCGATGAACTTCCGCCAGCGGTCAGGATGGCGCTTGATGCTGTAGTTAGGATTCCTATCAGGTGTTGCAAAATTGGGCCACCAATAGTAAGGGCTGTGCCAGTCAGGTTTCGAGAAGTACGCGCCGACCATGAATCCGTCTTTCCGGAAGGCATCGAAGATTTCCTTTGCGATGTTCGCCCGGGGATTAGCATGGAACGCGCACGCCGGACCGGTCACTTTGTAGTCTGTCGTTTTGGTGTCGAACATGCAGAACCCATCATGATGTTTTGTCGTGAAGACAACGTATCTCATCCCGGCATCTTTGGCGGCATCTGCCCACCTCTCCGGATTGAACTTTACCGGATTAAATGTCTTTATCAGATCCTGGTACTTCTCTTTGTATTCGATATAATTTGAATCCCGCCTCGTTTCCCATCCTTCGTCTTCCGAGCAGATCGACCACGATTCAACAACCCCCCACTGGCTATATGTCCCCCAGTGCATCAGCAAGCCGAATTTTATCTTCTGCCATTCGTTGAGCTTCCTCAAAACGAGTGTGTCCGCTTCTGGATAATACTTCTGCAAATATTCCTGAGCGAATGAAGGACTCAATGTCAATAGGAAAAATGGCAGTACCGCGAGCAATTTTTTCATTCCTGACCTCAACGTTGGTGAGCTACATTTGTTTTCACATAGCCGATTTCAACAAAGCTTACCTTTAGTTGGCGTAAATTTCATCTACAAATAGCCACGCCTTCCCGCCCGCTCCGTCGTGCCATGGCGGGCAAACGCCAATGTTCTTCGCCACCATCTTGATATAGCGAGCCGTTCTCTTGTCGAAAGACACGCTGAAATCCTTCTTTAACGGATCGGGGTACTTTTGCGGGACGTCGTTCCTACTCGTTCCCACATTCGTGAAATTGGCGCCGTCGTTCGACACATAGAATTCCACGCTGTCGGGCATAAAGATCCAGGAGCTTATTTCCTGATAGAAGCCGGCTCCGGCCTCCGATATTTCTTTTTCCTCACCGAAATCGATTACGGCCTCGATGTCCACTCCTTCGTACCCCTGCCACAATCCGTCATGAAATTCCATCGTACCGCGTATGCCATCGACAACCGAGCCAACTCCTCCCGCAGGATATTTTGGTGAATACGAATTCTTCAGTAAGACGGTCGAGTTCAGTGCTTTGGACATCTTGAACGCCAAATCGATCGGATTACCGACGAGTCTCCCTCTCATCTCAGACTGCGCTATGAAGTCAGACGTGGTTTTCACAGTGACGGGACCGTCGTACAACCGCGATTCGAGAGTCGGTGCGCTTCCATCAAGGGTGTAGCGAATCTTCGTGCCAGCTTGAGTTGCCGTCAGATTCAATATGAAATCCTCTTTCGAGCTATCGAATCTTGTTTGGAAAACTATAGCCTTTTTCTCGAGCCCGTAGTCGACATCGAGATATGCGAGACGGTCATACTGAACTTCCAGCCTGTTGTGGAAATCATCGAAGTCCTTTTTTTGCGGCCGCGTCCATGCTACCTCGGACAATGCCAGTATCCGCGGGAACAACTTGCTGTCTATAGTTTCCTGCGGTGCCTCCTCTGTCCACATGTTCGCCTCGGTGCCGAGGACGAAATGCGATTCGTCGGCATTCAATCCATTCGGGACGGGATCGAACAAGTAAACCGTGTCGGTGCCCAACTCATCCACGCTCCTGTTAAAATAAGTGTAATCCCCCGGAGACACGACTGTGTAATGTTTGCTTTTTGCGGACTGGACCGCGCCGTCGATGCCACGCCACGATTGCACCGTCGCGCCGGGGGCAATTCCTCCTTCGAGTATTTCATCCCAGCCGACTATCTCCCTACCTCTCGATTCTACGAACTTCTCGATCCTCTTTACGAAGTAGCTCTGCAGTCCTTCTTCGTCTTTCAGTCCCTCGTCTTTGATTCGCTTCTGGCAGAGCGGACATGCTTTCCACCTGTCCTTCGGCACTTCGTCACCGCCGATGTGGATGTAATGAGACGGGAAAAGGTCCATCACTTCCGTCAAGATATCCTGAAGAAAAGTGAAAGTAGAATCCCTGCCGGCGCAATAGACGTCCTTGTATACTCCCCAACGTGTCCCGACTTCGAACGGGCCTCCGGTACAGGAATTCTCAGGATAAGCCGCAAGTGACGCCGTGCAATGGCCCGGCATTTCGATCTCGGGCACAATTGTTACGTATCTGCTCTCTGCGTACGCCACGATCTCCCTGATGTCTTCCTGCGTGTAAAATCCGCCGTAGGTGGTTCCGTCAGCTTCCTTGCGCCACGCACCAATCTGAGTAAGCTTCGGATATTTCTTGATCTCAATCCGCCACCCCTGGTCGTCCGTCAGGTGCCAGTGGAGCACGTTGAATTTGTAGTATGCAAGAAGATCGATGTATCGCTTGATAAAATCTTTCGTCATGAAATGCCTGCAGCAATCGAGGTTCAAACCGCGCCACTCGAACCGTGGATAATCCACAATGGTGCAGCAAGGAATATTGTATGCTTTTTTTTCTGAGCTGGAATCCGCTGCCGGAAGAAGTTGAATCAATGTCTGGATTCCCCTGTAGAGGCCTGCCTCAGTCCTCGCTCTGATGGCGATCTTTTTCGGAGAAATGTCCAGGACGTAAGCCTCCGGATTCTGGTTAACCAGTGTTGAGTCCAAGGTCAGGGAGATGACGCCCCGGTTGCCCGCTTCTTGATGATCAATCATCTGGATTGATTTCTTGGTGAACAGCTTCAGCTGCTGCGACAAGTATTCCGCAAGTTTCGCAAGACTTTTGTCGTGGCTGATGGTTGAGGCACTCGAGAAATTGAATGTGCCGTTCCGGCCGACCAGCGAGTCCGGTTTTGGGACTACGTTGATCGACGTTTGCGCGAAGCTGCGCGTGAAATACGCGGCAGCCACAAAAATGAAAACTGAACAAATTCCTTTCATCCAACCACTCTCTTCATGAATTTTTATCTCGAAAACAGTGCGGCGACCTGCCCGCCATAACATCGCCGCCTTCTCTCCTTGCTGGAAGAGTCTGACGGGAATCCTCAAACGCCTTGACGAAAACTGCAAAGCCGCTCGGTAATGAGAGCACTTCACAACCGGATCATATTGGTTCGTCGAAAGGGATCTCTAAAATATCTCGCGGAATGCAGCTACCCGGAAAATTCTTACGCTCATCAAATGGTCGTCTTTCCGGAGCCAATGAGATGTGACTTCCTCACACGACCGGGCAAGGGCTGCCGACGAAAGTCGGCAGCCACATGCTTCGGAATGGGGCATTACTTAAGAAGCAACATCTTCTTAGTTATTGAATTGGTACCTTGCTGCAGCGTATAGAAGTATACTCCGCTCGCAAAGTTTTCCATCTTGATGGTGTAGGTGTATTCGCCTTTTGCTTTGAAGCCTTGATCGACCGTCGTTATCAACTGACCCAGCACGTTGTAGACTTTCAGGCTCGCAACGCCGTTCTCCGGCAAGCTGACCTTCACCACAGTTGACGGGTTGAACGGATTCGGGTAGTTGTCGCTCAGATCAAATCTTGACGCGACGGTAACTGCTTGAGGTTTCACGCCCAACACCCAGGTTGCCTTCTGTTCCGGGAACCACCTTAAGTCACCCAGGGCATAACCGTCCGTGCCGCCGTGCTGCATCGTCGTGTTTGTATACCTTAAATTCTCCGGCAATGGCCATGCTGGAGGGAATAACGCTTTATTGCCGGGGTTGTAATCCCACAAATACGTGGCTAGGGTGTTGAGTCTGGTCAGTCTAACATATTCAATCAAGCTGTCTTCCTGACTCGTCACCGATGCTGCAAATCCCGGATCGTCGACCGAGTCGATGCCTGCCCGATAAAGTCCGGGCCAAGCCGTCTTGTTGTTGAACATCCGCTCCGTTCTCCCGTTAAAGACATAAGGGGGTACTAGAGTATCCATGAGCGACGTTGCCCAGAAATTCCTGATTTTCTGAGACCAAAAGACACTGTTGTTTTCTATCACTATTTTCCGTCCAGCTTCTGTGAGTCCCAAAGAAGCCACCGGCAAATAAACATTGAGCGAATCGAAGCTGAAAGTCGATGTACCGTATGGCGCGTCGTCCTGGTACCAGCCGGCGATCTCGTTTTCTGTCTGTGCCTCGGCAGCGGTGCCGTAGAAAATATTGTTCTTGTAGAACGCATTCGTGATCGCGAAATCGTTCAGCGGATTCACTGCTCCAAGGAATATGGTGTTGTGCTCAAACCTTGTGTAGGTATTGTAATACACATTAGCATCGGCGTATGCATTGACGCAGAAATATGTGTTGTTGATCATCTCCACACTGTCGGTTGGTGCTCCACCACCCGAAATGAAGGGCTCTCCGTAAAAGTATTGAGTATAGGGTATCATGTTCCGGAAGATGCAATTCGTAATGAAGAACTTGTTATAATTGCCGCTGGCTACGGTTATCAAGTCTCCATCCTCGTTGTCGAAAATGCAGTTGTCGATGACGAACCTTGTGCTGTCACTGGAAATATTGAAGAAGTTGTCGTACGAGTCGACGATCTTTTCGTCGGGTCGCACGCCAGTGGCGTATATATTCTTGAACGTAACGCTTCCTGTTCCGGAAAGTACGTTCAGGAATCTGGCGGGATTAGAGTTGTCCTGAAGAATGGCCGGCGCAATAATCGGGGGTCGTCGCGATGATCCGGTATCGGCCACGATGGCAAGCGGGAAGCTCACGTTTATGGTGCCGGTGAAGTAATAAATTGAGTCCAGATACAACTTATACACGGCGGTCGGGTTGGCCCTCTTGCCGTCGCCGAGCGTGTCACCCTGTATAAAGTTGTTGATGTTTCCTGGAGGGAAAGCCGCGACCCAGATTGTGTCTGGAGTTTGGGCATAGGATTGACGCGGTGTGCCGCATAAGATTGCCAGCACACAGGCAAGCGTCAGCGTAAGGATTGTTTTCATAATGATTCTCCTTTTTTTGAATTTTGTTAATACTTTCAATCAATGATCTGACATCCCAAAAATCTTTTTTTCGACCACCTTGTACCCGAAAGCTGAAACTTGAATTTCATCTGCGCTCTCCATCCGCCGCTTGCTGGCGCCAGCGATCAGGAGGCTGTGGCACCGGCCGCGCAAGAGTTTGACGTTCCAATGTCTTGTTTAGATCTTCCATCTGAGTCCCATATCTGCTGTCATGCCGTAATCCTCTTCCGCCTGCGGGTATCCCGGACCCTGGATGAGTGTTACGTCACGTGTACCGTTGATATTGTTGAGATCGAAAAACACCTGCAGCCCGGACCAGGGCAGATCCTGTTTGATTGAAAGGTCCCATCTAAGATACTCGCCAGTGTTCTCCCGTAGTTCTTTATAGAAATACGGCGATTTGAAGACATCGGATTGATACAGCATTGAGACGCGAATGGAGAAACCTTTGAAGTCGTACCCCGCTGAAAGATTGGCCACGTCATACGGCTGATCGAACAACCGGCTGGTATAAAAGGTGTCTGTATACACAGTCTTAAACGTCAAATAGTTGAAAGTGGTGATCGTGTACGGGTACCTAGCCGCTGAAAAGATGTGGGTATAATTGACACTGAGCACCAGCCCTGAAAGAGCACCGGGCAAATACCAGAAGTGCGTCTGCCAGTCGAGCTCAAGACCCTGAACATCGACAGCATAGGGATCGTTGATGTATGTGCTGATTGGGCTCCCGGCACTGCTGCTTGGAATTCCGGGATACTGTGCGGGATCTATGACAAACCGAGTTCCTGTCGAGAATATCAGATTGTCTATGTGTTTCAGAAAGCCGTCGATACTGATGAGCCCTACACTATTGTCGAAAAAGTTGATCGCGGCATCGTAGTTCGTCGATCTTGCCGGGGTTAGAGCGTAATTGTTCCAGATTATCGTGCTTCCACTTGTCGGCACGTCCATTCTGGGCGTAATCGTGTTGTAGTCGGGATATGTTATCGTGTTTGTATATGCAAGATGCACCTGCAACCACGTAAGAGGCTTGAGCACAAGATGGACCATTGGGAGCCAGAATCCGTGTGACTCGTCAATGGTCGTGTCATGATAGACGAAATTGTTTCTCGATACCCCCTGCTCGATGATGCGCGGAGCAGTGTACGCGGTTCGGAGCACCTGATACCGCACGCCAGGAAGAATCGACAGTTGCGGCCCGAAATTGACAGTTGCCATGCCGTATGCCGCGCTCTCGTTTTCGGTACCTGAATAGTTATTCGTCGTTGACAATATGCCGTTCCGGGCCCATGACTCCGACACGTTGTGCGTTGCTGCGTAATCCTTCACGACATTTAATACCTGCCACATCAAGCCGATATCTGTCGGAACGCCCATCGTGTAGTCCCCGCCAAGAAACTTGCCGTACTTGAAGTTTGGATCCTCAAAGAGAGTGATCGGGAGGAGTTCCGCATTTTTGACACTCGCGGGCATCCATGGAAATGCGTTAACGATGGCTTGTCCAATGTCGGTACCCGCATATATCAAGGCTCCATCCGATTCGTTGTAGTCATACGATCTTTCCCTGTGCTGAAGTTTGCCGCCGAGTTTCAACTTGCTGGTTATTTCATCCGTGAAGTTCACATTCGATTCGAAGTCCAGCGAACCGGTGAGCGCCCTGTCCCTGGAGAAACTGTTTGAATTGGCAATCCCCTGCAGGTAAGTGGCACCGAGGCTGTCCTTCGCCAAAGGGGGAATTGACTGCGGATTGAGCTCCCAGTAGCTCGAATTGTTGAGACCAACGTTCTGCTGGATAAAAGAATAGCTCAGATCGTTCGGATCACGATTCTCCGAGTAAGAATGCGACAGCTTTGCATCAACAGAGAAAACTGAAAATGACTTTTCGACTTCGAGTAGATTTGTTATGACGTTCAGATAATTCTTCGAATCCGAGCCAGAGTACGAGTGGCTGTTCCCCTCGACGCCATAAGATTCACCCCGATCCTGGGAGGGGGTAATACTGGAGCTGAAAAAATTCATCAGATCGATTTTCCCGTCGGCAATTCTATAATCCATCGTGACCGTTCCACCGTAACGGTGCCTGTCGCGCAAAATGTCATCCAGGTTCACGCTTCCGAGATATGTTGGATTCGGTTTGTCGAGCACAGGCGCGTTCAGGTAATAGCCTACTCCCAATTCATTGGAAGCGAGGTTCCTTCTCTCCATGTTCAATTCCGCAAAAACTCCAAACTTGTTATCTAGAAAACGGTGTTCGGCGCTTCCGACAAATTTGTAATCGCCGTATGTGCCCTGCAAGCCATTGTACCCCCCTTGGGCGAGAAGATGGAGCGTCGGACCCGCCGCGTTTTCAACTGCCTCCCGGAGATTGAAATTGACCGTTCCGCCAAGGGCTTCCGCGTCCATGTCCGGTGTGATGGCTTTCGTCACCTCTATTCCCTCGAGCATGCTGGAGGAGATCATGCTCAGGTCCACAGCGCGGTCGCCCGCGTCGGTGGGAGACATCTGGACACCGTCAATCGTAATCACGTTGTACTTCGGCTCCAGTCCGCGAATGACAACTTCCGATCCTTCACCGCCTTCCCTGATAAGAGAAATGCCTGGCAACCTTCCTACAGACTCCGCTGCATTGGCGTCCGGTAATTCCTGGATCTTAGCCGCCGACACGACATTCGAAATTTGAATGGACGATAGTTGCTGATTGATCGCGGCGTTCTGTCCGCTCGCTTGAGCGGTGACGACAACTGTTTGACCCTGCACTCCTACTGCTTTGAGCTTCATGTCCAGCGTAACAGTTTGGCCATCTGTCACCTCGATGCGCTTCTCGCTCTGTTCGTAGCCAACATAACTAGCGCGGATTGTATACGCGCCAGCCGGGACATTTCGAATCACGTACAGACCATTCAAGTCAGATGACGCCCCAAGGCTGGTCCCCACAAGGAGTATACTAGCACCTGGAAGCAGTTCACCCGTTTGAGCGTCTCTTACAGATCCCTGAACAGAACCGCTGGCGGCCGACTTCGCCATGGCAATACAGGATGATATCATGAAAAATATCATGGCACACTTGACGAATCTCATTCTCCCCATTATCTTTCCCTCAGCAGACCCTCCGTTGCAATTGGAAATCATCGGAACGCGTTATGCCTTGCGTCTGTGCCTGAGTTCTTTCCCTCAAATCCGTTTTGCCTTCGCTAATCGCTCAATATCGCTTCCAGTTTTTGGGGTACTGAGGAGTCGGAATTCGTTCGCGGTCTCGTTGTAGTTCTTAGCGAGTGATACGCTTCTCCACCTTGTTCCGACTCTCGAAAAGCGACTTTAGTTAGTAGGAACCTCGAACAAACCGCATGATTTTAGGCAAATCGAGAATCGCAGTCAAGTCCTTGCCTCGGTACCTACTAGAACCCCAAAGTCTTCAGATTTAACCACGTTTTGATTCTTTTTGGGCAAAACCAACCCGTCTCCTTCCTCAAAATGCCAGGTCGTTTTGCACAGACAAACTTAAGACGACAAACAGAAGCCCGTGCTTACCCCTTTAGACACCCCCTTCATTATTTTCATTGACAAAAAACGAACAGTCTTGCATGGCCTCTGGCGTGGAAAAACACTAGGACAGCCGATCACCCCATTTGGTCGGTCATGCCTGCGGCTGTTCGCTCTTCCTTCGTCATCTCAAATACTTTTCTAAGCAGCGCCTCTTCGTTCGGGGTCAGCGTCAGTTTCCGCCGTGCCATGACGCGGCGTGCAACTTCTATTGCCTTATCCATCTTGTAGGTTACGAGACCTTCCAACCCGCCGCCCCACGAGAACGCCGGAACATACTTAGGCGGCATGCCGGCACCAAATAAGTTGCAGCAAACGCTGACGACCGTTCCGGTATTGAACATCGAGTTTATGCCGCACTTCGAATGATCTCCCATCGTAAGCCCGACAAATTGGGAACCGGTGTCGACGAGCGACCCATCATTGTAAACTTTTACCGAACCGTAATCATTCTTTAAATCGCTGTTGTTTGAATCGGCACCGATGTTCACCCATTCGCCAAGGTACGCGTGACCGATGAATCCTTCGTGCTGCTTATTAGAGTAAGCATGAATTATCGATTCCTCTACCTCACCGCCAACCTTGCACGTTTCGCCGATGGTTGTGTTCTCATAAATTTTCCCGCTCACCTTTATGATGCTGTTCTGCCCGATGAAGGCCGGACCTTCGATGACCGCGTTTGGCATGACCTTGACACCCTCGGCGATGTATATCGGCCCTTCCTCGGCATCCAGAACGACCCCGGGCTTGACCTTCGCACCTTCTGCAATATAGATCTTCGATGGATTCAGAAGGTGTGCTCCATCATAAACTTTGCCGGTAATTCGCGTCTTCCCCTGCGTCAGAATTTCAAAGTCCGAGACGATCTGAGATCCGTTATGATGGACAAGCTCCCACGGATAAGTGATCAACCTAACATCCTTGACTTCCTCCCTGTCAATGCCGGAGAAATCGCTCGCTTCAACAAGCTTACTTCCGAACGACTTCCTCAGGTTTTCAAGATTCTTGCCCGACACCCTGGCTACGACCACTGAATCTCTGCTTACAAATAACTTATCGGGACCCTCAAACCCATATCGCTTCGTGAAACGATCTTCGAGCAGCAATCTGCCATTTATCAGAAGCAGCTTATCCACTTCTTTGGGTATCTCGTTGACGTACACATCCTTGTTTCTTTCCTTTTGAGTCTCCTGAAGGTAACTTCGCATGTGGAGGATAACTCTGTTACCCGGAAAACTCCGGGTTATCTTTTCCTTAAGTGTGGTGATGCCGCATCTCAAATCATAAACAGGACGAAGATGCGCGAGGGGTAATAGTTTCTTGAAAAGTTCATCTTCAAAAATGCAAATATTCATAGCCCATCCTTGGTTGACTCTCGTGTTGGAAAATCTGTCTCAAAAGACAAGGCCGCAGAGGAAACGGAAAGCTCATCACAAATCGTTGTCGTTCGACGGCCTCGATCACATCTTAATCGATCAGGACACTTAGCCGTAAGTAACAAACTCAGCAGAGAGTTTAGATGCCGCCGGCTTGTCAGAAAGAATAATCGTCTTCCGATGCAATTGCAATGCTGACGCCGGGCACATAGCCGTAACCGGACCTTCTACTGCTGCTTTTATTGCGTCTGCCTTCCCTTGACCATTCACCAGGAGAAGTAATTCCTTCGCTTCCATAATGGTGCCGACCCCCATCGTTATGGCATAACGAGGAACCTCTTTTCTGCTCGCGAAAAACCTTGAGTTGTCTTCCACCGTCTTCTCGGTCAGGGTTTTTATTCGAGTCCTTGATCCCAGCGACGACCCCGGTTCATTGAAAGCAATATGGCCATTGCCTCCGATGCCGAGGACCTGAATGTCTATCCCGCCGAACTCTCTCATCCGACCTTCGTACCATTCACAGAATTCCACAATCTTCGGGTCCGTCTCGAACGACGAAATCCTTAAGTCTCCGAACATCCCCTGCGGGACGTGGATGTTAGTAGGATTGATATTGATATGATTGAACAGGTTCTCCCGCATGAAATGATGATAGCTCTGATCATGCTCCGGAGGAATGCCAACATATTCATCAAGATTGAAAGTCACGACCTTCGAAAAATCGAGGCCATCATTTTTGTGCAATTTTATCAGCTCTTTGTAAAGTCCGAGCGGGGTGCTTCCCGTAGCAAGCCCCAAAACAAGATTCGGTTTCCGTCTGATTCTTGAACTGATGATCTCTGCACCACGTTTGCTCATGGCATCATAATCTTCGTGTACAACGACCAACATGTTATTAGTCTCCTTTGTTTTTTCTTTGATTACTGTGGTTATTTATACTTGCTATCGATTTACTTCTCGTGTCGGCGCGAACCATTCGTATAATACGCGGTCAATGATCTGCTCTGGGAGGTACATCATCACTACTTTTTGCCATTCTCCTAAAGGTTCTCAGTCGTCTTCTTTAGCTCCATACATGTCCGATAAAACTCAGGCAGCGTCATTGATCGCACGAAAACAAATCCACGGGTCGCCCTGATCAGGGGACTCGGGTGCTCATTGAAGAATTTTCGTCCAAGACAGATCTTCAACTTTTGATACTGTTCAACCTGTATTCTCTGTGCCAGCTCGGAGAACGGGCCGTCAAGCTCGTAACTGGGGAAGGACGCGTCTCGCTGAGATGCAAATGCATTCATGAAAGAGTTACCCATCACCGCAAACATATTCAGCGAGACAGGGACATAGACATTTGCCTCCGCTGGATGAAACCTGTACCATATATTTCTGTACCCTATCACTCTTATGTCGCTTCTTCCCGATTCCTTCTCATACATCTTAAGTGCTTCCGCCATGACCTGGAGCACCTTGTAGTGTGTGTCGGGTCCGCTTGCTTCGGGATCCAGAGCGACTCCAACGACATCGGGTTTTACCTTTCGAAATGTTTCGACAACCGGCAAAACATCCCTGTCGATTTCAGGTTCCTCCGTAAAAATGTCTCCCTTGTAAAAGCCTAACCTCGCATGCAAAATGGATGGAGAATTAAAGCCAAAGTATCCCCACAGACATTCGGCCTCCCATTCCCGTATCATTCCTTTTAACCGCTGGATGTACGGCGGATCTTTCGCCCCGGGGTATTGAGTCTCGAAATAATTGATCAACTCATCTATGTGACCGATTACTTTGTCGCGACTGTCAATTTCAAAGAGGCCGACCAGGTTTCTAAGAAGACGCCTCGCCTCGCCTTCACGTTTCGTCCTCAAGTTGTCTTCAGCCACGCCGTCAAGGTACTGCCACACATCGCGGTTTTTCTTTTGCTCATTGCCGGATTCAAAATAATTCTCGGCAAACAAGTTGTCGAACAGTCCATGACTCAGAAAGTATTTCAAATTCCTTAGCTGGTCCAACATGTGATGGTTGGTGACCGAATTAAACCCGCTTGTTAATGTCAGGAAAGTGTGTCTATTGGAAGCGTCTCGTGTCCGGCGGACTACATACGCGAGGTATCCTAACATTATGTCGTCATGGTGCGGCTCCGTGTGGAGAAATACCGTGTTGAGCTCTGCCTTGCTGCCAGCTTCGATCTTCTTGACAAGTCTCTGCTCGACTGCATTCACAATTTCTTTGAATATCTTCGGGGCGTTTCCTTAACGCTTCCGCTGCAAATCTATCGCTTTCGAAATCCGCTTTATTCAAATCCCGAATGCGTTTCCTTTTTTCAACCGACAGGTCTATCACAATCTCTTCAAGTTCCCGGTCAGAAAGCTCCGTCTTCGAAGCGAATCGCACATAGCGGCGTTCAATCAGCAGCTTTGCCGCCCCTCTTGTCAGATAGAATCTCGCATTCAGCAAGGATTGCAAAACAGTGGCTGGATACCGGACGTGTCTGCTCCGCTGAACCGCATCCGCGACGATGCGTGCTTTCGCTTCACCCGCCGCCATCACGATGGCGGTGCAATCGCGATTAAATGCAATCGTACTCAGACCGATCGTTATCACATGCCTGTTCCTTGAAGTCTCAATTCCGCCAAGGTCAGTAGCGGCAGCAGCTTGCGTCTCATAATTTGTCGGCGTGAGCCTGGTTGTCGAATTCAGATCAGATCCGCGAATATTGAAACCGATATGGCCATCCGGACCGATCCCACCTAAGAAAAATCCGATACCTCCGAGGCTGCGAATCCGCTCCTCATAATCCGCACACCATTGGTCAACGTTCTCCAGCACGTCTTTTTGGAGGCGTTCCTGTGCGCCCTTGGCTTGCCTGAATCGCAAAGTCAGATCGACTTTTTGATCAGGCCAAACATCCTCAATTCCTTTTCCAGTCGGCAGGCCTACCTTCCGGCAATCAATCAGCATTGCTTTTTTTTCATCAAAGCCGAACCCGTCTATATAAAATTTGTTGACATAGCTGAAGAAGCTGTTCTCCTGCTCGGGATTCACGGGATAAAACTCATCGATCTGGACAAAGTGGAGTGTGGAAATGTCCGGCTTTACTAGAGGGTCAATGCCATTTTCTTCAAGTTCTTTTTGGGTTTCACCGCTCTGCCAATTCTCTAAAAAGGTTTTCACCCATTTTATAAAGTGCTCCGGCGTTTTGCCGGTCGGCAGAGAAACGACTCCGCCGGGATTCCGCTGAACCCATTCTAAGAACCTGAGTGCAGTGAGCTTGCCGAGCATCGGGAAGTTCTCGACAACGATTACGCCCACTTTCTCCGATGGGGAGTAGCAAAGCTTTTCCCCCGACCTTGTCAGTGCTTTTTGTTCAACTCTGGAAATGATCTTGTCCATAATTTTCTTTGCTCATGACTTGAAGCAAATTCTTATCAGAATACTCCCCTGGTGACTCTCGTTCGAGAATTAAGCTTAACGGAGGATATCCTTGATTACAACCTCGACCACATTGGACGTTTGCTTGTTACCTTCACTATCCATCGCCACTGCTTTGATTCGATGTCTTCCCCGTTGCGCATTGAACCAGACCCAGTCGAAGGGAGCCTCAGTATCATATCCGATCGATTTGCCGTCCGCAAAAAATTCCACTTTGACTATCGGAGCATTTCGAGCTGCAACTTCTGTATTTAAGATGACATTCGAACCCTTAATCAATTGATCGTGGCTCGAAGTGAGATACAACCTGACCCGTGGAGAAGCTGCTTGGGAATGCAAACGGTTGACAGACACATCAGGCATCTCACCGGAGTACATTGCGTTGGTGAGAGTCCCGCAAGAATCATCGCCGCTGATCTCCCAGCACATGATTCCACCAAGATGGTACGCATCCACGTATCGAGATTTCAATGCAATTGACTTGGCGTCGTCATAGGTCCAGAAGGCGCAATCCTTTTTGCTGTAAATAGATGACGCCATAGCGAGAGTGTCCCAGTGAAACTCAAATCCTTTGGAAAGCAACGACGACCAGTATGAATAGTCGATCGAGTTGGCTTCACTATCGCTCAAATTGATTCCTTCTCCAGGCTGATATAAGCCATTATTTGTCGAATCAACTTTTTCCCAGCCGTGACCGTAAAACGCCGCCCCCGGGACAATTTTCTCGCGACTTACAGCAAATGAATCGATAAACAAACGTACGGATCCGTCAAATGACAATGAAACTTTCGATGTGTCATTTCGAGAAGTCAACAGATTGGTGTGATGATTTGTCGACGGCACCCATTCGCCGGCGTAATCGTATGTCATGAGGTTGTACCAATTAAGGTAACGTTGGTCTTCTCTTATGTTGTAGTGGCTTGCATTTTTCTCGGATGACGGGACTGCGGCCGTGAAAATGAGCCCTGGATTAATAGCGTCGAATTTCTTCCTCAATAAAGAATAGAAGGCAGTGAGATTATTATTGTCATTGGGATTGTAATGGTTATCATCGCTGCCGCCGGCTATGGGGTATTCCCAATCGATATCGACACCATCGAAAATATTTGACGCAACGCCGCTGCCTCCCGCTCCATTCACGACAGGTAAGTTTCCAAGAATAAAATTATCAATTAATGCATCTGCAAATCTTTCTCTCGACTCCGGAGTTAACACGGCATCGGAAAAATATTTACTACCCGTCCAGCCTCCGATTGAGATCAATATCTTTAAGTTCGGATGCCGCGTTTTCAATTTTTTCAGTTGGCTGAATTGACCCCGCAGTTGCTGAGTCGAATCGTCCTTCACTCCATCGACGCTCATGGCGGCCGTGTAAGGTCGTTGGTACGCTTCAAACGCGCTCATGAATTTGGGGATTATTACTCCAGACGAGTCGGGGCCTGGCTCGGCAAAAGCGTAAATCAAAACCGTAAGTTTACCAGCAGCTCCCCGCTTTTCGAGGTCCCTGACGTAATACCGATTGTATCTAGCACCCCACTCGGGATAATACGCGACAATCCTTTTCGCTGGGACCCGCGCGCCCGAAACACAAAATAACGCGACGAGTCCTATGGCGATCTTCGCCATTATTCTCATGAGATTTTCTTTTCTAGATATGCAAGAGATTTTTTCGCAGGCTTTGCCTGTGGCACCGCCCCCATTATGACTTCGACTTCATTCAAGGAACCCGGCTTTTGTACAGGGATGGGACCGTTGATAACTTTTCCATTTAGCGTCAAGCATTTCACTCCTTTTTCAACGCCATCTGGATTTTTCACTTTGATGTAATATGTCGCTCCCCGCCAATTGCGAACCACTTCAAATTCTCTCCACTCGGACGGGATACATGGATCAACCACCAGCCCATCATACGAAGGACGAATACCGAGTATATATTTTGTCGCAGCAGTATAGCTCCAACCTGCACTCCCGGTCAGCCAGGGATGGCGGGCTCGTCCGTATGCCGTGTGATCTTTCCCCATGACGAATTGGCAGTACGAATACGGCTCAGCTTCACGGACCTCTATCATATCATTCTGGTTATACGGCAGCAATGCATCATAGAGTTTCATAGCAAGATTACCACGCCCTAATTTGCATTCGGCTATCATTGCCCACGGATTGGGATGACTGAAAATCGAACCATTTTCTTTGATGCCAGGATAAACACGCGTCACGTATCCAATGTCATCATTCGGTCGGGTGTAAACGGGCCAATTAAGATGAATGCCATAAGGAGATGCAAGATGTCTGTGAACGGCATCCATCGCAGAGCGGGCGCGGTCTGGCGAAGCGGCTCCTGAAAGCCCTGCCCAGCTGTTGCTCTCGAGAAAAACTTTCCCTTCCTCGTTTTCTTTGGTGCCAATCTTAATCCCGGCCTTCGTTACCCCGCGAGCGTACCATTCACCATCCCAGAGTTCACTTTCAATCGCCTCCCGCACTTTCTCAGCCATCGCCGAGTATTCCCTTACATCGTCTTTCCGTTTGAGATGCTCTGCAGCATCTACGAAGTATCTGAGCGCCCAAAAGTGCATGAATGAAACCATCCCGCTCTGCCCACCGCCTAGGTTCAAGCAATCATTCCAGTCTGCGCGCAGCCCGAGACAGATTCCGTTCGCTGCGGTCTGTTCTGCTGTAAAATCCAACGATCTTCTAAGGTGCTCATAGACGGTAGCTTCCCCCTCATCAGCGAATGGAATAACATGATCGAAAAAATCAAAGTCACCGGTTTCCATGATGTACTCACAAACTGAAGCCACAATCCAAAGCGCGTCATCGGAACAAACGTCCTCCATCCCGTGAATGATCGATGAAGGACTGGGCGTCGGCACCACGGTTGGCAGCTTGACTCCCGGCAATCTATCTACCTGATGGTTGAAGACATCCGGATCAAAAAGATGGAGGCCATAACCGCGGCTGACCTGACCATGAAGCAGCTCGATTATGCGCTCCTTTACCTTTCCAGGATTTGTATGTGGAACCGCCATTACATCCTGCGACGTATCGCGATAACCAAGACCGACTCGTCCTCCGACTTCTACAAACGATGCAAAACGAGACCAGACAACACAAGTTTCTGCCTGATACAGAGTCCATGTGTTAATCATGGTGTTCAGTCCCTGATTGGGCGTTCTGCATTGAAACACATCAGTTTTATTCTTCCAGTATTTTTTCAAGTCGTCAAAGGCTTTGTCTACATTTCGCAGATCGGAATATCTTCGTTTTGCCGCGCGACCCTTTTCTTCCCGCGATCCGACACCTAACATGAATACCAATCTCGCGTCTTCCCCGCCTCTCAGGACCAATTTCCTGTGAAGAGCGGCACAATGATTACCGCCAAGTTCGCTGCTATTCCCGCATGAGCCGCGTTCGACCGTGACGGGATTTGTCTCAGTCCTATAATCTCCAATGAATTTATCCCTGACGCAGTCGTAGCCGTCCGGATCAAAATTAGATGCAAAGAAATGGTAAGTCCATGGCTCGTAAAAAAAATCATACTCTATTATGCCGTCTTTGTAATCTGAGCCGCTCGCATAAAGACTCATCTGCAAGTTTTGATTATCTATCTCGACATGATGGAACGAAAACTCGGCGTACGAGAACACGCTCAACTTACGCGGTTTTTTACTGTTGTTTTTTATTTTGACATCCCAGAGCTCCACATCGTCCTCCACGGGCACGAATAGGAGCTGTTCGGCTTCAATCTCCTGGTAATCGCATTGAAATCTCGAATAAGACAAACCGTGACGGCAGGTATATTTCGCCTTTGAGAGGTCTTTGCCAACAGGCTGCCATGACAGCGACCAATATTCTCCGGTTTCGTCATCGCGCAGATAGACATAATGTCCAGGTCTGTCCAGAGGAACACCGTTCTGTCGGAAACGGGTTATCCGATGATGTTCAGTGGATTTGTAGAAGGAATAGCCGCCCGCGTTATGGGAAATTACCGTGCAAAAATCCTTCACTCCTAAATAGTTTGTCCATGACACGGGAACATCAGGGCGTTCAATTACATACTCTTTATTTTTGCCATCAAAAAAGCCGTAACGCATTTTAGATTCCTGAAGAGACGCAGTATTTTGCGCCTCTTGTTTTAACTATCAATTCAACCATTTACTTGGTCCGCCGCAATCTCAGCCTCACCTTGCGTCTCTATTTCCCTGAACGGGACAAGCCATGCCGCGATGAACGAGGGAATCGTTGCAACCATGACCCACAGGAAGAAATGTTTATATCCCAGGAAATCACTGATGAACCCGCTCAGCGCAGACGGGATCATGAGGCCTAAATTCATAACTCCGGTTGCAAATGCGTAGTGTGCCATCTTGTATTTCCCGGGCGCAATCTGCTGCATCATGTAGAGTGTAAGACCGACAAAACCGAAGCCATATCCGAAATATTCAAACACGACTGCCGAACCAGTGATGAGAA
Source organism: uncultured Bacteroidota bacterium (assembly GCA_963768145.1). GTDB lineage: Bacteria > Bacteroidota > Ignavibacteria > Kryptoniales > JAKASW01 > JAKASW01. Next base: position 45,036 of record CAVYHK010000051.1, on the reverse strand, counting down.
GATCCGTCGGTTGTGCAAAAGCTAAAAACATGTAAACGGCAAATGGAATATTGAAGAAAGCGCAGAGCACAAGGAGCGATTTTCTCAATCCTCTCTTCGCAATAAAGTAACCGGCGAGCATCGAACCTAGGATGAATGCCGCTGGCGGGAAAAAACCATAGATGATCCCGATCTGTGAAGTCGAAAGTCCGAGCCCACCGACTGCGCGGTCTGCCCTCATGAACAGCGGTACAATCTTCATTGCCTGTCCTTCAGCAAACCTGTAAAGGATGATGAAGGTAATTCCCCATGCTATGAATTTCTTTTCAAAGAAGGTCCCTACGACATCCCAGAAAGTGCCAAATGCTTCATGAGCAGTTTTGACCTGCCCCGACAGGCCTCCAACTGGAAGCATTCGTGAGTGATAAACGCTCAGGAGTATCAGAATTCCTCCGAAGAATAACATGACGATTGTCCAGGCTTGGACGACTCCGACAGAGATCTCAAGTCGGCCCGCAATATAAACGAACACCCCTTGTGACAACACCCTGGCTACATTGTAAAACGCTCCCTGCCAGCCGACATACTCAGCTTGCTCTTTTTCCGAAAGTGCATTAATGTAGACTCCATCGGCGGCTATGTCATGGGTTGCGCCGTTAAATGCGATAATCGCAAGGATCGCGAGAGAATACTGAAAAAAGTTCGGCAATCTTAGCGAAAGTGCGAGCAATCCAAAACCAACTCCGCCTGCAAATTGCGTTGCAAGCACAAAATATTTTTTGGTCTTGAACATCTTGAGGAGCGGACCCCACAGCGGCTTCAGTGTCCATGGCAAAATTACGAGGGTAGTGAAAAAAGCAATTTGAGCATCAGGGACCTTCATCGATTTGTACATCAGAACCGACACGACATTGATGGTCACAAAAGGAAGCCCTTCGGCGAAATACAACGTAGGCACCCAAAATGCGGGACTGATTTTTTTTACGGCGCCGTCAGCCATTATGCCTCCCGAAGGAATCGCACACATTTATCTGATACCAAAACATTTTCTCGATATTTATCATTTGATACTATTTGAGAAGCAACATTTTTTTCGTCTGCAAGAAATTTCCGGCGGCAAGAGTGTAGAAATAGACGCCGCTCGATAATTTTCCACCGTCAAATTCGACTTCGTACTTTCCCGGCATCTTATCTCCATCTACAAGGGTTGCCAGTTCTCTGCCGAGAACGTCGTAAACCCTCAAAGTAACATGGCTGACACCTGACAACTGATAGCTGAGCTTTGTTGTTGGGTTAAATGGATTCGGGTAATTGTCGAACAACTTGTAATTCGAGACGATCGTCGGCTCGGAAACAACAGAAGCGAGCTCTCTCACAGTCTCGCCGATTGTCTCCAGCAAAGGTTGCTTCCCGCTGTACAAGTCCTGGCTGATCTCCCAGATCATGATTCCGCCAAGCTGCTGCCTGACGCTGTACTGAACTTTCAGCTTAATTGAATTCGTGTCCTCGAATGTGATGAACTCCGTTTGAGACGAGTTAATCAGGTACGGAACCTGCGAGGTACCATCCCAGTGGTAAGTCCAGCCTGAAGCGAGATCGTTCACTATGTCTGCGTAATACGGATTTGACGTCGTGGTATTCGTCAGCTTTTGATACAGACCCGGCGCATTAAACTGGACGGCATAGAATGGAACACCCATGACTAATTTGTCTCTTGGTATTCCTCTAGAAATATTATACACGATTGCATCGGAATCTGAACCGGCATAATTCGGGTCATTCTTCGATTGATACAATGGTGAATTCTGCCCGGAATAAGTGCACCACGATCCCACGAAGTCATAACACATGATGTTATACCAATCGATGTAGTTTGTCATGTTCGCATAATCAAAGTGTTGACCACCATAATCGCCTGCCGGGATCGCCATGGTAATCAACAACGGAGTATTGACCTTGCTGAATGCCGCCCGCGTCTCCTGAATAAGCGAAGTCAGTTGACTGGTTTCGGTAGAACTGGATGGAGTTTCCCAATCGATATCGACACCATCATAATCGTTCTTCTGAAGAAAATTTATGACGTTTGCAATCAAGGTCGCCCGCAGAGACGAGTCTTTAGTTGCCGAAGAAAAGCTTGCCCCGCTACCCGCCCCCCCCAAGGAGAGCAAAACTTTCACGCCGGCAGAGTGAGCGGAACTGACCAATTGCTGGAATGGTATCCCGCTCTCAAGGCTGAGGGAACCATTGGAATTGGGAGTTCCAAATGCAACGATAATGTGTGTAAGATTCGAATACTCCACTTTGTCGTAAGGCAAATTCGCAGCGTTCCACGACGCGTAGTACCCAACAACTTTCACGTTTGCGGAACTCGAACCTGTGCAAATAAGAAGACCAAGTGCAACGGAAACGGACAGCTGAAAAACAATTTTCCCGCGAGAATGTCTTATCGACACGTGAAGGATCTCCTAAGTTAATGAATTCGTAAGATGCCAAAGGGCTGAGACGCATGAATCAATGGAGACTGCATCCCGACAATATCGGGATGCAGGTCCCCAATCGATTTGTTACTTAAGGAGAAGCAACTTCTTTGTAATCGAATTGCTTGACTGCTGCAATGTGTAGAAATACATTCCGCTGGCAAAGCGATCCATGTTGACGTTAAAACTATAAGACTGGCTTGCCTGCGCATTACCTTGGTACACAGTCATCACCAACTGGCCGAGCATGTTGTAGATCTTCAAGCTCGCGAAACCGCTCTTGGCAACCGTGAAACTGATGCTGGTTGTCGGGTTGAACGGGTTGGGATAATTGTTGCTCAAGTTGAACCTCGCCGGAACAGTTTGAGGCTGCGGGGCAACCGCGGTAATACCATTGAACCAATACGGATCACCGAGCGGCTTCCCATCTGTGCTGCTAGACTTTAATGTGGCATTCGTATATGCCAAATCAGTAGCTTCGGGTAGAGGCCAGGTTGGAACCCAGTTGTATGGTTGTGGTTGTGGGATTTCCGTCCTCTTGTAAGCGTACCACTGTGTTGAGCCTGTTCCACCTCGAACTGCGGCAAGCCAAGCCAAGAGTCCAACACCATCGGAGGTATCGGAACCCGGGTTCAATACTGCATCGATTGACGATCCAAAACTTGGATCTACGCCCACGTTACCACTTTGAACCAAGTTTGGATACAATGTTGAGTTGCTAAACATTGCGGCGGTTTGACTGTTCATGAACACTGGTGTATAAAGGGAATCGTACGCCGTAGTAGCGGTATCGTTCCATTGTGTCCAAAACGTGGTTAGCCCTGAGGACCAGTAGCAGTCATTGTTCTTCACTTCAATTTTTCTCGCAGCTTCGGCAGCAGCAGTATCTGCAGAAGTGGCTATTGCATGGCCAAGGAGCTTAGCTCCGGTAGCGGAATCCAGTGTGCACAGGTAGAATACCGATGGAATTCGTGGGGGTTTTAATTCGTCCCATCCTCCGGCATATTCTGCATGGGTCTCGCCAACGGCATAGGTGTTATAGAAAATATTGTTGTCAAATATCAAATTAGCTTCTCTCTCGGACCAGAACGGACCTTTTGATGTCAGTATCACGTCGTTGTGCGAGAAGTTCATATAGGTTGTGAGTCCGGTCGTCTCAACGGGACCCATGGCTACACCCAGCAGGGTGTTGTATTTGATATTGATCGTATCGGTGTTCCAAGCACCGGCACCGTTCAAACTGCGAAGAAGTTCCGGCACATAATATGCTGACGCCACGTCGATGCCATTCCTGAACTTGGAATTATTAATATAAAAATTGTCCCCGTTCGCGCCATAAGCGATTTCGAATTGGGACATATTGTCAAATACGCAATTGAACACTGTAAGACTTAAGTTGTCCGCTGAAACCTGAACTCCTTGTCCTGCTCCGGTGTTGTTCGCGTTGTTAGGCGCAATACCCAGCAGATAAAGGTTCTCTAAATTCACTCTCGTTCCTTGTCCGTTGAATGTGAAGTAGATTCCAGTTATCGCGGCCCCAACTAAATCTGCCTGAATGCAGGGAAGCTTGCCTTGGGTACCAGGTACTCCGACAATGGACACGCTTGATTTCACAGTTATTGTGGCATCGAGCAAGTACGTCGTATCAAGTGAGACTAGCTGATAGACACTGTGCTTCTGGAGGCCGCCAGTAAGCGTATCCGCTCCGATAATCTGATCGATAGTCCGGGTCTCTGTTCCACCCGCATAAACAACCAGCGTACCGCTCTGAGCGAACGATCGATTTGGTGCGCCAAAAAGCACCACCATCGCAACCAGAAACATTGCGGTGAATAGTTTTTTCATTTTGTTACTCCTGTTCTCTAATGTTGACGTTAATGAAATTGTGAACCATAGACGCTAATCTTAACCAAGAAAAGACTTTCTTGTCCTGTACCACCTCCATTTCAAAAAACTTAGGCGAATGTTTAGTTAAGTAATGACCACGATCTTGCGATTGCCGACCGATCAGCTGTAACGATCCCTGATAGCCCAGCAAATGGCGAAATCCTTGACTTTGAATCATCAGAAGTTTATCCTAAGTCCCAGATCACCCGTCATACCATAAGACTGTTGTGACTGCGGAACGCCGGTCGAAGCCTGAATGACCTGAATGTCGTCTTCGCTATTAAGGTTGCTGATATCGCCGTACAGTTGAAGCCCGTACCATGGTAGATTCTGCTTCACCGACAGATCCCATCTTGTATACGCGGTCGTTGTCGTTCTCAGCTGTGGCCAATAGTCGGGCCCTGAGAAAATGTTATCCTGATATATCATCGAGAGCCGAACAGAAAAACCTCCATAGTCGTATCCAATGGACAGATTCGCAATGTTGTCAGGCTGGTATAGAAGCCTCGTCGTATAGGAAGTGTCAAACGGAATCCTTGAGCGGCCCGTCGAGGGCACTGCGACATAGGGATACTTCTCCTTTGAGAAGACATGCGTGTAATTGACGTTGAGAACTAGCCCATCAAATGGGTGAGGTAAGTACCAGAAATGAGTCTCCCAGTCAAACTCCATTCCGTAGTCAATCGCCCGGGCTAGAATCGTTAATAAAAGTGCTTAACTGAGGATTACTAAGTGGCGTAGTAGCCTTTGAGAGGAAACCCGGTGGAAAATACTCATAAATATTTGAGGGGGTAATAACGATTTGTTCTTGAAAGATCAGATTATCGATTTGCTTGAGGAAGCCGCCCACGGTAAGAAGTCCAATCGAGTTATCATAAAACGATAAAAAGGCATCGTAGTTTGTCGAACGTGAAGGCACTAGCTCATAGTTGTTATAGGTTAAGGTCTGCTCAGTTGAGCTTACATTGATTTCCGGTATGATAGCTTGGTAATCCGGATAAGCCAGAGTATTCGTGTACGACAAGCGAACATCAAACCATGATAGCGGTTTATACTGCAGAGCAACATCCGGCAGCCAGAAACCGTGATTCTCAGTTATGGTTGTGTCATAGTACTGGTACGGCCCCTGACCAAGGTCAGACTGCGTATTCTGATAACCGCGAGATGCAGTGTAGGTAGTCTGTAGATTCTGATAGCGGACACCCGGAATCAAAGTGATTTGAGGACCGATGCTGATGGTCGCCATGACATACCCCGCACTTTGATTCTCGTGTCCGGTGTAGTCATTCATCGTAGAATTTGCTTGATCCTGGAAGTAATACAGGCTGTTTTTGCTCGGAATATCAGCGATAGCGTGTCGCAGATAGCTTGCCCAGTTCGACAGCATCCCATAGCTAGGGGGGCAAAGCATCTTGTAATCCCCTCCAAGAAATTTTCCGTAGCTGTAGTTAGGATCGACAAAGGACGCCAAAGGAATATTTGCACTGCTATAAGGTATCGACCCAAAAAAATGCTGCTCGAGCGAATCGTCGAAGGAAGCCGCGCTTAGAATATTCAGCCCCTGCGTGCCCGTCGTATTGTAGTCATACGATCTGGTTTGGTAACGATCCATCCCACCGAATTTTATCACGGACGTAATTTGATCCGACACGTCGACGTTTGTCTCCAGATCAATCGAAGCCGTCAGCGCGCGCCCTCTGGAAAAGCTGTTGGTGTTCGCAATATTGTTAAGAACTGATTTACTCGGGTCGTCATTAAAATCCGGCGGGATGCTCTTAGGATCCAGTTGCGTTGTCCCGCTGATCGGGTTTATCGCTGCATTACCCTGTATGAAAGTAGCAGTCCAATCTTCGGGGTCTTTGGTCTCAGTATACGAGTGAGAAAGCAGCATGTTTATATGGAAGATCGGCAACTGATATTGCAAGCGAAGGGCATTCGTGATGACACTTAAGGTGCTGCTTGTATATGCAAGTGATGTGTTGAGCTGGTTAGTGTTGACATGGATTCCAAAGGTCTCCCCGCGGTCTTCCACATCAGTAGTTCCTGTGCTAAGAAAATTGGAAAGCTTTATGGTTCCTCCCGGGAGCTTATAGTCCAGGACAACAGCACCATCGTATCGCTGCCTGTCTCTTGCGATGTTGTCCAAATTCAATGCGTCCGTGTAGTATTGGCCTTGCTGGTTTCCGGCGTTTTCGTAAGTCGCTCCCAATTGGTTGGAGGTGAGATTCTTGCGCTCAACGTCTGCCTGCGCGAACACTCCAAATTTCTCATCAAGGAATCTATCTTCCAGGCTGCCGACATACTTATAATTGTTAAGCTTATTGTAAGCATCTGGAAGAGCATTGTAACCTCCCTGAGCAAGCAACCCAATGACAGGCACACCAGGAGATTTTACCTGCGCTTCACGCAGCTCGAGATTTACCACGCCGCCGATGACGCTGGCGTCCATATCCGGAGTCACAGTTTTCTTGACCTCCATGCCTTCGAGCATGTTGGACGAAATCATACTCAGGTCCATACTCCGGTCATTCGGATTAGAAGAAGTCAATTCGACTCCGTTAATCATGATCTGATTAAACCTCGGGGCCAGCCCGCGAATCACTACCTCGTCCGCCTCCCCGCCGCCTCTTAATACCGAAAGACCAGGCAGTCTACCCAGGGATTCTGCCGCATTTGCATCCGGCAACTCCTGAATTCGTGCTGCCGAAACCACACTCACAATCTGCTGTGAGGAAAGCTGTTGGTTAATAGCTGCGTTCTGGCCGCTTGCCTGAGCGGTCACCACAACCTCTTGACCTTGAAGCGCTACCGGCTTAAGTCTGAAATCCTGATTTAGATTTACTCCTGCAGTAACATTCAAAGTGACGACTAATGGCTCATAGCCGATGTACGTTACACGGATTGAATACGATCTTGGCGGTACGTCACGTATCTCATACCTTCCGTTCAGATCAGTTGACGCTCCGATGCTCGTTCCCTGAAGCATAACGCTCGCCCCCGGCAATGGATCAGCAGAACTGGCATCCTGGACTTTGCCGGCAATTTTACTCGTAGTCTGAGAAAAAACGGATGAAACCAGGACAACGTTGAATGCGGTAGAAAGAAGCAGCTTGGGAAGCCGTATCAAGTTCATAGGTCAAACCTCCTCATCATGATTAGTTGATGGCTTAATCACTCACGCAATTTAACTTATGGTTTGTTTATTGTCAATAAAAATATTCTATTTTGGAAAAAATAATCTTCCGGCGAGAAAACCGCCAAAAATCCTTAAATTGTGAGTTCTTCTTGCGGACGGACATCAATAAAGGCGCATAGTTAGCGCTAACAGCGTGAGCTTATTCCAGATAAAAATATACTGAGCTTGTGAAGGTGGAAAACAGATGCTCCTGGCACAGGAAAAGAGAAGCCACCGAAATTGGATTTCAAGAATTCGCCCGACCCGATCACTCGTGCCCGTTTACGAGGCGCACATTGGGAACTTTGAAGTAGTCACTCAGAATCAAAGATGCAGCTCCGATCGCAACAGAGTAATGTCCTTGTGAACTGGTGACGATCTCCAACGCCTCACTCGAAACTGAAAGCAGATCCATGTCCACGACATTTCTTACAGGGCCAACTACTAAGTCGCCCACCTCCGCTATGTCTCCTGACAGGATCAACATATCAGGATTAAACGCTGCCACTATGCGGCTTATATTTTTCCCTATCTGATTCCCCAGTCTCGCGAAGAAAGATATCGCCACATCATCCCCCCGCTTAGCAGCGTCGATCATGACTTCTATCTCAAGTTCCTGGGGAGAAGTGTCATACTTTCTTAGAACCGGCCCATTAGCGAGATGAGTTCTGACATAAGAGAGGACTTCATGCAAATCCGGCATCGCGATATTTATCTCACCAGCAGAAAACGATGAGCCACGGTATAGCTCTTCGTTTACCATGAGGCCAATACCTAACCCGCTGACACCTTTGTCAAATTCCACAAGGACATTCAGACAGTTCTTGCTCTCCTTGGCAACACCAATCCATTTTTCACCCACGACTGAAGCGTTAGCATTGTTCTCGACAAATACGGGGAGACTGAACACTTTGTTCAAAGCGTCCAGTAAAGGGACGTTAACCTCCGGAAGCACATCTGTCATCACCACTATCCCGGTATCGCTCTTCACTATGCCCGCGACGGCAATACCAACCCCGAGGATTTTATCATAGCCAATGTGTGCTTCCGCTATGATCTCGTCAACCACCGTGACTATCTGACGAACCAATTTATCAATCTTCTCAGATGCCTCAATTTTCTTAACCTTCTTGCAAACAATTTCGGAACTGAAATTAAGCACCACGGCTGTGAGCTGCCCGATCTCGACATCGATTCCAATTGCGTATGCCGCATCTCTGTTCAAGCCCCAAAGGTAAGGCCGCTTCCCGCCCTTCTCAGTTGAATCACCTTTGCCGAGGTTTAGCACACGAGAGTTCGACGTAAGGTCCCTCAAGATATTGAATATCGTGGAAGGCTGCATTCCCGTGATCCGCACAAGATCTGAACTGGAGATAACTTTGTTTAATCTGACTAAATTGAGAACGATACGTTCGTTGATACTCTTGAGGAGCTTGTGATCACCGGTTTGCATATTTGCCTCTTTTTGCTTCCGCCATGATATTCAATGTCTCGAAACAAGAACTATTGTTAACGAGTACAAACAATAATAACAACGACCATTGCACATTTCCAATACGATAGCAAAGTAGGAGAGCTATTTTACCATTGACTCCCAAGTTTTACCATCCTGGTTGATATGAATGAGAGTCCGTCCGCTGTCCTCCGCAGTAATAGCTTCAAACATATCGGGCGTTACATAAATGTTAACCGTCGACGCGAATTGAGAAGACTCATCTTGCCCGTACTTTAGTTTCGACACATCATCAGTGAAAGTGCCGTGGTCGATGAAAAATTGTCTCTCCGAGTAATAAACCCGCCTTAGCGCCCATTTCCCATTTTCAATCTGATTCCACTTGAATTCCTCTCGTCCATTTCCGACGATTTGATTTGAGAATTGAACAAACCCCCACATTTCCGGATAATGCATGTCGATTAGTCCCTGAGGCGACCAGACCCAGTTATATTCCGGAAGGGGTTCTCCGTTGTCGGGATCTATCTGCTTAACATAAACTCCGTGTTCGACTTTAAGCCGCCATTCAACTCGCGAAAAATTCATTCGCCACTGTGCGCCATCTTTGGGTGGCGCACCCGCCGATACACCTTCGCCAAGCACATCCCACGGGAAAGCCATCTCAACGGTCCAACCAGTGTCGACATCCGACGGTTCGTTTAGCGTCCCCTGCAGTAAGACACCTACCTTCAGGCCTTTCATGTCCCACGCATTGATCGCTGCATTGCCAATATCCCTGTACGGTTCACGCAGAAGCAGGTCCCAGACGGTACCTAGAGCGTTGACTTCTATCTCATAGTAAGGCTGAGTCGAGCCGTTCGGATCGATAAACACCTCAAGGTCGTTGTCCCTGAATATCACGGTATCTCTCTGCTTCAATGTCGCCCACAGATTTGGTTCCTGGATTTCCGCGCCCACATAGAAATACTGATCATCCCAGAGCATCTTCACTCTTGTCTTGTAAATGGGAACCAGTTTTTGGTCGCCCTCGATATCGACAAAAAAATCCGTCCAGGCTGCCTTCCTCCACGATTCTTCATCCAGCTTCCCATCCACATTGACTGCACCGACAGCACGGTAACAAACATAGCGTTTCGCCGCGAATGGAATTTTTGGGACAGGAAACGCTCTTTTTCCTTGCGGTACCTGCGAGTAGGCGGCACAACTAATTAGGATACCGATTAGTGGGACAACAAGTCTGCTCATAATCTCCTCCCATACTCGTTTTGATACCCCTCTGCCACCTGGTCGATATGTGCTATATAATGAAATGCTGTACACATGTAGTTTTGCACTATCATTTATTTTATCGTTACCTCGTCGATGAACAACCATGCCTTGCCACCAGCACCAACGTGCCATGGTGGGCATACTCCGATGTTCCTCGCAACAACTCTGAGATACCTTGTTTCAGCCACGTTCAACTTCGCAATGAAACGTTTTACGAGGAGGCTCTGTTTCTGTGGATCCGCATCGTTCTTGACCTCAGCGACCTTTTTGAAATCTTTGCCATCCTGAGAGATATAGTACTCGACGTAATCCGGGAGAAATATCCAAACGCCGGTATCTTGCAGGAAACCAGCGGATACTTCATGGATCTTCTTTTCCTCGGTGAGGTCAATGACAACATCCATATCTGTGCCTTCAAAACCCTGCCACTCACCGGTTTGATAATTCGTAGTACCAACTCGCCCATCTGTCAACGCCATTGCTCCGCCACCGGTGTATTTCTCAGCAAACGGATATTTATAACTTGCTGGCGGATAAAGCGACTTTACGAAACTGGCTGTACTCGTCATGCTCCTCTTCGAGGCATCACGATATGCTACCGCCTTAAGTGTGCAAGGTTTGCGAATTGTGACTGGGGTTACGTAGACAGGCGACTTCAGATCCGGTTCACTACCATCGAGAGTGTAGTGAATTTGCATGGCGGATTCACTACAGCTCAACAGCACACAGACAGAATCGTAAAAAGTCTCCCCGGCGGATTCGATTTCCGGCATTGGCACGACATCATGGTCCGGGGCCATCGCGAAAAGACCTGGGTTATTCACCCCCCAATCTTTGTTTGGCAGGTTCGACATCACCAAATCTAGTTCGCCACCCTTCATTATTTCGGAATGAGTAATATATGCCTGATCATGAGGTTTGCCGTTCAGGGTTGCAGATTGGATGAAAATATTTTTGCCAGACACATCCTTTGCTCTGATGACGAACGATTTTCCCCTGCCAAGTTCTATGGTCACTTTGCTGAAAATCGGACTTCCCGTCGCATAAGTGCACTGACCCGGGGTAACTGGATAGAATCCCATTGCGCTGAAAACGTACCAAGCCGACATCTGACCGCAATCGTCATTTCCACAAAGGCCACCGACCGTATCAAGGTACCACTTCGACATTATTTCTCTTACAACTCGCTGAGTTTTCCAAGGCTCCCCCGCATAATCGTAGAGGTATGGAACGTGATGACTCGGCTCATTTCCCTGAGCATCCTGTCCCACCATCCCGCTAATGTCCGGCTGGTACCGTCCGGTAATTTGGCTGGACTCGCTGAAAAGCGAGTCAAGCTTGTCAGCAAACTTCTCTCTACCACCGTAAAGCTCCATTAGACCGCCGATGTCTTGTGGAACAAAGAAACTGTACTCCCACGCATTAGCTTCGGTGTAATTCCCCGAAACTGAATACGGATCGAACGGCGAATACCATGTGTCATCCGACAACCTTCCCCGCATGAATCCAGCGGAGCTGTCAAAAACATTCCGGTAGAAAAGTGCCCGCTGATTGAACTGTCGATACTCTTCCATCTTGCCAAGGCGCTTCGCAAACTGAGAGATGCACCAGTCGTCGTACGAGTACTCCAGAGTTTTGGAAACCGACTCGTTTTCTTTGTCGGCAGGAATGAATCCACGTTGCTTGTAGTAAGGCAAGCCTTGCCAATCCAAATTGGCGCTGTGTTCCATCGCGGCTAATGCAGTATCAAGATTGAATCCTCTCAATCCCTTCATGTACGCGTCGAAAATGACCGGGATGGATGGATAACCAATCATAGTATAAGTCTCATTACCTGCCAGCTCCCAAACCGGCAGGAGTCCTCCTTCTCTGTATTTCTCCACAAGCGTTTTGACAAAATCAGCGTCACGCGCGGGGTCGATTATCGTCATGAGCGGATGGAGAGCACGAAATGTGTCCCACAGAGAAAAAACAGTGTAGTCGACGAAACTCTTCGCTGTGTGAGTCTTATGATCCATTCCAAAATATTTTCCGTCTGAGTCCTGGGATATGTTAGGATGGATCATCGAGTGATAAAGAGCCGTGTAAAAAGTTCTCTTCTCGCTATCTATGCCACCTTCAACACGAATCTTGCTAAGCGCCTGGTTCCAAATCTCTCGCGCCTTCGTCTGATACTTCGTGAAGTCGAAATCGGGCATTTCCGACTCCAGATTCTTCCTCGCGCCACTAAGACTTACCGCCGAGATTCCAACCCTTGCCAGAACTGGTTCACCGTTTTTGGTGGAGAATGTCACGAATGCTCTGACGCTGTCTCCTTCCGCATTTCTGGCACCATCCTTGATCTCATCTCCTTCAGCCGTGCCGAAACTCTTGAAGGGTTTGGAAAACTCTGCCACAAAATAAACAGAACGATCATTTGCCCAGCCGTGAGATCGCCTCATTCCTTCAATCCGACTATTTCCCACAATTCTCACCCAAGAACCCGTGCAAGTGTTGCCGATGCCGTGCTGAAGATCAATTACAACATTGGAGCTGTCCGATCGAGGGAAAGTATATTTGTGCATGCCACATCGGCACGTTACAGTGAGTTCGACCGTTTCCCCATATCTATCCAGAAATACTTTGTAGTAACCTGGCGATGCTTTCTCCGTTGAGTGATTGAATCCTGAACGATATCCAGCAGATGGATTTTCATCGGTGCCCGGCACCACAACCACTTTGCCCACCGTCGGCATGAAAAGAATGTCGCCGTAGTCCATGGCACCTGTACCGCTAAGATGAGTGTGACTGAATCCCATTATCGTCTTGGAAGAATAGTTATAACCAGAGCACCAATCCCAGCCGCCCACCTCCTCGTCAGGACTCAACTGTACCATACCAAAAGGGAGCGTTGCGCCGGGAAAAACGTGGCCGTGTTCGGCCGTTCCAATCATCGGGTCGACATATTGAGTGAGATCATTTTCTTGCGCACGCGCCAACATAGCGAAGGCACCAATGGAAAAAACAGCAAAAGAAGATAGTAGAACTCTCATTTTGCTTCTCTCGGCTGTGAAAGGCAGACTTCATGAGATTTGAACATCTTGGGATAATTATAACAAGCACCAGAGTATATTTTCAACTAGAATATTCTCTCTGACCTAATTTGAGCCACTTCTGCTCTATCAGAAGCAATAGTCCACTAGGTCTCGAACCTTTGAAGGGTACCAAGGCTTCAAGAGCTGGATTGCGTGCTTGGAAATGCACCCCAGTTGATTCGTCAATTAAAAGAGTGAACCCCTCCCCCGAGAAAGCGGTCTACGGACATCAGATTGTTTTAGGGAGTAATGGAAGGAATTCCTGTGCGATAGGTATCCCCTGCCTGATCTTACCTTCCCATCCACCCACCATCCACGGTGACGACGCTACCATTCATGTAACATGATGCATCTGAACTAAGAAAGACAATTGTGCCCATCAAGTCTTCAGGAGTTCCCCATCTGCCGGCAGGTATTCTGTCCAATATGGATTTGCTCCTGCCAGGATCCTCCCGCAATGCCCTTGTATTCTCCGTCGCGATATAGCCAGGCGCGATAGCATTGACGTTCACTCCCTTCGAGGCCCATTCGTTTGCAAACGCCATCGTCAATTGTTTCACGCCGCCTTTCGATGCCGAGTATCCCGGCACCAGGATTCCACCCTGAAATGCCAACAACGAAGCAATGAACACTATCTTGCCGTGCCCTCTGGCAACCATGTCCCTCCCAATTTCTCGCGTCAAAATGAATTGCGAAGAAAGGTTGATCTCAATGACACTATCCCAGTACTTGTCCGGATGTTCAGAGATCGGCTTACGCAAAATTGTTCCAGCATTGTTGACCAATATGTCAATTTGGGTAAAGTCAGCTTTTACCTTCTTGATGAATTCATACAGCGAATCGCGACTCGAGAAGTCACTCGTATATGATTTGAATCTACGTCCCCTTGCCTTAATTTCCGTTTCGACTTCGGTAAAGTCGTCGGCGTTTGAAACTGCAATAATATCGGCTCCTGCCTCGGCCAATGCAATCGCATAAGCCTCCCCAATTCCCTGATTTGAACCGGTGACGATGGCTAGCTTGTTGTCCAATCTGAACTTGTCAAGGATCATTTAGTAGATTCCTCCTGCCCTTGTTGATCTTTCCGCGGGACGCGCTATCCGCGCTCCTTGTTTCACGGTTAAAGCTCACTGGTTCTCTCACTTCAAGGTCGACATTTCAACGGCGTCCATGTCCTCGAATTCCTGGTTCTCACCGCCCATTGCCCAGATGAAAGAATAGATTTTTGTCCCTGAGCCGCAATGAATCGACCAGCTCGGTGAGATGACAGCCTCTTTGTCTTTTACGACAATATGTCTTGTCTCCGACGGCTGACCCATCAAGTGAAAGACAACTGCATCTTTATCCATATTGAAGTAGAGATAGATTTCGGTTCTTCTCTGATGAGTATGCGATGGCATTGTATTCCAGACGCTCCCCTCGTCGAGCTCCGTCAGTCCCATCACGAGCTGTGAACTCTTCACGCCTCCAGAGTGTATGTACCTGTTGAGCGTGCGCTGGTTCGCCTCCCTCTGGTTTCCGAGTCTTGCGAAATAACTCTCGCCGAATTTTATGAACGCGGTAGGGTAATTTGAATGGGAAGGGTAACTCACGAAATAGAAGTTCGCCGGCTTTGAGACATCTAATGTCGAGAATCTTATCTCCTTTGTGCCTTTGCCAACGTAAACCGCATCCTTGAAGTCCACAATGAATTCCTTACCATCGGCAAGCACTTTTCCTTTGCCGCCTATGTTGAATATTCCGATCTCCCTCCTTTGCGCAAAAAAGTCGGCGGCCATTTCCTTCTTGCTGCTTTCAAGCAAGAGAGGTTTCTTCAGAGGAACCGCTCCGCCTACGATCGCCCTGTCAAGGTCAAAATATACTGTCTGAATCTTGCCTCCGTGAAACAGATCTTGCATCAGGAAAGCCTTGCGCAGATCATCGGCGGCCATCGTTTTGTAACTATTGATATCGGGAGAATATCTTACCTCCATCTTGTAACCCTCCGATCGTAAGTCATCCTTCTAGTAGATTAGTCCGTCACCTCTGTATTCGCGCCGAGCCTCCCTTAGCAAAAGCACGAACTTGTTCAACTGTCGCCATGGTCGTATCGCCTGGGAAAGTTGTCAAGAGTGCGCCGTGAGCCCAGCCAAGTTTCACCGCTTCATCTGGCGTCTCCCCTGAGATAAGACCGTAGAAAAAGCCGCTCGCAAAACCATCGCCGCCGCCAACACGATCCAGAACGCTCAGTTCACAAGTTGGTGAGGTGTATGTTTTCCCGTTCACCCACGCAACGGCAGCCCAGCTATGATGGTTCGTCGAATGGACCTCACGTAGAGTGGTTGCGACCACTTTCACCTGCGGGTACTTCGCCACAACCTTGTCAATCATTCCGAAAAATGTCGCCGGATCAAGCTTCTCCCGATGGGATCCGTTCGGAGATTTTGCCACTACTTCGGGCCCAGGAACGCCCAACCCTTTTTGAAGGTCTTCTTCGTTACCTACGAGCACATCGACGTTCTTGACAATTCTTGCCACAACTTCTTCAGCTTTCTTCTGACCTCCCCATAAGTTCCAGAGTTTCTCCCGGAAGTTCAAATCGAAACTTATCACCGCCCCAGCTTTCTTTGCTGCCTTCATTCCTTGAATGATTAGCTCACCTGTTGTTTCCGAAAGAGCGGCAAAAATGCCGCCGCTATGGAACCATCTCACGCCGTTAGAAAAGATTTCATTCCAGTCAAAATCTCCCGGCTTCAATTGTGCTGCCGCCTCGTTGGAGCGATTGTAAAACACGACCGGAGGCCGGGTGCCGTATCCCAAGTCACTGTAAACCGTTGCCATATTTGGACCTGTAACGCCATTATGTTTGAAATGTTTGTAGAACGGCTTTACTCCCATCGCTTTCACCCGCTCCGCTATCAGGTCACCTATCGGATAATCGACCATTGCGGTGGCGATGCCGGTATTCAGACGAAAACAATCCGACAGATTTGCCGCGACGTTGAATTCTCCGCCGCTAACGTGGATCTTGCATTCAGTCGCCTTCCTGAAAGGAATAATTCCAGGATCAAGACGATGCACCAATGCACCCAATGAAACAAAATCCAGCGAACCCTTTGCTGGTACGTTTAAGTCGTTGCTCATTTCTTTTTCCTTAATAATTGGTCTTCAATGAGAATAGGACAGGCCCATTCAATCACACCAAATATGTCGAAGACGCTGTCTCGCCGCCTCGACCCGTCCAATTCGTATGGAAAAATTCTCCCCGAGGCTTATCAACTCGCTCGTACTGGTGCGCACCGAAATAATCCCGCTGTGCCTGCAACAAATTTGCCGGCAGGCGAGAGTTTCTGTAGCCATCGTAGTAATTCAGCGCCGTTGAGAATGCCGGGACCCAGATGCCGTTCAATACGGCAGTCGAGACAACTCTTCGCCAAGATTCCTGAGCTAGATCAATCTTGTTCTTGAAAAACGGATCAAGCAGCAAGTTCCTGAGATTCGGATCCTTGTCAAATGCTTCTTTGATCTTTCCAAGGAAAATACTCCGGATGATGCATCCGCCTCTCCACAAGAGCGCAATCCCTCCAAAGTTGAGATTCCATTTATATTCCTCCGCCGCCGCGCGGAGCATGGTGAAACCTTGCGCGTAAGAGACTATTTTCGATGCGTACAGTGCTTCCTCCAGATCCTTCAAAAATGGTCCCTTGTCTCCGCTAAATTTCGGTTTCGGTCCTGTCAGAATTTTTGATGCCGCCACTCTATCCTCTTTGATCGCAGATAGGCATCTGCCAAAAACTGCTTCGCTGATGAGGGTAAGAGGAATCCCAAGATCAAGCGAAGTAACACTTGTCCATTTGCCGGTTCCCTTCTGCCCCGCGGTGTCGAGTATTTTGTCGACAAGAGGTTTGCCGTCGGCATCTTTGTATGCGAGGATGTCTCTTGATATTTCGATGAGATAACTATTCAGATCGCCGGTGTTCCACTTCGTGAACACCTCGTGCATTTCGTCGGCGCTCATTCCCAGGAGCTCTCTCATTATCTGGTAAGCTTCGCTTATCAGCTGCATGTCGCCGTATTCGATTCCGTTGTGAACCATTTTGACAAAATGGCCGGCACCGTCACTTCCGACCCAGTCGCAGCACGGCGTACCATCCTCGACCTTTGCCGCAATTGCCTGAAAGATCGGCTTCACATGAGGCCAGGCGGCAGGCGATCCGCCGGGCATGATCGACGGGCCGTGTAACGCTCCCTCTTCTCCGCCGGAGACTCCTGTACCGATATACAACAGCCCTTTGCTCTCGAGATATTTCGTTCTCCGGATCGTGTCGGGGTAGTGAGAGTTGCCACCGTCGATAATGATGTCTCCTTTTTCAAGATTAGGAATAAGCAACTCGATGAAATCATCGACGGGCTTTCCAGCCTTCACCATCAGCATTACTTTCCTTGGCGTTTTCAGATACGAAACGAGATCCTGGATGCTGCCAGCGCCGATTATATTTTTCCCCTTCGCACGGCCGTTGAGAAAGTTGGTTACTTTTCCCACGGTGCGATTAAAAACGGCAACGGTGAACCCCCTGCTCTCAATGTTCAGCACGAGGTTTTCTCCCATTACCGCCAATCCAATCAAACCAATATCTGCTTTTGATGACATGTTCTATTTTTTCCTTTTAGATTTAGATATTTTAGAGTTCAAATTCATTCAATACGGTTCACTTCCCTGAGAGAAGCGGATCAGGGTCATGTCTGTTAATCTTCATTGAATCTTCCTTTGAACGCCCACAACCCCAAAGCCGGGTTTGAAATGTAAAAAATCTTCTCGCCACCGGGCAGCGTGTTGAAACCATCGGCAAGTTTTCCTGGATCGTACCGCTTGATCGTTTCATCTAATCTCGCGTACTTGAAATTTACGCATTCGATTTCTTCCCGGCTAATATGCCCGGGACAATAGGTTATCGAGAATCTTTCTTCAGATGAGCCATGAATCAAATGGGCGGCGGCACCCAGGTTATCGCTCAGATCTTCCTTGCTTTTGACGAGCTCAAGAATTGCTGGCGTACCAATGTAACCGTATTTGCGTATGATTTTGTCGTTTCCTTGATCTTCGCCGAATTCCTTCAAACCCGGACCAAGCACGATGAGTTCGCCGCCATCGGCAATCGCCATTCGTGTACGATATATCGCCTTATTTCCCAGCCACGTACTCTTGAATTCCTTCGGGTCAAGATAGACCACAACTTTTTTCAATGGCTCATCCAGCATGAAGAAATTGACTTTGAGCGAGAGTGCGGCAGCGAGATTGAAGCATTCGATGTCATCGCCAATATACAAACCGCGTACGGCCAAATGGTCCGTCTCATTCCCGTGAAGGGAATCTTCGGCTTTGTTGACGACCGTCAGGACATAGATGATTGGTATCTTCTTCGCAAAATGCTCCGAGCCGTAATTCAAAACTCGCTTCACAGGCGTGTCGGCTCTTCCCATTATCCTTTCCAAACCGTGTGCCGCTCCGAGAAAGTGGGTTTTGTTTATGCCATCTCTGCCTCCCGTCCCGATGAAGACATTCTTGTTGTGATTTGCCATGCCGACGACTTCATGCGGAACAACCTGGCCGATCGAAAGGATCAGATCGTGCCCTCCTTCAATCAACAGCTTGTCTATCTGAATCGGTATTGAATAATCTACCGCTCCACCAGAAACCTGTTTAACGAAATCCGAGGGCACCTCTCCCAGGGTTGCGAATCCATTTCTCCAATCGTGGACACGAAAAAGATGCCGGGGAGTCTTTCCGTACATCATCGCAATCTCGCTATCATTCATCGGGTAATGCGTGCCGATTGAGGGAAGCACATCCGTAAACTTTTCGCGGTAATACTCCCACACAAATTCCGTCATCATGCCCGCCTGCGAGTGGTACCGAGTAATATCCGGGGGAACGGCCACCACCTTCTTCCTCGGACCAAGCTTGTCTAAAGCTTCGTATAATCCTTTTTTCAAATCATTGGGTGAAAGATTGGTATTAACGGAGCCTTTGCTATATAATAACATAGATCGATAAGGATTCTACAAATCGGTAATCGGTTTGTGGTGCGGCACGAGCGCCTTCATGATCGCCCATGCGATCAGGTAACTCAGCGCGCAGATGATGAACATGATGAAGTATGCCGTCTGCGGGTGGCCGCTGAATGCGTCGTTGAGCCGTCCAGCAAGCAATTGGACGGTGACGCCGCCTATGCCGCCGGCAGCCGTGCCGATGCCGGTTACAGAGCCGACCGCTTTTTTGGGAAACATGTCCGAAACTGTTGTGAATAGATTCGCCGACCACGCCTGGTGAGCGGTCGCACCGATGGAGATCATGGCAACGGCGAGCACAGCAGCCATGCTGCCGAACCGTGCCACATCGCCGAAATATTGCGTGGCAAGCACAGCCAGCGGGAACACCGCGATGATGAGCATCGTCGTCATACGCGCCTTATAGACCGGCATGCCGTGCTTGATCAGCTTCATGGGAATGCTTGCTCCGTAAATGCTGCCAGCGATTGCAATACCGTAAACGATAAACGTCGGCATCATGATCTCCCGGGTCGTCATGTTAAATTGCTTTATCAAATAGTCCGGCAGCCAGAAGAGATAGAACCACCAGATCCCATCAGTCATGAATTTGCCGGCAAAAAAGGACCACAGTTGGCGGTACCTGAAGAGCTTCCACCACGAGAGATTCTGCTCTCCTGTTCCGGTTTGCTCGTTGGCTGCGAGATCGTCGTCGATGAAAATGTAATCGTGTTCTAATTTCTCGAGCCGCTTCTGCTTTGCAGGCGCTTCGTAGAGCCAGAACCAGAAAATCAGCCAGAACAATCCCACTGCGCCAGTCAGAATGAACGCCATCTTCCAGCCATGACTCTCGCCGAAATGAATCAAGCACCATGGCACAAACAATGCCGCAATCATTGCACCGAAATTTGAGCCCGCATTGAAGATGGCAGTCGCCAGGGCACGCTCGCGTTTCGGAAACCACTCGGCAACGGTCTTGTTTGACGCCGGGAAGTTCCCGGATTCGCTGACAGCAAACAGGCTTCTTATGGCGATGTGCATCGTGACCAGACTTCCGACAAATGCGTTGAGGATTCCAAATACAGACCAGGCAACAAGCGAAAGGGCTAACCCAATTTTGGTCCCGACTTTATCGATGAACCGGCCGCCAAAGATAGATGCCGCCGCGTAGATCCCCGTGAAAAAAGAAGTCAGATAAGAAAATTGCGAGTTCGTCCAGCCGAAACCTCCGAGGTCAGTGGACTTGCAAAAGAATTCTTTCAAATAACTGATAACTTGCCGATCCATGTAGTTGGCTGTTGTCGCAAAAAAGAGAAGCCCACAGATCACCCAACGATAGCTGCCGATTTTTCCTCCGCTATCAACGGCTACCGTATTTGAAAGACCTTGTGCAGATCCCCCTTTAACATTCTCCATCACGCATGTCCTGTTTTATTCAATAAATCATTCTTGAATTCTTAGTGTACAACTATCTTTATAATTCCCGCGAGGCACTCCTCAGACATCACTTCCATTTCTTGAACGGCCTGAGGTGACGATCAAAATGCTTAATCAGCAATTCGTAATGAAGGGCTTCATTCCTCTTCAGGCAATCATAAATTCGGTCCCTGAAAAGATACTGGGATTTTTCATTTCTGTCCGTCAGCACCCTCCCGTATGTAACGTGCAGTGCCTGTCTAACATCGATGGAATCGAACAGACCCCCGAGCTCATCGTCTTTGTAATGTCCACCGGGTTTGATTTTACTCATGTCTGCTGAAACAAAATAACTCTTCCTCTCGATTTCAAACAAGCTCACGGCGTAATCAAGAATCTCTCTGAAGAGGGCCGCATCCTTCATCGCCACCACTTTCAGAGCCTCCAGGTAGCTTGTCCCGGCAGTCTTGACATGAATATGTGTCTGCTTCATGGCTCCGACAGCGTCATAAATCCGGAACTTGTCGCTGCCTGAATGGAAACTGATCTTGTAAAATCCGAAGTGTTCGGCAATCGCTACGTGCCTCAAATAGTGATCCTTGAAGAGCTCTATATCTCCCTTGTAATCAATCCCCTTCTCAAAATCTCCAACGAATCTCGGAGCAAGACTTACAAAGGTTACTCCCATCCTCTTGAGCTCGTTCACGATGAAGAAGTGCTCAAACGGCGTCGTCACTGTATCGGTCTCATCGATTGAAACTTCAATCTCGCAATTATAGGTCGCGTGTTTGGTCTTCAGATGATTGTGTATCTTCTTGACGTTAATGATTGCCGCCATATACTTCAGACAAGCTTCAAGAACTTCTCTCTTCGTTGCCGTCACGGAGTATCCGCTGCCAAGTGCCGTCTTCTTGTTTTCATACCGGCTCACAAGGCTCTCGAATGAGTCACCAAAGTCTTTCCACGGAAGTGCAGTTGTTCTCTTTATCAGCTCGTCCAGACTGATCTGGGTAACGCCGTTCACAACGTGATCGCTCGGGTCTATTGTAAACATCGTGAAGCCTGCTTTTACGAGACGATCAACATCATCGGTGGTCTTCAAGTGGTCTGCATCAGCACCGAAACCGCTCTTATGTCCTTCTTGAAACACCGCCCACACCGCAGCATCCATCACTTCTTCAGGGGATCTTTGCGTCCTCGTCAACTCACGGATTGATTGCTGGGCTAAGACAGGCGCAAAATTGTATCCCTTGAGCGCCCTCAGATGACCTGGATTTGCAAGCCCAAGTCGATCTCCAAACCCGTACGAGTTTCTTAAACCGATCGGAACCGCTCTCGTGAAGGGGAAAATCTCTTGCAAAGCCAAAGCATTGTGATGACTCATCGGACATTTCTTGACGCGCTCAGCTCCCTGCATCCTAATGAATTCTCCTTCAAACTCCTTTGAAGTGGATTCATTTCCGTCGTCAGAAATCATATACAGAAACTTATCCTTGTCCTGGCGAGCCATGAAGAGCGTTGTACCATGATAGTCGTTTATAGAACCGGCATAAATCGAAATCGCGAGTTCCTTCTCAAGCTTTGGGATTCTGGAAGAAGTTTTTCCTTTTGGTTTTGTTTTGCTAATTTTATCTTTTTTTGCCATTTTTAAGCCTTTTTTTGTTATAAATTTCCTACTTAACAACCACTAACTTTTTCACTTCGGTAAATTTGCCAGCGCCTGGTGGATTAATTTCAGTCGCGTCAAGCCTGAAGAAATATACTCCGCTGGCCAAATTGCCTGCGTCGAAATTGACCTTGTAGACACCCGCTTTCTGTCTCTCGTTCACCAATGTAGCCACCTCTCTGCCAAGCACATCGTAAATCTTCAATGTAACATAGCAATTAGCTGATAGCTGATAGCTCATAGTCGTTGTCGGGTTAAAGGGATTTGGATAATTCTGATACAATGCAAACTCATCGGGAATCCTGCTTAACTGCTTCACCCCCGTGGTGACGCCAAACATACCGACTCCGAACGTGCCCAGCTTTGCAATCCCTCCTCTCCAGACAGTGTACGGCTGTCCAACAGAGGGTGTCAGATGCCAGACATAATTCCCGGTACCGGCGTCTGAATCCGGGTTTGCAAGAAGAAATATTCTTGCATCGCTCCCTCGGTTCGCGGCAAAAGGCGCATTCTCCTCTGTCCCCATCCATCCGAATTGCAGGGAGCAGTTCGGTGTTCCTGCAGCCGACTCGCTGATATTCCATTTGACATTTACTCTTCCGCCATCTCCTTTCTGCCACTCCGGAAGAGATGAATCAATCACAGCAGATACGGTGAAGGCATCCAAAGAATTCTTGTTTGCTATCCAAACCGGCGCGTAACCGACACTTGTTCCAACGGGAAACATCGCCGAATCAACATTTAAAATTGTCAATGCGCCACCGAGGCTGTCTGTTCTCACAAAGGCTGTCGACGATCCTCCAAGCACTGACGGCGAAGCCGCTTTCATCCCGTTCAGAACCAACTGTCCAACGGAGATAGCAAGTCTCCCCGTTACACAGATCGGATTGGTCAGCGTCACTCCTGTCGAGTTTACAATAGTCAAATTATTTACGCTGTCAGGCAGCTCCGCCCCTGTGACTTGAGGATTGGACCCGTTGAAAACATAATTGGCGTCCTTGCTGAATTTTCCTGACCCAGCTGCCTGGATGCAGCCGTCAAGAGCGAGCCCACCTGCGCTCGCCAAAGCAAGTGTCCCTCCGCTGTTGAGCACAAATCCCTGACCGCCCTTAAGTGTGTCATGCGCGGCAAGCCTCAATACTCCGTCAACGACAAAAGTCCCTTGTGTCCTCACCCACCATGAAGTGGAATCGTTGGCAAATGTCAAAGATGAATTCGCACCTATCGTATCAAATACAACCGGCTGTTGAGCAGACGTGGCCGTGAATAGGGGCCCGGAAAGTGTCACCGACTGAGAACTGTTTCCTACGAAATTCAGGGCAAAAACGCCTACAGAATTTGTGGCAACGTCGGCCGATTTATCCATCAAAAAATTTCCTTTGAGGTTAATGATTCCCGTCTCGGTCGTCAGCGTGGAATTCGAATCGTTTCCCATTTGAAGCCGGGCGCCACTGACTATGTCCAGATCTCCACCAATGTTTATTATTCCTTTTCTGTTCCCTGCCGTCCCCACATTAGAAAACGGCTCGATGCTCGCTGCATTCGGAACGGACGGAGTGCCAACGGTAACGTTTCCGTCCACATTCCAAATTCCCATTACATCATTCGTCCCATTGGAATCAACAGCCGACCATTGGCCACTGTTAACGTAGACATTCCCGTGAACCAGATGGGTCAGGTCCGAAATGCCGGCTCCGGCAAATGTGCCAGTGTCTCCAGTCTGCACTGTCAAATCACCGTTGATAAGCAAATCACTTCCGGCAATGGTGCCGCTCCTCAGAACAAGTACATTTCCGAACGTCGAATCGTAGCCCGGTGCTCCGAGCATATTCCCTGCCGTTTTGGTGTGGACATAATAGCTGCCGCTGCTGATGAAGTAAGACGGAGCGCCGGGAAAAGAAGGCAGCGTTGAGCAGCTATTGTAACAAATCGCGTTCGGCTGGAGTGAGAACGCTCCATTCACGCTTAGTGGAGCAGAAACATTCAGCTTGGCATCCGGTTGAACCACAATGTTTCTGCATTTCGCTGTCTGTGTTGCAGTGACGACCACCGAGTCGCCGCTCGCGATCACGACATCTGAGGTGTCACTCGGCACGATACCATCCTTCCAAGTCGATGGCGAATTCCAATCCCCACCTCCTGTCTGATTAGAAGTAAGGTAAGAGACACCAAGTCCGCTTTCGAACGCTCCGATGTCGGGAGCAGCACCGGCAAAAGGAAGTCCGACGTAAATTCCCGCATCGACCAATCCGCTTGAGGGAGCCAGATGTACAAAATCGGTGGAAGGAAGCGTGCCGTCAGGAAGGCGGGCGACACGTGCGAGGGAAGTATCAAGACTCAGAAAATCGGAGGCAGAGACTGTATGACCCAGCCAGCTGTTGTTTGACTGGACAACGTCTGTGTTCAGCTTGTCATCTCCACCGCTGGTCGGGGACGCATTCCATCCGCCCGCGAAAGACAGATCGTTTTTCAATGTGTCTTCGCCATTTCCCGAAGATGGAGCAGTCGGGAACGAAAAATTGTAAGTCCCGTTTCTATAACCAGTGCAATTGTAAAGGGTCACTCCGGCAGTATTGTTGTTTTGATCGAATCCCTTGACCACATTGTCAAATGAGACGCAGTTGGTCACGACATGCGGTCCTGGAACGTAATTACCACCGAGCTTAAAACCGTTCCCGTTCCCAGTGAAACCGGAAATGCCCCACAAGTTGTACCCATTATGAAAGGCCCAACAGCTATCAAACACGACTTGATAGGATGTCTCATAGCAATCGTATCCATCATCCGAATTATCAAAGACACGACAGCCTCTAAAAACATTTCCGGGCCCGGCTTCCAATTTTGCGTCAATGCCGTCCGCGTTCTGTCCCTGGGTGAGTGGATCGTTGTTCCCAAAAGCATCGCAGTTATGTATATAATTATAACTCCCCCCGTCGCTTATCTGTATGCCGGTGTCCTTGCTGTTCGACACCTGGCAGTTCTCGACAATGTTGTACGAGCCACTGATGTAGATTCCATTATCGGCAGCATTCTTGATCACCAAGCCTTTGAGATACCAATAATTCTTCTTCAGTTCTATTCCACGGGGGCTTCCGTTACCTGCATACGGTTCGCCTGAAAAATCGAGAATTGGTGTTTCACCGGGATATGCCCAGAGGTTAATGTACTCGCCGGCTGAACCGCTCACTCCGGCGCTCAACGTGGCCGAGAGATTGTAGGTCCCGTCCCTCAGATAGATGGTAGTACCTGCACTCGCCATAGACATTGCTTTGGAAATCGAAAGCAACGGCTGACTAATTGTTCCTGGATTCGAATCGCTCCCAGTTGGTGATACGTAAATCTGGGCAAACGAAACATCACTTAGAATAAGCATCAAAAATAACATCTGTTTTATCTTTAGCATCTCATATCCCTGTCTGGAATTCATCCGACGCAGAATCACTTCTGCGGTTCGTTGGTTGTTGCTCAACTTCAATTTTCGTGCTGTCAGAATTTATCTTTTTCCCGCCGATCACGCTGATTCTCGCTGATATATTTTCTGCCTCCATGGTTCGACTGAGCTCACGATGAAGTCTGCGAAATCTGCGGGAGAAATCAGACTGCGCCAGCACTGGTTCATTCTACTCATTGACCAGCTTCCCATTCACATAGACGTTTTCGAGCTTTAAGTCATCAACGTCTACGATTCTGTTGCCCTTTAAGACTCCATCGAACCTGCAGTCCTTGACTACGACACTTTCTATTTTAGATTCCGAAAGTCCATCCATGTACAATCCATATTTACTTTTTTGGCTCACGACATTTTCCACAAAAATCTTTTTCATGACCGGGAAATACTTGTAACCATTCGCCTCGGCTGGATCATAATTCATCGTAACCCTGATGATCGACTCCTTTACCCGCCCAATTTTCAGGTTCCGAACATAGATATCTTCGACCGCTCCGCCTCTCTTCGCATTCGACTTTATTCGAATTCCCTGATCAAGATTTGGGCTGTCAAAATTGCAGTTCTCGACGAAAACGTTGGAGCAGCCGCCTGAAACTTCACTCCCGATTGAAACGGCGCCATGCCCTTCCTTCATGGTACAACCACGAACGATAATATCGCTCACCGGAACGTTCACCCGCCTCCCATCTTCATTTCTGCCGGACTTGATTGCAATGCAGTCGTCGCCATCATTGAACAGACAGTTTTCGATGAGGACACCTGAACACGATTCCGGATCACAGCCGTCAGTGTTGGGACCGTTGCTGTCGGTTTTGATGCCATCGACAGTCACGTTTTTGCACAATGTCGGATGGAGGAACCAGAATGGCGCGTTCTCTAGAGTTACGCCCTGCACCAGGACGTTCTCGCAGTCATAAAACTCTACGAACGTCGGCCTGAGGTAGTGGCCATTTCCGAAGATCCTGTCCTTTACGGCCATGTTCTCATCGCCCATCTTCATCAAGAGCGGACGACACGAGCTATCAAGCTGGCTTGGCATCCCGTTCTTCCAGCCGAATTCTTCGCTTCCTTTCCATGGCCACCAATGCTCGGTATCAGCCTGGCCATCTAAGATCCCTTCCCCGGTCACAGCGATATTCGCCTTGCCGTAGGCATAGATCAAAGGAGAGTAGTTCATCAACTCCACACCCTCCCAGCGAGTGTAGACGACCGGCAAGTAATCTTCGGGGTTTGTACTGAACTTGAGAACGGCGCTGTCCGAAATGAACAGGTTGACATTGCTTTCGAGTTGAATTGCACCGGTCAAGAAAATCCCTCGGGGCACAACGACTCGACCTCCGCCGGAATTGCTGCAATCCCGGATTGCCTTCTTGAAAGCTTCGGTGCAAAGTGTCTTTCCGTCGGCGATCGCGCCATAATTCGTGATCACAAAATCCCTATTAGGAAAAGTAGGCGGGACAATTCGCATTAGAATCTCGGGCACTCTGTTCCAGCCGGTTTTTTCTGGAAGGCTATCTGTTCCTTGCAGCCCAAAGTTAACCGCAAAGACCGCTAAAATCGCAAAGTGTTTCACAAATATTTTCTTCTCTTTACCAGTTATAATCACTTTCCAGACTCACCTCACCTTAGAGGCCGTCCCAAAAGTGACTGTCATTGCGATCCCGACGAAGTCGGGAGAAGCAATCCGTTACATTCACCTCAATTTCGTGGGATTGCTTCGTCGCTTTGCTCCTCGCACTGACTAATTCTTTCTTTTTGGACACCCCCACGTTTATGGTGAAGACACACATCATTTCATCCTCCCCTCGTATGGGAGGATTACAGGTGGGGTGAGCTTTGCTCATCGGGGTATTCTGTAATCCAAGGTTGAAAATTCTCTTAAATTCAGAAAGCATTTTCGCCTTCTTAGAAAGTTGCTAGTGTAGTGCGTCTGACACTTTTTTACATAAAAGTATTCCAGAAAAACATGACAATGTCGTTCCCGAACGCTTTTGTCGGGAATCTAAGCTTGGATTCCCGCTTGTCCGAAGGACTCCTTCGGAGGAGCATGCGGGAATGACAAGTAGCAGTGGTTTTTGTTTTGCTTTCGAGACATCCTACTTCATTTATTAATTCAAGGAACTTATGACGCACTACACTAATGAATGACTATCGCTGGACAACCGCGCTGCTGTCTGCACCGTCCCCGTATTTAATGGGAATCTTGGCAGGGGAAATATCCATGCCGTTTAGCCTGATGTTTGAAGAATTTTTCCCGGCGACATAAAGGAAGACATCGGTTCCTTTCGGACAAAAACCTTTCTCGATCACAAAATCTTTGCTTTCGGAAAGCGAATATATGTTTCCTTTCTGTGGAATGATCTGAACATTTTTCAAGGTAAATCCCGAAGCTAAGCTCGACTCAAAGCCTTTATCTGCCGCAATGTATGAGTTAGAGATTGTGACATCATGGATCAGCGTTTCAGGTAAACCGGCAACGCGGACGGCTTGCTTTGCGCCGTCACAAAACACGCTATCGATATAAAAATTCTGGAAGATCGGTGTCTTGTCATTTACAGCTTGCGCGGTGATGCTTTGCGGCGGACCACCCTCTCCGGGCCCGGACCCATTATAGTAAGTGTCGAACAATATCGCTTCGTTGACAATGTCCTTCATGTAGACATCATCAACGTAAATATTCTTCACCAGCCCCCCTCTCCCTCTCGCACTTTTGAATCTCAAGCCAATGTCGGTGCCGATGTAATCGCAATTCTTCACATATATGTTTTCCATTCCGCCGTCGGTGTTGCTTCCGATCACAAAGCCGCCGTGCGCGTGGTAAACAACGCAATCGGCTATCACGATATTTTTTAGTGCCGGCTCACCGGATCTTTTGTCGGGACTCGACTTCATGCAAATACCATCATCTCCTGCGGTCACGGTACATTTGTAAACGAGAACATTTTTGGATGAGCTTATGTCGATTCCATCGCTATTTTGTGCCCAGTATTCGTTGTTGATTTTCAGATTCCTGACCACGAGATCTTCGCACGAATGAGCGTAGAGGGCGTATGACGGTGAATCTTCAAAAGTCGGGCCGTCCAACAGAACTCGATTGCAGTTGACCAGCAGAACGAGGATCGGCCGCATAAAATCCCTCGCCGGCAGGAAATCCTCAGCCGTCATTTGATTTTTGTTTTTTGTTCCTCTGAGATTCTTCAGGTATTGTTCTCCACCTGCAGCCTCATTGGATGGCCACCACATAGTTCCGTCCGGGGTAACTATCCCTCCGGACTTCAGGAGCTTCTTCCAAAGAGTGGGTGAGACTTTGTCGTTCTTGACAGGACGCCAGGAAATGCCGCTGCCGTCAACTAGACCCGGTCCGGTGATAGCGACATTCTCAAGCCCAACTCCAAGGATCGGTGATTCCACAATCCATCCTCGACCTGGAACACTCATGACTGGATAATCCCGATGATCACGACTGAACTCGACCACCGCACCTTTATCGAGATGCAAGTTGACGTTGCTCTTCACTTGAATTGGACCCGTCAGCCACAATCCTGCTGGTACCAGGACCGTTCCACCACCTGCTGCGGAGCACGCGTCGATCGCTTTCTGAATGGCACCAGTGTTCATAGAGTGTCCGTCTCCGATTGCACCGTAATCCATCACATCGAACGATCTATCCGGAAAATCAGGCAATCGTATTGCTGGCATCTCGAATGGAAGGTTCGTCGTGTATTTCTCGACTTCATCTTTTACCGAAGCGCTCAACCGTGAGGTTTCTTGAGCCGAGGCAACAGAAAAGAATGCCAGACTCACTGTCGCAGCGACAAAAACATGGATGGAGCGCGAATAACTTAAGCCATTATGAAACAAAGTCTCTCCGGTTTTCTCAGCCATGGCACCTTGCGAAGGTATCAGAGCTTTTATCTCGTAACCTTCGCAAGGTCGCTTAGCCTATTTCAACATTATCATCTTGCCTACAATTACATTCTCACCGACACTGAGTTTTGAGAGATAGACTCCGCTGGCAAGACCGGAGCCATCAAAAAATCTGTCGTAATATCCGGCAGTCATGTCTTGATCGACCAGAGTTGCAACCTTCTGCCCCAAATCATTATAGATCGCCAGTGCCACATGAGCATTCTTGGGGACAGCGATTCGAATGACAGTTGAAGGGTTGAAAGGATTCGGGAAATTACCGATGCCTATCTTCGTGGGAATGCCATTAGGCTTTCCAGACACACCCGTCAGAGTTCCGTAGCCGATTCCGTAAATTCCATAAGAGGACACACCTGTCTCTATGATCCAGTTCCCGTTGACGGTGGAGGCATGACTGGAGGTAAGATTGAGTCCAACCCACGGGTCTGAAAGCGCACTTTTCCCGATGATGGTCACCGGAGTATTTAGGGCGAGCTGCCTCCGGCGAGTACAATGCAAGATGGAAAACTCCGCCTGGCGTTCCGCTTGATGAGACTGTCCAATAGCCGCCTTTCCAATAGTCCGAAATTCCAGCCGGCAAACCGGAAGATGTCGGGTCCGACGCGGTGAAGGAAGCAGTCAGATTCGTCGCTGCCGAGGGTACATTTGTGTAATCGACTATGACTTGGCGATAATTAGAATTAGTTCCTATCGGGAAGAGGTAGCCACCACCGGCCGTGCTCTGGGCGCGTTTCAAGCTGCCGACAATGTAAGATATGCTGTCGCCGATAACCGAATACGTCGCGGCATTGCTGACGAAGATCGTGTCCACACCAAGCATGAGTTTTCCCCCCTCCGGTAAGAGTGAGTATCCCCGTGACGGTTTCGCCCGCGCCTAATGTCACGCCAGCAGTGTCAAAAATGTTGAGGTTGTTCACAGTCAAAGGGAGAGCATTCCCCTGTGACTGTGCCTCCGTGCCATCATAGGTGTAATACGAAGTGGACGGCAAGGTCTTCGCCCCAGACACCTGGATGCTTCCAACCGTCGTATCGATTCCATTGACATTAGCGGTACCTAAAGTAGCCCCGGGTTTCAAAATGAAGTCCTGAAGTCCTTTCAGCGTGTCTGTCGGGCCGAAGAGGACTTTCCCAAACACCACGAACGCTCCGTTTCCGCCCGGTGCACTTGGACAGTTAGAATACCAGGACTTGCCGCCGGTGAACATAACACTCGAACTTGGTCTTACGGTATCGCACAATGTTATCAGGTGCGAGGTTGATGCGAATGAGAGAGGCTTTCCAAGGTTTACATTTTGAGTTTTGTTTCCGACAAAATTGAACGAGAAAACTTCTCCATTCGAGTTTGTCGCAAAAACAGCGCTCGTATCAGTCGTCAGGTTGCCACTCAAATTGATCTCACCCTGGTTAGAAGAATTGTTGCTGGTGCTATTCCCCGGCTGCAGCTTTGCTCCATTAACGATGGTTAGGTCGCCCCCGATGTCGATCTCTCCATAATTGGGAACCCCCGCATCATCACTGGAGAAAGGCCCTAATCTTGCCTGACTTGCTAATGTGGAATAATCTCCGACAGTAACGTTTCCATCAATGTTCCAAACGCAGCTCATTGGCAAAGTAGTCCCGGGAACGTTGTTCTTACTGCCGTCGACGGCTGACAATATGCCTGTAATGAGGTAGACATTTCCCATGACATGATGTGTCAAACTGGTCGCGCCTGTGCTATCTCGGACACCGGCACCGATTCCGCGGAACGCACTCGACGTGCTGTTGTAATTAATCGTCAGGTTGCCTTGAATTGTCAAGTTCGCGCTGCAAGTCACACCGCTTCTTAATATGTAGACATTGCCGAATGTCGAATCTGCGGTTTGGGAGCCAATGGTGCTTGCTCCACTTCCCATCAACGCAAAGTTGCTTGCCGGGTCAATCGTATACGTTCCCAGAGTACTCGGCCATGCCTTCATCGTGTAGTCATCATAGAACCAGGCGTTTGCGCCGATAGAGAAATCGCCTGTTATCGTAAGCGCCCCGGTGTTGACGACCAGTTTTGCTCCCGGCTGGATGGTGAGGCTCTGGCAATTGACCGCTCCACTGGTGTAAACCGAATCGCCGGCAGCAATGATGACATTAACTCCAACATCCGGTTTTGAGTCGCCCCAGGTTGAACTTGAGCTCCATGCGCCTCCTCCGCTGCCGTTGCTGACTGCCTGCGCTTTGAGCGAGCCGACGTTGACAACAAGTGCAGCCAACATCGAAATGACGAATAGCCCAGACAAAAGGTCGGACCTCTTTGATGCACCCTGACCTGCTGTAAAATATTTTTTCATTCCAAACATTATTATCCCTCCTTTTTCGTTTATCTTGAGACTTACTGCGCGGCTTATTAAGAAGTCACGCTGCCCCGCCACCCCTGGCCGTTCTCACGAGACAAATTCCCGCTGGAACCCGGAATTCGCCCTGACTCTTGCTCCTCACCACGGTGGAAGTGAGCGCTGTATGAACGACAATCTGGCCATGTTTCATTTTTCAAAATCTACTGCAACTGCAATTCACCCACCGTCCCCCTCTCTATCAAATAGAGAGGGGGATTTTGAGGAGGTGAGTATGCTTCCTATTTCACCAACATCATCTTCGAAATTCTGACGGTGTTGTTTTCCTTGCCTGCAAAACTCAGTCTTGCGAAATACACTCCGCTCGGCAGACTCGAGGCATTGAATGACACTTCAAATATTCCGGCATCCATCTCTTTGTCAAGTAGGGTCGTCACTAATTGCCCGATGGAGTTATAGACAGAAATCACAACGCTGCCTGCTTCCGGCAATGCGTAACGCAGTGTTGCCGTCGGGTTGAATGGATTCGGATATGCGCCTAACTCGACGCTCTTCGGAAGTTCAAGCTGCGCGACCTTAATCGGGTTTGTAAACTTGGAGCCTCCGTTGACATCGATCTGATTCAGCCTGTACTCGAACGTTCCATACAATGCGGTGCGATCGACAAAGGAATAGGTAGTCGACTCCACGCTGTTGGTCGATCCCTTCACGTATCCAATCTTCGTGAAAGCCGATACGTTTCCGTTCGCATCGACAGTTGCTCTCTGGACATCCCAACCGGAATTGTTCAGCTCGGAAGACATCGACCAGTGAAGAGTTGTTCCTTCACTGGCGCTTGCCGTGGCGGTGAATGAAGTCATCTCGACGGGAAGAGGATTGTCGTCCGGAGGATTGGGGTTACCGCCTAGGTAGAATCGTCCTTGTGTAGAACCCGGGATCGCTGTTCGATTGGCAACCGCGGTTCCTGAACCGGGGGAATTAGTTCCGACGAGATCGAAGTTTGTGCCGTCATCTGAATGAATAATCCTAAGAGAGTCGACGTTTCCAATTCCTGTTTGTGCACCTCCATCAACCGTCAAATCGTAGGTGCCGGTAATCCCCGGTTGAGAAAGTATCCAGAACTGATTGGATCTTCTAGAAAGTACGTCAACTCCATCAGTTAGAGTCGGTGACAAATTGCTTCCGTTTAAGTCAGGGATAGTGTGGGATACGACAAATTCACCTGCTGTAAGCGATGGAGCAGAGCTTGTTAGCGTGAAATTGTTTGCTGCGATGGTAAAATCACCGCTGACTGCTGTACCGGTGGTTAAAGTGACATCGGAATTATCGAAAGTAAGGTTATGGACGGTGGCAGGCAGCTCCGCGCCAGTCACCTGGGCGGCAGAACCGTTGAATCCGTAATTCGCACCGGTGCTGTACGTCTGAGTTCCAGTTACCTGGATGCTCGATCCGGAAGCAAGTCCCAATGGATTTGCCAACGTCAGCGTCGCGCCGCTGGCGAGAGAGAACGCCTGTATGCCAGTTAGCTGGTCGGTTGCTCCAAGAGTAAGCTTGCCAGTTACAACCCATTGGCCGTTACCATTTGCGTTGCCAGTCGGAGTTGCACCCCAGGAATAACCACCGTTGAACACCACGCTAAATCCGGCCCCGATTGTGTCAGCTAACGACGGAAAAAGCGTCCCAGAAGTGTAAGCGAACGGGACACCGAGAGTAACGGTCTGCGTACCGGTGCCGACAAAGTTGATTGCAAATCTGCCGACCGTGTTCACACCAAACGTGGCCGTACCATCGGTCGAGAAGTTTCCACTGAGGTTTATTACGGACAGTTCCCCGGTGTTTGTGGAAGTCGCGTTAGTACCTGCCTCAAGCTTTCCGCCATTGATTATGTTCAGAGTTCCGCCGATATCAATGTTGCCTGCTCTCAGTACTCCTGCGTCCGCTGAAGAAACACACGCAAGGGTTGCATAAGCGGAAGGAGTCGAGGCATCGCCCACAGTAACATCGCCGTCAATCTGCCAGACCACCACCTGACCCGAATTTGCAGCATCTATTCCTGTCAGTTGTCCCTCAACTATGAATACATTCTTGTGCACGTGGATAATTGTCACAGTTCCGTTGCTATGGCCGCTATTAGCACCTTTCAGCGATGTTGATGTTGATGGGAGCCTCACAATCAGGTTGCCGTTGATATCGATGTTCCCGCCGTTTCCCATCACCGATCCTGTCTTCAAGACAGTCAGGTTTCCGAAATAGTACGGCGCAGCGTTGATAATAGTCGAACTAGCACTATTGGTTGCCACGTAATAACTATTGGGATCAATACTGTATGACAGGAAGTATTGAGGCCATTTTGTGGCACTGCTATAATTTGCATAAAAGTAACCACCGGAAACGATTGTGAAAGTGCCTGTGCCGGTTACACCATTACCACCACTGATGCTGGCATTGCTCACGAGCTTAGCCCCCGACTGGATAGTCAGGTTTGTCACAATGACAGCCGCGCCGACAATGATGGAGTCGCCAGCGACAATGATTGCGTCATCTGCAGCTCCCGGAGCTACGCCACCCACCCAAGCGGAACCTGTACTCCAAGTCACGCCCGCGCTGTTGCTGCCGGTGCTGGAAATGCTACTCGCCATTACCCCACCACTGATGAACATAATGGCAAACGCCATGATGCTCAGAATCATTAACTTTCCTTTCATTTTACCTCCCTCTTGTTTTTTTGATGTTAAGAAATATGTTGAACATTATTCCAAACTTAATTCAAAATTTGTTTTCCATTCTTGAACGGCCGCTTTTCCGGATTTACACCTCATTTGATTAGTACCATCTTGTGTATCTCCCTTTGCCCGGTGCTTTCGAGCACGTTGAAATAGACTCCCGACGGCAGCATACCGCCGTCAAAACGCGCCATGTATTTCTTCCCGGGCTGGGCTTCATCATCGAACAGGGTCAACACCTGCTGACCGAGAACGTTGTAAACCTTTAGCGTAGCGTTCCCTCTCTTCGCCACTGTAAACTCTATCATGGTGGATGGGTTAAACGGGTTCGGATAATTCTGATAAAGCTTGAACACCGCGGGAACGGTTTCCTGCCCGTCCACGCCTGTCATAGTAAAGTGGCCGACCACGAAGTCGCCAAACACGGTTATTCCGCCGCGCGACACAGTGTACGGCTGATTGCTAAATTGAGTGGTGTAACTCCCCGAACCGGATTCTGTCGCCGATGTATCGGTGACGAGATAGATTGTCGAATAGCTGGTGCGATTGTGAGCAAACACCGAATCCTCCTCAGTCGCCATCCATCCGAACTGAAGCGTGCAATTGCTTCCGCCTGCCGTTCCTTCTGCAATTCTCCATTTCACATCCACGCGGCCGAGTCCGTTCGTCGTTTTCGTCGTGTCTGGCGAAACGGAAACATAGAATGCGTCGGCGGTTCCCGAGTTAGTAATCCACACAGGGGCATAGTTTGTCTTTGTTCCGATTGGGAACATCGCCAGCTTCGATCCGACACTGATTATCTTCACCACACCGGTGCTGTCGGTAACGATATAGTTAGTGGAAGAAGGCGATATTACGCCGGGCAGAGTCAACGTGTCAGGACCAAGATGGAGCACGCCGCTCGGGATGCGAAGCGAATCAGTCAAAGTCAAATTCTTGCTCAGCGTCACGCCTGCGTAGTTTACAACAGTCAATCTGTTTATAGTCGATGGAAGATCGCTGCCCGTAACCTGAGCAGTCGTCGTACCATCATAAACATAATTTGCCTTAGTGCTGTAGGACTTCGCACCCGTCACCTGAATGCCGCCGGAGGGAGAAATTCCATTGGGGTTAGCTGTGGCAATAGTTGCGCCGCTGTCAAGTGCGAAAGCCTGCAATCCTTTTATCGTGTCCGCGGCACCGAGCGTCAATATTCCATTCACTACAAAAGCTCCGCCGCCATTTGCAGCTCCCGCTGATGTGGATGCCCAGGATTTACTTCCCGACAAAATAACATTGGAGCTCGCCGCTACAGTATCATTCAAAGTCACCGGCATTGAAGACGAAGAGAACAACATTGGTTTTCCTAACGATACAAGCTGATTGCCGTTTCCCACAAAGTTTATAGCGAATAAACCTTTAGAATTCGTTCCGAATATGACTGAGCTGTCGACGACCGTGAGACCGCCGGAGAGATTAATTATGCCGGTCTCTGTCATCAAGGTCGAACTGGCGCTGGTACCGGCTTCAAGTTGCGCACCGTTTTCGAGCAGCAGAATACCCTTGATATTGAATATGCCGATTCTGTTACCCGCCGCGCTTCCACTGGAGAAAGGAGCAACCGCACCCTTCGAAACTGTTACGTTGCTGTCCACGTTCCAAATGCCCGTGACCGTGTTAGAACCATTAGAATCGACACATGACCAGACGCCGCCAAGTACATAAACATTCCCGTGAACGTGGTGAACGAGGGAATTTGTACCGGCGCCGCTAAAGAATTCGTCACTCGGCGTCTGCACAGTCAGGTTGCCGTTAATCGTCAAATTTGCCCCTGCAGTTGTTCCGCCCCGTTGGACAATCACGTTGCCGAAAGTAGAATCATAACCCGCCATTCCTAACGAAGCGTTCGCCGCACTTGTGTGAACGTAATAGCTCGCAGTGTCGATGTTGTACGATGCGGCCAACGGGAATGACGGCAAGTTTGAATTACTGTTATAGAACCAGGCGTTCGGCTGAGTTGCAATTGCACCCTTCACGATCAAAGGAGCGGTTACATTCAGCTTGGCTTTCGATTGAATCGTCAAACCTTTGCAGCTCGCAGCCATGGTGGATGTGACAATGACCGAATCATTAGAAGCGATCAGAACATCGTTTGTCGAGTCGGGAAGAACGCCGCCGTTCCATGTTGCGGGCTTATTCCAATCGCCGCCACCAGTTCCGTTAGTAGCCACGACACCTAAGATGGGGTTATCGTTTGCTACCGTGGCAAGGGCAAAGACGGTATCTGTCCTGAGGTTAGTCAACGCCGTTGTAGATGTAATCGTGTCCAATGCGATAGTCCCCGTTCCGGTTCCGCTTCCGCCCAAGTCGAGCCAACTGCCTGAGCCACCGGGACCCTGCGCAATTCTTAAATCGCCTGGAGTCTGGACTTGATCATCTGCCCCATAGAAGATTTTCAGGGAGCTGTTTGTATACGCGGAGTCGCTTGAAGACCTAATAATATAGTACCTAACCCTCGAAACATGTGAGAAAGGCTCCGGTGATGACCAGCCGGCATTCCCCAATGCCGCAGCACTCGAATCGATGACTTCGGCCGTATACGTAGTGAGCGTCGCGGCGCTCGGCGTCAAACTCAAGGTAACAGGACGATAAGCTGTGCCGCTCCCTATGGGAAAAGTCTTCGTGACCGGAGATACGGTAGCTACCAAGAATCCCAACTTGCCATCGACAAATAATGAGCTAGAGTCTTCAATGGTTCCTGAATAAAGCCCTGATCCCGTATACCATCCCGACAACAACGGAGCACCACGTGAAATTATTTTTCCATTGATAAGTCTTAAGTAAATGACAAACGAAGTATCGGCGATGTTTACCTGTGCTCCGTTTATTATGTCAAAGTTGAGTCCATTAGCAGATGTACAATTGGTCGGTTTAATTTTCGCATACTGCGTCCCGCTCTTGGCGAAGACAAATCTTGAATCAAGGTAGTAAGGATAAGTACTATTCTGGCTATTCGAATTTCCCAAGTTGCCGCTATTAGTGGAAGCAGTGGCGATAACAACACTGTCACCATATAAATACCACACTACGCCCGAGTGGTCGTTCGCGCTCCCGTGACTTCCACGATCGACCGCGAAACCGCCTGTGCTCCCCCCCGTTGTCACCTTGAAATTACCCATGACGAAAACGGTGTCGAGCGTGCTCGAACTGCCCGTTCCCGATCCGGTAAGATACCCGCCTGTAACAAGCAAGTCCCCATTGATTCTGACGCTGCCGGATGACCCGCCGAAAAGCTGCAAACGGCCCGTTTTGACACCGTCATTGGTCGCCATCACGGTGAAATTGCCGCTTACCACTTTTCCAATGCCAAAACCCCAGCCGAAATTGCCGGTCGCTCCATAGGTGACATCATAATTAATGTTGGCAAAATCTTGACTGCCGCCTGAACCCCAGCCTGTTGTGCCAGTTCCACCTATCGAGTTCACATTCAAAGTGGAACCAGTTGCCCATGTCGCTGTTGGCAAAAATCCCTTGGTACCAGTCGCAGCAGCAGTTTCGTTGATGTTAACTACACCGGTGCTGCCGACTGTCATCGTACCCGCTAAGTTTGTGATGCCATAAGGAGCAGCAGTATTCACATTTCCGTTGATAGTGAGAGTACCGTTTATTGTTATGCCGGGCGCCGCAACATAGAGGACCGGCGAAGCTCCGTTTCCACTGAAAGTGAGTGTGCCACCTTCCGCTACGACCAAATTGCTGATAGTGTCTGTTGCTGTAAATGTCACGTTGTGACCGCTTAGAATTGTTACCACGTTTGATCCGGGCGTGGTCACCGCTGAATCCGGTACAGCCGTGGCAGCAACCCATGAAGAACCATTCCATATGTTCCAGGTTGAAGTCGCATTCCAGTCGCCGCTCGCAACAGATTGGTAGTCACCGGTATTTTGAGCCATGACTGAGCCCCCGCTCAGAAGGATAAATATCCCCACGAGCAGAAACGTGAGCAAAAAATCAATACTGTTTTTCATTTCACCTTCAGATGCTTCTTAATTATTGATAGAATCTCTCAATACTACTTCAAACTCGTCTCGAAATTTACGTCGCGTTCATGAACACTCGCATTTGTCCCTGCTATTTTCGCATCACCCAGGATCTGCAGATTTGCAAGATCCTCCTTCGCAAGCCGTTTGTCGGAGTCGAACCTCAGCGTGTTTGTCCCTCCGCCGGATTCGTACTTCAACTCTGCTCCGCTCTTTGATTTAAGAATGGGCGTACCAATAACTGTGACCGGCTCAGAAAAGAAGAAAATGACGAAGTGATCATGCAAATCACTTTTCATGATACTCGGACCCGTTGTGGATTCAGGATTCCATCTCCTGTCAAAAGTCCATGACGGCGTCATGCTCTCTGGCAAGGGATTGCCTTCAGCCGTGCTCACGTTGTTCGAAAACCATTTATAGTCGCCGCCATCTCTGTGACAATTGTAAAAGTAGTCCCTTTCACCCCAGTCGAATGGCCTGCTTTGATTTGCCAAGGAGTCCTTTCCCGAAGGGACAAGATAGACGACACGATAAATTGGCGTGTTTGCCATGTTGCGGGAGAAAGTGCAATTCAACAGATAGAATTGTGCCTCAAGGTGATGCCGACCGAGAACAAATCCGCTGACTCCATCAAACGAACAATTCTTCAGTACGAATTTTTGATTCTTCGTCGAAACTCCCCGCGTGCCAGATGGACGCGCTTCCCTCTTTCTCTTCGTAAAATTTCGAATCTTTCACGAAGCACCATCCGCGCGGGCAAACGAAATCGACCGAGCCGCTGAAGGTACAGTCGGCCATATAATACATGCCGGTCTTGTAATTCCATGGCGACACAGTATCGGCACCCTTGCTCAACACATTGCAGCCGACAATGATCGTCCTTGTTCCATCATCATAAACCGCGAATGCGTGCGGACCGACTTCCGACTGCGTGTTCTTGATAGTAAGATTCCGAAGAATCACGTCATCACCATGGATGTTAACGACAGCGGGACCAATGGTATCTTTGTGGGCAATCCAATCCGCTCTCAACTGAGGATACTCGATAATAGTGCTGTCCCTGTTCTCGCCTTCAAGAGTAACATAGTCCTGGTCAACTCTGATCTTTTCGTGATAATCACCGCTCTTTACAAATATGATGACACGCTCATAATTAAACATCGATAGTGAACTTACCGCTTCGGTAATGGTCTTGTAGTCTCCGCTGCCGTCTTTGGCAACCACGATGTAATGCAAATCAAAGGAAGAGGCGGTCCCGGCGGCGACCAGTAGGAAAAAGACACTTGCCGCTTGCTTGCGCGTGAATAAGACAATAGTGATTTTAGAAAATAGTAAGATTAGTCGAGACCGCATTCCTTTTCTCTGTTTAGGGAGAAACAACTTCTCACCTTTCACCGGGCGTCATGCCGCTAAGCCGAGGCGTGAGCACATTAATTCATCAAATTATCGGTCACTTCAACGCTAACTTAACCGATAACTTTGATTGCAAGAAAGTTTACAAATGTCGTTCTTAAATGTCAAGTCCTTTCTTCGGAAAGAACAATGCAAAAACAACCTGAATATGCGGGATCAGCGGAGAAAGAACGCCTAAATATCATTTCAAAAACTCTGCAACTTTGGGAATCCCGAAATCCTGAAAAGCTTGATTCGGGCATGTTTGTCCTTGATTATCCCTCAAAGGAAAAAATCAGGAGCAAGAAGCTCCTCGATTTGAATCATCTGGCCGCAATGAATGAATAATAGAGATCGTTCCACTTCATCTCATTCTTGAACTCATGAATCTTCGTGGAATCGTCTATCAGCAGGTATTCTATTCCAACCATCTCGGCAAAATCTTCAATATGTTCAGCCGTGATACTTTGACTGAACGCAGTATGATGGGCTCCCCCGGCTAGTATCCACGCATGGGCTGCAACTGTCAGGTTCGGTTTGGGAACCCAAACTGCGCTCGCCACAGGCAATTTCGAAAGACGCTTGTTCGGCGGAACCACGGTTACTTCATTCACGATTACCCGAAACCTGCTTCCAAG
Source organism: uncultured Bacteroidota bacterium (assembly GCA_963768145.1). GTDB lineage: Bacteria > Bacteroidota > Ignavibacteria > Kryptoniales > JAKASW01 > JAKASW01. The sequence continues at coordinate 4,142 of CAVYHK010000051.1, read as the reverse complement.
ATCTATGATCGAAGCATTTATCGCCGGTCCAGGAGGGACGCTAAAGATAAGTCGTGGTGGATCGGCCCTGCCGCCGATTGACAACGGGGCAATCTCCAGGTCGGGTCTTCCCTTGGCGACGGACTCACAGACCTCCAGCATGTGGGCGCCTAAGACTTTCATCTCACCGCTCTTCGAATTAAGATGGTAGGTATAGTCTTCCATGAACGACGTTCCACCCTTGAGCCCTGAAGACATTACCTTCACGGCACGGACGAGCGCCGCCGTCTTCCAGTCTCCTTCAGCACCGAAACCGTAGCCCTCAGCCATCAACCGCTGCACCGCTAAGCCCGGCAATTGTTCCAATCCATGAAGATCTTCGAATGTGTCCGTAAACCCCTTGAAGTTGCCGGCTTTGAGAAAAGCACGAAGCCCAATTTCAATTTTCGCCGCATCTTTCAATGACTGATGTCCCCTGCCGCCTTTTCTCAAGACTTTCGACACATTGTACTTCGCCTCATATTCCTCAACGAGTTTGTCGACCTCGGAATCCATGACTTCGTTAACCATGGCGACGAGGTCTCCAACACCGTATCCATTTACGGAATACCCGAATCTCATTTGCGCTTCAACCTTGTCGCCTTCAGTAACGGCAACGTCTCGCATATTGTCGCCGAAGCGTGCTATCTTTGCCCCTTGGGCATCAAGCCTCGCGCAAGCTGCCCTCATCCAAACAGCGAGCTTGTCGAGAACGGTCTTATCCTGCCAATGACCGACAATCACTTTTCTATTCTTGCCCATCCTGGTACAGATGAAACCGAACTCGCGATCGCCATGCGCGGATTGGTTTAAATTCATGAAGTCCATATCAATTTGATCCCAGGGCAGGTCGCGGTTGAACTGAGTGTGGAGGTGGACAAATGGTTTCTGCAGAGCTTTCAATCCGGCAATCCACATCTTCGCAGGGGAAAAAGTGTGCATCCAGAGAATCAAGCCGACGCAATCTGGAGCGTTATTGGCATCCAGGCAGAGCTTGTAAATGGAATCAGGCGAGGTCAGGACCGGTTTGAATTCCACCTTTACCGGAATCGCCGGAGAACCCGACAAACTTCTGACAATCGCCTTCGAATGCTCCGCAACTTTCATCAAAGTTTCTTCACCGTAAAGATGCTGGCTGCCGGTAGCAAACCAGACTTCATATCGTTTAAGATCTATCATGATGTTTTTACCTCCTCACTTTATAAAAAAAATACTGGGTCACTGCAGCTCCGATATCCTTCATAGAGAGGTTCAACTGGTCAACTCCATGCCACCTAAGGCTGACCAGAAAATACCTGTCTTTGCGAGCGAAGCGAAGCAATCCTTCACATTCAACCCGAATTCATTGGATTGCTTCGTCACTTCGTTCCTCGCAATGACATTTTCTTCCTTTTAGACAGTCTCCTAATGGGGATGGTCGTACTGAGCCCTAAGTCCGCGGACTCGCCCCGTACTCGAATCCGATGATTCCAACTATTTCCTCTGCCCATAATACGCGCTCGTTCCGTGCTTTCTCTCGTGGTGCTTATTCAGAATGTAGTCCGGCAGCGCCGCCGTGTCCGGGTTAAGCTGAAGAGTCTTCAGCGCGATCTCAGCTATGCGTTCCAGCATGAGACTATTTTTGACTGAATTCTCAGGGTCTTTTCCCCAGCAGAATGGGCCGTGGCCATAAACCAGGACTCCCGGCAGGCTTATCGGGTCCATGTTTTGAAACCGTTCGACAATTACCTTTCCTGTGTTCTTTTCGTACGCCGATTTCACTTCCTCTTCGGTCATCAGCCGGGTGATGGGAACATCACCGAAGAAGACATCCGCGTGAGTAGTACCGAGGCATGGGATTTCTCTACCTGCCTGAGCGAAAGCGGTCGCATTAGAGCTGTGGGTGTGCGTTATGCCGCCCACCTCTCGAAAAGCTTTGTATAACTCAACATGAGTCGGCGTGTCGGACGACGGGCGCAATTTTCCTTCGACAACTTTGCCCTCAAGATCAACAACCACCATATCGTCACTGCCCATCGCACTGTACTCGACGCCGCTTGGCTTGATGACAATCAACCCGGATTTTCTATCGATCCCGCTGACGTTTCCCCACGTTAGAGTTACCAACCCGTATTCCAGAAGGGAGAGATTGGCCCGCAGAACCTTTTCTTTCAGCGAATCTAACATCATATATCCTGTTCCGGTGCTGACTCCTTTGGATCGTGACGAACTTTATCTCGGATGGCAAGTAATTCCTTCATTACATTGAACATGCTGCCTTGCCACGCCTTCGTACCAAAGCCATCATGGAGTTGTTTATAAATTGCATAAAGTTTCGCGTAGACTTCATGGTTTCCCTTGATTGGCTGGTACACTTTCCCTGTCCCGGTCATTGCCATTTGAGCCTGAGTGATGTTTTCAAAGCCGCTCCCGTCTCTTCCCGCTGATATTGCGGCAAAGATCGCAGCTCCAAGGGCAGGAGTCTGCTCGCTCCTGGAAACTCTCATCGGCCTCCCGGTAACGTCCGCATAAATCTGCATAAGTAGAGGATTCTTAACCGCCAGGCCACCACAATTTACAATTTCTTTGATTGAAACTCCGTTCTCTTCGATTCGGTCGATGATCGCGAGCGCGCCGAACGCTGTCGCCTCGACAAGCGCACGATAGATCTCATGCGGCTGTGTATGAAGTGTCTGACCGAGGAGGAGCCCTGTCAGGCGCACGTCGACAAGGATCGTTCGATTTCCGTTGTTCCAATCGAGTGCCATCAAGCCGGTTTCGCCGGGCTTAAGTTGCGCAGCAGCTTTTTCCAGGTGGGCGAATTTCTCTTCCCGGCTCTTTCCGTAGCCGTCAGGCACAAGATTGTTCACGAGCCAGAGGAAAATATCTCCGACCGCAGATTGGCCGGCTTCGATTCCGTAGTAGCCCTTCAAGACTGAGCCGTTCACAATTCCACAAACTCCGGGGATATCGGCTAGCTTTTTCTCATTCGGCCAAACCATGATATCGCACGTACTCGTCCCGAGGATCTTGACGAGAGTTCCGATTTTCACCCCCGCGCCGACGGCTCCCATGTGAGCGTCAAAAGCACCGACCGCTACTGCAACTTTTTTGGATAGGCCTAGTTTCGCTGCCCATTCTCCAGAAAGATATCCCGCTCGCTCCTCAGCGGAAAAGGCGGGTCCCGGCATTTCCCTGCGCAGTCTTCCCAATCCGGCAGAAAGGCTGTCTAGGAACAGCGGATCCGGGTATCCACCCCATTCCTCGTTGTACATCGCCTTATGACCTGCTGCGCAAATACTCCGCTTAATCCTGTCAGGGTTCGTATCCCCGATCAAGACCGCAGGAATCCAATCGCAAATTTCCACAAAGCCGTATGCGGCGTCAAACACTCCCGGATTTTCTTTTTGGCAATGCCACACCTTACTCCAGAACCACTCGGAGGAGTAAACGCCCCCGATCTTTGCGAGATATTCCGGGTGAGCATTCGAAGCCGCTTCCGTAATTTTCTCCGCTTCCGCAAAACTCGTGTGATCCTTCCATAACCACACCATCGCTGAGGGCTGATTCTTGAATTCATCATGGAAGCAAAGTGGTACACCTCTTGAGTCGACAGGCAGCGGGCTGCTTCCGGTGGTGTCAACACCGATTCCGATAATGTTTTCCGGCGAAAAATCATTGGAATTGGTCTTCGCTTTTCTCATCGCCTCTTTTACCGTCACCTCGATTCCGAGCAGATAGTCGGCGGGATTTTGTCTTGCCTGGCTCGGATTGTCGGGATTAGTAATTACTCCTGCGTCACCGGATGGATAATCGAAAACATGGCTCGATACTTCTCTGCCATCGACCAGATCCACAATCAATGATCGGCAGGAATTCGTTCCGAAATCCAGTCCGATTGCAAATTTGCTCACTTCTACCTCTTTAAGGAAAAGAAAGGCAATGCCTCGTCAAGGCTGAAAAATTCCTGTCCTTGACAAGGGTCAAAGAAATCACTTCGTCACGGAAAACTTATAAATCGTCGTCGTCTCATAAGTCTCCCCCGGCTTCAGAGTCGGCGAAGGAAACTTCGGCTCATTCGGCGAATCTGGATAGTGTTGTGTCTCCAGAGCGAGTCCGGTTCTGTATTGATATTTAACTCCGTT
>CAVYHK010000050.1:0-11729 GCA_963768145.1 uncultured Bacteroidota bacterium | reverse complement strand
ACATGAGCCGACGAGTGAGGAGGTCGGGAAACTCAAAGCTCAATTCTCAAACGCAAAAGTCCTATCCGAGAGTGAGAAGCTTTCTGCTGACGATGCCCCGATATTGATCGTTGATCGTGTCGGCATTTTGACGGAACTCTATGTCCTTGCGGATATTGCTTACATCGGAGGGGGTTTTGGAGCCGGGGTTCATAGTGTTCTCGAACCTGCGGTTTATGGAGTGCCAATAATTACGGGACCGCGTATCGAGCGATCCGCCGAGGCGATGCGACTCATGCAGGACGGCGCCCTCTTCTCTGTCAAAGATTCCGCTGCTGCCTACGAGACGATGTCTAAAATGGTCGAGGATAAGCCCGCTCGGGAGAATGCCGGAAGAATTGCCAGGGCATTCGTGAACAAGAGTATTGGCGCTTCTGCTATCGTTGCGGAAAGAATCATGAAGTCTTGTTCGGCGTGATCGGTCTCTTCAAGGACCCGAATAATGCTTCAAGAGGTTCCGCGGGGTATTCCGAATATCACGGCAGCTAGTTGACAACCTCTGAATTGTTCCCAGGAGGAAACGGGAAAACATCGGGGCTCACCCGTGAAGGCACATAGACATTCCCGACACTTCTTGCTTTTGGAGGAAGGAGTTCTGTTGAACCCTCTACGCTTATCGTCAAAAAAGTCTTGAAGGAATTTGCGGAAGATAGAAAGAAGGAATGGACTGAATGGAGCCTCCGGTAGAGAGGTATACAGATGAGGTCAGCGATGCGTGCATCAAGTGAAGCAGAAATTCAAGAAATGATTGATCGTGAGACGAATGCGTGGGATAGCAAAGATGCAGACGCCCTCGTTTCCGTTTTTCATCCAGATATGGTCTGGATCTGGCCCAAAGACGGGGATTCGCATGATCCGGTAAACTGGGAGTGCCCGATGGGTCGGTACAATCGAGAACGCTGGAGATCTGTCTGGAAGGAGTTCTTCGGCACCCACACCCTGGTTCACAACCGAAGGACAACGGTCAAGATAACGGTGACGGACGAAAAGGATGGTGCATTTGCAGTAGTCGATGTGGACACTCTTTGGCGGCATAGCCCGACAGGCATAGATGTTCACTGGAAAGGGCGGGCTTGCAAAGTCTATACGAGGGTTGGGGTTGAATGGAAATTGATTTCACATTTCGGGTTACTGAATTACAAAGATAAATGATAAGCACTTAGGAGAACTTATTTTGACAGACAATAACACCTCATCTCACAGACAAGCGGCAGTTGAATTTCTTCAACTTGTCGTAACCGGTCATATCGATGAAGCCTACCAGAAGCACGTTGACATGAAAGGTAAGCACCACAATCTATTCTTTCCCGCGGGCTTTCCGTCACTGCAGAAGGCTATGAATGAGAGCCACGTTCAGTTTCCAAACAAACTGTTCACAATCAAGAATGTCATCGGTGACGGGAACCTCGTCGCTGTGCACTCGCACATCGTATTGACTCCGGCGGAGAAGGGTATGGTGGTAGTTCACATGTTCCGCTTTCAAGGTCCCAAGATTGTAGAAATGTGGGATTGCGGGCAGCCTATTCCTGCTGACTCACCCAATAAAGACGGAGCATTTTGAACTAACTCCTCCAGTTCCGTGTTTTGGAGTATGTTAGTTTCTTTTCCAGCTCTTTTTTCTCGGTTGCTCATGACACGGAAATCTGCTGAAAACGTCTCCAAGCTATTTGACGACATATATCGCACGGAATCGCAACGCGTTCTTGCGACGCTGATACGTCTTTTGGGTGGTTTCAAACTTGCCGAAGATGCAATGCATGAAGCCTTCAGTGCCGCATTGGACCAATGGCAAAATTGCGGGGTGCCGGCAAATCCGAGAGCATGGCTCAATTCCGTGGGGTGTTCTATTCCCGATTCTGAAATCCTGAGCTATGGTTGCCCGCTCTCGCTCAATCCCTGGTCCCAGAAAGTGCTTCTTCAGCGAAAAAGCAAAGAGTTTGGGATTACCAGAGTGACTTCCGACCGAATTGATATTGAAAACCACCTCAAAGGTGCAGGGTCAACCGGTCGTTTCAGAGAAGCTGGAGATTGGAACGGCATAGTAGCACATCACGTGTGCACTAGCGACGTCAAACAAATCGATGGCGAACTACTCAAGCGGCCGAAGCATGCGTATGAAAAGTCATAATGAGTCTGTTGACCATCGTTGCTGATTTCACAAAAACAATAAGGAGAGACACCATTGCGTAGACTAATTGTCTTCAACAACATCTCGCTCGATGGTTACTTTGTGGACGTGAAGGGCGACATGAGCTGGGCTTACAACCCAAACAAAGATGCTGAATGGAACTCGTTTGTCGCAGGCAATGCAAAGGGCGGGGGCATGCTCCTCTTTGGTAGGATTACGTACGATCTCATGGTGAGCTATTGGCCGACGCCTCTTGCAATGAAGAATGATCCCGACGTGGCTGAGGCTATGAACAATTTGCCGAAGGTCGTGTTCTCGAATACGATGGACAAAGTGCCATGGAAAAACACGAAGGTGGTAAACGGTAACATTGTAGCGGAAATCCAGAAAATGAAAAGAGAACCCGGGCCGGACATGGCGATACTGGGAAGTGGCAGTATCATTTCGCAGTTGATTAATGATGATTTGATCGATGAATATCAAATCGTGGTCATTCCTGTCATTCTTGGCAAGGGAAGAACGATGTTCGAAGGTTTGATAAACAGGCTGAGATTGAAGCTGATCAGGTCAAGAGCTTTTGACAATGGGAATGTCCTTCTCTGCTACGAACCGGTGAAGAAGTGACTCTGACACGAAGGGCTGCAGCGAGGATGAAGGAATTCCTGGGCAAGGGAAGCCTCAGGTCCATTGTCGATTTTGTATTCTCACAAACGACTATTCAGTGTAAACAGTAACTCAACCAAACTCATAAGGAGAAATACCGATGAGGTTCATGATGTTTATGATCCCGCCCGAGTACCAGCCTGATGCATCCCCAAAACAAAAAGCTACGGCCAATTTCGCTCCTCCCGCTGAAGCGGTAGCTGCGATGATGAAGTACAACGAGGAACTTGCGAAGGCCGGTGTTCTCATATCGCTCGACGGGCTTCATCCAATGTTGAAGGGTGCTCGCGTCACCTACCGTGGAGGCAAAACGACCGTCACCGACGGCCCTTTCGTCGAGGCCAAGGAAGTAGTCGGTGGTTATTGGATGATTGATGTGAATTCAAAGTCTGAAGCAATCGAGTGGGCGAAGCGCTGTCCCGCGGTCAGAGCCGAGTCCGGTGCAGTAATCGAAGTTCGACAGGTGTTTGAGACATCTGAGTTTCCGGAAGATGTCCAGAAGGTCGCGGAAAGTTCAACAGTGCGCGCGGCACTTGAAAGGCACAAGCGGACAGTCTGAAGACATAGAATACGGAATTGTGGACCCGATGCGTGGGGCGACCTCGCATTATCGGAGAATGAAAATGAAATATATCTGGCCCGGTTATATGGACGGAAATATGAAAGGAGACGTATATGCAAAAGATAACACCATTCCTGTGGTTCGACAAAGAGGCCGGTGAAGCGGCGAAGTTCTACACTTCGGTTTTCAAGGGCTCAAAAATAAAGGATACGACGGTGCTTCAAAATACCCCTTCGGGTACTGTTGAAATCATAACCATTGAGTTACTCGGTCATGAGCTTAGACTCATGAGCGCTGGCCCGTTTTTCAAATTCAATGAAGCAATATCTTTTGCAGTGACCTGTGATACCCAGGAAGAAATCGATTACTACTGGGAGAAACTCTCGGCGGATCCGAAGGCAGAACAATGCGGCTGGCTCAAGGACAAGTATGGCCTCTCCTGGCAGATTGTTCCCACAGCATTGTTCGAAATGCAAAAGGACAAAGACGAGAAGAAAATAGGTCGGTTAACCGAAGCAATTCTCAAAATGAAAAAATTCGATATCGAGAAATTGAAAAAGGCATATGAAGGGAAATAGTGAAGAGGAGAGATTTTTCCTGAGAGCAGATCATTCCCAGCGGGTAGCTAAATCTCAGTCCCATCCTTGCGCGGGACACAAAACAAAAGCAATAAAACTGGAGGAGCTGATCGCGGCTAAGATTAATCCGCAGAATCGGGACAATAGCTGATTGACACCGTACCATGGCGTTTAGGAGCAAGTGTGATGAATCTTCATTTGCCCGGACTGTAAGGCACTTTTAATCCTTCCTCAACCGAAACAGAATTGAGGTTTGTGGTGGCATGCAAATAGAATCTTGTGAGAAGAGGTATCCTTCTGAGCAAGGCTAATTTTGCTTACTAAGAATCAAGCCTATAGTAAGGATAATTCAAAAACTGGAATCACTCGTCCGTTGGTGCGGAATCGACCTCATCTTTTGACTCCTTTGGTCCGGATTCGACTTTAGCACTTGACTCTTTTTCGGCAAGGAGAGGACGTTTCGTAGTAAGCGACAAAACGACAACTATCAATACTGCCAAGTCCCCCCAGAAAATAACGGGCTGCATTTTGTAAAACTCATTTGGCGTAATGGCGTGTGCCCTCACCAGCATCAGAACCCACACCACCAAAAGCAGTACCGCAAACAACCTTTCAATTGTTTTAGATTTCATAAGGTTCCCTTCTCGAACAGAAAATAATCGGAGTATTTCATAGAAACAACCGTTGGGTAAAGGCTCACATTACTCGCAGGTATCACCTCTGGCTCTATATTACTTGAGTACCGAGACAAATGCAAACGTCGGATGATGGAAACAGCCGTTTAAAACAGGTGGTGGACTCGGCTGCCTCATCGAGCTGCGAAAAATAATTGCCTTTCGTGCTTACCATTGTTTGAAATCATACGGAAGCGATTTTCGGATTCGTCAATAGATAGGAGATGGAAGCCGCCGCTACGATTAAGCAAAAACATGGTTGTCTTCCGAAAATGTTATCCTTCGGGCACTCAATGAAGCGTTCACAAAAACGTTCACAATGAATGTGAACGAAATAGGGAGGAGCAATCGGGAAAGCTTAATTAAAAGCGGAAATGGTACTGGCGGACGGACTCGAACCGTCGACCCCTTGATCCACAGTCAAGTGCTCTAACCAAGCTGAGCTACGCCAGCATTGAATTATCTTACTAACAATTTAGCGAAATGGAGACATAACCGCAAGGTTGTGGGGAAGGAACGGAACCAGTTCAGAGATATCTCATCCCTTTCCAGTTCCGTCTAACCAAAATCTAACCGGTACCTTGCCTTCCTCAAGTGTTTCTACACATTCCCCATTGTCTCAAGCCTGACCTTCGCGCAAAGCATCGTTTTCCTTATGTCGGTATTGCTGACAATCTGGTCTAACTTAAGCCCGTCAACACCATGGTCATTATTTCCATAGCAAGAACATGTCAGAGAGAATGTTGCTTAGGGCCAGTGGGTCGAGCTTTCTTGCACGCCGAGTGCTCAGATTCTATCTGTACGGCGCGACATAAATAGTGGATTAGGGAGCCGCTCAGCTCTGAACCGTTTTGTCTATCTCAAGTGTCCCTCACAATACGGTAATTTTTTCACGTAGTAGGAAGATTTGTCTTGTGGACCGGCTGCAAAATGCCATCATTCCTGACAAATGGAGCGATATACGGAATACGGAGTTATCGGCATTGTGCTTGCACATATGCGAATGCGTATGTTTGTAAGATTGACTGCAAATGTCGGAGTACTTTCTAAGAGGAAGTCGTCCATATTGCGTTGATAAACGACAATGTATTCCGGGATATTTTCAAGAATTAATAGGAGGTGAAGCAGGATGCGTCTGTTCTACAAGATCGTCAACGCGGCTACCGTTGTTCTGTTTGTCGCCGTGATTTTCGTCAGTACGCCTCGCGCCCTCGAATCCAATGCGTCGCCTCTCCAGTCAATTTTTATGATCAAGCAGCTCGTGCCGCAAACTCAGACAATCGGGTTAATGTGGAATCAGAAGAAGACAAACACATCTGAGATTTTACCGAAGATAGAAAGAGCTGCTGCTTCAGTCGGAGTCAAGATTGTGGTCGAAGACGTTGAGGAGTTGAGTGAGGTGTCGCAAAAATTCTGGGACCTTAGAGACAATTATCATATTCAGACGTTATGGATCATTGAAGATAACACCCCAATGAGCACAGGTGTGGGAAGAAATTTTCTGGTTGAGAACTCAGTCGTAAACGGAATCGCGCTTTTCGCTCCGACGGGCGGCTGGGTTTCTGCCGGTGCATGCGCTTCGCTGCTGTCCGATGGCAACAACGTGAAATTATACGTTAATAAGAAGACGATTTCGGCCCTCGGGATAAAAGTGCCGGATAAATATCTGCAGGACATGCAGTTCCTTGCAACAAACTGAAGAGCGCAGGTACATAATTAGATTCACACTGGAGCACGGTCGAAAGGATAAAAGCACGCTGAGCTTATGAATTCTATCAAGACAACGCAGAATCAAGGTTTGATTGCACCCAAGCAGCTCCCAATTTTGCCAGCGGCGTATCTTAGCTTTTTGAAAGAAGTGCCACATTTCATTCGAAGAAATTGGACATAATCCAATGACAAGAAGTCTTGCGGTATCTGTAGTTGTATCCGTTATGCTATTTAGCTTCGCGAGATGGCACACACCAACTGGTCCAGTAAACGGCTCAGATACAACAAGCCATGGTTTTTCTTGGAAAGCTTTTACGATGGGCGCGGAAGTAGACGCGAGTATGCTGAGCGATGTGGCGATTATCAATGATACACTCGCCTATGCGGTAGGTGCAATATATCTCAGGGATTCAACGACGGGGCGGATTGATCCTCAACCTTACAATCTTGTAAGGTGGAACGGGCACGGTTGGACATTTAGGAAACTCTCCACGGGTGGTTTCCCACCGCCGATTAAATCCATTTTTGCGTTTAACGCACATGACATATGGTTCGGTCCATGGTTTCACTGGAATGGACAGAGTTTTCAGGAAATTCGATGCGACCCGATGTTTAATGGCGTTTGTATTAACGCGATGTGGGGCGACGACTCTGGTGCAATTTTCGCCGTTGGAACCAGCGGCTTCGTTGCTCGGAGGAACGCTGCGGGGGTGTGGACTAAGCTGTCGAGCGGAACAACCCTGGACATCGATGACATCTGGGGAGCGGTAGACCCGACTACACGGAAAGACCGGATACTTGCAGTAGCATCGAATCCCGAAGAGAATAATGGGAAAATGCTTCTCAACATAAATGGGAACACGATCACCCGTGTCACGGAGGACTCGCTCCTGCCGTGGAACATCAACAGTGTTTGGTTCATTTCACAAAAGAAGTACTTTGTTGTGGGCAATGGTATTTATGACAAGACCGAGTTGAGTGACAATACGCCGTGGCACATGTACCCGGCAGGAAAATTCTACAAGTACTATTGCCAGTCAGTTCGCGGTCAGGCTTTGAACGAATATCATGATTGTAGGTGATTTCGGGCAGATCGTCCACTGGAACGGGGCGACGTTCTGCAACTACAAGGACGAAGTACCGCACATGCTTGGTGGTTACGGCCGGGTAGCAATTAAAGGAAACCTTGTAATAGCTGTTGGTTTCTCAAGTCAACAGGCAGTCGCAACAATAGGAAAACGACAGTGAGCGGGAGGCCATTCTAAGAGAGTAAAATGGCACCTTAGCTTCTGCTGCAGCAGAGCGGGGCAAAACTTGACAAAGGTGGAGCAGCAGAGTTAAATTGTGACATGATGATTGCAGACATCGGATCATCGTGGGCAGGAGGGCAAGACAAAACCCAGCAAGATCATTCGCAACAGACCAGATGGAAACATCGCGTCTGCCAATCTCAAGTCATAGTTAAATTGATGATACGGCGTGCCGTAAAGGGCAACGGTATCCCACCCATTTATGACAGAAATTAAAGGGGAAAAAATGAAGGACTTTGCATTACTATTTGTTGCGGTGTGGACTTTCTGTTTACCGCTATGTGAACTTAAAGCTCAAGATACGGTTGGCACCGTCATGACTCAGAAGGAAAGAGAGGCAGCGATATGCAATGCAGATCGGGCATACTTCCAGGCTGCCCCTGGACTGCTAAATAACAGCAATGGCACGGTCACGGGCAAAGGCTTGATTTCGATGGGGAAAGGAATCGCTTATCGAGGTCGGTCAAACAGAACGACCTCTGGAGAGTTGACCCGGTTACTGAAAAAGCCAAGCCGTCCGATGATTGGCACCACTCAATTCTATCTTATCGATACGGTGATTGTGCACTCCACCACAGACACCGAGCGGTGTAGTTATTCCTACAACGCCAGTGGACTGGCAACTTCGGCATTATGGGAGCGATGGTATGATAGTCAGTGCACGAATTCAGTCTTCGACACAATGACCTATGATGGGAGTAGAGATCGTACTTACAAGGTTGATTAAGATATGGCAGAATGGTCAATGGACGAATGGAGAGTTCGACACGATGACCTATGATGCAAGCGGGCATGAACTTACATATTTTTACGAGGATTGGCAGAATGGTCAATGGACGAATGGAGAGTTCGAGACAATGACCTACGATGCACACGGAAACGAACTTACAGATTTGTACCAGGTATGGCTGAAAGGTCAATGGACGAATCTAGCGGTCGACACGATGACTTATGATGCGAGCGGGCATGAACTTACAGATTTGTATGAACAATGGAACAATGGTCAATGGACGAATTTTTCGCTCTCTACATACACCTACGATGCAAGCGGGCATAAACTTGCAGATTTGTTTGAGAACTGGCAGAATGGTCAATGGACGAATTCTTCGCGCGACACGATGACCTATGATGCAAACGGGCATGAACTTACATATTTGGAAGAGCAATGGTTCGGTCACTGGACGAATGAAGAGTTCGACACAATGACCTATGATGCCAGCGGAAATGAGCTTACAGATTTGGAAGAAGAAGGGGGGACGAATGCATATCTCTACACATACACCTATGATGCAAGCGGAAATGAACTTACAGATTTGCAAGAGGTATGGGAGAACGGTCAATGGACGAATGAATACCTTGAGACATACACCTATGATGCAAGCGGAATCATAATTGCGTTCTCCAGCGAGAGCTGGCAAGACTCAGCATGGGCGGCATTGGACAGTTTTGTGGAAATTGTTGATGGTCCCAACTATGAGTACTATTATGGCTGTGACCTGAGAATCACATATAAGCTCACAACGGGTTTGTCCGGAAATAAGCCCGATGTTCCTGCAGGCTTCTATCTGTTTCAAAACTACCCGGACCCCTTCAACCCTACGACGACTATCGACTATGAGCTATCAGCTAACAGCTTTGTCTCGTTGGAGGTTTACGATGTGCTGGGGAGAGTAGTGACGACTCTAGTTGCTGAAACACAGACCGCAGGGAACCATTCTGTGACTTTGGATGCGAGCAACTTGCCGAGCGGTGTTTATTTCTACCGGCTGCAGGCTGGAATTTATAGTAATACCAAAAAACTTCTTCTTTTGAAATGAGCATGCAACTGCAACTAGCGCTTTTCAGAAGTTGAAATTCCAGGGATAGATGGACCCCCTCGAGATGCGACGCCATCAGCTTTCCGACGTCCGATCGGATCAGTAAACTTTCTGTTCGTACGTTGTTCGGGGCGCGTCGCGCGCGAATAGTAGATTGCTTCTGCTTTTCTGAATCGGTAAGTTGAGCTGCAACAAGTTGATGTTGACAAAGCAAATCCAGAAAGCATGAGGCGACCATGACGAGACGCGCACCCGGAGGAAAAGCAAAACTCTCTCCATCTACAATAACTGATTCAGTGTATGCCTTTCGAGAGGCACGTGTCCTGTTGACCGCTTACGAGCTTGATCTCTTTTCGCTCCTCGGCAGCGGGTGGAAATCTTCGGAAGAAGTGGCGCGGCTGGCGGAAACGAACCCACGAGCAACCGACAGACTGCTGAATGCGCTTTGTGCTTCGGGATATCTTGTAAAGAGGAAAGGGGAATTTTCGAACACACCCCTTGCATCACGCTTCCTTGTCAAGGGAAATCCTGGTTATCTTGGGGGGCTAATGCATCAGGTCAGTTTATGGAACAGCTGGGGGACGCTGACAGATGCTGTGCGCATGGGATCATCAGTGGCCCGGCGCCATCCGGCGAACGAGCATGTGGTGGATTGGTTGGCAGCATTCATTGCGGCGATGCATACGCGGGCGACCCGCCAGGCTCCGGCTATAGTTAGTATGATCAATCTGAAAGGTGTAAAACGAGTCCTGGATGTCGGAGGGGGATCGGGGGCATTTTCTATGGCATTCGTTCGCGCGAGAAAGGGGATTGCCGCGGTGGTTTTTGATCTGCCAAGTGTCACAACGCTGACAAATGGCTATATCGACGCAGAGAATCTCGGCGATCAGATCAGCGTTGTTGCCGGTGATTACACGACGGATCCACTCGTTGCCGGTTTTGATCTTGTGTTCATGTCCGCGGTTATCCATAGTAATTCTTCGACGATAAATGGGCAATTGTTCAAGAAGGCATTCGAAGCGCTGAACTCAGAGGGACGTCTCGTCGTGCTGGATTATATAATGAACGACGACCGGACATCACCGTCGGCGGGGGCATACTTCTCGCTTAACATGCTGGTGAACACGCGTGACGGCGATACGTATACGGAATCGGAAGTGCGTGGCTGGATGGAGGATGCCGGGTTCGATAAGGTAAGCAGGACGAAAACTCGGTTTGGAACGGAGCTTATGACTGGAAAGAAGAGAACTTAGTGGGGGCGGTCCCTTTAGCTCTTCGAAGAGGAAGTGGATGCGATTGACTCTGGTTGAGCGACCAAAACATCTTCCCCGTCAGCACGTCAGACTCTGCGGGAGCAGACTGATTGAGAAGAACTTGATAGTGGTGGAACATCGGAATTAGATTGAGACGCCTCATTGAAACTATCAGATCATCGTGTGCAAGATCACGGTCAGATGCTAATGCGTGTTTGGTAGACAATCCAATTAGCCTTGTTGATCTAATCGGTCCGAGATTAAACGTTTAAGGAAGGGCATTCGTCAATATAGCAGGAGATGTTTGCTATGAAACTGAAACTGACTGCTTTGACTATTTTGCTGGTCGCCTTCGGGTTATCAGGTTGTTACACTGTACCCGGAGATTCCGGTGGCTCTTATGCAGCACCGGACGGGGATTACCATCACCATCGGGAACCACCGCCATATTACAATCCCCCCCCGCAGCCGCAACCTAATCCGACGCCCAATCCAAAGCCGAGCCCACCACCGCGTGCGAGAGAGAGGGTACCGAGCAATGTGCCGCCTCCTCAACTGCAACCTAATCCGACGCCAGTCCAGCAACAACCCCGGGTGCGTGAACAACCTCCGACCCCTCCGGCCCCTAAGGAGCCGACACCGAGGACCAGGCCGGGCAATGTCTCTTTCGATGCCGATAGCAAAAGTGACGTGGTCCAGCGGACCTAAATATGACTTCGGACCGAACGTTGATCAGCGGATTCAGCTCGGATTGACATAATCCATGATGGATGTATAAATAAGATGGAACAACACAAATTCTTGAAGGAGGACACAATGGTTCCGCAACACATGAGTGCGAAATCCACACGAATCTTGATAATGCTATCTATAGCGTTTCTTACCACATTCGGGGCGGGCGAGGTTTTTGGGCAGGTAGCCGACAGCCTCTTCGGTTTCTCTGCTGATGTCAGAGTTTTTACTGCATACGCGATGATGAACTCAGCGGGCGGCGG
>CAVYHK010000049.1:0-46759 GCA_963768145.1 uncultured Bacteroidota bacterium | reverse complement strand
CGTGCAGACTCGCTGGGAAACTATCGGTACCGAAGACAAGGCGTAATGGTGGGCAACAGAATAAATACACTTTACTACAACTACGGTGAAATAGGATACTGGGAGTATGAACCATCGGTTGAATGGCCTGCGGGCTCTGCTCATAACTATCTCGACGGGACTGCAGTTCTCCTAGCTGCGAGAGTTACGACTTCCACCGGTATGAGAATTACGCCGCTTGTCTCCGCGTACAGGGAAGAGTACAGTGCGGACCCCGTTACCGGCACCCCATGGGGATTGGAGCCTGTGCCAGGTTATGCGAACCCGAGCGTGGCATCTCCGGCAATTGATGCAAACGGGAATTATTCCGTCATGAGCAACGGCCAACTAGTTAGCACCCTTCCTCCGGTTTGGCCGTCTGCACTTGGTCTTGATCCTTCTTGGAATGGAAAGTGGTACGGCTATTTCGGCAAAGGAGTAACCAACGCAGATTTCGAGACCTTTTTTGTTATGGACGACGCTTCGGACAAGAAGTTTACACTTCCTCCGTTCAATTATTATCCCATTGCAAGCGATTCTGAGAGAGGCGGCCTCGGTTTGCGTGTTGAAGTGCGCGGCTTTCAGTGGTCCCATGTTCTTGCAGAGGACGTTATCTTCTGGCATTATGACATCGTCAATATCTCTGACTACACATACGACAGCACTGGATTCGGCTTCTATGCTGATCCGGGAGTGGGAGGAGCAAATTCCACCGAGCCGGCAAACAGCGCTTATTACAACACATCTCTGAATATTGCTTACACTTGGGCGCCTTCCGGGATCGGGAACCCGGGCAATTACAAGACGGGTTACCCTGGGATTCGCTTATCTGGAAAGCCCAGGGAATCCTTTTGACGGGATAGATAACGACCGTGATGGCATGATCGATGAACGAAGAGATGATAACATCGACAACAATCATAATTGGATTCCGTACACAGACCTGAATGGGAATGGTACATGGGATTCGGACGAACCTTTGAACGATGATGTCGGCCGGGACGGACTTGGTCCATGGGATTTGGATTATACAGGACCAGATCAGGGAGAAGGTGATGGACTCCCCACGCACGGAGAGCCGCATTTTGATGAAACCGACAAAGATGAATCCGATCAAATCGGTCTGACCTCTGTCACGCTGGGCACGCTCGCCGACAAGGGACCGACTGGATTGTGGCCCAAGAATGATAATGTTGTGTGGCAATCGATGAACAACGGCTTTGTCGACACTTCGGTAGCAAATGTGAACATACAGATGGTCTTTGCTTCAGGTCCTTTCATTCTCGGAAAGGGACTGAGGGAGAGATTTTCCATGGCTTTAATCATGGGCAACGATCTGAACCAATTGCTGTTTCATAAGCAGACCGTTCAGCAAATATATAATGCGAACTACAACTTTTCTAAACCTCCTTATAAGCCGACTGTGCATGCAGTAGCAGGGAGCAAGAGAGTCTATCTGTACTGGAATGATATCGCTGAACAGTTCAGGGATCAGTTCCTTGGCTATCAGAATGACGATCCGCGGCAGGGCTACCGGAAGGCTTTTGAAGGGTACACGGTTTATAGAAGTGAGGAGCCGCAATTTGAAGACGACAAACTGGTCACGGACTCTCAGGGCGAGCCGACTTATTATGTGCCAATTGCTCAATTTGACCTGGTCGACTCATTATACGGGCCTGATCCGGTCGGAATAAACGGTGCGCGTTTCTGGAGAGGTAGCAATACTGGTTTGCAGCATTCATACGTCGATACGACGGTCCAAAACGGGAAGACTTACTACTACGCTGTATGTTCATACTCGATAGGCGATTCAGCTTACGACGTTATCAATGGAATAGCGACCGGTTTGCAGCCGACTGAATGTTCGAAGATCATCACGCAAGATAATGCCGGCAATATTACGTTTGTGGATCAGAATTGTGCTGTCGTTACTCCCAATGCGCCTGTCGCAGGATACGTTCCGCCGCAGGTTATCGGCAACCTGAGCAAGGTGACCAGCGGTTTGGGAACGGGCTCGATTAGCCTGCAGGTCTTGAACCCTGGTGTGATTTACGATGGAGCTCAATACGAGATTATTTTCAAAGCGCAGGGCACTGTTCCTAGTTACAGGACTGTGTCATACCTTATCACCAGATCTGACAGCGGCATGGTGGATACTCTTCAGAGCAATGTTGATGCGACGGTTTTCGGCAACGGCGTGTATAGCGCTCCGTTCGATGGAATGGTTTTTTCTTTCATTAACGACACCACCGTTTCAATAAATGATTCGTCGACGGGATGGTACGGAAGTAAGAGCAATCTAAACCTTGCAGTTATCGAGATATCCGAGTGGCGGTGTCGCATGGCCCACCGATTACCAGGTAGAATTCTACGATCATTCGGTAGACACGGTAAAATCCTCCACCGGAAATATGCCAGTGAATTTCCTTATCACCGATTTGAGCAGCGGTAAAAAAGTCGTGGCCATTATAATTGATAATGATGGATCTCACTCGTTGACGATAGGAGATGACATCATCATGACGCAAGTGGAACCGTCAAACACCACCGTTCGAACATGGGAAATCCATTATCAGGGTCCCATGAATCCTGCGATCGCTCCAGTTTATCCTCAAGCTGGAGACAAATTCATGATATACACTGTCAAACCATTTGCAGACGGCGATTACTTCGGT
Source organism: uncultured Bacteroidota bacterium (assembly GCA_963768145.1). GTDB lineage: Bacteria > Bacteroidota > Ignavibacteria > Kryptoniales > JAKASW01 > JAKASW01. The sequence goes on along the minus strand of CAVYHK010000049.1, from coordinate 44,066 downwards.
TTCAAGACAAAGGCCATGTCGGTGAACAATTCTACAGCCAACAAGGCGCTGTCTAAGATTTCGGTGGTTCCGAATCCGTACATAGCGACGGCCTCCTGGGAACCGAGATCGCTTTATCCCACGGGTCGTGGCACCCGACAGATAAGCTTCACCAACCTTCCAGCCAAATGTACCATCAGGATATACACAGTTGCCGGCGCTCTCGTGAAGACTCTCCACAAGGACAATACGAATCTGGACAATGGCGGCGCGATAACATGGGACCTGGTATCGGATGACGGCATGGACATCGCATACGGACTGTATCTGTTCCATGTCGATGCGCCGAGCATCGGCAGTTACATCGGCAAATTTGCGATCATTAAATAGCGGAGAATTAAGATGAAAATGAGAACTGCGACCATATTATCAACATTAATCTTACTCTCTGCAAGTGCTTTCTGCCAGAGTGGTTTCATTTCAAATGTTTCGAAGAGGGGAACCACGGCAGCGTCATTTCTAGAGATCAGTCAAGGCGCACGAGCCGCGTCCATGGGAAGCGCGTTTGTTGCTGTCGACAATGATCTGAGCGCCTTCTACTGGAATCCGGCGGGATTGGCGAAGATCGACGGGGTTGACGTCATGTTCAACCATACCAATTGGATAGCGGATCTTGCCTACAACTACTTTGCTGCTTCCTACAATCTTGGCACAATGGGAACGGCCGGGTTCAGCTTTACAGCATCTGATTACGGCGACATGAAAGTAACAACGGTCGATAATCCTGATGGTACAGGCCAGATATTCACGGCTACGGATGTTGTCGTTAGTTTGGGATATGGATTGAACCTCACCGACAATTTCTCCATTGGATTCAATCCAAAACTCGTCTACCAATCCATCTGGGATGCGGGGGCGACGGGGTTCGCTATGGATCTCGGCATACTGTATAAAACACCTTTCGACGGAATCATGCTGGGAATGTCAATCTCAAATTTCGGCACAAAAATGCAGATGCAGGGTCAAACCCTTTTGGTCACTTATGACCCGGATGCTACCACCACTGGAAACAATGGGAGGATACCCGCGTATCTGGGAACAGATGCGTGGTCGCTTCCACTGAACTTCAGAGTTGGCCTGGCATACAGCCCGATTGCCACAGATATGCACCAGCTGACGGTCGACGTAGATGCCACTCATCCAAACGATAACTATGAAAGCGTGAATGTTGGTGCTGAGTACGTGTTTGACAATTTGATTGCGATTAGAGGGGGGTACAAGTCACTTTTCCTCACAGACTCTGAAGAGTCGTTCACCTTCGGCTTCGGTTTGAGACATGCGCTTATGGGAAATGTGGCGGTTGCCCTCGACTATGCTTATCAAAATTTCGGCAGGTTATCCTACGTTCAACAGTTCAGTCTTGGAATCAGGTTCTGATGAAACAACTGGACAAAACAGTGTCTTCAACACTTGCCGTCAAAACAAAGAAACTTGGATAACGAGATGAAGAGAAGAATATTCAGTTTGATACTGCTCGGTGCAGCGACATTTTTTTCTCCGGGCGCATTTGCACAATGGACAAAGGCCGTTCTCCCAGATCCTCCTTATGGGCATGGAGCCTTGCCGGGGCGGGTGATGTCATTGACCACGGATGGCACGAACATCTATGCTGGTACACTCGGTGGAAATCTTTACGCCTCCAAAGATAACGGAAGCACGTGGGCTTGCGTAGACTCTGGACTTACGACTTCCGATATTACTGCAATCCTCGCGACGGACAGCGTGCTTTACGTTGGCTGCTATGGCAATATTGCAAACGCCACCTACGGCATGCATGGGTCGGGGAGCGGGGTGTATATTTCGACTGACCAGGGGACAAGCTGGAAGAAGGCTGGTAATTCTCTGGTGGATTCAAATATTTATGTGTTCGCCAAGGTCGATACGATGGTCTTTGCCGGGACGTGGGGTGGCGGCATCTACATGTCTTCAGATACCGGTAACACCTGGGTTCAGGCAAATAACGGCTTGACAAATTCGTATGTCCGTACGATTACGACAGCAGGCAAACGGGTGTTTGCCGGAACCTGGGGAGATGGGGTCTTTTATTCCGACGACGAAGGACAAAGCTGGAGTCAGAGTAATCTTGGAATTAACAACTTGTTTATTTACAACATTGCGGTCGATAGCGAGAATGTCTACATGGGCAACACGGAAGGCGTGTACATTAGCTATGACGGAGGCTTCACTTGGACTTTGAGCGATTCGGGGTTGACCACTACGTATGTCAACACCTTTATCGTCCTCAATCCTGGTTTGTTCGTAGGCACATCGGGCCAGGGGGTCTTCGTGTCTTTGAATAGCGGTACATCGTGGACGGCGATCGATACCGGACTGACTGACGGTTATATCTACTGCTTTGCGAACAACGGTTCGACGTTGTTTGCAGGATCGTCGAACGGAGAGATTTGGAGTTTGCCGATAAGCGTGATCACTGCAAAAGTGACGGACATAAAGCGGAGATCTCAACAGGGGATTCCTGATAGGTTCGCTCTTTTCCAAAATTACCCTAATCCATTTAATCCAACCACGAAGATCAGTTATCGGCTGTCCTCCGCCAATTATGTGTCTCTGAAAGTTTATGATGGATTGGGGAACCAGGTAACCACTATGGTGAACGAATTCAAGCCCGCCGGGACGTATGACGTTACTTTTGACGCTTCAAAGTACGCAAGTGGTGTTTATTTCTGTCAAATAAAAGTTGGTGAATATTCTTCGACACGGAAGATGGTATTTCTCAAATAGGGGCGATTGAGCTGTCAACTTGCAATTAGCGTTGTGAAAGGATTGAATCAAGTTACGAACAGATTGAAGTGATGATTCAATACTATCCATGATGTGAATTCAGGTGATCGGACACAGCATGGTACTCGGGATTCCTCCATGAACTGGAGATCCCAAGTTTTGTTGCGTTGAGTTTTGATTGGGGTGCTGGTTTTCTTGTCGTTTTGAGCTTATCTAATCTACCTCCGAGATTTTCGAGATGGGTCACTGTCGAGGTCTTGGGAAATTGGTGGGGAAGCAGTAAATTTTCCCTGCAGTTCATAAATTGCCCGGTGGTGTAATTGGCAACACGTCTGACTCTGGATCAGAAAAGTCTAGGTTCGAGCCCTAGCCGGGCAGCTTTCATCGAATTTTGAATTTCAAATTCTAAATTTTAAATTGTGCCGGGTTTTTTCGAATTTAAAATTGAGAATTCATAATTTAGATTTTTCTTCGGCGCTATCGTCTAGTGGCCCAGGACGTCGCCCTCTCAAGGCGAAAACACGGGTTCAACTCCCGTTAGCGCTACATACCTTCGGTACCCCCAACAACAAGTCCGAAAATCCAAACATGGACCAACTTCCAGCAAGAACCCAAGTTGTGTCACCATGGTGGTGAGATATTCGGATTGCAGCCGGGCAACCGGTGAAAACCTGTCAGCAAACTTACAGTATCAACAGGCTGACCTGTCCGCCTCTGACGGAATCGAGCAATGTACCACGAAATCTATTCTCTGCTGTCTGTATTTCCTGCCGTTTGCATTTGTCATGGAACTCAGCTAAATATTAGGCAGAGGAAGAACTTGCGAGCAATGCTTAAGACTTTTTCAGACCCCTACCGTTATCCATTATACGGGGATCTCGATTTGTGCGGATCGCAAGCGGCAGGGTATTTTATTCAGGAGGAGAAACAGGTGAAAAGCATTTTCCCACATGTCCGCTGTGGTGGATTCTTATTTGCCGCGTTTTGCCTATTCACCAGCACGAATTCATTGCATGCCAAATGGGTTCAAAGTGATAGTCTCAAGCACGACTTTGTTAGATGCTTTGCCGTAAGCGGCACGAATCCTTTTGCTGGGACTACGGCGGGTGTATGGAGGCGGCCTCTGTCGGAGATAATTACTTCTGTGAACGAAAACAGAAACAATGTTCCTATTGGCTTCTCTCTGTCTCAGAACTATCCGAACCCGTTCAACCCGACCACATTAATCAGTTACCAGTTGCCAGTAAGCAGTGATGTGACTTTGAAGGTTTATGATATACTTGGCAGAGAAGTTGCGACTTTGGTCAGTGGGAGGCAAAACGCAGGATACTACTACGCTGACTTTGATGGAAGCAGATTTGCAAGCGGAGTGTATCTCTATCGGCTTGATGCGGTTAGACCAGATGGCGAATCCTTCGCCGCCACGGAAAGAATGTCTTTGTTGAAGTGAAAGATCCAGGTTTAAAGCATTTCAGATTAACCAGAGTCATGCTAGCTTATAGACACCATGATACAGTTTCAATCCCATGCTTCTCCCTCCGAGCGGGAATGATGGAGTTGCTTAACCGGTCTAAGGGGAAGTAAGGTTCGTATGAACGACTTGAAACGGTGCACAATTTCTCAATCCGTTCGAAGGAGAAACTTCAAAGAAGCAGAAACATCAATTTGGACACTTGGAGGCGATCGATAAAAACATGAAACAGAAATCTTGGGAACGGGAACCCGGACCGTTTAGGGGCAAAAGGAAGGGTCCTCTCGTTGTCATAAGCGACGATGACACCACACTCCTCTTCTTACTGGCAAGTGAACTTGACGCTGAGGGATATGATGTTATCGCCGTTGAAGACAAACGAGAGTTGCTAAAGAAACTAAGTTCGATTAAGCCGGACGTGATAATTACCGACATTGTCGCACCAGGCATGGACGGGTTTGAATTTATTAAGCAGGCTAAGGAAAACCCTTCGACAGCGAAAATTCCGATAATAGCGGTATCCGGCTCGGTGGATGCTCACGATCGAACTGAGATGCTAAAACTCGGCGCAGGTGACTTCATATCCAAACCGTTTAAACTAAACAGAATACTTAAATCGCTTCGTCGAATCCTCAAACAAGAGCCCGACTCATCGGCAGGAAAAGCTGGGGGCACCTAACTTGCCGATATGCGCCGTGGTACGGTTTCAATTCCTTGCTTGTTTCTGCTAACGAGAAAGAAGAGTTACTCGACTTGTTTAAGGTAGATTGAGATTCTTATGTGCCACGTGAACCAGCCTATGATTCCTCCGATCCGCTTGAAGGCGGAACCACAGAGAATCGGAAAGATAAATTTGGACGCATAGAGGCGGCTGATAAAAATTTGGAACTGAAATTCTGGGGACGAGAGACCCAAGCGTCTAGAGGCACACGGAAAACACCCCTCATTGCGATAAGCGATGACAACACGAATCTCCTTTTCTTGCTTTCGAGTGAACTTGAGGCGGAGGGATACGATGTCATTACCGTTCCGGACAAGCGAGCGTTGTTGAACAAACTGAATCTGATCAAGCCTGATGCAGTAATCACTGACATTAGCTCACCCGGCATGAACGGGTTTGAATTCATCAAGAAGGCTAAGGAAAACCTGTTGACAAAGCATATTCCGATCATAGTGGCAACTGGCACGGTAGATGTTTACGATAGAATTGAGACGTTAAGACTTGGCGCAAGTGACCTCATATCTAAACCGTATGAATTAGACATAATACTCGAATCGCTTCGTCGTGTTATCAAGAAAATCCCGCTTTCGCCTTCTGAACAAGCTGAAAACGCTTAGCTCGTTTAGGCGAGCGCGTGTCTGCATTCGTTCAATTGAAGCAATAGACTCTTGAAAGAATGAATTAGTCAGTGAGACCCTATGGCGCACTTGGAATTTCAGTCCTCTCATTCGTTCCTTTCCATCTTCCTCGTTGTTGCTTTATCGGCGGAGAATAGTTAAATACTAGACGGAGGGAAAACTTGCAAATCTCACTCGGGGGTTCTTCACACCCCTATCGTTCCCGATTTGTTGGGTAACCGCCAGCGAGGGTTGCAAGCTCCGGGGGTCTTTATTTATAAGGAGGAACAGATGAATAAAATTCTCCGATTCCTATTTGTTGTGTTTTGCCTGTTCACCACCACGAATTCATTGCATGCCCAATGGACGCAGACGAACTTGCCAGGAGCCGGCACAATCCATTCCCTTGCCGTGTCCGGAACAGCTCTTTTTGCGGGGACTGATAGCGGTGGCGTCTATCTGTCAACTGACAACGGGACAAATTGGGCTCAAGTAAATTCGGTTTTGACCGACATTCATGTCTACGCTCTTTCCACGTACCCCAACGCTTCAGGCGGAATGGATCTCTTTGCCGGCACATCCGGCGGTGTCTTTCTCTCGACAGACGACGGCTCAAGCTGGAACCAATCCGGATTGACGAACGCCACTGTCGACGCCTTTGCAGTTTCCAGCGAGGCTGGAGGTGACACCGACCTCTTTGCCGGGACTGATCACGGCGTTTACCTCTCTACGAATGCAGGGTCAGCCTGGGAACAGGTGAATAACGGGCTGGCGGATACCAATGTCTTTTGTCTTGGAGTCTCAGGTGCAAGTCTTTTTGCAGGGACTAAAAGTGGTATCTTTCTTTCCACCGACGGCGGAGGAAGTTGGGGAGCAAGGAATAGCGGCCTGGTAAACAAGCATGTCAACACTATTACTGTTTCCCCCGATGGAGCCGGTGACACCAATGTCTATATCGGGGCAAACGGCTATGCATATTTGTCCACTGACGACGGGACCAGCTGGGCGATAATTTGTGCAGGCGTGCCGTACTCCTTCCTATCTCTTGTCGTTTCACCGGACGGCGTAGGCGACACGATGCTTCTTGCTGGGACCACTGGCGGCGTTCTGCTCTCCACCAATACCGGAAGGACTTGGCCTCAAACAAGCTTGACGAACACTTCTGTTTATTCATTTGCAGTCACTCCTAATGGGATTGTCGGAATGGATATTTTCGCCGGGACGGCTGGCGAAGGCGTTTGGACGGCCGCACTTAGCGATCTCTTACCATTAAACCAGGTGCGATCTAACCAAGTTGATTTCATCCCCAATACAATTGAAGCATTGCTGAGCAGTAACGGAATATATTTTTATAATCGAATCACTGGCAATGACGGTCTATTCTGGCCGGCTCATTCCGGTAAGAACGCTGTCTTTACGGCTGGTCCATGGTTAGTCGGGATTGGTGCGAATGACGATTCATTACACAGCGCGTCATGTGATTATTCTACAGAGTACCAGCCCGGGCCGATCGTTTCTACTTATGACGGCGATTCGATTAATGCCTCAAGTGATGCGGCAAATCCCCGTGACAAAAAGTGGAACATAATGGTTCTCTCCAAATCCACTTCACCGACTGACTCTACATATCAAGCGTGGGTTCAGAATGCGGCGCAAACAGGTGCTCCATTGACTTCTGATGGAAAGCCGTTGATAATTGGCGACCAGGCGGCTTACTGGGTAATGAACGATTTGAGCATGACCGGGCACAATGCCGTAAGTGTCACGCCTCCGATGGGGATTGAGGTCCATAATTATGTGTTTGGGTTTGATAAGAGTGGGACGCTTGGTCAGACACTTTTTATGAAGCTTACGTTTGTTAACCGGAGCACAGTAAATTATGATTCCTGTTTCGTGGGGTGGTTCTCAGATATCGACCTTGGCGATGCGAACGATGACCTTGTTGGATGTGACACGACGAGAAATCTCGGATATACATACAATGGTAATCCTGCCGATGCCGTGTACGGTAATAACCCTCCTGCGGATGGGTATGTTCTCCTTGAAGGTCCGAAAGTGCCCTCAGCCAATCCCGCTGACAGCGCAATTGTAAGCGGCGTTCGGATAAGTGGCTATAAGAATCTGCCAATGACGTCGTTTGTCAAGTTCTCTGGGTGGTCTGTTTATGAGGATCCTGATCTCGGATTTCATGATTGGTCGCGGGAGGCTTACAATATGCTTAATGGCCTAATTGGTTCCACGGGGCAGCCGTTTCTTGATAATAACGGAAAGGCAACTGGGTTTGTTGATCCTGGTGACCCAGTGACTGGTACAGGTTGGGTGGATACCGGCCCAGGGGATAAAAGGCTATTATTGGGATCAGGTCCGTTCAATTTGATGCCGGGAGATACACAGGAGGTTGTTGTTGGCTTTCTGATAGGACAGGGAACCAGCAACATAAACAGCGTGGAGGTGTTTAAGAAAATGGTCGACACGGCGCGGGTTGTCTTCAACAGCAATTTTACGATCCTCTCGGGAGTCCACGGTGCCGGCACCGGCGTGCCACAGTCATACTCGTTGAGTCAAAATTATCCTAATCCATTTAATCCGACAACAGTGATCAGTTATCAGTTACCAGTGAACAGTCAGGTGACCTTGAAAGTATACGACGTCCTTGGAAGGGAAGTGCAAACATTGGTAGATGAACACCAGAGCGCGGGAGACCATTGGGTCAGGTTCGACGGAACCAATTTGCCAAGCGGAGTTTACTTCTATCGCTTGCAAGCCGGGACTTACCACAATACAAAGAAGCTGGTTTTACTCAAATAGCTGCTGATTGCCGGCTTACCGAATAAGCGTAAGAAGTTCAAGATGAAAGGCATGGTTCTCCGATTTTTCTTTGTGGGAATTTTCCTGTTCACCCGTATGAATTCGTTGGAGGCCCAATGGACTCAAGCAAACTTACCCTCCGCAGGTGACGTCAGGTGTTTTGCGACCATTCTCACCGGGTCAGGCAGCATGAAACTTTTTGCGGGGACTGATAGCGGTGGCGTCTATCTATCAACTGACAACGGGACAAATTGGGCTCAAGCAAATTCGGGTTTGACTGACATTCATGTCTACGCTCTTTCCACGTTCCCAAACGCTTCTAGCGGGACGAATCTCTTTGCCGGGACTTCTGGTGGTGCCTTTCTCTCGACAGACGACGGCTCAAGCTGGAACCAATCCGGATTGACGAACGCCACTGTCGAGGCCTTTGCAGTTTTCACCAGCGGTGCAGGTGACACTGACCTCTTCGCCGGGACTGATCACGGCGTTTACCTCTCTACGAATGCAGGGTCAGCCTGGGAACAGGTGAATAACGGGCTGGCGGACACAAATATTCATTGTCTTGCCTCCTCCGGTGCCGATCTTTTTGCAGGAACCAAGAGCGGGCTCTTCCTTTCCACCAATGTCGGAGAAAGCTGGGCAAAAAAGTTTAGCAGCTCCATTCTCACGAACTCTGTCAATGCTATAGCAGTTTTCCCGAGTGCCGCGGGCGACACGGATATCTTTATTGGGTGTGGATATCGGTCCACCGACAACGGGAACACATGGACGTCGTTTTCTTCGAGTTTTACAGCTCTCGGAATTTCCCCGGATGGGGCAGGTGACACGCTCTTTGTTGCGGGGGCCTACGGTGGTGGCGTAATCTATTCGACCAACTACGGGACAAGCTGGACTCAGACCAGCCTGACGAACGTAGATGTTTATTCATTTGCCTTTTCCCCCAACGACACAGGCGGTGTAAACCTTTTTGTCGGGACCGGCAGCAAAGGGGTTTGGAAGATAACGCTTAGCGGCATTGCACCGCTGCCGATTAACCAGGTTGATTTCATCACCAATACGATCGAAGCCGTGCTCGGGAATAACGGAATATATTTTTACAATCGAATAACGGGCAATGACGGTCTTTTCTGGCCTGCGCATTCGGGTAAGAACGCCGTTTGTGCCGCGGGGCCATGGCTGGTCGGTATCGGGGTAAATGACCATTCGCTCTACAGCGCATCGTGCGAATACTCTACGGAATACCAGCCCGGTCCTATTCTCAGTAGGTATGATGGAAATCCCAAAAATGTCTTGGTGGATGCGGCGGATCCTCGTGATAAAAAGTGGAACGTAATGGTTCTGTCCAATTCCACTTTGCCAAGTGATTCTACATATAAGGCGTGGGTTCAGAATGCGGCACAGACCGGTGCTCCGTTAACTCCCGATGGTAAGCCGTTGATAGTGGGTGACCAGGCGGCATACTGGATAACGAATGATTTAACTTCAACCGGGCACAACGGTTTAAGTAGCACATCCCCGCTTGGCGTTGAAGTCCATAATTATGTGTCTGCCTTTGATAGAAGTGGAGCGCTTGGTCAAACCCTGTTCATGAGGCTTACTTTCATCAACAAGAGCTCAGTGTCGTATGATTCGTGCTACTTCGGTTGGTGGTCAGATATTGATCTGGGTGACGCAAATGATGACCTCGACGGTTGTGATAGCGCAAGAAATCTCGGATACACATACAATGGTAATCCTGCGGATGCGGTGTATGGAAACGACCCACCTGCCGATGGGTATGTGCTTCTCGAAGGTCCCAAAGTGCCGACCGGCAATAATGCGGATAGTGCGGTTGTGAGAGGCGTTTGGGTACATGGCTGCAAGAATCTTCCGATGACATCCTATATCGAGATTAACTTGGACGATCCCCGTTTTGCCGATCCACGCCTCGGAAATCAAAGTTGGTCCCAGCAGGCTTATGATCTGCTCAGAGGCTTAATAGCAGGTACAGGAGAACCATTTACTGATAATAATGGGCGGCCAACTAAATTCGTGGATTACGGCGACCCCGTGACTGGCACCGGTTGGCTCGATGATCTTCCGTATGACAAAAGACTGCTGATCGGATCGGGTCCATTCAATTTTATGCCCGGAGATACGCAAGAAGTTGTTGTCGCCTATCTGATCGGACAAGGAACTAGTAACATAAATAGCGTTGAGGTTCTGAGAAAGATGGCAGACACTGTGAGGGCCGTCTTCAACAGCAACTTTACGGTCTTCACTCCGGTTCACACAGCCAATAACGATGTTCCACGATCTTTCTCGTTGAGTCAGAATTTTCCGAACCCATTTAATCCGACGACGACGATCAGCTATGAGCTATCAGCTAATAGCTATGCTACTTTGAGAGTCTATGACATACTTGGCAGAGTGGAAGTTACACTTGTGAACAGTACGCAAACTCAAGGTGAACATAGCGTGTACTTTGACGGCAGCAAAATTGCAAGCGGGGTGTATCTCTATCGGCTTGATGCGGTCAGGTCAGATGGAGAAAGATTCTCTGCCACAAAGAAAATGGTCCTGATGAAGTAAGCGGTCTGGAGATATGCCAAATTGACTGGAATCAAGCTTTCTGATAAACGCCATGGCACAGTCTCGATTTCTCGCCGCTAGCGTGATTTGCCAACGGTAAAGTCAAAGCCTAGGATTAATGCCGATAGAATTTTGACTCTTCAGTCGAGGTACTTCGTTACCGTTGACTCGAAGAATGATTTGTCCCTCATGCCAATCCACTTGTCAACGATTTTCCCGTCTTTGTTGATGAGAAATGAAGTTGGAATGGCGTTTATGTTTCCATAAGCGTCCGCAACATTGTCGTTGTCGATGACAATCTGGTAGGTAAGTCCGTTCTTTGAGACAAAACTGGAGACGTCAGAAAGAAGGTCGCCGCCTTTGTCCACCGAAACCCCGATGACGACGAGTCCTCTTGAGGCATAGCTCTTGCTGAGGGATTCAATATCGGGTAGCTCGGCTTTACATGGTGCGCACCATGTCGCCCAAAAATTTACAAGGACTGTTTTTCCCTTCAGATCGCTGAGCGATACCTTCTTCCCATTCGAATCGAACCAATAAAAATCCGAAGCACTTTCCCCTGAAGCCGCATTAACGCCTCCGACGAGGGATACGTTACTTTCAAAGCTTTTGTTTGTGGCTTCATTTTTCGAAGATGATGCCTGTTGAGCAGATTGTTTGCCGCATGCGCTGACCAATAGGAAAGCCGCTAGAAGTGGAACTAAGGATCTCATCATTGTTTCTCTCCATCGTTGTTCTTAGGGGGTTTCAAGTACGCGACCAAATCATTCTTTTCGAGGTTCGAAGTCGCAATCCATACGTGATCGTCGTGGCTCCATGCCGCCTGGGTGTCTCCATTTGAATCCTGTCCCCAGAACCACTCACAGTTTTCGATTACTTTTGCACAATTCGGCGGCAATGAAACCTTATTCAAGCTTACCGCTTTCTCTGGAAAACTGCAAATGTAAATGTAGTCTTCTCCCATCTTATAAACCACCTGTGCCATCTTATTGCCGGCAAAATCTGATACGGTTCCGCCGATCCAATCAGCATTCGCTACCGAAGGAAGTTGAACGGGAAAACCCGCATTCTGGTCCACATACGAAGCGACCTCCTGCATCGTACCCGCGGTGATCTTCGGTTTGAATTTTCCGCTGAGAATATCCTGGAAGTCTGTCTCCGCAAGTAGGAGAGCATCTTGCTGGGCGATTTCTACTGCTTCCGGCAGTTTCTGGAAGACCGGTAGTATAACATTCGACTTGTTTGCGAAGAGCAAAAGAATTCCAATGACAAATACAGATCCCACTGCAAGAACTGGCTGGAAAATACGGTTCCTGAGGAGGCCTTGAGCGGATTCGTGGCCTTCTTCCGGCTGAGCTTGCACTGAGAACTGTGCCATTATCGCCTGCTCCACATCATAAGGGACATCCACGAATGTGATTTTCTTCTTCAAGTATGCCTTGGTGAGCCTTTCAAGTTCGTACTCATCGCGGCAGCTTCCGCAAATTTCTATGTGTTCATGAAAGGTTTGCGACTCGCTCCGGTAAAGCTCATTGTCGACAGCCCCGCTCATGAGGGCGCGTGTTTCTCTGCAATCCGTTTTCATTTTTCCCAAAACCCTTTGTCATCGTAGCTTTAGTCTTCAACATCTGTGAATCCGCGTGTAAGTGCATAGTCTCTTAACATAGAACGCAGCATTTTCCTCCCTCGATGGAGCCGCGACCGAACAGTCCCGATCGGGATTTCGATGAAGTCGGCAATTTCTTCGTAAGTGTACCCCTCAATATCGCAGAGGATGACCACGGTTCTGAAATCTTCAGGAAGGTCTTGCAGCGCCTTAGCAATTTCGTCCTCGAACAAATTACCAAATATCTTCTCCTGCAAATCATTGGTGTCGACCGCCGAATCTTTAACTGTCGAGTAAAAATCTTTTATCTCATCGTAGTCGATCTTGTCCGGCTCTTTTGATTCCTTCCGGTACCGGTTGATGTACGTATTCTTCATTATTCGAAACAACCATGCCTTCGCATTCGTTCCCTGAGAATACTTGTCAAAAAATCTGTAGGCTTTCATATAGGTTTCCTGGACAAGATCCTTGGCATCGTCAGGATCTCCCGTCATGCGGAGTGCGAAATTATATAACGCCGCCATATGCGGCAGCATTTCTGTTTCGAAGTCTTTGTGCTTAGGCGGCGTTGGTTCCATTCATCGTCAGATTAGAAGAGTCTCTTTTCCTTTTCAGTATAACACTCATCAAAACCTAAGGCAAGGAAATATCAATGTAAACTGATGCCCGTAGCAATAATTATGACGACCGTCAAACAAGTATTTGTGTTTCTGAATGCTGGAATGATTTTATCTCGCTGCCCAATCTGTTGGGTCGCGCGCATTTTATGTGATGATATAACCTCTTTTTTAGACTAAATTTAGTCAGTGGAAGTACATTTATTTTTTTGATCGAATATTTCGGAATGATCTTCCGATGATCTTGGAAGTGGAGTATAGCTTACTTTGATGCTTATGGTATTTCATTCTTCGGATCCTGACAAATTGACATTGCTTCGACAGAATTTCTCCTCCTTATGTCCGAGTATTTTTACAAATTGTCAAACGATGTCTTGGAGAATGGCATTGTGCCCACCTTTCTTTTATTTTTCACATTTTACTTGATGGCACGCAACTTGAACTTAGGTGTGTCAGAAAATGAAACAAAGAAAGGAGAAAGGGTTATGGCACTCATAAGATTTAAACCAGAGAGAGAGGTCTCAACATGGACACCATTCAGAGATTTGGTGAACATGCAGCGAGAAGTCGGCCGCTTGTTTGACAGCTTTTTCAGTGACTTCGATGGAGAGGGAAATTCTGTCGCATCGTGGTCGCCACGCACGGATGTAAGCGAGAATAACGAAGCCTATGTTATCAAAGCTGAGCTCCCCGGCATCAATAAAAATGATGTCAAGATCACTCTTCGCGAAAATGTTTTGACGATCAAAGGCGAGAAGAAGCAGGAAAAAGAAGAAAAGGATCATAGTTTCCATCGCGTGGAGCGATCGTATGGCGGTTTCGAACGGTCGTTCTCATTGCCGAGCGGTGTGAAGGGCGAAAAGATCGATGCAGCTTATAAAGATGGCATACTTACCCTGACTCTGCCAAAAGTTGAAGAGGCAAAGCCGAAAGAAATCGAAGTTAAAGTAGCCTAACGTTTCAGGCCGCGGAGGTCGTCCGAAAAATGACTTTGGACGACCTCAGCATTTTTCAACAAAGGGACATAATGGTGCACCAAACGACAATTCAGAAAGCCGGAAAGCGGCTAAAATTTCTAGATGATTTATTGGGAGATGGCGGGAAGGGGACTGAATTAAGAAAAGACACAAGGTTTCTTGTCGATGATTATGTGGGATTCACAAACCTTGCTGCCAGTTTATCTTCCCATTCCAAGTGGATTCCTTATCCCTTTCTAATTGACCGAATGAAGAAAATTGCAGATGAAATAAGGGGGTTTGCGGATCTTCTCCGTGGAAAAATAGTTGAGCTTGGCGGACAAATCCCGTCAGATGCTCTGCGATCTCCGGCCACACAGAATCGTTCAGGCAATGGCAGCGGGGAATTGCAGCACCGGACAAGTTACGATATGCTGAAACAAGACATCAAGCGATTGCTGAGTGATGTTGAAGATCATACTAACCGTTGTGAGCTTCTTCAACATCAGAGAAACCTGATAGGTGACGCTGGTGTTTCGAGATTACTTGGCCTGATAATCGTTGATATGCAAAGACAAAAGGATGAACTGATTGATATTGTCATGAGAGTTTCTTGAGAGGAGAAAAAATGTCTAAAGATGAAGGATCGCGTCAAGGGAATGAATTTGAAAAAGATGAACAGATAGTCATGGAGGATCCGGGAAAACTGTATAACCAGGAAATACTTCCGATAATGCCGCTGCGTAGTTCCGTTTTCTTCCCGAGACAAATGATGCCGCTGTCGGTAGCCAGAAAGAGCACGATACAATTGGCGGATGAGGCGTTCCGGGATGATCTCCCGATCCTTATCGTGGCACAGAAAGATGCAAATACTGAACGGCCTACTCCCGAAGATATACACAAATTTGGAACGATTTCGCGAATACTTAAAGTTTATAATTTACCCGACGGCTCAAAAAGCGTTTTTGTCCAGGGATTGTACCGCGCACAGATATTTAATCTCGTTCAGCAGGAACCTTACATGAAGGGTTTTGTGCAGCGAGTCGATGAACGGAAAGATGAAAACATAGAAATAGAAGCGCTGATTGCCACAATAAAAAACGGTTTCAAGAAAGCAGTCGATCTTGTCACCCGAGCTTACGCCAGAACATCTTGGTCTTATTCTAAATACCGAAGACCCAAGTCAGGTTGCAGACATGGCAATGTGGCTGATAAATATTCCGGTCAGAGAAAAGCAGGATGTTCTGGAGGAATTGAGCGTTCACGAGCGGCTGAAAAAAGCCAATTTGTACCTCAGCAAATTGGTTCAACGTCTTGAACTTGGGAATAAGATCCAGAGCGAAGTGCAGGATGAGATCAACAAAAGTCAGCGTGACTATTTCCTCCGTGAGCAAATGAAGGCGATCAAACATGAGCTTGGTGAAGACGAAGATAATGTTGAAATAAATGAATTGAAAAAGAGAATCAGCGAAGGCAACTATCCTGAAGAACTCAAGAAAACCGCCGGGAAGGAACTCGACAGGCTGCAGCGGATGCATCCGTCAAGCGCAGAATATACCGTTGCCCGGACATATCTCGATTGGCTGCTCGATTTGCCGTGGAATGTTTCCACAGAAGACAATCTTGACATAGACGCCGCTGAAAAGTCTCTGGAGAAAGATCATTACGGCCTAGACAAGGTCAAGAAGAGAATATTGGAATACCTTGCAGTCCGAAAATTAAAAAACGATATGCGTGGGCCTATTCTGTGTTTCGTCGGACCTCCCGGTGTGGGAAAGACAAGTCTCGGCAAATCGATAGCGAATGCCCTGGGTAGGAAATTTGTCCGGATGTCGCTCGGAGGAGTTCACGATGAAGCGGAAATCCGTGGGCATAGGAGGACGTATATCGGTGCGTTGCCGGGAAGAATAATCCAGGGGATCAAGAAGGCCGGCTCAAATAATCCTGTCTTCATGCTCGACGAAGTGGACAAGATCGGGATGGATTTCAGAGGTGATCCGTCTAGTGCACTGCTCGAGGTACTCGACCCGGAACAGAATTTCTCATTCAGCGATCATTACATCGAGCTGCCCTTTGATCTATCGAAAGTGATGTTTATTGCTACTGGAAATATGATGGAGCCCATTCCTCCTGCACTTCGAGACAGGATGGAGATAATCGAAATCCCGAGTTACGTCGAGGACGAAAAGCTCCATATTGCTAAGATTTTTCTCGTCCCGAAACAGCAAAACGAACACGGACTTAAGGGCGACCAAATCAAGTTCACAGATGAAGCCCTCCATTTGATTATCTCGAGCCACACCAGGGAGGCAGGCGTCAGAAATCTGGAAAGAAAGATTGCCGATATTTGTCGTGGTGTTGCGAGAGAAGTTGCCGGGGGATCGAAGAAACAGTTTACCATTGATGCCGATTCGGTGGTGAAGTATCTCGGTCATCAGAAATTTTATCCGGAAGTCAGCGAGAGGATCAACAAACCCGGAATCGCTACCGGACTCGCATGGACTCCGGTAGGCGGAGACATTCTCTTCATCGAAGCCACGAAGATGAAAGGCAAGGGTAACCTGATGCTGACGGGTCAACTCGGCGATGTCATGAAAGAATCTGCCCAGGCGGCGCTTAGCTTCATAGGCTCAAACGCCGAAACGCTCGGCATTGAACCTGACTTTCGAGAAAAGTACGACATACATGTGCACGTTCCGGCCGGCGCTGTTCCCAAGGACGGTCCCTCGGCAGGAGTGACGATGCTGACCGCGCTTGTTTCGTTACTGACAGGTCGGCTTGTGAGAAACGATCTTGCCATGACTGGCGAAATAACCCTCCGCGGGGCGGTTCTGCCGATTGGCGGAGTGAAAGAAAAAGTGATTGCTGCAGTTCGTTCCGGCATCAAGACGATAATACTTCCGAAGAAAAATGAATTCGACCTCGAAGAAGTACCCGCCCATGTCCGAGAGCAGGTAAAATTCAAATATGTTGATGAGATGCTGGAGGTGCTTAGGTATGCCTTGCGTCCCGTGAAAAAAGAAGAGAGGAGTTCGGCGAGGGTGGAGTCTGCAATTGCGAATTAATTTATACCCGGTCTAAAGCCGGTTCCGACGAAGTTGACTCAGTATTAAACAGCGGCATCCTGTTGAAATCGAGATGCCGTTTTCTTTTGTGCTAACACAGGTTTGCGCCAGCGTCGGCCAGCCCGACTCGAAGGATTGGTGGTGGCTCAGTTAGAAGTATTTCGTCATGCTGAACCCTGTCACGAAGTGTCTTTGTTCTGGATTGTTTCAGCATCTGTTCTGAGACCCTGAAAGGAGTTCGGGGTGACAGAGGAAATTGAAACTGAGCCGGTACCGGAGGTTTGTTTTACGCCGTTCGCTTGCTTAATTTGAACGCGGTAAGGATTTTGTAAAAAGTGTTTAGTGACTAGTGATTGAGAATGAGCGTTTGTCGAGGAACTGTCCCAATTGCTGGTCGACAATTGCCAACACCTATCCATCGGAGTTTTTTGATAATGGATGAAGTAAGTTTAGATATAGAAAAACCGAAGACATTTTGTGGGGTTGTCGGAGTCTATGGCGCAGAAAATGCTTCGAGCTACATTTACTATGGACTGAATGCTCTCCAGCATCGCGGTCAGGAAGCCGCGGGGATTGTGACGCGTGAGAAATCTGACGGGAAGACTTTTTTCAACGTTCATAAGAACACCGGGCTTGTCGCCGATGTCTTTAAGGATGAGAAAGTCCTCGTTAATGTTCTTAAGGGAAACGCAGGCATTGGACACAATAGATATTCCACCACCGGATCTGCCGGCAGCAAGAAAAACGTCCAGCCGATAGTGGTCAATTACCGTGAGGGAAATCTCGCGATCGCGCACAATGGCAATCTTACGAACTCTCATAAGCTGCGGGATGAGTTGACAGAATCCGGTACCCTTTTCCAGACGACCACCGATACGGAGATCATCCTGCACTTGATCGCACGGAGTCAGAAAGAAACCGTAATAGATCAAGTATATGAAGCAATCGGGGCGATTAGAGGGGCGTTTTCACTTGTCATACTGACGGATGATCAACTGATAGTGGCGCGGGACCCTTACGGTTTTCGTCCGCTTGCGCTTGGAAAGTTGGGCGATGCATTCATCGTCGCTTCGGAAACGTGCGCGTTTGACGTAATCGGAGCAAAATACTTGCGCGATATCGAGCCCGGTGAAATTGTTGTAATCGATGACGACGCTGTCCGGGCGAACCAAGTGCGTTCGATTTTTCTTCCGGACATTCCAAAAGAGGCGAGACATTGTATCTTCGAGTACATTTATTTCTCACGTCCCGACAGCAAGGTCTACGGTGAGAGCGTCGATAAGGTAAGAAGAAAAATTGGCAAAGGTCTCGCTGAAGAATCACCTGTTCAGAACGATGAAGATGAGAAGTTAGTTGTTATTAGCGTGCCCGATTCATCGAACACCGCGACCCTCGGCTACGTCTCGCAAAGCATCAAGATGGGGATAAAGGCGAAGTTTGAAATTGGATTGATTCGAAGCCATTATATAGGAAGGACTTTTATTCAGCCGAACCAGGATATGCGCGACTTGAAAGTGAAGATGAAATTCAACACCGTAAAAGGCGTGTTGAAGGGAAGGAAAGTCGTCATAGTCGATGATTCCATCGTCCGTGGCACCACGAGCAAGCAGCTGGTGAAACTGATTCGTGAAGCGGAGCCTTCCGAAGTACATTTCAGGGTAAGCTCGCCTCCGATCATGCATCCATGTTTCTACGGCATGGATTTTCCGTCGGAGCAGGAGCTGTTTGCGAATCAGTTCGACGGAGACGTCGACCGCATGACAAAGGAGCTCAATGTCGATTCGCTTGCGTACTTGTCTCTTGAAAAACTCTTAGAATCTGTACCCCAGGACGGAAAGAGGAATTATTGCACAGCTTGCTTCAGCGGAAATTATCCGACGGAGGTTGAATCGAACACCAAAGAGGAATTTGAAGCAAACATACATGAAGCGAAAATGTAGGACTTGGAATCAACACTGCTCCAGTGGAAACCAAATCATTTTTCGCCACATAGACTGTTTGGACGCGCGGAGGTAAATCTCGCTGAAACCGGGAAAAGAACTGTCAACCATTTCGAAAAAGTCCTGGGGCGTCTTTGCGCCCATCGCAGTGCAACCCCTTTCTTTTTGAATGAACTCGGAGTGTCCTTCATTTGGATGATTCGCTAAAAGTCGAAAAACGCTGGACGATCTCCAATATTCTCAGTTTGAGCCGAATCGTCTTGCTCGTTCCGGTTGTCGTGCTAATTCTCAAGCAAGAGAGCGCATACCGTGTTACTGTCTTGATCTTGATGTTGATCGCAGCGATGACCGATTTTTTTGATGGCTTGCTTGCACGCGCATTGAACCAGGTTACAGATTTTGGCAGACTCCTGGATCCCGTTGCCGACAAGATCTGTGTCATTGGCGTCGCAGCCGCACTCGTTTTGGCGAGGGACATTCCACTTTGGTACGCTGCATTAGTCGCACTTCGCGACGTTCTCATCGTTATCGGCAGTTCACTTATAATTACAAAAAGGAAAGTTGTAGTCCAGTCGGTGTGGGCGGGAAAGTTTACGGTCAACTTCATTGCTGCCTACCTGATAATTGCCACGCTGAAAATGGATTCCCTTTATTTGGTAAAAAATTTCTTTCTGTATTTGAGCACCATATCGCTTTTTGTTTCACTCGCCGTATATGTTAGGGTCTACCAGAAACACATGGTTAAAAATGGGATTGCTTGACAGGTTCAAGAAGATAAAGGACGGGCTTTCAAAGACCCGTACCGGCTTGGTTGACAGGATATCCAAAGTGATCTCTGGCAAGACCAAGATAGATGATACGGTCATCGCCGGAATCGAGGAAGCTCTTCTTTCGAGCGACGTGGGATTCGAGGCCACGGAAAGGATTGTCGCCGACATACGGCTCAAAGTAAAGGAAGAAGGTTACGATACTTCCGAAATGCTAAAGAGTCTTCTGAAAGAAGAAGTGGCAAAATATTTGGTCGATTCTGATGATCGCAATCAGAAAGATGTAAAGCCGTACGTGATAATGATTGTCGGAGTCAATGGAGCCGGGAAGACGACCACTGTTGGGAAGTTGGCGTACAACTTCAAGAGTGAGGGCAAAAGGGTTTTGATCGCGGCCGCTGACACGTTTCGTGCTGCAGCGAATGAGCAGTTGAAAATCTGGGCAGACAGGGCTGAGGTAGAAATCATACAGCAAAGGCCAGGCACGGATCCCGGCGCGGTAGCGTTCGATGCCGTGAGCGCGGCGAAAGCACGCGGGATCGACGTAGTGTTGATTGATACAGCAGGCAGACTTCACACGAAGACCAACTTGATGGAAGAACTGAGAAAAATCAGGCGTGTAATTCAGAAAGTCATTCCTGGTGCCCCCCATGAAGTCTATCTGGTTCTTGATGCAGTCACGGGACAAAACGGTCTCGTGCAAGCGCGTCAATTTCTTGCTGCGGTCGGTGTGACGGCAGTTGTGCTGACAAAGCTTGATGGCACTGCAAAAGGCGGGATTGTTGTGGCAATCGGCCAGGAGCTGAAATTGCCCGTGAAATATATCGGTGTGGGCGAGGGAATAGATGACTTGCAGCCATTCGATAGCAAAACGTTTGTAAATGCATTATTTTCTGAAGAACAATGATGAATAGGAACCTCCAAGATGAAGATACAGGAAACCATACAAGCTCCAAAAAACAGATTCCAGCTCCCAATTTGACTTCAACGTTCTCTCTTTGGCAGACTAGAGTTTTGATATTGGAACTTGGAACTTGGAAGTTGTCGGTAGGAGAGTGATGGGAAAGGTCAGAGTACTGCCGGAAGAAATCGCGAGCAAGATAGCGGCGGGAGAAGTCGTTCAGCGCCCAGAGTCTGTCGTCAAGGAACTTATCGAAAACGCGATTGACGCGGGCGCAAAGTCGATTGAAATTGAAGTGAGAGATGCGGGGAAGAGTTTCATTCGAGTCAGCGATGATGGCGATGGTATGGCGGAAGAGGATGCCCTGCTCGCATTTCAAGAACATGCGACGAGCAAAATCGCCAGCTACCAGGATCTTGAAAATGTTTCAACGCTCGGCTTTCGCGGCGAAGCCCTCCACTCGATTGCGGCCGTATCGCAGGTAGAAATCAAAACTAGGACTGTGGCCGACGATACCGCCGCATATCTGCGAATCAATGGCGGAAAGGCAGAAAAGGTTTCGAAATCAGCCCACAATGTCGGCACTACCATCATAGTCAAGAACTTATTCTTTAACACTCCAGCAAGAAGAAATTTCATGAAAGGAACTCCGACGGAGTTCAGGCATATTTACCAGACCGTTTCGCGATACGCAATTGCTTTTCCTGAAATCCGATTCGTGCTTCAATCCGGGGATGAAGTTGTGCTCCGTGCGAAATCAACCACCATCGCGGAAAGATTGAACGAAGTTTTTGGCGACAAGTTTACAGATTCCCTTGTCGGCTTCGACGAAGATTACGATCATCTCAAAGTCAGCGGATACCTTGGAAAGCCCAAATACACCAAGCGAACGCGAGGCGAACAGTTCTTGTTCTTGAACAAGAGATTCGTCCTCAGCAAGGCTATCAATCATGCTGTTTTCTCCGCATACGAGAACCTCATTGAAAAAGGGGATTTCCCTTTTTTTGCAATCTTCATAGAGGTACCTCCGAACGAGGTTGATGTGAACGTTCATCCCTCAAAATTAGAAGTAAAGTTCAGAGACGAGAGAAGCATCTACGGTGCGGTCCGTTCCGCTACGCATAGCGCACTTTTAAAGAGCGATTTGGTGCCTGAACTTACTGTCGCTGGTGAGTCTGGAAAGTTCTCAAGCCGTACTACCACAGAAACATCTCGGGGAGGATTCGTCCCGGTGATCTTCAGTTCTCGATCTGCGCATGGACAGATTGAAGATGAGCGTATTGCCGATGCTGTCGATCCGTTGTTCGCTCTGAGACTTCCGCAAAGCAGAACAACTGAAAGTGGACAATCCATGGGTGGCGAGGTTGTAGAGAGTTCCGCGGGCGCCATTTACCAACTCCATAATAAATACATTATCTCGCAGATTACGACGGGACTTCTCGTAGTTGACCAGCATGCTGCCCACGAGAGGATTATATACGAACGGACGTTGAAGAGATTCGACGCCGAGGGGCAAAACACTCAACAGCTCCTTTTCCCGATAAGCATGAATCTCGATGTTGCCGATTTGACGCTTGTGGAAGAAATCATGCCGGATTTGAATAAGATGGGATTCAGCGTCAAGGTATTCAGCGGCGGAACGGTTGTGCTGGATGGCGTTCCCGTGGACTTAAAACCCGGCAGGGAGAACACTATACTTACTGAAATCGTCGAGGATTACAAACGCGACAACGACCTGCGGTTGACGCCTCGTGAAAAGTTGTGCAAGACTTTTGCCTGCAAAGCGGCTGTGAAAGCTGGAGATTATTTGACAGTAGAGGAAATGGAGTCGCTGTTGGACCAGCTCTTCAAAGCTGAAGTGCCGTATGTATGTCCCCACGGTAGACCAGTGCTGCTGAAGATTCCGTTATTGGAGCTGGATAAGAAGTTCGGAAGAATTTGAGGAGCCTGATTTATCCGATGGGCTTGAAGCTTTACGATCTCTTGTCTAACAGACGAATTGCCTTCTGATAAACCGTCCCGACAGCAAGTTCCCTTATGCACTTGAACTGCACTTCGGTTCGAGAACAGGCAAGCGGTCGGGGGGAGTAAGCGAAGCACGGGGAGCAGTCTAAATAGAGGGATGCAATCTCATAATCCGTGTGCCATGGATATGTGTAGTTTATGTTTAAAGGTCCTTCTACCGCAACTACCTTCCGCTTCATCGCCGAAGCGATGTGCATAAGGCTTGAATCGTTCGTGACGAACAAGTCGCACTTCTTAATGAGCGCAGCCGTCTGAACTATGTTCGGTGCTGTTACCATCACAGCATCGGATGATCCGACTTCTTTAACGATCTCTTCATTCACACATGTTTCATCGGCTCCTCCAAATATCAGCAGCCTGGCGCCGCGTTCCCGAATAAGAAGCTTGCCGAGTTCAACAAATTTCGACGGCTCCCACCTCTTGTTGATATGGTTCTTGAGAGTTGAACCGCCGGCATGAAATCCGATGAGAGGGGGTCCGGCGACAATTTTCTTCAATCGCAGGAAATCATCTGCTGCGGCCTCAATCTCTTCGCCAAGTGGAAGAAAAAGTTCCGGGACCTGATCTGTCTCGAAGCCGAAGAGCTTCTGACATAGCGCAACGTTTGCCTCGACGTTGTGAAGCAGATCGTTTTCTCTCAGCCTGACGTTGTTCAGGAATCCCATTTGCGGGAAATCAAGTCGCAGATATTTAACTGCGCCGCGTTTTCTCGCACCGATCAAAAATTGTATTGCGTTATATTCCCTCCTGTTTGATGGATAGATGTTCAACGACACGTCATATTTCTTGCGGAGTTGAAGCACAAACCTGAGGGAGCTCAAGAGGGACGTGTGAAGAAAATCATGGTAGAAGGTATCGTCGAATAGTCCCGTTTGCTCATAGATTTCCTTCGTGCCTTTAAACATGACCAGCGCGTCCATTTCAGCATTTGGAAAATTTTTCTTGATGAGTGATGCTGCCGGCGTAAAGAGGAGAGCATCTCCAATTCCGGGAAGCGCGATCACAAGGATTTTCATTTTAGAAGAAACGACTCACGGCTTTCTGCAAATGATACCGCACGAGATCGATGTGTGAAGAACAATTGGTGAGGAACGGAATGACTCGCGGACTTTCTTCCGGATATTTGCAAGCGACTTAATCGGTCTCGGATTCAGAGGCAGTCTTAACCCAAATTTTCTAAATGCCTCCCTCATGACACGGTAGAAAAGGCTCGGATACATCCACTCACCATATCTGTAAACTGGCACCATGCCAAAAGACCTTAAAAGTTTGTCAAGCTCTGAAACGGAAAACTCTCGTTCCCAGCCAGCAAACCATCTGTCGAGTGCGATGAGAATATGTTTCATTACCGTGTAAATGTGGTATCGCTGGGGAACGTCAACCAGAAGGAGTCCGCCGCTCTTGACGACTCGAATATTTTCTCTGAGGAGACTTTCGGCCTCTTTTTCTCGAAAATGCTCGAGAAGCCCTTGATGAAAAACTAGGTCGAATAACCCATCAGGAAAGGGAAGCGAAAATGCGTTTCCACCCACGGGGTTCACCTCAACTTTTTCCTGTGCCGCAAGGCTCTTTATGATGTTCAACGAATTGGTCGAGTAGTCAAGCATGAACACCGATGCGCCCTGCTCCACCATGCCGAAGCTATCCCGGCCTGTTCCCGCGCCGACCTCAAGGACATGCTTTCCCAGCAGGTCGGTGACGCGGAGTACATTACGCAGGACCCTGTCCTCATTCGAGTAGACTTCGTGGATTTCTTTCTTATCCGACCAGAAATTTTCCCAATGAGATTTTGTCGATTCTCTTTTTGGTGTTCCGGCTTGGTCTGTTTTCATCAATGACTCTCTGTTAGTCTCTCGCTTTTCAAATAAAAATCAAAAACTAATTTGCCTCCATTTGCTGATACTTTCAAGATAGCTCGAACCCAAACTCAAAAATCAAGAGTCTGAAGGACAAAGAAGTCCCCAGTTATTCGCACTCAACCCCAAATCGGTTCATGTCACAATTTCTGAGTTGTCAAATGGGAATTATGCGGCGCCACTCTTTGTACTTGATATCATTGAGTGCTAGGCGTCACTTTGAAACTCGATGCTAAAGTATTACATTTTGACAGTCAGTTGCCATATTTTCAGGTTAATAGTTTTTCAAAATCAAGAATCAGGAATTTTTCCTGATTCAGAATAAGGAGGCGTTATGAAACTAAGATTCTCTACTCTTGTGGTGCTGTTGGCTTTAGGCACCATGATTCAAAGCTGCTCCAAGAGCAGCAGCACAAGCAATGTACCGCTGTATCCTGTTACTGCCACGATACTGAACCCGGCGGGACTTCCTCAAGCGGGTGCAATTTTGAAACTGCAAGGGAAGGCAGATAATGATTCAATTTATGCATCAGTTACAGACACAACAGGCACTGCAACAATAAAGGCGCCAGCGGGAAACCAGACTCTGGTGGGTAAATTGGGTTCACTTTTCCAGGTGACGTTTAACGTGAACGTGGCGGCGAGCCAAAGTGGGACGAATGCCGGCACTCATCAGGTGACAAGAAATAGTGCAACCAAGGTATTGGTAGTTCAGGCGAGCGCCGAAGAGATTGAAGACGTTTTGCAGGTTCTCAATATCGGAGGATATGACTCAATCTATGTCTCTGACCTCATTGACAACATCGCCACCGATTCGGTCAAAGCGCAGACCTACCTTGCACAATACACTAATATCTTCTCTGATTGTGACGGTGGAAGTGAAGGAGATGATTCGTATGCCCAGCTTTCCCGTGAGTATGGCAGGTATATCAAGAACGGTGGCAAAGTATTTGGAGGTCATTATAACTATTATCACCTGCAGAGAATATTCCCGGGATTTTATACTCAAGAAGACGAACAGGAACCACCAGTGGATTCTATGCACATAGCAGATGCGGGTCTCAGCGCTTATGTGGGGGCACAGGTTCTAGTGTGGGTTTCTGCGGATTCACGCAACTTGTCGGGTTACGAGAAGTTTGACGATTTGCCCCCGGCTTCGGTTGCGAAGACATACGCTTATATACAAGGAACTTCACCTTTAGTGTACGTCATCGTGGAGAATTCCTACGGCCTCGGCACTTATGTCTGGACGGATTATCACAACCAGGATGTTATAAACGCAGAGCCGGCGGATCCACGATTATGGAAGATCGTGGAGTATTTCCTGTACAAATAACACGAACAGCTTTTCTTTTTTTTGCCGGCTCGCCTCAATGGCGAGTCGGCTTTTTTTATGTCTGGAGAATCTCCAATCGATCTCACAATCTGACTTTCCGACGTTCCATTTGCGACTTTCTTTCAAAAACCTCTTCGTTGATTGGAAATATCCCGCTGAAGAAATAAATTGATATAAGACTTCTGCCCCTGTAGCTCAGTTGGATAGAGCAAGAGTTTCCTAAACTCTGTGTCGCGTGTTCGAGTCACGCCAGGGGCACGTTGTTTGAATGTTGAGCGCCGAGTTTTCAATTCCTGGTTCGAAATTCTAAACTCTAAATCCAAAATCGCTGAACGGTGATGGCTCGAAGCCTATCAGCCCGGAGATAAAACCGCATGAGACTAAGCACGTACTTTCTTCCAACATTAAAAGAGAATCCCGCCGATGCGATCATGGTGAGCCACCGTTTGATGGTCAGGGCTGGACTGATTCGCCCACTGTCGGCTGGAATCTATTCCTGGCTGCCGATTGGCTGGCGCGTCATGAAGAAAGTCATGGACATAATCAGGCAGGAGATGGATGCGATCGGTGGACAGGAGTTTCAGCTTCCGGCATTGAATCCGGTTGAGATTTGGGAGCAGACGGGCAGAGTAGAGTCATTTGGCGACACCTTGTTCCATGTCAAAAATCGGCCGCTCGTCCTTGCACCAACTCATGAGGAGATT
The DNA here is from genome assembly GCA_963768145.1 of uncultured Bacteroidota bacterium. Taxonomy (GTDB): domain Bacteria; phylum Bacteroidota; class Ignavibacteria; order Kryptoniales; family JAKASW01; genus JAKASW01. The sequence goes on along the minus strand of CAVYHK010000049.1, from coordinate 17,324 downwards.
TTCACGACGATTGCGAAGGATAACATAAAATCGTATCGCGATCTTCCTCAAATCTGGTATCAGATCCAGACGAAATTTCGCAATGAGCCGCGCCCTCGCTCAGGTGTCATTCGCGGCAGACAATTCTTTATGAAGGATTCCTATACTCTCGACAGAAGCTTCGAAGATCTGGACAAGGGTTATGATTTGCACAGGGAAGCGTATAAGAAAATCTATTCTCGAAGCGGGTTGAAGTTCTTCATCGTTGGTGCGTCAAGCGGTGCGATGGGCGGAACAGGTTCACAGGAATTTATGGTCGAATCGCCGGATGGAGAAGATACTTGCGGCCTTTGTGACAATTGCGGTTATGCTGCAAATTTGGAAGTCGCGTCAAGCTCCGTAGCTTCTCTCGGAAGACTTGATGGTACAGAGCAGCCCGAAGAGATTTATACGCCGAACATAAAAACAATCGATCAGCTTGCCGCCTTTCTGAATATATCTACTGAGCGGCTGGCCAAATCTCTTGTCTATAAGGTGGATGATTCACCGGTGCTTGTTTTGATGTCCGGCAACGATCAACTCAACGAATCTAAGCTAGTAGCGGCGCTGGGGAAGACCGCAATCCCGATTGAGCCGGAAGAGCTTGCTAAGTTCACAGGTGCAAACGCCGGATCGATCGGTCCAATCGGTTTGAAGAAATTCAAAATCATCTCCGACAAACGGCTCGAAAATGCGAATGAGCTGATCAGCGGCGCAAATAAAGACGACTACCACATTGCACACATTGACATGAGTCGTGACGTCAAGGTTGATGGTTATTACGATCTTCGATCCATCGAAGCCGGAGAACCATGCCCAAATTGCGGCCACAAACTGAGAATCGTGAACGCGATTGAAATTGGTCACATTTTCAAATTAGGAACTAAATACTCCGTCGCACTTCATGCGACTTACCTGGATGAATCCGGAGCTGAGAAGCCGATCGTGATGGGAAGCTATGGCATTGGCGTTGAACGAGTTATTGCCTGCCATATCGAGCAAAACCATGACGAAAATGGAATTATCTGGGATAAGTCAATTGCACCTTTTATGGTACACTTGATTTCGGTCAATATGGACAATAAGGAGGTAGTGGGGGCGGCGGAAAAGGTGTATAAGGAGCTATTGAAATCAAATGTTGAAGTTCTTTTCGATGACAGGCAGAGCGTCAGTCCCGGATTCAAATTCAAAGATGCCGACCTTCTCGGAATGCCCTTGCAGGTGATTGTCGGCGAGAGGAACTTGAAACAAGGAAAAATTGAAGTGAAGTTTAGAAAAACCGGCGAAAGGAAAGTCATTCCAGTTGCCGATGTTGTCGGGGAGATCGAGAACCATGTAAATGCTCGATAATAGATCTCCCTCTTTTTGGAAATTCGACAGGTCTGGATATTATCGATAGTACGCAGCGACATTGGTTTCTTCATCATTCATCGTAGAATGAGAACAATAATATAACGGGCCATTTGTCAGAACGCGTAGAAAAGTTGTCAGGCATTTTCATTAAATTGTGATTTGTGGTGTGATGATAATCTCCGGGAGACTCGCGGCAGTTCTTTCATTTGCGCTTTCATCGTGCGCGCTTTTGATGCCAGCGGCAACCATCGGTCTGTCGAGAGTGTCCGAGGATTTCCAACTCGGTTTGTATGATACAACCAAGACAGTTTTAGATTTTGATTCCAGGATAAACTTGGATTTCGATTTGAACGGTTCAGAAAGAGTTTCCGTCCGTCCCGGTCTCTCAAAGTGGCTGGCTGACGGAGTAATGCCCGGCTGGTTCTACTTAGATGTGATCGGCTCAAGCATGTGGGTCCGCGGATTACCCGTATATTTAATCGGAGGTGACGCGATCGCCATTGAAGCTGACAATGATCATTTGGTCCTTGACGGCAGACCTTTCTTCACTGCACAGCAGGAGAAAAGTACTCAATTCTCATTTGTTCCTGCGTTGTCGATGAGTTGTGCCGGATGCACGCGTGCACCGGTGCTTAAATTTGACGGACAGCAGGTCGATTACGCTCCACCATGGATTTCTATTGATGCCGGGTGGCACACGATTGAAATTTACAGTCCCTTTGACAATGTTCATCTTTATTACCGGACTCTTTTTGATAATTATACGATAACTGAGTTTACATTTTATCCAGTGTCGATGAATTAGTATGCCTCAATTTGTACATCTTCATAATCACTCTCACTACAGTTTGTTAGACGGTGCGACGCAGATCGATGCCATGATCAGTCGCGCTGTCGAACTGAAAATGCCTGCACTTGCTTTGACTGACCATGGTGTCTTATTCGGGGCGATTGAGCTTTACAAATCCGCCAAAAAAGCCGGTATAAAACCCATTATCGGGTGTGAAATATATGTGGCAAAGGGGAAGAGGAACGAAAAGAACGGGTACCATCATCTGACCGTTCTGGCGAAAAATTACACTGGTTACAGAAATCTCATCAAGCTTGTCTCCGTCGCACATCTGGAGGGATATTACTACAAACCGAGAATAGACTTCGACCTATTGAAGGAGAATCACGAGGGACTCATTGTGTTGAGCGGCTGCCTCAGCAGCCCGGTCTCCGAGCCAATTGTCAACGGTGATATTGAAGGCGGGAGAAGAGCTGCGAGGGCATACAGAGATCTTTTTGGCGATGACTATTATTTGGAGATTCACAGCCACGGACTCGATGAGGAAAAGCGAGTGCTTGAGAATATGCCCAAGATTGCGAGAGAGATCGGCGCAAAAATGGTCGCAGTTAATGACGGCCATTATCTCAAGCGCGAGCATGCAATTCCGCATAATATACTCCTGAATATTTCTCAATCGAGTAACGGCACAAAAGACCCGACCGAGCTGCGGTACAAAGTGTCTGAATTTTATTTCAAAAGCTCGGAAGAGATGGAGAAAGCTTTCGTCGACTACGACTTCGGACCCAGCGCAGTAGAGAACACGCTGGAGGTTGCAGACAAATGTGATTTGAAATTGGAACTTAAGAAGGATTTGATGCCTCGATTCCCGATCCCGGAGAATTCAGGCGTGACGGGACCGGAGGAGTATTTCGAAAAGCTGGCTCACGAAGGTTTGGCCAAACGATATCATGAGATTACTCCCGATATTGAGCGACGCTTCGAGCATGAAATTGCCGTTATAAAGAAGATGGGATTTGCCGGGTATTTTCTCGTGGTACAGGATTTCATAAACAGTGCGCGTGAAATGGGAGTTCGCGTCGGACCCGGAAGGGGAAGCGCCGCAGGAAGTGTCGTCGCATATTCGCTCGGAATCACGAATGTTGAACCGCTTAAGTACGGGCTCCTGTTTGAAAGATTTCTGAATCCCGCTCGCGTGTCGATGCCGGATATTGATATCGACTTTGCCGACAACAAGACGGAATCTTGGTCATCGATTATGTGAAGAAGAAATATGGCGAAGAATCTGTTTGCCAGATTGTCACTTTCGGAACGCTTTCGGCACGCGCGGTTCTGAAAGATGTCGGCAGAGTTCTTAACATCCCGCTTTCGACGATTGATTCGATCACAAAGCAAATCCCCGTGATTCTCGGTAGGGTCACCCCGTTGAAAGAGGCGATCGAAACGATTCCAGATCTTCGCTGGGTAAAGGAGAGCAACGATCCGAAGATTAAACAGCTCGTCGAATACTCGCTGGTCCTCGAGGGAACGAACAGAAATGTCGGCACACATGCTGCCGGAGTCGTGATCGCTCCCGGAAAAATTACCGATTATGTACCACTTTATAAGACGCCTTCGACAGAAGTCATTACGCAGTTCGAGTACAAAAGCCTCGAGGAAATCGGCTTGCTCAAAATGGATTTCCTTGGGCTGAGGACTCTGACTGTAATCGAGGACGCGCTTCGCAGGATAAAAGAGAATCACGGAAAGGATATTGATCTCGACAGAATCTCCTATGACGACCCGAAAGTGTACGAGCTTTTTGCAGCAGGGCAAACCGTTGCCGTGTTCCAGTTTGAAAGTTCCAAGATGCAGGAGTATCTCAAAAAGCTGAAACCGACTTCGTTCGACGACGTCGTGGCGATGAACGCACTCTATCGGCCCGGCCCGATGGAAATGATCGACGATTTTATCGACCGGAAGATCGGGAGAAAGCCGATTGAGTATTTGCATCCTAAGATGGAACAGATACTGAAGCCGACCTACGGCGTCATGGTTTATCAGGAACAGGTGATGCAAATCGCGAGCGAGATCGCCGGATTTACTCTCGCACAGGCGGATGTGATGCGCCGCGCGATGGGGAAGAAAGATAAAGTCCTGATGGCGGAGCAGAAGAAACTCTTTGTCGAAGGCGCGGTAAAGAATTCTATCGACAGGAAACTTGCCGGCGAAATCTTCGACTTGATCGAGAAGTTTGCTTCATACGGTTTCAACAAATCACATGCCGTTGCGTATTCCGGTCTCGCTTACCAAACGGCTTATCTCAAGACGTATTATCCTGCTGAGTTCATGGCGGCGACACTCACGAGCGAGATAGGAGACTTAAATAAAACGACTCTGATTTTAGACGACTGCCGAAAGCTTGGAATCACGGTCCTCGGACCCGATGTGAATGAAAGTCTCGCTGATTTTTCAGTGAAAGACGGGAGATTGAGGCTCGGACTTGAGCGCAATCAAAAATGTCGGAGTCGGCGCAGCCGAAGAAATCGTCCGGGCAAGAACCGATGAAGGAAAATTCGAAAACATTTTTGATTTTGTTTCGCGCGTGGATTTGAAGGCGGTGAACAAGAGGGCGCTGGAGAGTCTCATCAAGGCGGGTGCATTTGATTCCATGGGACATAAACGGGCACAGTTATTTAATTCGTTTGAGGTTATTGCCCAATTCGGTCAGTCTGTTCAAGAAAGCAAGATCGAGTTCGCAGTCGTCGCTGTTTGATCATGTTGGGCGGCGATCAGAAGAAACTTGTGACTTATCCCTCCCTAGCGACGTGTCAGATGAATGGAGCCAGGGAGAAAAACTGAATCGGGAAAAAGAACTGATCGGCGTCTATATCTCCGGGCATCCGCTTCTCAGATTTGAGCAGGAATATAATTCGTTTACGAATGTGAGGCTTGGGCGACGCGAGTTCCATCGTTGAAGGGACGAGCGCGACGGCGGCGGGCATCGTCGTCGATGTCAGGAGAAAAATCGACAGGAAAGGGAAACACGATGGCGTTCGTGAAGCTGGAGGATTTTACCGGTAAAGGGCGACCTGATCTTTTTTGCAGATGCCTTTTCGAAATTTCAAAACATTCTTTATGTCGATTCAATGATCCTTGTCTCCGGCAAGGCCAGAGTCGAATGGTGATTCGGTGCGCATGATGGCAACACGAGGCGATGCCGCTGGAAGAAGCCGCAGGAAAATTCACCAAGAGCATAGCGGTTTCTATTGACGGAAGCGATCAGTCAAAGGAGCTTCTCGTCTCGCTGAAGGAAATGCTCGGTAACTACTCTCATGGGAATTGTTCCATCTTCTTTAGTGTTACAAATGGCAGTGACAAACCGAGAATTCTACAGGTCCAACAAATCCGTCGATCCTAATCGCGAGTTCATGGATGCATCTGCACGATCTTTTTGGAAAAGAAAACATAAGACTAATTTCGTAAGAAAAACTTTAGCCGGAGTCTCGATATGTTTCTTCTGATGGTTCACGTCGGTCTTCGAGAAGGGATGAAGCAGCAAATATGAAACCGGTTGTTGTGAATTCACAGAATTTTGAATTGGAAGTTGTCAAGAGCAATCTTCCTGTGCTGGTGGATTTCTGGGCGGCGTGGTGCGGGCCATGCAAAATGATTGCACCTGTGGTGGAAGAGCTGGCAAGAGAATATGATGGCAAATTGAAAGTGGCAAAAGTCGATGTGGATGCAAACCAGGATATCGCAACGACGTTCGGCATTATGAGCATTCCGACGCTTCTGATTTTTAACGGCGGAAGGGTTGCAGACCAGCTTGTCGGTGCGGTTCCAAAATCGATGCTGGTTGACAAGATCACGAGAGTGTTAGAACGGAATTGATTGTAGCTCAGCTATGGCTGGTGGCTCATATGCTGAGAGCTCGTGAACCTAAATCATTAGAGGGAGGAGTCAATGAGTAGGATATTTGTTCTTGCATTTCTTTGTATTGCTTTTGTTTCATCAGTCTATGCTTCAGGTATCAAGACAAGTATAGTCAGGTATGCGAGCGGCATCGATACTGTGTCCGCATATCTCGCCGAACCGGCGGATGGCGGAAGGCATCCAGCGCTGATCGTGATTCACGAGTGGTGGGGATTGACCGACTGGATAAAACAAAATGCAAGAGATTTCGCCGCAAAGGGCTACGTCGCCTTGGCAATTGACTTGTATCGCGGAGAACTCGCATCGACGCCTCAGAACGCTTACAAGTTGATGATGTCAGTTCCGAAAGAGCGGGGAGCTTCGGACCTAGAGGCGGCGTTCGATTATCTTGCCTCTCTGAAAAATGTTGAACCCGCGGAGATAGGTGCCATAGGCTGGTGCATGGGAGGCTCTTATTCATTTCAAGCTGCAACGGTGCTTCCAAACTTGGCTGCTTGCGTTGTCGATTATGGCAATGTCGATACCACTGAATCTGCCGTCGAAAAAATCCAATGTCCTGTGCTGTGCAACTATGCGGAACTAGACAAGACTTACACCCCACAAATGGGCGAAGCGTTTCTCAAAGTGATGAAAGCCGACGGTAAGAAGATCGAGTTTCATGTTTATCCGGCTGTCAACCATGCGTTCATGAATCCCAACAATCCATCTTCATATGATGAATCCCAGACCGCGATAGCCTGGAAAAACATTTTTGCTTTTCTAAACAAGAATCTGAAGTAGCTCGTTGCTGATATGACATGGCTCAGGGAAACATTCTAGTATAACCCGTGCGGCAAGGACTTCGATTCTCCTTGAAAAATCCTCGCAGAAATCCTAAATTAATCGTTGAAGGAAGCGCTTCTCAAGTGGTTAATAGCATTGAATCTCGTCCTCTGACGCTATGAACCTTGAGCTTCTTGTCCCCATCGTCTAGTGGCCCAGGACATCGCCCTTTCACGGCGGTAACAGGGGTTCAAATCCCCTTGGGGACGCCATTCTGGATCAGTCATTCCAGACTTATGCTGCCAAGTTCCCCTCTTCTTCTTTGCCTCTCGTCGGTTTCAGATATTTATGGTTAGAGACTTCTTCTGTGAAAAAAATCGACTGCCAGCATTCCGCTAGGAGCGCTCGTTCACCCGGGTTACGATTGGGAATTCACACGCGTGACTGGGTCAGGCACTGTGAGGTTGTCCCGGGAAGGATTGACTTTCAGAATCCGTAGCATACTTTGCGCCAGGTGGTGCTGGCTCAGTTTGGTTTCTCCCGCAGATTTCGCAGATGAACGCAGAAAATATATCAGCGAAAATCAGCGCGATCAGCGGGAAACAAACCCCTTCTGATAGCATAAGAGGTGAAATTAAGCCACTACCCGCCAGGTCATAAAGAACCTGTCACGCCTTGACACAAATCGGACTTCCTGCTATATTTTGTCAAATAAAGGAAGGAAAGTCCCTATAGAAAGTTCGTTAAAGGTTTAAGTAAGGTGCTATTATAGACCTTTGACGAGCTTTTCCCGAATTGGGGATTGCAGTTAGCCGAATAACGGTGCCAAAGGTCTGCACAGTGTTCGGCTTTTTTTATTGGAATAATGAAAACACAAATCATCTCGTACGCAATTGTGGCTACTTTCCTTGCCCATGCCTCTTTTGCCCAAGGCATCAGGGTGATATTAGAGGAAGCAGGTTCAACATTGATCGAAGTGGTTCCGGATTCGATAGGCGTGGACACGACCAGAGCAGGTGGAGTACCGTATTTGAACTTCTTGTTCAGGGACGCTGTTCCTGAAATGAACACTCAAGGGTACTATCTCAAGAAGTTCATACCTATAATGGTTGGAGTGTTTTCAAAGCGGATTCAAGTGCAGGCAGTCCAAACAGATTATCAGACGCGTTCCATGATGCATCCGGTGCAGAGCCCGAGAGCATCTTTTGTGCAGGTCCCGGTTCCAGCATCTGAATTCATCTCATACGATGCGCCCTTTGAACTGCGGAGGCACTTTGTTTCCAGGATTAGAGTATATCCTTATTTGTATGATAGTCTTTCTAGCGCCTATAAAATCTTGAAAAGGGTGGTTTTTCAAATTACTTCTGTAGGATCGGGTGTGACAAGCCAGCCAGTCGGTACGGATCGTCTATTGTCGGAGAGTTTAGTGAATTATTCTCAGGTACAGAATGCAGTTGTGCCTAGAAGCGTGAAATCTGGAAAGGGGCTTGATCAACTTATGAAGATACAGACGTCAAGCGTTCTTGCTCAGGGTTCATGGTATAGCCTTGCAATCTCCCAAAGCGGAATCTATAAGGTGACCTATCAAAATCTCAAGAATGCGAAAGTGCCCGTTGATAGTATCCATCTGAATACCATAAGAATCTTCAACAATGGCGGGAGAGAATTGACGGAGGATCCAACCGCCTCTCGACCGAACGATTTGATGGAGAATGCAATTTATGTTTATGATGAAAATACTGACGGTACTGACAGATTTGAGTCGGGGGATTACATTTTGTTTTACGGGAGATCGCCGCGCGAGTGGTCTTACGATTCATTAGCCAAAACATTTCATCATTATTTAAATCATTATACCGAAACAAACTATTACTTTATGACTTATGGCGGGCAGGACGGAAAGAGAATGCCGACCGCTCCAAGCTATCATTCTTCGTCGTACTACGTCCCCAAAAATTTCACATCAGGAATCGCTTGCGACAGCGAACTTACTAACCTCCAGGGTTCAGGCAAAGACTGGTACGGTGCGCAACTCCTTCCACCACCACCATGCCCAAATAATCCCGGCGCAAATGTCGTTGAGTATCTTAACAAGCTGTACGGTTTGGACTCCACACAAAGCATTACCTATCGTGCAAGGTTCATATCAAGAAGTGACGCAAGCTATTCTTTTAGTACTTATGAAAATTCCACGGGTACCTTGCTTGGGCCACCGATTGGCGGGGGCACTGTCATTATCACCGGCGATGGCAGTGACACTGATGACTTTGCGAAGGCTATTTCCACACCGGATTACAAAGGCACTGGGAATTTGCCGGATGACTTAAGCGCCTTGAAGATCGTTTATAACGCCAATTCTTGTACTGCTCAAGCATATGTTGATTGGTTCGAAATCTTGTACAAGCGGAATTTTCAAGCGGTCAACGATGTCCTGAATTTCTATGCTCCTGATACGAACGCTGCGGTATATTATTCAGTCCAGGGCTTTTCCAGTGATGATGACAAGATTTTCGACGTGACAGATTTTGCAAATGTCGATCTGATGCAAACCGATTCGGCCACCAATGGGACTGCTTCGTTCGGGACTCAGACTGCTGCTGGCACTTCCAGGCACTTTTACGCGGTGGGTAACACTGGTTATCTGACTGTGAGTGGCATCACTCCAATTCAGAATTCCGATCTTCGTGGTGAACTCACCGGGGCCGATCTGATAATTATTTCTCCTCCTGATTTTATTTCTCAAGCAAATCAACTGGCGAGCTTCAAACAGAGCTTTGATGGACTAAAAACAGCCGTTGTCAAGACTACCGATATCTATAATGAGTTCGGTTGCGGGATACCCGATCCGACTGCCATTCGTGATTATCTGAATTTTGTCTATTCTAATAGTCAACAGGTTCCTTCATACGTCATCCTTTTTGGCGCCGGGACTTATGATTACAAGAACAAAGTGGCAAATGTTCCGGAATATGTTCCACCTTACGAATCGGATGAATCGCTTGATCAGATTAATAGCTTTGCAAGCGACGACTATTTTGTCGAGTTTAACGGTCTCCTCAAGTCTTACCAATCGCAGATTTCGATAGCGGTTGGCAGACTACCCGCCAGAAGCCAGGAAGATGCCACGGCAATTGTAAACAAGATTGAACAGTACGAGCAAAATCCAAATTATGGTAGTTGGAGAAATCTCGTGACATTCGTGGCCGATGACCACAATAGTAATGGTTTGGACGATGTAATTCCCGACTTCACGGATGATTCGGAGAATTTAGCAAATGCAAGTATCACACCTCCAGTATCTCGATAGACGAAAAATATATTTAGCTGCCTACCCGACAATAGTTTCCACTCAGGGCATCCGGAAACCTGATGCGGCTGCTGACATGGTTAACCAAGTTAACCAGGGGACTCTCGTTTTGAACTTTGTGGGACACGGAGCTCCGTACGTCTGGTCTTATACGCATATTTTTGAAAATGACGTGACCATCCCGCAGCTTACCAATTTGACAACCCTCACGCTGGTTGTTGCTGCGACATGCGATTTTGGAAGAGATGACGATCCTGTGACGCCAAGCGGAGCTGAACTGCTCCTCCTCTCGCAGCAAGGAGGCGCAATAGGAGTCGTAAGCTCAACGAGAGTCACGTATGAAACAGACAATTTTTATCTGAGCTCAGAATTCTTTGGGCAGTTGTTCGTCAGGGATAGTCTGCGCAATGCGATGCGAATTGGTGACGCATTTTTCCTGACAAAGCAGCGCTATTATAATAATCTTAATGACACAAAGTATAGTTATGTTGGTGATCCTACGGTACGTTTGGCCATGCCTAAGTATCAAGCTACTGTCGACAGCTTGAACGGGAAATCTCTGGCTGCACGAAACTCAGCAAGTGCGCGCACTTGACAAGCTCAATATCAAAGGAACGGTTTACCATCCGGACAAGACGGTTTGGAAAGACTTTGATGGCACAGCGCTGCTTACCATATTCGATTCGGACAAAAATGTTCTTATTCCGCAGTTGCACAAATCGTATCTTTTTGCGGGATCAATACTCTTTCGAGGCCAGGTTTCGGTTAAGAACGGATTGTTCGATGCTAAAGCTGTGATACCGAAAGATATATCCTACAGCGGCAGCACGGGAAAAATTGAACTGTATTTTGAGGCGAGTGGTTCTGACGGATTCGGATACACAAGAGATGTTACTGTAGGCGGGACCAACACTGATGCTGTAAATAATCATCAAGCGCCCGGCGTAAAAATCTATTTCGATTCGAGGAATTTCAGGGAGGGCGATGTTGTCTCCGATAAGCCCACACTGATTGTCGACTTGCATTCTGAAAACGGAATTAACCTTTCGGATGCCGGGGTTGGTCACACTCTGCAAGCAGCTTTTGATGGTCAACAGTCGGTTGATCTAAGTCCGTATTATGTGGGAAACGTTGATTCTTATCAGGACGGCACCGTGAATTTCCCCGTGACTTTGTCGCTTGCCGTCGGCCGCCACACGGTGGCAGTAACCGCGTTTGATGTTTTTAATAATTCATCGGAAGAGATGGCGGCATTCGATCTAGAGTCGTCCCAGCAGTTGTCTTTGATGAATGTCTACAACTATCCCGATCCGTTCAGGGATGGGACTGCATTCACTTTCCAGAGAACCTCGGTCGATGGGGCGGGTGAACCAATAAATGCTAAAATAAAAATCTTCACATTGAGCGGAAGATTGATCAAAACAATTGAAGCCTATGGACTAGCCGATACCTTTGTGAAGATAGATTGGAATGGTCTTGATGAGGACGGCAACAGGCTTGCCAATGGCGTCTACCTTTACAAGGTGATAGTCTCGACGGTCGACGGATCGCAAACCAGCGAGGCGATCGGAAAAATGGCGGTTGTGCGATGAACCGAACCATAGCGCACATACCGCCTGATTTGGCTTTCCGAACGATGTGTTCTGGAGAGAGTGTAGAAAATTTTGCGCAAACGTCTTATAATTAATGTCTAAATGAGGAGTAATGTTCGATGAAGATTATGTTCTTTGCCGCACTTGGAGTGGCGTCCGTGCTGATGTTGAATTCGGGAGCGTTTGCACAGGGTGAAACGTCCGTTCCGTTTCTTCTGATTTCCCCTGACGCGCGTGCCGGAGGAATGGGAGAGACGGAAACAGGTCTGGCGGACGATGGGACGGCTATTTTTTGGAATGTGGGTGGGCTTGGATTTTTCAAGGGTGATTACATATCCCTGACTGAAGCTCCCTGGTTGCCCGAGTTTAGTTCCGATTTGAATTACAACTACCTCAGTTATAGCCACTACATAGACGATTGGGCTAGTAGTGTTGCGGGCAGCATAACGTATTTCAATCTTGGACAATTCAACTACACCGGCTCCAACGAGCCCAGAGATTATTAAGACATGGACCGCGTACGAAGTCGCGTTGACCCTTGGGTACGGAACACAGGTTGCTGACGGCCTCGGCTTCGGCCTTAACTTCCGATTCATTAGAAGTGACCTCGCTCCATTCGGAGCTGAAGGCGAGGTTGGATCAGGGATTGCATCCGACGTTAGTTTCGACTTGGGACTCTTATATAGGCCTCAGAAACTCGATCTACCATTTATTGGAAATTTTGACAACAGACTTGGCTTAGGCCTCACCCTGACAAATTTGGGTCCAAACCTTTATTACATTGACCAGTCCCAGGCGGATCCACTTCCTGCAAATCTCAGACTCGGTCTCTCCTTGCACCTGATCAAGAGCGACTATAATAATTTGTATTTCGTTTTTGATTTGAGCAGAACCGTGGTGCGCGTCAGAACAGGTGGGGGCGATACTACTTTTGTAGCTGACACGGTATCTTCAATCAGCCCTGAATGGCGCACTGTGGATCCACTTCCGAAGTCGTTGATAACGACTTGGGGTGACGGTTCCGGTTTGAAGAGAATAATTCTGAGCCTGGGTGCCGAATACTGGTACGGCCAGCCGAGACTCATCGCTCTCCGTTGGGGATACTTCAAAGAGAATCCGAATTTTGGCGGTCGGAATTTCATGACCTTCGGCGCGGGTATTCGATATGGCATTTCCGACTTTGGAACGATCGGTTTTGATTTCAGTTATATATCCACGTTCGATCCGAATAATCCTCTATCAAATCAGTTGCGGTTCTCGTTAGGCCTGAATTGGGGTGGGCAATCTGACTTTTAGATTTTCAGCCGGCGCCGCGATATTTTCCGCGGCGCTGCTTTTTCAAGTCGAATTACTGCAAGGACAGGAGCTTGACCATCCTCTTGCCAGGGTGCAAAGTACTCTGCCGCGAGCGGGGCTGGCTACAGGAACCGTAAACGTCCTCGCCATCATGGTACAATTCCAGCCTGATGTCGATAGTCTAACCAGCGGGAATGGACAGTTTGTTCTGAGTCAAGGTAGCGGACTCGACGCGCCTCCGCATGACAAAGCATTTTTCGAAAATCATCTCCTCTTTTTGCGAAATTATTTCAGAAAAGTTTCAGACGGTAAGTTAAGCACCGATTCAATCACTGTCCTCGATTCTGTCATAACCTTACGACATCAGATTAAGTATTATTCCCCCCCGAAGGCCGGAAACGGGAACAACTTGGGACTTCTCTTCCAGGATTCATGGCATGCGGCAGATTCGATCTACAATTACAGTTTTCCATTTAATCAATTCCAGTGCTTTGTGATTTTCCATGCCGGCTCCGGTCGTGACATAGACTTTACGACGGAGCTCGGTTATGATCCGCTCCCTTATGACATTCCATCAGTTTACCTGAACCTCCAGAGTTTGAGTAATATGCCCGCACCGTTTGGCCCCGGTTACAGCGGGGAGGCGGTTGACAACGGCAGTTTCATAATCACGAACACTATTGTCATGCCCGAGAGTGAGGATTATCCGATTGTGAGCCTTAGGCTCGGGACGAACGGACTACTCGCAGCCAGCTTCGGAAGTTTTCTTGGATTGCCGGATTTGTTCGATACCGAAACCGGAGTAACCGGCATCGGCAGATTTGGTCTGATGGATGGGCAGGCAATTTTTGCCTATGGTGGAATTTTTCCTCCGGAACCCTCTGCATGGGAGAAAACCTTTCTCGGATGGGTGACTCCTGCTGAGGTTTCACCTCCTACTGCGACAAAGTACCAACTCCATGCAAACGAGACAGGAAAATACTCGGTCCTAAAAGTGCCAATCAGTTCCACCGAATATTTCCTCCTGGAAAATCGTGAGGGAGACGCGAATCACGACGGCGAAAACGTCACGAGTTATTACGCTGGCAGCTACAGTACGACAAAAATAACTTTTGCAAATGACACGGGTTATTTTGACGGATCACAAATCATAAACATAAACGGTGTCGTAGTGGATGCTGACGAATATGATTGGGCGCTTCCGCAAGATACGACCTACTTTGGGGGGATTTTGATATGGCACATAGATGAGAGTGTGATCGATCAAAACATCGCCAGTAATACGATAAATGCAAATCCTGCTCACCGCGGAGTTGGGTTGATGGAGGCCCACGGAGCAAATGAGATTGGCAACTTTATCCAAACGATTTTTGGCACCTACATTTATGACGGCTCTCCGTACGATTTCTGGTACGGCGGAAATCCGGATCGCTCATCCCTGCTGAATGTGGGCGGAAATAGTTTTACTCCGACCTCTCTGCCGAATTCCAACAGCTACAGTGGCGCGAACTCGCATGTCTACATAACTAACTTCAGCAGCCACGATAGTTCGATGACTTTCTATGTAACGGCGGATTCTGTCGCTCCGAATTTCCACGTGGCAGCAGGATTCCCGAAAAACATTCATAGCGCAACCGTGAATTCCTCTCCATTGTTCGGACACGTAAGTTCGGATGGAAAGTTGCAGGTCATCGCCAACAATGGCGATTCATTGTATGCGTTCAACGTGGCGGACGGAAGTTCTGCCGGGTTCGACTCGACGGGATTTTTCTCGAAAGTCGGGGGTAAATATCAGCCGGCTGTGTCGTCATCAGGTTCAAGTGATACGCTTTATGCCATGGATGATTCAGTATTTTACGGGTTTGTGGCTCGCGACGACAATCATGACGGAACAGCCGATACCATTTTTTCGAGCGGATGGAAATTCGGGAGCATGGTAGCTCCTCCGCTAGTGATGGGAACGAAAGCAGTTAGGTTGTCTGAGATTTTTCCTGGGATTCCCAATAATCTAACTGTATTTTCGTTGTCTGGCCAATTTATCGGTGAATATCAAATTCCGACCGTTGTTCAGTCATCGGTGACGACTTTAGCCTCAAAATCAGCAACTGAGCCGCTCGATTTGGACGTTCGTGGACACCTTGCTGCAGCCGATACCAGCACCATGTATTTGAATACCCCGACTAATGGGGTGTATATCATTGACATTGACAAGTTGATTCAGGCGGGCACCTTCAATAATATCAATCCGCCATTTCCTGTTGCGGTGGGCCCCTCCACAGTCGTGTCGATTTCCTATTGCAAACTTTCTCCTGTCAGAAATTCCAGTGTCGTTGAGTTGTCTAGCACGAACGTTTACGTTGATAGTCTAAATGGGAGTCCACAGAAAATATTTGGTGCGTTTCCCGGCGATACGATTGTCTCCGGCCCCGTCATTGGCGATCTCGATGGCGACGGAAACCGCGACATAATTTTCGCGACACAAACGAAAGTTTATGCTATCTCATACACTGGTGCAGTGCTGAATCATTTCCCCATCTCAACTGTCGGGAGTGAGGTTCTGTCTTCCGATGCGAACAGAATTGTGGGCTCCATCGTCATTGCCGACTTGGATGGCGACGGAAAGCCTGAAGTAATCTTTGGGACAAAAGGCGGAACGCTTTACGCGTTTACCGGCGCAACAGGA
Organism: uncultured Bacteroidota bacterium; assembly: GCA_963768145.1. Classification (GTDB taxonomy): domain Bacteria; phylum Bacteroidota; class Ignavibacteria; order Kryptoniales; family JAKASW01; genus JAKASW01. Next base: position 1,608 of record CAVYHK010000049.1, on the reverse strand, counting down.
CAGGTTTTCCCCGGCTTCCCAATTGGCATCGGCGGCGGACTTGCAGGGAGTCCAGCAGTTACCTACGATTCACAAACCGGTAACTTGTATCTTGCAGCAATCGGGATGGACGGATATTTGTATAGCTGGACGTTCAAGGGGACCTCCGCCGATCAAGTTATCTGGGGAAGTTTACTTCACGATAATTACCACAACAACTCAGTTACAACACCTCTGCAGAGTGTTCAACCGCCGCCGGCTGATACCCTGACTTTGATGCCTAAGTCGCAAGTCTACAACTGGCCGAATCCTGTGACCAATGGATCAACAAAGATTCACTTTTATTTGCGGGACAATGCGCGAGTCTCGATCAGTATATACAGCTTCGCAGGTCACAAGGTTGCCGATATGCAGACAAGCGGGACGGGCGGGATCGCCAATGAGGTCGATTGGAATGTTGCTGGCGTCCAAAGCGGAGTCTATTTTACGAGAGTCGAAGCGGTTTCTTCCAAAACGAATGAACGCGACGTAGCCATCATCAAGATCGCGGTCGTTAAATGAGAATCCCTTTTTTTCGCTCAACCTTGTCAAGGATAAAGAGAAACCTTGACAAGGCATATGTTCCATTACTCCCATATTCCGTCATTCCATTTTTCTTCTGCGCTTCGATTGCTTTTGCTCAAGATGAATTTATCCATCCGGAGCTAACCTGGCATACGATCGAGACGAAGCATTTCTATGTGGATTACCACGATGGTGAAGAGCGAACAGCTCAGCTTGTAGCAAAAATTGCGGAAGAAATGTATGGACCGGTGACTTCACTGTACCATCATGAGCCGACTCAAAGGGTTTCCTTTGTAATCTGGGACAACGACGACTACTCAAATGGTGAGACTTATTTCTTCGACAATAAGATTAATATCTGGGCGTCCAATCTGGATTTTGCCCTCCGCGGCACGCACAATTGGCTGAGAAATGTAGTTACTCATGAGTTCACCCACGATGTCCAGATGCAAGCCGCGATGAAGTTCAACAGGCAGATTCCTGCAATTTATCTTCAATGGCTTGGGTATGAAGCTGAGCGCAGGCCGGATGTCCTATATGGTTATCCAAATGTTGTGGTGAGTTATCCTCTGAGCGGCATCGTGGTCCCGGCATGGTTTGCCGAAGGTGTTGCTCAGTATAACGTTCCCACTTTGGGTTTCCAACATGACACTTGGGACACGCATCGCGACATGATTCTCCGAATGTACGCGCTGAACAACAAAATGCTGACGCTGGAGGAGATGGGTGGATTCGGTAAAACAAGCCTCGGCAATGAATCGACATACAATTCGGGCTTCGCTTTCGTTCACTATCTTGCGGGAAAATATGGTCCGGACGTATTAAGAAAATTATCGTACGCAATGAGTTCGACAAAAGCGGTATCCATCGGTCAGGCTTTCGAGAAAGTCCTCGAAAAATCGGGTGACCAGGTATATGACGAGTGGAAAGCTTTCTTGGTAAATAATTACGAGACTAAGACCGCTAAGATAAAAGAAACCCTGCATCAGGGGACGATTCTCCGCGATATCGGATTCGCAAATTTCTATCCTGTTTTTTCTCCTGATGGAAGCAAAATTGCCTACT
>CAVYHK010000048.1:0-111511 GCA_963768145.1 uncultured Bacteroidota bacterium | reverse complement strand
TAGTAAGGTTCCGAAGCTTGAAATAGCGACTGCAATACCGAAAGGAGCAAAAGCGGTAATCAATACAGCAATAATACCGACAAAAAGGACACTGCGATATGGATTCTGCCCTTTGCCAAGGTAAGCCAGGCCCAGCGGTAAATCGCCTTCCCGCCCCATGGCAAAAGCTACCCGCGAGACGCCTAACAAATCTGAGAGCCCCTCATTAAAAGTAGTAAGCAATGCACCGGCAGCCACTATGACTACACCTATTCCGCTACCTACGGCAACCATTGTACTCTCAAGAGGTGATGAAGATTGAGATATATGAGTCGAACCCAGAACCCGCCAGGACGGTAGCATATCGACAAGCACCATAGGGAGGCTAGTCTCCTTAAGTCGAGGAATAATTTTTTCAGGAAGCTTCATCGAAAAGAACAAGATACCGTCTACCTTACCTCTTTGCAGTGCACGTGCAAGATACGACTCGACCTGGTTGACATCGTTGACACCGTAGAGCACCAAGTCGTAGCCAAGTTGGGAAATTCTGTCCTGAACGCCCTGAAGCACCTCAATGAAAAAGTAGTTAGTAAAGAAAGGGATAATTGCCGAAATGGTTTCAGACTGTCGACGGGCGAGGCGTTGAGCGTAGGTGTGCGGCTGATAGTTTAGGCGCTTAGCGATCTCTTTCACCCGGCTGCGAGTTTCGGGAGTGACGTTGGGATGGTTGTTGAGGACACGCGAGACCGTTCCGATTCCAACACTTGCTTCTCTTGCGATGTCGTAAATAGTAACTTTCGAAGCCATAAACCTCTCAATAATGGAAGTGCTTCCATAAGATGCAGCGAAAAAAATCTCTTGTCAAGGCATTTCTTGAACTTTTCTGCAAATACTTGGAAACGGTTCCGAAACCTCCAGTTTTGTTCGAAACTACAAGGCGTATCTCGTAAGTTAGCGCTAACATAGGACTTACGAGGATGGCCCGGTTTCCGACGGACCAGTTTACCTGCAAAAGTGGGTTCTCAGGGGTTGGAAACTCTTCCAACCGCATTCGGAAGGAAGGGATGGAAGGTATGGCTGGTCGCTGCAGCGCAGCGGGCTATCATTGCGACCTTTATGAAGCTAGAATACAACCGAAAGAGTGGCTTTGGCAACCGGCGCATGATGATTCCTCCAGAGCTTTAGGCCCAAGATCACGGGTGAATAGAACCGATTTATCCGGACGAAAACGATGATAGAATCCACGAACGCTCATCTCGTCGGTGTGATGCTTGCTCTTGCCCCGATCTGCACTTAACCTCCCCGACATTGGGTGTTTTCTCTTGCTCAGGAACCGGGCCCCGGGTACCCAAAAACTTGCAGCTAAACTCTCCGACTCTGGTCGTTTTCTCTGGAAAAAACCTTCACCTCATCCAGTATCTTCAGTGCCACTTCGTACTTCGGCATGATCGGCAGTTCTCGCTTCACCCCCGTCGAACATAACAACGTCACCTTGTTGGTGTCCACACCAAAACCGGCGCCTTTATCGCGAAGGTCATTCAAGACAATCATGTCCAAAGACTTCAAGCTCAATTTCTTCGCGGCATTCTCAACCCCATTATCGGTCTCAAGCGCGAATCCCACAAATATCCGCTTCCCTTTCCTACCAGACAACGATCCTAAGATATCAATGTTTTCGACGAGATCTAGCTTCGCGCGGCTCTCTTCCCATTCTGTTTTCTTTATCTTTCCCACATGCGGGTGCAAGACTTTGTAGTCGGCGACCGCCGCGGTCATGAATAGCACTTCACACCATTCAAGATTCCTGGTAACGGCTTTGTGCATCTCATCAGCGGTCATAACATCCTCCCTCAAGACATTCCGTGGGGTCTCAAGAGAAACTGGTCCCGACACCAACCTGACATCTGCTCCACGATTCGCTGCCGCTGAGGCAACTGCAAATCCCATTTTGCCAGAACTCCGGTTGGAAATAAACCTCACAGCATCAATCGGTTCTTGAGTCGGACCGGCAGTCACAAGAACTCTTTTCCCGGCGAAGTCCCGGGGATGTCCCTCAAAGAATCTTACTAGACCGCCAATAATCTCTTCCACTTCCGCAAGGCGCCCTACTCCAGTAAGCCCACTTGCAAGTTCACCCTCGCCAGCCTCCAACACAACAACGCCCCGTTCCTTCAACGCGGAAATATTCTGTGCTGTCGCGGGGTGAATGTACATGTCGACATCCATGGCGGGAGCGATGACCAGCGGCGCACGGAGCGCCAACGCGGTCAAGGTAAGTGAATTGTCGGCTGACCCCTGAGTGAGCTTGGCAATAGTTGACGCTGTAACCGGCGCAATCAACATCACATCAGCCCACATACCAAGTTTGACGTGCTCGATCGAGGTACTCTCTCCCGAAAAAATATCGAGAAGCACCGGATGATTGGAAAGCGATGAGAATGTGAGAGGGGCAACAAACTTAACCGCGGATGGAGTCATCACAACCCTGACTTCCGCACCTTTTCGTTGGAGCTCGCGGAGAAGATAAGCGCTCTTGTAAGCGGCTACACTTCCGCAAACCCCAAGAATGATCTTTTTATCTTTGAGAGGAGATGACTGGTGGCTCATGGCTCACAGCTGATAGTTAGCGACCATGATGTATTCTAAGGGCTGTGAGCCATGAACTTTGAACTCTGGCTTACTCCGAGGATTTGTAGCGGTATACGATCTTGCCATGGAGCAGCTCATCAAGCGCTTGCTCGGTCGGCTTGGAATACTTGTCGAACTCTTTGCTCAACTCAACCTGTTCCGGATTTACCTTCTCGTCCTCTTCCAGTGATTCCTGGACCTGCTTTATCCCTTCAAGCCGTTGAGTGAATTCAACTTTTCTTTCGTCGCTGATCTGTCTGGCTCTACGTGACACGACGACTATTGCCTCATAGGCATTTCCGGTCACAATATCTAGTTGCGACACGTCAATTGGTTTTAGTCCCACTTGAAAATTCCTTCATTTTATTGCTTATGATTTCAGATACCTCGGAAACCGCTCTTTTTAGCTCATCATTTATGACAATATAGTCATAAAGTTCACCTTTCTCAAGCTCCATCGATACTCGGTTCAAGCGTTTCTCAATTTGTTCCTTTGTCTCACTTCCGCGGCTTTCAAGCCTCTTTTTGAGGATTTCAATGCTAGGCGGTTTGATAAAAATTGTGACTGCCCGCGGGAACTTCCGCTTGATCGATAGGCCGCCATTAACATCCACATCAAATACGATGCTTTCACCGGCTGACAGTGCTCTCTCGATTTCGCTTTTCAGCGTTCCGTAATAATTCGAGAATATCTCCTCATATTCGACGAGTTCGTCATTCGCAATTTTTCTTTCGAATTCGGGCTTCGAAAGGAAAAAGTAATCCTTCCCGTTGATTTCCCCGGGGCGCATTTCGCGGGTGGTGGCTGAGACGGAGAACTCGAATGATGGAAACCGTTGTAGAACCTCCTTCACGATCGTGGTCTTCCCGGCGCCGCTTGACGCCGAAATTACAAGAAGCATCCCGGATACCTTATTCCAAGTTCTGAACTTGTTCTCTTATCTTCTCTAATTCTTCCTTGATCTCTACGACAAGGTGGGACATCGTGGCGTCGAATGATTTAGAACCCATTGTATTCGCTTCCCTATTCATTTCTTGAAGAAGAAAATTCAACCTTCTCCCGTTGGAATCCTCGCCGTCAAGCAGTTCCCTGAAAAATTTATTATGAGTCCTGAATCTGACAACTTCTTCCGTTATGTCCAGCTTATCCGCAAGCAAAACGATTTCAAGCTCAAGTCGCGCCGGATCGATTTCCTTGCCGCCGAGGACTTCATCGACCTTATGTCGAAGCTTGGACTTTTCTTCATCGACGTTGAGACGGGAGAGTTTCTCTATTTCATGGAGCTCGAAGTCCAGCTTGTCGACACGAGTGGACAAATCTCTCTTTAAGGAAAAGCCTTCCCCCCGTTTCGCCTCCTTCAATTGCTCCAGGGCCCTGATCATCGCTGTTCTAACAGCTTCCCAATCATCGCCATTTAATGAGTCGCTCTCACCACCCTTAAAGACATCCTTGAAACTCAAAACGTGTTCTAGCTTGACCGGAGCGGTAATCCGCGCATACTTCTTCAATGACTTCAGAAGCGCAACGACGCGCTTCACCGATTCAGGGTTGACTGCAACCTCGTCCTCAGGGTTAAGCCCGCTCAAAGAAATAGCCACCGAAAGTTTTCCGCGAGAAATTTGCTGTCGCACCATCTCGCGAACATCTATTTCACGGGTTGATAGACTCTGTGGAAGTTTGACGTTTATTTCCAGGTAACGGCCATTGACGCTTCGTATTTCGGCGAGCGCAGTATACACTCCGACCGTTGCGTCGCCTTTTCCGTAACCAGTCATGCTTTGAATCATCTGCGGACATTTCCTAAAGAGAGTTCATAATCAACACAGGAAGCGATTTCCAGAAGAGACCAATGGATGCCCTTCTCTAGTCTTGCGCTCGCACGACCCCTCCCCCGAAGGGCTACAACTCAGGACTTCCCCTTCCTCACTCCGGCAAAGACTTCTTCCTGTAAACAGGGTCTCTTCGAACGAGAACTTCCTCCCGTTACGAAGAGACCACTAAGACGGAAACGGAGGATCAAGTCCTGCCAAATTTCGACGACAGCTCGTAGAATCCTTTTCACCGTACCGTGGCACGGCGAAGCTACTTGGATCTATCTGCCTTTCGATTTTGCAGGGAGCTTGAATCTCTTGTCTATAAGCCCTTTCTCACCGGACTTAGCGAATCTGTCAACCCATTTCTTGACGGTCTTCACGTTGGTGCCGACTTTTTCGGCAGTGCCCCTAAGGCTACCCAACTTTTTATAAGTCTGAACTATCTTCAGCCTTTTTTGAACATCACTAACCATGGTCTTACTCCTTATTTTAACAACGTATAATAACTCACGAGGTAATATTTGTCAACAACAAAGATTTGAAAGTGGTACTCCCTCATGCCACCCTAGCTCCTGGACAGATCATGAAGCGGGCTGCATCTTCAAAAGTCCCGAGCAGACCTGCAATCCCCAATCTGCCTGTGGGTGCTTCTGTGCCACCATGTCTGCTGTAAGAGCTCCTGTGCCGAAGGCGGGACTCGAACCCGCATGCCCTTTCGGGCCCTGCCCCCTCAAGACAGTGTGTCTACCAATTTCACCACTTCGGCTTCGACGCACATGACGGTTCGTAAACTGCACCTGGGGCTAAAACTTAAAAAAACAACCGTGAAAAAACAATAGCTCGGCGTTAGCCCGTCGATCACTCACCAAGGACTAATCGCTAAGGACCTAATAAGCCGTCAGCGCCTTCTTCTTGGATTTTCAGAATGCCTGTGATCCGAGTGCCTGGGCCTTTCTTCTTCCGAGCCGGAGCTTGGGTTGGGGTTTTCAATCAAAGCCTTCCTGCTCAAATTGTATCTTCCCATATCATCGATCTCCATCAGTTTCACTTCGACCTCATCACCAAGCTTGAATACATCTTCAACCTTGTTGACTCGCTTGTGATCAATCTGAGAAATGTGAAGGAGCCCTTCTCTGCCAGGAAGGAATTCGACGAAGACGCCGAAATCCATCATGCGTTTTATGGTTCCTTTATAGACCTTTCCGACTTCCGGCGACTCAACCAGCCGCTCGATCATCTCCCTTGCTTTATCGCTCGACTCACCGGAGACCGCGGCGATAACGACGGTCCCATCATCTTCAATGTTTACCTCAGCACCGGTTTGCTGCACTATATTTTTTATCACCTTTCCACCGGGGCCAATCACTGCACCAATCATATCGACCGGAATCTTTATCGTAGTCATCCGTGGGGCATACTGCGACAATTCTTTCCGCGGCTGAGCGATTGCCTGTTCCATGATATTGAGAATATGATAGCGACCCTCCTTTGCCTGATCAAGCGCTCGAGTGATGATCTCGAATGAGATGCCCCGAATCTTTATGTCCATTTGAAATGCCGTGATCCCGTCGCGAGTTCCTGCAACTTTGAAATCCATGTCACCGAGATGGTCTTCGTTGCCGAGAATATCCGTTATGACCGCAACTTCCTCACCTTCTTTGACAAGTCCCATTGCGATTCCTGCAACAGATTTCGCCAGCGGCACGCCGGCATCCATCAAAGCCAGTGAACCGGCACAGACCGTGGCCATCGAGGAGGATACCGTTGGATTCAAGAATATCAGACACGATCCGAACGGTATAAGGAAATTCCTTTTCGCCTGGCAAAAGATTTTTCAAGGCTCTTTCGGCCAGATTTCCATGGCCAATTTCTCTACGGCCTGGACCAGACATCCTTCCGACTTCGCCGACACTAAAGCTGGGGAAGTTATAATGAAGCATGAAACGCTTAGTGGATTCCGGCAGCAATCCGTCGACTGTCTGCTCATCCAATTTTGTACCAAGTGTAACTGTCGTCAGGCTTTGAGTTTCACCTCTTGTGAAGAGAGCCGAACCGTGAGTTCGTGGAAGAACGCCAACCTCACAGGTAATTGGACGAACATCTCTGTATCCTCTTCCATCCAACCTGCGTCTCTCCTTCAATATCATCTGCCGCATATCCTCACGGTCTAAGTCGTGCAGGATTTCCGAAATCGCCGCCATTTGCTCTGGATATTTTTCCGCCAGCGCAAGCGTGGTGTCGGCTTTAATTGACTTCATCCGTTCGCTTCGCTCTGCCTTCTTGAGAACGATTCTATTCAATTCGTGAACGCGATCATAAGCGAGCGCTTTTAACTCCGTGGCTAGCGCCTCATTAATCTCCGCCTTTTGCGGCTCACGTTTGGACTTGTTCACGAGAGCTGCAAATTCTCTTTGAAGGGCGACTATCTCCTTTATGTGCTTGTGCGCAAATTCCAACGCGCCTATCAGCTCCGCTTCCGAAATCTCTCTCGCCTCTCCTTCGACCATCACAATCGAATCTTCGGTACCTGCGACCGTCAGATCCATGTCACACTTTTCCAATTGCGGTATAAGCGGATTGACCACATACTGACCGTCGATCCTACCCACTCTGACTTCTGCGACCGGCCCATCGAAGGGTATGTCCGAGATCATCAATGCAGCCGAACTCCCGATTGCGCCCAAAATATCTCCGTCATTCTCACCGTCAAATGAGAAGACTGTCGCAACTACCTGCGTCTCATATCTCCACTCCTTGCGGAAAAGTGGCCGGATCGGTCTGTCGATCAATCGCGCGGATAGAACCTCTTTCTCGCTGGGTCTCCCCTCGCGCTTTATGAACCCGCCCGGGATTTTTCCCGCAGCGGATGTTTTCTCTCGGTACTCGACCTGGAGGGGAAGAAAATCTGTTCCTTCGATCGCTTCCTCGGCCGCGACGGCTGTTGCAAGAACAAGCGTGTCACCATACCGGACCATGACCGCTCCGCTTGCCTGTTTGGCAAGTCGGCCTGTTTCAAGCGTCAGTTTCCTGCCGCCAATCTCAATTTCTTTTCTTATCCCGCCGTCGGGATTTTCGACAAAACCTTCCATTGTTCATCCTTTTTATTTTTGTCCAGAACTCTCAGGATTATTGAACTCCCATGAATAAGAAATCCATGAATCATATTCGATTGTCTTTTCCGGTTAACCTTTCAATCCTTTGAGCCAGGGTCACTTTCTAAGTCCCAATTCTTCCACGATCTTTCGGTAACGATCAATATTCTTAGACTGCAAATAGTCTAAAAGGCGTCTCCGCTTTCCAACCATTCTCAACAAGCCCATTCGGGAATGGTTGTCACTCTTATGGCTTTCGAAATGGGACGAGAGCTCATTAATCCTTTTAGTCAGAATAGCAACCTGAACTTCGGTATTGCCGGAGTCGTTGGCTGACTTGCCATATTTCTTAATTAATTCCTGCTTCTGTTCCTTTGTCAATGGCATCACAAAACTCCTATCTTCGTTTGTTAACTGTTTTGACCAAATGCTCATTAAGCATCTTCTTATCTTCGTTCATCTGAGCAATGAGTTCGTCAGATGAATTATACTTCATTTCTTCTCTGAGCCTCTTCATGAATGAGACTCTTAATCGTTTTCCGTAAATGTCCCGATCGAAATCGGAGATCCAGACTTCCACAATCGGTGCTCCGGAATCCTCGAATGTGGGCCGGACGCCAATGCTGGCGAGTCCGACAAACTTCTGTCCTTCCGCGCCAACCTCAACTATATAGACACCAAAAGACGGTACCAGCAAGCGCTCATCTACCATTTTCAGATTTGCTGTCGGATAACCGAGAAGTTTCCCTCGTCCGTTGCCGCGTATCACGAATCCTTCTAACGAATAGGGCCGACCGAGCATTTTGTTTGCAAGCGAGAGGTCGCCTTTCTTCAGCAGGTTTCTTATGTTGGAACTTGAAACGATCATTCCGTCCATCACCACTCTCTCCACAAAATCGACCCCGAACCCGATCTTCTTGCCGACATCGCGGGCAAATTCAAAAGTCCCTTGCGCTTTATGCCCGAAGGTGTGGTTATACCCAAGGACTAGTTCGTGCAAACCAATTCTCTTATAGACGAGTTTGACGAGAAAATCATCCGCCGTTACCAGCGAAAAATCGCGATCAAAGTGGAGAAGACAAATCTCGTCAATACCTGCCTCGCCAATCATCTGGACTCGCTCATCCTCGGTCGTCAGCAGCTCAATACTTTTTCTGCCGAGAATTTCCTGCGGGTGAGGTTTAAATGTGACCACAACGCTCCGGCCACCGATCACCCGCGTTTTTTCCACAAGTGTGTCCAGGATTCTCCTGTGGGCCACATGCATGCCGTCGAACGTTCCGACCGTGACCACCGATTTGGGATTGTGCACCATTTCTTCAAGCGAAGATCGGATCATGCGGCATGCCTCTCTTGCCCGCTCGTCACTGCCCGAGCCGGCCATAACCCCTTTAGCTGAGAACCTAACTCCTCAAGCCTAATTGCTTTATCGGCATAGTAGGAACCGATGCGAGTCCGGACAAGCCCCGTCAGGACCGCGCCCGATCCGAGATCGCGACCGATATCCCTCGCCAGGCTCCTGATATACGTGCCGCTGGAACAAACAATTTCAACCTTGAGAAACGGTGGTGTGTACAGTTTGATTGTCAATTCGCTTATCGAAACAGTCTTCGGCCTTAACTCAAACTTCACACCGCGTCTCGCCAGATTGTAAGCTCTCTTCCCGTCAATCCACGCTGCTGAATATTCCGGTGGCACTTGCTCGATCCTTCCGGTATATTTTTCCAACACCTCGCGAATCCGGCTCTCTGAAAAATCTATGTGAGAGGTTTGCTCGACGATTGCGGTTTCAAGGTCGTAACTTTTTGAAGTGACCCCGAGCCTGAACGTAGCCAAATATTCTTTGTCGAGTCTCAAGAACTCACTCATCAACTTTGTCTTGTTCCCTGTGAGAATAATAAGAAGCCCTTCAGCCAGAGGATCAAGCGTTCCAGAATGACCCACCTTTTTGACTTTTAGCTCGTTGCGCACTTCTCGAACAACCTCAAACGAAGAAAGGCCCGTAGGTTTATATATTGGGATTACTAGTCCAGACTCTACCATTTTCTCAATTTCTCGTTTTGCCGGCTTCTTCACTTACAGTTTCACCCATATCATTTGCCATCGTTCTCATGGGTCTTCTTAATCAGTTGTTCTATATTTGCAACGTAATCCATCGTGTCATCCAGGAAAATGGCGACCTCCGGAGTAAATTTTATTCTCACCGTTCTACCAATGAATCGCCGGATATCTTTCTTCGCTTCATTCAATAAGAAGAGTGTCCGGTCCTTCGTCTTAGAGTCGCCCAAGACGCTCACATAAATTCTTGCAAGCCTCAGGTCGGGGGACATAGTAACTCTTGTTACCGTCACAAATCCCATCTGGGAGGTTCTGTAGTCGCGTTCAAGAAGGAGCCCGACTTCTTCTTTGATCAAGTGCGCAACTTTTTCAGTTCTAACAGACATAGCAGACTTTCTTTCTGGTTCCCATCCGGCTCCGGAACGATAGATTATGGTCAGGCTGGCCTTCTCATTGTGTCAGGATCAGTCAAGAGATCGTTGGGTTTCAACCATTACAAAGGCCTCAACTGTATCGCCAACCTTAATGTCGTTGAAGTTCTCCAGGCTCAAGCCGCATTCGTAACCTTCTTCCACTTCCCTTACGTCATCTTTAAACCTCTTCAGCGATCCGATGGTGCCTTCATAAACGACTATTCCATCGCGGACAAGTCTGACCTGGTTGCTTCTCTGTATTTTTCCCTCTACCACATGACAGCCTGCGACTGTCCCCACTTTGGGAACTTTGAAAATCTGTCTGACTTCAACGGAACCTACAACATCTTCATGAATCTCCGGACTTAGTAGCCCCTCCAATCCCTTCCGAACACTCTCAATTGCATCATAGATAATGCTATACAGCTTGATTTCAACCGACTCGGCCTCCGCCAATTTCCTGGAAGCGGCGCCAGGTCTGACGTGGAATCCCAAGATAACCGCATTCGAAGCAGCGGCGAGCAAAACATCCGATTCGGAAATCGCTCCGACAGCCTTATGGATCACTTGCACTCTCACCTCATCGTTTGACAGTTTTGCAAGAGCATCACTGAGCGCTTCAACGGAACCGTCCACATCGCCTTTCACAACGATGTTAAGCTGTTTGATCATTCCCTCCTTGATTTCTTTGGAAATATCTTCGAGTGTCACGTGGTGCTGAGTACCACGCATCTCCTGTTCACGTCTAATTGATTTCCGCCGGTTGCTTATCTCACGTGCAAACTTTTCGCTCACGACCGCGACCATAACATCTCCGGGTAATGGGAGCTCATCAAATCCAACTACCTGGACCGGCATTGACGGCATCGCAGTTTCAATCTTGTTTCCACGTTCATCGGTCATTGCCCTTACTCTTCCACTGCTCGTGCCTGCCACAAACGGATCTCCAACTTTCAGATGTCCTTTTTGAACCAAAACGGTCGCGACCACGCCGCGCCCCTTGTCAACTGTCGATTCTATTACAGCGCCTCTCGCAAGTCTGTTCGGATTAGCTTTCAGATCAAGCACCTCAGCTTCGAGCAAAACTTTTTCCAGCAGAAGCTCCACGTTGGTGCCCTTTTTCGCCGATATTTCGACTGACTGAGTCTTGCCGCCCCATTCCTCAAGAAGAACATTTTGGTCGGACAACTGCTTTCTGATTCTGTCCGGGTTAGCTTCGGGTTTGTCGATTTTATTTATTGCAACGATCATTGGAACATTTGCAGCTCTTGCGTGGTTTATGGCCTCGATGGTCTGAGGCATGACATTGTCATCGGCGGCAACGACAAGAATGACGATGTCAGTTACCTGAGCTCCGCGTGCGCGCATGGCCGTGAATGCCTCATGTCCGGGCGTATCAAGAAAAGTTATTTGTTTCCCGTTTTTCAGCCTGACTTGATACGCACCGATATGTTGCGTAATTCCACCCGCCTCGCCCGCCATGACATTAGTCTTCCTGACGAAGTCTAATAGAGAAGTCTTTCCGTGGTCAACGTGTCCCATGATAGTAACGACAGGAGGTCGTGCCTTCAGAGTCTCGTTGGAATCAGGTTTATCCTCAAGCAGTTCGTCCGTATACTCATCTTGCAATTCGGCCTCGAAGCCAAAGTCGTCTGCAAGAAGAATGATGGTTTCAACATCGAGTCTCTGGTTGATGGAGACCATCAGACCAAGGGATATGCACTTCGAAATCACATCGGCAACGTCGACTTCCATAAGTTTCGCGAGCTCACCTACGGACACAAATTCTGGAAGCTTCAGCTTGCGCCGTTCTTTCTCCTGCTTCTCAATCTCGCGTTGAGCAGCTTCAAATTTCTCTTTTCTTTTCTTCTTTCGAATCGCGGCGCGATCTGATTCTCCTGCCTCATCGATACTCGCCATGGTACGTTGAAACGCGAGTTCGACCTCCGCTTCGTCGACGTCCGGATGTTTCCCCTTTTTCTTTTTGCGTTTCTTAAGATCCTCTTCTGTGATCTCCGCTGCCACAGGGGGCTCGGCAGCGCTCTCCTCACGAACCTTTTTCTTTTTCTTTTTCTTCTTCTTATGAGCCTGGGTTTCAGTCTCTAATTCCGCAGCCGCTTCCTTGGTCTTTCTCTCGGCCTCCTCGAGCTCCTTCCGCAAACGAAGCTCCTCCTCGGTAATCATCCGACCGGTGCGGAGATCAATCCTCCCGCGAATCTTTAATCCGCCCTCTTCTTTCTTTGCCGGCGGGGGCTCTTCCAATTTTTGTCTTGACTCGACAGGTGGTTGAGACGGTTCGACAAGTTTCTCTCCTGCCATCTCCTTGCCTACACCCAACTCGATTTCTTCTGCTGGACTCTTCGCGCTTGGTTCAGCAGTCTTCACCTCTGCTTCCTGGGCGACATCCTCAATGGTTGCAGGCTGAATCATCCTTTCATGACCTTCGACCTGGGTAGACGCAACCAAACTATCGACTGGTGGAATCTCTTGGATGTGAGAGGGCGCTTTTGTTTCGACATGACCATGTCTTTCTATGGTTACGGTGTCGACAAGTTTCTTTATTGCAACCTTTTCTTCTTGCTTCTCAGTTAGCTGCTCCTTGATCTTCTGCCTTTTTTCAACCTGGTCCAGTTCTTTCTTAAAATGCGCGGCAAGCTCGTGGTACATCTGTTCATCAACAGACGACGTGCGCCTTACCTTATCGTGCCCCTTGGTTTTCAAGAATTCCACGATTTGATCTGCAGAGACCTGGAATTCGGAAGCGACCTTTGTTAAGAGTTTTTTCTTACTTGAGCTTTCAGCCATACTGAGTCTTTCTTAAATTTCTCACTCATCCCCACCTGACGAATGGTGGTCAGGCGCAGATGTCCCCTCTTGAGCACCAGTTACTTCGGGAGAATCCGCCTTCTCGCTTTTCTCCGGGGAGCTAATCGCGTTTTCAACCAAGGATTCTTTGCTATCGACGCCCTCTCCTTCGGAAGGAGATTCATTTTCAGGCTCCTCTTCAAATTCCTCCTGCATCATTTCCTTTATCTTTGCGACTTCTTCGACAGAGATATTGACATCAGCCTTGACCTCTTCTTCAGTTGCCTCAAGAACATTCCTTGCAGTCAAGTAGCCGGCATCCAGAAACTTTGTCAACGTTTCCTCGCCTAGTTCTTCCTTGAACTCTGATAAATCTATGTCGTACTCCTCAGCCTCCTTTTTTTCACCTTTCTTAGTCTCAGGCACCGCACCTACTCTCATCAAGTCTATATCGAATCCAGTTAACCGGGACGCAAGCTTGACATTAACTCCTTCCTTGCCTATTGCGATCGACTCTTGATTATTATCGACCCACACTTGCGCTTTGTGGTTCTCCATATCTACTTCAACCCGGGTAACCTTCGCCGGAGTAAGAGATCGCTCAACAAATGCAACGGGGTCTTCGGAAAAGGGGAGCACATCTATATTCTCATTGTTCAACTCGCGAACGATCGAATGAATTCTGACGCCCTTCATCCCGACACAGGCACCGACGGCATCGACTCGTGAGTCCGTAGAAATCACTGCCACCTTCGCTCTCTTGCCGGGGTCGCGGGCAATCGCCCTGATCTCCACCACGCCATCGAAAATTTCAGGAATCTCCATTTCAAACAATTTCTTGAGGAACATCGGATCGGCTCTGGATATGATTACCTGAGGTCCCGAAGTTCCTTTGCGAACTTCTTTGACGACGGCACGGATCGTGGAGTTTTTTCTGTAATGCTCGTTTGAGATTTGCTCAGAATGCGGAAGAAAAAGCTCACGTCTGTTGTGATTGACCAATATGAAGTCGCGCTTCACCTGGTATATTTCGCCGACGACTATTTCCCCTATCATCTTGTTATACTCATCGTAGATGACGTTCTTCTCATACTCATGGAGCCGCTGCAAAAACGTCTGCCTTGCAAACACCACGAGCCGTCTGCCGAGCTCCACAGGAGAAACCTCTTCCGGATACTGTTCACCTATTTCAAACTCACCGCTCGGATCATTTTGCTTCACGGCCTCGATGCTAATCTCTTTGGCCGGATTTTCAACGTGTTCAACGATCGTCTTGATGACATATATTTCAATTTCTCCACGATCAGCATTTGTGACAATGTCCGTCTCGACATCTTCTCCATATTTCTTCTTCACAATTCCGGAGAAGACTTCCGTCAGGATTTCTGACACTACTTCTTTGTCGATACCCTTCTCCCTTGCGATCTCCGCCGCTGCCGAAATTATTTCATTTTTCTCGGTGTGCATTTATCCTCCAGTCACCATCTTATTCTTACTATTGCTTCATCAACCGAATCGAACCTGACTTTGACAGTGCCACTTTCCGTTTCTATCAGCAATGTCTCGTCCCTTACATCAATCATATCACCCTCGATTTGCTTCACTTCAAGCCCGTCCCGATACTTGATGGACATTGGCTTGCCCACGTTTCTTTTGTATTGCCTATTGTCTTTCAGAGAAACTCCGATTCCGGGGGAAGAGACTTCCAAGCGAAAATTGCCTCCGACAATCTCAGATGAATCGATCAACGGCATTATTTCTCTGCTAATCTCCGCGCACTTACCAACCGAGATTCCGTTTTCCGTTTCGCAAACCACTTCCAAAAGCGGTCGGCTTTGATCGCCCTTGAGGGAAACATCGACCAAGAAAGCGCCGCATTTTTCAATTGCCGGTGTCAGCAATCCCTTTAAACTCTCTATTTTCTCTGTTTTTTCCATATTCCTTAAAAAAATAGCCCAGAATTTCCGGGCTACTTGACGGAGTTGCTCAATAATATACGTCAACGCATGTATTTATTCAACCTAATAAAAGCCGCATTGGGCATCGCGGCGCAGAACTTCCAAACATTTCCTCATTCGAGAATTATTTTCCCTGCTATTTGCCCGTTGCAGTTATCGCCGCACCTCCGGTTGCACTGTTTATCCCTAATACTGTCGCGGCGATGGCGAACGAGTTCAACAGCGCAAAGGTGAAGCCTAATATCTTATCCTTCGTCGTGGCTCCACTCGACTCGCTCTGCCAATGGATCAACATGCCGATGATCAAAGAGAGGCCTACGGGAAGGAAATACGACTGCATCACCGGAGGGCATAACAATCCTACGACCTTCCAGATAATCGTAACCACGACGGGCGCTCCCGTGAAAGTCATTGCCGACTGGTTTGCATTGATGACTCCGACAGCCGTGGAAGGCTGCGCTACGTCGCCGTCCTTCAGCATCACGCCGGTGGTTGAAAGAGGAATTCTGATGTTGAACAGTCGACTCTTAGTCATTTGGTTGTTCCTTTCTTTTTCAGGCTATTGTAAGTTGGATTCTCAAATTAAGGCCTTAAGGGCACCCTCGACGATTGTCTCTGCGATGGCATCCACGAATTGATCCACCTCTGCTTCTCCCAGTTCCTTTACTTCGAGAGGCCGTATCTTTCGATCATTCTCGAATATTTTGCAGCGACTTCTTGTCATAGGTTTTTATAATGATGGCGCTGAGCGCCGACTGAGACCATTCCCACGCGGGGCGTGGGAACGAGAACGGAATCTCCAATTCACCTCACTCTAAATCCCTCTCCTTCGCAAGGAGAGGGACACAGGGAGAGGTCATTTTGCTGGGCCGACTGACCTCTTGACGCTCTGCGATTTGAATGCAGAGCGTCAAGTCTTGTTTCTTCACTACTTACTTAGGTTGAGCCGCCGGCGGTGTGTTTGCTGGCGCAGGTTGAGGCTTGTGCCTTATCCCCATCGCTTTTACCGACTCGACCAATGTGTACTGGTTGTAGAATTCAGGGTCTGTAGTTTTGTACGATGCCATCGTATCGTCCAAATCGTCGAGAGCCGCATCTGCCTGCCTGAACAGCTCGAACAGGCTTGTCCTGAGTGCGGAATGCTGACTTGGAGCGCCCTCCCTGGCCCCTAACTTTGTTCCGAATGTGTCGATGCGGGTCTTGAAGTCTGTGAGCATCGCAGCGTCCACGCCGAAATCCACCAGCGCTGCCGCGTTTGTCATCGCAATCTGGTAGATCGTTTCAGCGTAAGCCTTCTGGTCGGTGTCCCTCATCCCCGCTATGCTGGATTCGGACATTGAAATGACCGCGAGCGTGGCCTGATCATTCTTAGCTTTTGCCACCGACCTGAGGTTTGATTTGATGCGGAAGAGGAGATCGAGCATAGCTTCCTGTGCGTCGGCTTTTTCCTGCGTCTTCCCCTTAGTTGCAGACATAACCTCGCCGTTCTTATTCTCGATGGCGAGGACAATATTATGGAACGCTGCAACCTTGGTAGTCAGCGCGGGTATTACAGCCGATTTCGGCTGATTCTCGATGAAGAATTCGTCAACAGCCTTGTACATGCTGTTCTTGTTCTCATGGACCTTATCCATGTTGCCTCCCTTTGGTTTGTTGGTTGATTTAGTTATCCCCCGTGAGAGAGTTTTGAGTGGTTCTCTCTTTTGGCCTGACGGGGTTTGTTGAGGTGAGACATAGCATTCCCACCTGAAAAGATTGTCCCACATCGGGGATGCCATGGTGCTCAACTAATGGGCGATGACTCCGGGTTAGCCAGACCCGGTCGCCAAAATTTTTCAAAGGATGTCGAATTATATTCTCATGCGTTGTGATTTTTTCCTCGCGATGCTCAATCGGAGATCGTTGATGTGCGGTCGGAGATAGCGGGTTCCTGATTGTCCACAACCGACCGCTGATTTCACTCAGTCCACACTCAATTGAACCGTCGTGCGTTACGATGTTTTCCTCCCGCTGTCCGAGCGGACCATGCTGCGGTGTGATTGGATACGATGTATCTCCAATTGTGTCACGCGGATTGCTAATGTGGCAGATACGATGTGCATCCGGACGCTATAAAGCCCCTTCGAGACGCGAATGAATGCCTTCCGGAAGGAATTGAGGGTCTTCCGGACACGATTGGATGGCATCCAAAGGGAAGCAAACGTCGAATTTTTGCTGCAAAACGGGTTCCGCAGGGAATAGGCTGCCATCTTGGGGGAAGCAATATTGTTCCGGGCACACCCGTAGCCTAAGAATTCAGCAATGGCCGGTTTCAGCCAATGCCGGAATGCGGATAATCTCTCTCCCGCCGCGCCTTTTCGCTTTTCTATGTATATGGCCCTACACATATTTTATGCGACTGCTTGTTCACTTATGAAGGTGATTAGTCCCTGACAAATTAGAAGGACTGCTCTCCACCTCGCTTCAGCCACAGGCTTATGTGCCAAAGATGCATAAGTCTTTGGCTGAGTAATTTTACTTCTCGAAACGGGATCCCGCCCCCGGCGGGATTACAATCGAATCAATTTTCTTTTTGAGTGGTGCACGACTTTAAGCTGCACGGCTCTTTTTAAATCTACATCATGGAGATGGAGAAATCAAGAAAAAAATGAAGACTTTCACTTGTTCCTACGGTCTCGGTGGGAACATTCTGATTGACGCTTTGCGTCCCCTAATACGGCGCGGAGCGCCACCAGAATCTCGTTACCACCCCGCCGCTGCGGGGTAAACTCCGACCATGGTAACGACATGAATGGAAGTTTTTTATGCGGCAGGATTCCAGAGACATGCCGTCTGGACGCGGTGTCTCCTGTACCGCTGTCATTCCGAGGAGTGTTCCGTGCGACGAGGAATCTTGTATGGAATACCACTCAACTGACATCTCACGAATCCTGCAGAAGATTTCTCCTCGCCAAAAAGGCCTGCCTTTGCCGAAGCGGACTACGCGCAGGCAGGCTCGTCGAAATGACACAGGGGTGCCGGTAAACCAGTTTTTCGCGGCGGCTTTCCTTTCAGATGCGGGGCGTCGAAAAGAGAGCGTACCTTACGAAGCATTGTTTATCTCGGTCAACAATTCAATGATCTTGTCAAATTTTTCAAAATCTTCCTTTGTTCCATTATGAATGATCCAATCGCATAGATTGACTTTTTCAGCTTCATTAATTCTCCAAACTTCCGGGACACTTATTTCTTGATGCTTCTTTATTTTAGAAGTTGGGGCAACAACGACAAAGGCGGAGTTAATGTTTTTCGCCTTTTCAAGCAATGATTTATTAAACAAATTTTCAATCCCTTTGTCAATAGGGTTACTTGATATTTTGGGGATAGTCCTTTCATGTAGTTTCCCGTAATCAACTGGCTTTTTCCCCGTATCGCTGTCATAAAGAAATATCATTTCCCCTCGAAGACCAAAAGCCATCCTTTTGTAGCCATTGAAAAGACTACGTAAGTTTCCGTAACCTCCAACAGCGGATATTTCAAAGTTACCAAGAAGCTCTTTCTTTCCTAACAGTTCGGCTGCCCTCTCCAAGTACCGCTTGTCCGTGTCCCCTTCAACATATAAGGACGGAGCCTCTTTTTCATGAAGCGTTTCTTTGTATTTCTTCCTAAAATACATAGCTGCGTCGAGTATGTCAGAAAGAGTCATCTGACTTCTTATTTCCTTGATTACACTATTTGGAAAAACCTTTGCCCATGATTTCAACTCTTCTTCAACATAGTGCGAAAGTCTTTTTAATGTTATTTCAAACGCCTTCGCCCACAGAGTCGTAAAATCGGCCGCTCTTCCCCACTCTTTTCGAAAATTTTCTAGTTCGTTTATAGTTTTACTGTCTAATCTTTCCAACAATTTTTTGGACAATTGATCATCATGTTCGGTATTTTTTTTCAAAAGTATTTCATACAGATTTTTTATTTCCCCATCCCATAGAAAGTGTCTCGCTTTATCTAGAGTCTTTGAGTATTCCCCTATAGAGAGAGCTGGAAATTCCGCTATCGCGCGATTAAGCCTTTCGACAAGATTCTTCCTGCGTCTTTCAAGGAAAACAGGAATCACTTATTTCCCCTCTACCACTTTTATCTCCTCTATTGTCTGAACCGCTGATTTTTCGGATTACGCTGATGCCGCTGACAAAAAAGGACATCCATCTGCGTAATCATTTAATCTGTGTCAATCTGCGGTTCAGACATTTTTCGCGGCGGCTTCCACCTGAGGGCGCGGAGCACCAATGCCCGCGTTGAACGGTATTCATGTGCGATTGCTCTTCACGTTTTTAATTAATCTCTTGTACTCCAAACTCTTCGCTCCAAAGTTTATCAAAAGCCCGATCTCAAGTTTGTATGCTTCGAGGTAATTGAGCGCTTGGGCAAGATGTACATCTTCTAATTGTGTTATCGCCTTGAGTTCGACCATTACTTTCCCTTCAACCATGAAATCCACACGTCGCGTCCCGATTTCTTCCCCATCATAGTAAATTGGCATTTCAAATTCCCGCTGGAAGTCGAGTCCCTGTTTTCCCAATTCAATCGCAAGCGCCCTCTGGTAAATGACTTCCTGGAAACCATTTCCAAGAGTCGAATGCACCTTCATGGCTGCACCGATGATCTTGCGAGTTATGTCGGAGTATTTATATTCTTCGCTGGTCATCTCCTGCTTCCACCGTCTGAACCACTGATGACGACAGATTAAACTGATTCACCCGATTACACAGTTTACGATTCATCTTCAATCAGTGTAATCCATTAATCTGCGTACATCTGCGGTCGCGGTTCAGACATTTTCCACCACTTCTATCTCCTCCTCCGTCAGCCCGTAAAGCTCATACACTGCCTGATCGATCTGTCGGTCAAGCGATTCGCACTCGCGCTCAAGGCGAGTCGTCTCCGCTTCCGTCTTGGCTTTGCTCAATTCTTCCTTTGCTGCCAACATGCGCTCGACAAGATTGACAATGTGGTCATGGCGGGATTTGTCGGCAGAATCAGAGAAGTCGATACCTCGTACAGGCAACTGCTCCATGAATTGTGTGAAATAACGGAAGAACCCACCTCGCATGGTGGTACTAATCTTTTTCAGATAGAAGTCAAGAACTTTACTGTTGAGGAGTGCAAGAATATAATCGGGCGATTCCTGGACTCTTGCTTTCAACGTTATGCCATAGCCGCTTGTGAATGCAAACTCCCCACGCCTATCGAAAGCAAACGAAGCTCGGTCGGCAATGTCTGGCACGAGAATTTTTGGTTGACGCATTAGTTCTAAATTCTTCGGATATATGTAAGCATACCAGTTATCTCCCTTCATTCTGCTGTTCTCTCTTTTCTCAAGGTATGCTTTGTTCGCTTCTAAGTATTTGTACGTGTTAGGACACTTAGCCTTCATATCTTTTTCGGGTACAAAATCGACTTGCCTACCATTCACATTGTAAGGAATGATAACGATCTTTCCTGAAGGAGTTATCGCATATGGCCTAATCTCACGTCCTTGAAGGAAAAACGAGAGCGAATCCTTATCCAGTACAACATCTCGCCCAAGTATCTTAGAAAATGCTTTGACTTTCTTTCCATCCGCGCTTACAAAATTCAAGACGTAAATCTCATTAGCACTTGTTCGAATGCCTTGGGCTATCTTCTCCGTAAAATCACCCAACTTTGTCGCCATATTCTTCAGCTTTTCAAACAATGCTCCGCTCTGCCCAACCGCGAAATTCCATTCCGCTGAAGAGAGCGAGTTCGCTTCAACATCCGAATTGATTGAATCGGAATTAGTTTTCCATCTATTCAAATCCTCAACTTTGCAGAAGGTGAATTGATCTCGACTCTCTTTATTCAAGAAGAGCAAGCATGTATAGGTAGTTGCACCGTCAAAGACCTGTTGATCTCCAAAGTGAATGATCTTACGTGCATGTCTTCCCTCAGCAATGACACCGCGCAAGCCTTCGCCATATTGAGCGTTGAAAAACTTATGCGGCAAGATATAACCGAGCAAACCTTTTGTACTGAGCAATGAAAGCGCTCTTTCGACGAAAACAACATAGATGTCGTAATTCTTTGATGCAGCCCGATAGTTGTTCGTGAAATATTCAACTTGAGTTCTGTCAAATCCTTGTATTCTTACATACGGCGGATTCCCCACCACCGCATCGAACCCGCCACCCTTCATAACTTCAGGAAAAGCATCCTCGAAGTTCATCGGCTTCAACTTGCTCTCGTCAATATCAGGAAAGAGATTGCCATCCATGATGTCCCTCCCGATGAGCGAGTTTCCGCAGACTATGTTGTTTCTGAGATCGGGAAGTATCTTTTCCTTCAAGAAAGAGAATTGGTACGCCTCGTTCGTCGTGACGTCTTCAAGAAGCTTGAGGTAAAGCGAGAGTTGCGTTACTTCCGTCGCTTGATAATCTATGTCAACGCCATAAATGTTGTTGACAAGAATCTCCTGTCTCCTCTTTAGCGATAACACCTTCCGCCCTTCGCGCTGTTCCAAATCGGCCTTTTTCGCCTTGTCGGGATGCTCCGTATAATAACGCTCGTGATACTTGAGAAGCAGATCATAGACTTCGATGAGGAACGAGCCTGACCCGCAAGCGATGTCCGCAAACGCCATCTTCGAGATTTCTTCGGGTGTCTTTCCTTCTATCAGTTTTCCGACCGTCTCTTTGACGATATACCTGACGATGTAATCGGGTGTGTAATAAACTCCGCCGGCTTTCCTGACCTCCGGTTTCTCCTCAACCTTTACACGCTTATCCGTTGCATGTACCACCTTGCCAAGGAACCGCTCGTAAATGCTTCCCAATATGGAAATCGGTATCTGTGCGAAATTGTAAGGCGACTCGCGTCCGGCAAGCTTTTCGCATATTTGCTGAAACACTTCTTCGTCGGGAGGATTGAAGTCCTTGTTGTCGATGCGGTGTGGCTTGAAGATCAGTCCGTTGTATTGCGGGTCAAGCTTTTTGCAATGCGAGATGAAGATGTCCCACGCCATTTGCCGGTCGATAAGGTTTACGATCTCCTTCTCCGGTTCGATCAGCTTGTCCTCCAAGAACCTTATGAACACAAGCCGGTCAATCGTCCGCTGCACGGCTTCCGTCAGCTCCTCTCCGTCCAATTCCTGGTTCGCCTTCTTGAAAGCCTTAGCAAGACTCTCGCGGAAGCCGTCAAGCTCAATAAGAAAGGCTTCATCGAAAGGCGTGACGACGACGCGCACGGCTTTGCCCTTCGGCTTGGAGAGTTGAGCAGCAAACTTCTCAATTGCTCCGTCCGCAACCGCTTCATGTGAAAGGAGGTAGTATATCCATGCAAACTTCTCTTTGTCGGCATAATCGGTATAATGGAACGATTTTAATTCGCGGTTCAGCGCATCCTTGATCGATGGTTTCAGCCTGCAGTCAATGATGTACAAGTCCTCAAAGTCGGTTAGAACGCCGATAGGAGTATTCTTGGGCCATCCGTAGCTCATGGTTTGAAAGAAGAAATCGGGATTCTTTAGCTGCCGCGAAGGTTTCTTTGCTTCGACGTAAAACTTGGGATCACGAAAGTTGGGTGCGAGGAAGAACGCGTAATCCGCCTTCTGCTGTGAGCCTCCCTGAACGCGGTTCTCGATTTGCACCTCGTACTCGTGAGGGTTCTTCTGCCGCTCGTGGGTAACATCCCAACCGAGCGCGGTGAAGAACTTGTCTATGAAGTCCTGCCGGACTTGAGACTCTTGGTAAATGGGAGAAAGGTAATCGCTCTCGTGCGCTTTGAAGTCTTCAACTAACTTCTTAACGGCTTCGAATGCTTGTTCCACTAAATGCCCTCAGGATTAACTCATAAAATGTATCGGTGCGTGAGCTTAAAAGCAAGATCGGGAGAGACAGTCGCAAAGCTTCGAGGTTGGGCCATGATATTAGGAATAAGTCTCAAGGGCTAATCTGTCGCCATCATATTGTCAGGCTTCCCGACTCAGCAGGCCGTCCATGGTATCACGCACGGATGAAACGAGAACCAAATGAGCCTGTCCCCCAAAGGGCCAGGCCGACGAGCGCCTTGCGCCATCCCGACATACAGATAATTCTGACGGGACATGCTCTTGGTCGGGAAGCGCCGTTGATTTGCGTTGTTAGCCGCTGGCACGAGACATTGGACATTATTGGTAACCGCCTTTCACAGGAGGAAGGGCTTTGAACTCTGGCTTCGAGGCAACGATGTCTCCTATTAATTGCACTATGCTCCCGATGAAATACCTAAGCTTGTTATGCGAGTCTATCGGAGAGTCCCAAACCACGGTTTTGTCTTGGTTCTTGTGTTTTATCCTGAGTACTTGTGGGCCCAAATCTGGCTCTACGGTCTCGTTAGTAGGCCTTTTGTATATGGTATCTGGCAAGGAAGAGAATCTGTATCGCTCCAGTGCGGTAAGGATGATTTCCTGTTCTCTGGTGGTCAACCACATTGTGGTCTTCACGGTACCAGGGACGAGATCTTTCTGGTAAGTCCCATGGAAGGTGTCCAATTCATCAAGCGCTCCCGTGTGGAGAAATATTTGAACGAATTGAACATCATGACGGCTTTCCAAGGGTGGAGAGAAGAGACAGCATCCCGTCATGAGAATACCTCCAACCAATGCTAAGAATAATTTCATGTTTGACTCCGAGAGTTCATTGCCATCCGGCGCGTCTCGTGCTTGCGGCTAACGTCCATGCGAATCACGCCCGTGCCCCGCTCCTTTCGGCGTATTATGCGCGCGCCGTGAAGCGAACGCCATGATATATAATAATTGAGCGTCTTCTTCTCGCTTGTTATGCGTTCGTGGCTCGCGTTCACTTGCGTTCCCATGCAGCTATGTAGCCGAGTATTACTTTCGCCCCGCGCTTCCAATCACTGGAGGAGAATGCAATCAACGTGGTATCGCCCGTATTCCGATACGCAGCCCATCTAGGTTCATCGGTCGGGGGGTAGCTCCACCACTATTGTGTCACGCGTAATTGAACGGACAAACTTACGTGGAGTGAATCCCTGAAGGTGGGTGAGGGAAGGTATCAACGACCATGACGAGTCAGGAAATACAATATCCGAAAACTGCCTCGGCAAGGTGTGGGACAAAGGAGGACGCCTGACAGTGCGTAAGAAGAACGACAGATCAAAACCCTTGACGAAAAGCTTGCCATTATTCACGTAGACCGAATCATCACCGTCAAGATCGAAAGGATAGTATTTGGCGATGACAGTAAGCGAACGAGATCGAGCTTCGAGTGATCGAGGAATAACCGAAGACACCTTTGGCCAAACAAAAAAGTAACCAACGATGATGAGCAAGAGGACCGCAACCCAACCAAGTATTCGACGATGTTTATTACTGATGTCCATAAAATCAATTAGCCACAAAGGTTATTGGAAATGAATTCAGTCTGAGCTGGCGCGAGCCATGACGCATAACGTGACGCAGGAAGAAGTCGTCCCGTTTGGTAGTCCATAAATAGACATGCATACCATCAAGCAACGATACCAAACGGGATGAAGCGATCCATGATAGCGTGCCTGCGGGCTGAAGTGCCCTTCGGCACGCAAGCCTGTCCCCCAAAGGGGCAGGCCGACATGCTCCTGGTCGGGAAGTGTCTTTTTTCCAGTCGTTATGCGCTGTGCAGGCCGACATCTGTGAACTAGAAAGCTGCTTTGTATGTAAGATCAATTTGAAACTTTGTCACACTGTCCTTCCATACAGGCACTGGTAGAATATACCACGTGCTATCACGAATGGTGAACCAATTAGCGTAGTACAACGTATCTTCTCTGACAAAGACGCTGTATTCCCCGGGGGGCATCGTGATCTGATAAAAGCCATTCGTGCCGGAAATAGCTGAATCGACAACTAGCGAATGAACCCTTACGTACCAAGTGCCCGTTGCAGGCTCAACCGAATCGTATCGGGTCAGCTGGTAGAAATAGATTGTCCTCTGGACTGGAGTAATGTTTCCCCACCCGAACGGCTGAAAATTGCCTTCCCAAAACCATACATTCCCCCAGATTCCTTGTGTAATTGTTACAAGCTCGTGGTTGTCTGGCGGGTATTTCTCCCGGGAAGGTTGTGTCCCTTTATTACATGCCAGACAGAAGAGAACTGCCAGTAGCGGCGCCAACTTATAGTAATTATTCAACATATGTCTAATGCGATCCCATCCTGCAAGCCTCCATTGCGCATAACGTCTCGCCGGAATCACGCCGCGCCGCACGCCTTCTTGATATAATGTGTGCGGCATGGAGCGAGTTCGATATATAAGAATAGAGCCTGCCCCGAAACGCGGAACGCATATTCGGGGAGCGTCTTCTTGCCGCCTGTTATGGGTTCGTTGGCGGCGTTGAGTCACTGGACACATCCTTAGTCCCGTCTTTCTTGGAAGTTCTCATTCTCATGATGATTCCAATGATGATCCAGAATGCACCCAGACTGATGAAAACAACGCTCTGCTTGGAAAAGAATCCAGCAAGTAGACAGAGAACGCCCACAAGAAAGAACGCATTTCCTGACTTGAAGAACTTCTGCATTTAATCCTCCAATGGTTGAAGGGGGCTCGTCGCCTCCTAACTTTGATTTATCCGCAAGGACACCACTTAGCATTCTCGCGGCAAGAATGTCACCTCGATCAGTGAATGAAAAATTTGAAAATGGCCTAGCCGCCAATGACGCATAACGTTTGCGGGAATCACGCCGCGCCGCACGCCTTCTTGATATAATGTGCGCGCCATGAAGCGAGGTCGATACATAAGAATAGAGCCTGCCCCGAAACGCGGAACGCGTATTCGGGGAGCGTCTTTGTCTCGCATGTTATCTGCCATTATTTCTTTTTCCTTTTGGCAGGCTTAGCGGTCATCGCCTTAAGCTTCCTTTCGAGTGTTGCCACTCTCTTAGTGAGTCGCTCAATCTCTGCTTGATTCGTTTCAGGAGGCAGAAAAACCTCGTAAGGGAAATAGTCATGCCTATGTTCCTCGATGAGATTATCGGCCTGATCAAGGTATCTGACCTCTACGTCGTCTAGGTGGAGCGGTGGGCCCATATGATGTCTTCTCCGATTAGCAATCATTGAGCCGACTTGTAGGACGAAGCCTATCAAGCCCGTAATAGAACTCGCAATGTACAGGATTTCGAGACCAGTCTCGTGTTCTACGAGGACAATGTTCTGTGTGCCGCGCAAGACAAGATAGGCGTGACCATTCAAGGCCGAGCCAATATCTTTAATGTGAATACCGTCGGTGGCTTTAAGGCCGTCGAGCAACTCGGTATAGTAACCACCGTCGATCATTTCCCTGTATTTAAGGGAAACGATTTGGCTCGCCTTGACGTTGAGGAGTCGTCCACACTCCTCAAACTTTTGCTTGAAGTACTTCTCGTTCATTTTTATCCTCTAAGAAATAATGGCAGATAATGTTTACGAGAAAAGAGTCGCGGCGCACTCCTCGCAGCCTATAATGTGTGCGGCGTGAAGCGAGCACCATGATATAGAATAATCGAGCGTCTCTTTTCTCGTTGTTAACTGCCGTGCCCATTCCATCATGTTACATCAGCGTGGCGGGCGCCATGTGGACCAGTTGTTCTCAAGCTGTCGCTGGGCATTTTGATCCCTTGGGAGTGCCCAGTGTGGGAACACACGTCTACCTCGACGTTCCTGGTGTCTTATATTCCTTCTTACATCTCTCACGACTTCCTCGGAATCTTCAATGAACACCTGGAATGTTTTCTCGTTTGGAAGGTAGCGGAGAAAGACATAAAAGAAATTGCGACCTTTCAGCAGGCTTTCAGGCATTGATGTTGGCCAGAACCTGACCGTTCTCTGTGAAGTTTTGACCTGCAAGTTTGCATTAGCATTCGTGGCGGGATCGGTGACCAAAATATCAATACCCGCTGCGTTCCTGATTGTCGGCATGGCAATAAGACCTCTCATGCTCAGCAAGGAGCAGACGTGGTGCACGCCCGCCACGCCAATCATGTTATTAGATATTCTGTTTCTGATTGGAAGCATTCATCCTCCTTTTAAGGGCATGGCAGATAACTACTATAATTACTTACTACGTTTTTACGCCCGATGTGGCTGTAAGACCCTATTACGTTTTTATTCTTCATCCCTTTCCACGCCGCCCATTTGACTTCTCCCGAAGGGATCCATACGGACAAAGTAATAACTCCCTACCATGAACTTCAAGCATGAACTCTAAGTCAAACTGCCAAAAGCCTGCTTTGACTTACGGGGGGCAATGCATCTGCTGCAGCTCTTTTGCTTGTTTTCAATGCCTTCTCCTTTCCTGCTGTGGGGCTTGCAGCCAATTCCAAAAGTCGAACAAAACACCTCCGGTGGAACACACCATATTTTGATTTGCATTCCCGACGATGATCTCGATTGACTTAATGTTCTAAATAAGAACGGAGAAGTCTCGTGTTTTTCGAAAAATACTTGTGAAGATATAACCGAAATCTATTCAACTATAAACTTCGAGGAAAAATCCGATGTCGAAAACGTCCTGATACATGTTTCCGATCGAAATTCTTCGAATAGTTTTCTTTCTTGTTATCGAAGGTCCAGATGAATTTCTGGAAATAATTATAGGTCAATAGAATTCTTGAGTGATTGTATACTTGACAAACCAACCGCAAGAAAGGATTTTAAACACGAATCACACAAATAGTTCTCTCTTCTTCAAAACGAATTGCACGAATATGTTCTATTCGTGCTTGCGCGCCGAAGGGTGCTTCAGCACGCAGGCGTGGTATCCATGGTTTCCTATGATTTATTCGTGTTATTCGTGGTTCTGATTTCCATTTGTTTGTTTTGTGAAATATATAATCACCAATTCTTGTTGGTCGTTTTAATCCCGCCCTGTGAGGTCTCGGACGAGTTGCTTTTAAAAGCATTTATTAGTATTGTGAAAATAATAATTAAAGAAAGGAGACTCTTATGTCAGGGTCAAAACTTCTTCTACTTTCCTTGTTGTCACCAGCGGTTCTTTATGTCGGTTGCGCCATGTTCGGACAAACGGCTTCTGAGATTACTCCACCAACGCTGATTGAAAAGAGCGCGCTCCCTGCTCCCCCGCAAGGAATTAATCCGGCTGACTTTAATTTGAAAATGGAGCTGCTAATTAGCAAAGAAGGCAAAGTTCTTTACGCCGAACTGAAAAACTCCACCGGTGACCCTCAATGGGATTCAGCAGCCGTGAAGTGTATTCTTCAATGGAAGTATTCTCCAGCTATGTCTGAAGGCAAGCCGATCCAGCTAAAAATATCGCAGCTTGCTCACGTTGTGCCAGCCCCGCCCTTGATGATGGACCTAGCGGAAATCATGTGCACGAATTTAGCCGACGCAGATTCTGCTTATGCGGCACTGCAGGCTGGCGGCAACTTCGAATCCGTAGCCAAGAAATATTCGATCTCTCCCACGGTGGCAAAGGGTGGTAGCATGGGTTCTGTGGATATTCACATGTACGGAGATGAAATCCAAGATCAGCTCCAGAGTCTGAGAGCAGGCGAGTACACGCACCCGATCCAGTTCGGACTCAATTACGTCATCTACAGAAGGACACCCCCGGCAAGCATGTAGTTGTAAGAACTGGACGTAAGAAAGCATTTAAAATTAGGGAGAATTATGCGATGAGATATTCCCATCTCCTAATTATTTTACTTTGTGCTATCGTTGCTTCAGCCAGCGAATCTCAAGGACAATGGGTGCCGACAAGTGGACCCCCTGGTTTGGTCAATTGCCTTGCGGCCAGCGGAAGTAATATTTTTGCAGGCACTACTAATGCCGGGGTTTACCTTTCGACTAACAACGGCACGAGCTGGACAGCCGTCAATAACGGCTTGACCAACAGCTGCATTAATGCTTTTGCCGTCACCGGCAGTAATATTTTTGCAGGCACTCTTGGAGGCGTTTATCTTTCGACTGACAGCGGCACGAGCTGGACTGCCGTCAATAACGGCTTGACCGACAGCTATGTTTATGCTCTCGCCTTCAGCGGCAGTAATATTTTTGCAGGCACTACTAATGCCGGGGTTTATCTTTCGACTAATAGCGGCACGAGCTGGACTGCCGTCGATTCCGGCTTGACCTACCTCGGTGTTACTGCTCTTGCCGTCAGCGGTAGTAATATTTTTGCAGGCACTGATGTCGGCGTTTGTCTTTCGACTAACAGCGGCACGAGCTGGACTGCCGTCGATTCCGGTTTGACCGGCGGCGGTGTTAATGCTTTTGCCGTCAGCCCCAATGGGGCAGGCGGCAGTAATATTTTTGCAGGCAATTATCGCGGCGTTTTTCGTTCGACTAACAGCGGTACGAGCTGGACTGCCGTCGATTCCGGCTTGACCAACAGCTCTGTTACTGCTCTTGCCGTCAGCCCCAATGGGGCAGGCGGTAGCAATATTTTTGCAGGCACTGCTACTGGTGGGATTTTTCGTTCGACCGATAGCGGCACGAGCTGGACTGCCGTCGATTCCGGTTTGACCAACAGCTATGTTTATGCTTTTGCCGTCAGCCCCAATGGGGCAGGCGGCAGTAGTATCTTTGTAGGCACTGAAAGCGGGATTTTTCTCTCGACTAACAGCGGCACGAGCTGGACTGCCGTCAATAACGGCTTGACCGACAGCAATGTTCATGCTCTTGCCGTCAGCCCCAATGGGGCAGGCGGCAGTAGTATCTTTGCAGGCACTGATGGTGGTGTCTTTCTTTCGACTAACAGCGGCACAAGCTGGACAGGTGTCAATTCCGGTTTGACCAACAGCTATGTTACTGCTCTTGCCGTCAGCGACAGTAATATTTTTGCAGGCACTGATGGTGGTGTCTTTCTTTCGACTAACAGCGGCATGAGCTGGACTGCCGTCGATTCCGGCCTGACCAACAGGACTGTTCATGCTCTTGCCGTCAGCCCCAATGGGGCAGGCGGCAGTAATATTTTTGCAGGCACTGATGGTAGTGTCTTTCTTTCGACTAACAGCGGCACGAGCTGGACTGCCGTCGATTCCGGTTTGACCAACAGTAGTGTTTATGCTTTTGCCGTCAGCGGCAGTGATATTTTTGCAGGCACTTATGGCGGCTGGGTTTATCTTTCGACTAACAGCGGCACGAGCTGGACTGCCGTCGATTCCGGCTTGGTCGAAAGCTATCCTGTTGGTACTATTGTTGCTCTTGCCGTCAGCGAGAGTAATATTTTTGCAGGCAGTCTGGCCGGCGGGGTTGTTCTTTCGACTAACAGCGGCACGAGCTGGACTGACGTCAACAACGGCTTGAGCGACACCTGGGTTCATGCTCTTGCCATCAGTGGCAGTAATATTTTTGCAGGCGCTGATGGCGGCGGCGTTTATCTTTGGGCTAACAGCGGCAGGAACTGGAGTTCCGTCGATAACGGCTTGACCAGCGACGATGTTCTTGCGCTTGCCATCGGCGACAGTAATATTTTTGCAGGTACTTTATACGGCGGCGTGTGGCGGCGGCCGCTGTCGGAAATGACCGCGGTGCACGAAGCGACTGGGACAGAATTACCAGGCAGGTTTTCGCTGGAACAAAATTATCCTAATCCTTTCAATCCGACCACAATAATCAGGTTCGACCTGAAAGAAAACTCCGGGGTGAAGCTCGATGTCTTCAATGTTCTTGGACAGAGAGTTCAGGAGTTTCATTTGGGACGGGTGGGTGCAGGCAGCCACAGCCAGAGCGTGGATATGTCACGGTACTCAAGCGGAGTTTACCTCTATCGCATTGATGCCATGGCGTCAGATGGAGAAAGATTTGTTTCAACGAAGAAGATGGTGCTACTCAAATAGCGTTGCAGTGTGATCTTCTTTGTCGAAGTGTAAAGGGGGATTCACCTTTCAGACAAAAGGGGAAGTCCGACTTATCTCAAATTGTATCAGGCAAATTTCTTTTGTAATTTATCTGAGCAATTGAGGTCTTTCAAGACTTTCGGCGACCCATACAAGTTTCGGATAATTGCCCTTCAGTGAATTGCACGGCATCGGAAGTGCCGGAATGACGCGAAGGGCAATCGTTCTTTGTGAAGTGAGAATAGAATCAGTTGGTATCATGGTGGGCACTAAACTGGACACTCAGTTGGCGCCGTGAAAGCCAAAGTTGGCACTTCCGCTCCTTTCGGCAAAGATAAATACAGCGGAAGCGACAACAATTTGAATGGAGAGGTGCGAGAGTGGTTGAATCGACCGGTCTTGAAAACCGGAATACCCTTCGGGGTATCGAGGGTTCGAATCCCTCCCTCTCCGCAAATGCTTTACAGACGTGTAACTTTCTCAGGGATGTCCGGCCGACGGATGTCGTCCCGTGATGTTCGGCAGCACGGCGGCAAAGCTTCGCAGAACAAGCTCATAATATTACTTGGACATTGAATTCCTCTGGAGGATTGAATGCACTATCCATGGTGGTACGTACCTTATCTGACTTCCCCGATGCTCATTGCACTAATCGCCACGGTTCATATCTTTACATCGTTGTATGCCGTTGGCGGGGGAATAGTATTGGCAGGAGAAGTCTCCTACGCTTACAAGGTCAACAACAAATCTCTTCTTGATTACTTAAGGTCCCACACATTTTTCTTTATTCTCATCACGGTCGTTTTCGGCGCGATAACCGGAGTCGGGATCTGGTGGATTATTGGCCTATCGTCTCCACTTGCCACGGAATCCTTGATACATATTTTCGTTTTCGGGTGGGCCACGGAGTATGTTTGTTTTCTGCTGGAGATTTCCTCGGCATTTATCTTTTTCTACTATTGGGGAAGATTAGATCCGAGAACCCACAGGATTGTGGGATGGATTTATGCCGTCTCAGCATACTTGAGCCTTGTCCTCATAACGGGGATAACAGCATTCCAGCTTGATATCGGGACCTGGACGCCGGAAAAAGGAATGTGGGTTGCTTTCTTCAATCCGCAGACAATTCCGCAGATTGTCTCAAGAAGCGGGGCGTCTCTTTTGATGGCTTCCCTTTACATTTATTTGCACGCCGCCTTCAAATTGAAACATGATCTAAATCTGCGAGCTCTGGTTGAAAAGCGAACCGCCAATTGGGCGATGGTCGGGGCTCTTCTGGTGTCAGTGGGAGGCGCATGGTGGTACACGAATCTTCCGGCAAGCAGCAGAGCCGCATTAGCAGGGGCGAGCGCTTTGAATGTCCTGACAGCGCTTGTCTTTGCAGCATCCGCAATTGTTTTTTTCATGCTCTATTTCGGCCCTCACAGGAATCCCGGCTGGGTCAATCCGGGATTCGCAATACTGTACTTTGCCATTGGAATTGCCGCGACTGCAACCGGAGAATTTATCCGGGAAGGTGTTCGCAAGCCTTACATCATCTACAACTACGTTGTCGGTAACAACGTTCTTACATCTGATGATCCCTAAACTCCAAACGACAGGCTATCTTAACGGCGGCATATGGACAAAAGAGTTTGTCAAAGCTCACTATCCACAGGTCATAGGCTCGGACGGAAACATAGACAACGCAGAATTGCTGCAATTGCCCGAAGCCGACCAGCTTGCTCTCGGCAGGGTGCTTTTTCAGTACCATTGCAACAATTGTCATTCGGAAGACGGCTTTTCCGGTGTTTCTGAATACACACGCGGTTGGACCGAAAGCATGATCAACACGGTCGTGACTCATCTGGACAAAGCGCATTATTTCATGCCACCATGGTGCGGAACCAAAGAAGAGGCCATGTTACTCACAAAATATCTTGGCCATATCTCCTTCGGCTCGCCCGAAGGTATGAAGTTTTCCGGGCAGACAACGCGATCAACATCTGACTTGACGCAAATGAGGAAAGGGGGCTACGAGAAATGAATCCGCAAGATCTTATAGCGCCTTCTTCACCGCTGGGGAATCCCGCTCCGTTTTGGTTCATAACTTTTTTTAAAGTTCTTGGGTTTGTTCTGCACATGATTCCGATGAACATCTGGTATGCAGGTATGCTCCTCATCGCCATCTTTGCGACTTTCGGAAAGGGCCACCCTCAGGAACTCGCTAATCGTCTCTCCCGAAGCATGCCAGTGATAGTCGCAATTGGAGTCAACCTCGGAATTGTCCCCCTCCTCTTCACGCAAGTCGGTTACCACCAATTCTATTATCCAGCCGGAATTTTGATGGGGTGGTCATGGTTAAGCGTGATCTTCTTCCTCATCTTCGCCTATTATGGAGTTTATGTCTACTCGTTGAGTGTGAGAAATGACAAGAACACAAGATTCGCAATTATTGCGGCCTGGGTAAGCTCAGTTCTGTTCATCCTGATCGGATTTCTTTTTGCAAATAATTTCAGCCTCATGGCGAACCTGAACGAATGGACAAAAATATTTGATCGGACGAACGTAGCAGGAGCAGTTACTGGCCAGGCATTGAACATATCGGATCCCACATTGCTTCCCAGATGGCTTATGATGTTTGGAATAGCAATGATGACAACTTCGGTCTTCATCGCGATTGATGCCTTTTACTTCAAGAGATCATCTACATCCACCGAGTATAAGGCGTGGGCGGGAAAATTTGCCTTTGGATTTTTCACGCTCGGTATGGCTTGGTTCGCAATCATGGGAAGCTGGTACATCTTCGGAACGATCGACAATTACACGCTCGATCAGCTGCACGGAAATCCGCTCATGTACTTGATCTTTCTTCTCACTGCGATTTCTCCAGCACCAGTGTGGATTGCATTGCTCTTGCAGCGAAAAAACCCGAGGAAGAATCTCACCAACCTTGCTGCTATTGGCCAGGTTGTCGTTCTGAGCATGAACGCAATCAGCAGACAGTGGGTTCAGAATACGGAGCTTTCTCGGTACCGAGATGTTTCAAAAGAGATTGTGAACACGCAATGGAGTCCGATGATAATATTTCTCGCCACCTTTGTGATCGGGCTTTGCATAGTGGCATGGATGATCGCCAAGATAATGGCGGTGGAGAAGGCGAGTCTTAATTCACAGAATTAGAGTATTGAGAGCTCAGAAGCTCAGGACAACAATTCGATAAATGCTGAGATTCGAAGAATCTCGATCAGTCTTTTGGTTCCGTGAAGTCGTCTATCAGCTTGACAAGCTCAGGACGGCCCTGACCCGATAGGGCGGAGAAGGGTAAGAAGCATTGACAAAATTTCAGATTTGGTAGCTGCGCCTTTGCGCGGGCCATATGCGTATTCATTTTGTTCTGCGAAAGCTTGTCAGCTTTCGTCATGACAATGACATAAGGGATTTTGTAAAACTCAAGCCAGCCGATCATGATTTTGTCCAGCTCCATCGGTTCATGCCGCGCATCAAGAATCTGGATCACGAGTTTCAGCTGCTTTCGGTCTTGAAGGTAAGTCTCGACAAGTTTAGCCCAACTTGATTTCATGTGTTCAGGCGCAATCGCATAGCCGTACCCAGGAAGATCTACAAAGTAGCGCTCCTCGTTTATTAGAAAGAAATTCAGCGAGCGGGTTTTCCCGGGAGTCGAACTTGCCTGTGCAAGACTCTTCTTATTGCAGAGCTTGTTTATTAGGGAAGATTTGCCGACGTTTGACCTTCCGATAAATGCAATCTCCGGCAAATCGGTGTCTGGTACTTGCGTATAGTCCACAGCACTGGTAACAAACTTTGCTGCATCAATCTTCATAAGGTCACATCCCCGTTAATGTTTCAACATTAAAATTTAACAAGAAACTGGTAAAATTTCAATGTATAGGGGTGTCAGCTTTTGCCATGGTGCACTGCTGCCGATCTGGAGTAAAACTGAGCTTTTTTGATCCCCTGTTTCAGTTGGAAGCGAGAGTGGGGGGTTATTGTTGAGCCGGAGCGGATACTGCCTTTGTTTCCTGCGCTGGAGGGCTCTTTTCCGGTTTCGCTTCCTTCGCCTGACCCTCTTTTTCCTTGGCTGGTTTCCTGCGTTTCTCGGCTTCGTCCGCCGCGTTGAAGTCTACCAGCTCGATGATTGCCACCTCGCCTCCGTCGCCGTGGCGCTGCCCCAACTTTATGACTCGAGTATATCCACCCGGCCTGTCTTTGGCTCTCGGTGCAACTTCACTGAAAAGAATCTTCACTGCCTCACGATCTTTTATGAACTTTGAAACATTCCTCCGAGCAGCGACGTTGTCAGTCTTTGCTTTCGTGATCAGAGGCTCGACGAAGAGACGCATTTCCTTGGCCTTGGCGAGAGTTGTTCTAACCTGCTTGTACAGTATCAAACTCGTTGACAGTGATTCCATCAAAGCTTTCCGATGGCTCGCTGTTCTTTTTAGTTTTCTTCCCTTGTTCAGATGTCTCATTCCAATAAGCTCCGATTACTCGTTGTCGTCTTTCAAATACTTGCTGATGTCCATTCCGAAATTCAAACCCATGCTGCCGATTTTCTCTGCAAGTTCCGCTAATGATTTTCGCCCGAAGTTTCTGAAGCGAAGAAGTTCCGCCTCGTCCTTGTTCACTAATTCAGAAATAGTATGTATGTTCGCGGCTTTCAAGCAATTGTGGGCGCGAACCGAGAGCTCAAGCTCGTCCACCGACATCTTCAAGAGTTTTCTGATCCGCGCTTCCTCTTCTTCCGCAGCCGAACTCTCCTCTGAAGCTTCCTGGTGAATTCCGAGGTTCAAGAACAATTGGACATGATCCTGGAGCATCTTTGCTGCTGTAGTCAGTGCATCCTCCGGAGTTATCGAGCCATCAGTCTCAACCTCGACCGTCAACTTTTCGAGCGTCGTTTTTTCGCCGACACCGATCGGCTGGACAAAGAATCTGACGTTCCTAATGGGAGAAAACAGTGCATCGATAGAGATCAAATCCTCAGGCGCTTCGGCAAGTTTGTGATCTTCCGCGGGCTCATAACCCTTTCCCCTTCCGATGCGCAATTCAATTTCTATTTCCTTAGAGTCACTCAACGTCCCGACATGGTGCTCAGGGTTAAGGACTTCAATTTGGGGATACTGTTTTTGAATTTCCTCGGCATTGAAGTCCATTGGACCCTTTAGCTTAAGATTTATCTTGTTCAACTTTTTGTCGATAAGCTTGATGCGCACACCTTTTAAGTTCAAGGTGAAATCGACCAAATCTTCCGACAGACCTTTTATCGTTGAAAACTCGTGAAGAGCACCGGGAATCCTGAAATGGGTAAATGCCCAACCAGGAATTGAAGATAGAAGGACTCTTCTAAATGAATTTCCCAACGTGGTTCCGAAGCCGCGTTCCAACGGCTCTACGAAAAACCGGCCAAAATTGTTGCTATAAGTTGACTGATCTAAAACTATTGTTTCAGGCATTTGCAATTTCACGGCGCTCATTAGATTTTTACCTCTTAATATTAAGTGGAAAGCGAATAGTGAAAAGTGAATGGTGTACTTTTCACTATCAACTATTCGTTTCTAACTCTTCACTGTTAAAGTTATTTAGAATACAATTCGACGATTAGTTGTTCGTTGACATCCGGAAGCGGGATTTCCGCACGTTCCGGAACCTGCAGGAATATGCCGGTAAGCTGTGCCTTGTCGAGCTGCAAATATGACGGCAACATTCCGTCCTTCACTCGCTTTAAAGAAGAGTGGATGGTATCGACCTGGTTGCTCCGCTCCGCCACCTTGATTACATCGCCCGCTTTGAGAAGGAAGGAGCTGACATCTACTCTTCTACCGTTGACCAAAAAGTGGCCATGGAGGACAGAGCTGTCTGGCTGACTTCCTCGATGGAGCAAAACCGATTCTGTACAAAACGTTATCAAGCCTGCGCTCAAGAAGTTTCAACAGGTTTTCGCCGGTTCTCCCTTTTTGGTGAGTTGCCATCTCGAAGTATCTTCTGAATTGTTGCTCAAACACTCCATAGATTCTCTTCACCTTCTGTTTTTCACGAAGCTGCACGCCATACTCGCTTACTTTTATTCTTCTTCGGAGTCCGTGTTGACCCGGTGCGTAATTACGCCTTTCGAGCGGACACTTGTTGGTGTAACACTTGACCCCTTTGAGAAACAGCTTTTGCCGTTCTCTCCTGCAAAGCCTGCAACTTGCGTCGACATATCTTGCCATTAATTATTCTACCTTCTTTTTGTCAATCATGTTCATCACGGCTCAGTTTACTACTCCGAAAAATTTTTAATCAAACTCTGCGTCTCTTTGGAGGTCTGCAACCATTATGCGGAATCGGGGTAACGTCGCGTATGCTTGTGATCTCAAGACCGCCTGTTTGCAATGACCTTATAGCCGCCTCACGGCCTGAACCGGGACCTTTCACAAGCACTTCCACCTTCTTCATACCCAGATTTGTCGCTTCCTTCGCCGCCGCTTCAGCGGCCATCTGAGCCGCAAAAGGAGTGCTCTTCCTAGAACCTTTCATTCCCATCTTACCGGCTGATGCCCATGATACGACATTCCCGTAAATATCTGTGAGCGTCACAACCGTGTTGTTGAATGTCGCCCTGATGTGGGCAATTCCGTGAGCATCAACCGATGTCTTTTTCCGCTTCTTGCCTGCAACCTTTGCCAAATCAAAAACTCCTATTCTTTACTTCTTTGCTAAAGTCTTTTTCCTCCCGGCAACTGTCCGTCTCTTTCCCTTGCGGGTCCGGGAATTTGTCCGAGTCCGCTGGCCTCGCACGGGAAGCCCCTTGCGATGTCTCAGCCCGCGATAACTTCCAATGTCCATCAATCGCTTGATGTTCATTTGGGTCTCGCTCCGCAGGGCACCTTCAACCTTGTAGTCAGAGGTAATCACCTGCCGAATTCTTGCAACTTCCTCATCGGTCAACTCACCGACACGTTTCATTGAATCGACGCCTGCCTTGTCCAGTATTCGCAAAGCAGAGTAATGACCTAACCCGAAAATATAAGTCAAACCGTAACTGACTCTTTTGCTTTTGGGTAAATCGACTCCTGCAATTCTCGCCAACTTAATTCTCCTTGATTAAAAAGTGATAGAACGGACGCCACAAACCCTTCATTATTCACTGCTGTCACTATCAACCTTGACGTTGTTTATGTTTCGGATTCTTCTTGCAAATAACTCTAACGACGCCCTTGCGCTTTATTATTTTGCAGTTATCACACAATTTTCTGACAGATGCTCTAACTTTCATTTCATTTTCTCGCTAAAAATTTAAGGAACTCAAAATTCTTATTTGTAACGGTAAATAATCCTACCTCTAGTAAGATCATACGGTGAAAGCTCTACCGTGACCTTATCTCCGACCAGAATCTTTATGAAATTCATTCTCATTTTCCCCGAGATGTGTGCCAATATCTCATGACCGCTTTCCAATTTCACATGGAAAGTCGCATTCGGCAGAGTTTCTGTAATTGTTCCGTCTACCTTAATTTGACCTTGTTTAGCCATTTAATAACGTCAAGATTTCTGGTTTTCCATCAGTTATGGCGATTGTATGTTCAAAATGGGCCGACGGTTTACCGTCTGAAGTATAAACTGTCCATCCATCTTTCGCCGTAAAAACTTTGTACGTTCCCGCATTAACCATCGGCTCAATTGCGAGCGTCATTCCATTTCTCAGCAACGGCCCTTTCCCTTTCTTGCCGAAATTGGGAACCGATGGGTCTTCATGGAGTTTTGTTCCGATTCCATGTCCTACCAAGTCTCGAACAACCGAGAACCCGTTCTCCTCGACATATTCCTGGATGGCGGAGGAAATGTCTTCGAGATGATTTCCTGCTAGGGCATTCTCGATTCCAAGATGAAGAGCCTTCTCGGTTACCGCCATTAGCTTTCTCTTCTCCGCGGAAATCTCTCCAACCGGGAATGTCTTTGCGGCATCTCCATAATATCCATTCTTCAACGCGCCGACATCAACCGAGAGAAGCTGTCCTGCTTCTAACTTGCGGGTCCCCGGAATTCCGTGAACGACCTGGTCATCAATCGACAGACAAATTGTGGCAGGAAAAAGATTCCTCCGATCGAACCCATAACCTTTGAAAGCGGGTTTCGCACCTTGTGAAAGAACATAATCTTCCGCCAACTGATCCAATTCTTTTGTCGAAATTCCGGGCTCAACGTGTTTTCCCACCACGTCTAGAATTCCGGCAACTACTTTTCCAACCTCGCGCATCAGATCAATTTCGCGCGCCGTCTTAACATTAATCATAACCCGTCAAGAGTAACGACGGCTCTTCAATCTTCCCGTCTTCATGAATCCGTCATAGTGGTGCATTACGAGCTGTGACTCCATCTGCTGGACCGTGTCAAGTCCAACCTGTACGATGATCAACAAACTCGTCCCTCCAAAGAACGATGAAAATGATGAACTTACGCCAAACCTGGTCATAAACGCCGGAAGGATGGCGATGATTGACAGAAAAATGGATCCCGGCAAAGTGATTTTTGTCAGGATGTTATCTATAAAATCTGCGGTATGCTGTCCTGGTCTTATCCCGGGTACAAATCCGCCTTGCTTCTTCATGTTGTCCGCAACGTCATTCGGATTAAAAGCGATAGCAGTGTAAAAATATGTAAAGAAGATGATCATCAGTGCATAGATGAACGAATACACCCATGATGTGTATGAAAAATATCCAGATATGCTCAGCATAAACTCATTTTCCGGAAAAAACGTCAGTATCGTCTGCGGAACGAACATGATAGATTGGGCGAAAATAATGGGCATCACCCCTGCGGTATTGACACGGATCGGAATGTACTGCGTCACTCCGCCATATACTTTGCGACCGATAACTCTCTTGGCGTATTGAACGGGGACTTTGCGGGTGCCCACAGAGACGTAGATGATGGAAGCTATGATGGCAATCATGAGAACAACTATCACAAACTCCGAAATAATTCCGCGAGTGCCAGAGCTGACAAGCTGATACTCATCCAAAACAGCATTGGGAAATCTCGCGATAATGCCTATCGTAATTATCAGGGATATTCCATTCCCGATCCCTTTTTCGGTCATTTGCTCGCCGAGCCACATCATGAAAATTGTGCCTGCCGTCAAAACAATAACCGTAGAGATTGTGAATCCAAGTCCCCGAACAGCTTCTGGAACGACAGGAAGTCCGCCGGTCGCCACCATGCTCTGAAGTCTGACGCTAACTCCCCAGCCCTGCAGAGCGGCAATAAGTACGGTGCCGTAACGGGTCAATTGAGTGATCTTTTTATGACCTTCCTCTCCTTCTTTTTGCAGCTTCTGGAAATATGGGACCACCGCACCGAGTAACTGTATGACTATCGACGCGCTTATGTAAGGCATAATGCCTTCGGCGAACAACGCTGCATTCTGGAACGCGCCGCCAGCAAACAAATCATAAAGCCCAAAAAGAGTGTTCTGGGACTGACTGCGAACGGACTCTGCTAATAGCGAAGCATCAACACCCGGCAAGGTGATATGCGCCCCAATGCGTACCACAATAAGCAAGCCCGCGGTATAGAGAATCCTTTTCCGCAGATCCTCGACTTTGAATATGTTTCTCAGGCTGTCGGTTAGTCGTGACATTTGTTATGACTCATTCTGTTTTTCTGCGGGAAACTCCGAAATCTTCCTGATAGAGCCACCCGCCGATTCAATTTTTTTTGACGCCGATTCGCTGAAAGCATTCGCTGAAACATCTAGTTTTTTTGTCAGTGCACCATCACCCAGAATTTTCACCGGCACGGATTTCTTGGACACGGCGCCAAGTTTATACAGGACTTCAGGCGTCACAACGCCGTTTGGCAACTTACCGTCGTCGGCCAATTTCCCGAGCGTCGAAACGTTGACCACCTGGAACTCAACGCGGAAAGGACTCTTGAAGCCGAATTTTGGAATCCGGCGATTGAGAGGCATCTGGCCGCCTTCAAACCATGGTCTGATTTGATCTCCCGATCTTGATCGCTGGCCCTTGTGACCTTTGCCCGCTGTCTTGCCGTGTCCAGATCCGACACCGCGGCCCAGCCGCTTGACTTTTTTCCTTGCGCCCGGTGCATATTTCAAATTTCCGAGAATGTTCATCTAAAAGCTCCTAAACCTCTTCTACCTTGACAAGATGTTGAACCTTCGAAATCATTCCTCTTATTTGAGGTGTATCTGACTTAACAACCGACTTTCTGATTTTTCCCAATCCAAGCGCCTTGATGGTACGCTTCTGAGGCTCAGGTCTCTCAATTGTGCTTCTGATCTGCGTGATCTTAATTCTCTTTGCATCGCTCATTTCGTCACCTTCACAGATTCCCTTAATTCGTCCATGGCCTAATCTTTTGTTATTGGTTCATGTG
Organism: uncultured Bacteroidota bacterium; assembly: GCA_963768145.1. GTDB lineage: Bacteria > Bacteroidota > Ignavibacteria > Kryptoniales > JAKASW01 > JAKASW01. The sequence continues at coordinate 70,566 of CAVYHK010000048.1, read as the reverse complement.
ACGCGGACATGATGGGCGGCTCAGGACTCGAGGCCGCAGGCTTGTCGGGAAACATATCCCTTTTCTGAATTCCCCTTCTTTCCGAAACCATGTTCGGGTCTGAAAGGGCCAAGAGGGCTCGCATCGTCGCTTTGACCACGTTGTGTGGATTTGACGAGCCCAAAGATTTCGTCAGAACATCCTGGACTCCGGCGGATTCCAGAACGGCGCGTACACCGCCGCCCGCAATGACACCGGTACCTGGCGAGGCTGGTTTCAGAAGAACCTTTGCAGCGCCAAACTTTCCGACAATCTCATGGGGGACGGTTCCCTTGAGCACCGCCACACGGACCACGTTTTTCTTAGCGTCATCGACTCCTTTGCTGATCGCGTCGTTGACTTCGTTTGCCTTGCCGAGACCGACACCTACGCTTCCTTTTCCATCACCGACAACGACAATCGCATTAAAGCTGAAGCGCCTTCCGCCCTTCACGACCTTCGCAACACGGTTGATATGGACCACTTTCTCCTTGAGTTCCGTTTGGTCCGGTTTCACCCTTTGGGCACTTTTGAGATACTTTGCTTTCATTTCCAAGTCTTTTTGCTCCTGATCAAAACTTTAGTCCGCCTTCACGGGCACCATCTGCAAATGCCTTCAGACGGCCATGGTACAGACGCCCAGCCCTGTCAAAAACCACCTGCTGGATATTCTTCTCAATTGCTCTTTTAGCAAGCGCCACACCGACGATTTTGCTCACGTTTGTCTTTCCCTTTGCGGTCTTCACAGCCTCCGCAATCTCTTTATTCAAACTTGACACTTGAAGAATTGTCTTTCCATTACTGTCATCGACAATCGCGCCATAAATATGTTTTAGACTTCGGAAGACGACCAGTCGAGGGCGATCTGATGTCCCTCTGATCCTCTTACGGAGTCCTCGTTTGGCTCTTTCGCGCCGTTCTTTCTTTACTTCGAGACGTCCCATCTAATCAAACCTCCAACAAATGGTCCATTGGACAAAGATTCTACTTGGCCGCCGCTGCAGCTTTGCCAGCCTTACGACGGATGTACTCGTTTTCGTACTTAACTCCTTTGCCTTTATATGGTTCAGGTGGACGGAAAGATCTCAGCTTCGCGGCAATCTGTCCGACAAGCTGCTTGTCAACTCCCGAGATAACAATATTTGTGGGAGACGGCGTTTCGATCTTTATTGTTTTCGGCGGCTTGAAAAGAATTGGATGCGAGAATCCGAGTGTCATCTGAATGTTGGATCCTTTCATCTCGGCGCGGTATCCGACCCCTACGATTTCGAGTTTTCTTTCGTAGCCTCTTGTTGTGCCGTTCACCATGTTGTTCAGCAACGCCCTCCATAACCCATGAAGCGCGTTATGAAAATTATCGGAGCCGTTCACTTTGACGTTCACCTCTTCTGGTTTTATCTCTACCGAGATATCAGGATGAAGAGTTGCCGACAGTTCACCTTTCGGCCCTTTCACCTTTACTTCGCTTCCGGAAACCTGCACCGTCACTCCTTTCGGAACGGTGATGGGCTTTTTACCAATTCGTGACACTTTAGAGACTCCTTACAATTACCATATATAACAAATAACTTCACCGCCGACATTAAGACGACGCGCATCCTTGTCCGTCATGACACCTCTATTGGTCGAAACGATAGCGACTCCAAGGCCATTAAGGACACGTGGGAGCTCGGCGGCACCAGCGTAGACTCGGCGCCCTGGAACAGAAACGCGTTTCAAACCAGTAAGAACCGGCCGGCCATTGTAATACTTGAGATAAATCCTGATGGTCCCTTGTCTTGAAGGGATTCCACTCTGAGGCGATGAAGCGGATTCGAGCTCGCTGTATTTATCTATGTAGTGCTGCTCCAAGAGGATCTTCGTAATAGCTTTCTTCAAATTGCTCGCCGGCACATCAACTCTCCGCTGGCGTGCAATTGCCGCATTTCTCAACCTTGTGAGAAAATCAGCTACAGGGTCAGTCATCGACATCGACTTCCACTCCTAAATTAAATTACCAACTTGCTTTCTTAATACCGGGGATGAAACCTTCCAGCGCTAACTTCCTGAAACATATACGGCAAACGCCGAACTTGCGATAATATGCTCTCGGTCTGCCGCAAATCGAGCAGCGATTGTGTTTCCTTACTTTGTACTTTGGCTCTCTTTGAGCCTTAACGATCATTGCGGTTCGCGCCACTCAAACACTCCTTTTGAAATTAAGCAGCTTTTCCGAAGGCACCTTCGGACACTTCACGTTTCCTGAAAGGCATACCGAAACCTTTCAACAACTCATATGCTTCTTCGTCGGTTCTTGCAGTAGTCACGAAAGTAATGTCCATGCCAAAAATTCTCTCGACCTTGTCAACATCGATCTCCGGGAAAATTATTTGCTCTTTGAGCCCAAGCGTATAATTACCGCGTCCATCAAAGGACTTGTCGGGTACTCCACGAAAGTCACGGACACGCGGAATCGCGAGACTGATCAAGCGATCCATGAACTCAAACATTTTTTCCTTTCGCAAAGTTACTTTACAGCCGATCGCGATATTTTCACGAAGCTTGAAGTTCGATATTGCCTTCTTAGACTTTCTGATAGAAGGTTTCTGTCCGGCAATTATGGTTAATTCCCGTGCAACCGTTTCAAGAATCTTCGGATCCTGAGTTGCGGCGCCAACTCCGCAATTGACCGAAATCTTCTCAAGCTTAGGCACCTGCATGACATTCTGGTAACCGAATCTCTTCATGAGAGCCGGTACGATGTCTTTTTTATAAAGTTCAAATAAGCGCGGCGCAACCTTCGGCTCCGGTGGTTCTTCGGCTTGCCGCGGTTTTGGTTTAGACTTTTCGGCTTTTGCCCCCTTTGTCTGAACCTGAGCAGGCTTCTTCTTCTTCTCCACCTTCTCGCTTTGAGAATCAGCCGCTGTCGATTCTTTTTCCGAAGGTATCCGTTCGGACGGAGGATTCTCTTTCGTGCTGTTTTCGATTTTCTCTTTTGTCATTTTCAAAACTTCCCGGATGGGTCCTTCGAACAATTAAAACATTTCATTGCAGTTCTTGCAAACTCTCATTTTCTGTTTTCGACCAGCCGGCCCAGCGACGGTCGCGTAGCCGATCCGGCTTGCGTTGTTGCATTTTGGGCAAATCACCATGACGTTGGACGCATGGACCGGCATTTCACGCTCAAGTATTCCACCAGCGGGCATTTTTTGAGTCGGCCTCGTGTGGCGCTTTCTCACATTTACACCTTCAACCAGCACTTTCTCCTTGTCACGAAGGACACGAAGAACTTTGCCGGTCTTGCCGCGCGAGTTTCCACTGATCACCAAGACCATGTCATTTTTATGAACGTGCATTACTAAAACCTTTCTTGCCTATAGCTTCCCGCTCAGAGGACTTCCGGCGCAAGCGAAACTATTTTCATGAATTGTTTGTCGCGAAGCTCCCGAGCAACGGGCCCGAAGATCCTCGTTCCTCGGGGCTCTCCCTGGGGGTTCAATAGCACCGCCGCATTCTCATCAAATCTGATGAAAGTGCCGTCAGACCTTTTGTACTCTTTCTTGGTACGAACGACAACGGCCTTCGACACGTCGCCTTTCTTTACCTCTGCTCCCGGAATTGCTTGCTTCACAGCGACCACTATCAAATCTCCGAGCCCGGCATACCTCCTGTCATGACCTCCGAGCACACGAATACATCTCACCTTCTTTGCGCCGGAATTGTCGGCAACAACGAGATTTGTCTCTTCCTGAATCATTTCATAAACCTACTTTGCTTTTTCGACAACTTCGACAAGACGCCATCGTTTCCTTTTCGACTGCGGCCTTGTTTCCATTATCTTTACGGTGTCGCCTACATGTGCTTCGTTTTTTTCGTCGTCTACCATGAGCGTGGTCGTCCTTTTAGAGTACTTCTTATAGATCGGATGTGGGACAAGCCTCTCGATACTCACCACGATAGATTTCTGCATCTTGTTGCTGACAACTTTTCCGATCCTCACTTTTCTCATGCTTCTATTCGCAACAGAGCTCTCCATCATTCAGCCTCGCCTCCCTCAGTCTTGTCGGCTGAAGATTTTTTCTTAGCCTCGAAATCACGCTCAATAAGTATGGTTTTCATTCTCGCAATTTCTTTCTTGAGAAATCTAACCTGGACCGGATTCTTAACTTCTCCGCCTACAGCCTTCTGAAAGTTAATTCTACTGAGGGCTTCGACGTTATCTTTTATTCGCTGCAAAATTTCTTTTTCAGGCATGGACCTTATCTCATGGGGTTTGATCATTTTCTTATCCCTCGTAATCCATTCTTGAAACAAACCTGGTCTTGATCGGAAGTTTGTGAGCAGCGAGCCTCATGGCTTCCTCGGCAAGCGGCGCAGTTATGCCACCTATCTCAAACATTATTCTTCCCGGTTTCACGACTGCCACCCAGAACTCCGGCATCCCTTTTCCTTTTCCCATTCTAGTCTCTGCTGGCTTCTTGGTTACAGGCTTATCGGGAAAAATTCTAATCCAGATTCTGCCGTCCCGCTTCATTTGTCGGGTCAACGCGACCCGAGTCGCCTCAATCTGCCGGGCAGTGATCCAACCGGGTTCGAGTGCCTTCAACCCGAAATCGCCGAACGCAACCGTGCTTCCGCGTTGCGCTTTGCCGCGCATCCTTCCGCGTTGGGATTTTCTATATTTTACTCTTTTCGGCATTAACATTTTCTAGTCTCTCCTTGGTATTATCGCGGCAACGGACCATAAACTTCGCCGCGGCAGATCCAAACCTTGACACCGATCAAGCCGTAGATCGTGCGTGCCGCCACGCTCGCGTAATCGATATCCGCACGAAGTGTATGCAGGGGAACTCTTCCTTCGCGATACTGTTCGGTTCGAGCAATCTCAGCGCCGCCAAGCCTGCCGGCACACATCACACGTATTCCTTCGGCTCCCATCCGCGATGCCGAAGTAATGGCGTTCTTCATCGCGCGCCGGAAATTTATTCGTCCCTCAAGTTGAGTGGCGATATTTTCGGCAACCAGATAGGCGTCGAGCTCCGGACGCTTGATCTCAAAAGTCTTGATCTTTACTGCTTCTCGCTTGGTTAGTTTCTTTAATTCAGCCTCAAGCTGGTTCACATCTTTACCACTTTTTCCAATGACTATTCCCGGACGGCTTGTATGTATCGATACCGTCAGTTGGCTTCCTTTGCGCTCGATAAGCAGCCGCGAGACGCCTGCCTTATTCAAACGATTCCGCAAATAACTTCTTACTTTTTCATCTTCGGTCAACAGCTTGGAATATCCTTTGCGTTCAAACCATGTCGAGTCCCAATCGCGAGTAATTCCAAGTCTAAAACCAACAGGATTAGTCTTTTGTCCCAAAAATTCCTCCTAAATGATTCCACTCCCGATGAATTCGGGATATTTCAAAATTAGTCTCACTCTTTAGTTGCCACGACCACTGTAATGTGGTTGCTCCTTTTTCTAATTCGATATGCACGTCCCTGCGGTGCGGGCAAGACCCTTTTTGCCGCTGGGCCACCACCGATGAAAATCTCTTTGACGAACAGACTTTCTTCATCGACCTTGCCGACATCTTCTCTGTTCATGATGTTGGCAACCGCCGAGCGAACTGCTTTCTCCGCATCTTTCGACGCATGCTTCGGAGAAAAATGTAGTATAGATAACGCCTGTCCTACGCTTTTGCCTCTGATTAAGTCAACGACCAATCGCATCTTTCTTGGAGAAGATCCGATATGTTTTGCTACTGCGCGTGATTCCATTTAGTTCAACTCCTTAAGCAGCGGGCGTCGCGGCTTTCTCCGACTTGACTCCAGGGTGCGTTCTGAAAGTGCGGGTGGGCGCAAATTCACCAAGCCTGTGACCGACCATGGCTTCGATTATATAGACCGGAATAAACTTGTTTCCATTGTGGACCGCAAAAGTGTGACCGACAAAATCCGGGACGATCATGCTGTCGCGTGCCCAGGTCTTGACGACCTTTTTCTGGTTCTTCTTATTCAGATCCTCTATCTTCTTGAGAAGTTTTGGATCTACAAAAACGCCTTTTTTTACCGAACGCGCCATATTATCTCAACCGCTACTTTCTACGTTTTATGATATACTTGCTTGATAGTTTTTTCTTCGTGCGAGTTTTCATGCCTTTTGTTTTCCAACCCCACGGAGAAACCGGATGCGGATTTCCTTGCGGAGACTTTCCTTCACCGCCGCCATGCGGATGATCCACAGGATTCATCACTACGCCACGAGACTGGGGCCTGACGCCGAGCCATCGCATCCGGCCGGCTTTTCCCCAACTGATATTTTCAAACTCTGCATTACTGACGACACCGATCGTTGCCAAGCACTCGACCCTGATCATCCTCATCTCCCCGGACGGAAGCCGAAGAGTGGCGAAATCCCCTTCTTTGGCAGCCAGCTGAACTGAATTTCCCGCACTTCGCGCTAATTGAGCACCCTTCCCGGGTTTCAGCTCAATGTTGTAAATCGTTGTGCCTACCGGTATGTTCTTCAACGGCATAGCGTTCCCGATTTTGATTTCCGCTTTCTCGCCAGTCTGGACAACATCGCCGACTTTCAACCCTTCAGGAGCAATTATATACCGCTTCTCTCCGTCAACGTAGTGCAACAACGCTATGCGTGCATTCCTGTTAGGATCGTATTCAATCGCGGCAACTCTAGCATCAATTCCCACTTTGTTTCTTTTGAAATCTATTATGCGATAATATTTTTTGCGTGCACCGCCACGATGACGTGAAGTAATCCTTCCCTGATTGTTTCTTCCACCAGTGCTTTTCAAAGGTGCGACAAGTGCCTTTTCCGGTTTCGTCTTCGTCACTTCTTCAAATGTCGAGACAGTGTAAAAACGAGTCGCGGGAGTGGTCGGTTTTAATTTCTTCAAACCCATTTCATAATCCTTTACTTATCAGACTCAACCAAAACCTGTCAAGCAGTCCCAAGCAAATCAATTGTTTGATCCTCCATCAGGGTAACGATTGCCTTCTTTCTAGTGGGGCGTTTTCCCTCAAACCTTCCGCGTTTGGTAAGAGTACCTATCAGCTTGCCTTTGACAACAACAGTACGGATGCTCTTCACTTTGACATTGAACCTCTTCTCGATTTCTCTCGCCACTTCTATCTTATTAGTTCTTGTTCCCACTTCGAAGACATACTGATGCCGTTCCTGAAGTTTAGTGTTCTTCTCTGTCAATAGAGGCCTGATTATTATTCCACTCATGACGGCTCCCCGACTAGTTTATCCTGCAAGACATCCAATGCTCCCTTCTGGAAAACAATCACATCGTTGTTGAGCAATTCATAAATAGAAGCACCGAGAGCTTCCTTTACGAAAACCTCAGGCAGATTTCTTGCCGAGAGAGAAATAGACTTATCGTTTTTCGGGAGAAGCATTAGAACTTTTTTCCCTTTTAGCCCAAGCGAATTCAATATCTCCACAAGCCTCTTCGTCTTTGTCTCTGTCAGATTGAAATCTTCCACGACCACCAGACCGCTATCTTTTGCCTTATAAGAAAGTGCGGACTTCTTCGCCAATATCTTGACCTTATCGTTCACCTTCTTGTCATATTCATGGGGCTGAGGTCCGAAGATTGTTCCGCCTCCGACCCATATTGGATTCCGTATAGAACCGCTTCTGGCTCTGCCGGTATGCTTTTGCTTCCAGGGTTTCTTACCGCCGCCTCTAACTTCACCCCGCATCTTTGTCTTATGAGTGCCCTGACGCGAATTTGCGAGGTTCGCGGTAACAGCCTGATAAATAGCCTGATCGTTTGGTTCAATCTCAAATATTGCAGGTGAAAGCTCGACTTTCTCTCCGGTCTTGCTGCCATCAATTTTTAAAACTTCTAATTGCATCTTCGTCTCACTTCTCCCAATAGGTTCACTTTGCGTGACAGATTTGAACATAACCATTTGTCGGACCCGGCACCGGGCCTTCAACCAAAATCAGATTTGAATCGGGGATCAACCGGACCACCTTCAAATTCTTTATAGTAGAACGTTTTCCACCCATCCTTCCTGCCATCCTGAGACCTTTGAATGTTCTGGAAGGATAAGAAGAACTGCCGACTGAACCCGGGGCACGAAGCCTGTCACTCTGGCCGTGAGTTACTGAGCCGCCACCGAAATGGTGACGCTTTACGACACCCTGAAAGCCTTTGCCTTTGGAAGTCCCCGTGACAGAGACCTTATCGCCGACCGCAAAAACCTTATCCACACTAATTACGTCCCCCGTCTTATACGACCCGATTTCGTATCCATCGAATTCGCCAAGCAACGCGGCAGGTTTTACTCCGGCCTTCGCAAAATGCCCTTTCATCGGCTTATTGACAATACTTTCCCTTTTCTCACCGAATGCAACTTGCAGAGCCTCATATCCGTCGCGCTCTTTTGTCCTGATTGCAGTAATGGGACATGGTCCAGCTTCGATAACCGTGACGGAGATAGAATTTCCTTTCTCATCGAAAACATTAGTCATGCCTAATTTCTTGCCGAGCAAACCCTTCATGGTACAATTCTCAATTTTGAATTCTCAATTCCAAATTTTGTTGGTATTTCAATATCCGGACTCAGACTTTCATCTCGACGTCCACCCCTGCCGGCAAGTCTAGTTTTGTCAGTGAGTCAACCGATTTCGAAGAGGCGTTATAGATGTAGATGACACGCTTATGCTGTCGAAGCTCGAATTGCTCCCGACTTTTCTTGTCGACATGCGGTGATCGCAAAACAGTGTAAATCGTCTTGTTTGTCGGCAGCGGGATCGGTCCGGAAACAACTGCTCCCGTCGACTTTATCGTTCTAACGATCTTTTCTGCCGACTTATCAATCAGAGCATGATCATAGGATTTTAACTTTATCCTGATAGTCTGACCAGCCACAACTTACCTCGCTTCCGTCGATTGTACGCGTTCATGCATTTACTCGATAATCTTCGTAACCACACCTGCTCCGACTGTGTGTCCGCCTTCACGTATAGCAAAACGAAGACCTTCTTCCATTGCAATCGGAGTGATGAGTTCGATTCTCAGATTGTCAACGTTGTCACCAGGCATGACCATTTCCGTCCCAGAAGGGAATTCGGTTACGGAGCCGGTGACGTCGGTCGTGCGGAAATAGAATTGCGGGCGGTATCCTTTGAAGAACGGCGTATGTCGTCCACCTTCTTCTTTGCTCAGTACGTAAACCTGCCCATTGAACTTCGTGTGCGGAGTGATAGAACCCGGCTTCGCAATAACCATTCCCCGTTCAAGTTCTTCTTTTTCCACACCGCGAAGGAGGACTCCAATGTTGTCGCCGGCAATTCCCTCATCTAACTCCTTCCTGAACATCTCAACACCCGTGCAAACTGCTTTCTTATGAGCACCGAGTCCGATGATCTCAACTTCCTCGCCAACTTTTACCTTGCCTCGCTCGACACGACCGGTTCCTACTGTACCACGACCTGTGATCGTGAATACGTCTTCGACAGGCATGATGAAAGGCTTGTCGATATCGCGCTTCGGCAGGGGAATGTAAGTATCAACGGCATCGATCAAATCAAAGATGCACTTGAAACGTGGATCGTCAGGAGACGCGTTCGGATCAGCGCCGGCCTCCATAGCTTTCAAAGCACTGCCGCGAATGACCGGTATTTCATCACCGGGGAAATTGTATTTCTTCAGGAGATCGCGGACTTCGACTTCGACCAGTTCGAGAAGTTCGGGATCATCGACCATATCGACCTTATTCATAAAAACGACGATTTTCGGAACGCCGACCTGATAAGCCAGAAGGATATGTTCCCTCGTCTGCGGCATGGGACCGTCGTTTGCGGCAACCACCAGAATCGCACCGTCCATCTGTGCAGCACCGGTAATCATATTCTTGATATAGTCGGCATGACCGGGACAATCTACGTGCGCGTAGTGGCGGGTTGCAGTCGAGTACTCAACGTGAGCAGTCGCAATCGTTATACCGCGTGCCTTTTCTTCAGGCGCGTTATCAATGCTATCGAAAGTTCTTACCGACGCCAAGCCTTTTTTTGAAAGAGCCATTGTGATTGCGGCAGTAAGAGTCGTCTTACCGTGGTCGATATGTCCGATCGTTCCGACATTGACGTGCGGTTTGCTACGGTCAAATTTTTGCTTTGCCATTTAAATTCTCCTTATGATTTTTTTTCCAACCATTACAACACAACTCCCGACACGGGCTTCATCATGCGGCGACTGACTCCTTGCCGCGGACTTTTTCAATGATTTGCTCGGCAATGCTTCGGGGTACTTCATCGTAATGCGAGAATTGCATTGTGAAGATTGCGCGTCCCTGAGTCATGGAGCGTAGCGACGTTGCATACCCGAACATCTCGGAAAGCGGAACCATCGCCTTTACGACTTGCGCATCTCTTCGAGAACCAATTCCTTCGATACGACCGCGGCGCGAATTCAGATCTCCCATGACATCGCCCAGATACTCCTCCGGAGTAACAACCTCGACCTCCATGATAGGCTCGAGCAAAACCGGGTCGGCTTTCTTGGCGCCGTCTTTGAAAGCAATACTCCCCGCAATCTTGAAAGCCATCTCACTTGAATCAACTTCGTGAAATGATCCATCGAAGAGTTTCGCTTTCACATCTACGACCGGGTATCCGGCGAGGACTCCGCTTTGCAACGCCTCTTGAACACCTTCGGAGACCGCAGGTATGTATTCTTTCGGGATCACACCGCCAACTATTGCGTTCGTAAACTCGAAGCCTTTCCCAGTCTCATTGGGCTCAATTTCCAGCCAGACATCTCCATATTGGCCATGGCCGCCCGATTGTCTTACGAATCTTCCCTGCTGGGTGACTCTCTTTCTGATCGTTTCCTTGTATGCCACCTGCGGGCGTCCAACATTTGCTTCAACTCCGAATTCGCGTTTCAACCTGTCGACGATAATCTCAAGATGAAGTTCTCCCATCCCACTTATAATGGTCTGGCCGGTCTCCTCGTCTGTCGCCATCCTAAAAGTCGGATCTTCTTCCGTCAACTTGACGAGCGACTCGCCAAGCCTCTCCTGATCGACTTTGGTTTTCGGTTCTATTGCGACATGGATAACAGGTTCAGGAAATTCCATTTTCTCCAAAATTATTGGAGCATTCTCGTCACAGAGGGTATCTCCGGTCTTTGTGTGCTTAAAGCCTACGGCGGCAACTATGTCGCCCGTGAAAGCTGTTTCAATATCCTCGCGATGATTAGCATGCATCTGAAGAATCCGACCTATTCTCTCTTTCCTTCTGGTAATCGTATTGAAAACGTATGAGCCTCCCGAAAGCGTACCGCTATAGACGCGAAAGAAAGTCAGTTTACCGACGTAAGGGTCGGTCATGATCTTAAACGCCAGAGCTGAAAATTTTTCATCGTCTGATGGCTCACGAGAAATTTGAATGCCATTCGGGTCGTGCCCCTGGACGGCTCCAACATCGAGAGGTGAAGGAAGAAAATCCACAACGCAATCCATGAGGCGCTGGATACCTTTGTTTTTGAAAGCGGTGCCGCAAGCCACCGGCACAATTTTTAGCTCGATCGTCGCCTTCCTAATAGTTGAAATAATCTCCTGTTCCGAAATCTCTTTCCCGTCAAGATATTTCACGAGGAGTGTATCATCGATATCAGACACGGCTTCTAACAGTTTTGTCCTGTACTCTTGTGCGGTTTTCTGCAGATCGTGTGGAATATCAAACTCGTCCCATGTCGTCCCCAGATTGGTTTCGTTATACATAACAGCTTTCATCTTGACTAGGTCAACCACGCCTGAAAACAGGTCGCCTTCACCTATCGGAAGCTGGATCGGAACAGGTTTCGCGCCGAGTCTGTCTTTCATCATCCGGAGAACGTTAAGGAAGTCTGCTCCGACGCGGTCCATCTTATTTACGAATGCAATTCGAGGGACTCCGTATTTATCTGCCTGACGCCACACGGTCTCGGATTGCGGCTCAACTCCGCCCACTGCGCAGAAAAGTGCAATAGCTCCATCGAGCACACGGAGAGAACGCTCAACTTCAATAGTAAAATCCACATGCCCCGGTGTATCTATGATGTTTATCCGGTGATCTCTCCAGAAACAGGTAGTTGCTGCGGAGGTGATAGTAATTCCGCGCTCCTTCTCCTGTTCCATGAAATCCATGGTTGCAGCGCCATCATGGACTTCACCCATCCTGTGAGTCTTTCCCGTGTAGAAAAGTATTCTCTCGGTAGTGGTTGTCTTACCTGCATCTATGTGCGCCATTATGCCGATATTACGTGTTCGGTCTAACGGATACTCTCGAATCATATATATATACTTAACCTTCCAACACTATTCATTTTTCGCCATTCATTATTCACTTACAAATCACCACCTGTAATGTGCGAAAGCTTTGTTGGCTTCCGCCATCTTGTGCGTATCTTCGCGTTTCTTAATCGCATTTCCTTCGCCATTGGACGCGGCTATTATTTCGGCGGCAAGCTTGAACGACATCGATTTATCTTTTCGTTCACGGGCATATCTGAGAAGCCACCTCATTCCGAGTGCCATGCTCCTTTCAGGACGGACCTCACTTGGCACTTGATAAGTTGCTCCGCCAACCCTTCTCGCTCTCACCTCAATAATCGGCTGGACATTATTCAGAGCTTTCCTGAACACATCAAGCGGATTAGTCTTTGTGCGCTGCTCGATGATATCCAGCGCGTCATATAAGACTCGGCGCGCAAGGTGCTTCTTTCCGCATTCCATAATGTTGTTCACGAATTTTGCAACGAACACATCATTATACTTGGGGTCAGGCACAACCTGACGCCTTTCAGAGCGTTTTTTCCTCATTTCAAACTCTTTTTGTTATTCTTATGCTGAAGCTTTGGGCTTCTTGGCACCGTACTTTGATCTGCCCTGTTTCCTGTCTGTAACACCGGCAGTATCAAGTGTGCCTCTGATGATGTGGTAGCGCACGCCTGGGAGATCTTTCACACGGCCGCCTCTGATCAAAACAATGGAGTGCTCCTGAAGATTATGTCCTTCGCCCGGGATATAGGCCGTCACTTCTATTCCGTGTACCAGTCTAACGCGCGCAACTTTGCGGAGAGCCGAATTCGGCTTCTTAGGGGTGGTGGTGTAAACGCGGGTGCATACACCACGCTTTTGCGGGTTTCCCTGAAGCGCGGGGGACTTACCTTTCAGAAGCAGTCTTCTTCTCCCCTGCCTTATCAGTTGGTTAATTGTCGGCAATGTTTTCCTCCAAATCACATACCTTCATCATAGAGAAACAAATATAAAAGATGACATCCAAATAATCAAGAAATTGCGCCAAAAAATTGGGGAGAGAACTTCTTCTCCCCCATCATCGAGATTTGAATCACACTACGAGGCAACTTTTTGAGGGGAAACTTCTTCCTCTTCTTTGGTCTCTTTCTCCAGCATCTCTTCTTCCGTCAAAATTAGATTGCGGAATTTCTTCAAGCCGGTTCCTGCCGGAATCAATTGTCCAATGATTACGTTCTCTTTCAAACCGACCAGTTTGTCGAGTTTTCCCTCGATTGAAGCATCCGTCAAGACCTTTGTCGTCTCCTGGAAAGATGCGGCTGAAATAAAACTATCGGTCGAAAGCGCGGCAGAAGTTATGCCGAGGAGGACGTCCTCTGCAGTTGCAGGCACAGCATCGCGGAACTCGGCAATTTTCTTTTTTGCACGCCTTAGATCGCGATTCTTCGACATGACAAGCGCGCGCTCTACGATCTGGCCGACCCTGTACTTAGAATCACCCTTGGCAGCAACGACAACCCTTTTGCTGATTACGGCATTTTCTTCACGTATCCTATGCACGTCGACGATGTCGCCCTCAAGAAAAGGCGTGTCGCCGGAATCAACGACGCGTACTCTTTGGAACATCTGACGTACTATCACCTCTATGTGCTTATCGTTGATCGTAACATTTTGCTGCCGATAAACCTCCTGGATCTCATCGAGGAGGTATTTCTGCACGTCAGCGGGACCTTTGATTCTTAGAATATCGTGAGGATCGATTGGACCGTCAGTCAATCGTTCGCCGGCTATCACAAAATCATTCTCCTGTACTAGAATGTGCTGACGCAGTGAGACTTTATATGTTTTTCTGTCCTTGCCGTCCGCGCTCGTGATGATGACTTCTTTCGTTCCTCTCGATTGCCCGCCAAAACCGACGTAGCCGTCAATTTCACTGACCGTGGCAGGATCCTGAGGAGCACGTGCCTCAAATAATTCCTGCACTCTCGGAAGACCAGTGGTGACGTCGCGAACTCGAGAGAGCTCCTTCGGCTTCTTTGCAAGCGTCTCGCCAGACTGAACTTCTTCGTTATCGTCGACGACAATGTGAGCGCCCACCGGCAAGTTATAAGTCCTTTTCACTTTGCCGTGCTGCATGATTTCTAGAGACGGGGTCACGTTCTTATCAACGCTCTCAATTACCACCTTTTCCACCTGGCCCGTCTGTTCATCTGTCTGCTCGCGATACGTCATGTCTTTCTTCAAATCGACCCAACGCGCTTTGCCGCCAAACTCAGTCAGGATGAGGGTGTTGTAGGGATCCCATTGATAAACCAAATCACCTTTGCTAACCGACGCGCCTTCTTCAAGGAGCAGATGCGCACCTTGAGGCACATCCATCTTCTTTATTGCGCGATTGTCTTTGTCGAGAATCTGAATGACGCCATGCCGGCCCAGGAGTACTTTCTCGGGCTTTCCGGTCGTACGGTTGGTGTAGCCGACGAGCGGGTGCATATTTTCAAATTTTAATTTTCCTTCCGACGGCGCAATGACATTTGACTCCTGAGACTCGACACTTGCAACGCCGCCCGTGTGGAATGTACGCAGTGTAAGCTGGGTACCAGGTTCACCGATGCTTTGAGCAGCAATGATTCCAACAGCGTCACCGATCTCCACCATTTTGCCCGTTGCAAGATTGCGACCATAACATTTCGCGCAAACGCCGCGTGGGGCTTCGCAAGTTAATACAGAGCGAATGTCAACGCTATCGATCGCGGTGTTGGCGATTTTCTCTGCGATATCCTCAATGATCTCTTCACCGCCCTTGACAATAACCTCGTTTGTCAGAGGATCAACCACATCGTAAAGGGCAACCCGGCCGAGAATGCGTTCGACCAGTGTCTCCTGAACGCGCTCACCATCCTTGATGGCACTTACGGAAATACCCCGGATAGTGCCGCAATCGTCGCTGGCAATCACAACATCCTGGGAAACATCCACGAGTCTGCGAGTCAGGTAACCGGCGTCGGCTGTTTTCATCGCCGTGTCTGCAAGTCCTTTCCTGGCACCGTGCGTAGAAATAAAGTACTCAAGGATCGAAAGGCCCTCGCGGAAGTTTGCGATGATCGGGTTCTCAATCAGATCGCCCACCTGTCCTGTCAGTGATTTCTGGGGCTTCGCCATCAGGCCACGCATAGCTGCGAGCTGCTTGACCTGATCCTTTGAACCGCGAGCACCTGAGTCAAGCATCATCCAGATGGAATTAAAACCGTTCTTCGACGCCGACAGCGTTTTGTACGCCGCATCACTCACCAGGTTCGTTGCTCGCTGCCAGACATCGATAATCTTATTGTACCTCTCTCCGGCAGTGATGAAACCTCCTTCGTAACTTGCTTCAATTTCTTTGACATCGCGATCGGACACGTCAATGAATTTCTTCTTGATATCCGGGATTATTACGTCGTTCACGTTAATCGAGAGTCCCGCCGCGGTCGCAATTTCAAACCCTAAGTCTTTCAAGTCATCGAGAAATATTGCAGTCTTCTGTGGTCCAGCCTTCTTGTAAGATTCTGCAATGATCGAGATGATTTTGCTTTTGGTCAGAACCTCATTAATGAATCCAAGTTCTTTCGGAACGATTTCATTGAACAATGCTCTGCCAGGCGTCGTGTCGACAAACTGATCGGCGACTCTCAGCTTGATCGGATCGTGATAGCTTATATTCTTCCATTCCAGCGAATGACGAATTTCATCGATCGAAGCGAAGTATTTAATCGTCTGGTCATCAACCTTTCTTATCTTCGTCAAATAATACAAGCCAAGAACCATGTCCTGTGTCGGATGCACTATGGGCTTGCCGTGTGCAGGTGAAAGTAAATTGTGACTCGACAACATAAGAATCCGTGCTTCGAGTTGAGCTTCATACGATAGCGGCACGTGCACCGCCATCTGGTCGCCATCGAAGTCCGCATTGAACGCGGTGCAGACAAGTGGATGTAACTTTATCGCTTTCGCGTCTACAAGGACTGGCTGGAATGCCTGAATTCCCAGTCGGTGCAGAGTCGGCGCACGGTTCAACATAACCGGGTTGCCATCGACGATGGACGGAAGGACTTCCCAAACCTCCTTCACTTTTCTATCAACCAACCTGCGCGCTGTCTTTGCGGTCTTCGCTTCACCGCGCTCCAAAAGTTTTCTGATGATCATCGGCTTAAAGAGTTCTACCGCCATATCTTTCGGCAGACCACATTCGTGTAATTTCAGTTCCGGTCCGACGACAATCACAGATCGGCCGCTATAATCCACTCGCTTGCCAAGCAAATTCTGCCTGAATCTTCCCTGTTTTCCTTTGAGTACGTCCGAAAGCGATTTCAGCGCGCGCTGGCTGTCCGAGTTAACCGCGCTTATCCTGCGGCTGTTGTCGAGAAGCGCGTCCACAGCTTCCTGAAGCATCCGTTTCTCATTACGCAAGATTACTTCCGGTGCCTTTATGTCGATGAGTCTCTTCAACCGGTTGTTCCTGATTATGACGCGGCGGTATAAATCGTTGAGATCACTCGTGGCAAACCTGCCGCCCTCAAGAGGGACCAAGGGACGAAGTTCTGGCGGAATAACGGGGATAACTTCGAGGACCATCCACTCGGGTTTGTTGATAAATTCTTCACCGTCACGAGATCCTGAATGCTTCAGCCACTTTCAGGCGCTTGAGTAAGTCAACCCGCTTTTGTTCGGATTTTTCGGTGCGTGCTCCCACACGAAGTTTTTCGCCCAACTCGTCAACATCCACTCTTTTCAGCATATCTTTGATTGCTTCGCCGCCGATCTTGACGATGACCTTTCTTCCGTCGGTATCATCGAGCTCGTTGTTGTGTGGATACTTCTCAAGTAACTCGTAATACTCCTCTTCGGTAAGCAGCTCGCCTTCCTTGAGTTGGGTTGCCGTGCCAGGCTGTACCACTATGTAAGATTCATAATAAACCACCTTCTCCAAATCCTTTGTCGAAATACCGAGCAGATTTCCGATCTTGCTCGGTAAGGACCGCAGGTACCAGATGTGGACAACTGGCGTCGCAAGAGTTATATGTCCCATTCTCTCGCGCCGAACGCTTTTCTGAGTGACCTCTACGCCGCACCGGTCGCACACTATCCCCTTATACCTGATCTTCTTATACTTACCACAATGGCATTCCCAATCTCTGACCGGTCCGAATATTTTTTCACAAAAGAGCCCGTCTTTCTCAGGACGATATGATCTGTAATTTATGGTTTCAGGTTTTGTGACCTCGCCGTGTGACCGATCGATAATGGCATCGGGAGATGCAAGGCTTATGCGAATTGCAGTAATGACTTTGCGGGCCTGCTGTAGTTCTCGGCGGAATTCAAAATTAGGCATTAAAAAGATCCTCCTTCTGCCGAAGGCATCGCTTCATTAGAAGGAGCCTTTCGGACAATTTTTTCAGCCAGGGGCTGATGCGCCTCAAGCGCAATTGCATCGTTTATGATCAAATTTCTATTTCCCGTCTTCGCTTCGCGGATACTCAGTATCGTGCATGACTTTCACTTCGAGACCAAGTCCCTGAAGCTCGCGCACTAAAACGCTGAATGCTTCCGGAACTCCCGGCTCAGGCGTATTCTCACCTTTGACCAGAGACTCGAACAGCTTTGAACGTCCTGGAACGTCGTCACTCTTTACAGTGAGGATTTCCTGAAGAACGTGAGATGCACCGTAAGCTTCGAGCGCCCACACTTCCATTTCCCCGAACCTCTGACCGCCGAATTGCGCTTTACCTCCGAGCGGCTGCTGAGTTATCAACGAGTACTGTCCGGTCGACCGGGCGTGAATCTTATCCTCAACAAGGTGATCAAGCTTCATCATATACATTACGCCGACCGTCACTTCGTTGGAAAATTGCTCACCGCTCTTGCCATCGTAGAGAATCGTCTTCGAATTCTCATCAAGCCCCGCTTTACGAAGCTCACCCTGGACTTCTTCCCACGTAGCACCGTCGAAAATTGGAGACGCGATATTTGATTCCAAGTTTGCTTGCCGCCCATCCGAGAGCAGTCTCGTAGAGCTGACCGATATTCATTCGTGATGGCACACCGAGTGGATTCAGAACCATATCGACTGAAGTGCCATCGGGCAAAAATGGCATGTCTTCTCTGGGAACGACGATCGAGACAACTCCTTTGTTGCCGTGACGTCCTGCCATTTTGTCGCCGACCTGGAGCTTGCGCTTAGAGGCAACATAGATTTTGCCAAGCTGGACAATCCCCGGAGGAAGCTCATCACCAGTGATTGCCTTGTTCCTTTCACGTCGTCCTTCCTCTTCTAAATCGAGAATCCGCATATGGTAATTTCTGTGAATCTGCTCGACAAGCCTGTTCTTTCTCGAACTTCTCGACCCAGGGCTCGGTGAAGTCCAGCTTTTCAAGATCATCGAACTTCTCAAATGTGTCTCTTTTGAGAACGGTGCCGCTTCGTATGGCGACAGAGCCGTCCTTGGTTCGTATGCCGATGGACTCCTCGCCATCGAGAACGTCCACAAGTTTGTCAATGAGCTTTTCGTGGACTTCACTCTTGGCGGTCTTGAGCCACTTCTCAATCTCCTCTAATCTCTTTTTCTCTTCCTTTTTCGATTCAGCGTCCTTTTTCTTTCTCGAAAAAAGTTTCGTATCGATGACGACTCCACGCATTCCGGGAGGAGCCTTGAGCGATGCATCCTTCACATCACCGGCCTTGTCGCCGAATATCGCACGAAGCAGTTTCTCTTCGGGGGTGACATCGGTTTCACCTTTCGGTGTAATCTTTCCGACAAGTATGTCGTTCTCGACGACTTCCGCGCCGGCCCTGATGACGCCATTGTCATCAAGGTTCTTTGTCATTTCTTCGGAGACATTTGGAATGTCGCGGGTGAGCTCCTCTTCGCCCCGTTTCGTGTCTCTGACGCTGGTCTCGAGCGATTGGATATGAATGGAGGTGAAAGCGTCGTGCGCAACAAGGTCTTCGCCTACGATGACGGCATCTTCAAAGTTATAGCCGTGCCATGGCATAAATGCTACTAGTACATTTCTGCCGAGAGCAAGTTCTCCCTTTTCAGTGGAGCAGCCATCTGCGAGCACGTCCCCCTTTTTGAACCGCTGGCCGGCGTTCACAAGAGGTTTCTGATTCAAAGTAGTGTCCTGATTCGTTCTGAAGAACTTCCTAAGTTTGTACTCAGCAGTTCTCAGATCTTCGAAACTGGCAACAACCTCATCTGATTTTTCATTTATATCATACCTGACCACAATCCGTCCCGCATCTACTTCCTGCACGACGCCATCGTGTTCAGCAATAATCAGTGTTCTCGAATCGATCGCGACCTTTCCCTCAAGTCCCGTTCCCACAAGAGGGGCCTCATTCTTTATTAGAGGGACTGCCTGGCGCTGCATGTTGGCGCCCATTAAAGCTCTGTTCGCGTCGTCGTGCTCCAGAAACGGGATCAGTGCCGCCGCCGGGCTGACTATTTGATTCGTCGAGATGTCCATGAAATGAATCTCAGAGGGTTTCTCAAGAATGAAATCCCCGTGGAATCTTGCACGGACGCGATCAGTAGCGATCCTTCCTTTCTCGTCAACCGGAGTGTTGGCCTGCGCAATTTTGTACTCATCCTCCTGCGCAGCGCTCAAGAAAACAATCTCATCGGTGGCAACCCCGTTGATGACTTTGAAGTAAGGTGTTTCAATAAACCCGAAATCATTCACTCTGCCATGTACTGCGAGCGAAGAGATCAAACCGATATTTGGACCTTCAGGAGTCTCGATAGGGCAAAGGCGACCGTAATGGGTATAGTGTACGTCACGCACCTCGAATCCCGCCCGTTCTCTCGTTAGTCCGCCCGGTCCAAGAGCGCTCATCCTTCGCTTGTGAGTCATCTCGGCAAGCGGGTTCGTCTGATCCATGAATTGCGAAAGCTGACTTGTCCCGAAGAAGGAATTCAGGACGGTCGTGATAACGCGGGCGTTCACCAAACCTTGAGGGGTGAAATTCTCTTCGTCATGAATGTTCATTCGTTCTTTGACGTTGCGGACCATTCTTGTCAAGGCAAGATTGAATTGCGATTCTAATTGCTCGCCGACTGTCTTCACACGCCGGTTGCCCAGATGGTCGATATCGTCGATCTGCCCTTCGTCGCGCCGGAGCTTCAACATATAATCAATGATGGCAACAATATCTTCTTTCGCAAGAACCGTGACGGACGTTGGAATCTCAAGACTCAGTTTCGCATTCATCCGATAGCGGCCGACGTTGCCGAGGTCATAACGTTTCTCACTGAAGAACATTTTTTCGAGGAGTCCGCGTGCTGTGTCAGTGTCCTGTGCCTCAACGGACCGAAGCTCCTGATAAATCTTCTTCAAGGCAACTTCGCTCGAGCCGGTAGCGTCTTCTCGAATTGTATTAAACAAAATCGGATCGTCACCCTTACGGGTGGTCTTCAGCAACTTGATCTTTTTGACATTTGATTCCTTTATGAGACCAATCTGCTCTTCGGTCAGTTTTAATTCTTCGAGCGAAGCATCGGAAATGTCAATTATGACTTCGCCGGTTTTTGTGTCGACCACATCGTTTACAAGTCTTCTTCCCAGGTACTCATCCAAATCGACTTTCGTGACGTTAATTTCTTCAACCTGATCAAAGAGGTTCAGAATATCTTCATTCTTTTCGTAACCGAGGGCGCGAAGAAGTGTGGTAGCATAGAATTTCTTCTTCCGATCTATGTAGACCCAGAGTATATTGCTAATGTCCGTCGTGAACTCGAGCCATGCACCTCTCATCGGAATTACTCGTGAGCTCCAAATTCTTGCGCCATTCGGATGCTCGGTCTCAACAAAGAATACACCCGGTGAGCGATGAAGCTGACTGACCACTACGCGTTCAGCACCGTTGATTATGAAGGTTGCGCGGTCTGTCATATAAGGTATAGAGCCAAGATAGACTTCCTGCTCTTTTGCCTCCATGAAGCCCTCTTTGCCGGGATCGGGGTCTTTGCTCGCAAGACGAAGCCTTGCCTTGAGAGTGACCGCGTAAGTCAAACCTTTTTCGATGGATTCTTCGACTCCGTAGCGCGGCTTCTCTATGCTGTACTCGACAAAATCTAAAGCAAAATGTTCCTTGTTATCATAGATCGGGAAATTTAACTGGAACACCCCTTGCAGACCAAACTGCTTTCTCCTCTTTGGTGCTATGTCTTCCTGAAGGAATTTCTTGAAAGATTGAATCTGAACATCGAGAAAATCCGGATAATCCACCTTTTGGGGAATCTTCGCAAAATTTAGTCGCCCTGGATCCTGTCCATTAGAATTGAGACTCTTCAACGTAGTCACACTCCTCTAATAATTATTTTTCAGAAAGAAAATTGGAATGCAGGCAAGAATCATATAGAAGATGGCAAGTCCGTCCCGCAGAAATCCGGAACGGATTGCCGATCCTACTTTATCCACTATAGATGAAACGTTCAATGGCCTGCTAAAGTTCAATTACTTCAGCTCGACAGTGGCTCCAGCGTCTTCCAATTCTTTTTTCAGCTTTTCAGCGTCTGCTTTCGACAACGCTTCCTTGACAACCTTCGGAGCACCATCGACGAGGTCCTTCGCCTCCTTAAGACCGAGGCCTGTTGCAGCCCGGACTACCTTAATGACGTTTATCTTCTGTGCACCTGTGCTTACCAGATTAACATCGAATTCGGTTTTCTCCTCGACTGCGGGAGCCGCTGCTGCTCCGCCGCCTGCCGCCCCGGCAACTACCAACGGAGCTGCTGCCGTTACTCCAAATTTGTCCTCAAGTGCCTTTTTCAATTCTGACGCCTGTAAAAGCGTAAGTTTGCTTATCTTTTCTACCAGATCTTCGACAACTTCTGACATTTCTTATTTCTCCTTTTAAAATTCTTATTACAGATTTTCTTAACCGCAAGAAACGCAGCGGCCCGCCAACTTCCTCATAATGACCGTTCTCTTGTTATCATTCTATGACAATTAGCTTTGTGCATATTGGCGTACCCTGCGATTTAATTTATGATGCCTGTGACGGGAGTTTCTTCTCCACCGCATCAAGCACGGAAACAAGATCGCGCATTACAGCCGAGATAGACCCGGCAATTCCCGCAATCGGGGATTGCAGACTGCCAAGGATCGCGGCGATCATTTCTCTCTTCGATGGCATCGAAGCAAACTCGGCAAGCCTTTTTCCCTCAAACACCTGCCTGTCAACCACGAAAGCCTTTGTGGCAGGTTTTTGATTCTTGTCAAAAAATTTCTTCAGAACTTTTGCGGGTGCAATTGGGTCGTCCTTCCCGAATGCAATTCCCGTCTGCCCTCTCATGTACTGGTACACAGTTTGGTCGGACAAAATAGTTTGCATTGCTTTCTTAATTAACGTGTTCTTGACGACCTGGTACTTCACTCCGTTCTTCTGGAATTCGCGGCGCAGCTCATTAGACTGTGCAACGGTCATTCCAGCAAAGTCGGTGAAGAAAAGGCTGCTCGAATCGGACATCAGTTCCGCCACTTCTGCGACAATCTGTTCCTTTTCGTTCCTTTTCATCTTTTCCTCAGGTGATTGATATTATTCATTTTCCTAAATGTATCCCGATAAAGTCGGGAAGGGCTTAGAAGCGTTCAGTGCGTAAACTCAGTGAATAGCCGAAGCGATCGTCTTGTCGATTTTGACCGATGGCCCCATCGTAGATGATATCGCGACGGTCCTTATATATTGACCTTTGGCAGAAGCCGGCTTCATTCGATTGATCGCCGCAATGAATGTGTTGACGTTGTCGACAAGTTTCTCCTTTTCGAAAGACGCCTTGCCGACAATGGAATGCAAGTTCCCGGCTTTGTCAACTCTAAACTCAATTTTCCCAGCCTTGATTTCCGTCACTGCTTTCGCGACGTCCATGGTGACGGTCCCACTCTTAGGGTTTGGCATCAAACCTTTAGGACCGAGCACCTTGCCCAACTTCCCGACGTCAGCCATGGAATCAGGCGTCGCGACAATTACATCAATGTCAGCCCAGCCATCCTGAAGCTTCTTGACGTACTCGTCAAATCCGGAATGATCAGCCCCAGCTTGCCTAGCTTCTTCCTGCTTCTGAGCCTGCTTTGACAGAACCAGAACGCGGACAGTTTTTCCAATGCCGTGCGGAAGGGAAACCGTCCCGCGAACCGCCTGATCTGCATGACGCGGATCTACACCAAGGCGGATTGCTATGTCTATAGTTTCGTCAAACTTTGCCTTCGCAGTGGCTTTAACTCTTTCCACGGCATCATCGACGGAATATTCTTTTGATCTCTCAACTAACTTTGAGACTTCTGTAAATCTTTTGCTTCGCTTCATTTCTCAAACTCTTACCATTTTGTCTTTTAACCTTCTCGGCCCTTTGCCTTTTATCCTTCAACCACTATTCCCATGCTTCGGGCGGTTCCGGCAACCATGCTTATCGCGGATTCAATGTCGGTCGTATTAAGATCGGGCATTTTCATCTCCGCGATTTTCTTGACCTGCTCACGAGTGACCTTAGCCACCTTCACGCGATTCGGTTCTCCCGATCCTTTCTCCACCTTTGCTTCCCTTACAAGAAGCACGGAAGCCGGAGGAGTCTTTGTTATGAACGTAAATGATTTATCGGAGAAAACCGTGATCACGACCGGTATGATAAGTCCTTGTTTGTCCTGCGTGCGAGCGTTGAACTGCTTACAAAACTCCATGATGTTCACGCCTTTTTGACCCAGAGCAGGTCCGACTGGTGGTGCAGGAGTAGCCTGCCCGGCAGGTATCTGTAATTTTACAAAGCCTACAACTTTCTTAGCCATTTTTCTCCAGTTTATCTTTCCAATTCAACTTCAGTAAAACTCAATTCGACAGGAGTCGGCCTGCCAAAAATCATTACAGTCACTTTCAGCTTCATCCTGTCTTCGTTGACTTCGGAGACTTCCCCTTTGAAGGTCGAGAACGGACCGCTGACGACCTTTACCTTGTCAGAAATCTTAAAAGGTACTTCGGTAACCGGTCGCTCTTCGTGCTCGTCGATTCTTCCCTTCAGTCTGACAACCTCGTCGGCATGCAACGGACTTGGTGCTCCTTTAGGCCCCACAAAACTTATTATGGAGGGCACACCCTGAATGAACGCTTTGACATGATCATCCATCTCCGCTTCAATCATCACGTAGCCCGGCATAAAATTCCTCGTCTTGATTCTCTTCTTCCCACTCTCACTGATGACCGGGACTTTCTCAGTCGGAATAACAATTTCGCCAAACTTTTCCTTGAAATCAGAATCTTTCAACTGACTTTCCAGGTAGGCTACTGTCTTGCTTTCCTGCCCTGAATAAGTTCGCACGACGTACCATCTCTTCGTGGTCGCTTTCCCGCCTTCGGAGGATTCCTTTTCTACCTCAGGCGGCCCCTTCTCTGTGGAATCACTTTCAGGTACTTTCTGATCTAATTCTTCGCTCATAAAATCGTTCTCAGTGCCACGTTGACAATCGTGTCAACTAGATATACGAAAATCGCAATGATAAATGTCGCGACAAGAACAACTCCGGTGGAATCTTTTAGTTCATCCTTAGTCGGCCACGTCACTTTCTTCATTTCCTTCACAACGTCATCGAAAAAGGTTATGATTTTCTCTTTCATCTTTCTTCCTCTCAGCCTCAGGCTGATGCGCTTCCGGCACAGGTTGTGGTCATAAACTCATTACACTGAACTTGCAATTCTAAATTCTGATTCTTGCACGTCAGGAGGGACTCGAACCCCCAACCTGCGGTTTTGGAGACCGCTGCTCTGCCAATTGAGCTACTGACGTATTTCATGCGGACAATTCTGGATGTTGCATATTGAATTTCCAACTGCGAATCCAAGATCGAGAAACTAGAATCCAAAACTTTATTTTGTTTCTTTGTGAGATGTGTGCTTGTTACAGAATCGGCAATATTTCTTATACTCCACCCTGCCAGTCTGCTTCCTTTTATTCTTTGTCGTGGTATAATTCCTATGTTTGCAAACCGTGCATTCGAGCGTGATTATGTCTCTCATCGTTCTTCCTCAATTTATCTTCGTTGTCGAGACAACACTTACCAGCAGGCACCTCCCCGCGAGATGGTACCTCCCCGCACGCGGGCCCGAAGTGCAGCGAGCTGACGACGGGATTTGAACCCGTGACCTACGCCTTACCAAGGCGTTGCTCTACCAGCTGAGCTACGTCAGCAAGATTTCACAAAACGACTTCGATCGACCATGGCACTAAGCCAATCGGCATTGAGCGGGAGACGGGACTCAAACCCGCGACCAACAGCTTGGAAGGCTGTGACTCTGCCAACTGAGTTACTCCCGCAGGTAAGCATCTCGACCACTTGCAGCAATATAAATGAACACGTCATCAGACTTCGTTAGTGTCTGGCCGTCAGGCATCGCCGGTCCGACAAGACCGACCGGGCAGACTCCGTTGAGCTGTGGGCGGCGGGGGATTCGAACCCTCAAAGGCATAAGCCAACGGATTTACAGTCCGCCCCGGCTCTCCAACTCCGGCGTCCGCCCATAAGTTTCCTGCCGAGTCCGCAAAAGGCGGACGAAGCATCGCAGCCGAGCTGGCGAAGGGATTCGAACCCCCGACCTGCTGATTACAAATCAGCTGCTCTACCAACTGAGCTACGCCAGCGCAATATATTTTGAGCCTATAAATTTAACAAAATTTGCCAAAAAGTCAAGGTAGAAAAGAAATCTGGCAACTCACAGGAAAACAAGGAGATAGCACCCGACTAAAACGTGTTCGCACGTTCAGGCACCATTTTTGCCTCTTGAATACTTTTCAGCTAATAGAAGTACTCCGTGTCCTCTACAAGACCACGACCATAAACACTAAACGAGAGAGACCACAACTACTACCAACCAGTACCACTCAATGAGAAGATCGATTATCCTTCCCCGGACGACGTCATTCTGACGAAGCGGCGATCAACTTGAAAAAATCCCCGCATCCAAAAATGATGGCAGACAAATGCAACCGCGTGAGTAACGGAACCTCTTCGGAGGGGGCTGTGTTGTCTGCAATGCCTCGAAGTGCGAACTGATTTCTCAAACCCACTTCTACTACTCAGTCTCATAGATGAAGGCCAACTAGTTTTTCTCTTCCCCATGCTCCGTGACGGTGCCGCTCCGGCTGGCAGGATATGAAAAATTGAGCAGCCTACGAACCGAGCTGCTGGCTCCTGGTGGTGGATCGGCAGGCGATTTGATGGATGTGCGCAGATCTATCCATGCTGCTCTAGCTAGCGCTCGACTTCAATGGCTGTTCGAGCACAGATTTTTCGCGTCACCACAAGCTCTCAGCCTGCACCATATTAACAGGAACGCAACCAGGTAAGGTCGCGTTCCTCTCTTCAACTCACTCCCTGGACCGCTTCGACCACAAAGTTGACGCCTACGGTGTTAGTTGACGCTACTTAAGCAAAAGCAGCTTGCTTGTCTGAACATAGTTTCCAGAACGGAGCGTGTAAAAGTAAGCACCGCTTGGCAGGTTGCCCGCATCAAATTTGACTTCATAGCTGCCTGGATTCTTAACTCCATTCACGAGAGTTGCCACTTCTCTTCCGAGCACATCGTAAATTTTCAATGTAACCTTTCCGACTGATGGAATCTGATAGGTGATCACCGTCGACGGATTGAATGGGTTCGGGTAGTTCTGCATCAAGCTAAACCGACCGGGTGTTCCATCTTGCGGCTGCCGGACAGAATTTATTTCGGACAAGTATCTCCTCCACAAGCCGCCCCCTTGTGTTCCTGCAAAGAGCGTGCTGTCACTTATCGCAAGAGCATTGATAAACTTAGAGTTCAGGCCTTGATTAACACCTTTCCAGCTTGAACCGTAATTGGCGGAACCAAAGACTCCGCCGCCAAACGTTCCTGCGAAGAGGCTGTTGTTGTATGGCATGAGCGAAGTGATTATCGTGTTCGTGAGACCGTTGTCGACCGATTTCCAGGTTGTACCATAATCAGTGGTGAGGTATATACCCTTATGTGTCCCGGCGAAGAGATTCGGTCCAATAGATGCAAGTGCAAACACATTGGTGTCGCCGATGTTGCCATTCACCTGAGTAAAACCCGTTTCGTTGATCGTCGCGCGAAACACACCCCTGTTGGTCCCTACAAAAACAAAATCGTCAGTATTCTGGATGGCACGCACCGAGATGCTTGACAGCACTTCCTGAATCGATATCCAGTCCTCGCCGCCGTTCGTTGATATCTCAGCCTTTGCCATTTGGATTTGGGAAAGAACGTCAGCCGTATCGATTCCTGCAGCATAAAGAGCTAATTGCGAAGCGATCTCAGATAATCCCATTGCCGTCGTTCCAGTGTCCAGCACAATGTAAATGCTATCGAGGTATGTCTGTGGATACTCGATTGATAGGCTCGTGACTAGCGCAAGAAGACTAGAGAGCTCAATCTTAGCTGTCTCCACGTTCAGATTCGGGGGCAGCGGCGGAATTTGGTAATAGGTATCTCCCAAGAGAAAGTTTGTTGTGTCCGCCGGGAGAAAACTGACGAGAGTATCCGCCATGTTCGAATTGGCTTGTGTCCAGCTCCAGCCATTATCGGTTGAAAAATAGAAACTAGAATCCGTTTGGGCAAGAATCGTTTCTCCATTTGCAGAAAGGAAAAGAACATTCTTGGACGGGCCGTTCACGGGCTTCCATTGGGCAGATCCGGTCTGTATGAGCACCACACAGATTATCCAGAACGCCTTGACAAGATTTCCTGTTTTCATGATTGATTACTCCTTCTTATTTTTAAAAAAACCTCATTCCATGGATCGTCATTGTCATATTTGCTGAAAAACTTCTTGAAGAAATTCAAAATGAATATTCGCACCTCAACTCAATGTTTGGGACAAACGGGAGAGTATTCATAACCGGCACTTTTCTTACATAGCTCTCATCATCATTTGAAAAGGAATAATTGTAATTGGAGACGTTCCTGCTTCCGGTGAGGTTGAGAACGCTGCAAATTGCTTCGATCTTCCAACTGGCGCCGCTCCAATTCCTCGCAAGTGTTAAATCCAAACGGTGATAATCCGGAAGTCGGTCCGAGTTCAATTCCTGCCAGACCGGAAGATATACCGTCTCGCCGAGAAGGTTGGACGCCTTCAAGTAATACTCGTCAGTGGTGGGGGAACCAGTTGAATATTGGTAGAGCAGACTGACAGACCAGCCGGGCGGCGCATACTGCAGTAGAACCTTTGCCACAATGGGCACATCGCCCACCGTGTAATATGAAAGAGCGGTGCGATCATCCACGATGCGGTTATGATGATTGAAAACAGAGGCAGTGAGAGATACATTTAGCGGGATCAAGTCCACCATTGAAGAAACGCCCATCCCCCACTTCACTCCACGAAAGTCCTGCAGCGGCTCGAAAGACATCGTGTCTAACGGCGTGAAGACGCTCGGATAACGAGCGGGCATAATCAGCGATTGTGTTTGTTTGTAGTAGAGACTTGCAGTAGCATCTACGGCCACTGAGCGGCTCTGCACGATTTGCGTTGTGCCGTCGAGCGCAACCAGATTATGACGTTCCAGGTCGAGTGAATTTCGGTGTTCACTCATCAGCATCATCAGTGGCGTTTGGTTCGGTTCAGCAAGAAACTCAAGAAAGCCGTGAAGGATCTCAAAATCCGATGGCGATTGCAGATATTGTCCGATAGAAAGTTTGACGTTCGAGTGGTCTCCGAAATTGTACGTGACGATTCCTCGCGGTTCGAATCCTGCCTGTCGGACAAACCCAAAATAAGTCTCACGGACTCCTATGGTTGCAGATGCGTTTGGAGCAAAATACCAATGAAGCTCGGAAAAAGCCGCGACATCTGTGAACCCAGTATACAGTGGCGATCTGTCATTCAACCACGAGCTAAATGTCTGGAATCCTACATTCGAAATGGAATAAAGAATCTCAGATCCAACAGTGAGATCCATAGCAGGCAGAATCGGGCACTTGACCTGATCCTGTAATCGAAAAGTTGAGAATTGGCAATTGACCCCGAAGTTCTCCCTGCCCAAATACTCAATTGGAACCATTGTCGAGAGCGATATTACATCATGCGTCCATGAGAATCGATGTTCCGTAGACAGCATTTCTGAAGAAGTCATGAGGGCAGCGCCTGCAAATTCTTTCTGCCAGGCATAGTCAAATGTCCGGTCGATGCTCATCAGCGAGCCATGTTCCTCACTCACCAGACCTTCTTGAAAGGTATAGACATTTGCGGACGGCATTTGACTTAAGAAGACTTGGCCATCCTTGAGATCAGGCATGAAAGACTTCAGCCGTTCCCGGCTCGGACCGGACAGCATATCCGCGGCGAGTCCGATATGAGAAGAACGGGCGGAAATCTTCGCCGACCAACGCAAGCTGTCGGAAATCGGAATCTCGGCAAACACGGAGGACGTGAAGAAGCTAAGGTCGGTCTCAAGTTTTGTATGACTATTATAATCTTTTTCGGAGTTCACACGAATCGCTGTAGGTGCAAAGCCGCCATAAGATACGGAGTAGCCACTGCTCAGGAGTTCGATCTCACTCGTTGTGAGTGAATTAAACAGAGAGAAGCTTCCCAGCATCCGGTACGGATATGTGACGGGGAACCCGTCAAGCAGAGTAAGAATGCCATCAGCCTCATCGCCGGCGATTGTCGGGACAGCCTGCAGGTCCGAAACTTGAAACCACCTCGGCAGACAAGTCCAGCGCTCGCATTGGGTCGCTAATAGAACCGGGAGCCATCCGTATCTCCTCCGTCGAAAATGATCTGCTCACCGACTGATTTCCCGGCACATCCTCTAACACCCTCACTGTATCCAATTGAACGGCCACGGAGTCAAGACTCTGGCAAAGGCTCGTGTTCTTGCACATAAGCAAACAGATTGTCATGAAAACGAGGCAACAAAACTTCAGCGCGTGACTTTTGTGCATAAGCTCGTCAAAAACTTTTCTGTACCAGCTTAAATTCTTTGTAGATAGGGCTTGCTGCGAGCGGCGTATCATCCACGTGGAAATACTCTTTTTGGGCAACGGCGGCCAAATTTATCGATGCGTATGTCACTCGCGGTGAAATGTAGTAGCCATTCAGCACGCCGCTCGAATCCTGGAAGCCGCCCATAACCGCAATCGGCGGAAGTGAATTTCCGTTCACTGTGCCCTTGACGAACCCGATGCCCTTCGACAACCACGTATCAATCGTGAAGAACGACGATGGACCCGCAAAGAGAACCTGGCTTTGAGTTTTGTCGGTATATGTGACCGTTTCGACGAGAGTCACTCTCATTTCAAAAGCATCACATTGCAGATTCGTGTTCAACGCGGGGACCGTTTCACCACCTATGAACCGATTGGTGATTCGGTAGCATAACTCATCGCTGCACTCGGCGCTATCCCCTATGCACTTGAATCTGTATGTGGTGTCTACAGTGAACACTGTCTCATCGGTCGAAGAACTCGTCAGCTGCCAGAGTGGGATCCATGGTGGAAATGTCGTTGCGAGGGAGGAAGCCGCACTGTTGTTCACGTCGATTAGAACTGTCATTGTATCCGCTGCGGCGCCATTTGTTTTCTTCAGCGTAAGCATCGTAGCTCCCGTCGAGACGCCTGTGATCTCCAGTGTATCCCGCGATGCCATGTTTGCGGATGCTACTGTCGGTTCCGGCAACCTGGTGATAGAGAAGGAACTGGATGTTCCCGACTGGTCGATGACGTAAATCTTCTTGGTCTGGGTCACACCGATTACAGCTCCGGCGTATCCTCCTGAAGCCCACAAGATGAAATTGTCATTGTATGGAAAGGTGCTTTGCGTTCCGAGATAATGCCATATCGTCTTTTGGTCCATGAAAAAAGCGAGGTATGAAACGTTTCCTTGTCCGTCGATGGTTTTGACGATGAACGCGTATGGATTACCGGCAACGAGCAGGTTTGTCTGCAATATCGAGATGCTCACGGGCGTCGGCGCGGACGTGTCGCCAGTTCCAGATGCATTTACCGTGAAACCGGAATAGGTCCAGGAATTGCCGACTTTCAATGGGAAGTATTCAGCGAGGCTGGGTTCGGAGGTTGGAGAAGCAGCCGTCGAAGGTTTGTTCGTGCATCCACCTACAGATAGGACGGCGAAAGACAACAAAACGGGAATTAGCGGTGCGGTAAGGGAATTAGGCCCTGTCTTCTTGTGGAGAAAGCTCATGACGCAACCCTTAGTGCTCCAGCACTGCAAGGCGGCATCAGGAATACCATGGTGCAGACAAAAAGGAAGAACCGCACGGTCATCCCTGGCAGGGATGAAGCTCCTTTTCCCGTCCTCTTTGTTATTCCCTGGAGCGCATAAATAATATCGCTCCGCCTCCTGGACCTACAAAACCTTTCTTCATCCTGGGACATGCTGACTCCCACAGATCGTCGCTCGCTTTCTTCGCTCTCTTGAAATATACGCCCCTATTCACACAACTGCCAGTCGATATTTCTGCTGTGTGTTGTGCGTCAACACCAGCCCTTGCGGTGAAATCCGCCGGCCGTCAGTTGAATTTCACAGAGGATTTCGATCGTGGCCGTTGCGAACAAGTCCTTGGATAGAATCTTTCGCGTTGCTATTTTTAAGGGATGTCCAAATCAAAGGTAGCAGTAATAAAAACCGAGCCGAAGACTGTGCTAAACGACTTCCAGCGGCTGGCAGAGCTTGCCGAGATGGAAATGGTACTCGACAAAAACGCGTCGACAATTCTGAAGGATAATATTTCCTGGCATTTCCCCTTCCCCGCCGCGAACACGACTCCATGGCAGATGGAAGGTGTGATTCTTGCCTTGAAAAGGGCCGGTTACAACAGGATCGTCTCCGTTCAGAACAAGACCGTGGTAACGAACGCTTTCAAGGGAGAGGATACTGAATAATTACGTGCCGATTTTTCGGCAATACGATATTCCTGTTCTCTATAACTTCAAAAAGGAAATGACGTGGATCGAGTATAAGCCGAAAGCAGCGATGCATGCACTGCACAACGTTTATCCTGACGGAATCTATATCCCGGAATATTTCCTCGGGAAAAACATCGTTCATCTTCCGACTATTAAGACTCACATTTATACCACGACTACAGGTGCCATGAAAAACGCCTTCGGCGGATTGCTGAATACGAAGCGGCACTATACACATTCATGGATTCACAAAACTCTCGTCGATCTGCTGGCAATTCAAAAGGAGATTCACGCCGGCATCTTTGCCGTAATGGACGGAACAACCGCAGGAAATGGGCCGGGCCCCCGAACGATGTGCCCTGTCGTGAAAAACTATATACTTGCTAGCGCCGATCAGGTTGCGATCGATGCAGTTGGGGCTAAAATGATGGGATTCGATCCGATGTCCATCGAGTATATTCGAGTTGCGCATGAAGATCACCTTGGCATCGGCGATCCTCATGAAATTGAAATTGTCGGCGCAGACATATCAAATGAATCGTGGGGATTTTCTGTCGGTGATAATGCCGCCAGCTTAGCAGGAGATTTTCTCTGGTTCGGGCCGTTGAAGAAGATTCAGAACTTGTTCACTCACACGCCGCTTGTCGGTGCGCTAATCCTAGGGTCGGAGGTGTACCACGATTATTACCGATGGCCTTTGAAGGACAGAAAAACTTTCGAGCAATGGCGAACTGAAACACATTGGGGCAAACTATTTCAACAATACGAAAGCATTCATACAGAACAACTAAATGCCGAAGAGCCTCTTCGACAATAGAACGGGAAAAAAGAAAGCGCCATTCTTCTCCCGCTTGATAGCCACAGGTTTTTTTTCCGGCTATATCCCCTGGGCATCGGGAACATTCGGAACTATAACCGGAATAATCATTTACCTCGTTCCGGGGGTTGAGAATCCTAGCGTTCTCGAGCCGCTTATTGTTCTCGGGTTCTTCATCGGGGTTTTCACATCCCACCAGCTCGCCCTGTTCGAAGGGAACAAACTCGCGAAAGCGGCTGAGCTTGCCAAGGCAGTGTTCCAGGAGGGGGAACACGAGATCCTTGACCCTTCCATTGTGGTCATCGATAAGATGGTCGGCATTTGGATCACGCTTTTATTTCTGCCCAAGACCTGGATTGCAATTCTCATTGCCTTCATTGCGTTCCGGATATTCGAAATTACTAAGCCGCCTCCTGCCCGCCAGCTTGAGCTTTTGCCTAACGGATGGGGGATTATGCTTGACGACGTCGTCGCAGGCATCTATGCATTAATGACAAGCGAGGTGGCGTACTATCTGATAATTCATCTGTTCCCCGGCCACTGATAGCAGCCTGCAATCATGGTCGCGGCGAGAATCTGACCACCTGATCATGGACGGGTGGTAATGTTCTCAAATATGAATAGATGGCACCCAGATCCTCCTCGGTCATCCCGGCAAGCACTGTCAGTGGCATGATGGTATTGAATTCCTTTGGCCCGACGGAGATGTTGTGCGAACTGTCGGATGAGAAACTCTTGAAATGGTCAACAAATTGCTCTTTGGTCCATTTCCCAATTCCGGTCTCGTCGTCGGGAGTGACGTTGGCGGATCTGACAGTTCCTGCGGGCAAGCCGAAAGGCATTCCGCCGGCAAACTCCATTCCCTTCACAGGCTCGCCCTTGTCAAGCTGGGTATGGCATTCGCCGCATGATGCGATGGTCGTGAGATATTCTCCGTATGCGACTGAATCCGATTTGTCCTGAGGGGGCGCAGGAGTATAGGATTTGAGAGGAATGGTTTTCACGATCAGGTTCATCGGAAATTCAAGTTGCCTCTCGGGGATGCTGTTTTCAATTGGCTTCAAAGTACGGATATAGGCAACGATCGAATACAAATCTTCTTTCGTTAATTGATTGAAGTTCTGATATGGCATGATGGGAAACAGTGCTGTACCATTTTTGACACGCCGGTGGTTATCGCCCTGATCAGTTCGCCGTCGGTCCAATTGCCGATACCAGCAGGTGTTATGTTTTTTGCATAAACATCGCCCGGCACCCCGGCGGTTTCTTCGTTGAAAAGTTCACCGCCTTTGCCTTCGCTGCCTGACAATACAGGACCGGCGTATTTTGTCCAGTCGCGTTCGGAGTGACAATCGAGACATTCCGTGACATGTTTGGCAAGATATTCGCCGCGGGCAACTCTTTCAGCGGTGATGTCAACTTTAATATTTGGGACGGCCTCGGCCTTCGGAAAAGCCAAGTTGAAATAGACGAGACCGACAATTATCAAAAGCAGAAATATTCCGACTATCATTCCGAGAATCTTGAAGATTTTCTTCACAATTTCTCCTCACTTTTTATTAAGAAACGATTTCAGCATGAAGATGTGCAATGGTCTGGGAGAGTCACAGGACATACATTTGAAAGCATCTGAACCGGGACTCGTCATTGAAGCCCTGGTCTTTTTGCTAAAGAAGAACTACGATGCGGCAAAGACTTCGACGAAAAGCTTTTCCGCAACTATCGGGACCTTCTGAATACATGCTGATCTATAATTGGGGGGATGTTAGGCCGAGGTTTGGCGACCATTCGATCGCCCGGGTCTGGTCGTAGGTGTCTCGCCTTCACTTCCTGCTACTCCTCTCTCAAGTAACTAATGAGCATCAGCTCAAAACACTAAAGATTTCGCGATACCCTGATCGGACGAGAGGCACAAATTTCTTGTACCAGGCAGCAAATTCATCTCTCCCCATCACCTCTTCAGAGGCTTTCTCGTAGTCCGCCAGGCTCTCGTAGGAAATCTCCATGACAACAGTATAAAATGTCCCTGTGAGATCGGTCATGAATCTTGCAGTTGTGAGCTCGTATTTGTTCATAAGCTTTTGGTTTTCATTTATTAGAGCCTTAGCCTCTTTTGCTTTTCCAAACTCGAGTTGGAAAACGTTGCGGACGAGTATCATGGTTACCTCTTCCTTCTAGTTGTTGGTTATTGGTCAGTTGATTTGTGAAAACCTACCTACAATATCATGGGCTATTCCAGAGTGCTTTTGTTCACAGTACAAGACTAGGATATGGAATGAAAAACATTGTGAAATCTATTTTAGTCTGTCCTGTTATTAGTTCAAGAACATGATGCATATTTGGAAAGTTCCCACGCCATGGTTCAAGGGGTGGCACGTTTCGATCGGAATCTCTCATTAAAGATGGTAGAACTCTTGCATCGAAGGAATCGCCAATCTTCCTTCTTGTTTGCCATGCATTTGGTGTTCCTTGTTGTCTCTTTCAAATCGCGGAAAGTGACGCAAAGCAACCGGAGGCGAGCTACCCCAGCCTCGCCTCCGGCCAAAACCATTACTTCATCAACACGAATTTCTTAATGGACACGAATCTTTGTCCGTCGTTACCGGCAGCGGCGATCCGGTAGAAGTACGCTCCGCTCGCAAATTTATCCATGTTTATGTTCTCGTTATACCTTCCGGCATTCATCGTTCCGTAGTTCTGTTCCATTACCCTTTGTCCGAGAACATTGTAGATATCCAAAGTCACTGTAGATGCCTGCTTCAAATCGAATCGTATCGTGGTACTGGGGTTGAACGGATTCGGATAGTTCTGGTACAGAGCATAGGTCTTCGGGACACCGACTGTAACGGAAAGTGTGGATAAGTCTTTCGTCGTTCCGTTTGTCGAGACGCTCTGTATTTTATATGTGTACGTGTAACCGGAGATTACTTTATCATCGGTGAAGCCATAGCTCCTGCCTGAGCTGCTTGTGCCGAGACCGCGAAGGCCATCGTTGCTCGTGTAGCTTGAGATGAGTTTGAATGAAGAGGGATCAGGTTCTTCACGGAGAACATTGAACCCGGCATTCGCCAATTCAGATTGCGTTTCCCACCTAATCGTCACAGATCCCACATCGGCGATGGCAATGAAGTCCATGGCCTGGACGGGAAGCGAGTGGTCAGTCACGTTAATCAAATAGGGATATCCGCCGTTTGTCCCAATGTTTATCGCCCATGTCGAAGTAAAATCCCATCCTGCATTTGTAAAAGTAGCTTCTACTTTCATCGCGGAAGTGCTGTCGCCGGTGCCGGCGGCGCTGGACGGCTGATTCGAAGTCTGTATGTCCCAGAGACTGCCGGTCACTGTGGACGATGTATTAAAACCAATTAACCCACCGACATAATTCGTGCCGGTTACGGCTCCGGTGCTGTAGCAGTAGCTTACCGAACTGTAGTTGTAACCGATAAGTCCGCCAACTTCCCAGCTGCCGTTGGCGCTCCCTGTGCTGTAACAATTGGTTATTGAGCAATTCGAATAATTGTAGCCTATCAATCCTCCAGTATCATACCCCCCGCCGATGACGGTTCCGGTGCTGTAGCTTTTGTTTATCGGACAATCCTGATAATTGTAGCCGACGAGTCCGCCTGCACCTTCCCCGCTGGCATTTACGGTAACATTTCCGGTCGCATAACATTCGCCGATTGCAGACCTGGGTGTGTTATAACCCACGAGCCCTCCCGCAATACTATATGCGGTCACGTTTCCCGTCGCATAACAATTGGTGAATGTCGAACCGAGTTCACTGACTCCAGCAAGTCCGCCCACATCCTGGCCGGTGGCGTCGTTGACGGTGTCGGCGCTGGAGCAGCCAATTACCGACGACGAGTCATCAAATCCGACGAGGCCTCCCGCATAACCTCCCGATCCTCCGGTAACACTCCCCGAAGTAAAGCATGAATCGATCAAAGAGGTGACGCTGAGCCCGACGAGACCGCCAACTTCGCCTCCTCCGGTCGCATTCTCTCTGACAAGATTAATATTTTCCAGCGTATCATTCGCAACGTCCCCGAACATGCCTATTTCGCTTGAACCGCTCGCGGATACAAATAAGCCAGTGATGGTGTGCGCCTTCCCATTATATGTGCCGGTGAAATTTGTTGAGCTGTTGCCGATCGGCGAGAACCCCGCTCCCGAATTCCAGTAGATGCTCGTTGAGGCGTCAATGTCTGCATCCTGGACAAAATACGAATCCCATGAATTTGAATTCTGTGTTATCCAATAAAGGTTCTGCAGTGAATCGACATGGTACGGATCGCTGCTTGACGTCCCGCTGCCGGAAGGCTGGACTGCGACAAAGGCGAGTGTCGTAAAGCTGAGCTCGTTTCCTTCCGTGATTCCGTTTGAATTGGACGCGATAACTCTATAATGATAAGTCGTGCTGGAGTTGAGTTCTGACGCATTAGCCGAGACCGAAGAACCGTCCCATCCATTCAAGGGACTCTGCGAAGCGACAGCCGTGTCAGAATAAGTTCCGGAAACCGTTCCGTAAAGGAATTTTACCGTAGTCGTGCTTTTATGCGGCATCACCGTTCCGTTGAGCGTCGCAGATCCCCAGCTAATATTCGTGCCGGCATAGGTCGTGTCTGCCGGCGCGGATGCAACGTACTGAGACTGCCAGAGCAATCCGGGGTAGCCGTTGTTGATGCCCGGATCGATCGCCCATGTACTCGTAAAATCCCAGCCTCTGCTCGTGAAAGTGGACTCAGTATTCATTGCAGAGGTGTTCTCCGAATATCCGCCGGCGCTGCTTGCCTGATCTGAGGTCTGGGTATCCCAGAAAGAGTTCGTGATGTTTCCACCGTAACCTACCAATCCCCCGATTGGACTGCTCCCGCCGCTGACCTTCCCGTAGCTATAACAATCGTTTACTGTGCATTCATAGACATAGCCGACCAATCCTCCCACATAACTTCCGGTGGCAACGACACTGTCTGCACTGTAACTGTTGTAAATGTGCGATTCGCCGGCGGAATCCGAGAGCTCGCCTGCCAGTCCGCCTACATCACTTCCCCCGACGACGACGCCAGCACTATAGCACCCGGTAATGGCAGCACCGTTGGAGCAAGCGCCCGAAAACCCACCGGAATAATCCACGCCGCTGTCGATACAGGTGGAGTAGCAATTGCTTATCGAACTGCCGTCGTTATTCGACCCCGCGAACCCGCCTGAGTAGTCGCCGGTGCATTTGACATTCCCCGAACTGTGACTATTCGTTATTACTGCCGCCTGCTCATTCTGTCCTGTCAGGCCGCCGACTCCAGCAGTCCCACTTACGGACCCCGTACTGTAACTGCTGTCGATCGTCGAGGTCAGACCGGAGTTTACACCGATGTTTTCACCGACGAGCCCTCCGACTTCCTGCGCACCGCTTACGTTGCCCGAGCTATAACATTTCTCCATTTGTGTATAATACTGGTCTATACCCGTGAGCCCTCCCACGTAATTTCCGCTGCCGGTGACATTGCCGGTCGCGTAACAATTAGTGATGGAGGAAACCGTGCCGTAGTTACCGCCGGAGCCGGTCTCACTGCTGTAATTAGTGCCAACAAGTCCGCCTACATAATTGCCGCCGCTCACGGTGGCAGTGCTGTGGGAATTGCTCAATACACCGCCGTACGAAGCTCCGACCAGTCCTCCGACGTTGTCGCCGTTTCCCTGTACGACTCCGGTAGTGTAGCAATCATCGATAGTTGACGTTGTGCTGCTCGCGACGAGCCCGCCGGTATGATAACCGCCGGTAATATTCACATTAACAAGTCCCAGGTTTTTTATTACCGCACCGCTTATGATTCCAAAGAGCCCGAGATCGTTGCCGCTGCTCTGGGAAATAAACAGTCCTGTGATTGAATGACCTTCGCCATCATAATAGCCGGTGAAGGAATTAATGGTTCCTGTTGCACGTCCTATTGGAGTGAACCCCGCACCTGAATTCCAGTTCTTAGTCGAGTCCGCGTCTATGTCGGCGGTCTGTTCCAATCTGTCACTCCACGAGCTTGAATCCTGGCTAACCCAGAGAAGGTTCGCTAGTGAATCTATCTGGAATGGATCTGCAGATGTACCGCTGCCGGTGGGCCTGACGGCCGTCTGTGCTTGTGCCGACGGCGAAAACATACTTCCGGCGATGATCATGAATAATACCGCCACGGTTCTGATTGAATAGTTGTTCTTGTTCATCACTTCTCATCTTTCCAAACCTTGTGAAGGGATCCCGGCGATGTCCTGTAAACCTTCGCAAACTTGTTATGTCTACTTCATCAACACTCCGCCAAAAAGAGCGGCGGATTTCCGATGAAACGATAGATTCATTTCATCTCCAACATTTTCTTTATCGACACGAACCTCTGCCCGTCTATTCCCGCGGCAGCAATCCTGTAGAAATACACCCCGCTTGCAAACCTGTCCATGTTCAAAACTTCGTTGTATCTTCCCGCATCCATTATTCCATAATTCCATTCTTCCACCTTCTCGCCAAGTACATTATATATATCCAAACTCACCATCGATTGCTCCTTCAGATCGAAGCGTATCGTGGTCGAAGGATTGAACGGATTCGGATAATTCTGGTAGAGCGCATAAGACTTCGGTACATCGACTGTCACCGAAAGCGTGGATAAGTCTTTCGTTGTCCCATTTGTCGAGACACTTTGGATTCGATACAAATAAGTATCGCCCGAAATTACTTTGTCGTCGGTAAAATCATAGTTTCTGCCGGCACTGCTCGTGCCGAGGCCTCTCAGGCTGTCGTTGCTTGTGTAGCTTGCGACCAGCTTGAATGGACCGGATGAAGTATCACCTTCTGTGATGGATTCATCTGCCCGCAGAATGTTGAAACCTGCGTTTTGCACCTCAGATTGTGTTTTCCATGACAGGGTAACAGACCCGACTCCTGCAGTTGCGACAAAGTCTGTAGCCTGAACGGGAAGAGAATGGTCAACCGCAGGTAGATACGGGTAGCCACTGTTGATCGAGCCGTTTATGGTCCATGTCGAAATAAAATCCCACGAAGCACCAGTATATGTTGATTCTGTTTTCATCTGCGCGGAAGTCTCTGCCGTACCTGCGGCACTGCTGCCGGTGCTGTCGGTATTCCAGAATGAACCGCTCACGCTTCCACCGTAGTTACCTCCGATCAAGCCACCGTATGTTGAAGGTGCGCTGACCTTGCTTACGCTGTAGCAGTCGTCGATGGCAGCACTGGTGTGGTTCCCAACCAAACCGCCTGCTCCAGCACAAGACACGTTTACTTCGCCTGTACTGTAACAGTTTGTGATCGAACCACCATCCGTATATCCGATAAACCCGCCCATGCTGTAGACGGAACCACCTGTAATATTACAATTGCTGAAGCTTGTCGCGATGGTTCCGTCACTCTGTCCGACAAGTCCGCCGCAATCGCCGTGCGCCCCGTAGACCGAGCCGCTGCTATAACAGCCGGTCACACTTCCACCAGATTTTACCCATCCCGCCAACGCTCCGACAAAATCATTTCCTGACACGCTGGCGTTTATCACTCCGAGGTTTTCGACAACAGCGGACGAACCAAGTGTCCCGAATAATCCTTGATAATTACTCCCGGTCCTCGAGATATGCAGGCTGTCTATGACGTAACCTTGACCACCATATGAACCGATAAAAGGTGTTGCAGACGTTCCTATAGGGACAAAACCTGCTCCTGAATTCCATGCTGAAGTCGCTGATGCGTTGATGTCCGCGGTTTGTTTGTAGTAGTCGCCCCAAGCCGTATCGTTGACAGCGTCCTGTAGCCAGTTCAGGTTGGCAAGACTCGCGATAATATGTGGATCGCCTGACGTTCCGCTGCCTGATGGCGCTAATTCCGTAGCTGCTGGGGTTGTGAAGTTGATTTCGCCTCCTCGCACGTAGCCGAGACTGCTTGATGCCGAGACACGCAAGTAGTATGTCTGCCCCGGTGTCAATCCTGATAAATTCGACGAAACATGAGTGGCAGCATATCCAGTAAGAGGACTCTGAGCGGCAGTCACGCTGTCTGTGTACGTTCCTGAGACGGTTCCGTAGAGGAACCGCACTGTGGTGGTATCTCCGTTTGGATTTACGGTGCCATATGAAGTCGCACTGGTTGATGCTATGGAGGAGACAGAATCGGTCGTCGCAGTTGGAAGAGAAGGCGCCGCCGTTGTCGTGAAGCTCACTTCGCTGCCCACCGCTGGACCTAATGCGTTAGACGCAAGCACACGATAGTAGTATGTCGTGCTCGCGGTGAGGCCCGAAACAGCCTTAGATACTGAGATAGGCCCGTATCCGTACAGTGGACTTTGTGTGGCAACGACCGTGTCAGGGTACACCCCGGAGGAAGTCCCGTAGGCAAACTTCACCGTCGTAGTGTCTTTATGCGGGCTGACAGTCCCGTTCAGGGTGACAGACGACCAGGTGATACCTGTGCCTGCGCCCGTTACTGCGCTCGGTGCAGCGGGAGTGTATTGAGATTGCCATGCAAATCCCGGGAAGCCGCCGTTGATGCCCGGATCGATTGCCCAGGTCGATGTGAAGTCCCAACCGTAAGCTGTGTAAGTCGATTGTGTCTGCATCTGGGACGTGGTCGCTGCGATGTCGCCATAACTACTGCTTGACTGTCCTGAAGTCTCCGTGTCCCAGAAGGAGTTGGTCGAACCTCCGATGTTATCGCCGATGAGTCCGCCGACCAATGAGCCGCCGGTGACACTCCCCGTACTGTAGCATTTATCCACGGCGGCGCCCTGATCTTCTCCGACGAATCCACCAACACCGCTTCCCGTGGCTATTACGGTGTCCATGCTGTAGCAGTTACTGATTCCATGGTTGTAGATATAGCCTGCAAAGCCGCCGACGTTGGATCCGCCCTGGCATTTCCCTGTGCTGTAGCTCGTGGTGACGCTGGCATAGGATCCGCCTGCACCAAGGAATCCGCCGGCATCGCTTGCTCCGCTATCGCTGCCGGTGCAGTAGCAATCACTCACCGTAGAAGCGCTTATATTGTCGCCAACAAATCCGCCTGAATAATTCCCGGTCGCCAGTACTCTTCCTGAACTGTGGCTGTTCGTGATCCCTGTTTCAATACTTTCACCTATAAATCCACCGACGTAAGTCGCCCCGCTCA
The DNA here is from genome assembly GCA_963768145.1 of uncultured Bacteroidota bacterium. GTDB lineage: Bacteria > Bacteroidota > Ignavibacteria > Kryptoniales > JAKASW01 > JAKASW01. The sequence continues at coordinate 28,381 of CAVYHK010000048.1, read as the reverse complement.
CTCTCCCCGTGGCGTAACTACTATCGATGACAGAAGAAGCGGTGTTGACTCCATTGTCAATCCCAACTAATCCTCCGATGTAATTCTTGCCCGTGACATTTCCCGTACTATACGAAGTTCGTATCCTGGTGGCAAGGCTGGCGTAGCCAACGAGTCCACCGGTATATTGATTTGTCAGGTTTGTGCTTTCTACGCTGCCTGTGCTGTAACTACCCGTAATGGTGGAGAGATTTCCGAGGGAACCTACAAGGCCGCCGACATCGTCCGAGTCACCGGTGACAGCAGCGGAACTATGACTGTCAGTTATGACTGCGTATATAGTTGATGGGTTTGTGGTGCCGCTCGCCTCACCGACTAGACCGCCGACCTGAATACCGTGGCCATGAACGGTGCCTGACACGTAACAATTTTCCACGGTCGAAAAGTTGACAATTCCGGCGAGTCCGCCAACAGCAGTCGCTCCGGTAATGTTAACGTTGACGAGCCCGAGGTTTTTCACTGTGGCGCCGCCATACAGAGATGCAAACATTCCGACACTCCACGGGGAGTTGCTCAAGGAAATAAAGAGACCGGAAATTGTGTGGCCGCCTCCGTCGTATGTGCCGGTAAAACTATTACCAGATCCACCTATCGGTGTGAAGCCGGCCCCCGAACTCCAGCTCACGTCGGAAGACGCATCTATGTCTGCGGTCTGAACGAACTTTGAACCCCACGAACTCGAGTTCTGGGTAATCCAGTAGAGGTTCGCAAGCGAATCGATCTGGTAAGGCACGGATGTGCCATTGCCGGTAGGCGCGACGGCCGTCTGTGCCTGTGCTGTCGGCAAGAAAACGGTTGCAGCATTAAGCAAAGCAAACAATAATGCCGCGACTGAACGGTAAATATTTCGGTTCATATCTCCTCCATGACTTATTGGTCGGCTTTGGTACTCGAATGGACTCGAGAAATTGGGTGGGAATATTTGGATTGTGTGCCGCCAGTATAGACTTCCGGCGGAACGCGGTATGGTTCTTTCAAGCTCTCTCCTCCTTGCCTTAATCCAAACCTGTACGCATCGGAATTAGTTCCAGTTATTGCCCGTTTCTAAGAGAAAACACGCGTTCTTCAGGTGTCCCAAGATCGTTGCGTGATTGAAACGGGTCGTTGGATGACTTTCACTGCTCATCTTGCAGCTGTCACTGTATGTAGTGAGACCCTTACAGGTGACTGAGTAGTGCTTACGGTGCACTGCGACGGCGCTTCGGATCATTTCTGGACCTTGCTACTTCATCAGCACTCAAGCAAACAAAGGCGGGATTTTCCCGCAAAAGCGGGATCTCTTCTGGACTGGACATCTATTTTGGTGATCAACAGGTTCCTCATCTAAATTTTTACTCACCCTCTTTGTCCCCCTCTCTAAATACTAGAGAGGGGGAATAAAGGCCTGCCCCGCAATGTTCCTATGCGGGGGGTGAGTTCGAATCTTATTTCATCAATAATAGTTTCTTTATCGAAATGAATTTCTGTCCGTCATTACCGACAGCAGCGATCCGGTAAAAGTACATTCCACTCGCGAACCGGTCCATGTTTACGACTTCATCGTATCTTCCGGCGTTCATCGTTCCATAATCTTTTGCAAGAAGCTTCTGCCCGAGTGTGTTGTAAATCTCCAGCGTCACAGTCGATTGCTGCTTGAGATCAAATCTTATCGTCGTGCTCGGGTTGAACGGGTTTGGATAGTTTTGGTAAAGAGCGTAGGATTCAGGCTCATTTACACTGACGGAAAGTGTGGACAGGTCCTCTGTCCTTCCTCCGATAGCCACGCTCTGGATCTTGTATCGGTAGGTCGATCCAGGAGTAACCCTGTTGTCCATGAAATCGTAGGCCTTGCCTGTGCTGCTTGTCCCGAGTCCTTTCAGGTTTCCATCGGCTGTGTAGCTTGCTATGAGTTTGAATGAGCTCGACTGTCCGCGCCGTGAGGAATCTTCACGAAGCACGTTGAAGCCGGCATTGTTTAACTCCGATTGGGTGTCCCATGATAGTTTCACAGAATTAACATCGGCAGTTGCAAGAAAGCCTGTTGCATGGACAGCAAGGGAATTGTCGGTTACACCCACTAAGTAGGGGTAGCCGTTGTTGATCGCGCCGTTTATTCCCCATACTGTCGAAAAGTTCCACCCGGCACTCGTGAAAGTCGAAACGGTCTGCATCGCGGTTGTCGTCTCTCCCGTCCCGCGTGGACTGCTCGATTGACCGGATGTCTGCGTGTCCCAGAAGCAACTGTCCACCGATGAAATATTTTCACTTCCCAAAAATCCGCCGATGTTGCTCAAACCAGTCACACGTCCTTTACTGTAACATTGACTGATTGACGAATAGTAATCATCTACACCCATAAACCCGCCGGCTGCATCATCGCCGGAAACGGAGCCGGTTGCATAACAGTCTGAGATTGTTCCGCCATAAACGCTTCCTGCCAGACCTCCGGCACCGCTTCCTGAATAAACACCACCGGCGACACTGTCCGAGGCATAACTTTTTTCAATTGAACCCGAGTACACATCGCCCGTCAATCCTCCGACCGCATTGCCGCTTCCGACAACCAATCCTGTGACGGAGCATTTCTGGATGGAGCCGAGATCGCGGCCAGTCAGACCTCCGACGTAGCTGTCGCCGATGATGTTTACGCTGTCGACCATCAAGTTTTTCACTGTGCCATCAATTCTTCCGAAGAGTCCGACTGCGCTTGTCGAACCGCGGTTGATCACGAGATTGGAAATGGTATATCCCGCCCCGTCCAGTGTCCCGGTGAAAGGAGAAGTGTTCGAGCCGATTGGAACGAATCCACGATAGACACCGCCTGAGAGATTCCATGTCGCCGTGGCGGATGCGTCGATGTTGGAAGTGAGGGTAAAATATTTGTCTAAATAGCTTCCGACTGACTGGAGCTGGCTAAGGGTTGCAACCTGATAAGGGTTCTGCGATGTTCCTTCTCCGCCGGCAAAGACTCCGCTGACAGGGTACGATAACTCGAACAAGTCATTTCGAACGCCGACGTTTCCTGTCGTCGCATAACCTTTTCCGCCGAACATCCATACTCGTCCCTCTGCATCTCTGACCGCGGATGCGTTGAACCTCGCGCCCGGAAAGACCGAATCCGCAGCCACTCCTTTCGTTCCGAATATGGGCCTGAGCGAATCAGTCGTGAGAGAGTTTCCGCCGCCGGCACTCCATGTCATAAGATGCGTGGAGAGATCGAACAACCAATAATCATTCATCAGAGAAATATTGCCGCTGGCGTCATAACCATATCCACCATATATGACGAACTGGGTGTCCGACAACATCCAGGTCGCACTACCATAACGGGAACCCGGCCTGTTGGACTCGTCTGCAGTGTCTTTCTTGCCGTAGGATGAGTTTGTATTCGTAATATAATCCTCGTTAGTACTCGATAAGCCGCCGTACAAGTTGATCCGTGCCCACAGACCGTTGACCGGATTCCATGACCAGAGATCCCTAAGGTACTCTGATTCCGCATCCTGTCCCCCGAAAAAGTAAAACTTGCCGTTCGAAGTTCTCCAGAGGGATTGGCCAATTCTCGCTGCCGGCCAAATCGATGCGGACTCTACGTCGAAAACGCCTGAAAAAGTCCCAGCGTCGTTCTGATTATCCCCTTCGGCTCCTTGGAGCCAGTATTCTTTTGCATTTACGGGGTCTATCCGCCAGCCATCAGACGCCAAGCCAGGTGAATCGCCCAAAAATGTTTCGCCGAAAAAGAGCCAGAGTGTGTCTTCGGTTGAGTTTACGTACAAGCTCGCCCCGGCGCGGGACCCCGCGTCTCCACCGGGCGCATTCGTTGTGTCAGGATCAGGCACAACCATATTTCTGTTCGTTTCGCCGCCGTACTCTGTCATGCTGTACCATATCCACCTGTCAAGACCGAAGTCGTACTTCCAGAGGTCTCCGTAGATGTTGCTGCTGTTATCGATCCCTCCATATATCCATAGATCTCCATTTGGAGTTGCGTACCAGGCAAATTGTATTCGGGCTCCGGGATCGTTAGTTTCGGTGGGATAACCCGAAGTGCCATAATTTGGTGAAGCGTTCGTCGTGTTAGAACCGCGCTTCCACATCCACTCGCCCAAAGTGGGACTATATTCCCAGATCGTGTTGTAGTAGTTGCTGGAACCGATGTCTCCTCCGAAGAGATAGATATTGCTGTCCGGGCCGACCCATATCGCTGCGTGTTCAAGTCCGGGTGGCTGATTCGACGGCTGAAACTCGCCGCGTGTCCCAAAGTCTGGAACGATCGTTGTCGTATTGCTTCCGGAGACCCAGGACCATGTCTGGGAAAGGGCAGTCGCAACATTAAACACGACAAATAACAATGTCAGCCTGAGCAAAGCGATCGATATGGCTTCAGCAAGTCTGTAAAAATTTCTTTTCATTCCTCCTCCGTCCCTTACCTTTCTATTCGGTTAAAAGAACATTTAAATCTTATTTAAATGGCAAAAGCAATTTTTGGATCAAGGTAATGGTTTTCCGTGAAAATGCGTACGGGATTTCGTCCTCCTCATTCTTCGTTCCCTGTGAGAAGGGGTCCGGAACGGAACGGCAGCCTCTGCTCCGTCAAGAAAAAGTGCCATTGTGGATACGAGGTATAATGAGGGCCGCGCTCTCCGATGCAAAGACTATTCAGTTGAAAATCTCGACGTTTTCACATTCCATTCCTGCATTTTCCAAAACACACACTTGAGGCTCGTGGTTCCCAAAAACTGCTTCCTGATAATTGATCACTGTCCCGCAGGGATGCGTTCGGCAAAAGCTTGCTCCGCCGAAGTCCAGAGGACGCAGGCGAGCTGCCATCTCCCAGTCGATGTCAGTCCACTGGGAGATTTGTTCGGAGAATAAGAGGCTTCACCAAGTTGCATTAATCTCCCTTTATTCTGAAATTAGAGAAGTTCTTGATGGCCGAGTGGGAGTACACTGTTATCGTGAAATCTATTGCGGATCGATATTCCAGAGTTGAAGACAACTCAGGGGAGACATCACGTTCACAAGAAAAGTAAATCAAGATCAGGAGGAATGAAGATGGGAAGTCAACTTATCATTTTGGATGCGAGCGTAAATCCGAACGTTTCAGAGCTTAAGAAAGAGTTTGACGAGTTATGGAACGACCCGATGGCGGTAATTGTGTTCCTGTTAGGGATTGGGGAAGGCTTTGATAAAATCGCAGACAACCTTGACGCGGTGGCAGCTAATCATGCATCGAGGCGAGGTGTTTGGATAAAGCAGCCAGATAAAATCATACCTAACAAAGCCTCCGCTCTACGTAATAATGACCCCAAGATAGTTCTTTCGTCCGTTGGTTTCGACCGAGTAATTGGTTCGTGGCGACCTTTTGAGAAGGCGGTATTGAAACAAGAAATCGATGATGCTTTTAATGAAGCGACCGAAAGAGACGGTGCTCAATGAAAGACGCTATGCGGTTAACACTATCGTCGATGTGTAGTTTATTCTTTTTAGCTTTATGTCAAAACGCACAGTCACAGAATCGCCCTTCGCTTCTTAAAATAGTTGAGGTGGAGCACTCAGGGAAGGAGTTAGACCATTCACTAGCTAGAGCGACAATTAGCGTCGATATACACAGCCAGCTTTGGATAACTCCACAGCAAGATTCGATAACTAAACTCATAGGCTCCGAGACAAGTGTTACGCAAGAACAGGTTTCGGAACAGCGTCTAAGAAGCCGAGCACTACTCCTTGATATATTGAATAATACGGATACGTTAGCCGCTCTTGCACAAAAAGCAGCACAATTATATATCGCGTATAAACCCGGAGACAGTTTAATACTCAAAGAATTTCGGGCTAATACGCGGCAATTCAACAAGCTCTCATCAAGGCGCAATGCCAACTTGAAAGATTATCTGATGTTAAGGGGATATTCTGAAACGGAAGCTGCTGATACTATTGATTCGATATTTCCAAGCAATGGAGACTATACAAAGCTTCGTGTGTTCCTGAACCGAGAGCTCCAGCGCATCGACACCGAGATAAGTCATGAAACGCAGGATGTGTACAGCCATGCAACAAAAGCACGTGTAATATTGGCAGCCCAATTGATACAGGACAACCAAACTAACGGAATTCATCTTCCGAGCTATGATTCAAAACCCAATGAATACCATGAACCTATCCCCAAGATAACGTTTCAATTGACGGATAAACAAAAGGAAGACTTAAAAGAGAAACGCCAATACTATGAGAACCTTGCAGCGACTGTGCGCGACGTGCAGACTACTAAGAACGGTGTAAGCGGATTCTTGGATGAGCAACGCAAGAACTTTCAAGAAACCCTTGATACTCTAAGGAACGTATGTGTTCTTGCGGCGGACGTTTTTGTGGGAGCCTACAAGAACGATCTCAAGGATAATGCAAAGAAGGCGTTTTCTACTCACCAGGATCTCATTTTGAAATATGATGCTTTAGTGGATGCTCTGTACGGTTCTCAGATCACTGCCAGGGCAATTCGCGATACGCTTGCTTACGTGGTACAGGAACTCATTCCCACTCCCACGAGCAATGCACCGGAAGATTATTTATCAGGCGTAATGGATCACATCGATACTCTTTCCATTATTTTACAGAAACAGCTACCGGCGTTCATTACTGAAGTGCAGAAAACTGCGACGGCGTTGAAAGATTTCGATACCGCGATGGCGAAAGTAAAGGATGTAGACATCAACAGCCTGGAGTTTAATCATGCACAAAGCGCGGTGCAGTTATTACATTCTATCGATATTCAAAAAGACGTTGTTGATTTACTGCAATCCAAAATACCTCTCCTTACTACTCTCATCGCATCCAAAGACTATCTTAGCGATGCCACAAAAGGATCCGGTCAATTGAAAGCGATTGGCGGACTATTAATCAATGACGGATCATACATTCAAAAGCCGCTGGCAGAACTTGTCCCGACGAATATAAATATTGCCACGGCAGGAGCGGATGAGGGAAGCACAATCCGACTGACTCTTCAAATGTACGATGTTCAAGATTCAAGCAGGCTTCTATACGAACAAGACCAATTTTTTGAAATAAGAAAGTTTGGAATCAGCAGCGACGTTTCGGCGGGGCTTGTGTTCATTAACGCGATCGACCCACCTTATGTGGGCAAGATACGGAACGCACCTACTGCATCGACGGAATACCTCTTCCGAATCCGTCCCTGTCGTATCGAATACGATTACGTCAGCATCGGTATCCATGCAGTGATCCTGAATTTCGATTCATCGATCCCGATAGAAATTGGGATGGGCTTTTCCGTGCATTTCTTCGGCGACGTTCTCCAGACCGGATACGGCTGGAATCTACACGCGCCGGGTACGCCAAGATATTGGTATGTTGGATTAGGCATATTGGATCTTCTGAACTCGGCCCGTAAACTCACTTTCTGAAATACAGCGGCCAAAGATGAAAAGAGAACGCCGACCTGAATGCCCGGTACAATTATCTCTATAGCGACCGGTAAGTTCGCCGAGAGAGTCGATGTCAGTCCGTTGGGGGACCTGTTCGGAGAATGAAAGCCTTGGCAACATCCAATTCGTCGTACTTCTAACAGGCATCCACATTTGATTTTGGAATTTGTTGGTCGTAATTTGTGTTAAACTCCCTTAAAGCTAGCTGCAATGGAAAAAAATAGATTAACAGGTAAGACTCTTATATTATTTCTCCTCTATTCACCTACAAAAGAGGATGGATTCAATACCCCTGTCTCAGGGCGCACAAGATTAATGAAGATGGGGTTTCTTTTCCAAAAGGAAATCTTAGATGAGTTTAGTAAAGAAGCGCCATTCGAGGAAACTAAACTCCCTGAATATTTCGCTTGGAAATATGGGCCATTTTCGACCGAGTTTTTGAACGATCTTGAATTCCTAGTGAACCAAGAATATGTGCAATCCCAGATGAGTTCTGGAACGCCCATAGCGGAGGAACTAGCTGAGTACGAATATTGGATTGAAGATCTGGAAGAACTCGATGATCGCGAATATGTTGAAGAAACTTTTTCATTGACAGAGAGTAAAGGGTTGACTAAGGCAAAGGAATTATGGGAATTACTAACCGTGAAACAACGGGGCCTTATTTCCGATTTCAAAACGGGGCTCGTCCGGGCACCCCTAGATCGAATACTGGAGTATGTCTACAAGAAGTATAATAAAGAAGGTTTTATAGATAAGTCAATAATACGAGATAAATACCTTTTATAGTGAACGTACTACAAGGAGTCTTCGCGGCAGTTAGCCTGGGGGTCAGCATAATTTTTTCCGTTATGGAGAAAATTGGTGACCACTTACGGGAAGCACGGTCTAGCGTGCGGGATGAATTATATTACGCATATAAAGAATACAGTAACACTTTAAACTCAGGAGCTATTGATACTCCATCACTCGAAAGGATGAAACGACTGCACTCTTCATATGGGGAGGACGGCGTGAAAATCGTTCTCCTCGATTGGGCATTAAGGAAAGTCGCCAAAGTGCTATATTCGATTACGCTTCTTGTAGTTATCTCACTCCTCATCGGGAATTTTCTTGACGAAAGTATTTTTCCTATTTGGAGATCCTTTCTGATCTTATATCTGCCCGTGGCCGCACTTCTGCTTCAGGGCCTGATCGTGGTGGGGGCTACTCAGGCGGACCAGTTTCTGAAGAGTATGAAAACACGCTATGACAGAAAAGAATACTAGTTATGCCTGAGAAAGATGTCGTTGAAGCTATTGTAGGAAATCTCACGAAGATGGGATTTAATGTCGCTACTGAAGTTCCAAATCTCTACCGTAGCGCAAATATCGCAGCGGTTGATATTTCAGGTAATGTTTGGGTGATTGAGTGCAAAATTTCAAGCATAGGACGAGCAATTCATCAGTTGAGAATTCATCAGCTGGGCGCTGACATGGTCTTTGTTGGGACCCCTTACCGAGAGACGAGAGAAGAAACACTGGAGATGATAAGGCAGGCTGGAGTCGGCTTGATCTATCTAATGCCTGATGGCTCGATCACCGAGGCCATTAAACCTGTTTGCAGTAATAGAAGCTGGCCGGCAACAAAAGAGAAATTAAGACAGCGCGTGCTTCAGGCGACTCAATGAGTAGCCACATCTATCAGTACAACATAAACTCTGAACAGCGGTTTTTCCTTGGAGCGGAACACCACGAGTTATATGACCTTATCGCGCTGAACGGAAATATAGTTTCTCACGCCCCTGCTGGCGTCGCAGCGTTTGTAGCAAACTCCGCAAAACCATTTTACATCGATCCGCAGACGCATGCGTTTCAGCATGCTACAATCCACCTAAAAAAGGATATTAGTGATAAAGAGAAGAAGGAAGCCCCGAAGTATGTCTTTAGACCATCAATCGAAAAATTAGCGCATAAACGACTTGGTGAACCATTTTCTCGAGTAATCGATGATGACCGTCCGCTTCGCCCTGAGGATTTTCAGACATCGACGGGAACTCTGGACAAAGACATCATAGAGGGAGTCTGTCAAAGAACGACTAATTTCCAACTGCAGACTTTGGTTGGCTCCTTGGACGAGGAGGCTCGTGAGCTTTTGGGTGGCTCCACGGGATTAAAGCCAAAGTTCATAATAGCTCCCTATTTTTATCTTTCGCCAGTCTCCTACGAACGGTGGTTGGAGCTTAACTTAGCACTGTATCAAGGAGCAAAACTTTTAGTCTCTGATTTACCCGTATTTCTTTCATTGGTAATTTCAAAAGAGACTATAGAGGATGGAGCAAGAACTATCGTTGAGGGGATCAACTCGGTTAAGCCCGACGGAATTGTCTTGTGGATCGATGAACACGTCGAAGAAGTACTCAATAAAAAGGAAATAGAAAGATATATTTCCTTCTTGACCGAAGTCAAGAAGGCAGCGGGGATCATACTCAATTCTCATGGTGGTTACTTATCAACATTACTCACACACAGCAGTATGGGGCCTTTACTCGATGGCGTTGGACATTCTATAAACTATGGGGAAAGTCGTCCCGTCGTTCCAGTCGGAGGAGGAATTCCGATGGCAAGATTTTACATGTTCGATATCCATTCGAGACTGCGCTGGGGAGACGCACTGGACATTTCGAGCGCCAATAAGTTTCTTAACTCTGTGGATGATTATCTTCAAAATGTTTGTCAATGTGTCCAATGCGCTGAGTTGCTGAAGCAGACAAAATCAGCGACGGCTACTTTTGATCTCTATGGTGATAGCAACGAATTGACATTTCGTCGACGCTCCGGCTCGATTGTAAAGCTTGATTATCCTACCAAGGAAGCCAAACAACTTGCAGCGCGGCACTATCTTTATAACAAGGCTCATGAGTTCCGCACAGTTCGAGAGGAAGATTTCATATCTCTCCTGAACAAGATGAAAGAGGTCTATGAAAAGATTTTACCTAACTCTGGTGAAGAAGCGATCAAGAATCTCTTTAACTGGGAACATACACTTAGAAAGTTTTGCTGACTATAAAGAACAAGTAATTGAATTGCTGAAGCGGGTCACCACGACCAGTGTCAGGACGATGGAGATTATTGAAGAGATGAAAATGGGTCACTGAATGTTCTATGCTTAGATATTACGAAACCGGACCTATGCGGACTGCCCTAAATTGGGCACAACTTGCTGCTGCGCTGATAACTATTGCTGGAGTGGTCTTAGCGTCGTACAACGTGGAGAAGGTATTAGATCTCCAACGCGAAACATTTACAATTAACCTTTATAACGATTGGAACACACGTTATGAAAGGAGCCCATCGTTTATAGATACTGTATATACGAACAACCCTAAAAATTGGAATGAGAGCTACACAGATTTTGCCCACTATACATTATTCGTTTGCGAGTCTATTTACCATCTGAAGAAAAATGATCCAGCTTGGGAGAACACGATCTATGAACTACTCACTCCTCACATCAAGTACTACGATTATGTTGACGCCCTCGGTCCTCAATACGAATCTGATTTCAGAGCCTTCTACGCTAAAACAAAAATCCGCTACACCAACAACATTGATTCAATATCCCACCGGTGAAGCTGGTTATGAACTTTCCCCTCGACAGACCTTCCCTTTTTTCCATTTTCTTCTTGCCTTCTCCATCTCCATCACCAGAAAATGCAAGCTTAAATCCTATATCCTTTCCAGGTCTTCTTTCTTGACAACCACCTGTTTCCAGAAATGCAGAAGGTACTGAAAATACTTCTCGTAGATCTCAATCCGAGCGTCCATTCTTCTGTGGCAATCATTCAGTCTCTTGAGAAACTTTGCACTCAGTTCTTCGTTTAGCTTCTTCCACGATACATAGTAACCGTGAACATCGAGGTACATGGTGACCATCATCCTCGCGATTCTTCCATTGGCATCGTAAAAAGGATGATGAGCCACGAAAAGCTGGTAAAAATGGATCGAGTTCCTTATCGGGTCGTCGTCCTTTGATGAAAATAATGAGCAGCAAAAATCGATTGCTTCAGTGAGCTTTGCAGGAGAAGTCCCGGTGAAAAGGGGCTCCTTGGCCCTGCGTGGATTTGCCGGCCCGAACTGAACCAGCCCATTGTTCGGTTCGGTAGGCTGGCGGTAACTCCCTGCATTTGAAAGTATGTCCTTAAACAGATATTCATGAAACATCAGGGGAATTGCACCTACCAGCTCCACGTTAGATTCTGCCCCGAAGACTAAAGCGGATTCAACAATATTAGGACCACTCCCAAGTTGTTCGTACCGCGCCTCGATAGTTTTCAGCGCGTCGTCAACAGTCGGCGGATTCTTAGGAGAAAAGTCCCTTATCAGCCCCGAGAGGAGCTCTCTCTCATCACTTGGGCCCAAGTTGTTTGAGCAATTTCTGAAGTTCTTCGCTCGCGGCTTTTTGCTTGGCCTTATATTCCTTGTAGGAAGGATAGACCTGCGCTGAGGCAGCATCCTTTGAATTCATGTCGAAGATGTAGGCATAGTGAGTGTCTGTCGGGACCGGGTAAAATGGCTTCTTGTCGGCATCAAAGGGAAAATTCTTGGCGAAAGGCAAGCTTGAATAATAGGAAAGCAAGCTTTTCTCCGAGATGACTTGTCCGGCCTGATTGTTCTTCCATGGCAGATCTGCGTGAGACATTGCCGATAAGGTGACTGCGGAATATTGAGCATAGCAATCCAGGATGAAGTCTGCGATGGTTTTCTCCTCTCCTTTGAACGGCGCTATGGATTCGATCCCTCTGTAAGAGGAGATTGGAGCACTCTTAAACTCCTTGAATTTATGATATACCTCTGCATTGACGGGACCGTGACTCCATTTCTCGAATTCTCCCTCGAACAAATTTTCACCTGCCACGAGTCCCCATGCCTTCAAATAATAAAGCAGCTTCTGCAGCTTGAGCGGCGTTACGTTGTCATATTTTGAGAGGACATAATAGGCAACGTTCAAAGAGTTGTCCATATTGATATGTCTCCTGATTTCTTCCGCGTTCTTAGTTTATTGGAATTCAGTCTTGCTCCAAGGCGCCCTGTAAAGAAGTGAATTCTGCCTTTTCCTGCCTCTTCAACGATAGATGTGTACATCTATATTATCGTCATTATGATAACAAGAATCAAGCTTGGAAGGTGCCCTCGCAAGCCGGGTGGTCTATACAGTACCAAAGGAAGAAAAAACTCTCAAACTGCTTATAGTGGACACCAACAGTAACTGCAAGCAGGTTGTAAGTGCCGCGTTATACCCTTGGTCTCCACTCGTAATACCCCATGCCACCCCCTCGACAAAAAACTGCCACGGCACATTTTTTTCTTGACTTCTCCATCTCCATCATGTACACTTTAAATGCAAACTTGCCCCCACGAAAGTGGGGGAGAGACATCCAGTCAATCGTCGTGCACAACTCAAGAAGATTTGAGATTGATTCTCTTGTAGTCCCGCCGGGGACGGAATTCTGGACAGCACTGATTTCGTAGAGGTAAACTCCTCTCGAGCGTACTCACCCTCTTCCCGCAAAGCGGGATTTCCCCCTCTCTAACGTTTAGAGAGGGGGATAAAGGCCTGCCCCGCAATGTTCCTATGCGGGGGGTGAGTTCGATTTTCATTTCATCAAAACTAACTTCTTTATCGACACGAATTTCTGTCCGTCGCTCCCGACAGCACTGATTTTGTAGAAGTAAACCCCGCTCGCAAACCTGTCCATGTTCAAAACTTCGTCGTATCTTCCGGCATTCATCAATCCATAATTCCATTCTTCCACCTTCTCGCCAAGTACATTATATACGTCAAGAATTACCGTCGATTGCTGCTTGAGATCAAACCGTATCGTGGTCGATGGATTGAACGGATTTGGATAGTTCTGATAGAGCGCATACGTCTTCGGAACGTCTACTGTAACAGAAAGTGTGGATAAGTCTTTGACGATTCCGCTGGTTGAGACGCTTTGTATCTTGTACTGGTAAGTTGAGCCGGATGTCACATGGTTATCGGAAAAGTCGTAGCTCCTGCCGGTACTGCTGGTGCCGAGACCTTTCAGTGCGTCGTCGCTCAGATAGCTCGCTACCAGCTTGAAGCCTGTCGTGGGCGAAGTCGAACCAGAAAGCGTACCAGGATCTTCCCTGAAGATGTTAAAGCCTGCGTTATCCACTTCAGATTGGGTGCTCCATGAAAGAGTCACGGAATTCATGTCGGCGGCCGCGATGAAGTCTGTTGCTTGAACGGGAAGGGAATAGTCTCCTGTGTGTATCAAGTAAGGATAGTCGTCGTTGACGCCGCCGCTTATTCCCCAAGTGGAGATGAAATCCCAGCCGCTGAACGTGGATTCCGTCTGCATATGCGCCGTGCTCTCGCCGGTACCGCCGTCGCTCCCGCTCGTGCTGCCATCGCTTCCAATCCCGGATGTGGTGACGTCCCAATAAGAGCTGCCGATGCTGCCGCTGCCGTCATTGGCCCCTGCGAAGCCTCCGGTGTACGCCACTCCGCCCGTGACACTTCCTGTGCTATAGCATTTGTTGATATCCGCAGAAGATGCTGACTCGTTATACTCTCCCAAGAACCCTCCAGCATAAAGACCGGAATTGATGATGGTCACATTCCCTCTGCTATAACAGTTTTGTATTTCCGATTCAACAAGATTTGCACCAGCGAATCCGCCGACATATTCATACCCTTCGACATTACCCGTGCTGTAACAAGAGCTAATGTTTCCCGCAACGTCATTCTTGCCTACAAACCCTCCATAGTAAGAGCCGTAGCCCCCGCTCTGAACCACGCTCCCGAGGGTGTAGCAATTTGTTATGGTCGATTCGTTATCACCAACAAATCCTCCCTCAGGGCTGCTTCCCGATGTTCCGCTAATATCTCCGCTGCTGTAACACTTGCTTATCGTTGTACCATCATGACTATAACCCACAAAGCCTCCGAGATCAGCAGCATTGGCGGAAGTGAAGGTCACCTCCGAATGGCAGGAATCTATTATCGTCGAACCTGTAGCCTCTCCGACAAGCCCTCCTACGTATTCAGAGCTGCTCGTGGCGATACTTCCCGTTACTGAGCAAGTATCGATCATGGCGGTCTCAGAATAACCGACGAGACCACCAACCTGAGAACTCCCACTGATGTTCACACCCGTTAGATGAAGATCTTTCACCGTCCCCTGGACGATGTATCCGAACATGCCGACATATTCGTATGCGCTTAGAGAAATGTATAAACCGGATATTGTGTGGCCATTTCCGTCATATGTGCCATTGAACTGCACGGAACCATTCCCAATTGGCGTGAACCCTTTCCCGGAATTCCAGCTTGAGCTCGTCGATGCATCGATGTCTGCAGTCTGTTTGTAATAGTAGGACCATGCATTGCTGCTGCTATATTCATAACGCTGAACGAAGTCCTGCAGCCACGCTAGATTATCAAGCGAAGCAATGATATACGGATCTGCCTGCGTCCCGCTGCCGGACGGAGCGGTTTCTGTCTGTGCTTGTACCGTCGGTAAGAAAGTATTTGCAACGCTGATCAAAACGACCGCCAGCGTTGCAACTAAGCTGTATATATTCCTCTTCATTTTCCCTCCTCAGATGAATGGTTTCCCTTGATTTTTGAATGGATTTTTGAAAAGGGGGCAGGGATATTCCCTGTCCCAGAGCAATCCCTTTTGGGAAGGGACATTTTCAACGAACTTGGAATGCTGTATAATCTAATCTGGCGCTCTCCTCCTTCTCATAAAAATAAACTCACGAGATGCGCAACAAGTTCCCATGCGACCGGGGGGAAATCAGCATTTCCATCATTACGATCCTCGATCGATCCGAATTTCCACCGCCCAAAAGAAATGGCAGTCAGGTTCTGTGGTGAGCCGACGGTTCGCGTCCCGGCTACCATCCTGGAGTATTTCCGGAAGCTTGCGAAGTTCGCGGAGGAAGCTTACTTGAATTTTTGCGGAGACTTGTTCGAGGAATGAACCAGCGTTGGGCAACCATGTTGCATCAATCCTTTCTCGATATGAGATTGAAATGGCGTGGCATATCAAAAAACACATTATGTTTACATCATGGCAGGTAATTCTCGCGTCCTTGACGCTGATATGACAAACAATTCTTGTCGTCGTCTTTACGGACACAAGCGCAAGATGTCGGTAGGCTTCACAAGAGGTACAATCTCGATAGGTTGGTTTATAATGAAGAAGCGAACGACGTCAGGTCTGGGATTGCGAGGGAGAAGCAAATAAAGAAGTGGAGAAGGGAAAAGAAGATTTTGCTGATTGAGAGGCGTGAATGCCGCCTGGTTGGACTCGTGCGAAGAGATATGCGGCAGAGAAGAATGACAGTTGGATGGTGGATGATGTGAACCCGTTAGGGGATTTGGCTGAACAATGGTGATTCTGTAAATCTAAGGTCGCCCGGATATACTCACCCCCTTTGTCCCCCTCTCTAATATTTAGAGAGGGGGAATAAAGGCCTGCCCCGCAATGTTCCTATGCGGGGAGTGAGTTAAATTCTTACTTCATCAACAAGAGCTTCCTTATCGTCCGCCTACGTTAAAACTTCGGCGGGCAGGTCCGCCTGCCGAAATCCATTGGCGCAGGCAGGCCACAAATCTATTAGTCCATTGTTCTATTTGACAAGCATTAGCTTCTTAATTGACGCGAATTTCTCTCCATCATTCCCTACCGCATTAATTCGGTAGTAGTAAAGTCCGCTGGCAAACCGTGTCATGTTTATGCTCTCATTGTATCTTCCGGCATCCTTCATTCCATAATTCCAATACTCCACTCTCTGTCCCAGCACATTGTAAATCTCCAGACTCACAGTTGATTGCTGCTTCAGATCAAACCGTATCGTGGTACTCGGATTGAATGGATTCGGATAGTTCTGGTAAAGAGCATAATTCTTCGGAACGTCAACAGTGACCGAGAGAGTCGTCAGGTCTTTTGTCGTTCCACTTGTGGATACGCTCTGGACCTTGTACTGGTATGTTGCACCGGAAGTCACTTTGTTATCTGTAAAACTGTAATCTCTACCTGAACTGCTTGTGCCTAATCCCTTCAGACTGCTGTTGCTTGTGTAGCTTGAAATGAGTCTGAAGCTGCTTGTACTAGGGTCTTCGCGGAGGACGTTGAACCCCGTGTTGCTCACTTCCGATTGTGTTTTCCACGAAAGTGTAACCGAGCCGATATTGGCACTCGCAAGAAAATCTGTCGCCTTTACAGCAAGAGAGATATCCGTTGCGGATGAGCCGATCATTAATTGGCATAGCGAAGTCACATTGTCAAATTCAATTGTCGTTGAAGTAACGTTAGAGGCGCTCGCCACAAGCGTATTCCAGCTTCCATCGGAGTTATCACCTCTGTTGTAGAGTGTGTATGCACTTGGGCTCTCGGCCCCATCCTTTGTGTACGCTGACGGGACGGTGAATATCAGATTTGCCGAAAACGTCCCCGGCGTGCCGTAAGGAGTTATCACCCAGTAGCGGTTGTCCAAGTTCTGTCCTGAAGTCGAGGGCTCGACATTGGGCGAATTGTTTATCTGCGTGCAAACAAGTTCAACTGGATTGTCGAAAGCATCTGTAGTCGTCAAGGAAACCGTCCCAAGATTCGCCGTGCCGCTGGTAAAGCCCGCCACGTCCGCGCTTGTGCCTGAGCCGAGCGACGCTGTGGACTTCAACCAGGTCTCCCCGCCGCCACCGAAATTCTGCAACGTACCGTTGTTTGCGTTGGCTGTTTGGTCATGCGCCGTTGTGCCGCTCCCTTCATTGAATTTCCAGTAGCCGACAAGACCGGTCTCGCTGCCGCTGAGTGTACGGTGCATATCTTCACGGATTTGCGTCGAGCCGAGAGCAACATTGTATAGCCGCACTTCATCGATGATGCCGTTGAAGAACCGGTCGGCCTCCACCGAAAAATCATTTCCAATTGTGAGGGGATCAGTGTTAGACGCGACGGTCTCCGGTGTAAGGCTCAGAGGTACCTCGATCCCATTGACGTAGAGCGTCCTTGTACCGCCATTGTTCACAGCGGCAATATGATACCATGTGTCTGCAGCGAGTATTCCATCAGTGGTCTCCATCCCGTCAAAACCGATGCCCGTGTAGGGGCTTCCGCTCGTAAGACGCAGAAAATATCCATTGGTGCCACTGTGCTGGTACTTCGATACTATGCCCGCAAGCCAACTGAAAGAGTGAGGCTTGATCCATGCCTCGATCGTGTAGTTAGTTGTAAGGCGAAGAGTGCTGTTGTCCTCTACTTCGACAAACCCGTCATTACTGCTGTTGAAACTCAGCGCATCCTCCCCAGCGACACAAGTAGTGGAGAAGCTGTTCTCATCACTTACAAAGTAGTTCGAAGGAGAACTGCTTGTCCCGGACACACGGTAGTAATATGTGACTCCGGCAGCAAGTCCACTCACCGCCGCTGAGACGGAAGTCTTCGCTGTCCCACTGACCGTGGACGGAGATGCCAGCACGCTATCGGAATAGACTCCAGAGACTTTCCCGTATAAGAATCTGACCGTCGTATTTACATTATTGGGATAAACGCTTCCGTTGAGTGTTGCTGTCGTGGTGCCGATGCCGGTTGCCGCCCCGGCTGAGGCGTATGCTCCGCTGAGAACCCGATGAGCTCCGCCTGTATTGTTATAGATGTTGTCCGGACTGTTATCTGCAATTGTGACTAAGGAGAGAGTATCATTCTCGGAGCCGTTGAAATACAAACCGCCACCTTCGTCGCTTGCCGCGTTTTTCGACAGGGAGCCGCCGATCCATGTGAGGCCTCCGACGTCGTCATATATTCCCCCGCCGTTGCCACCCGAACTATTGCTGTCAACTTTCACATTTGAAAAATAGACAGGCCCATCATCCAGTAAACGCCCCCCCCATCCCCACTCGCAGCGCTATTCCCGTAGATTGTAACGTCAAAGAGTGAATCTGGATAGCCACCTATTCCGATTCCGCCCTCATACGGTGCAGTGTTGAAAATGATTGCGCCGCCATGGATAACGACGGGATTTGTCACATAAACGCCGCCATCGCCATCTCCGCTGCCGACGGAGTTCCATCCAACCGTATCATTAACCATTACAAGAGAGGTTGCCCAGCAGCCGATTCCACCAACAGTTTTAGGCGAATAGTTGCTGTCGATGACGCTGTTCGATATTGAGTCTGTTCCATTTTCGATGTCAATAGCTCCGCTTTCCCCGTCGCCATAATTATGTGTGAATATGCAATGGTCAACGGTGAGATTGCCGTCGTCGTTGCCGATTGCACCACCATAATCGTTGCCCCCGACGGTTGTACTATCATAAGTGAACGTGCAATATTTGGCAGTGACGGCCGCATTTTCCATTATAGCCAAACCACCTCCATCGTAGTCTGCGCGGCTATTGGTCACATTCACCGAATCGAGCTCGACCGTGGGGTTACCGCTGACGACTATCCCACCGCCATCACCACTTGAAGCGTATCCCTGGGTTACTGTGAGGTCAACGATTGTGACTGGTCCGTTGTCGATCTGAAAAACTCTGCTTGCCCCGCCGCCGTTTACAACCGTGCTCCCAACACCGCCGCCTTGAATCACTACAGGCTGCTCTATGTCGAGCTCACCAACCGAGAGCGTATATGTGTCGGCAGGCACGAAGACTGTGTCAACGTAACCAGTACAGTTGGCGTAATCAATAGCGGAGCGAAGCGTTATTGTTCCGCTTGACGTTGTGTCTGACAGCCCGCTTACGGTATCAGCGTCGGCAGTTGAGTTCACTGTGATTGAGTTGACCGAATTTGGCAGGCGCGGTTTCCTGACCGATGCCGTCGTCATAGCCTTCGACGACTTTTTAGTTTTAAGCCTCGCTTCCATGGCCTCCTTGTATTTCTCGTGCTTTGCGCGCATCTGCGCGAGGCGCTCCTTCATTTGTTGCTTCATGGCACTCGCCCTGGCGGCATTCAGCGAAGAAGTCTGTTTTGGACCTGTCCGGACAATGACGTTCTTCGATGTTTGTGCAAATGCCGTTGAACAGGAGAACATCAACAACAAAGCTAATAATGTCATTCCCGAATACTTCAATCGGGAAAAAAGTTTAAAATAGTAAGATCGTTTCATGTTACTTCCTTTCTCATTTTTGTCTGACTGCCATTTTGCAAACGTACGCTGCAAGCGAGCCGAGCCTTTTAAAGTTATCGCACCTCGCCACGGCAAATCCGCTTTGGGCTTGATCTCATAAAGCTTTCCTTTACGCTCTCTGACGTTGTAAAACCGATGGTGTAGATTAACGGGCGCTGGTTAATCCACTTATCGGAACGAGCAGTATTTCAGAAATCTATATAAAAAGTCTTATCCGCCAAAAGCGGATCAGGACGGCTGTTAAGCTCCACCTTTAGACAAGTCCGGGAGAAAGGAGACTAATACAGGAATGTATATGGAAAGAGTAGTAATATTTCACGCAACCTCGCGAATGATTCATTTGATTGTAACTTGTGAGGCGAAAAGATGCAAGGCCTTGGCACCAACCCATCCGCCCACAACCCATCTACAAAAAAGAGGGGTGGCGGAATTTCCGAGCGAGAATTCCGCCCGCCCCCAATGTCTCACCGAGGGCAAACCTTGCGAAGGTGACCATGCTCTAGCAGTGATACCTTCGCAAGGTTACCATGCCGCTACTTCATCAACAGCAGCTTCTTTATCGATTCAAATCTCTGTCCATCGCCTCCGACAGCATCGATCCGATAGAAATACACCCCGCTGGCAAACGTGTCGAGGTTCACGTTCTCGTTATATCTTCCAGCATCCGTCATTCCATAATTCCAATATTCCACTCTCTGCCCAAGCACGTTGTAAATTTCAAGGGTTACCGCAGAAGTCTGCTTAAGATCGAACCGTATCATGGTACTCGGATTGAACGGGTTCGGATAATTCTGGTATAAAGCATAATTCTTCGGAATGTCAACCGTTACCGAAAGCGTTGTCAAATCTTTCGTTGTTCCGTTCGTCGAGACACTCTGGATCTTGTACTGGTATGTCGCACCGGAAGTCACTTTGTTGTCCGTAAACTGATATGCTTGTCCTGTGGTGCTCGTGCCCATTCCTCTCAGATCAACGTCGTTCGTATAGCTTGCGACAAGCTTGTAGAATGTCGTGTTAGGATCTTCACGGAAAATGTTAAACCCTGCATTGTCCACCTCGCTCTGTGTCTTCCATGAAAGCGTAACCGAGCCGATATCCGACTTCGCCGCAAAGTCCGCAGCCTGTACGGGAAGCGAGACTTCATTGGTTGGACTCCCTGTGATGGTCAGATCGTTGCCGATTCCCGAAGCATCATAAGCTGTTGTCGCACTTGAGCCTTCGTCGAAATGGTACAGAGCAATGGTATTGCCGTCCGTCGTGAACGGCAAGGATGGCGGCGTAAAATTCCCCGTGTACCTTGCCACATCGGATATTCTTACTTCGTCTATGTCACCGTTGAAATAATCCAGAGTAAGATCGGTGGAGTAAATATTACCGCCCACCAAGAATACGCCGGCAGGCGTGCTAGCGCCTGTGGTGTTATCATCCAGCGTTTGGCTCACGCCATTAGCATATAGAGACCAAACATCGCTTGACAACACCAAAGCAAGATGCACCCAGGTGCCGATCGGAGGAATGTAACTTGTCTTGCCGAGGGCGTAACCACCCCTTAACGCATTTAGGTAACCAGAATTGTCCATGTACAATCCATATCCGTTGAGACCGCTGTTGCCATTGTAAACGACACATTCACCGGTAGGACTACTTGTTGTTCCACTCCACTTGACCCAGCACTCCAAGGTTAGCGGCTCTGTGAGAGTCGTGAAAGGACCTCTAGAACAGTACATCCCTGGACCGAATTTGAGCGCCTGGTCAAATGGCGGCACCCAGCCGTCAGTTGTTCCATTTAATGTGAAGTTGACTAGCGTACCATCATTATGATTGGCGGTCAGATCATGTGCTACGGTGCCGCTTCCCTCATTGAATTGCCAGTAACCAGCTAATCCGCTTTCAGTGCCGGTGAGGATAGTGTGCATGGTCGATTGAATTTCGGCTTGGGTGCGAGCTACATCCCAGAATCGCACTTCATCCACCACACCGCTGAAGGCATTCGAGGTCACAAAGGAGTTACCTGCGTCGCACACGCCGCCTATTTGAATATTGTTTTCTGCAGTGCTCATACTAAAGTATTTTACATTCGAAAGAATTAATGCGCCATCCAGGTATCCCTTGAAATTCGTCCCATCGTAGCTGTAGGCGACGTGATGCCAGCCCACAGACGAAATGGGGATCTGTGAACCGGGTCTCTGGATTATCGCCGCCGACCCCGTTACCCACATAGAACTCCACACTGTCTGCCACGGATCCATAGAGAACTCCGAATTGTTGACTAGGATTCACGCCATTCCTTGCGATTATATATTTGCCAGTTTGCGTCAAATCCTGGATATTGACCCAGAACTCGATCGTGAATGAAGTTGACATGTCGAGAGTCGAGCTATATGGTATCGAGACGTAACTGGTCGATCCGTTAAACTTCAGCGCGTAACTCGCACCGCCGCCGCCACCACCGCCGCCGTTAGGCCGACGATTGTGTCCTTCCGGCAATCCAGCTTTTGTGTCTGCTCCAAACAGAAACAGAAATGCAGCAAAAATTAATAGCGATCGTTTCATGTTTTCATCCTCCTAATTATTTTCGTCGTGAATGAAATCTTGCAGCTTTGTGAACTTGTGAGTTCGACAAACTCGCTTGCCTCGAAGTCCCAATTCTTCTCAAGGTCATGAGTTACAACATCCGACCTTTACGCCAGACCCTCGCCAGCTTCTGGCTGATTGGAACGAGCAGTTTTTCAGAAATCTATATGGAAAGCCTTATCCGCCAAAAGCGGATCAGGACGGCTATTAAGCTCCGGCTTTGACCGGGTAAGAGAGAAAGAAATTATTTCGGGCTTCTATGTGGAAAGAGAGACTATATTTCAAGCAAGCACCCTAATCATCAAATTAATTCTAACTAATGAAGTGGTAAGATGCAAGGCCTTGCGAGCCACTCATCTGCCCACAACCCATCTATAAATAGAGGGGCAGCGGAATTTCCGAGCGAGAATCCCGCCCCATCATACTCACCCCCTTTATCCCCCTCTCTAAATATTAGAGAGGGGGAATTAAAAAGGGGTGAGTTAAATTCTTACTTTATCAAAACTAACTTCTTTGTCGACACAAATCTCTGTCCGTCGTTTCGGGCGGCGTTAAGCCTGTACTGGTACACTCCGCTCGTGAACCTTTCCATGTTTATCTCTTCCTGATATCTCCCCGGCTCCCAGCGTTCCGTAATTGTAGGCTGCCACCTGCTGTCCGAGCATGTTATATATCGTGAGCGTCACATCAGATTGCTCCTTCAGATTGAATGATATTGTTGTATTCGGATTGAATGGGTTCGGATAATTCTGGTACAAAGCATAACTCTTCGGAATGCCAACCGTAACGGAAAGCGCGGTCAGGTCTTTGGTTGTTCCGTTTGTCGATACACTTTGAATTTTGTACTGGTAACTCAGACCGGAAGTTACCTTGTTATCTGTGAAGTCGTAAGCTCTGCCAATGCTGCTCGTGCCGAGTCCTTTCAGGTTGTCGTTACTCGAATAGCTTGAGATCAGCTTAAATGAACTCGTGCTTGGATCTTCCCGCAAAACGTTGAACCCTGCGTTGTTGACTTCCGACTGCGTCTTCCATGAAAGTGTAACGGAGCCGACGTCCACAGTTGCGAGGAAGTCTGTCGCCTCGACCGCAAGCGAAGTCTCGACCGAGATTCCGCTTGGAACCCAGCCATCTGTAGCGTCAAACTTGAAATTCTCCAGCGTTGCAGCCGTACCACTCACAGCATCGTACGTCAAGGATCCGACCCTTTCATTGAATTGCCAATATCCAACCAATCCTGAGGGGGTTGGATTGTAGAAGTTATTCATATCCGTATTAACCTGCGCCGCAGTTCGCGCAATATTCCATATCCGTACTTCGTCAATCACACCTGTATATTGATTCCCGCCACTCTGATCAATGCCGATACGCACATCATGAGAGTTTGTAGGAACGCTCCCGCTGTACGCCGATGAATCCTCAAGCGCGCCATTGACATAGATACGTATTGTGCTTCCATCGTATGTTGCCGCAAGGTGATACCAGGTGCCTGCCGAAAGGCCGCTTGGTGATGCTGCAGACCCTAGGCCGACAATTGCTCTAGGGAAACCGCCGATCAAATCCAGCAAGAAACCATCGCCCTCACCCGGTGAAATGTGGTCAATCATTCTTGCGGTCTCCCCGCTACCGGAAGGATTGACCCATGCCTCAAGAGTTAGCTGGTTTGTTAGAGCAGAGAGACACGACTGTGGAATAGACACACAATCATAATTGCTGCCCTTAAATTTCAACGCGGATCCGGCGGTTTTGCTGTTGTTACCAGCAACCCATGTCGGACTGTTGACGAGCGACAAATCATTGCCGTTCCCCGATGAGTCTGGAGTCGTTGTGCCGGAACTTCCGTCAAAATGATACAAGGCAATGGTATTCCCATCGGTTGCGAATGGCGCTGCCGGGGGCGTGAAATTGAGATGTATCTCGCAACATTTGAAACGCGAACTTCATCAATGGTTCCATTAAAGATAGAGTTTGGATGATTAGCGGCGCCAACGTAAAAATCACTATCCGGCGTTATCGGGGCTTGGTTAGTAAGGCCTGGTGTCGCAATACTTGTTCCGTTAAGATATAGCGACCAATTACCGCTGTTTCTCACCATAGCGAGATGAGTCCATACACCGGGATGAAGTACCGAATCTGATGTACCCCAAATCACGTTACCAAGCAATATTGCAATGTGATCTCCGGAATCGAGTATTAATCCATATCCGCAAGTGTCAGCACCACCGTTGAAAACTATCGGTTGGAGCTGAGACGTGGTTCCTGCGCAATTCACCCACGCTTCCATTGTCAGGTTATCGGTAATCGTAGTAACTGGCGCCCCGAGATGAGCATATTGAGACGAGCCATTAAATTTGAGGGCGCTTCCCCACTGAGCGTTGGCAACAGTGCAAAAGAATGCCCCACATAAAAACAGTAGAAGTTTCTTCATAAAGTTTTCTCCATCTTAATACTTTGTTAGCGAAATTTCTCGGCGTTGTGAAATTGCACACTGGTCAGATCCGATGCACAACTATTTTGGGATTGTTCGTTGAAAGAGTAATAATATCTCGCATGACCTCACAAATTATCGGGTTAATTTTACCCTATAACGCGGAAAGATGCAAGGCCATGGCGCCAACTCGTCTGCCAAAAGAGGGGTGACGGAATTTCCGAACGAGAATCCCGCCCCATCATACTCACCCCCTTTGTCCCCCTCTCTAAATATTAGAGAGGGGGAATCAGAAGGAGGTGAGTTAAATTCTTATTTCATCAATAAGAGTTTTTTTGTCGTCCGCCTGCGCCTGTAGCATTTCCGCCAGAGGCGGATGCGCCCGTGGCGCAGATCCCTGAAGTAATATGCTCTGCCGGATATACTCACCCTCTTTGTCCCCCTCTCTAAATATTAGAGAGGGGGAACAAAGGCCTGCCCCGCAATGCTCGTATGCGGGGGGTGAGTTAAATTCTTATTTCATCAATACTCCCGCAAAACAAAGGCGGGATTTCTGAACATCTATTTTGACTATTTGATCATCAACAGTTTCTTAATGGACACAAACTTCTGTCCATCTCCGCCGGAGGCGGATCCGCTTTGGGCGGAGTTACCGACAGCACTGATTTTGTAGAAATAAACCCCGCTGGCAAACGCGTCAAGGTTTACGTTCTCGTTGTATCTTCCCGCATCCATCATTCCATAATTCCAATATTCCACTCTCTGTCCCAGCACATTGTAAATCTCCAGACTCACTGTTGATTGCTGCTTCAGGTCGAATCTTATCGTCGTGCTCGGATTGAACGGGTTCGGATAGTTCTGGTACAGTGCATAATTCTTCGGAATGTCAACGGTAACTGAAAGCGTTGTCAAATCTGTCGTTGTTCCGTTTGTCGAGACGCTCTGAATCTTATACTGGTATGTCTTGCCGGAAGTCACTTTGTTGTCGGTGAAGTCGTAAGCTCTGCCGATGCTGCTTGTGCCCATTCCTTTCAAGCTGTCGTTGCTTGTGTAACTTGAGATCAGCTTGAAGCCTGTGGTCAGCGAAGTCGAACCAGATGTTGTTGCAGGATCCTGTCGCAGAATATTAAAGCCGGCGTTATTCACCTCGGATCGCGTGCGCCATGTCAGGGTAACTGATCCGATGTTTGATTTGGCTACGAAGTCAGTTGCCTGAACAGCAAGAGAAGCATCTGATGAACCGATAATGAACTGGCTGAACGAAGTAATTCCACCGAATGTTATCGTATTGCTTGTGAGGATACCGGCTCCTGTAATGCACGGCGACCATGCACCATCTGCATTATCATCCCTGTCGTAAAGCGTATATGTGCCTGGGTCTTCAGCGCCGTTGGATGTAAACCATGTCGGGACGGTGAAAGTCAAATTCGTCGAGAATGTCCCCGGTGTTCCATATGGTGTGATTATCCAGTATCGGTCGCCCAACGTAACCGCAGAGCCGCCCGGCATTGAATCGGGCGGTGCTGCTATCTGTGTCGCCACTAAGTCAACTGGATTATCAAAGTCATCTGTGGTTATGAGATACACAGTTCCCAAAGAAGCCGTCCCACTTGTGAGGTCAGGGGAATTGGCACTCGTTCCTGCGCCAACAGGAGCCGTCGATGTTATCCACCCGTTTGTAGTGCCATCAAATGTGAAATTAGCCAGCGCACCTTCATTTCCGCCCGCAGCCAGGTCGTATGCCGTGACTCCTGTCCCTTCGTTGAATTGCCAATAACCGATAAGACCGCTCTCCGTGCCGCTGCGCGTAAGGTGCATATTTCCCCGTATTTGATCAGCGTTGAGTGCTGTGCTCCAGAGCCGAACCTCATCGATCACACCGTTGAAGAAATTACCTAAGCTATCCTGCTCGGTTCCGATAAGAAGATTGTAGCCGTTTGTCGGGATAGAGCCTGAAGAGGACATCGAGCCTTCAAGCACGCCATTTACATAGATACTCATTTGACTACCATCGTAAGTCCCGGCAATATGATACCATACATTCGCGACAGGAAGACTGCTCGCCGCGCTGAGACCGACCGAACCTATTATGAGTCTCGGTGTTCCGCCGATCAAATCAAGGAGGAAGCCGTCAGTATCCTCCGACTCCTATGTCGTCAACAATCCTTTCATCTTGACTGACTGATGCCGGTTTTATCCATGCTTCGATTGTAATTTGATCAATCAAAGGAAAGAGAACGTAATTAGGAATAGACACATAATCGGTCGATCCGTTAAACTTCAGCGCCTTCCCGGCCGTGGCATAACTCGTCGTGAAGCTCATCTCGGTCCCCAGGTAATAACCTGCACTGTTTGTAGTTGAAATTGTGTAGTAATAGGTCTGCCCTTGGCTTAGTCCTGTGACGGCTCCAGAAACAGGAACGTCCGCATCAGTGCTCACCGTACCCGGGGTGGCATCCACACTATCTGCATAAACACCCGGGCTTGTGCCATACAAGAACTGCACAGTCGTACTCACATTGAACGGATTCACGGTGCCGTTCAATGTTGCACCGGTCGTCCCGATGGATGTCGCTCCAGACACGCTGATATTGACTGTATGAACAATGTACCGAGCGACAGCGAAGGCGTCATTATTTGAAGCGTCTACGGAGGAACCCGCCACGACAATTTTCCCATCTGACTGTAGAGCGACGGAAGCTGCATCGTCATCAGTACCGTTTCCGCCGTTGATAGTATTTCTTGTCGTCCCGTCAATACCGAAGGTGCTGTCAAGGCTTCCATCCGTCGTATACCGGGCAAGAGCGAATGCAAAGGATGAGCCGTTTAACGAGGAACCCGCCGCGACAATCTTTCCATCGCCTTGTATAGCCACGGAAAATGCATGGTCATTATAATCACCTCCGCCGACGATAAAATTTCTTGTGGTGCCGCTGGTACCGAATGCGCTGTCAAGACTCCCGTCCGTCTTATACCGGGCAAGCGCGAAGGCATAATGACCTGACGCATCTTCAGAGTAACCCGCCGTGACAATCTTTCCATCGGATTGTATAGCAACGGAACGTGCCTCGTCATCAGTACTATTTCCGCCGCCGATGTAATTTCTTGTCGTACCGTTGGTACCGAACGTGCTGTCAAGACTTCCGTCCGTTTTATACCGGGCGAGCGCAAATGCGTAATGCACTGGGTCGCCTACGCCTGACGAACCTGCCGCGATGATCTTTCCATCGGATTGTATAGCAACGGAACTTGCTCCGTCACCAGTACCATCTCCGCCGCTGATGTAGTTTCTCGTTGTGCCGTGGTACCGAAAGTGCTGTCCAAAGTTCCGTCCGTATTGTAACGAGCAAGAGCGAATGCATTACCTGAACCGCCTGTAGAGAAACCCGCCGCGACAATCCTTCCATCCGATTGTATTGCCACGGAATATGCCTGGTCATCGCTCCCACTGCCTATGACACTCCTCACCGTGCCATTGGTACCGAAAGTGTTGTCCAAAGTTCCGTCCGCATTGTAACGAGCAAGAGCGAACGCAAAATCTGAATTCACATGACTTGCGGACGCACCCGCCGCCACAATTTTCCCATCAGACTGTATAGCGACGGAAAATGCGTCGTCTTGACTGTTATCTCCGCCGGGGATATAATTTCCTGCCGTGCCATTGGTGCCGAACGTGTTGTCAAGACTCCCGTCCGTGTTGTATCGAGCGAGCGCGAATGCGCCGTATTGCGAAATCTGGGAGTAACCTGCCGTCACGATCTTTCCATCCGATTG
>CAVYHK010000047.1:0-21467 GCA_963768145.1 uncultured Bacteroidota bacterium | reverse complement strand
GTATAATCGATGCGGATCGAGTTATCGCTGGTAAGCGTGTATGTGGCAGTCACAGTAACTGTGCCAGGGAAACCTTCTTCCCCATCTTTGCTCACATAAGTAAACTTCACTGCAGGACCTTCCGAAGTTTCAATCGGCTCGGCGGCCCACAGAACTTTATGGAAGCCGACTTTGCCGCCGTGCAGGCAATTCCTACCATCGTTTATCGTGGCCTGATATGTTTTTCCATCCAGTGTGAATTTTCCCCCTGCGATTCTGTTGGCATAGCGGCCGACAACGCCGCCAAAAAACACAGTACCATTCACGTAACCGTTGACGCTGTCGTAACCCAAAACCACGTCCGCAAACTTTCCATCCCGATCGGGGACTACCACGGACACGACCGACGCGCCATAATCAGTTAATTTTATGGTCATCCCGGCAGAATTCTTAAGAGTAAACAAGTTCGCCTCTCTCCCGTCCGGAAGTTTTCCAAATACCTCTTTCTTGATCATTGATCCATCTTTCCCGTTTGGTTGACATAATGCGATTCCCGATATCGTTATGATACCGGCAACTATAAAGAATATTTTTTTCATCTCAAGACTCCTATGAAAATTTCTTTCACCGCGAAGGCAAGCAAGCGCCAATAAAGGCAACGTATCTTGCGCTCTCGCAGTTCGAATTTTCGATCAAGTTATTAAACCGTTTTCCCCTTTTTCCAAGGCCTGAACGTAATGAAATAAACGAGACCTACGATGACTAACAGGATTCCCCACCAAATCCCGAAGTGAAGGTTTCCAAGAACAACCTTTCTTCCGAATACTGAGAACATCACTTCTGCTATGTTGGATAGAGTAATGATGATCCCGTACAGCAGCAGCAAGCTGCCGATGAAGAACCAAATTGAGATACCCATTTTTTCTGCCATTGTCGACTCCTTACCAGAAGATAATTTGCAGTACGATGAACACGCCAAACACGACACTCGCCCAGAAAATTGGCCGCTTGATCAGCGGAAGATGACCTTCAGAGGGTATCTCAGTGCATCCGCGAACTAGGCCGGCAAGCTCAACCTCGGGTTTCGGCCGCGAAACGAGGCTTACGATTACTGTTACGATGACGCCAATTAAGAAGCACCACAATGCACGGAACATGTTTTCCGCCATTGGCTGTGCATACGAAGAAAGGGCAATGTATTTCAGCGCACCTGGACTGATTTCCACCCATGCCCACATTGCAATCGATGATCCGATGCCGGCTAATAATCCCCAGAATCCCGCTTTGGGAGTTGCCCTTTTCCAGAGCATACCGAGAAGGACAACCCCAAAAGTAGGCGCTACAAAGAAACTGAACAAAGCCTGGACGTAATCCATGATGCTTGCGAACTGTTGAACAAGATAAGCTGTACCGATGCTGATGAGAACACCGATGACAGTACACCATCTGCCCATTTTAACGTAATACTCGTCAGTTTGCTCTTTCTTTGTGAAGAAGACATGTGCGGGCCTGTAAATGTCATAAGTCCACACGGTTGCAAACGCACTGACGTTGCCCGCCATGCCAGACATAAATCCTGCTATCAGGGCTGTAATACCGAGCCCCAGCAATCCTGGACCAGCGTACCTCGCAAGCATGAGAGGCAGGACTTCATTGAAACTATGAGCACCTGCCACATTTCTCGCGACATCTTCAGGAACCAGATGGAACGGAAGCACTGCCAGTCCCAACAAACCGGGGAGAATCACGATAAACGGTACCATCATCTTAAATCCGGCGCCGATGATCGGAGCCATCTTAGCAGCCCGCAAATCCTTTGAAGACAAGACCCTCTGAACCACAAGAAAATCTGTGGTCCAGTATGCCATGGAGATGACGGCTCCGAGGCCGAACACGATTCCAACCCAGTTTATCCCCATCGGATTGTCTTTAAAGGAACCGAGAGTGCTCCAGAGATGGGTGTAATCGCCTATAGGAAAATTCTGGTGAATCCTTGCTACCATTCCGTTCCAGCCTCCAGCCTCCACTAAACCGAGTATCGGTATAACGAGAGCACCGAGCCAGATCAGCATGAATTGCAACACTTCATTGAATATGGCCGAGAGCAGCCCGCCAAGAACGACATAGACCATAACTGTAATGGATGAAACCCAGATGCTGAAATGCAAACTCCATCCCAATACAACTTTCATCACTAACGCCATCGCGAACATGTTGATACCGCTCATAAGAACGGTCATGAAAGCAAAAGAGACCGCCGACAGCATGCTGGCACTTTCTCCGTACCTAAGCTTTAAATATCCTGGTACAGAATGAGTTTTACTGATGTAATAGAATGGCATCATCACGATAGCAAGAAAGAGCATTGCCGGAATCGCACCAACCCAATACCAGTGAGTTGCCAATATCCCGTACTGATAAGCCGATGCTGCCCAGCCCATCAGTTCCAGAGAACCTAAATTTGCAGCGACAAATGAAAGTCCGGCGATCCACATTGTCATTTTGCGGCCCGCCATGAAGAAATCTTCACCCGTCTTCGTAAACCTCAGCAGGTAGTAACCTATCACAAGCACGAAGAGGAAATACATAGCTATGATCAATGAATCGACCCAGTCCAGAGAAACGATGCTTGACATGCCTGCAAGGATCCATGCGATGAATGGCACAATTTCGCTAATCATGAATCTCCCTTAGTTGTTTTATTACTGGTTAGAAAAACGGCAAAAGAAAAAAATTGTAAGCTTGTCGAAGATATGGCTGAGTTCTTTATACAAGCGCTAGGAAAAATGGTCTTAATCAATGTTCTCAAGTGGCTGATAGATTCTTTCTTCTATATTCACATTTTCAGTCAAAGCTTCAACTCGCGGGATACGATGAATATTTTGTAAAGTCAATTTTAAGAAAATGCAAGCTCTGAAAACAGCCCATTCTTTGTATTTAGTCCCGAAGCTAAATGCGGTTTTGAATCTAGGGTGGCGGTCTTCATGTGGTGCACGACCAGCATTGATGTTGACGAAATCCGCAGTAGCAAGCTCGTTTCTCCCTTTGCTCGAATCTTAGTTTGTTAGCGCTAACATCAGCAGAAATTTAACCCAACTGCATTCCATTTTCAAGGAATAATTATTTTGCGGAAGTCATTCAATGCAGAGAATGGAAACAAGAAGACGGTAGTGCATTAGTTTGAGACGAGATTTTGTTTCCCGCAGATGGCGCAGACTTCGTCGTGAGCGTTCGACTGACGCTCACGCCGAAGGCTCAGTCGAACGATAGACGCAGAAACAATATCCGCGAAAATTTGCGTAATCAGCGAGAAAATGTCTTGCTTCGGGCTAGCTCTAGAAAGAAGAAATGAAACTGAGACACTACTAAAAAGAGGGGTGATAGATCATCATGAGGAACTGATGGCGACTGGTTCGAGCGATCTGTCGGGTCTATAAGGTCTTATCTTTCAACCCTTCCCGAGCCACTCCCCTTTGCCAGTTTTTCAACTTCATCGACAGTAACTAGGTTGAAATCTCCCGGAATCGTTTGCTTAAGACAAGAGGCAGCCACGGCAAATTCAACCGATTCCTTTGTGTTTTTCTTTGTAAGCAAGCCATAGATCAAGCCGCTTGAAAAAGCGTCCCCGCCACCCACGCGATCGACGATTTGAATGTCGTACCGCTTTGAGCGATATGGCTCCTTGCACTCCTTTTCATCAACCATGATGGCACTCCACCCATTCCGCGACGCCGAATAACTCTCCCTGAGAGTAATGGCAACACCTTTGAAATGGAATTTCTCTTTCAGCCTTGCCGCAAGATCGAAGTATCCTTTCTCATCAAGCTCTGCCTTGTCAACGCTAGTCGATCCCGCTTTGAACCCAAGACTCTTTTCTGCGTCCTCCTCATTGGCAATGCAGACATCGACATACTCCATCATAGGGATCATCACCGATTGAGCTTTTTTTTCTGACCACAACTTTGCACGGTAGTTCAGATCTGCGCTGGTCATCACGCCATTTCTCTTTGCCGCCAGGCAAGCTGACTTCAATGCCCGCCCGACTTTCTCTCCAAGCGCAGGCGTAATTCCCGTCCAGTGAAACCATCTTGCATCTTTGAACACCCTGTCCCAATCGAGTTCCTCTTCGGCAAGTTCATTCACGGCCGAGCCAGCCCGATCGTAAATCACTTTCGACGCTCTCTGGCTTGCGCCCGTTTCAAGAAAGTAGATACCGACTCTATCGCCGCCGCGAACAATGTACTCCGTTCTAACTCCGTATTTCCTTAAACTGTTCACAGCGGCCTGCCCGATCTCGTGCTTGGGTAGTTTGGAAACGAAATAGCTGTCAAATCCATAGCTTGCCAAAGCCACAGCGACGTTCGCCTCACCGCCACCGAAGTTCACATCGAACTGCTGCGTTTGAAGAAATCTGGAATAGCCCGGAGTAGACAATCGAAGCATTATCTCTCCCATCGTGACAACCTTATCAGCCATAGAAATTCCCCTAATTATGAAATTTGAATTTCAAATGTTGAACCATGTCGTCATTTCGCAGGACTTTTTGCACAGATATTTGCAGCCACAGAAGTTTCAGCGAGACGGTTTTGAATCTAAAATTCAACATTTAAAATTGAAGATTTTTATTCTCCCCTTGCTTTCGAAATGCTTTCCATCAAGATTTTTGCATTGTCGGTAAGGACCTGATAGTTCTCAGAGGCGATCGCATTTTTATCGAGCAAGGCAGTGCCGATGCCGACTGCACACGCACCGGCTTTGATCCAATCGCCGGCGTTAGTGAGAGTAACTCCGCCGGTCGGCATGAGCTTGAGATGCGGCATCGGCGCAAGTATGTCTTTGAAAAATGCCATTCCAACAACATCAGCCGGAAAGACCTTTATGATATTGGCGCCGTATTCGTACGCAGTCTGGATTTCCGTTGGGGTAAACGCACCCGGCATCGCGGGAATTCCATTCTTATGCGCAACCTCGATTACGTCCTTTTTGAAGACCGGACTGACGACATATTTGGCGCCGGCGTCGATTGCCTTCTGTGCAGTTTCAGGATCCAGTACGGTGCCGACTCCGACGTTCATGTAGTCCCCGATTTCCTTGCTGGCGTCATGGATCACCTGTATGGCGTTCGGAACAGTCATCGTTATCTCAATTCCGGAAACGCCGCCCTTATAGATCGCCTCAGCGACCTTGATAACCTTCCTGGGATCGGACAACCTTAAGACCGCGACCGCTCCCGCATCAATCAGTGCTTTTACTATTTGTTCCCTGCTCATGATTCTCCTCAAGCTTCTCACATCAACTGAAATACTATTCTTGCAAGCCAGGCAGTGAACGAGGCACTAGGGCACTTGACGGGAATGTGCTGATCACAGATGGCCCCGTGAAATCGAATGGCAGAAGTGCCGCTCCATGATGTCTGGTATCGACGCGGATGGCATCCGGTTATTGTTAAGAAGTGACGGCCAGATCGACGGTTTTCTTCCTTACGCACGTTTCCCGCAAAACCAGATTGGTCGGAATCTGGATGCGCTTTGGCTTATGGTCTTCGTACTCGCGCACCTGTTCCAGCACAAGCTCTACAGCCGTTTTGCCGAGAGTCTCCGTCGGTTGATTGACGTAAGAAAGTTCCGGTTTAATGAACCGGCTCAAACTGTTGTTGCCGAAACAAATCACATCGATATCATCGGGTATTTTGAGTCCTACTTCAGCGGCTGCCTTGTAAATCCCCAATGCCACAGGCGAAGTTACTGCAAAGATAAACTCCGGCAAATTGCCGCTTGTGTAGAATCTCTTGAAACCATCATAGCCGTTCTCTTCGCCGAAACCGCCAAAGACAACCCACTCCGGGTTAATGGGCAGATTGTATTGTTTCATTGCTTCGGCAAATCCAGCGTACCTGTCTTTCCCGATATTTATTTCCTTATAGCCGCCAAGATGGGCAATCTTTTTGTAACCGTTCCTTATTGCTTGCTCCACGGCCTTGAACGCACCGCCTTTGTCGTCTACGGTAACCTGGCTGGTTCCCTTTATCTCAAGCACTCTGTCCATGAAGACCAGCGGAACATTTCGGCTCACGACCTTTTCAAATATCGCCTTGTCTTTCGTCTGTTGCGTTATGGACACAATTAACCCATCCACTCTCATAGCGAGGAGAGTTTCGATATGCTTCTTCTCCCGCTCGGAATCCTCCTGGGAAACGGTCAACGCAATGTCGTAGTTATTGTAGAAAGCCGTATCGTATATTGCCTCAATTACCGAGCTGAAAAAGAAATGTGCAATTTTAGGAACTACAACGCCAATCGTATTTGATTTGCGCGAGGAGAGATTCCTAGCGGCAAAATTTGGGGTGTAACCCAGTTCCTCCGCGACCTTTTTCACCTGTTTGGCAGTTTCCCGCGAAATATCAGGATGGCCTCTAAGCGCCTTTGAGACGGTCACTTTCGAGACGTTCAGCCTTTTGGCTATGTCGTAGAGGGTGATGTGTGTTTTCTTATTCAATTTCCCTCTTTGTATTCTTCTTAACCAATTACTTTCCCGTTTACTTTAAAGATAGCTCTTTTGAAAAAATAAAACCATCTGCGGTTACGTCAGGAGTTCATTTATCAGAATTCAGCTACCCGAGCCTGTAAGCCTTCTTTGCAAGCCCGTACGCGAGCGCTCTTCCCATAGATTTCGCCTCATCTTTTGTTATGACATGGCGAGCCACCATGCCAGCCAGAAAGTTTGAATCCATCCGGCGGGCCAGGTCGTGTCTTGCCGGAATCGACATGAATGCCCGGGTGTCGTCCGTAAAGCCGACCGTGTTGTAAATGCCGGCAGTCTCAGTTACACTCTGACGATACCTGATCATCCCCTGAATGCTGTCGTGGAACCACCATGGTGCACCTAACTTGAGTGCGGGGTAATGACCCGCGAGCGGCGCAAGCTCTCGCGAATAAGCTGTCTCATCAAGCGTGAAGAGCACAACGGTAAATCTCGGGTTGTTGCCAAATTCGTTCAGGAACTCCCGCATGTTTCGGGTGTATTCGGTTTGAAGCGGGATATCGCCGCCTTTGTCGGCCCCGAATCTATTGAACACGCGCTTGTTGTGATCTCGCAGCGCGCCCGGATGAATCTGCATGACGAGTCCATCTTCAACGCTCATTCGTGCCATCTCCATCAGCATGTGTGCGGTGAAGGCAGCCGCGTCCCTTTCAGTCGATTGTCCTTTCAATGCCCGCTGTAGTATTGCATCAGCTTCGCCATCAGACAAACGATGCGCATAAGGACTCTCGATACCCTGGTCTGTCGATACGGCACCATACGATTTGAAATATTCCCGTCTGCTCTCCAGCACTTTTATGAAATTATGGTAATTGGAGATTTCGACACCTGATATCTTGCCCAAAGCGTCAATCTCCTTCTTCCAATTCACCGAGAGAATATTTACAGCCGCATCCGGACGAAAGCATGGTATGACTCTCCCTTTCCACCCGGACTCTCTAATTCTTCTG
Source organism: uncultured Bacteroidota bacterium (assembly GCA_963768145.1). Classification (GTDB taxonomy): domain Bacteria; phylum Bacteroidota; class Ignavibacteria; order Kryptoniales; family JAKASW01; genus JAKASW01. The sequence goes on along the minus strand of CAVYHK010000047.1, from coordinate 13,998 downwards.
TGATAGGTTAAATCGTCAGACGCCGCGTCAGTCGTCGTGAGAACTTCAATGTTGAACTTCTCGAACAGAATCCTCGGGAGAAAGTCTTTTGTCCGCAGCTTCTTCTGGATGACGTCGTAAATCTTCATTGCATTCCTGGAATCCATTTTCTCTCGAATACCGAAGACGTTAATGAAAGTGTAATCCAGCCAAATGCTGCTGGGTGTCCCCGCAAACAAATAATAATTGTCAGCGAATATTTGCCAGATCTTCTTGTGGTCCTTCTCGACCTCCGTACCATCAACCGTGGGAATTCCGAGAGACTCCAGAGGAATTCCCTGCGAATAGAGCATGCGAAATAGATAGTGGTCCGGTACAAGTATCAATTCCGTTGGATCAGGGAACGGTTCGTTGTCGGCAAGAAGTTTTGCAGGGACATGACCGTGAGGACTAATCAAAGGCAAGTCCCTTACACCTTTGTAGAGCTCAAACGCAATTTGCCCGACCTTTGGATCAGGATCAAAAAAACGATGATCGTTAAGCTTGGTAATCTTCATCGTTCGCGGATGGGAGCTTCGAGATTTCTTAGTTTTCATTGCCGATGATAATCTCCTTTTAATCAATTTTCAGTTGTGACCGTCGCTGCCCTTTGGAGGAGCCACACGAATAAATTTCGCGCCGCCTGTCTGTTATCAAAACCATCGGGGAGTCTTCTGTTGTCCATATATTCGTTGTAAAACCACGGATCGCCGACGGCAAAGACAAAACCCTTTCCGATTTTGGACGATGCCATGATGACCTCACCCCCGTCGACGAGCTCCGCTTTGACGTCCTGAAGGGATCCACCCGGCGAAATTCTTATGGTGCTTATTTCTTTCAGAAATATTTTCTTTACTCCATAGAATATCGGGCTTTCAGGGAACCTAGTAAATGCACCATCATCATAATTCATACCGGCGACATGGTTGCGGCTGTTTTCATTAAAATGGATTCCGAAATTCTCAGCGAGTCTATTGAGATGGGTGAACTCGCAATTGCCGCTGTCGTTGGCAAAAAGAGCAAGGACTCCGCCGCGCCTGACCCAGTTTACTATTGTGCCGATGGATTTCTCGTCAATATAGTTAGGATGCGGACTTTCAACCGGCGTGTCTGGATCGACTATCATGTAAATGCTCAACTCGTTCAGACTGCTGTCCGTCGGTGCACAGGTGATCTCTGTCAGTCCGGCATCGAGCTCAGTCAGAATATCTCCGAGTTCAGAATAACCCGAGCTCTCCGTATCTTCCCAGACGTAATGGAAACGGTGTTCTTTGCCATCATTGTCCTTCTTCCATTCGTTGTTGAAATAGTAATCGAGGCCAATTTCTTTGTGTTCACCGATGGTCTCACCGGAAAAGTCCGACTTCAAGAAATCCTTGATCGGAAGTGTTGACTCCCTGATTGCTTGCGCGACAAGCCCGGCAATTTGGATGGCACCATATTGGGTAAAATGCGTATCATCTTGCTTGCCATCTGGCAAGAGGCGGTATATGCCCGGCGGAACCCATAGAAAAATCTTCTTCGTCCCTTCAGGGCCAAGCTTGCTGAATAGCGGCTCGTCTTTGGCTTGGAGATCGATCAGCGGGACATTCTCTCCTGCCGCCACCTCTTTGACAACCAAAGGATAATCGCCGTGAGTATTAAAGGATTTCCCGTTGCCATCAAATTTGCGTCGGTCGACCGGCGTAATCAGAACCGGAACTGCGCCCTTCTCTCTTGATTGCGCGACAAACCTCAGTAAGTTCTGTTTGTATGTTGTATGAGGCTCTGCGTATCGTGTGGTGTCATCCTTCTTCTCATCATTGTGACCGAACTGTATGAAAACATGATCGCCTTTTCTCAGTTGGTCCAACACGGATTGCCACAATCCCTGATCTATGAAACTCTTCGTGCTTCTTCCGTTCTTCGCATAGTTCTCAACGGCGACCCGGTCATCGAAAAACATAGGGAGCATCTGTCCCCAGCCTCTCTCGGGATTGTCCGCAAGAGGCTTATCTGCCATCGTCGAATCACCAATTAGGAAGATCCTCACTTCGGCATGGTGGAACAGGTCGATGGAAAATCCAACAAGAAAAAGAAATGTGACGAGCGAACCAATTCTCCTCAAGTATCCATTACCTTTGCATCGCTTCATAATTTCATCATCGCCGTCTAGTTGTCACCCGTTTTCGTTTTCTCCAATTCCAGCGCAGCCAGAATAAATGGGCCGACCCCTCTGAAGTCATTGCTCTCTTTCGGGACACCGACATAATACTCATAGCTTCCATCTCTGTAAGGGTCTCCGCCTAGTCCAACAGTCCCCGAGGTATTTTCAAGGACGAATCGCGGTTGTGATCCACTTTGGAATTGAGTCGCCGTTTTCTGGACAGAATAGTTCATGAGCCCGTCGAAAGTCTTCCGCGCTATATCGAAGAACCTCTTCGGCAAATATTCCTCTCTTGCACCTTTAGCAAATGAATATGCGAACATGGCTGACGCGGAGGATTCGAGGAAATTACCTTTCCGCTCCGGCCGATCTACAACCTGAGACCAGAGATGGGTTTTCTTATCCTGATATTTCAAAACTGAACTGCATAGATTCCGCAAGATGGAAAGAAGTTCGTGCCTTCCTGGATGATCTTTTGGAAAATATTCAAGTACGTCGACGAGTCCCATCATGTACCAACCGATTGATCTTCCCCAGAAACACGGCGAGTCCCCCGTCTTAGGATTACACCACTTCTCTTTCTTTGAAAAGTCCCAGCCGTGGTACATCAGACCAGTTTTGGGATCGAGCGAGTGCCGCGCCATAAGGATAAATTGGTTTGCGATGTCGTCGAAGTCTTTAGGCTCATCGAACGTCCTCGCATACTGTGCGTAAAAGGGCTCGGCCATGTAGAGACCGTCAAGCCACATCTGATTCGGATAGACTTTCTTGTGCCAGAAGCCGCGTTCCGGAGTTCGAGGTTGTTTGCTTAATTGCTCGCGCAAGATCGATGCGGCGTTCTTGTACTTGACTTCTTTTGTAGCCGCATACAGGTCGAGAATCACACGTCCCATCAGGATATTGTCGAGTCGGAAATCATCCTGGACGTATGTTTTCGTCCCGCCGTTGTCCGTCAAATAAAAATCGGCGCTCTGTTTGACATAGTCGAAATATTTTTGATCGCGGGTTTCCTTCCAGACACCCCAGATTGCGTGGAGAATCAGAGCCTGCGGATAATTCCAATCGAGCGAGGGGGTGTCGTAGTTTACATAATGCGGATGAATCAAAATCATCTCATCGGCGGCGAGAGTCGACCATGATTTATGATCTGAAATCTTGTCGAGCTTCTTCTCTCTTTCAACAACGCAAGAATTGGGAGGATTTCCCGGGAATAACGCCAAGGAAAAGATTCCGCAAAGGACGCAAATGCAAAACCGTGAATTCAGTACCGCCTCAAGTCCAAAAATGCTCATAAAATTTAGAACGCAACCTCAACAGAAAATCTGTTCACGTTAGAAAACACATCCATTTTCGAAAAAGAATAGTTCACCTCCCATGTTGTGCCGGCGACGGTCGAATTGAATCCGACGCCAGCGGACCAGGATTGAACATCGCGATTTGTCTGATAGCCGCCGCGGAGCGCAAGAACTCCCAGCACTCTGTACTCCAGGCCCATATTGACTCTTTCGGAGTAATCGTTCGGGTGCAAAAAATCTGTTGCGAATGTAAGTGAAGTCCCTTTATCATGGCTCTCATCGAAGAAATCCATCAGGTCGATTGCTCCGCCCATCGTGAATATCAATGGAAGCTGCTCTGAGATTTCTTCCCGTGTTATGTCGGATGAGAAATTCCTGATGGCCATTCCAAATCTAAAGTCTTTGAAGCCGGTGTTGTACTTCACACCAAAGTCGAAAACAAGTTTTGTGGCGTCGTTCTTGACGAAGGTTCCATCATTAAAAGTGTTTTCGCCTAAGTTCTGCCCGACATACCTTACGTTTCCACCGACCATGAATTCGCTGCTAACCGCTTTTGCGTAGCTCAGGCCAAAAGAGTAAGCACCGACATTTTGGAGCTCGCCGTTATCGATGTATCCTTTCTGGACATCTAGACTCGTTCCGTAAATCGTACCATAGTCAACCGAGAGCACATTTAGCCCAACGACCCCGTAGTTCTCAAGATTCCAGGAGACTGCACCTGCGTAGTAATTCATTTCAGCAATCCATTGCGTGTAATTAATAGCAGCATCAAAATCAGTATTCATTTCCGCCATTCCTGCCGGGTTAAAGAACATCGCGTCCGCTCCTGTGCCGAAAGCATCGTAAGCTTCACCCATAGCGCTTGCTTTAGGGGAGACGCTCACAAGCTGGAAATTCATCGTGCTCTGTGCCAACTTGTTCAGACCAACCTGGGCATCAACACTTCCTGACGCCGTCATGAAAATTATGAGCGCCATCATAAGAACTTTTGTCGAGATCATCCGCTGCATCCGCTGTCCCTCCTACCTGACGACGATGAATTTCTGGAATGAGCTTTCGCCGGTCTGCTTCTGAAATACGGCGACGTAAACTCCACTATATATGACTTGTTGGCTCGACGTCAACATGTTCCATATTTCTGAACCCGACTGGGATTTCGCCTGGCTGTGAACGATCGTTTGCACAAGGTCGCCATTTTCCGTATAAATCTTTATCGTGCAGACTGAAGGCAGGTTGAAGAAGGCGATACCCCGCTGGTCCGTCCAACCCTCCGAGACAAGCATCGGATCTTTAATGTTGTAAGGATTCGGCGCTATCCTGATCTTTGACAGGTCATCTTGTGCTGGACCAGGACGATTTAAGAAATAGATATTTGGATATAAAGCTCTGCCGCTGTACATCATTTTTCCGCGTGTGGTCGGATCGGCGTTGAGGTCATCATATCCGATTCTAGCTTTAGACTGGATATAATAATATGCCTGCGCCAAGTACATTGAAGTTGAGTCCGCAAACGAATGGGCAGCCCCGATGTCGGTGGAATCCGAATCGTACACTGGCTGGTAAGGGATTGAATCGCTTGCCGATATTCTGCGCATTATTCTGTAACCGCCAAAATTCGCCATGCTTTCTGCCCGGGGATTAGCCCAGCTGATCAAGACAGCGTGACTTGTATAACTAATGGTAACTGTCTGCGGAGGAGGGGGCGCTTGAGGAATATTATAACCATGGACGAAATTCCACTTCGCTCTCCATGCACTCAACATGACCGAGTCGATCCCTGTGCTGATCCATCGGTCCTTGCGTTTGTCCATTTCAGTTGCGCCTGACGGGAATTGGAAATTTGTGGGAAACCAACCTGTCGTTGGATCTGGCATATTCGGAGGATCTTGCAGTGTTCCACTCAACCATTCCTCTCCGACCATTTGTCCCACGTCGTACCCGATTCCGGTAAAGCCGCTTGCAATTACGATGTGGATTCTTTGACCCGGACGAAACATCATGTACGGGCCGAAACTACTGGTTCTGTAGGAAACGCCTTCGCGCTGCGCCGCGACATACGATAGGAAACTTGGGGAACCCATTTCATCGGTATTCATGCCGTGATGAGTCCCTGCGATTTCTCCCGACATCGGGTACGTATCTGAAAAGGCGCCTCTGATCGCATAGAAATTCTTGTTTCCGTACTGATCGTCCGCAGATGTGTATGGGATTTGAGTTGCGACACCAGCGTAAGTCACGCTTGGCTGCAAAGAGTCGTCAATGTCCCCGGCAGGATTGGTGCTGTCATAGGGTGGCGATGCGTGAAGGATTGCATAATATGCCATGTTCGGTGCAATCAATCTTCCCTTCTCTGAAACGATAGGTACGCCCATGTTGTCACCCGGTGCCGTTGGGTCGGCGGCACTGTACTCATAGAAAACCCTCATAGAATCTCCCTGTCTCCCGCCGTAGTAGTGTTGCCAGCTCATCGTTGCATCATACCCCCCGTTTCCTTGCAGGGGGGGATTGTTGCCATTGGAAAAAGAAGTATTAGCCGCGGTCTCCTGCAGGTTTATAAAAAGACTGTCGAGAGTGTCTGAGGTAATGTTTGTGAAAATCAAATCTGCAATGACATAATCATCGTTGTAAGTTTGCGACCAACATAGCACTTTTCGGTCTACGGTTACACCGAACACTGTCGAATCCACAACCTCAGCTATCTCATCGGCGGTAGTGTTTTGAAACCCGCCGTAATTGGGACTATAGGTGCCAAAAAGCGGCACGTTTGTCGGCGAGCCGTTTATTGTTTCTGAGGGGAAATTATACCGCAGGTAATTGGCGATTGGGACGATGACCCTGCCGTTCTTCAAATAGGTGTTCGTAAAACCATATACCGCCGGTGATTCCAGGGTATCAGTATTAGTGACCGGATTGTATCGGTAAGGGTTTGGCCAATGCGCGCAAGCCAAGGTAATTCCGGCGCCGGTGAAAGCTTGACCGTATTGTGCCCTATCAACCATTATGCCATAATCGTTCGGGAAAAAATTGGCTGTAGCAGGATTGAAATTCATTGCCGCTCCGTTCGCAGGCATCCCTAGCCAAAGCCGACCGAGTCTGATGGTGGTTGTCTGCGATTCCGGCTGCTGAGCAAGCACAACACTGCAAAGACCAAGCAACACCATGGTCGATCTGCAAAAAACAGATTCTTTGTTAGTCATCGCTCTAATTCTTTCCAAAAAAAAGTTTCAAAGATGTGAACTACCGCAGCAAAATCGGTAGCTTTCAGTACGAATATCTTAGCTGTACTCATTCTTGGCTCTTCCCATTCTGCTTCTTTTTCCGAGAAAGAGAAGGAGTGATGAGTTGAGACAAGATTGCGCATTCAAAAATCTACTTTTATTCCGAACCAGATATCTCTCGGCTGCCCATATAAGAACAAGTCTGCATAGTTAGGATCATTTATGTATGGCTTACTCGGTAACCTCATGTCGCCGACTCTATCGTTACCAGGGATGAACCACCCTTGGCTTTGATATTGACGACGAAATGCATCAAACGCGGGTGAATTGTACATTGGTAAATGCAATGATGCTAAATAACTGGATTCATCACCGTTGGCAAAATTAGTATAGTCAATTCCGCTTGAGAATGCATACGGCGGTGTGGAACTTGAGTACAGATACTCATTCCCCATTTGATTGATCTTTACGTTAAATACATTGGTCACATCCACGTAGAGAGAGGCAGACAGCCCGGCAATCGTGAACTCCTTGTCCAGCTTCAAGTCTATCCTGTAATATCCTGGCCACTGCAAATTGTTGTTCAGGTGAGGATCGTTCAAGGGGTCCCACGTGAAGTAATTGCCAGCTTGCCACTGTCCGAAAATTGTCAACGCCCAATCACCAAAGATGTCCAGTCCTGCCGGCTGCGGTCCCCAGTTTTGCGGCGAGCGCAAGATCAAATCGCCATTCAATTTCGGAGCCGGCAGGGTAGGCGTTTCATTACCCTGGAACAGGTTGGATTGATCTGTGGGCGGAATCTGGTCCACCGTCTGAACACCTGTGTTTCCAGTCTTTCTAAACGAGTAGTTGAAATTAAGCCACGCGTTTATCCAGGAATTGTCGTTCTTCGACAAATCAACTTCGACTCCCTGTATGCTCTGATATTGGTCGTTCAGATATCCTGTGTAGCTCACTTTGCCGTCGGCAGATGAGTATGTCACCTTTCCCGCCAGACCGGTGACATCTTTGTAATAACCAGATACCCGCATCATTATGCTTCCGAACGGGTTGTACTCAACGCCCAATTCATACTGAATCGTTCGCGGCGGTGCCAAGTTAGGATTTGACATCATGTATAAGCCGTTCTTTGTGTATCTGTATTGATATTCATACATCGAATAATAAGGCGGATTAGATCGGAAATGGCCATAATTGAAATAAAACTTTGATCTTTCTGTTATGGGAAATGACAAACCTAGACGGGGACTGATAGCCAGGAAGTTCTTTATCGGCTGCAGGAACCCCGGCACTGTGTCGTTGTATGCCTCCCATATGTGCCAGATCTGCGATTGCCCGGTCGCCAGATATTGATAAAGCCCGGTGGTGTCTTGAGGCAAAAATATCGGTGAATACGCAAATGCACTGTCGTTACTCGGCCAGAGACCGCCACCCCCATAATAGTAATCAAGACGACCACCAATGTTAACAACTATTCCTTCATAGCTCACCTGATCTTGCAGGTAGAAGGCAGATTGACTTGGCTTCTCGTGATAGTTGAACTCGTATGTGTTGTATGCGTTGTTATTCCACAATTCATAGAAATCGTGATCTAAATCGAAAAGATTATACTCAAGTCCAGCCTTCACGAAGTTATGGTCACCTATTTGAGAAGAGAAATCTGCTTTAGCTTCGTACTGATATGTTTTTGAATTGTCATAAAGATCGCCTTCCTTGCTTCTGAACCTCATCTGCGTGATTCCCGGTGGATCATCATAAGATGGAAATGTAAACGTATCGGTCGGAGCATAGACTTTATGACTGGGCGCAAATTGCAGTTTTCCATAAGGGGATTCATCAAGATTGAACGGACCAATTTCTGCGATCAGGCTTGTATTCCTATTGTCCCCTGTGGGAGAACGATCCGAAATCGCCAGCCTGTTTAGAGTGATCTCATAGTAAGTGGTCTGGCTCAAGAGGTGGTTAAAAGTCAGTCCAGTCATTACCGTTGTCTGATCAAGTATCGGAAAGTAGGCTTGATCAAATAGATAATTGTAGCCGTCGCCCACAATGCTGGAGTTATCGTAGATATAATTGACATTGTTTTGCTGCATGAATCCGCCTCTGTTTGAAACGTCAGGGAGGTCTCCCGATGCGGGCCGTATCGGACTGACCCCAATTTCTCTCTTCCAGAGGCCATTCAACGTAAGAGTAATATTATCCGAAGGCGTCGACTTCACTGACAAAAGCGATGTCGAAGTAAAATCACTGTTAAGAGTAACCGGTTCTAAGTAGTTTGAGTTCTTCGTGTTATTAGAAATATAGAAGGTCGCATTCCCCAAGAAACCTCCCACAAGTGGTACAGGTCCGCCGAATCCTCCATCGAGATTGTAGTCACTGCCGGTTTCTTTGTTAGCATGGTTGAGAAATGCACTTCGGGTTGCACTCAACATAGAATCAGCCTGCGCTGTGTTCATTGTGCCAAGGATGCTCGGGTCTACCTGCATTTGTTTCTGCAGACCATTATAATCTGGCACGGTCATGCTCATCCACGCCATGAGCAGGTACAGCTCAAGCGGTGACGCTCGCTGGCTCAGCGGTTTTCCCTTGTTATATCCTGCAGATCCATTAGCCACTGAGTCCCATCCTTGGAAGGCGCTGTGCTGCTGTTGCTCATAGGCATCGTATCCGGTTGTAGTTCCCTGAAATGCGACACTCGGATCAAGGAAGGGATCAAGAACGGAATTGTGCGGATCGTACAAAGAGCTGCCGAACCTCCGCATGTGTGACTGATCCCTTGACAGATTTATCGTACCATGGTATGCGCTAGGGGTGCCGGTTTTCGTCGTGATGTTTATTAACCCCGATCTGAAATTTCCGTACTCTGCATTGTAGCCTCCGGACAGGACAGAAATCTGGTCGATAGCACTCAATGGAATGCTGGTTTCTGAATTTCCGACCGCGGCGTTGTCGTATGCGAGCCCATTCACCATGGTCCCTACTTCATCGGCTGTGCCACCTCTAATCGTCATGAACCCGTTTACGTCAACGGAAACTCCGGGTAGCTTCTCAAGGAATGCGTTGATCTCTCTTATCCCCGAAGTGTTCAGGATTTCACCGCTCGTCGCAACCATTTGTGTCCCCGAAACCTCCTTGTGCAATTCGTTCCTTTGTGCGGTGACAACGACTTCCCCTGTCCTGATATCCGCTGACCCGAGCGAGAAATTGACTGTGGCTACGCGTTCCACTGAAACAACTACACCTTTCATAATTTCCGGACTGTAGCCAATCATCGAGGCCTTCACATCATAGCTCCCCACTGGGACGTTCACGATGAAGTACTGTCCGTCAATATCAGTGACAGCACCAAGATTTGTCCCTTCAACAGTCACGTTCACACCTGGCAGAGCTTCCCCTGTTTTCGCGTCTTTGACCTCTCCCTGAATTTTGCTTCTGGATTGTCCGTTCAACACGGCAGGAAGAAGCAGAACTCCGACTGCGACTGACAATTCCAAAGTCAAGATTCTAAACAGCGTTCGCGCTTTCATAATAGACTCCGGGATATGTTCCGAATGTATCATGGCACCTTACCATTTTTGTTCGAACGGCTTAATTGTCCGGGATTCATATTTTGAGCGGAAAATGGCAGAGCGCTTCTCGAAAACCACCAGATATACACGATCATGCAAGTACTGAGATTGTTGCGGTGGGAACAGCTGCAGGTGCCTGACATAGTAAGAGGACGTAACAATTTTCCAACTCGAAGCCTTTTCCAAGTTAAGCTGGTCAACAGTGAACGTTTAAGTTAACGGTTACTTTAACCTGCCCTAATTTGTGTAATCTAATCCTGAATGTCAAGGGTTTTCTTTTCCATTGACTATCGTCTCAGGATTGTGCCACGTTAACGAGATAAGAGGTCTTACGCCGTCCCATCGCACAGGATCTGGCTTATTCGGGGTACTGTTCCGCTTAACCTACTATCAAGCTAAGCTGCTTTGATCACCGCGATGATTTCAGGTGCAATTGTAAATCATCTAGCCATTTCCCGTACGCTGCCTTAGATTTCTCGGCATTTTTCGCATCCGGCTCGACGGTCGCCAGACACTCCAGGCCCTTGAACGATTCATCAATCGAAGAATAACATCCAGCACCGAACGCGGCAGCTCTTGCTGCACCCAATGCTCCGTCGGTATTGTAGAGTTGAATCACCGCTCCACTAAGATCTGAAAGTGTCTCTCTAAATATCTTGCTCAAGAACATGTTCGCCATACCGGCACGTATAAATTTGGAATCGACTGCAAGCTCGCTCAAAATATTTATTCCGTAATAAAATGAAAAAGCAACGCCTTCAAGCACCGAACGGACCAAATGCTTTCGAGTGTGAATGTTAAAATTCAGCCCGGAGAAAGAAGCGCCAATCTCCCGATTCGACAGCATGCGCTCCGCACCGTTTCCGAAGGGGAGAAAGACCAAGCCATCCGAGCCAATTCCGATCTCTCCCGCGGCTCGATTCATGTCGTCGTAGGATAAAGAGGAATCAAAAATCATTTTTCTAGTCCAGCTATTTGAAATCCCCGTGCCGTTTATGCACAGAAGTATGCCAAGCCTCCTTTTGTCCTTGGTGTGGTTGACATGAGCAAATGTGTTTACTCTTCCTTCCTTGTCATACTTAATTTGATCGCTCACGCCATAGACAACACCAGAGGTGCCAGCAGTCGCCGCGATCTCACCCGGCTTCAGGACATTCAGTGAGAACGCGTTATTCGGCTGGTCGCCAGCTCTGTAGGTTACCGGCGTGCCACTCTTGAGGCCGAGTTCATCCGCAGCATCTTTAGAAAGCGCGCCTTGATTTCCAAACACAGGAACAATCTGAGGAAGAAGCGATTCGTCGATCCCAAGATGTTTTATGAGAAAATATGCGGGTTCTTCCGCCTTGAAATTCCACATAATTCCTTCGGAGAGCCCTTCGGCTGTAGTGGCAATTTCGCCGGTCAGCTTCATTCCAATATAATCGCCCGGCAGCATAAACTTGTAAGCCCGCTCGAATATGCCCGGTTCATTTTCAATCACCCATCTAAGTTTCGATGCCGTAAAATTCCCGGGGGAGTTAAGCAAAAACCGAAGACATTTCTCTGTGCCGATCTTGTTGAAGGCTTTCTTTCCAATCTCCACCGCTCTGCTGTCACACCAAATGATAGACGGCCTCAAGACATTTTTGTTCTTGTCGACCAAGACCAACCCATGCATCTGATATGTTATCCCGATCGCGGAGATCGCCGACGCGCTTGCACGGGACGACGAGAGAATTTCTTTCGTGACATTCTTCACAGCGTTCCACCATGTTTCCGGATCCTGTTCCGCCCAGCCGGGCCTGGGCGAGTCTATCTTCATTTCATCTTTTGGATAAGTGGCACTGGCGATCGCTTTGCCGGAATCAACATCATAAAGGGCAGCTTTGATGGAAGAGCTGCCGATATCGTACCCGATGGTCAACATTTTTTGAACTCCTAACAAGTGCAAGAAAGTGGATTTGAACAAATGAATCGGTTCATTTTGACATAAAATATCTCAAATATTCACTCAAAACGCAACACTTATCTAGTAAAAAAGAGAGTGGCAGATGAGATCAGAAGGAAGTCCGTATCGGATTACTCAACTCCAAGGTGGCATCGTCCAAATACTTCCGGAACTCTTTTTCACTTTCGATTCCACCAGGCTCTTCTTCCCACGCCGCGCCGAAGTAGTAAACAACACGGCCAGCAGTCGGACAGAACACCACAATTTCGCTAATGCTATCTTGGGTCAGCTCCACGACATCGGCTCTCCTGTACAAAACTGCGATCCCTAAACTGTCGCCAGAAAGACTCTGTTTACCGTACAGAGCCACATAAGCCCATTCCTTGTTTGCGCCGGGTGCGGATTCCAACAAGTCGCAACCATCATGTCTTGCGAGACCGGTACAAAATTGGACGCTGTCGCCGTTTGCGAACGCGCAGACTCTCGTCAGCCTGCTCCCTGCGGATATGGATAAGTTTGAGATCAAGTCATACTTCATCCCAGCCACTCTCCAACCATTATATCTTGCAAGTACCCCGGACCTAAGCGGCCCGTTAAATACGCAGCACTTCACGCTTTCGACATCGCTGACAGTAACGACTTTTGAATCATGCCACATTGCGATTGAACCAATGCCCAGCGATTCGCCGACTTTGAAAATGTCCATTCCCCAATCAAGCATACTGGCATAGGATTCCTTGCCGTCTGACACCAGATCGTTCTGGCCAATTGTTTTCAGCACAAGTTCGTGAGTCTTCTTTCCGAAAATGTCGTTTCTATTGCGTGAGTCTAGATAAAATCTATAGACGATCTTGTCAGATTCCCAGCCAGGACCTTCGATCCTGTAAAGTGCATCGTGGGCAAAGTGGTCGGATGGGACAGTCGTCGAATCGAAATCGACGAATCTTCCACTCGTATAGTATCCGTTCACTTTCTCGTAATCCGCTTTGACACCCAAAGCAGCTTGAGTCATTTTCGGGTATGCATGTTCTTCAACGGTGTCCGGCCTCCAGGTAATTCGGAATTCTTTCTTCTCGAGCGGAGCGAAAGAAGAGACAAATTCTATCCTTCCTGAGCTCCTGATCTGGTTTTGGTTGTATCCCGATGGCTCGTCAGAATGCTGACTTGGAACCTCTTTATTTCTGTATGTCACACGGAACGCCTTCTCGTTGAATGATGGAAACTCTGTCTTGATTTTCGCCAGATCGATTCCGATCAACTCGTCGTGTCGGGAAATACTCGTCGGGTTAGCCGCAGTCAATGAAAATGAATGCTTCGTCATTGATTTCACGGCAGGATGATTGACTTGCCCAAGAACTGAATTCGAAAAAGAGAGCGACCAGATCAGAATGGAAAACACAGTTAGTTTCCTAACACACCTTCGAGACAAAGAAATCATGTATTCTCAGGTCCTCTTTTGTGATTGTGCCATTATGGAGCTATACTGAAAAGACGAATAGAATTTAGCTCAACTCGTGCGAAAGGGCAAGATCCTTCTTCGTTTTTCCATCAGGCTTCCAAACGAGCAGACCATGCTAATCAAACGAAGTAAGAAGGCGGCTGTGGGACATTTGACCCAATGGTCGTCGAAGAAACTCTTAATGAATAACCGAGATTTCAGGATTTTAACGCGACTTGCCGTTTGGCTTCTGTTCAGCTCTCTCATCCTTCGCAAGGTTGCAGAAGAATTAGCCTCGACCTTCCGCCTCCCATCTCAAGAGGGAGCTATATGGTATGGTTGAGGCCACGTTGCTGACTCATACAATTTACAGACAAATGGTTGATA
>CAVYHK010000046.1:0-158878 GCA_963768145.1 uncultured Bacteroidota bacterium | reverse complement strand
TGGCGTCATCGATGGAGGATGCTGTCGCGAAGGCACGCGGTGAAGCGAAACCGGGATACGTCGTTCTTCTCTCCCCGGCGTGTGCAAGCTTCGATATGTTTCACAATTACGAACACCGCGGGCGGGAATTCAAAAGGCTGGTGATGGAACTTTGAGCACAAAACTCAAGCCGGCCAATTATGCGCCAGAACTTCAGCGGCGGGGCGCGGACAAATGGTTTTTGTTTGCCGTTCTCTCGCTTATGTTCATGAGCCTCGTCGTGGTCTATAGCGCGAGCGCCTTCTGGTCAGAACTAAAATTTCAAAACCCTGCATACTTGTTGAAGAGTCATCTGTTCAAGGTTTTAGTTGGAATGGTTCTAATATTCGTTGCTGCAAGGTTCGATTACCACAGATATCAAAGATATCCGTTACAAATTCTTGCGGCATCCTGTTTCCTTTTAGTTGTTGCGCTCGGTCAAAGAGTAATTATAAAAGGAGCAGCCCGCTGGATCCACCTTGGAATTCTTAGTTTTGAACCCTCTGAGATTGCTAGAATTGCAATTCTATTCTTCATCGCAGCATATCTGGCAGAAAACGCAGGAAAACTTCGGGACTACAGGAGCCTATTCCGGCCTCTTGTCGCATCGGGTTTGGTTGCCGGATTGATTGTCCTGCAGCCGAACTTCAGCACCGCTTTGATGATCATTGCTGTTGTCGGACTGATGCTTATCGCCGGCGGAGCCAGGAAAACACATCTTGCTCTTTTGATTGCGGGAGTAATTGTAATTTCCGCCGGGGTTCTGATGGTTGAATCGTACCGTGTTAACCGTATTCAGGCATGGATGCATCATGGATCGGAAGATTATCAGGTTCAGCAGTCGATAATTGGATTCGGCCACGGCGGAATATTGGGAGTCGGACCCGGCAATAGCAGGCAGAGGAACTTGTTCCTGCCGGAATCCTATGGCGATTTCATATACGCAATCATCGGTGAAGAATATGGTCTGTGGGGATCCGTTCTAGTCATATTGATTTTCCTGTTCATCGCGTTGAGGGGGACGGCAATTGCCAAACTTGCCCCCGACAGATTTGGATCTCTGCTTGCTACCGGAATAACCTCCGGGATTTGTCTCTACGCTTTCGTTAACGCCGGAGTCGCAACCGGATTGTTTCCCACAACCGGACTTCCCATGCCATTTGTCAGCTACGGTGGTACTGCCATGATCGTTAATTCCTTGGCAGTGGGCATTATCCTGAATATCTCTAAGCAAATTCCCGAGCCTGCTCCTAATGGAGTTACATTCGTTAATGTCAAGCATTCGAAGAAGGTCAAGATGGAAAACGATGACCCTGTCGTCGGGAGGGTTTACAGTTAATGGTGCGAGTTGTCTTTGCAGGAGGAGGAACTGGAGGCCATCTCTTTCCGGCGGTGGCTATCGCCGAGAGGTTGATGGAGCGAAACAACGTCGAATTGGTCTTCGTGGGAACGAAAAACAAGATTGAGGCTCGTGTCGTGCCGCAGCTTGGCTACAAGTTCCTCGCGATATGGATTGGTGGCTTCTCTCGAAAGTTCAAATTGTCGAACCTTCTTCTCCCACTGAAAATATTCGTCTCAATCTTTCAATCGTTGAAACTCTTGTTGAGATTTAAGCCGCAGGTCGTAGTCGGAACGGGTGGATATGTCTCTGGCCCAGTTTGTGCAGCCGCAGTGATGACGCGAACGCCTCTCGTTCTACAAGAACACAACAGTTATCCCGGAGTGATGACAAGAATGTTTGCGCCGTTCGCCCGTGAAATACATATAGCTTTTGATTCTTCAAGAAAATATTTCTCGAAGGTACCATTTGCCGGACGCGTTCAGCACAATCTACGCCTGACAGGGAGCCCGATAAGGAGGATGCCAAAAATAGGGCGGGGTGAAGCACTGAATTCTTTTGGTTTGAATCCTGAGAGGAAAACTCTTCTCGTGACAGGCGGCAGTCTTGGAGCAGTAAGACTTAATAGCGCTGTGTTAGAGGCGGTTGACGATATAATAAGCCGCAATTTTCAGTTGATATGGCAGACAGGCGCTGTCGATTTCGAGAGGATAAAAGCGAACTGCCAGAAAAATCCGGAAAGAATCAGGGTGGAGAAATTCCTGGATAAGATGGAGTTCGCTTACTCAGCGGCTGACCTCGTAGTTTGCAGAGGCGGTGCGACCACCATAGCAGAGCTTATCTACTTCGATCTTCCAGCTCTTGTCGTTCCATATCCTTATGCCGCGGCGAATCATCAGGCAGAGAACGCACGTTCGCTCGTTGAGTCAGGGACAGCAGTCATGGTATTAGAGTCCGAAATGAGGGAGAAATTCAGGGGCGAGCTTGCAAACCTTCTCGACAAGCCGGAGCAGGTTGCCGCAATGCGAGAGAGGATGAGAGCTTTGCAGCATCCGGATTCTGCCCGCGTCATTGCGGATTCGGTGTTAAGAATTGCGGCCGGGAAATCCACTCGCCGGAGGGAGAATGCATAAACACTTCAAGCGCAGATTTGAATTCTATTATCAATCGGTGGCCGTCTATGCCGTTGCGTTGATACTCTACGCAGTAATAAGAGGGACCTTCGCCGGAAGCGAGTTCAAATTAGTTTTCAAGGAAGATCCCATTATCTATGCCTTTATCATTGTGCTGATCTACTCGGTGGTCGTTCTAGGCATGAACATGCTCTACCAGAGAGACATCATTGTCACCGAAGATTCGATCATCCTGCAAAACCGGTTTGACAGCAAGACGATAAATTTTTCAGAGATTGAATGGATTCGGGCAGGAAGGGCGAAGCGAATGAAAGTCCGGGGTAGTTATCGCGTGATAAAGTTGAAGCTGAAAAACCACCTAAGAGCTGTTCGCATCAATCCGGTTCATTTTCATGACGAGCAAGGGATGACGGAGGTTTTTACGGGGTTGAGTGAGAAATTTTCCCCTCAGCTTGCTCCAAAACCCACACTTCGCAGATTCCGGAGGAAAAATGTTTAAGAGTGTGAGGAAAATTCACATGGTGGGAATTGGGGGAATCGGAATGAGCGGTATTGCCGAAATACTGTTGGACCAGGGATTTGAAGTGAGCGGTTCTGATCGGCAGCTCGGTGAAATAACCGAACGTCTCCGGAAGTTGGGCGCGAAAGTTTTCAAAGGTCATGCCGCTAAGAATCTCGGTGAGGCGGACGTCGTGGTCTACTCGTCCGCTGTTCATCTTGATAACCCGGAACTTGTTGCTGCAGCAGAAAAGAAAATCCCCGTGATAAGAAGAGCCGAAATGCTAGCCGAGCTCATGCGGATGAAATACGGGATTGCAATTGCCGGCACTCATGGCAAAACCACGACCACGAGCATGACAAGCCTTGTTTTGATGGAAGGCCGCATGGATCCGACGGTCATAGTTGGCGGAAAACTTTCGAGCTTCGGCGGAACGAACGCGAGACTCGGACACGGAGACTATATCGTGGTCGAAGCAGATGAGTTTGACAGATCGTTCCTTCAGCTCACACCAGTAATCGCAGCAATCACAACGCTTGAGCGGGAACACTTAGATATCTATACGGACATTGAAGATATAAAAAGAGCCTTTGTGGAGTTCGCAAACAAAGTCCCGTTCTACGGGTTCGTGATTCTCTGTCTGGATGAACCGTCGATCCAGGAAATTCTTCCCCTGATAAGAAAGAAAGTCGTCACTTATGGCATCAACGCCCAGTCTGATTTACGTGCCGTGAATATTTCATTCGATGCAAACAAGAGCAGATTTAATCTCCTCCGGTTCGGGGAAGATCTCGGCGAAATAAGCCTAAATGTTCCGGGTTTACATAATGTAAAGAATTCACTTGCTGCAATGGGGATAGGTTTGGAACTGGGGGTAGAGTTTGCGAAGATCAAAAGTGCGCTCGAGTCATTCACGGGAGTTTACCGGCGCATAGAACTGAAAGCAGAAATGGATGGTGTAATGGTTGTCGATGATTACGCCCACCATCCCACCGAAGTTCAAGCAACCTTGTCTGCGCTTAAATCCGGCTGGCCTCAAAGGCGCATCGTCGCGGTTTTTCAGCCCCATCTCTATTCCCGCACGAGGGATTTTCATGAAGAATTCGGGAGAAGTTTCCTGGATGCAGATGTTCTGGTTGTCACTGAAGTCTATGCTGCGCGGGAGGAACCCATCCAGGGAATCACGGGCGAACTGGTTGTCAATGATGCGAAGTCGTTCGGGCATAAGGAGGCGTATTTCGTTCAGGATAAGAAACAGCTTCCGGAGTTTCTGATGAAAGTGAAGAAATCCGGGGATATCGTCGTAACCCTCGGAGCTGGCGACATATCGAAATATGGCGACGAATTCATAGGTAAAATGAAGTCGTCGAATATCAGACAGGGAGCGAAGAGGAACTAAATGCTTTCCGTCGATCAAATAATGAAACTCTTCAGAGGCTTCACCGGGATCGGCGAGCCTTTGGCGAAATTCACTACATTCAAAATTGGCGGAGCAGCGGATTTCTATTTTGAACCTGTTGATGCCGGCGACCTTGCGGTCCTGGTCAATCTCTTGAACGAGCGTGATTTTCCCTTCGTGATCATGGGCAACGGAAGTAATTTCTTGGTGAATGATCGTGGTTATCGTGGAGCAGTCATTAATCTTGAGCACGGCCTTAGCAAAATTGAGCTCGATGGAGAATTTGTTAGAGTTGGTGCAGGAGCGAAGCTGCCACAATTTGTTGATTTCTGTATCGAAGAAAGTCTGCACGGAATCGAGATGCTTGCGGGAATTACTGGTACGCTCGGAGGAGCAATTGTCTCAAACGAACGTGCCTATGGTGGTACAATATCCGACCACCTCATAGAGGTGGAGCTTATCCGCAGGGGCGAAATGATAAGGCTTCCAAGAGAGGGAATCATATTCGGATACCGGTACAGCTCGCTCCAGGACGACATTGTCGTCCGCGCCACGTTTAGATTTCCGATCGGCGACAAAGCTGAGATGAAAAGAGTTAGACGTGAGTTGCTGCTTCGCCGGAGCGAATCGCTGCCTGAAGAATCATCGAATGCAGGATGGATATTCAAGAATCCGGTGATGAACTCTGCCGCAAGACTGATAGAGAATTGCGGTCTAAAAGGCTTAAGAATCGGCAATGCGCAAATCTCGGAAAAGCACGCGAATTTCATTGTTAACCTCGGCGGTGCAAGTGCAGATGATGTGCTTCAAATCATTCGCCGAGTTGAAGAAGAGGTCCAGAGCAAGTTCGGCGTGATGATGGAGCTTGAGGTGCGATTGTTGGGTTTTCCCGAAGGAGCGGTCAAGCGAGTCGAATTACTGGCGAGCAAAGAGGCATGAATAAGTCCAAGATCCAGCCCGTTAGAGCTGAACGCACGTATCTTAATTTCACACTTACAGTTTGCGTCTTCGTGGCGCTTTATTTGATCTCACAAAACTGGAAGAATCAACTCGTGCTGCAGAGGGTCCAGGTTTATGACGCGAGCATACTGACCGACACCGAAGTCAAGTCGCTTGCGGATATCTATGCAGGAAGTCCGCTTTACGGATTGAGTCTCTCGGACATTTCGAACCGCGTCAAACAGAGTCCTTTCGTGAAAGAAGCCGTGGTCGTTCGTGCGCTTCCTTATGATTTGACAATAACGGTTCACGAGCGTGATCCCCTGGCGCTTCTTGCTACGGCAACCTCCATGTTATCAGTCGATGAAAACGGAATTGTGCTTCCGCTTCCGTTGGGAAGAAAGAATGACCTGCCCCTTGTCACCAACATATCCGGTCAACTTTCAGTCGGAGATACCGTGAGAGGCAATCTGATGCGGGCTGTAAGATTCCTTTCGGAGGCCGAAGAGCTTGGTCCCGCGCTCAGCGCCAGCGTCGCTGAAGTTCAACTGCAAGGAGAAGATCTAGTTGCAATTACAACGGCCTCTTCCTTCCCGGTGCTAATAGGAAAAGGAAATTTCGAGAGAAAACTCTTATATCTGCACAAGTTCCTGACGGAAATTACAGGTGCAGGCATTTCTAACTACAATTATGTTGATCTCAGATTCGACGGTCAGATTATTCTTGGAACGCAATCCGAAGGGACTCGAATCAGCGAATCACAGGTCAAGAACAGGACCTCGGCAACAGTAAACTAAGGTGTATGAATGAACAGAAATATGATAGTGGCACTCGACATTGGGACGACTAAGGTTTGTGCGTTGGTGGTCGAAGCCGATTTGAACGGGAAGCTGAACGTCCTCGGTATCGGCACGAGTAAATCAGGCGGGATGAGCCGTGGAGTCGTTGCAAATATCGACAGGACAGTAAAGTCAATTCAAGAGGCGGTGCGAATTGCAGAATCTAAACCGGGAATGAAAATAAAAGGCGCAATCGTCGGAATCGCCGGAGAACACATCGAGAGTTTCAAGACGAACAGCATCATAACAGTCAGCAATCCTGACCATGAAATCACAGAAAGCGATATTGATCGCCTTATCGAAGACGCTAGAAGAATACATCTTTCACGAGATAGAGAGATCATTCACATAATTCCGCAGGAATTCATTATCGACGGTCAAACTGTCACGCATGATCCAATCGGTGTGGCCGGCGTTCGAGTCGAGGCTTCAATGCACGTCGTTACCGGGTTAATCACTGCAGCTCAGAACATACACAAATGCGTTGAGAGGGCTGGATTGAAAGTCGAAGAGTTAGTTCTCCAACCGCTTGCTTCAAGCTATTCGGTTCTAACCGAGGACGAAAAAGAAGTTGGTGTAGCGTTGTTGGACATCGGCGGTGGAACGACAGACCTTGCTGTATTTGAGGACAGAACGATCAGACACACTGCGGTTATTCCAATCGCCGGAGATCATATTACGACGGACATTCGTAAAGGACTTGGCATATTGCCCGAACAGGCAGAAGACTTGAAGGTAAATCATGGGTACGCCATGGTCTCGGAGGTGATCGACGACGAGCCGATCATAATTCCGGGAATCGGCGGTCGCAAACCGATTGAAATTAATAAAAAGCTTCTTGCGCAGATAATTCAGCCGCGCGTCGAAGAGCTTTTGGACATTGTGGCAATGGAAATAAAGCGCTCCGGCTATTCGCGGCACTTGTCTGCAGGAATAGTCCTAACGGGTGGTGGTGCACTGCTGAAAGGGATGCCTGAGCTGGTCGAGTATGTTCTTGGCGTGCCGGCAAAAATAGGGATCCCACAGAGTTTCGACGGCGGTTTTGTCAGAGAAGTCGAAAACCCGATCTATGCGACAGCGGTTGGACTGGTCCAGTATGGACTCAGGCGCGGTGCAGGAAAGTCAACTATTCAATTCGCCGAAAATGTCAAAGACGCTGGGGATGAAAAACCCCCTGGCAGGAACGGAAAAAGTTTTGTCGAGAAAGGAATACAATTCTTCAAGAAGTTTATTAGTAAAAACATTGACAACATCTAACAAGGAGGCACAACGTGTTTGAACTAGACACAGAGAAGCAAGGCCCGCGAATAAGAGTAGTGGGTATCGGAGGATGCGGTGGAAACGCCGTCAATAGCATTGCAAAACGAGGTATTCATGGCGTGGATCTGATTTCCATGAATACCGACACACAAGATCTTGAGCGAAGTGTCGCGCCGAACAAGATACAAATCGGGAAGACGACGACCCGAGGGCTCGGAGCCGGCTCAAATCCGGATATCGGAAGGCGTGCTGCGCTGGAAGCCCGCGAGGAAATACATCGCGCTCTGAAAGACAGTGACATGGTCTTCGTAACTGCTGGAATGGGCGGCGGAACCGGTACCGGTGCGGCACCTATTGTGGCCAGCATCCTCAAAGGGGCAGACCGAGACGATGTAAAGAAGGAAGGACAGGAAGAGCCCACCCCGCTTATTGTCGCGGTTGTTACTAGGCCGTTTTTGAACGAGGCTAAAGAGAGGATGCGTAATGCGGATATAGGCATCGAAGAACTGAAAAAATACGTTGATGCTTTGATTGTCATCCCGAATGAAAAACTGCTGACAATATCCGACAAGTCTGCAGGTTACCTTGCTTCTTTGCAGAAAATTTACGATGTGTTATACGACGCGATTCGTGGAATTTCGGAAATCATCACAAAGCCTGGATTTGTCAATGTCGATTTTGCCGATGTGAGAACTGTTCTTGCCTCGCGCGGTGATGCTATCATTGGGACTGGAGTTGGGAGCGGCGAGAGACGAGCTGCAGAGGCTGCTTCGGCCGCAATCTCCAACCCGCTTCTAGAAGAAGTTTCGCTTGAGAGGGTAGAAGGCATCTTGGTCAGCATCACGGCAGGCAATAACTTTGCGCTCCATGAATTCGATGAAATAGTAAAAACTGTCCGTAGTGTCGCTAAAAACGGCGATGATGAGACCAAGGTAATTGTTGGGGTCTCAATTGACGAAAAAATCGAAAAGGAAGTCATTGTGACGGTTATCGCTGCCGGTTTGAATCACCGAACACAACCTCTCCCGACGCCGGCTCCCGATCCGAGGAAGAGACTGATTCTGAAGGACAAAGAGAAAATGAAAGATCAGACTTGGAGCATCAAAGACTGGCGATCCTTCGATGAGCCTACTTTCGAGAGAAACGGGATCAACATACACCTGAACAAATTGGATGAAGCAGAGAAAGATCCATTGGTTCTCCCAAAGCCAGGCGAAAGACCTGCGTTCTTGAGAAAAGTTATGGATTAATTTCTGGATGGAAATCTTTTGATGGAAGCCTTAAACTTCATCGCCGAAATAAGGAACCTGTTTGCTATGGAAAAACGTGAACTCAACATAATGATGGTAGAGGATGATCCTGACATTCCGAAACTGGCAAAACTCTACCTAAAGCCATATAAGGATGCGGAATTCAATCTAGTATGGGTCGAGACCGGCGAGGATGCACTCAAGTTTCTTGCTGATAGCCAGAATCTCGATATTATTCTTGTCGATTTTCAGCTGCCCGGGATGAACGGACTCGAGACTACCCGCCTGATAAGGGAAAGAGGAATTCACGCCCCGATTGTTTTCTTGACCAATGCAATTGATTTCAAGCTGGCGATAGAGGCCATGAAACTTGATGTCGAGGACTATTTGTTGAAAGAAGAGGTGATCACTTCCATCCTTCCAAGCATAATTTTGAACGTCGTTGAGCGTGTGAAGCTTCGCGAGAAACTCGCGGAAGCCGAAATGAATAAAGTGGCACAACGTGAGAGGATTGATGGAATAAAAAGTCTGATCGTTACAATCTCGCACGAGTTGAATAATCCACTCGCTGCGCTGAAGTTGGCAATTAATGTTTTACAGCGGAAACAGATGGCGCCTGATATCATGAGCTATCTGTTGATCATGAAAGAAAACACGGAACGCATCGAGGGAGTCGTCGCAAAACTCCGCGACTTAAAGGGCGACAAAGTGACTGCTTACATCGGCAACATAAAAATGATTGACCTCTCTGAATGACCACATGGCCGGCAACGTGCATGCGCTCATTGTAGACGACGAGAAGAATGTAACTGACCTTTTAAAGCTTCAGCTTGAGGAGGCGGGGTTTGTGGTGGATACGGCAAACGATGGTGCTGCCGGCATCAACAGGATAGGAGCAAAACCGTACGATGTTATTCTCCTCGATTTGAAGATGCCCAGAATAAACGGGATAGAAGTCTTAAAATTTGCTAAAGAAAACCAGCCTGATGCACAGGTTCTAATGTTGACCGGTTACGGCGACATTAAAACCGCAGTTGACACGATAAAAATGGGGGCGTTCGATTTTATCACAAAGCCATACGACTTTGATGAGCTTCTTGTCTCGATAGGAAACGCGCTCAATGTGCGCCGGCTTCTCGTTGACAACAAGGTCATGAAGATGCAGATCGGCGACAGGAAATTCGAAATTGTCGGCGAAAGTCCTCCACTAAAGAGGATAATCGACCTTGCTTTGAAAGTCGCAGGAAGTGACGCCTCAGTGCTGATTACCGGTCCGAGCGGATCGGGCAAAGAACTTGTCGCTCATCTCATTCACGAGAACAGCGATAGGGCAAAGAGACCATTCGTTGCCGTCAATTGCGCTTCGATTCCCGACACTCTTATTGAGAGTGAACTTTTTGGACATGAAAAGGGTGCGTTTACTGATGCCCATTCACTCAAGCAGGGACTAGTTGAGATTGCAAATGGAGGGACGCTCTTTTTAGATGAGGTGGGAGACATAAGCTATTTGGTCCAACCAAAACTTCTGAGGTTTACTGAAACCGGAACATTCCGGAGGGTCGGTGGTACAGCAGAGATGAGCGTCGATGTTAGAATCATTTCTGCCACTAACAAAGATCTAGATCGCGAAGTTGATGACGAGAAATTCCGTGAGGATCTGCTCTATCGGTTAAACGTCGTGCATATAGAAGTGCCGCCGCTCAATCAGCGGCGCGAGGACATTCCCTTGCTAGTCGGTCATTTTCTTCAGAAAGAGCGGAAAACCAGACAAATGAAGAGGATTTCCGATGCCGCGCTCAAACTCCTGATGGGATATGACTGGCCTGGAAACATACGCGAATTAGAAAACGTGATAGAACGAGCAGCGATACTTGCACCGAGGGATGAGATAGCGCCCGAGTACATCGCTCTCACCTCAAAGGCAAAATCAGCAGACCTGCGAAGAATTCCGACACGCCTGACTATCGCAGAGCTTGAAAAAATTCACATCGAAAATGTTCTTAAGGCAAACGGGTTTAACCGGACAAAGACCGCAAAAGCCTTGGGAATCAGCCTTAAGACTCTCTACCTCAAAATAAAACATTACGGGGTGGAGACTCCCGCTGGCAAAAGATAATTTGCGAGAAACAACGGGCAAATGGCCTGAGCCGTGATTTGTTGCTCCATCAACTCTAGTAGGTAGGAGTTCTGAACCGGGGGCGCAGAAGTAGTACTAAAAAAAAGAGCGGAGCCTTAGTTCCTTTGCAGTGGAACCTTAGCCCCGCATCCTCTTGCCCCAAATATATTGTTACTTCAAAACGCTTTCGCCATTGTACTGCACCATCTTGAGCTTCTCTACATCAAGCTTTTGGATGTTTTTCGGAAGCGGCGCATAATCCAATGCGGTTGAGAATTGCTGTCCTTCTGTGACAGCCCATTTCATAAACTCGACTGTAGCTTTTCCTTTTCCGTAATCTGTCTGGTTCTTGTAGACCAGTAGCCATGTGGCACTGGAGATCGGGTACGATTCCTTTCCCGGAGCGTTCGTGATCGAGAATCTCAAATCCTCAGGGAGAGTCTTGGCGGCGTTAGCAAGAGCTTCGGTGACTCCGGAGATTGAGGGGTGAACGAATACGCCCGCTGCATTCTTGAGATCTGCATATGAAATGTTGTTTTGAAGCGCATAGATCAACTCTACATAGCCTATTGCCCCAGGTGTGCGCGTGACCTGTCCGGAAACCCCTTCGTTGCCTTTTCCTCCGATTCCAACGGGCCAGTTCAAGCTGGTTGACTTGCCGACTTTGTCCTTCCACTCGGAACTGACCTTGGAGAGATAGTCGGAGAAAATATACGTTGTTCCGCTCCCATCCGCGCGGTGAACTACGATGATCTGTGTGTTGGGAAGGTCGACTCTGGGATTCAATTTCTTGATGCTCTCGTCGTTCCACATCGTTATCTTACCGAGGTAAATATTTGCGATTGTTTCTCCGTCAAATTTCAATGTCTCCGTCACACCTGGTATGTTGTAAGCGATGACAACAGCGCCGAGAGTTTCGGGAACGTGGATAAGCGGGCCATGGGCTGAATCGGCGACTCGCAATTGTTCATCTGTCAAGGGAGCGTCGCTTGCTCCCCAATTAACCGTCCCGGCGATCATTTGCTTTATTCCGCCGCCGCTGCCAATGGATTGGTAATTGATTTGAACGTCCGGTTTAAGATTGTGGTATTCGTTTGACCATTTTGAGATCAACGGATACGGAAAAGTGGCTCCCGCGCCGTTGATGATTGTTTGTGCGTGTAGAAAGGTAGCCGAGACAAACACAGCTACCGTTACCACCAAAAATCTTTTAAGCATTTTTCTATTCCTCCATTTATTTGGGTTTGATTAGCTCAACCGAAGACCTTGCGAAGGCGTCTCTGCCCTCGCAAGGTATGGGACGAGTCTTTAGAACGTTATGTAAAATGTCGCTCGTGCAAGAAGGTCAGCGCTTGTCTTGGACCAACCGTATGTCGCGTATTCAAAGTTCGGCATGAAATGTACATTCTTTCTGACACTCCAGTCCAACGCACCAAGGACAAGGCTCTGCACGCTATTTGCATATGAGGTGTTCTTTGTGGTCCCGTTGGGTGTATAATTATCGTATCTGGCAACAAGTCGTAGGTTGTCAATAATGCCAACCCAACCGTTCAAGCTGAGACCATTCTGCTTTACTGTCGGACTGCCGGCGGCGCTATTCTTACCATTCATGAAATATTGTGCACCGAGGCTGAAGGCGCTATTCGCATAATTGGCGATAATGTCCCCAGTTCTGTTGAAAGAACTCACTCCAACGCCGTTATATTGTCCGTTTAGCAAGATGGTGAACTCTTTGACGGGATTGAATTGCAGGTATAGATAAGAGGCTTTGTACTTGTTTGATGGGACGCTATTGCTGCTGTTGTTTCCGAGGAGTAATCCGGCAGTGAAAGCATCGGAAAACTTTTGGTTATAGGAAACTCCAAGGTCCCTCGAAGAGGAAATTCCGTGAAGGTCCTGGACCGTCTTTTCCAATGACCTGTAACCGAAAATTCCTTCTGCCATGTTGATTTCAGGCGTGCCCTGCAGACCGATCGTGATGTTTGCGCCTTCAGTGACATTGTTCCACTTTATGAAGGCGTCCTTCATCATTACTGATAACTTTCCATTGCTGACAACCTTTGCACTCGCACTGTCAATCGGGAATACTTTGTCCGAGCTTGAGACTGTGACTCCCGATGGCAAGCTTGAGGCACTTGGGTCAGCTTCCAAACGAAATCTCGCACTGAAATCCTGTGAGATATCATAATCGGTAGTGAGATAGATACGTCTGTAATCAAACGCTTGCATGTCCTTTTGCAAAGCTCCACTGCTCCCAAAAGTCGAAGTTGGGTTGACAGTATTCGCCGCGTCGTGAGCCATCACGTAATAATAGTCACCGAAAAACAGTCCCGAGAATTTGGGAAGATTTTGAGCAGATGCCAATCCCGCAAAAAGTAGGATGGCGGCAAGAGTAAAAGATTTACGCAATTGCACGTTGACTCCTTTTTTAGAAGTAAAGTTAACCGAACATCTTGACGTGTCTGTTAAGGTTGTGTTAAGGATTTGTGAAACGGGGTGAGCAAACTAGAGAGGAAGTCGACACGGATAGCAGCAAAAACACAGTATATTATCTCTTTTTGCTTTTTGAATCATGCTATCCGTAAACTTTTTTTGGCTCCTAATGGTCAGGTTCAGAGCCGGCCTTTACACTTTTCCGCCCAGCCTGACAAAGAATCTATGAAATCGGTGGAACCCATTCACGGGTGCGGCATACATTAGAATACATTTTCCTGCAACCAGATTTAAGGCGAGATCCTTTCCAGGTTCTATTGCTTCGTTGCTTTCAGCCCCTTGCTGAAGCCAGATGTTGCGGAGACCGATTGATGCCGCCTCGCGCAAAATTGGTTCGACTCTCTCTGGAGCAGCGCACACCACTGCTCCATAGATCTGCCCATCCAGCGATCTCAAATCACGGTAGCATTTCTCGCCATTTATTTCCTGGAGAGTGGGATTGACTCCGAAAACTTCGTAACCACGTCTTCCAAGTTCGGAGTAAGCGCTATTGCTAAATTTTTGGCTGTATGCGATACTCCGACAATTGCCGATCGTCTTGCTCTAATGAATTCAGCTATTGAATTATTCATTGCATCCACCCACTTGTATTTGATCAATAGAATCCTGACATAACTTCTTGGAACGATCTGAAAGGTTGATCAGAACAAACTCGCAGAAGATTTGTCGAGACAATTTACAGAGGCAAGCCGACATCTTGGAGCGGTAGGATTTTTCCCGTGTTCGGCACGATGCATCGGCGTTGAGGTAACATTTTCTTAACGTGTTTCGTAGGCTGTAATGTCATGAATCGAAAAGTTAAGCCTGAGACGATGTCAAAGAATCATTTTACTCTTGGAGTCAGAAGCCTCATTCAGGTGATCCCTGGATCAAGGCTTATCGGCTTCGTCGTGATTTGTGTCTCCTTTTTCCCCAGGCTCGCACTTTCCTATGACTCGGCGAATCCCGAAAAGTACCGTGTTAGAGCAGCTCACATTGACCGGAAGATCGATTTGACCGGCAAATTATCCGATCCGGCATGGCACCTTTCGGAACCTGTCGAACTAAGCTATGAAATCCAGCCTGGCGAGAACACACCTGCCCGTCAGAGAACACTAGTCTACGTGCTCTATAATTCTGATTGTGTTTATTTTGGATTCAATTGCCTCGACTTGTCGGCTAACGAGATCAGAGCACACATCACCGACCGTGATAAGATGACCGACGATGATTTTGTCGGAATTCTGCTCGACACCTATGGCAACACGCAAGGTGGGTACGAGTTTATGGTGAATCCTTACAGCATCCAGTTTGACGCGATGCGAACAGGCAACAATGAAGATGCAAGTTTCGATTGCGTGTGGTACTCGGCAGCGCACGTGAATGACACCGGTTACACCGTGGAGATTGCGCTCCCGTTCAAGAGCCTGCGTTTCCCTCCGACTGCAGAGCAGCACTGGATAGTCGAGTTTGTAAGGAATATGCCGCGGGAAAGCCGCTATCAAATGACATGGACAACGATAGACCGAAATAATCCCTGCCTTTTTTGCCAGAGTGGCACAATTGACGGCATCGAGAACATAGAAGCCTCTAATAATATTGAAGTTCTGCCGTATGTGATGGGAGTTCAATCAGGTTCGACGGATGATGCGGGAGATCCCACGTCAGCATTCACCAATGGGCCGATCACTGGTAGAATCGGAGCAGGAATAAAATATGCACCGTCATCTTCATTTGCACTTGCCGGAGTCTTGAATCCCGATTTCAGCCAGATTGAATCAGATGCGACCCAGATAAGCATCAATAACACGTTTGCGATTTTTTATCCGGAAAAAAGGCCATTCTTCCTGGAGGGTACCGATCTTTATAGTACTGCCGCGAGCATATTCTATTCGCGTATGATAAACGATCCGCTGGCGTCAGCAAAAATGACCGACAAGTCCGGCTCGTTCTCGCTGGCCTACCTCGGCGCCGAAGACAGGGAATCGCCGTTCATCATCCCTGGTGAGGAAGGAAGCGATTTCGCGGCATCATCGCTGAAATCGTGGAGCAATGTTTTGCGGGCAAAATACAATATCGGAAAAGAATCATTCGTCGGAGGGTTGGTCACGACGAGAAATTTCACGGATCCAGCGTATGGGGCAGGCGCTCACAACTATGTTGGCACTGTCGACTGGAATATTCTCTTCGATGGCAACTATTATTTCACGGGGCAAGCCGGCCTCGCCCACACAAAAGAACTGAATGATCCATCTCTGTTTTCCAGCGACCGTCATTTCGGATCGACGCAGTACACCGCGACATTCGACGGGGAAACGTACTCAGGCTCCGGCTATCAGGTGGACATAACACGAAACGCCCGCAATTACAGTTTCGATCTTGGCGGTCTCAGTGTATCCCCTACATTCCAAGCACAGGATGGATTCATAACGTCGACCGACAAGCGCCAACTCAACTTCTGGCAAGGTTACACAGTCTACTTCGATAGATGTTTTGTCGAGAATGCATCCATTCAAACGAACTCCGGAGTCGCATTCAACTATGATGGCGCACGAAAAGGAGAATGGGGTTCTCTTCAAGCTCAGGCTAATCTAAAAGGTCAAACCTATATATGGGCCGCTTACTATCCCGTTCAAGAAGAACTGTTCCACAGCGTTCAATTCCACAAGCTCTACCGCACTGAGATTCAATTGAATACGAATCCGATCACCGGCTTTGCATTGTACCTGTGGGCGCAAGTCGGAAGACTCATCTATCGTGAAGACACGCCCGACCCCGGGAGAGGATACAACTTGTCGGGGGAACTTGTTGTTAAGCCGACGGATAGATTTTCATTCGATCTCTCGTATGCCCGTTCGCGGCTCTGGTCTTTTTACATGAAGCAACTCTTCTTCGACGGCTATATAGCGCGGTGCGCCACCGTGTATCAATTCTCACCTGAATTGTTCTTGAGATTGATTACCCAGTACGACCAGTTTGCAAAGCAGCTTCAGGTCGATCCACTCGTAAGTTATAAGCTCAATCCTTTCACAGTCTTCTACGCTGGGTCAGATCACAACTTTGGAAAGTTCGATGAGCCTTATGGAATAAAAAGGACGGTCCAACAATTCTTCGTGAAGCTCCAGTACTTGTGGCAGAACTGAGACTAATCTCGGATTTTGAATTTCCAGCCGGTAGTGTCTGAATCATAGTGATTCAGCGGCAATTTTCGAACTCATCCTTGTGCAAGTGACCGACCGGGAGAAAGAGGGGATTACGAGATTTACGGGAATTCGTATCAAGAACTAAACGAGCGTGTTCGGGGCTGTTGGAGATTTTTAGTTTGCCACTGTCACGGTGGAAACTGCAGAAGTAATTGCAGATGCCATTTCGTCAAGTGGGACGATAGAATCGGCTATTTTTGCATCGACGATTGCCTTGGGCATTCCATAGACAACGCATGTATCTTCGCTCTGCGCCAATACCCTGCCACCGGCAGACTTGATGAGTTTCGCTCCTTCAAGGCCATCTTTCCCCATCCCGGTCATAACCACAGCGAGTATCTTTCCACCGAAGACATCGTAAGCCGAGCTGAACATTACATCCACAGAAGGGCGATGCAGGGAGTCGTCCGGTGATTTAGTTGTCAGGAGTAGTACTCTGGCTCCATCGCGAAGAAATTTCAGATGAAGTCCACCAGGGGCAATGAAGACTTTTCCGTTTGCCAGTTCCATCCCGTCTTCAGCTTCACAAACCTCCAGCCGACTTATGGAATCTAATCTCTCTGCCAGAGACTTTGTGAAAAACGGGGGCATGTGCTGGACAATCGCAATTGGCAGCGGGAAATCCTCGGAAAGGGAAGGAATAACTCTCTGAAGGGAGAAAGGTCCGCCCGTAGAAATTCCTAGGACAACAATCTGAACATTAGATTGACCATCTGTCGACACTCTTAATTTCTTCGGATAGAATAACCTGTTTGATGGCGGCAAAGAGATAATCCTTGTCTTGCTCCGGGCAATCACCTTGATTTTCGAGATCAGCTCTTCCTTGATTTTGCTTAAGTCCATCGAAACGTAAGAAAGCTGTTTGGGTATGAAATCTACCGCCCCAGCGGCAAGGGCATCGACGGTCGCGCGAGCGCCTTCAACAGTCAAGGAGCTCACCATCAAGACCGGCAGCGGGTTTTCCCTCATGATTTGCTTCAACGCGGTTATCCCGTCCATCCTCGGCATTTCAACGTCGAGCGTCATCAAATCCGGATTGAGCTCCTTTACTTTTTCGATGGCATCGAGCCCGTCCTTCGCAGTTCCAACGACCTCGATTTCCGGGTCCTCTTCGAGTATCATTGAAATTGCCTTTCTCATGAAGGCCGAATCGTCGACAACCAGGACCCTGATGGCCGTCATGCGCTCATTTCTCCTGAAACCTTTGCTCTCAGGGCACTTTCTTTCTGTGCGAGCCGAAGCAATTCACCTGAATCTAAGATCATTATTACTCTCCCGTCACCGAGTATGGTAGACCCGGCAATTCCCGGAACGTTTTTGAGATAAGCACCCAGGGGTTTTATGACAATCTCCTTCTGCCCGATGAGTCTATCGACCACGATGCCGAACTTATGGTTTCCTACGCCAACAACTACCGTGTAAAGACTCTGTGCAGATTCATCATGACCGGGTACGCCGAGTATCTCCGATATCTCGACCAGCGGCAGAACTAATTCCCTCAGTCTTATCACTGCCCGCCCATGAACGGTGGAAATATCCCGCTTTGGTGTATGGACCACTTCGAGCACGCTGCCCAGCGGAATTGCAAAAGTCTCTTCACCTACTCCCACAAGCAAACCCTGGATAATTGCCAAAGTCAACGGAAGCTTCAACGTGAATTTCGTTCCTCTGCCCACGGCAGAATCTACGGATATCATCCCGTTCAATTTCGTGATGTTGGTTTTCACAACATCCAGACCGACGCCCCTTCCCGAAACACTGCTTACCTTCTGCGCTGTGGTGAATCCAGGTATGAAGATTATAGAATATGTATCTTCGGTCTTCATTTCATTGGCTTCTTCACGTGTCAGCATCCCTTTTTCAATTGCTTTCTGTTTTACTCTCTCAGGATCGATTCCCGCACCGTCATCTTGTATTTCAATTACGATATGATTTCCTTCGTGTCCGGCCGACAGGTGAATTGTGCCCCGCCGTGGCTTCCCAAGCGCCTCCCTTGCATCAGGCGGCTCGATGCCATGGTCGGCAGCATTCCTGATGAGATGGACGAGGGGATCACTGATTTCTTCGATGATTGATTTGTCAAGCTCGGTCTCCTCACCCTCGACGACAAGATCAATTTCCTTTGAGAACTCTCTTGCGATGTCATGGACGAAACGGGGAAATCTGTTAAATACTCTTCCAATCTGAACCATTCTTGTTTTCATCACGGCAGTCTGAAGCTCGGTAGTAATAAAATCTATCTGTGAGCTGGTTTCGTTCAACTGCCGCGCGAAGTCTTCGGTTCCCAAATTATCTTCTGCGGTCGTAACGATTTGAGAGAGTCGATTTCTTCCGAGAACAAGTTCGCCGACCAGATTCATCAAGGAATCAAGTCTTCCAACGTCTACACGGATCGTAGTGTCTGCCACCTTATCCAGTTTTTGGGCTTGGTCGGGCTGGTGAACCGGATTATCGTGATGAAGAGATTCCCTTGGGATGAAGGCCTCTTGCTGTGAAGTATCCGATACGCCGTGTTGCTGAGAGGGACCAGGCTGTTGCTGTCTAGCTTGCTCCTCATTCAAAGGCGACAAAGTTGTTTCCGGCTTTGCACTGCTCGATAGCTCCATCAATTTGTTGATGGTAGAGGACAAATCAATTTCTTCCACATGGCGATCTGTGACCTGTTTGAGGAGAACCTTCATCAAATCGAAAGCTTCAAGCATTACTTCCAACATTCCGGGGTTATATTTTAACTCCCCTCGTCTCAATTTGTTTAAAACGTCCTCAAATCTGTGAGCGATCGCACTCATTTGGTCAAAGCTTAGAAAACCAGATGTCCCTTTGACAGTGTGAACTCCCCTGAATATCGAGTTGATGAGTTCTTTATCGTCGGCCCTCTTCTCGATCTCGAGTATCTCAATGTCAAGCCTCTCGAAAATCTCTTTCGTCTCAATCACAAAACTATCGACAATTTCTCTCAACTCATCGGAAAACATAGGATGCTGTGCACTCATTGGAATTATTCTCCCTCCCCGCAACCCCTGTGGACGTTGTTCTGTAAAGCCAGGTTCGAATGACTTTCTTTAATCAAATCATTCGCACATTTCAAAATGTCCATGTCTTTCCTGGTAGCTCTGTGTCCCGAACGACGCCACGGGTACTTGACAACTCTCCCGCTCGTCCGAGAATCATAGACCGAAGGTGTCCTCATCTTCCCGCTCCCTAATTCAGATACTTTGCAACTTCGTATTGAAGTCTTTTCTGGTCAAATGGTTTCAATAGATATGAGTTTGCGCCCAATTTCATCCCGGTCTCGATGTCCTGTTCATTGGTAAGGGAAGATAGGATTATGACAGGCACGTCACGGTACTCAAGGTCTTCCCGGATGGCTTTCAGGAACTCGAATCCGTCCATGTTTGGCATGTTAAGATCAGTGATGACTAAATCGACTTTGTTCTTGGAGAGTTTCTCCAGTGCGTCCATCCCGTCTCTAGCGGCAATTACACCGAAACCCTGGGCGCGGATGGCAAACGAGAGGAATTTTCGAATCGATTCCGAATCGTCAACGACCATTACTACTTTTGATGACATCGCTCACTCCTTTGTGTAAGCAATTGCTTTTTCAAAATGCACCGGCTTGAATGCCTGTGTCAGACCGTAAAGTGTCTCCGAGTAACCGACGAAAAAGTATCCACCTTTATTCATGCTGTCATAAATGAGAAGAGACCACGGTCTGTTTGGAATTGAAATCAAAATATATCAGCACGTTTGCTGCGAAAGTGACATCGAAGCCTCTCATCGTCCGCATAGCAGCCCGTTCAAAAAGGTTCAGTTGCCTGAAATCAACCATTCTTTTTATTTCTTCAGACAGGGTATATCTATCCCCATGTTTCTGAAAGTATTTGTCCAAATAGTTCTTTGGAATATTTCTGATCGAGTAATCTCTGTAAATGCCTTTCCGCGCGGAATCGAGTACCTGCGTGTTAATGTCGCTTGCGACGATCTCGAATTTCATTTGTGGGAAGAGGGGGAGAATTCTTTCGGCAATTATCATAGCGATCGTGTAAGGCTCTTCACCGGTTGAACATGCGGCGCTCCATATTCTCAATTTATTGGTGCCATCATCTCGGCGCTTCTTGATCACTTCCGGTAGAATTGTTCCTTCAAGTGCACCAAATTGGGGCTCGTTCCGGTAGAAGAATGTTTCATTAATCGTAATTGAATTTATGAAATGCAAAAACTCGGCATCGCCTTGCCCATTTACGAGTGTCCTATAATAAGCGTCGAAATCCGGAAGGCCAAGTGCTTGGAGCCTGCGGCTTACTCTGCTTTCTAACAGGTATTTCTTATTATCGGCAAAGAAGATTCCAGTCCTTGTATATATGAACTGTCTTAGGACCTTAAAAAGGTCGTCAGATAACTTATTGCCTTGTGATGGAACGATACTCGGTTGTGATAGAAAACTCATCTGCTCATTATTGCTTTTGGGGACCGAGCTTAAGTCGTGCTAATAACTTGGCTGCTGCTTCTCGAACTTCCTCGTCGTCATCATCCTTGAGTTTTTCAAGCTCTTTATCGAAGAACAGAGGTCCGATTCTTGCGGCCAAATCGAGAGCATAACTTTTAACTGTCGACTCACGGTCCTCCAATCCGGCTTTCACAACTTTAACCGAACGGTGCGGGTTTTGTCCTTCGCAAGCGGTTAGGGCGGCAATCTTGGTGTCCACGTCCAACTCTACAAAGTTTGCCGCGATGAAATTGGTTGTTTCCTCCATAACTTGCGGGCTTAAACTCAGGTTATATGTTTGAAGCAGATTCTGTATCAAACCTATAATCATCTTGACCAGCGAAGCGTTGTCTTTCCCCTTCTTTGGGGAATTCAAAATTATCCGAATCGATTTCTCTGCGTGCTCCTTCAGGACTGAAAATACTGCATCGTCAATGGGTTCTGATCTCCCGAGGCAAGTTACCAGAGTTTTTATCACCTCTTCATCGACGAAATGGCGCAAACCTCTGACTGCCGCGCGAACGTAAACCGGGTCTGAGTCCTTCAACATTACGATAAGATTTGATTTCAGGATGGGTGATATTTTACCTTCGTAATTGGAAGGATCAAGGAATGATACTATCGAATGGAGAACCACGGGTTTGGCTAAGTCGGATAATGAGTCTAATTTCTTTATGAGTGCTTCGACAACCTCTTTGTCTTTTCGAATTGCGAGAGCCTCCGCAGCCGCCAGTTGAACGACCGGATCTTGGTCGGAGAGTGCGCCGAGGAAGAATTGAGTGCTGACTTTCTCCGGGAATTTTGCTGCCGCATTTACGATATTCGGCTTCGCGAATTCCATCTTGTCGAACAGTTGAAGTATCTCCAGAACGGATTTCTCGGAGTGGAGGGCGCCGAGTCCGTCGATGCAGGCACAAACCACGTTCTGATCAGGATCTGTGAGATGAGCTTTTAGCTTTGCAATGGTTTCCGGCGTTGACGGAAGTTGGGCAAGGATATCAATTGTAAATTTTCTGACATCTTTGTCTGTCGACTCCACATAAGGCAAGAGGACCCTTGTCGCAACTCCATTCATCTTGACAAGCACATCGCCTGCAAGATTTCGCACGGCAATGTTTTTACTGAGAATGTGGATGGCGGTCAAAGAAGCCGCTTTTTCATTCGAGCACAAAACAAGCAATCTCGATGCGGCTTCGCGCACTCCACGGTCCTCCGCATTAAGCATCGTAGCGGCGGCTTCCAACACACGATCATCGCAAGGAAAATCGGAAAGGGCTTCCAGCATATCTCTTATGCCGGAAGGATCCGAAGCGTAAAGTTGTTCGATTAGTTTTTCTATCATAGGCTTTCAGATTTTTTTATTCGAGCGATCTCATCTCTCGATTCGTCAAAGGTCGCAGTGGAAAATCTTTGGCTGAGTCCGAATTCCACGGCACATATCTCATCAACGACATTCCGATGGATTGATGTAAATATAACCACCTTCGAAGTCTTTTTCACGTTATCTTGAAGTATGTATCCCGCCTTTTCCGTGCCGGCTATGATGACAGCGCTATTGCGTACTGACGCGATAGTTACGTCATCCTGGCGACTTGCAAATTTATTCTTCACGCCAAGTGTTATCTCGCATGTTTGGAAAATCCGTCATTTCGAAAAGTTGACTAGTTTCGCTCGTAGTCCTGTTTCAGTTTTGCACTCGCCGGGGATCCTTTGGAAATCGGGACCGGGCTGTCGACATTTTTGTCTTTGGTTAAATTGAACTTTGTGATAAGCGTCTGGAGGTTACTCGTCAGTTTGTTGAGATCATCTGCTGCCCGAGCTATTTTCGAGATTCCATTTGCAGATTGAGACGAGACAGCAGAAATCAACTCTATGCTTTTGGATATTTCGCTGCTTGTTGAGGATTGTTCTTCGTTCGCGACAGCGATCTGGCTAATCATGTCGACGATGCTATGTGCGTTGCCTACAATATCATTCAGCGATAAGCCTGCTTCATCTGCGAGGACAAGCCCCGCGGTCACTTCCTGAATTCCTGTGCGCATCGCGTCGACTGCCTCGCTCGTGCTCGCTTGGACATTTTTTATCATGGACGAGATCTGTTTTGTCGCCTGTGTCGTTCGTTCGGCAAGTTTTCTCACTTCATCTGCAACGACCGCAAAGCCTCTCCCTTCTTCCCCAGCGCGTGCTGCCTCGATCGCCGCGTTAAGCGCCAGCAGGTTAGTCTGGTTCGCAATATCATCAATGACAGAAATTATCTCGCTTATCTGGGTGCTCAATTCGCCGAGTTGGTTGATTGTCTCAGAGGATTTCTTTACGACACCGGCAATTTCCTTCATCTTCAGAACTGTCCTTTGTACGATCTCACCACCGCTTTGGGCAACCCTTCCGTTCTCTCTTGCGGCTTGCTCGACCTTCGCAGCGTTCTTTGCACTGTCCGTGACAGACCTTGTCATCTCCTCAACTGCAGCTGCAACATCGTTGGACTGAGAAGACTGTTCTCCGGCGCCCGCCGCAAGCTCCTCAATTGAGGTCCTGATTTGGGTGGAAGCACTGGCAGTTGACTCAACGGCCTCCATCAACTGCTCTATCATGGCTCTTATGTTCACGATTGATTTGTTAAAACCGGCATATAGTTTTCCTATGTCATCCAGGTTTTTCTCGTCCAGTTCAATAGAAAGGTCTCCGTCGGCAAAATTGGTCATCTTTTCAAGAAGGACGTTTACACTTTCAGACAAATACTCGCGCTGTTCTTCGATTTCGGTAGAAACCTTTTTCATCTGGCTAATGTCGGTCAACACCTCGACACCTCGCGAGAGCTGCCCACCCATCTCGGACACTGCCGCTGATTGGTAGAGGACAGGTACTGGGTAGTTCTTTGGACTTGCAACGGTTTCGCCGGTGATCATTCCCTGTCCCTTCCATGCCTTCTTAACTGGGCAATCTTCGGTCTGGCAAAGTGAAAGTTTGAAAACGTCGTGGCATTTTTTCTTTAGTATGACATCTTCTCTTCTCACTCCCGCAAATCCTAGAGAGGCGGCGTTAGCAAACCGAAGAGTGTAACGTTCGTCAACTGCATAGACCGGGTTCCCGACCGCGTCGAGGAATGCCGCCAGTCTTGCTATGTTGGCAGACATTTCATTAAAGGATTCTCCTAACTTGCCAAATTCATCCCTTGAGTCAATTTCGACCCGTGTTCCCCATACGTCCATCGATATTTTGCGGGTCGCCTCCATCAGAAGCTTCAGCGGTGAAGTTATCGAATAATACCAAAAGAGTCCTCCGACGATCAACACAAATATCAGACAATAAGCTAAGTACCACACACTTCTTTCAAGAGATGCGATACCGCTTATTCTTCCCGATAGGCCCCGGGCAAAATCATCCTCTGTCGATGCAAGACACGATGCGAGCTTCGACTGTATGCTTGAGTAATCTGCTCGCAGTGAGTCAAGCTCTTGTTGTTTGGGTCTTCCACCGGCGGATGCCTCTTGACTCTTCTCGAACTGAGCTTTTCCCCAGAGTACTGAAATCTCTTCAAGTCTGCTTAATTGATCGGCATCAGCTTTGGCCTTGGCGGCTGAGAGTTTCTGCGTGAACTCCGATGCAAGTGGTTGATAATCTGTGGCAGATTCAATTTTAAAAGAGATCGAGTAAACTTCCCGGATGAGCTGATTTGTATCCTCGTATCCTGCTAGCTTATCGTTAAGTCCGATGGAGTTTTCACGCAGTTTTCCTGTTAAGAAGAGAGCAAGTAGGATAAGAACCAGACCGGTCGCCCCGAAAGAAAGGATTATTCGCAAAGACAGGCTTATGTTCTTAATTGAGTTCATTTGTTGCCAGCCTTATTCTCAAATGGCCCTTATGGATCCAGGTTAGGCATCAGCGAAGATTCTTCAGGCAATTTTTTCCGCTCCGATTTCAGCCAGATGTTCCTGTTCCTGCGCAGATAGAACTTTCTCAAGATCTAAAAGGATCAGCAGTCTATCCTGAAGTTTGGCGACGCCGGTTATGTAATTAGCATTTGCGTTTGTGGCCAATTCCGGGGGAGGCTCGATAACGCTCTTCTCAACGCGGATAACCTCCTTCACCCTATCTACAAGAAAACCCACAACTTTGTCGGGCAATTCCACAACGACTATTCTGGTCTCATTGTCATAAGGCTTCTTTTCGATACCGAAGCGTTTTCTGAGGTCGATCACCGGAACGATTTTTCCCCGCAAGTTTATGACGCCCTCGACAAAACCGGGAGACTTGGGCACGCGCGTGATATCCACGGTGCGGATAATTTCCTGCACTTTCAGAATATCGACTCCAAATTCTTCATTCTCGACCACAAAACTTACCAGTTGATAAATCATTTCATTTGTTTGAGCGGTCATATTCATTCTTCTTCTCCTTTATGATTTGCGAACTGGGGTGTGTAGATTTACTAACTTTCCATTTTGTCGCACTGCGTAAGAACCCTTCTGTTGGGTCGTTGAATTGAGCTGGAATCGTTCGATCAACTCTTTCAGGTGCTCCGTCAATTTATTGAGATTCTCCGCGGTATGGGCAAGGTCGACGGCAGCTTCCGAGACATTGCTGGCAACCGAAGAAATACCTTCCACGTTGTGTGAGATTTGCTCGCTCGCAGAGGACTGCTCCTGGGAGCCAGCGGCAATTTGGTTTATCATGTTGACAACGCTATTCACGGAAGAAATGATTTCCGTAAGCGATTCCGCAGCCTTGTCAGCCAGCTTCATTCCGTTTTCAGCTTGGGAATTACTCTCGGTCATTGCGGACACGACCTGAGTGGTTTCCTGTTGAATTCTCTTGATCATGCCAGCGATCTCTTTGGTAGCTGAAGTTGTGCGCTCGGCAAGCTTGCGGACCTCGTCGGCAACAACGGCGAAACCCCGTCCTTGCTCGCCGGCTCTCGCCGCTTCGATTGCCGCGTTGAGTGCAAGCAGATTCGTCTGATCGGCTATGTCGTCTATGACTTGTATGATCTCGCCAATCTGGGCACTCGACTTACCCAGCGCGCCGACAATTTCAGCCGATTTCTTGACAAGCTGGGCAATCTTCGTCATTCCGTCAATGGTTTCCTGGAAAACTTTCTCGCCGACATTTGCAAGGTTTGCAGCTTTCTTCGCCATATCAGCTGCGTCCGTGGCACTCTTGGATGAATCGATCACCGTTTTCGACATTTGGTCGACAGCAGTGGCCACCTCGTGAGTCTGATTGGCTTGATCGCCGGCGCCCGTCGACATCTCCTCTGCTGCAGTCGAAATCTGGGTTGCTGCCTCGCCGAGGGAAGTGCCGGCGATATGCACTTCTCCGATGAGCGAATTCAGATCGTGGATCATCTGATTGATTTTCAACATCAGAATCGCCACTTCATCATTGTTGTTTTCGACTTTCAATTCTTTCGATAAGTCACCTTTGGTCACGGCTTCGACAACCTCAGAAATTTTTCCAAATTGTTCTTTCAGGTATTTTTGCTGCTGCTCGGATTCGTGCTGCATGCCTTCAGCAAGTTTTCTTGCGTCTTCTGCTTGCCGTGTCCTGAGCCTTACCTCATCGAGCGATTTTTTGTTGTCTTCCACCATTACGTTAAACGCAGTGGCGAGTTCACCGATCTCGTCGGACCGATTCAACTCGACCCTTGTGTCGAAGTCTCCAGCGGCGACCTTCTGAGCGGATTGTTTGAGTCTCTCGAGCGGTATCACTAATACATTTCTCATCAGGAATAGGGCAATCCATCCGAAGATGGCAAAAATTATTAGCGCCGCGATTGCAATAAGAAGGCCATTTGATTTTTGAGTCTCGAGAGATACCGACGAAATGGCTACTGCCACGTAACCGAGGTCTTGATGCGTAGCTTGATTTGTAATCTTTGCCGTTGCAACGACCACAGGACTACCATCTTTTGTCTCGGCGTTCTGCACCAATCGAGTGACACGTGAAAAATCAGGGTGATTCCAATTGAGAGAATTCAAGTTCATCTCTGCGAGCTGCTTGCCGCTTTGGTCGTAAAAACCACCTCCAACTGCGTCACCAGCCCCTATTACATTCTTCAGAGCATCCGTAAGTCCACCTGCGTCGCTCATCATCAAGCCGAACTGGGATTGTGCGCCCATCGCTTGGGCAAGAAGATTGGCTCTCTCGTTGAATTCACTTTCGGTCACGCTCAGTGAGTACCTTAGATAGGTGAAAAGCAGAGCCCATGCAAAAAGCATGATCACAGTTAAAGTAAATGAGAACTTCTTGCGCAGGCTTAAGTCAGCAAGCCTTTGATTTACGTTCATGGTTTCTTCCTCAATTTGTTGTGACGAACTGTGCATCCTGCAGATATTTACTTGGTATTTTTATTCCAAGGGCAGCGATAGTTTTCTTGTTCATGTACAGCTTCACACTACCGCCGTCAGAAAGCAGTGCAACACAGGCGCCCGCTGAAACCCAATCTGCATTAGGCGCGAAAAGCGCGATCCCATTTACGATTGAGTTCTTAATCAGAAAATCTCTTCCCAAACCTGTGCTCATGGGGCTGTTATCCTCAATGATCCATAGCGTCTGGATATGATAATTATTCTTAAGGTCCCGGAATTTTTCAGAGACGTCGCTCAACTCTTCAACATTTTCAATCACCACTTTGACGCCCACTGAGGCAGAAGCTCTTTCGATTTTTGGCAAGAGTTCGTCCGTGTTTGTCTTAGACTGATTCCACATCAACCCGATCGTTTGAGTCTGCGGAATGAGCTCCTTCATGATGAAAATTGATTGGAGGGGAGTCACATTGGACTCAAGAGCGCAAGGAGTGCCCGCTGAAGCAACAACGATCAAAAAGACAAAGGTAACTCTTCTAATGACTTTGTGAGAGAGACGCATCACTTGTTACTTTCCAATGTGTTGACGGAATGATACGGCTGGTGACATGAGATGATCGCGCCGGTAGGGTCGCTCAGGCCGGGAAGGCCGAGCCACGCTTATAGCGACAATAGCCGCTGAGTAGTCCATGGCTTTCGCCATCTTTCCTATAGATAAGTGATCCTCTGAATCGTTCGTGAGAATTCTGATGGAATCACCCGCCACATTAGATAGAGTTTCTTCCTGCTCCAGAGAATCCTTTGGGGTGAACACAATAGATCCACCTTTCGACGGACCCGTCACCTCTGCGGCTGACGAATCAGCGTTTTCCACATGAACCTGCACGTTCTTCACGGTGCAAATAGGTGCAATTCGTATGCCGACCAAATCATTGGAATTCCGTGCATTTTCCGTAATGAAAATGACGGCACAGTTCCATGCAAGGAATATTATCCGCCTTCTTGGGTAATAATCGTAAGCTACCACACCGGTTCCGATATGTGGCACAACTGGCATCCGAATCGCGTTCACCGACTTCTGAAGACAGGTTGCACGGAAGACATTTGCGCGTCTAGGAGTCTGGCCGGGCGCGAGAAAAATGTCCTTTACATTGAACTGAAGTTCTATGCGGAAAATCATCTTAGTCTTCATCCACCCTTAGCTTAAGAGTGCACCGTGGAGCAAGCCATCCTCATCGTGATCTTTTTCCTCCCCAAATGAAACCGAACTATGACACGGAAGCAGCGTCGAACGAGGAGGACTGCCAAGGTAACACTCTGACAA
The DNA here is from genome assembly GCA_963768145.1 of uncultured Bacteroidota bacterium. Lineage (GTDB taxonomy): Bacteria > Bacteroidota > Ignavibacteria > Kryptoniales > JAKASW01 > JAKASW01. The sequence continues at coordinate 130,296 of CAVYHK010000046.1, read as the reverse complement.
ACGCTAATCAAACTTGGATTCTGAACGTTTTCCAGCTGATACGTGAGAGAATGTCTTGTTGGACGACTGAGAATTGATTCTCTCTCTTTTCAATCGCGAACTCGATCTTTCATGGCAATACTATTATCTGTCGTTACAAGGGTCCACGAGCTTAGTGATGACAAGATCGTGAAAATTGACTTTTGTTCAGAAGTCGGACGTCCTTGAATAAAGGGGGAAGAAAATCGTCATTGCAGATTCACAGTTTCATTTTGTTCCTTCTCCGAATCATCTTTGTTTGATTTGATTCTTCTGTGTACCTGTCAGATCTGATTTCTTGATTGGCACGAATTCATGTCCTAACTTACATGTCGTCAAAATCAATGCGGATGCATTATGGCAGAGGAAGAATCACTTACAGATATATTTAATATCAAGCAAGACAAATCAAAATCTGAACGGGCTGGATATATAGCAATTGTTGGCGGCGGGTTAATGGGCAGAGGTATCGCCGAATGTGCCGCAGAAGCGGGAATCGACGTCCTGATAATAGAACGTGACGAAGAGACTGCCGAAAAATGTAGACAGAAATTGTCCGAGATGATTGATCAGGAAATCGAGCGTTGGGCGCTCACGAAAAGCGAAAAGAAATCCATCCTTTCTCGTATAAAATTCTCTACCGAGCTTACCGAGGTTGCAGAATGCGACCTGGTGATCGAAGCAATCGAAGAGGAATTCGCCTCGAAGAAAGGAATCTTCAGAGATCTCGACAAGATTTGTCCTTCGGAAACAATTTTCATTTCGAATACTGCTACCTTGAGCCTTACAAAACTTGCTGAAGCGACCTCGCGTCCGGACAAAATCATCGGGATGCATTTCCTGAATCCGGTTTCGAAAGTCCCGCTAGTCGAAATCGTGCGTGCGCTCAAGACAAGCGATGAGACCTTCAATAAAACGAAGAAATTTGCCGAAGATTTAGGCAAAGCGGTCGTAGAGGTGTTCGAATATCCTGGATTCGTGACGACGAGAGTGATTTTACCGATGCTAAACGAAGCGATGCAAGTCTTACTCGAAGGGATTGCCACTGCAGAAGGAATCGATACGGCGATCAAGTTAGGCTACGGGCTGAATGTCGGACCGCTCGAAATGGCGGATTCCATGGGGCTGGACGAGGTTTTGACGTGGCTTGACACACTGTACCATGAACTTGGCAGTCCACAATATCGAGCGAGTGCGATCCTAAGGCGGAAAGTTCGAGAAGGCCACCTCGGTAAGAAAACCGGCGAGGGCTTTTTCAGGTATGATGAGTCAGGCAAAAAGATAGAAAATCATCAATAGGAATTGCCAAAAGCAATTCTTGGTAGAAAGCAAAGATCATTGAAATGAAGATTCTTGTTCTGAACTCCGGAAGTTCATCGGTAAAATATCAGTTCATAAACGCGAAGGACCGTTTCGTCCTCGCCAAGGGAATTATTGACCGCGTTGGGATGAGCGACTCAGTTGTGACCCACGAACGTTACGACGGCGACAAGGTGAAGATAAGTGCCGAAGTCCTCGATCATCAGACCGCAATAGAGTATGTTTTGGCATTTCTTCTTAGCAAAAACCATGGAGTGATTCAAGACAAGTCGGAGATTGATGCAGTCGGCCATAGGGTGGTACACGGCGGTGAGAGTTTTTCCCAAAGCGTTCTTATCGACGAAAAGGTTATGGATGACATACGTGAAAACATTGAGCTTGCACCTCTCCACAACCCTCATAATCTTCGAGGCATCCAGGCTGTGCTTAAACACTTGCCAGGGACCCCCCAGGTTGCGGTTTTCGATACTGCGTTTCATCAAGGTATGCCTCCGTATGCATTTCTATACGGCATACCTTACCTCCTTTACAGGCGATACAAGATTCGCCGGTACGGCTTTCATGGGACTTCACATCAATACGTTTCAGAGCGCGCCGCGGAATTGTTGGGCAAGCCGATTGAAAAACTGAGAATCATTACGGCTCACCTTGGCAATGGATGCAGCATGGCGGCAGTCGATAAAGGGGTCTCAGTTGATACTTCGATGGGATTCACACCTCTGGAAGGCCTCCTCATGGGAACGCGGAGCGGCGATCTTGATCCATCCATAATTTTACATATTGTGGGACGGGAAGGATTATCGCTCGCGGAGGCGAACACGTTGCTCAACAAGCACAGCGGATTGTTAGGAATATCCGGATTGACGAGCGACATGCGCGAAATCATTTCCGAGAGAAAGAACGGGAATAAGCAGGCAGATCTAGCGTTTCAGGTATTTACTTATCGCATTAAGAAATACATCGGCTCTTATGTGGCGGCGATGGGCGGTGTGGATGCAGTTGTGTTCACGGGAGGCATCGGGGAAAATAGTCCTGACGTACGTGCCGCAAGCTGTACGGGACTGGAATTTTTCGGAATCCAGATCGACGAAGCAAAGAACAGTTCTCAAGTTACTGAGAAGATTATTAGCAGCGATTCTTCAAAGGTAAAAGTCATGGCTCTGCCGACAAATGAGGAACTGGTAATTGCACTGGACACGATGCGAATTGTAAACAAGAGCTAGAATATTTCAGAGCGCTTGCTAGTGTTTAAATCACGGCGATATTTTGCTAGCAGGATGAATGGTGGTTAAGATTATAGTTGAAGTCGAGTTAATCAAGAAAATCTTGGTGGAAGATGAAAAAGCTTCTTGTAATAATCAGCGCCGCTGCCATTGCCGCAGGGCTTGCCTATCTGGTTGTCAAAACGGCTGAGGAGCTGAATTTCGTGGATGAGGAAGAGGATCTGACTTCGGAAGATGTAGAGTCTCAATTGCTCCAACACGAATGACGTCATCCCCGAAACTTGTGGTCGGGGGAATATCGTCCCTGGAGTCTCCAAACGGAGAAGCGAATTACTCGCTTCCCAAAGTCATTGGAGTAATCCACCTACTTCCCCTTCCTGGCTCTCCCCGCTTCGGCGGCTCGATCAAAATGGCGGTGGACCGGGCACTTCAGGATTGTGCGGCATACCACAAATTTGGTGTGGCGGCGGCGATCATCGAAAACTTCGGGGATAATCCGTTTGCTGCCGGTGGAGTCCCGCCCATTACCATTGCTTCGATGACTCGGATAGCGACGGAGCTGAAGGAAAAATTCCCCCAGATCCATTACGGGATAAACGTACTTCGCAACGATGCCGTTTCCGCGCTGAGCATTGCCGCAGCGACAGGGTGCGAATTCATCCGGGTGAATGTCCATGTAGGTGTCGTCGTTGCAGATCAGGGAATAATCCAAGGAAATGCATATGAGACTCTGCGCCTCAGGAAAAACTTGAATTCGGAGGTCAAAATTCTTGTCGATGTCGACGTCAAACACGCGACGGCGATCGGAAACTACAACATCAAGATGCAAGCAGCCGACGCACTCGAGCGAGGTCTTGCCGATGCGATCGTCATCAGCGGACCGAGAACAGGAATGCCCGTCGATATGGATGAGCTTCGCCAGCTTCGCAAAGGATTTCCCCAAGCTAGAATTGTGATCGGCAGCGGCGCAAATTTCCGGAACATAAAGAAATTGCTCAAAACCGCTGATGGTGTCATTGTCGGCACCTCGGTCAAGATCGGCGGCGTAACTTCCAATCCTGTTGATGAGAAACTTCTTAGAGACTTTGTGACAGCGGCGAACAGTTAAAATTCTTCAGCTGTCAACGTTGCTCCGTGCGGGACGATTTGATTTTTCTTGTCATTGCATGCCATCCGACTTATCTTGATATGAGATAGTTGTTATGAATCCATTACTTCTACATTTGGGAGCGTTGGCTGCACTTGATCCTTTTGCAAAAGTCTTAATCTATCTAATAATCATTTTAGCCGCAGCTAAGTTGGGCGCCGGGCTTTTTGAAAGAGCGAAACTCCCCGCTGTGCTCGGAGAATTGGTTGCTGGTGTGATTCTTGGAAATCTCATTCTTGCAAATAACGCTTGGAGCTTCTTTCAGCCCTTGAGAGAGGCTGTTCTCTCAGACCACTCGGCAATCGGCATAGACATGCTTGCGCGTCTTGGAATCATGATTCTTCTATTTGAAGTCGGATTGGAATCGAACGTCAGCGATATGCGCCGGGTGGGACCCCGATCGTTCATCGTGGCGACCGTGGGCGTCATCGCCACATTTATTGCCGGATATTTCGTTTCAACGTTTTTTATCAAGGAGGTGCCCGGCCAGATTCTTGAGATTTCTCCAAATTTCGACCTTTGGATCATCCACGTGTTTGTCGGGGCGACACTGTGCGCAACAAGCGTCGGGATAACTGCCCGGGTCTTTCGTGACCTTGGTAAGGCACATAAGATGGAGGCACGAATTGTTCTCGGGGCTGCCGTTGTGGATGATGTCCTGGCATTGATAATTCTGGCACTTGTTTCGGCGATGGTCGCGTCCGCCCAAACAGGAACCCTCCCATCACTCCTCGGGATTGGAAAGTTGACTCTGACTGCGATTGGATTCCTTTTTGGAGCTATGGTTGTAGGATCTCTCTTGATTCCTCGGCTCGTTGGACTGGCTGCCAAGTTCAGAACTCAAGGTCTCATGCTGACCACAGCACTGGTAATATGTTTCGGGCTTGCATCACTCGCAGAATTGGCCGGGCTTGCGCCGATCGTCGGGGCGTTTGCTGGCGGATTAGTTCTTGAAGAAATTCACTTTAAGGATTTCGGGAGCGATGTCAGGATAAAAGATCTGATCGGTCCAATTTCGACTTTGCTCGTCCCAATCTTTTTTGTCCAAATAGGAATTCAAGTTCATCTGGAAAGCTTTGTGATTCCGTCCATACTCGGAATTTCCGGAGGACTTATTGTCGCGGCGGTGGTTGGCAAGCTGGCTTGTGGGCTTGTCATTGGCCGGAATGGAGTTGATCGTTTGACCGTGGGAATCGGAATGATTCCGAGAGGAGAGGTTGAGTTAATTTTTGCCGGCATCGGCAGGTCCCTGGGAGTTTTCAATGACGCGGTTTTTTCGGCGATTGTTGTCATGGTCATGGTGACGACTTTCATGACACCACCATTGCTGAAATGGTCGATTGGGAGAGTGGAGAAATTGGAGACCGGAAGTCATCTCCAAGTGGAATAACTGATGAAATAATAGTGAGGTGTTGAAATGGTGAAGCACGTAGCGATGTGGAAGTTACGAGATCAAGCTCATGGAAACATGAAATTGACAAATGCAAAACTAATAAAGGAAAAATTGGAATCATTGAACGGAAAGATTCCGGGGATGTTGAAGCTGGAAGTGGGAATTAATTTTTCTGCGACAAAAGTCAGCGCCGACATAGTTTTGTATTCTGAGTTTGAATCTAGGGAAGACTTGAACGTATATCGAGATCATCCTGATCACAAATCTGTCATGCCTTTCATCCTCGAAGCGATAAGAGAAAGAAGAGTGGTTGATTATGAGACCTAGCGGATTTTCAAAAACTATCAGGTCGTGGGTTGTCAAAAGTGAGGGCTGAATCCTGTATTGTGGAGGAGCGAAGTTGTTCGGGGGGATAGCTTAGAGTTTGCGGGGTGCGGTGTTTCCATTTCAATGCTCGTAATAATATCAGAAGACTGTTGCTACGACTTGCCGCTGCGGCGAGCAGCCAAGATTTTGGCCCCGCTTAACTACCGACCACCTTGCTCACCCTCCTCAATTGCTTGAGGAGGGCAAACAAGGCGATAGGCTCAATCAGCTTTATCTTACCTCCGTGCAGCTTGAATCCGCAATCATTGCTGCACTCATCCGCATTTTTTTGAACAAGAATCTCTATTGAGCTGGTCTTACTGTTTTGCTTATCAACTGACACTCGATGTGGATGTTGTACTTGTCGTCGGAATAATCCCGTGTGTACACTTTACCCACAACCAGCGTATCAGTAATGGCAGATTGGCCACGTTTCCAATAGTTATTCTCATATAACACGGTCAACCCCGGATAATCGTAAGTGCAATCCAACTTAAAATATACGTCTGCACCATCCTGACCGGCGTCTCCTGTCTGCCAAAACGGTTTCCCTGAACCTCCTGCGCTTCCTTTATTGATCCATAACGTGTAAGTTCCTTTCCAGTGCATCGTATAATAATAACCGGAAGAGTAGGTCTCACAGTAGAAATCGCAGGAATATGTTCCGGGGGTCATAAGGTAATACTTGTTGTAGGAACCACCGTTAAACGACCCAAAGGATCCACCTGTTTCCAGGGTTCCATCTGAACTCTCGACCATAGCATAGGCGGAGCCGTCCTTTCCATTTGGGCCGGTAGGCCCTGTACACGAAGAGATGGAAACCGTAATGATTGCGAGAGAAACAAATAGAAAGATGTTCTTCATTTCCTTTTCCTTTCTGGAATTGAGTTTGTTCCCCCAAGGACTAAAGCAAACGTTGTACCACGTTCCTTGGGGATATATTTTTTATTCCTTGTTTTGTTTACACGACCTCTTGCAAATAATGGGGTAAGTCTAAAGCCAGCACTTATCTTCTTTTCGCCTCCTTACATCTTTTCCAAAATGCGACGGACCATATCCATCGTTCTACAACTCTAATTTAGTGTTGGAAAGAGAAAAACACAAGCAAAGTGGAGTATCCCAAATTGCAGTGTTTTCATTTGAGCATATTCTCTTCCTTTTGGTATGCCTCCCAATCTAAGAATCCCTGATGAAATTGCATCAGTCGAGCCTCTGATTTTCGAACCATGAAAGAAGTTCGGGCGGCGGTGATGCTCGAGAATGACTCTCCGGGTGGTGGCTCAATTTCAGTTTTCCAGCTACCAGAAGATATTTGTTTCCCGCTGATCGCGCAGATTTTCGCAAATATGTCTTCAGCGTTCATCGTTCGACTGAGCCTTCGGCGTGAGCCTCAGTCGAACGCTCACGACGAAGTCTGCGAAATTTGCGGGAGAATCCAAACTGAGGCAGTACCGCTCTCCGCTAACAATTGAACCCGTTTCTTGCTAAACTTCCTTCCTCCTGTTATATTAACATGCTTTTTTTGACAGGTTACGCAATTATCGTGCTAATTTTAGATCGATGTTGCGAAGTGACCCTTTGGGACATGAGGAATTCGATTGAAAATAAATATTTCGAACCTCTCGGAAGGAGTGCACGAATACGAATTCGAAGAATCTCCTTCCTCAATTGAGCTGGACGGAGGTTTTTCTCCGAATGGATGCCGTTGGCAAAAACCAGTTTTTGTTAATGTTGAACTTGAGAAGCGGCGAAGGCAGCTTTTTTTAACCGGTCACGCTAGGACTTCCGGCCGGTTCGTATGTGATCGCTGTCTTGATGAGTTTGAAAGGGTTGTGAACGCGGATTATAGGATGACTTATGTCTATGATGCGTCTGACGCCGGTGAAGTTGATAAGGATGAGTTGACGGTAATTCACGCGAGCACTAACGAAATTAAGATTGATAAAGACGTGAGGGAGTACCTGCTCCTTGCAATTCCGCTGAAGCTCTTGTGCAATGAAAACTGCGCAGGGTTATGCGGGACTTGCGGTGCGAACTTGAACCGTGAAACCTGCAATTGCGTGAACTCCCGGTCTTTGTCGTATATGTAACATGCGGTCAGCGCGAAACAGGCTCCTGACAGATTGAGTACTTTCTTGCAGGAGATGCCGCGAGTCGGCAGAGTCGATCAATTCCGACTGTGTCGGGAAAAGCAGGAAAAGGATTGTAAATAATAAACAGATCACCCCGATAGTTTTTTTCGGGAGAAGGACAAGATATGCCAAATCCAAAACGTAGACATTCGAAATCAAGAGGCGCAAAAAGACGCACGCACTATAAAGCGGTTGCTCCAGAGATTTCCGAATGCCCACATTGCCATGAACCAAAGCTTCCTCACCGTGCCTGTCCGAACTGCGGTTACTACGGAGGAAAAGTCGCTTTCATACCCAAGGGTGCATAACCCACAAGAATTCTAAATTTTAGATTCTCAATTTAAAATTCAAAGTTTAACATTTAAAATTCCTTAATGAAGATTGCGTTAGATGCGATGGGCGGCGACGAAGCGCCACTTAGAATAGTCGAAGGTGGATTGCAGGCTGTCAGGGAATCCAATAACCGCTTCGAGCTTGTCCTTGTCGGCCGCAAGGAGGAGATTCAGAAGGAAGTTTCCCGCCACTTGCACGAAGGTTTGAATTACTCGATTGTGGACGCGCGGGAGGTCATCGAGATGTCTGACGTGCCGAACATCGCGCTCAAGAAAAAGCGCAATTCATCCATAGTGGTTGGTCTACATCTTCATAAGCAGGGGAAAGTCGATGCGTTTATCAGCGCGGGCAATACTGGCGCGTTCATGGCTGCCTCGGCACTGCAATTGGGCCGGATCGAAGGCATCAACCGTCCCGCTGTCGGAACTCCGCTGCCTACCATAAATGATGTCTGCTTCCTTATCGATTCGGGTGCCAACTCCGATTGCAGGCCGCAGCATCTTCTGGAATTTGGCATAATGGGTGCAATTTACGCTCGCGAGATCTTGAAAAAGGTAAACCCGACGGTCGCCCTGTTGAATATCGGTGAAGAAAGCTCGAAAGGAAATGAGCTTGCCCTCTCGTCTTATTCGCTCCTGGAGAAGAGCGGACTCAATTTCATAGGTAATATCGAGGGAAGAGATATTCTGCTGGGGAAAGCCGATGTGGTTGTCGCCGACGGTTTCGTCGGCAATATCGTTCTAAAATTTGCCGAAAGCATTGTGCCAACGTTGAAGAGCAGGTTCAAGCTTTACGCTTCGGGGAATATTCTCAGGATGTTGCAAGCCGGGATGATGGCGGGGACTCTTAAAAAGGTCTTGAAAGGTTTCAATTATGAAGTGTTTGGCGGAGCACCACTTTTGGGTATCAATGGAATCTCGATTATCGGACACGGCAGCTCGACAACATTTGCGGTAAAGAACATGGTGCTGCGTGCCGAAGAGATGGTAAATCACAATATCAGCAAGCTGATAGGAAGCTCAATAAAAAAACACAAGTGAAACATTTATAGATGACAAGACATGCAGTGATAACCGGTGTTGGTCATTATGTTCCCGATGATCTCCTGACCAATGCCGATTTTGAAAAGATGGTCGATACCACCAACGAGTGGATTCTAACGAGAACGGGAATCCGCGAAAGAAGGATTTTGAAGAACGGCGCAACAAGCGACCTGGCGGCAGGTGCAATAAATGATTTGCTTAAGAAAAGAAAGATGTCTGCGGGGGAAATTGACCTGATCATAGTTGCCACCGTCACGCCGGATATGTTCTTCCCCGCGACGGCTTGTATCATTCAGGAGAAAATCGGAGCCAAGAACGCATGGGGATTCGATCTTTCTGCGGCGTGTTCTGGTTTTCTTTTCGCTCTCATCACCGGTGCACAGTTTGTTCAAACCGGAGCCTATAAAAAAGTGATCGTGGTCGGCGCCGATAAGATGACCTCGATTACTGACTATACGGACCGAGCAAACTGCATTTTGTTTGGAGATGCAGGTGCTGCAGTCTTACTTGAGCCGGAAGAAAACAGCGAGTATGGAATCCTGGACTATATCCTGCGTTGCGATGGATCCGGCGGACAATACTTAAACATGCTTGGCGGCGGAAGTCTAAATCCTGCGACACACGAAACCGTCGACAAAAAAATGCACTTCCTGTATCAAGACGGCAAGGCGGTTTTCAAGGTCGCGGTAGTCGGAATGGCCGATGTGTCTTATGAGATAATGAAAAAGAATAATCTCACCGGAAAAGATGTCGATTGGCTCGTTCCGCATCAGGCGAATAAGCGGATTATCGACGGGACGGCCAAAAGGATGGAACTCGATGGCTCAAAGGTTATGTTGAACATTGATCGGTACGGTAATACGACCGCCGCAACGATTCCACTCTGTCTTTCGGAATACTTCCAAAGCGGACAATTGAAGAAGGGACAGACACTCGTTCTATCTGCGTTTGGCGCCGGCTACACATGGGGCGCGGTTCTGGTGAAATGGGCGATGGATGATTTTTCGGAGAAGAGAACGCATTAGCCGCTGAGGACCGAAAGATGTGCAAAGATGGTCATGCGAAAAAAAGAATGGAGCATCGAATTATTCATAGAGAACATTGCATTTCTTTGCGATTTGCCCTGTCAGGAATCATTTCCAGGAAGACGGAGGAGAATTCTTAATGAAGGTCGCCTTCATTTTCCCCGGGCAGGGTTCGCAATATGTCGGTATGGGAAAGGACTGGTACGATGAAAGTCCTACGGCAAAAGAAATGTATCTTGAGGCGAATAAGATTCTCGATTTTGACATCGCGAAAGTTTGTTTTTATGGACCCGAAGATCGGTTACGACAAACCGAAGTCACCCAACCGGCGATATTTTTACACAGCGCGGTTGCGTTCAGCTTCTTGTCTAAGCGGTCCTCTTTGGCAAACGGAAAGAAATTTGACGCTGCAGCCGGGCATTCACTCGGAGAATATTCCGCATTATTCGCCGCCGGAGCGCTCGATTTTGAGCATGCACTTATGCTGGTCAGGTTGCGCGGAAAGTTGATGCAGTACGCAGGGGATAATCGCCGTGGTACGATGGCAGCGATTGTCGGAACTCGACGAGAAGGCAGTAGAAGATGCGTGCAAGGAGGCTTCACGATCGGGAATTGCGCAGCCTGCTAATTACAATTCACCGGAGCAGATCGTGATTTCCGGAGATGTAGAGGCCGTCCACAGAGCGATGGAGCTTGCAAGGATACGCGGTGCGAAGGTTGTAAAGGAGCTGGTACTAAGCGGAGCATTCCATTCGCCGCTCATGGATGCCGCGAAAGAAGAATTGAAGAGAGCCATAGACGCGGCGCCGTTCCATGATGCAGACGTGCCGATCTACGCGAACGTCACCGGAAAGCCCGTCACCGATGCAGCCCAAATTAAAGATATGCTGGTCCGACAGCTGACCAGTCCCGTTAGATGGCACGAATCAATCGCTAATATGTTCAGTGACGGCATTACGAAGTTTGTGGAGATTGGCCCGGGGAAGGTTTTGCAGGGACTTGTGAAGAGAACTACATCTAACACTGAAGTGGTTGGATTTGACAGGGTAAGCGACGCAGAAATATTTGCGAAGGGAAAAGGCGCTAATTAGTCGATGAAAATGTCCGTGGAATTAGCGGGGGAAAAATTAGATTTGCAAATCCTGACTGAAGGATTTGAAGATTCAAGGGGCCCCAAATATGAGGAAGTATTGACTTACTATCGGAAAAGCCTTACGGATATAGGAAATCAGAAAATCTCAGAAGATATTCGATCAGATATGTCTTTTGTGGGAAAGGATGCGAATGATGCTGGAAAATAAAGTGGCTTTTGTAACAGGCGGTGCTCGTGGAATTGGACGGGCTATAGTGCTCGAACTTGCAAGGAGCGGAGCTGACGTTGCATTTACCGACAAGGGTTCGGAAGAACTTTCGGAAGCGCTTGTGTCGGAGGTAAAGTCGCTTGGAAGGAAAGCTCTTGCGATTGATGCGGATGCTACTTCGCTTAAATCTGCTGTTGAAGTCATCGAAAAGGTTGTCGCCGAATTCGGAAGACTGGATATCCTCGTAAACAATGTCGGAATTGCTAAAGACAACTTGCTTTTGCGGATGCAGGAAGAAGACTGGGACTTAGTAATTCAAGTGAATCTGAAGAGTGTTTTTAATTATACAAAGGCTGCAGTTCGAACGATGATGGCTCAGCGTTATGGAAGAATAATTAACATGAGCTCCGTTGTTGGAGTTATCGGCAATGCGGGACAATCCAATTATTCCGCCTCAAAAGCCGGAATAATCGGTTTCACGAAATCGATGGCGCGGGAACTCGCAAGCAGAAATATCCTTGTCAATGCTGTGGCACCTGGTTATATTGAGACGAGAATGACTGCAGCCCTGACAGAGGAACAGCGAAAGGCGGTCGTTGATACGATTCCGTTAAAGCGAGTCGCCAAACCAGAAGAAGTTGCTAGAGTAGTTCGATTCCTCGCCTCGCCTGACGCGGATTACATCACCGGTCAGGTAATTCCTGTAGACGGCGGGATGTCAATCTAAAATCAAACAAATGGAGGTAATAAAATGGCAGTAGATGTCGAAGCAAAGGTAAAGGAAATCATTGTGAACAAGCTTGGCGCAGAGGAGTCACAGATCAAGCCGGAAGCATCTTTTACTAACGATCTTGGCGCAGATTCACTCGACACTGTCGAGCTTGTTATGGAGTTTGAGAAGGCGTTCAATCTTCAGATTCCCGGATCAAGATGCTGAGAAGATTCGGACTGTCGGAGACGCTATCAATTATTTGAAACAAAGAGTAAGCTGATAGCAAGGATTATATGAAGGGCGGAAAACGAGTCGTAGTGACCGGGCTTGGAGTAATAACTCCAATCGGTCTGAACGTTGATGAGTTTTGGCGGGCAATGATGGAAGGGAAAAGTGGTGCCGCACCAATTACTTATTTTGACGCTTCTCAATACGACACGAAATTCGCTTGTGAGGTAAAGGGTTTTGATCCGCTCAAATATCTGGACAGAAAAACATTGCAACGAATGGATTTGTTCGCGCAGTTCGCCATGGCTGCCACTGCTCAAGCCATCGAAGACGCACGGCTCGATCTTGACAAGATCGACAGGGACCGCGCAGGCGTCATTGTCGGCAGCGGGATTGGCGGAATGTGGACTTACCAGAAGCAGCAGGAGAATCTTTTCAGGGTCGGCGGACCGAACCACATAAGCCCGTTCTTTATTCCAATGATGATTTCCGATATTGCCGCTGGAAATATTTCCATCAGGTACAAACTGAAAGGCCCGAATTACGCCACGACATCCGCATGTGCCACTTCGGGCCATGCGATCGCCGACGCCGCGATGTTGATCGAGCGCGGCGATGCAGATCTGATGATCACTGGCGGGTCGGAGGCAGCCGTCTGCCCGATGGGGATAGGCGGCTTCAACTCTATGAAGGCACTCTCAACGAACAACGATGATTATCTCCATGCGAGCAGACCATTCGACGCTAAACGTGATGGATTTGTAATGGGGGAGGGCGGCGGCGTTCTAGTCCTTGAAAGTTATGAACATGCAGTGAAGAGAGGGGCGAAGATCATCGCTGAATTGGGAGGGTTCGGACTCACTGCGGACGCATTTCATCTTACACAGCCAGCTCCAGGCGGTGAAGGTGCGGTGAGAGCTATGAGGCTCGCGATCAAGGACGCCGGCCTGAATGTAGAAGATATCGACTACATAAACGCGCACGGAACGTCGACGCTGTTTAATGACAAGAATGAGACGGAAGCCATTAAGACCGTATTCGGTGACCAGGCGTACAAACTTCACGTGAGTTCGACCAAGTCAATGACCGGACACCAGCTTGGAGCCGCCGGTGGCGTCGAAGCCATCGCTACAATTCTCGCGATTGTCAACGACATGCTTCCCCCGACGATAAATCATGAATTCCCCGACCCGGACTGTGACCTAAACTATGTTCCGAACAAGCCGCTCAAGAAGACGGTCAATGTTGCTATAAGCAACACTTTCGGTTTCGGCGGACATAATGCATGTTTGCTTTTCACAAAATTTAGAGAATAAAGTAGAATTCAGCTCATAGCTCGAAGCTATCAGCTTTCAGCTAAATGGATTTTTTTTCTCCAAGGAAATTTCTAAGAAAGTTACTTGCCTCAAAGCGGGGTCTTCTCCGAAAGAAACGCGAGCTTGAGAAAACTCTCGGAGTTAAAATTAAAAATGAAGATTATTTCTCGGAAGCACTGACCCACCGATCGGCGTTGTCTGCTCCTTCCCACGAGGAAGAGAATTCCAATGAACGGATGGAATTCTTAGGCGACGCAATCCTTAATTTTCTTGTCGCAGAATTTCTCTATGGGGAATTTCCCGAGTTGGATGAAGGGCAAATGACCCGTCTTCGAAGTCTTTTCGTGAACCAGCATGCGCTTGCTGAGTTTGCTTCGAAGATCAACCTTTCAGCTTTCCTGGCATTGAGCACCAGCGCACAGCAGGCGATTGAAAAAGGTCATGAGACGATCGTATCCGATGCTCTGGAAGCGGTGATAGCGGCAATTTATCTCGACGGCGGCATCAAGGCAGCAAGGAAGTTTGTTGCTCGGATCGTCATGCCGGATGAGAAGCACATAAACCGTGAAATGTTTAACGCGCTCGACAGGAATTTCAAGAGTGCGCTTCTTGAGTTGGCGCAAGCGCGTGGACTTGGCGCCCCGCGATACGGTCTGCTTAAAGAAGAGGGACCTGATCATGACAGGACATTCACAATTGAGGTCTTGATCGGTGACGAGTCCTGTGGGGTTGGCGCGGGCAAAACAAAGAAAGCCGCAGAGCAGGCTGCGGCCGAGCAGGCGTACGAGAGATTGAAAGGAAACTAAACGGAAGACACCTGCCATTAAGGGAACAAAGATGTGCCAAGCAGGTATTCGACATTGCCGCTATCGTCAATCAGCAAATCTGGCTGTCTTGTTCCTCCTAAGGATTCCCGGATGGGAAGAGAAAAATGAAAAGTGAAGCCGAGCACATACAACTGAATGAGGCAAAGTGGGATAGATGGGCGAAATCGTATGACGGGAATCATTGGAGATACCGGTATTTGAGACGAGCACAGAGAGCCGTGATCTCTGTTTTGGACGTTAGAGAGGGAATCAGTTTTCTCGATGTCGGCTGCGGGACAGGCCGAGCGCTCGGGCAAGTCGCAAAATTGGTAAACGACCACGGGACATTTTACGGAGTTGACCTGTCCTACAGGATGATTGAAAAAGCGAAAGAGAATTTCAAGGGCCGCAACAATTTTTATTTCATTAAATCGAACGCAGAATCGATTCCGCTTCGTGACAATCTTCTTGATATCATAATCTGCACGAATTCTTTCCATCACTATCTGAATCCCGATAAAGCATTGAAGGAAATACGCCGGCTCCTGAAGAAAAGCGGAAGAATCTACATACTTGACCCGACCGCAGACACGTGGCTGATAAAGATTTTCGACAAGATCATGACACCATTTGACTCAGGTCATGTGAAACTGTACAGCACAAGAGAATTTCAAGATCTATTTGCGGGGGCGGGGTTGAAATATGTGGGGACCCAGGTGGTTAGCCCACGTGAGAAAATTCATATTGGCGAATTGTAGTATGGAACAATCAGAAATCTTTTCGGAGGTGTCATCATGTTTAAGACGGGTTTACTTTTGTCAATTCTCTGTCTCTTGGCTTCTGCAAAGGCACAGGATTTCAAAACTTCCAGTCCACCTAATTGGTTCAAGATGAGGACAGGCGTCAACATTAGTCATTGGCTTTCACAGAGTGAGAAGCGCGGCGAAGAGAGAAGACATTTCATGACCCAAGCTGACTTTGATACCATCGCTTCAATGGGATTCGATCATGTGCGGATACCGGTTGATGAAGTCCAGCTTTGGGACTCACTCGGCAATAAGGAGGCTGAGGGCTTTGAGCTTTTGCACAATGCGATACATTGGGCATTCGCTGCGAACCTGCGTGTCATCGTGGATCTCCACATAATACGGGCACACTATTTCAATGCCGGGTCTAATAAGCTATGGACTGATCCTGCCGAACAGGAAAAACTTGTGAACATGTGGCGACAGCTTTCAGACGAGCTGCATCAATATTCAAATGATAAGCTTGCCTACGAAATTCTGAATGAGCCGGTCGCGAACGATCCGGCGGACTGGAACAAAGTTCTTAACAAGGTGATAGCTGCGATCAGGGTCAATGAACCCGCGAGGAGAATTGTTGTGGGATCAAACATGTGGCAGATCCCGGAGACCTTCCCGCAATTAAAGTTTCCTGAGGGTGATACAAATCTGATCCTGAGTTTTCATTTCTATGTTCCACTCGCATTGACGCATCACACGGCATCATGGACTCAGATTGCTGAATACTCAGGACAGGTGAATTATCCCGGGCAAATAGTCGATACGTCGAATTATAAAGAGATGTCCGCCTCCGCTGCGGAGTTTATGAGAACCGTGGCGAACGGATATTTCACAAAAGAGGTACTGGCAGAAAGAATGTTGCCGGCGATCAAGGTCGCAATCGCCTATCATCTGCAATTGTATTGCGGCGAGTTCGGAGTTTATCCGAAAATCCCCGAGGATGTGATGCTTCGCTATTACAAAGATGTCTGCGAGATTTTCAATGAGAACAACATCGCGTATTGCCACTGGAACTACAAAGCAGACTTCCCCGTGGTCGACAACCACGGAGCACCAAAACAGAAAATGGTTTCGATCTTGACGGCAAAATAGGATTGGAAGATTGAATATCCGCAAAGGAGTCTCCTCCTGGCACTTTTGAGCTCGCGGCTCAATCTGATTCAAGACGATGGCAATGAATCTCAGTGATATCGATGCTTGTCCATTTCCGAAAAGAGGCGAATATGAAACCATTGGCGCAAACCATTCACCCTTCCATTTTAATTAGTCTATCTCTTTTCATGTCAATCTTCACTCTTAAAGCTCAGGACTACACACGCGGCATCGGAATATATCCAGGAGATCTCAAAGAGGATTTCTCTCCAATCATGAAGATTGATAACACGACATACAGGAATCTTGCTTTGCACAGGCCCGCGTATCAATCGAGTTGCTATGATTTCAATTTGACTGCGCAGCTTGTCACTGATGGCATAATAGATTCGCGGCCCCCCGGCTGGATTGGGGTAACTACAAGCGCCGAAGGCAACGTCAAGAGGAACGAGAGAGAATGGGTTCTAGACAGGAACCCGATGACGCGATTGACAATTCCCGGTTCTAGGGTTTGGCTGCAAGTCGAAATGGCCGGAGACTACGAAGTACCCGAGATCGACAGCTTCGATGTGGAGGGGTCTCTGTTGGTAGACAGCCTCGAAGCTAAACAGTGGGAAATGGTGGTCAGCGGATCGAATGATGGTACAAGCTGGAACAAGCTCGGTACGGTGAGCGGCGAACGGCTGCCTGGGGATACGCTGACCGGATGGATGCGCAGATTTTATCCCCAGAACATGAGGGCTTTCATTTATCCGATCAAATTAAACGCGGCGGTATATAACAAGTTCTACAGACTCGATCTGAATTCTCCAAACGCGGAAAGCTGGAGTATAGGAGAATTTGGAATGTACCACGATGGAAAACGGGCTGAGATTGGAGGGCCGTACCATTTTACAAGTGCCTGGAAGAGTGCTGGTTCAGGAGAAGAATGGGTATACGTCGACCTTGGAACGGAGTGTTCGTTTGATAGAATCGGGCTGTATTGGATTCGCCGTGCATCGGCTGGCTCAATTCAGGTTTCCGACGACGCTTCATCATGGAAAGATATTGCGTCGTTGCCGAATAGTTCTGGAGACACTGAAGACGTCAAATTTGATAAACAGGTGAATGGAAGATATGTTCGCATATTGATGACGAAGTCCGCCTCCAGTGATGGATATATCTTAAGTGAACTTCAGGTTTTCGGAACGGGAGGCCCGGTCCCAATTGCTCATGAACGAGCATCTGTTGGAAAAAACAAAGAAAAGAGTCTGGATCTTGCCGGTGGTGCATGGAAGATACAGCGAGCATCGCTCGTGAACTCGAACGGTGAAACGATCTCAAACCCTGGATTTGACGACAAGGACTGGCTCGTCGCGACCGTACCTGCAACTGTGCTTGCAAGTTATCTCAACGCCGGGGCGCTGCCCGATCCAAACTTCGGCGATAACCAGTTCCTCGTTTCCGATTCTTACTTCTATTCCGATTTCTGGTATCGAGATATGTTCCCGCCTCCCATTCCATATCGCGGCGACCGGTATTTTTTGAATTTCGATGGAATAAACTGGAAAGCCGAAGTCTATTTGAATGGAAAGAAACTTGGGCGGATTGAAGGCGCTTTCACTCGTGCACATTTCGATGTCACTGATGTTCTTGTCTACGAAAAGGAAAACGTCCTTGCAGTCCGCATCATCAAAAATGATAAGCCGGGATTTGTCAAGGAGCAGACGAAGCTCAGCCACGATGCGAATGGCGGCGAGCTGGGTGCCGACGATCCGACATTTCACGCTTCGGTCGGCTGGGACTGGATTCCGACGATTCGCGGACGGAATACCGGAATCTGGAACGATGTCTATCTTTCCGTAACGGGACCAGTGACAATTGAAGATCCGTACGTGTCATCCGATATTCCGTTGCCCGATACTGCTTCGGCCGATTTGAATGTTGGAGTGACCCTTCATAACTATGCTTCTGCAAGAATAAAAGGAAAGCTTCTCGGCAAGTTTGGGAAAATGAAATTCAAAGAGCCGATAGTGTTAGACCCATCTGAAACGAAAACGATAAAACTCGATCCTTCGACAAATCCGTCTTTGAGGCTGAAGAACCCTAAGCTCTGGTGGCCAAACGGATATGGCGAACAGAATCTTTATGATGTACAACTCAAGTTTGTGACTTCAGATGGCCGTGAGTCGGATGCAAAATCGTTTAAGACGGGAATTAGGAAATTGACATATTCGGAAGATGGCGGAGTACTGAAGTATCTGGGTCAATGGGAAAAGGTTTGTCGCGAAGGGAGGCAACTGGGGTTTTTCAGAATCGTTGCTTCGTTATCGAGCGCGTGAATACAACATAGCGGTTCGCTATCACAAGGAAATGAATTTTACGATGATAAGAAACTGGGTCGGTCAGACTGCCGACGATGCTTTTTATGATGCCTGTGATAAATACGGCATCATGGTCTGGCATGACTTCTGGCTGGCGAATCCGTTCGACGGGCCGAATCCTGACGACAATGCGATGTTCCTGCAAAATGCCCAGGACTTTGTGAAACGAATCCGCAATCATCCCTCAATCGGTTTGTACTGCGGGCGCAACGAGGGCAATCCACCGGAAGTCATAGACTCTACAATCAGGGAAATGCTGCCGAAACTACATCCGGGAATTCACTATATATCAAACTCTGCGTTCGGTGTCGTCAGCGGCGGCGGTCCTTACAGGGCAATGCCTGTGAAATTCTATTTTGAAGAGAGAGCCACACAGAAATTGCACAGTGAACTCGGAATGCCGAACATGGTTTCTTACGAAAGCCTGAAGCGAATGCTTCCCGATTCCGCATTGTGGCCGATCGATACGATGTGGGGAATACACGACTTCACTCTCGAAAACGCGCAGTATGGTGATTCGTTCATAAAGCAAATCACCGACGAATTCGGTCCGGTAGATAGCCTGAAAGAGTGGCTCGAATATGCACAATGGATAAACTATCAGGGATACCGTGCGATGTTTGAGGCTCAAAGCAAAAACAGGATGGGAGTGTTGTTATGGATGAGCCATCCGGCATGGCCTTCTATGGTGTGGCAGACTTACGATTATTATTTCGAGCCGACTGCCGCATACTTCGGCTGCAAGAAAGCATGCGAGCCCTTGCACATCCAGTGGAACGCATACAGCGACAGTATCGAAGTGGTGAACTACAGCGCTGCAAACGGATCAGGTCTCACTGCTACCATGGAGGTTCTGAACATTGATGGAACAGTGAAACTGACAAAGGAGATGGCGCTGGATTGTCCTGAAGATAGTATGGTTCGTTGTTTTGCTGTCCCTTCGGGAGAATTTACGAGGCCGGAGGGTTTGAGCGGGGGCCAGTTCATCAGGCTGAAACTCACGAGAGGGAAAGAAGTCATATCGGAGAATTTCTATTGGCGCGGACTGGATGAAGGAAATCTGATAGCCGTTAGAAATCTTCCAAAAGTAAAATTGGGATTGAGCACGAAGACTTCAAAAAAAGGAGATGACTGGTATCTCACGACGACACTGGCAAACAAAACAAAAACCCCTGCCGTAATGGTAAAGCTAAAAGTTGTCGGGAACAAGAGTGGTGAACGAATCCTTCCAGTGATTTTCAGTGACAACTATGTCTCACTCATGCCGGGCGAGCAGCGAACCATCAAAATAGAATTGCAAAATGCGGACACAAGAGGTGAGAAGCCAATTGTGGTGGCTGAGGGAGTTAATGTGGAGTGAAGGATTTCGATTAGTGCGGGAGTTGAGCTCCCGCACACGGGAAGAGTGAAAAAACTCTACTTGTTTTTTCTTTTCCCCGTTTTTCTGCTATGCGTTTCTTTTTTCTCTCCTTCCGACATCTCCTTCAATCTCTTCGCAACAAGCTGGAACACGGAATTTTTTTCGTACTGGCCTTTTGCGTCTTGCTTTCCTGCGGCGACGCCACTTAAGATTTCTATTCCCTCTTCTATTCGTTCGACCGGGTAAATGTGGAACTTCTTTCCTTTCACGGCTTGCACCACTTCGTCGCGGAGGACTAAGTCTTTCACGTTTCGCTGTGGTATGATAACACCCTGGTCGCCGGTAAGTCCCTTAGATTTGCATACTTGATAAAAACCTTCGATCTTCTGATTAACTCCGCCGATCGGCTGCACATCGCCTTTCTGGTTGACGCTGCCGGTGACTGCGATGCCTTGCTTGATCGGAAGACTGCTCAGGCTCGAAAGTATCGCATAAAGTTCGGTCGATGATGCGCTGTCGCCATCGACACCGCTGTAAGATTGCTCGAAAGCGATGCTTGCCGAAAGCGACAATGCTTTTTCTTTTGCGAAGTTCTCGCGTAAAAATCCCGAAAGAGTCATGACACCTTTGTCGTGGAGTTTTCCGGAGAGATTTGCCTCGCGCTCGATGCTTGTGATACCAGTTTTGCCCACTCCCACTGCCGCCGTGATTCTTGTCGGTCTGCCGAATGAATAATATCCGATGTCATAGACAGAAAGTCCGTTCACCTGTCCTATGCGCTCACCGGTCGTGTCGATCATGATTATATCTTGCTCGATCATTTCGTGAATTTTCTCTTCGATGAGACTATTTCTCTCGATAAGCGAATCGTGGCTCTTGTCCACATCTTCTCTATTGACAAGCTTGTGTCCGTTCTTGCTGGCCCAGAAATTTGCTTCGCGGAGAAGGTCGGCAATGTCACTGAACCGGGTCCAGAGCTTGTCCTGCCGTTCTGCACGTCGCGTGGCATACTCGACCACTGCGGCGACGCCGGATCTATCGAAGTGCATTAGATTTTCGACTCTGCAAATTCGCGAGATGAACCTTGCGTATTCGATGATTTTCTCCGAGTCCAACTTTACTTCGCTGTCGAAGTCCGCTTTCACTTTGAAGATCTTCTTGAAGTCCTCCTCGGCATCGTATAGGATGTCGTAGATGTACGGGTCACCGATGAAAATGACTTTGACGTTGATAGTGATCGGTTCGGGTTTCAATGCAATTGTGTTTACCTGAAAAAAAGTGTCGAGCGGCTGAATCTCCAATTTTCTGTACATTAGCGTTCGCTTGAGAGCCTTCCATACACCGGGCTCGGTCAACGCATCGAGCGCGTTCAACACAAGATACCCGCCGTCCGCGCGAAGAAGTGATCCTGCCTTGATTCTCGTGTGGTCTGTCTGGAAAAATCCGCGTCCGTCCACCAGCCTCTCAATTGTGCCGAAAAGATTTGTGTAAGTCGGACTCGTCTCGATGACGACGGGGCAAGGCTCTTTATCGGTATTGTCCTGTATTAGATTCACTCGGAAAACAATGAACGGATCGATCTCCATCCTTGGCGGCGGAGTCTCTGAGTCCTGACCGTCGGTTCCTTTGAAGATCTGGATGTTACTGAGAGTGAATTCCTGCAGGAGCTTGAGATGGTCGAGTACTGCCTGGTTTGTTTTGTACCGGCTCTTCGAGCTCTTCGAATATCACGCTGACGACCACGGACACGGTTTGTCTCTCCATATCCTGGATTTTTCTCATCATCTCTCCCGCGACAGCGGAACCCTTACGTGCGACTGTCGCGAGTTCCTTTCTCAATTCCTGGAGTTTGTGTTCAGTATCGATATAATCCTTTGTGGTCAATTTTCCCTGGCTTGTAAGCTGCTCAAGCTCTTCGATCGGGACCGCCTTTCCCTGAAATGTCGGGAAGACCTGCGGCTGTGTGATCGGTCCGACCTGGACGGGCACGAGTGCAAAACCTTCGTTCTCTATCTTCTTCTGCAATTCGACGAGGAGAGCTTTTTCTCTTTTCTCATAGGACTCGACGATCTTGTTTCTAGCGTCCGTGTAGGCTTCGCCGGTTAGAAGCTCCGGGATTTTTCTGATGAGATAACGAACAGTTGCCTCGATGTCTTCCTTGAATTTCTTTCCGTGCCCGCGGTCGAATTCAAGCAGTCGCGGATTATCCGGCTCTCTCAAATTGTAGACGTAGCATCGATCGGGAGCCGGCGTACGCTCCACCGTGATCTCTTCGAGGAGTCGTTTGATGGTCGTGAGCCTTCCTGTACCGGCAAGCCCGCTGACGAAGATGTTGTAGCCGGGACTCTTTATGTCCACGCCGAACTTCAGTGCCTTCACAGCTCTTTCCTGCCCGATGATTGAATCGGTCGGCTCCAATTCTTCGGTAGATTTGAACTTGAGCTCGTTCTCCGGACAGCGCCACGTCAGCTGTTCCGGCGTCAATTCGCGATATGTCTTTTTTGATTTCAAGATATGCCCTGCCTTTTTACTAAATTTATCGGGCGGGGTAATTAATAGCAATTAGCTATCGGCGATTGGCAGCAAGCATTCAGCCATCGAGAGTTGATTTCAGTTTTGGACATTGGAATTGTCCCGTCAATGAACCTATATGTCGGTCACCGCGAAGCGGGATCCCGCATCATTTAAATGACTGTAATGTCGGAGCGGGAGATGCCGCAGCGCGGCATTTAGGACTTTGAACTCTGGTTTTGGGATCAAAAAAGAGAGGCCCGCCACTCTCCATGACGGACCTCGACTTCTCCTTATGGTCAAGACTGCCGTTTTACATCTGCAATCGAATTGACGACCGGAACTTCTTAATGGCCATGTCTGAAGCCCCATGCCCAGAAATCATCCCAGCGCCCGCATCTGCCTTGCTCGAATGAAGATGCTATCGCCTTCTCGATCATCGCGTAATTACGGAATGACGTATCGGTTGGATCAAGTATGTTACCGTTGGGGCTAACGAACCACGTGCCCATATTGAAATTGAGTGCGATGTCAACGGATGATGTCGCGTTCGCGATGGTAAATGTTCCTTTTACCTTGTACTCAAGATTCTGATTGTCCTTGAATTCGAATGGAACCCATGCGCTGGCTTTATACACTGCTCCCCAGACCACTATGCTGTAATTCGTAGCTGAGGTATCAATCACAACACTGCTGTCCCTAACCCTGTGGTTGAAAATGTCACTGTCTTGAAATCTCTGTCTGGGTCCCAGTTGACCTACGTCGAACTTTATTCCGGTGTAAGTACCCGCCGGAAGAGTCCTGCTTGCAAAATCTATTGCCACAGTATCGCGTACGTGTACCACGAAAGGACCGGGGAAGGTCAAGCTGGTATCGTTCATATTTATGTTGATGAAGGGAATGCCGCCGCTGGTATTAACTGTAGCGGTGTCAATGTCGGATTCAAACTGTATCCTTCCGAAGACTACTATCGCGCTGTCGATCCGGATGGAATCGACCCCTGGTGTTACGTTACTGACTTTATTAAATCCGACGGCTGTGCCGGTATTAGAGAATACAACCGACATAGTGACATTTCCCGAAGATGAAGATGATGAGGATAGTGAGGAAACCGGGCTTGTTGTCTTGGTGCAGCCGGCCAACACAACTGCGATAAATAACAAGCCGATCAAATTTCGTGATGGCATTTTGGAACTCCTTTTTTTAACTAACTTCATTCACTGTGCCAAAAAAAACTCACAAAAGTATGTTGATTTATTGGCTCTTGATTTGACGTATGAAAAGAATGCTTAGTTGAACGCAAAGTTTGCACAACAGAATCATGACTCATTCCTGAAACAGTCCGCTTGAAAGGCCCGCTCATTAGTTGATTCTGATGGACGGGTTTTGAAGATTCTATGTGGAGCAACTTTTGTCAGGCTTATGGGTTATTAGGAAGAATGCCGCTGATCTGTTCAGATGATTAGAGTCGCCTGGTTCGCGCAGGACAAATGAAAACGAGTTAAAAGCCGTTTGAGAAAGCCAAGCTTGTCAAAACCAAGAGATGACGGGACTTTTATAGAAGTTTATGACCGGTACAAAACCGGCATTTATCATTTTTGTCAAAAAATGCTTGCGGATAGTGACGAAGCGAAAGACGTTGTCCAAGAGGTTTTCATCAAATATTTCGAGAATCATCAGAGATTGGATAGCGACACTCGAACAAAAGTTTGGCTTTTCAAATCTGCGAGGAATAGATGTCTGAATTATATCCGTGACAGAGGAAGAATATCGAACATCGGCGACGGCGGAGATAACCTTGCCGGTCCCGCATTAACTGATTCTGAGCGCGTCGATTCCTCAGACATTATTATAAAACTGTTCGATGACCTTCCTATTGACTACCGTGAGATTTTGGTGATGAGGGAATGGAGCGAATTGAGCTATGGAGAGATTGCAGAAACACTCGATACAACCATTTCGGCGGTGAAGTCGAAACTTTTCAAAGCCAGAAAGAAGGCCATCGAGATCTATAAAAAGCTTTATGGAGATGAATAAAATGAACTGCGATTATGTCCAGGAAATGTTGAGCGCTTTTCTCGACCGTGAGGAGACCGCAGGGGAGATGGAAAACGTCCTGTCTCATCTTTACGGATGCAATAGTTGTCAGGGTTTTTTCAATGCGGCCGTCGGGTTACGGAATATTGCAAAAGAAGAGCGAGAGCCGTTCCCATCTGAGCTCGACCACAAGATTCTGGACCGAGCACGTGGAAAGGCGCGAGCACAGTCCAGCTCTCGTTTGAAGTTTCCTGCTTACGTCGTGTCGGCGGCGGTGGCGATCTTGATGGCAGCTTCATTCACGTTTGGCTTCATGGTGCAAGAAACCGTTCATCAGAAGGAGATGGATGCAATTCTGAAAGCACCACCGTCCGAAATCGTTTATGGAATGCCGACGCAATTAGTCTATCCGGCAATGAATCACCAATCAAAAGGAGGCATGCGATGAATATGAAAAAGGACTTTGCGATTCTGTTCGCGTCATTCTTGTTTCTTACCCCTTGTTTACAGGCGCAGAGTATTGCTTGGAATGGTGTCACAACTGAAGACACGACAGGAGCGCCGCCGGATTACGTGAAGGTTGACGAGATGCCTCAACTTATCTTATCCGGGAATGCGGTTTATCCGGTGGAGGCAGAGAAGGCAGGGATAGAAGGGAAGGTGTTTGTGAAGATATGGGTTGATAAAGAAGGAAATTCGAAGAAGGCGATAATTGTGAACAGCACCGATGACATTTTCGACAAGCCGTCACTTGATGCTGCGATGAAGTCCAGATTTTCGCCCGCGATCTTCAGGGGAAAGCCAGTGGACGTGTGGGTTGTGATTCCTTTCACTTACAAGATCAGAGTATCAGGAGAGACTTCCGCCGACACACTTCTCGATGCATCGCAGAAACTTAGCGAGGTGATCAATCATCTAGTTTCATACGCGACGCTTTTAGGGAAGCGAACTGTGGATTCTACCTCATATAATGCAGCAATGGAAGAATACAGAAAGGCAACGAAGGATTATGAGGATTATAAAGTTCAGGCGGAACTCTATTCACAGTATGCGAAAGAGATGCTCAGACAGGCTGCGCTTTACCTGGAACAGACAAAAGAAATCGGAAAAAAGCAAAAATGAGCTGCCTTGCCAAGGGGCCATGGATTAATAGACAGGCAGGTAGAATTTCGAATTTATTTTCAGCAGCAGCGGGGGCCGTCGCTGCGGTCGGAGAAAAACCCCTTGAAGAAGTCCTTGATTGAAGACCAGAAGTGCATCAACGCCGAGGTAAAAGTGGCAGTCGTCATTTCACAGCAGCCTTTGAATGAGAAATGGGGATTGGTGCTTTAGACTCCATGATCGAGATGAAATTGTCGAACAGGTAATCGCTGTCGTGCGGACCGGGCGACGCCTCCGGGTGGTACTGCACGCAGAAGATCGGCAAGCTTTTGTGGCGGAAATCCTTCGAGCACGTTATCGTTCAAATCTATGTGCGTTACTTCGTAATCGGAAGGTAAACTGTCAGGATCGACCGCGAATCCATGGTTGTGCGAAGTGACTTCGACTGTCTCGTTCAACAGATTTTTCACCGGATGATTTGCGCCGCGATGTCCGAACTTCAGCTTGAAAGTTTTCGCACCGGCAGCAAGCGCGAGTATCTGATGCCCGAGGCAAATTCCGAAAATCGGTTTTCTGCCGATCAGCTTCTTCACATTTTCAATTGCGTAAGTGACTGCCGCCGGGATCTCCCGGACCGTTCGATAGAAAAACTCCGTCCGGGTTCAGCTTCAAAACTTCCTCGGCGGGGAAATTTGCCGGGACAACCGTAACTTCGCAGCCGCGCTCGTGAAGTTTTCTGAGAATGTTCGTCTTGATGCCGAAGTCGTATGCGACGACTCTGAATCCCCCCTCTGATCCTCCCTTTCGTAAAGGGGAGCGAGTGACTTTCGTCCATCAGCGAGAATTTATATTGGGTCTTCGTTGTGACAACTTTTGCGAGATCGAGCCCGGACATCGAGGGAAATTCTTTCGCCTTTTTTACGAGCGATGCATCGTCCAAATCAGTTGTGGAGATCACGGCGTTCATTGCGCCGGCCGTCCGAATTATTTTCACCAACTTTCGAGTGTCGATGTTCTTCCATGCCGACTATTCCATATCGCTTGAGGTAATCGCCGAGGCTTTCCGTCGCGCGGAATTGCTGTAAAATTTGCTGTACTCTCTGACGACGAAGCCCGCCACCTGCGGCTTTGACGACTCGACGTCTTCCGGATTGATTCCGTAGTTTCCGATATGCGGATATGTCATTGTCACGATTTGTCCGCAGTAAGATGGATCGGTGAGAATTTCCTGATAGCCGATCATGCTGGTATTGAAAACGACTTCGCCGGCTGTTTCGCCCACCGCGCCGAAAGATTCACCTGTAAAGACCGTCCCGTTTTCAAGTGCCAGCTTCGCTATCAAAATTTTCTCTCCGTTATTTTCAATAAAATTACGAAAGGGGAGACTCGATTACAATCTCCTACTAAGCTTCAAGTCTCAAGGTCGGGAGGAACATCGACAATCAGAGTCACAAATTGGAATCTCGGTTTCTCCTTTTTCTTCATCGGAACTCTAGTCTGAAATTGCTTTTATTACGTTCATTCTCTAAGTTTCGTTTATGAAAAATCATGCTGAAGGTCATCGATCACCGCGAATCGGGATCCCGCACCCAGAATGCGCGGGACTGGGAGAAAGTCCTGAAACCTCTTTTTGAAAAATACGGAAGAAGAAAACATCCTTTGGATTACCAAAACAAATACCAGCTACTTGTCGTGGTCATCCTTTCGGCGAGAACATCCGACAAGTTGATAAATCAATTGTCGCCGCCCTTTTTTCAAGGCTTATCCTTCTATGAAAGAACTCTGCAGGGCGAAGCCTGAAGATCTTTACCCATACATTGCACGGCATCACGAATTTTGCGAACAAGGCTAAGTGGATTACTTCGATTGCAAGAACTGTTCGCGACGATGATCATATTCCTTCGACTCTCGACGAATTGACGAAACTTCCTGCCATAGGAAGAAAGTCGGCGAATGTCATCATAAGCGAATCGGGAGGAAAAGCCGAAGGCGTGATTGTTGACCTGCATGTTCTCCGTGTGGCACCGAGGCTTGGAATTGCGAAGGGAAGTAATCCGGAAAAAATCGAGCAGCAAATCATGGAGAAGATACCTCAGAAGTATTGGCGAGAAGCCGGGATGGGCATGTCGTTTCTTGGCAGGGAAGTCTGCCGACCGACAAATCCACATTGCGAGGAATGCGTGGTCAACAATGTTTGCGAATATTACGCGAGCTTGAAATGATAGCCGCAAGCGACATGGCTCGATAAAAATTTAACTTTATAAAGCGAGATTTGTAGATTGGTTGCATCTTCATTCGCTTCTTTTCAATATTTAGACAGTGAAAAAGTTTCAACTTTTAAACAAGGGCTAATATGAAGAAAATCGAAGCAATTATCCGTCCGTTCAAGATCGACGATGTCCGCGAAGCACTGATCGAAATCGGAATCAAGGGCATGACGATCACCGAAGTCAAGGGATATGGCCGCCAGAAGGGTCACACCGAAATGTATCGCGGGTCGGAATACCAAATTGATTTCCTGCCGAAGATGAAAATAGAGATCATTGCTCCAGATGACGAGCGTTGACAAAATCGTCGAGACGATAATAAAGAGCGCAAAGACCGGTCAGGTGGGGGACGGGAAAATTTTCGTTTATCCTGTTGAAGACGTTATCAGAGTCACGAACAGAAGAAAGCGGCGAAGCGGCGTTATAGATAGTTGTCAGCTGCTAGCTTACTTCACTTTGTTCAGCACGGTCGAACTATCAGCTATGAGCAATGAGCCATGAGCTTCAATCCGGTTATGTTGCGCTTGTCGGTGAGCCGAATGTAGGAAAGTCCACTCTTCTCAATGCTCTTCTCGGACAAAAACTCTCCATTGTAACTCCCAAGCCGCAAACCACCCGCCACAAGATTGCCGGTATCCTCACACGAGAAAATCTTCAAATTATTTTTCTAGACACGCCGGGACTAATCAAACCTAAGTACGCGCTTCAGGAAATGATGATGGCTTCTGCGAATGAGGCGATAAACGATGCGGACGTTGTGGTTTTCCTAGTCGATGCGAGCTAACCGCGAGATTATGAAGTCATTGAAAAATTCAAGGGCATTTAGACTTCTCGCAGCATCCGGAGCTCAAGATTCAAGGCGCGAGAATGAAAAAGCTGTTCTTCTTTTGTTGAACAAAATCGATCTTGTGAAGAAGAATGAAATGCTCCCGATAATTCAATCGGCGAGTGAGGCTTATCCGTTCAAAGAGATCATACCTGTTTCGGCGTTGACCGGCGAGAATTTGGATGACCTCGAGAAGACCATTGCGAAATATTTGCCTGAAGGAAGTCCGTTATATCCGGAAGATTTCGTCAGCGACCGGGATGAGAGATTTTTCGTAAGCGAACTGGTACGTGAGGAAATCTTTAAGGCGTTCAAAGAGGAGGTGCCATACTCAACTACCGTGGAAATTGAGGAATTCAGAGAAAGCGACAATGAAAGGAAAACTTACATCCGTGCTGTCATCTACGTCGAGAAGAATTCTCAGAAGGGAATAATCATCGGAAGAAACGGTCTGGCGCTTAAAGGGGTCGGGCAAAGTTCCAGAAAGCAGATCGAAGAAATGATAGGGCATGAAGTCTTCCTCGAATTATTCGTGAAGGTAAAAGACGGGTGGAGGAACAATAAGAAGACGCTGTCGCAGTTGGGGTACAGATAACTGAAAGCGAAAAGCGAAGAGCGAACAGTTAAAAGTGAACGACGTGGATTTTAGTTCAGTTGCCCTGGTTTTATCTTAGCTAATAATAGGTTCTTAGAAACGGTTCAAACTCAGGAGAAAAACCATGGCGGTCATCAAGCCATTTGAAGCAATCCATTACAACACTGATCTCGTCGATCTTTCACAAGTCGTGGCACCACCTTATGACGTGATAGGCAAGAACCTTCAAAACGAACTTTACAAGAAAAATCCGAACAATATTATAAGGCTCGACCTGAATCGCGAGTCAAATCCATATCCTGCTGCAGCGGTGGAGATGCAGAGAATGCTCAAAGGAAAAGTCCTTGTGCGGGATAGAGAGCCGGCTGTTTATCCTTATTTCCAGACGTTCAAAACCCAGGATGGCAAAGAAGTCACGCGCCGAGGGTTCGTATCGTGGATCAAACTGGAGCCTTTTGAGGCTGGAGTTGTTCTGCCGCATGAGCACACGCTTTCAGGGCCGAAAGTAGATCGGTTGAACCTCATGCTTGCAACAAAGGCTTCGTTCAGCCAGATATTCTGTCTTTATGGCGACCGAAATAAGATTCTTGAGAAGGAATATGATCACCTCAAGAATACGCAACCGTATTTGCAAGCGGACTACGACGGAGTGGATAATGAGATTTACCGGATTACCGATGTTTCGGTCGTGAAAATGTTTCAGGATGTCCTGGGCAAGCTGCCCGTTTATATAGCCGACGGTCATCACAGATACGAAACTGCTCTGCAGTACCAGCGGTTGATGCATGAGAAGAATCCCAAGCATGAGGGCGAAGCGGCTTATGATTACATAATGATGTATTTCACGAATACGTTTGATTCAGGCCTTGTGGTTTATCCGACTCACAGGATAATCCACAGTCTCGCCAATTTCGACGTGCAGGAGTTGCTGCAGGCGGTGGAAGCCTATTTTGAATTGGTGCCAAAGTCGAATGTCGAAGAGCTGGCACGCTCACTTTCTTCAGCGGGTTCCTATTCCTTCGGGATGATACTTCCCCAAAAGAAATATTATCTCATGAGATTAAAAGAAGGCGCCGATGTTCTCTCGATTGTGAAGGAAAATGTTCCGGCGCCGGTGAAGAAACTAGATGTTACGCTTCTTCACGATTTCGTCCTCCGGCAGACGCTTGGCATCTCGAAGGAAGCCCAGGAGAAGAAGTTGAATATCAATTACACGATTGACAGAGATGAAGTCGATGAGGCGGTCCAAAAGGGGAAGGCTCAAATTGGTTTCTTGCTCAATTCGACCAAAGTGGAACAGGTTCAGGAAGTCGCGGATGCAGGCGCCGTCATGCCGCAGAAGTCGACTTACTTTTATCCGAAGCTGCTGTCGGGAATACTGATATCCGGGCTGGAATAATAATTGAACTCACCCCCATCCCCCTCTCTTTTTGAAAGAGAGGGGGAGTAAGGAGGTGAGTTAAACAGCTGCTTATTTTATGACCAGGTTTATTGCTTTGAAAGTCGTGCCGTCCATCCCTGCGTTCACGCTGTTTGTGTATTCACTGAAGTGGTACTGCAAATTGAAATGATCGACTAAGAATCCGAAAGTTCCATGTTTAATGTCCAACATATCAAACGCTGCAAGGAGCTTTAAAAGCCCATTTAATTCTATGCTTGTGCCGAAAGTGGAGTAGGAGTATCCTATGCCTTCGAACTTGCCTCCGCGAATATAAAGGAAGTCAGCCAATTGCACCTGCCAGCCTTTATGCAAATCAACTTTTCCATAGCTCCTTCCAAGAATCAGGTTGTCAATCGGTTCAATGTCTCCGATGCCAGACTTGTAATCGTATTCATAAGAAGTACTTCCCGCTGGACTAATAATCTCCTTCTCGGAAATGAGAAGGTCTTCGGCTTCTCTTGCCCAAACAAAGGAGAACAAATCCCACTTCCTATTTTCGACCGTCGTTTTCAATCCCAATTCAAGGTTTAGACCAAGTGTGGCTGTACAAGGTAAGGGAATTGATACATCGAATGACGGAAGGGCTGTGTATCCCCCTATATTTCGTCTCGCGTATCCCAAATTGAAATCGAAAACCGGCTGTAATTTTCGAAAGAGCATAATCGGCTGTTCTGCAAAACCGGAAGCGATATCTAGGACAGGTATTTGTACCATCATGCCATAGTCGTGGGCACTCACCTTATTGCCTGCTGAATGGAAGAGACCGCTTGAATCAGGCGTAGGTTCTTCTGAGTTTTCGGTCTTGAAATTATAGCCCAGCCCCAATTTCACAAACCAATCCACACCAACTCCGATTGTGTAATTATCCTGTTTTTCCCACCATTCTCCAGGACACAATAACACTGAATACCATACTGTAGAGATGGTTTTCAAATCGAGGAATACTCTGGAGTATCCAGCTCCCACACTACAATGAAAAGGGCTGTCAAAAATTTTTCCTAGATTGATTCCAATGTTAGCCGCTGAGGCATTCAAAGTAAAATCAGTATAGTTAGGCAGGGACAGCCAAGGAGTCTTGGTAGCGTACATGCTGGCATTAACAAAACCGTCAAGACTGAAAATCCCTAGCTGCGCCGGATTAGCAATTGTTGCCGTTGCGTTGTCAGAGGGGAGAGACGCAGAGATGTCTCCCATTCCGTTTGCATCTGCTGAAGTTTGAATATCCATAACAGGGATTGAGACCGGTCCCTGTGCGCTGGCAATCTGCGTTGCCGTGAGGAGAAGAAACAAGACTAAGCAAGCTAATCTCATTTTTTTGACCCTGTCCTTTCATCGAAAGTGAATAGTGAACGACTTACGATTTTTGTTCTTCACTTTTAGCTTTTCACCCTTCACTTAACAACGATGTTTATTGACTGAAATGTTGTCCCGTTGATAAGACTGTTTACGGTGCTCGTGTAGTTGCTATAATGGTACTGGAGATCAAGATGATTGAGAAAGTAAGAAAGTAATCCCGAATCCGGTTCGATGTTGTTCAGCGACGTGAGAAGACGGAGAAATCCATTCAGCTTGAAACTCTCACCATGTGTTGAGTAAATGAGTTCTCCGGGTGCGGTGTACCCTCCGCCGCGAACGTAGAGGCATTCTGCAATTTGGAATTGCCATCCGGTTTGCAGATAAATCTGTCCGAAGGTTTTTCCGAGTATGAGATTATCGAAAGGCCTGATGCCACCAAGACCGTTTTTGTATGAAATAGTTCTTGTATAGATCGAGTCGCCAGTGACTGAGACACTTACGAGGACATCCTCCGCTTCTCTTCCCCATGTAAACGTCAGCAGCTTCCAAGGTCGATTGTTTATTTCCGATTTCAAGCCAATCTCAAAGTTCCACCCAAGCACACCTTCACGAGGGAGTGGATCTGCTTGTAATTGGTCGACGTACCTAACCTCTCCGCCGATGTTTCTTCTCGCATAACCAAATGTTAAATCGAACATTGGCGCCACTCTGTTGTTTATCTCAATCGGCGTTTCGATGGCATCAGAAACGAGTTCTATCACAGGTATCTGCAAGATCGCTCCATAGTCGTGAGCGGGTAACTTCGCTACTCCTGGCACTGGTTGTTCAAACGGTGCCAGTTCAGAATCTATCCACTTGAAACTGTAGCCCAAGCCGAGTTTTACTTTGTAATCGATTCCAATTCCGAAGGTAAGATTGTCGGCCTTTTCGTAAGCGTTCCATGTTGAGGTTGCCTGCGGATCAGTCGCGAAATTCCCTAGATCAAAATAAACCTGCGAGTATCCCATTCCAAAACTTATCGGTGTCGGAAGATTCAAGTATTCCTTGAAATCTATTCCCGCGCTGAATGCCGTGACATCCAAGCTCAAATCATTAGAAATACCCGACAGCCACGGCGTCTTCGGGCTGTAAGTGCTTGCACTAAAAGCATTGTAGAGACTGAAAATTCCAAGTTGAGCCGGATTTGAAATCGTGGAGATTGCATCGTCTGAAATTAGAGATGCCGCGATGCCTCCCATCCCGTTTCCTTCTACGGAATTGGGAATCATCAAGAATGGAACGGCGGTCTCGCCCTGGCCAAAACTCTTTGTCGTACTAAGAAGAGTGAGTGCCAAAGAGATTACTTGAAGCCTATGACCCATCTTCAGCCCTTTCTATTTTGCTCTTTGGAAATATAGAAGCCATCATGGTCGATGTCAAGCACTATCTACAATGAGTGAAAAGTGAAAAGCGAATAGTGAAAAACGGACGAGTTATGAGCCAAGGTTCTTCATTATTCTCTTTTAAATATTCACTTTTCACTTTCAAGTCCCGATTATGATGTTCGGGATGTCGAATTTTCCAACGCGTAAAATTGATCGGCATTGGTTATCTTTAATCTATGACGGTTGGAGAGGATACGTTGACGGGTTTGAAGTCTGACGTTCCCATTGCAAAATATACGACGATTGCACTCGGCGGCAGTGCGAAGTGTTTTATTTCCTGTCAAACGACGGATGAGATTCGCTCCGCAATTGAATTCGCACGACGCGAAGATCTGCCCATACAGGTACTCGGCGGCGGGAGCAATGTTATTTTTCCTGATGAAGGTTTCAACGGACTTGTAATCAAAATCGATCTCAAGGGTGTTGTCTTCGAAGATGATGGCGAATCCGCAAGCGCTCGTGTAAATGCAGGTGAAGTGTGGGACGATTTTGTCAAAACGTGTGTCGAGAAGAATCTTGGCGGCGTGGAATGCCTCTCCGGAATTCCGG
Organism: uncultured Bacteroidota bacterium; assembly: GCA_963768145.1. GTDB lineage: Bacteria > Bacteroidota > Ignavibacteria > Kryptoniales > JAKASW01 > JAKASW01. The sequence goes on along the minus strand of CAVYHK010000046.1, from coordinate 96,268 downwards.
GCTCAGTCGGTGCAACACCGATCCAGAATGTCGGTGCTTATGGACAGGAAGTCAAAGATACTATCACCAGCATAAAAGCATTAGACAGGGAATCCCTCCAGCTTGCTGAGATTGTAAATAAGGAATGTGAATTCGGCTACCGCAAGAGTCGGTTCAAAATGAAAGACAAAGATAAATTTGTAGTTGTCGAGGTTTGTTACAGGTTAGAAAATGCGGCCGAGCCAAAGATCAAGTACGAGGAACTCCGGGACTACATCGAATCAAGAAAAAAGGACGAAGGAGAACGCGGAACGGAAACAGGAGAGGGTGGACTGCGGAAGGAAGGTGTAAATCTGCAAGAAGTCAGAGAAGCGGTCTTGGCGCTCCGGCGGAAGAAATCCATGCTGGTCGATCCGGCGGACCCGAATTCTCGTTCGGTAGGATCATTCTTTGTGAATCCGGTTTTGTCGAAAGTTGAGTACTCGGATTTCGAAGGAAGATTGGCTTCTATCGGAATTAGGCGGGCCCCTTCCTACAAGGATGCAAACGGGATGAAGATTTCTGCCGCGTGGCTCGTTGAAAACGCCGGCTTCCATAAAGGCTACAAAAGGAATGGAGTCGGAATCTCATCCAACCACTCTCTCGCACTTGTAAATTATGCCGGGACCACCAAAGAAATTCTCTCGCTTGCTTCCGATATAGAAAATGGTGTGTTTGAGAAATTCGGGATCAAGCTTGAGAAAGAAGCAGTTGTGGTTCAAAAGTAAATACATGACAGTGCCCCAGCAAGAAATTTTTGTCGCGGTGAGAATCTGTAATCTCCAAACATCAAAATCTAGTTGCCGGGCAACTCAACTTGGCAACTATTACATGAAAGACTAAGTGAATGCTGAGGAATCTATTAAGAAAATTGTTCGGCAAGAATGTAAATCAGCCAGGTTCCGACGATCAAAGAATGCCCGGCAGAACGGATCAAAAAGCCGGACCGGATGGCAAATCCACCGACAAGATAACTGAAAGAAACCAGAACATCGGTCGGCCCGAAACTGGACGGGAACTTGGGAAACCACAAAGACGCGAAAACAGGAACGAAACTGATACAAAAAGAACCCCGGACAAAGGACGTGCCCCCGATAAGCAGAAAGAATCTGTGCCGAAGAAAGTTCAGTGGCGTATATCGGAATATGTTGTTCCGGTTGCGGAAGGGAAGAAGCGGTTCTTGGATTTTGATCTGCCGGTCGAAGTCATGCATGCAATTTCGGACCTTGGCTTCCAATACTGCACCCCGATCCAGGAAGGGATTCTGCCGACGCTTCTCGAAGGGCGCGATGCCGCCGGACGAGCACAAACCGGTACAGGGAAAACAGCAGCATTTTTGATTTCGATCATCACGCACCTGCTCAGGAACCCGGTGAAGCAGCCGCATCGCAAGTCTCCACGTGTTCTCATACTCGCTCCGACGAGGGAACTTGCTATGCAGATAAAAAAAGATGCCGACGGCTTGTCAAAATATGCGGACCAGAGAATTGTCGCGGTCCTCGGTGGAATCGAGTACAAAGAGCAGAGAGATTTTCTTGCCGGGGAGAGGATCGACATTGTCGTGGCGACGCCGGGAAGACTTCTGGATTTCAAGAAGCAGGGGAGTATTCATCTCGACAGAGTGGAAATTCTCATCATAGATGAAGCAGACAGGATGTTGGACATGGGGTTCATTCCGGATGTCCGGCGAATTATCGAGAGCACTCCTCCAAAGTCCAAGCGACAGACTGTGTTGTTCAGCGCGACGCTGACTCCGGAGGTCAATCGGCTCGCTTCGAGCTGGACCCGCGAGCACAGCCTTGTTGAAATTGAACCGGAGAATGTCGTCGTAAAAACCATCAAACAGGTTTTCTACCTCACAACTGATTTGGAAAAATTCAAAATACTTTACAACCTGATCGCAGTCCGCGGCTTGCAGCGGGTGCTCGTGTTCGCGAACAGGAAAGACACGGCGCGAAAATTGAAGGATCATCTGTCTTCACATGGACTGAGCTGTGCCTTACTTTCCGGGGATGTGGAACAGGCGAGGCGGATCAAACGGCTTGAAGATTTCCGGGCCGGGAAAATAAAGGTTCTCGTAGCAACCGATGTTGCTGCGCGCGGCTTGCACATTGAAGGAATAAGTCATGTTGTGAATTTCACTCTGCCGGAGAATCCTGAAGATTACGTTCACCGCATCGGTCGCACAGGGAGGGCGGGAGCGAGTGGAATAGCCATCAGTTTTGCAACTGAGTCCGATTCATACTTCGTCCCTGCAATAAAGCAGTTTCTCGGCGAAGATATTCCCTCTACCTATCCCGAAGATGATCTGCTGACTCCGTTACCGGAACCAAAGTTTCCTTTGCCGAGAAGGGAAGCACACGAAAGGCGGTACCAAAGAGGCGGTGCGCATCATCCGCATCAAGGCGGCAATCGAGGAAATAAACGTTCTTTCAAGAGATAAGACTTACTTGAGTTTTTATCGGAGTAACTCAAAAAAATAACAGGAGGAAAAATGGACAAGTACTTTTTTGGACAAAACAAAACGAGCTTCATTCGTTCTCCATGGATTATGAGAAAACTTGGATTCTTGTTTATGTTTGGAATGATCTCGCTAGTTTCTGGCGTCCTGCCGGCAATTGCCGGAGACGAAAAACAGGCGAATGAGCAGACGGTTCTTCGGGCGACATTGAAGAACGGGCTTCGCGTGGTAATTGTCAAGAACTCGCTGGCTCCGGTTGTGACAACAGAAATAAACTATCTTGTCGGTTCCGACGAAACGCCTGCCGGGCTTTCCGGGGACTGCACACGCGCTCGAACACATGATGTTCCGCGGAAGCCCTGAGTTGTCCGCTTCGCAGCTCGCCGACATTACCGCTGCGATGGGCGGTGATTTCAATGCCGACACGCAGCAGATGGTGACGCAGTACTATTTCACGGTTCCCTCCGAAGACTTAGATGTAGCGCTCCATATCGAAGCAATTCGTATGAAAGGAATTATGAGCACAGACAGTCTATGGGACAAAGAACGCGGCGCAATTGAGCAGGAGGTCGCGCAGGATCTGTCGAACCCGCAATATATCTTCTTTATGAAACTTCTCGATGCGATGTTCCATGGAACACCGTATGAGCACGATGCCCTTGGCACGCGCCCTTCGTTCGACAGCACGAGCGGAGCAATGCTAAGGGAATTTCATTCAGAATGGTATGTTCCGAATAATGCTATTCTCCTCATAGTCGGCGACGTAGACCTGCAAAAAGCTCTAACCGAGGTCAGGGAACTTTTTGAGGGCATCCCTTCCGGCAATCTGCCTGGAAAACCCGCTTTTAATTTCGTGCCGGTGAAGCCTGACACGTTGAGGATGCCGACAGACTTGCCATACGGCTTCGCGGTGATTTCTTTTCGCTTTCCCGGCTCCGACAGCCCGGATTACGCTGCAGCTCAAGTTCTCTCTGATGTGCTGAGCAACCAGCGCGGAAAATTGTACTCGCTGGTTCCGGAAGGGAAGGCACTGTACGCAGGTTTCCAGTACTATTCGATGCCCAAGTCGGGGGTGGGTTTCGCCATTGCGGCATTCCCGAAGGGTTATGACTCGAATGGTCTTGCAAAAGATGTCAGTGATATTTTAGCTCAGGAGCTAAAAAATGGAGTCTCCCCCGATCTTGTTGAAGCGTCGAAACGTCACGAAATCTCGGATGCAGAATTTGAGAAGAACTCAATTTCTGGACTTGCGTCGGCCTGGTCGAATGCGGTCGCCGTCGAAGGAAGGAATTCACCTGATGATGACCTTGACGCGATGAAAAAGGTCTCCGTTGACGATGTCAACCGTGTAGCCAGGGCCTTTATCGATTCGAGCCACGCCATGGTTGCCGTATTGACTCCAGAATCATCCGGAAAGCCAATTTCCTCGAGCAGTTTTGGCGGAGCCGAGTCTTTCGCTCCAACGGAAACGAAACAAGTGGAATTGCCGGCGTGGGCTGAGACTGCAGTCGGACGGCTTGCGGTCCCGAACTCGACAACAAATCCGACAGTGATGACGTTGCCCAATGGAATTAAACTGATAATCCAGCCGGAATCGATCAGCAGCACTGTCACCATCGAGGCAAGTGTAAAAAGCAATCCGCAGCTTCAACAGCCGAACGGCAAAGACGGTGTTTCAGGTGTATTAGACAGATTATTCGAATACGGTTCAGTGAGCCTGGATCGAGTAGCTTTCCAGAAAGCACTTGATGACATCGGCGCTGATGAGTCCGGCGGCTCAAGTTTTTCACTTCGAGTTCTCAGCAATAATTTCCGGAAAGGTGTTGAACTCCTTGCCGACAACGAACTGAGCCCTGCACTTCCGGAGAGAGCGTTCAAGATAATACAACGGCAGACGTCAGCGACTGTCGCTGGACAGCTCGAAAGCCCCGACTACTTGACAAGACGGGCGATTAACACTGCCATTCTTCCTAAAGGAGATCCCGCTCTGCGTGAAACAATTCCTGCGACGGTTGACTCACTCAATCTGCAAGATGAAAAAGACTATTACTCCAGGGTTTTTCGACCCGACATGACAACCATGGTCGTCATCGGTAACATCAATCCTGATACTGCAAGGGAAGTCGTCTGGAGTTACTTCAAGGACTGGAAAGCATCGGGCCCGAAACCGGAAACCGATTTGCAGCAGGTTCCGCTCAACAAACCCTCGACGGCAGAAGTCCCGGACGTGAGCCGGGTCCAGGACAGAGTCTACCTTTCCGAGGAGCTTGGTATCACGAGATCAGATCCGGATTATTACTCGTTGCAGTTGGGCAACCACGTTCTGGGTGGAGCATTTTACGCAACGAGATTCTACCATGACCTGCGTGAAAATGAAGGATTGGTCTACTATGTCGGGTCGAGTTTCGATATCCATAAGACCCGCGGCCGCTACGAGGTAAGTTATGGTTGTGATCCGGACAAAGTCTCGCAGGCGCGCGTGATCATCCTTCGCGACTTGAAACAAATGCAAGATTCGTTGGTTACATCGCGAGAGTTGACTCAGGCAAAGGCACTACTTATGCGTGAGATTCCGCTCTCTGAGTCGAGCGAAAATACCATCGCGAATGGATTGCTCAGAAGAGCTATTGAGGAGCTGCCTTTGGATGAGCCGATACTTGCAGCACAGAGATATTTGAAGTTAACTGCTGAAGATGTCAAGAACGCTTTCACGAAATGGGTTCGGCCGGATGACCTGGTACAGGTGACCGAAGGTCCAGCGCCTAAATAGGCTTTCGTAATAGGTGGTCGCAAGTTGCGGCCACCTCCATTTTTTTGTCAATTTCTCCAGTGAAGGATGCAGGACCCTACTAAAGCAACTCACCGGCAAACTTTTTGTCTCCACTCTTTTGAAGTCGATCAGAGGGGGAGGGCGAGACCGGATATACTTTTGTCTTTCATGCTTGACAGCGCGTGGGCTCACACGAAAGATACAGAATTCAGTTATTCGGAACTTAAAGACGAGGGACAGCTCTGGGTCCTGTCAAGGTTCCTCGCTGTGTTCCATGACCTGCCCAAATGGGGTGATGAGATATTTGTCGAGACATGGGGGAAGGGAACCGACAAAATCTTTGGATTAAGAGATTTCATTATTCATTCCAAATCCGGAAATAAATTGGTGTCGGCAACCTCCGCCTGGTTGATAATAGACCGAAAGACTTATCGGATACAGCGGATCGATTCGCTCGGCAGAAATTTCCCGATGCAGGTGGAAAGGAATGAGCTGAACATTAAGCTTGAGAAGATTGAACCGCAGCCCACGGAACAAACGGCTTTAGAACACGTAGTCCGCTACTCTGATTTGGACGTGAATATGCATGTCACCTCCTCTAAATACATGCAGTGGATACTCGACAGCTTTCCGACAGAAATCCTTGAGCACAGGAGTCTTGGGTCGTTTGAGATTAATTTTCTCTCGGAGGCTCAGTTGGGTGATCGAGTTTTCGTTTCGACCGCTCTTGCCGGTGAATATCACTTCTGCGATATCCGGCGGGAAGGCTCGGAGCTTTGTCGGGCAAAAGTCGTATGGCAATAAGTCCTTCTTTTAATGCAAGGGAATGAACGGCCCCGTCACATTTTATGTTCGTTGTTCAGCGCTTTCCGTATAAACAAATTGGAGAAAATCATGAGAAGCATTTATATAACTCTGTCAGTGATCTTTCTGTTCTTTTATGGCGCAGCTTTCGCGCAGGAACAGGGAAGATTCATGACGGATCCAGACATTCATGGGGACAAAATTGTCTTCACTTATGAGGGCGATCTATGGCTTGTAAGTTCGGGCGGTGGAACAGCAACGCGGCTTACGACATTCCCCGGCAACGAATACAGGGCGAGGTTTTCGCCGGACGGGAAATGGATCGCATTCACCGCGAGCTACGACGGAGCGCAGAGCGTTTATGTCATACCTTCCGAAGGTGGAGTGCCGACAAGAATTACTTACAATCCGGGCGGAGCAGAAACGGTGACATGGACGCCTGACGGCAAACGCATTGTCTTTAGGTCTTATTGGGAGAATTTTATCATGAGGGACCCCAATCTCTATTTTGCCGACAAAGAGGGATCGGCACCGGAAAGATTCCCACTGGATCGTGGGGTGGACTGCAGTTTTTCACCTGACGGCAGCAAGATCCTGTACGTGAGGAAAGGCCCCGAGGCTTATTACTGGAAGAGATACAAAGGTGGTTTCCATCCGGATATTTGGATGTATGATTTCAACACCAATAAGTTCACTTCGATCACAAGCTATGTAGGAGTGAATTCTTATCCGATGTGGATCGGGAGTTCTATGTATTATGTTTCCGACAGCATCAATGGGATTTCCAATATTTATAAGCAAGACATGTCTACGAAGACCGTCACTGAGTTGACAAACTACAATGATGTGGACGTCATGACACCATCGACCGACCATAATCAAATTGTCTTTGTCCACGATGGTTATCTAAATGTAATGGATGTGAGCACTGGTGTCTCGAAACAAATTGTTGTAAATATCCCTTCCGACAAATGGGAATTGAGAGACAGGGTCACCAATCCCAAAGATTACATTCACTATGCAATGGTGTCAAATGACGGCAAAAACGTCGCCATCGAAGCGAGGGGCGATGTTTTTGTTGTTCCAACGGACAAAGGACAAGCTCTGAATCTTTCAAACACACCGGGCACACGCGAGATTTATCCGCAAATTTCACCCGATGGAAAGAGAATCGCGTTTTTCTCCGACAGGACGGGAGAATATGAATTGTACGTTCAAAATGTGGAAGGCGGCGAGTGGACTCAACTCACGAAGTCGTTGAACAAGTACGATTACCATCTATTATGGTCGCCAGACGGCAAGAAAATTTTGTTCGGCGACAAAACGTTCGACCTGTATTATGTCGACGTAGACTCGAAAGCTCTCCATAAGTTTGCTGAATCGAACCAGATGAAGAATGATGAGTTCTACTGGGAGATGAGCGATTACACGTGGTCGCCAGACAGTAAATGGATTGCGTATAGCTTCGTTCATTACAACAAGAACAGCGTGATTTATCTTTACAGCTTGGATCAGGACAAGAGCTACCCAATCACCGATGACTTCTTTGACAACATTAACCCGACTTTCGATGCGAACGGGAAATATCTTTATTACCTTTCCAGCAGGAACTTCGATGTCCAGATGGACTTTTATGAAGACGATCACATAATAAATACGCCTCAGCAAGTGATGGTGGTGCAACTGCAAGCGGGCCTTAAGCCCCCCTTTCAAGACGCGGTGCAGAAGGAAGAACCGGGTGCGTCCGAGACTTTTCGTATCGATCTGGACGGCATTCAACAGCGGACATATCCGCTGCCGGTCGATCCCGGGAATTTCTTCTATCTGAAAGCTGGTAACGGTGAAGTTGCGTGGTGCTCGGTGCCGAAGTTCGGCGAAGATGAGTATGGGGAGATTTTCAAGCCCGGGGGCGAGACAAAATGGGATCTGCACATCTTCAACATGAAAGAGAAGAAGGCGGTCGTTCTTGACGACAAAGTTGCTGTTTTTTCGACGTCGATTAACGGGGAACAGCTTCTCATAATGAAAGACAAAGATCTCTACACGTCCACGTTTGACGATGTATTCAAGACTAAGACAATCGGCACCAAGCTGAACCTTGACGGCATGACTTACACAGTCGATCTTCAGAAAGAGTGGCATCAGATTTTCGACGACACGTGGCGGTGGTATAGAGATTTCTTCTTCGATCCGAACATGTTCGGTCTTGACTGGAAAGCGATTGGCGACAGATATCGCGCTTACATTCCTCACATAACTTCGCGGCAGCAGCTTAACTGGGTTCTTCAACAGATGGTTGGCGAGCTGAGCGTTTCGCACACATACATATCGGGTGGAGACAATGGCATCGAGCAGGCACCGAAGACTGAGGTATACACCGGCTGGCTCGGTGCAGATCTTGTTCCCGACAAATCGTCCGGTTTCTACAAATTCACGACGATCTACGGTCCGACCGAATACGATCTGGATCTAAAATCCCCGCTTGTCAGACCCGACATTAATCTCAAAGAGGGCGACTATCTGATTGCGATCAACGGGCATGAGATCAAAGCGCCCGAAGACTATTTCAAATATTTACAAGTCGTTAAGGCCCAGAAGGTGACGGTGACGGTCAACAGCGAGCCTTCGCAGGAAGGTGCAAGGAGCTACCAGGTGACTCCGATTGTGAACAACTCGAGTCTGCGATATTTCAGATGGCTGACAAATAACATCAATACCGTTCTGAAAGAGAGCAACGGTGAACTTGGCTACATGCACATCAATGCGATGGGATCGTCTAACATCGGAGAGTTCGATAAATTCTGGCGCGCATTCCGCTACAAGAAAGGAATCATCCTCGACGTCCGCCGCAATTCAGGAGGATGGACGGAGTATTTCCTGATTGATAAGCTGGAGCGGCAGATGGTCGCACACAACGTTCTTGAAAACATGGTCCCGTTCAGATATCCCGGCAGCACATCGACAGGCAAATATGTCGTCATCACGAACGAATACAACGGCTCCGATGGTGAGGCATTCCTGATGGATTTCAAAGCGAGAAATCTCGGAACGATCGTCGGAACTCTCTCCTGGGGAGGGCTGACCGGAATACTCAATACGCAGACTACGATCGATAATGGTTCGGTGGAACAATCGAACAATGGTTTCTTCGGTAAGGAAGATAAATGGTGGATCGAAAACCACGGCGGAGATCCCGATATTTATGTTGATAACGACCCGGCGTCGGTGATGGCAGGTAAAGATCTGCAGCTTGAAACTGCGATCCAGACTGCACTGAAACAGATCAAAGAAAATCCGGCGACGTTCCCTGAAACACCGCCATATCCCGTGAAAACGAAATAGTTTTTAATTCACCGGTGGCCGTCAATCTAGAGTTGACGGTCATCTAAACCTTTGCGGTGCAAAATGTCTAAAAAGCAATTCTCTGTAATCGCCAGCATCAGCACAGATTCTCCCGAAAAGATTAGAGCCGTCCTCGATGAACTTCTCGCAAAAGGTTCGATTGAAACGGTCGCAGGCGGGTTCGCGATCAGGGCAGATATGACAGGAACAAGTGCCCGCGATTTAAATCGGGAACTGTTGTCGTCCTTACGAAAGATTGAGAAGAAGACGCGCTTGCGGGCGGAATGGACTTCCGGGAAGATCACCGAGAAATTTTTTGATTACGTACCAAAGGGAAAACGAAAGGCCTAGCCATTGAAATTAGTCGAGCTCTGGATTTTGCGCTCACCCTAATACTCGTCACAGCATTCACGTCTGCGACAGCTGCGAATAGTCTTTCAAAGCAGCAGCTTGAACGTTTCATCCGGGACTTCGTGACCAGTAGCGATACCTTGATTTATGAAAGGTGAGAATAGCGGCTTAGCTCAAACCGATTCACTCTTGACTAAATTGTCCCGCTGCCAGAGGCCATAGCCACTTTGCTTCTTGGGGTTCCATCATTATCTTAAATGAAACCACATCATGGTTACGTTAGATAACACCGATCCATACGCCGCTCTGAAGATAAGGGACTTCAGATTGTTTGTGTTGGCGCGGTTCGTGCTGACTTTTGCTGTCCAAATGCAGTCTGTGATCGTCGGCTGGCAAATCTACGAATTAACCCACGACCCGCTTTCGCTCGGATTAATCGGTCTTTCCGAAGCGATCCCGGTGCTCAGCGTCGCGCTCTTTGCCGGCCATCTTGCCGATGTCGTGAGCAGGAAAAAGATAATCGCGGTTTGTAGTGCTGCTTACCTTATTTGTGCAGCTTCGCTCTTTTTGGTCTCGACGCAATTCAATGAAGTTCTTGTCCGACAAGGAGTGTTTCCAATCTACATCATTGTTTTCTTTGCCGGTCTTACGAGAGGCTTCATGTCTCCTGCTCAGGCGGCTTTCTCGGCACAGCTCGTTCCGCGTGAATTGTTTGGTAACGCCTCGACTTGGGGGAGTGTAGCATGGCAAGTCTCCGAAGTGACGGGGCCTGCGGTTGGCGGCCTCATCTACGGGTTTATCGGAATTGGGACTGCGTACGGCACGGTAATAGTCCTCAGTGCCGTCGGGCTTTCCATATTCATGGCAATCGAAAACAAACCGATGCCGGTGCGCACACGGGCTGAATCCATTCTGCAAAGCCTGTCAGCAGGGATCAGATTCGTCTTCCATGACCAGATAATTCTAAGCGCCATATCTCTCGACATGTTTGCCGTGTTCTTCGGCGGCGCGGTTACCGTGCTTCCCATCTTTGCCGACGAGGTCATGCACATTGGTGCAGAAGGGTTGGGCTTCTTACGTGCCGCGCCGGCTGTCGGTGCTATAATAATGTCCATCATTCAGGCTAATTACCCGGTCTTCAAGCGGGCTGGACGTAATTTGTTGGCGTGTGTTCTCGGATTCGGGCTCATGGTAATTTTATTCGCACTATCGAAGAATTTCTACGTGTCATTGATCATCTTGATGCTGGGTGGAGCATTTGATAATGTCAGCGTTATCATCAGGGCGACCATCATCCAGTTGCACGCCCCAGATGCGATGCGTGGTCGCGTGTCCGCGGTCAACGGGATCTTTCTCGGTGCATCGAACGAACTTGGTTCGTTTGAGTCCGGTGTCGCCGCTAAATTAATGGGACTGATTCCGTCGGTGATTTTCGGCGGAAGCATGACGCTGCTGGTAGTGGCTTCCGTGAGAATCCTTGCACCCCAATTGAGGAAGCTGCGACTTTGAAATCGTCAAGAAAGAGGGCGAAAGCACGGTAGTGGCTCATTTTGGTTTCTCCCGCGGATTTCGCAGACTTCGTCGTGAGCGTTCGACTGAGGCTCACGCCGAAGGCTCAGTCGAACGATGAACGCAGAAACAATATCAGCGAAAATCAGCGTGATCAGCGGGAGATAAATATCTTTCGATTTCACAAAAAATGAAATTAAGCCACTACCGAAAGGACCGAGAAATTGAACTTCATGGAATGAAAGAATAACTTCAATAGAGATAGGAAGCTGAGTATATGCCTGTTTACATTTCATTACTTCGCGAAATAAATGTAGATTGAGCCCCATAGCACATGATCAGACAAAAAGTTTACATTGCGCTGCTTCGGGGGATTAATGTCGGCGGGAGTAAAGTCATTCTGATGGCCGACTTGAAGAAAGTCTTTGAGAAAGCGGGATTCGCACATGTAAAGACATACATCCAGAGCGGCAATGTCGTGTTTTCCAGTGAGAAAGAGAATTCGTCTGAACTTGAGGAGACGATAAGATCTGCTGTCAAGAGTCGGTTCAAATTTGAAGTGGAAGTTTTGGTGTTGATGCTCGATGAACTTGAGGACACAATCAGGTCGAATCCTTTCGCCGAGAATAAATTAAAGTCAGGTGAGCGAATCTATCTTACCATATTGTCGCAAGAACCTGTGAAGGAAAGAATCTCGGAACTTCACAAGATCAAAAGCAATTCCGATGCATTTGAGACGACAGGCAGGACGGTTTACGTTCTTTGTCGGAAGGGGTACGCGAAGTCGCCGTTCAATAACAACTCCATTGAAAAGGTCTTGAGCGTAAGTTCTACCAGTAGGAATCTTGAGACGATGAAGAAATTAGTGGAGATCGGGAAAGCAATTGACTAAATCTAATATTCAAAATTTGGAATCTAAAATTCAAAGATGACCTGGCAAGAAGCCGTTAGAATTCTGGAACTTCCCAATCCCAAGACGCTTGAAGAATTGCGTGAGGCATATAATGTTCAGGTGAAGGCATGGCATCCCGACCGCTTCGAGGGTGATGCGAAGATGCAGCGGATCGGAACCGCGAAGATGAAGCTGATAAATGAGGCGTTCAAGTTCATCAAGGATAATTGGGATAATCGAGGCTTCTTTCATAGCTCCTATGAGTTTCCAAAGGCAACAGAGCCTGCTCACCGCAACAAAACAGGGCCGAGAGATTTGGTCACTGTACTCGAACATGGTACGACATTGGCGAAGAAGACGGATATCGTGATCGGCGCGAAAAGAGTTAGAGAATATTTAGGCGATGCGGTGATCACGATAACCTTTCCTGACCGCCGCAGTCGGGAAGTCAAAATAAAAGTGGGCGAAACCGCCACAGTCGAGTTCGGAAAATCAGCGAGATTTGAGATTCGCTTGCTGCAGGTTCGCCAGGTTTACAAGTCGCGCCGTGGTTTGCCATTCCCGCTGTTTTATCCAGCGGCGGATTTGACGGTGACGAAATTGCGATGAGGGGATAATTTGGACGGTTCTTCTCGTTGCACCGCTCTGCGGTGCAACGGATGCGGCAGTCTAAATAAGGGTTCCACCGCAGAGCGATGGAACCAGGAGAAAACCATGCACCTTAAAAAAACAGGCCTTGCAGGACTAATTAGCGCTTCATTCTTCTTAGGAAGCTGCCACAATCCAGTCGCGCCCCCTCCCCCTCCAGTTAAAACTGCTCCAGTAGTAAATTCAATCATCGCCAACCCATCAGCTCCATACACTAACATGTCAACTCTTTTCACAATTCAAACCACTGCAAAAGACGGCCTCGACAGCCTAGTCATGAACTTTGGAGACGGCACCCAAAAAACCTTACAAGAAGAACAAAAAACAGCCTCCACAGACACAGTCAGCCACACCTACATTACAGCTGGTACAGATACTGCCACTGCCACAGCTTACAGTCAAGGACTCACAGGCCAAAAATCAACCACTGTAAAAGTTGGCGCCAACCTCCCACCTGTCATCACGGCAGATTCTCTTAATACTGTTGAAGGGCAAGAATCAGGAATGCCACTAAACAAGTTTGCAAACAGTCCCGAAGGCAGACCCGTCACTGTTCAATTCACGAACGTTGACCCCTCAATAATAATCACAGAAACTTCGGATTCTATAAAAGTACGCGGCGCAACCACAAACACTAATGGAACATACCAATCAACAGCACAAGTCACAGACAACCAGAACTTAACTACTACAAAAAAAATAATCACCAACATTGCCGCTCGCGACGTCATCGCACTAACAGTAGGGGACATAAGAAAAGGCACCATCTACGAAACACTCTTCGGAGTAATGAATCCACCATTCGACACCACAAACAGCGCAGTCCTAATAGACGGTGCGCGACAAAAAATGGATCCTCAAGGAAACATCAAGACCGGAAAAATCAAATCCCAAACTCACACAGTAGACATATTCCTCGTAGACCAAAAAGGAGACAGCAGCTTCCAAGCAACCTACTACCTACCACCCGGCGACCAAACAGCAAGCCTTGGAGTGAATACTGCAGTAGGAACAGGACAAACACTCGCCAACCTACAAAAATTCATGAAAGATGTCAACTTCCCCAACACATATCAATACCCTGTTAACTTTATGCTCCAAAGCATAGACTTCACGCACGCATCCAATTACGTGTTCTGGATCAGCCAAAAAGACACAAACATGTTAGATGACAAGTTTTTCGCATTTACTCCTGCAGAGCAAGATAGCGTAGAATCTTACATTAAAACAATCTACCAATACATCCCTACAGATAAACAACCACGCATATACAAAGCAGCACTAAATGAGTCATTGCCGGATCCCTCAAGTCAAATATCTTTCCTCCCTAATTATATTCTTATTCTGAAAAGAACAGGTGCCTCAAATGATTATTCCCCTGGTCTTAATGCTATTTTTGATATAAACCTTGATGGTGTTCTTGATGGTGCAGTTACTTCTTTATATGTTCCATTTGATAGGACTGCAGGAATTAAGGAATGTTTATCTTCACTGGTTGCTCCAAATGACCTCATTGACCCATTATTTTATAACATCTCCATATTGAATATAAATCACCGCTCTTCTAATATGACTAATTTGGATGTTTATCAATTAGAAAATGGACTTTTTTTCAGTAAGTATGTTACTGATTCTAATTATGTTAAGAATGGTTTTGTGACGCAGAATACTTTCTGGAAAATCAAATAAATTTTTCTTGCGTGTTTACGATTGTGATTTTGACCCTGTTGGGTTTACTTCAATAAGAACCCGATGTAGAGCCCTATCGACTCCGACTCCTGCCGGCAATTGGGTAACGATTCCTTGGCACTCGCTTTGAGCTGGGTCCCCGGACTAGCAAGCAGCCGTAATCTTGCTCACAATCTATGTTTCTAAAGTTGATTTTGACACAGGTCGTGGTTAACTTTCGGCGTTGAGAGGCCCGATTGTCCCTTGAGTCTGGTTAGGTCAATCGTCTTTCATGCAGGGCAGGGACATGGGAGTGCAATTTCATATATGGAACGCTTTCAGAACTTGGAGGAAAACATGTCGCGCCTAAAGACTTGCGTCGCGTCGTTATTCATTGCTTTGACATTTCTTGGGACCGGTACCGCATATCCCCAGGATTCCAATGCCCAGCTGAATCAATTGAGAACCACGCTTGATTCCAATCCCGAAGATATCGGAACCAGGCTTCAACTCGTGAATCTCTGTTTCATGAATGGACTGTACCGGGAAGCGATAGATGTTTCCTGGAAAGCGATCGAGGAGATGCCGACAAGATCGTCGCTCTATTACTTTACCGGCGAGAGCTACAGACGGCTGGGGAATTTTGATTCTGCCCTTATTCAGCTTGAGGCGGGATACAAGATGCGGCCGTACCCTGATTTGAGTGAATCATACGGCATGGTGCTGCTAAGGCTTCGGAGAATTGAAGAAGCTACGCCAATACTTCGCGGAGTTGCAGCAGTAAAAACAAATTTCATCGAGAGTCATTTGTCTTCAGGGTCTACGGCTTACAAGAATGGCGACCTCGAAACTGCGACGGATGAGTTCCTCGCCGTTCTCGTAATCGACAAAAGTAGATTAAGTCAGGAACAGCTTTCGTTTGTCCAGTTCAATCAGAATTTTCAAACTTTTGTTTTGACCAGCAATACTGACACTGTTGTTTCATTGTTCAAGAAGACGATGGAGGCTAGGTTTGGCGAAAGCTACGAATTCAACAGTCTCGGAGAATCGTTCAGGTGCTTAATCGGACAAAAGAACATCGATGCGGCAAAAGCTTTGTTCGAAGAATTGAATCGGCTGCAGCCGTCTGAGCTGACTCAGGACCTGCTTGACAAGAAGTTTTTCAAAATCTCGTATGAGTTGATGCTTAATTGTCCCAGTCTGAAAGATCTGGTGAAGTCTGATTTTCGCCGACTTTCACAAGCAAGACTGGGATTGGGAAAGGCGGATCTTAGTCCACTTTTTGCTCTTCAAGATTTCCTGCTTGCACAGGGAGCCACTCAGCTCGCTGAAAACCTATCTGATAAGATCATGGAGGATCCTCCTGCACTGAGAGAGCCTTATCTTCGAATGGCCGGCATATTTGTTCAGTGGAAAAGAACTCAAGATGCACTCCAGTCGGTCCGAAAATATTTCGTGAATGAAAAGATCGACGAGCTCGGTTATACGAGCGATTTTGTGAAGTCGTTTGAGCCCCTCCTAAGTCAAAACCGGACCGACCAGGCAAATGAGATATTAATGGAGCTTGACAGCCTGAATACTAAGGAATTGACGACGACTTATATCACTTTGGGTGAATTGTTCACAAAGATGGGGAAGGCGGAAGAAGCAGTTGTCATTCTGAATAAAGTTCTTGCCATAGATCCGGGCAACCGCCTGGCGAATGTCGAGCTCGGTTCCGCATATTACAACGCCGGTCGCTATGATGAAATCATAAGATCACTTTCGAAAACGACCGATCCGGTAGGTCTGAGGTATCTGGCTCTGGCCTATGAGAAAAAGGTTATGCTTCCCGAATCGAACAAGGCATGGCAGACCTATCTTCTGTCGGTGACGGACACTGCACAATCGAACGAAGCAAAACAACACATACAACAGAACACGATAGTAATGATGAGTCCTCAATACGCGCAGTTGAAGGCGCAAGCGGCTGCTGCGAATGTGCCTCTTCAGCTGGCGGTTATAAAACCATCAGGTGCTGTGGAAGACAACTCAAGAGGTATTGCTCTGGTTACGTCGGAAAACACAAGTGTGACCTTTGAAGGATACGCAGGTTCGGATTCGCCAATTGATACCATCATGGTAAACGGTTCGATGGTGAAGGGAGTCACTCCGAGTGCGGCCGAAATTGACAGCGCCCACATTACTAAACCCTATGTTGTCAAGTTCAGCGTGGATGTCTCTTTGCCTTCAGCTCAGCAGAGCGAGGTCCAGGTATTGACGTCCGATAGCCTCGGGAACAGGGCAATAAAGAACTACGTCGTCAATGTGCAAGCCCAGCGGACCGCAACGAACACTTTGCCCACAATCCGGGTTTTCATTGTCGGCATTTCCCAGTATGCCGACAAATCCATCAGCCTGAAATACGCCGAAGACGATGCCAACTTGTTCTATCAAAAGATGAGAGACCCCACGTTAATTGGTGTGCCGGCTTCTAACATGGTTTTTTTGACTAACGAGGCGGCCACGCGGGAAGGAATTCTTGACGGGCTCGCAAGCGTGTTCAGCAATTCATTCGAGAATGATGTGGTCATGATATATCTCGCAATGCACGGAGTCACGGATGAAGGCGATCTCTATTTCATTCCGTATGATGCGAAGATAACAAGACTACGAACTACTGCAATTTCCAGCCTGGACATAGACGAAATGATCAAGACAAAGGGTGCCGGAAGAAAAGTGATAATGTTCGTGGACGCCTGTCATGCCGGAGCTGCAGGCTCATCGCTCGTATTTGGTGGAACTAGGGCTGTTGAGGCGCTCCCAATACTGCTTGCTGAAATGGCCAAGTCACAGCCTGGTCTAGCTATTTTTTCAGCTTCGGATGCGGGTCAGGTCTCGAGAGAAGGCGAGAAATGGGCCGGTCATGGTGTGTTCACATATTACCTAATTCAGGCTATGACAACATCGGCGGCAAACACGAACGCCGACCAATTCATTCAACTGCGAGAAATAGTCGATTATGTTCGAGACAAGGTTGCAGCTGACACCAAAGGACAACAGACTCCTGTTTTCAAATCCTACGGGTTCGATAGCAATATGCCTTTGTTTTACGCGAAGTGAGGATGAATCAGTACAGACTTTGAAGTTCTCTTAGAAACAATCGCTCTTTATGTTTGCAACGTGATTTTGGCAGGTCCCACAAGTGGGTCTGCGGTGCGATGCCTTCGTGAAACTCTCACACTTTTGGAAGAACGCAAATGAACAGAACTTTTCTTTTTGTGCCGTTGGTTCTCTTTGTTTCAATCGGGACCGTTTTCTCACAGCCATCTTGGGTTAAGAAGGCGACGGAGAAATATCCCGACCGGATGTATGTGGTCGGAATCGGCTTTGCCAATAAGACGAAGGACCGTGCTTCGGATTTGACAAAAGCTTACAACGAAGCCTTCTCCGACATCTCTAAACAGATCAACTCTACCGTCAGCTCACAGATTTCTTCAAAAGAGTATGAGGTGCAGTCCGAAAGCAAGAATTCCATTGAGCAGCAAACCTCGGCGGAGATTAAAGTCACTTCTGACTTAAACCTTGGCGGACTGAAGATTGTCGAGACTTATGATGACGATGACAACAATCTGGAGTGGGCGATTGCCGTCCTCGACAGATCAGCGGCGAGTGACCAGCTTAAGTCGTCTATGAATGGATATCTGAATTTGTACAAGGAAGAGATCGCTTCTGCAAATACATCCATGAGTTCAGGAGAGATTTATCAATCAATGGTGGATCTTGAGGACGCTCTAAAGAACCAGATCCAGTACAATGATATCTCTCCGCTCTATAACTTTATTGCCGGGCCTCTTGTTGTCACCGATAGTGCTTATCAAATGCCGGCCTCGCTCATGGTCAGTGAAACAAAAGGGACTGTTCAATCGATGTTCGGCGACTTGAAACTCGACAAAGTCGGGGGTGATACTCAATCCGTATCGCTTCGTGGAGGATTCAAGCCGTTGCTCGTGAAGGTTGTATATTCCGATGGGAAATCCGTTCTCCCTGTCCCGGGGATGAAACTGTCCTTCGGTTTTCGAAATGGGAGCGGAAGACTTACGGCTTCCGCGACTACCGACAAGAATGGAATTGCGGAATGTGATGTATACTCCTTGATTCCATATGCCGGAAACATTTACACGATAACCGCAACGCTGGATTTTTCGGAGTTTCAACTCACTGGCGGAGAGATGATTCCGCAGGAGTTCCGGGACTGGAATTCGCTCATCAATAATTACAGAAATGGCGTGACTTTTAATTGGCGGAAGTCTAGCTTTTCCCTTCAGGACAAACTGGCGGATGCGATTTTGGTGCTTAGTGCAAAACTGCCTGACTCGAGCGCTAGTGTCACCGTATCGAAGATTCTATACCAGGATAAGGTTGCAGGCCCGATGGCCGAGTTTCTTAGACAGCAAATAGAATCGACAATTCAATCATCGACAACTCTTTCTGTTATCAGCGAGGATGCGGTCCGATCTTCACAAATGCAGCTTTCAAGCTCGGGAAATCTGGAGGATCTGTCGCAACCGGATTATGCCTCCGGCGCAGCGGGCGCTGAATACGTGGTCGGTGGTAATTATTGGGAGGAAGGTGATAATCTCGATTTGAGTCTCAGGATCGTAAGCGCGAACTCGCATGTAATCATGGGTACTTCCTCTAGCTATTTGGCGTTGTCTTCGCTTCCCAAGGTCGATCTTGCACCGAGCAACTATAATCCAGTGGCCGATGAGGAACTGATCAAATCCGAGAAAAAGGGAGAGGGACTGAAGGTGGATGTTTGGGTGGATCGACCGAGCGGAATCTATCATGAGGGGGACACGATGAGCATCTACGTCCGAACGAACAAGGATTCTTACGTCCGGTTGGTTTACAACGACGCCGACGGGAATGCCCTGTTGGCATTTCCAAATAAAAATAACTTGGACGTCCGCATTCAAGGTGGAACAGTTTATAGAGTCGGACCTTTCGTGATGCGGCCGCCGTTCGGTCGAGAAATCCTTAAGGCATACGCATCGGATAAACAGATGCCCATTCCGGTCGGCACGTTACTCAATGGTCTTGTGGTATTGACGTCGATAAACGATTTTCAGAAATCTGTGAGAGGTGTCGGGCAAGCCGGCACGAACTATTCGGAGAATTCCGTGGTCATTACAACCATGCCTAGAAGTGTTTCGTGGAGATAGCCACTGCGCTTCGATGAGGAAGATGGTTTGCGTTATGCAAGCGCACGAATCGATCTCTGACGTGAGAGTCGGATATTCTTAGATCCTCGTTGGGATTCCGCTGTTTCGCCTGGAATGAATGGGGATGATTGGTCCAGGAAGCCGCCGCTTCAATGCTCAAAGGGAAGAAGTTCTTGGGAGATACTACGTTTTGTAAACACCGGCAGGTAAAATTCTCCACACATCAGTAGAAATTACTTTCAAAGCCCACCACGATTCCAGGGATGGCACTGCCCGAGGCCATAAGTCGCTGATTTTTAAGGGCTTCGTCATGATCGGAGGATGCACAGACTAAGCTCGCTTGGCACGCTATTGGATGCCAACTATCCGTAGACTGCATCGGCAACTAAGAGGAAGATTCTGCGTGAACGTAATTGAAGATCCAGGTCTGGCCGCGAAACGATGGAGGAGTTTCCGGCACGCGCGACCTGATTTGGCGGTGTGGAATACGGTTCTTTTCTTGTTTAGCTTGAGGTCATCAGAAGTCATGAGAGAGTTCGGAAGACAGATTGACGGCAGTCAGTTGGACGATCGAATTATCGGAGAAGATGCTGGAGTAGAGGCTCTCGTAAATTCTTGGGTGGGTGTCGGCAGGGCAAATACAAGTACCAAAAAGGAGAAGACATGGGCACAGGACAGATGCTGACTACGGTGTTCGCGATCATTCTCCTAGGGACGGTAATTCTCAACACGAATAGGGGAATTACCAATAGCGGCCAAATCCTGAGGGAGACCAGCTATTGGATTGAGGATGTCTCTTATGCAGCCTCAATGATTCAGAAAGCCAACCAAACGTATTTCGACGATAACTGTAAGAGTGACACAGAACTAGTGACGGTTCCCACCACTGGATTCACTGCCCCAGCATCACTCGGATATGAGGGCAACGACCCAACTGATTTGGATGATATCGATGATTTTAACGGAAAGCCGGGAGCAGCTTACCCGAATAACTGCAGACTCGATTCTTCACTATTGTCTACGGGGTGGTACTATGCGAGAACGCAAGTACATTACGTGAGTCTGAAGAACCTTGATTCCAACGTCAGCGTTCAGACCTTCCATAAGAGGCTCGATGTGTGGGTTTGGAACAAGAACGAATTTGACACTCTTACCAACAAGCCGAAGGCGAATGATACGCTGCACATGGCCACCGTAGTCAGCTACTGGGCCTTCTGAGGGAGGGAAGATATGGGAGCTACTTCACTAATCGACATAATTGGCTCTTTGGTAATCGGAGGCCTGCTTCTTGTTACTGCCCTGACAATGAACAACAATGCCACCCAAAATACTTACCAAGCACAGGAGAACTTGACCGTTCAACAGAACATGATCTCGCTGGTTAATACAATAACGTCAGACTTTAGGAAAATAGGCTTTTGTGCAGACCCCTCTCTTGTTCCGACAAGCGACTCGATGGTAGTTTCGGGGAATGCCAATGGCATAAAATTCCTTGCAAATATGTATCCTGAGGTGGATAATTCTTACAACAGCGTCGATACGGTTTATTGGTATTGGGATATTGCAACAAAGCTTTATACAGATACCGAAGCAGGGTGACACGGCCATTCATATGTTGCATCGAGTTATTAGTGATCGGTTGGGTCACAGGATAGACTATCAAGCCAATCTGGGTGTAGTGCAGTTTAATTTGTTGTATTTCAAGTTGGAAAGGGATCAATCCGTAGGTGCAGTGGATACGCTACGTACGGTCGTGGCCGGGGATACATCCCAGGAGGCTAAGCTGATCGAAGTCGATCTGAAAGTTGAACCAACAGCTGCATACGACACTGCATACAGATCGAATTACGCTTTCTGGAGACAAATAAGGCTGACTTCGATGAATATGATAAACAGGTAGGAGGCGCAAATGGTTGGAAGAGCATCTCTTTACGTTATTCTGGGTTTCAGTTTGATTTTTGGAATTGCGGGTCAATACTGGAACAGAGAGAGCATTCGCGCGGTCGAAAATTTTATGACATATTATGATTCTACCATGGCGCATAATATTGTGATGAGTGCAGCGAACATAGCTTGCGATACCACATACTTTGGAGGCTGGTCCGACTCCCTATCGACCACTCCCATGCCCTCTGGCTATTTTTCCGGAGGGAACTCGACCATAGATCATAAGAGAGGATCCTATACGATCAGTTCAAAAACTGTACCTTGGGACGGCTATAAGTACCTCTATGTTGTTGTGGCAAGCAAATGGTACAGATATTATAAGCCGACGTGGGGTTTCTTCGCAACGCCGGATACCATGTACGATTCGATCAAAATTGTTTTTCAGCCCTGGTCATTCAGCGAGTTCGCGTACTTTTCGGGAACCGAGAACGGAGTGGATTGGGCAAATGGTGACACTGTGTGGGGACCTTTCCACACAGAAGGGGCTATGAATATTACCGGTAACCCCGTTTTCCATGGGAGAGCTACCTGGGTCGGCACTCCCACTAAACCGCCTTCCGGCACATTCTTAGGTGGATGGGAGCAAGGTGCAGCTACCCACGTGACTGTGCCTCCCGACATAAGTACGAGCATGTTGGGAGTTACCAAAACCTCGACATTCAGTCCGGGTTACACCCAGAATACCAATTTTACAACTAGCTCTTTGACTGCAGACGTCGGAACCAATTACGGTTACGATGTATATTTAACTTTTGGTACTGACGGCAGCGGTACTCCCACGGTAACGGTGTCCGACAAACAGTCAAAATATAGCACAACCACTCATACTTGGACAACGGTGAATACTACAGCAGCCAAGACTATACCACTGAGTTCTATGAAGAACTCTGACAGTTCGGTGGTGATCCTCGTAAAGAACGGGGACGCTCACGTAAGCGGGACTGTAGCTGGAAATGTCACCGTTGTTGCAGACACTGCGAGTGGTAGCTCACTAAACGGAAGCACTACAAAGAATACTACCTATTATGCCAGCGGATTTAGTGGCAGCTCGGACGGTTCCGCCGCGAACATTATTATCGAAGGGAATACCACTTACAAGAATTCAAGCACGGATATGTTGGGACTCGTCGCTTATAACAATGTTGCGCTGAATACTCAGACATACACGAGCAAAGGCGCCTCCAGCGTAACCATTGACGCTGCAATCTTTGCCCTGAAGGGAATGTTCTCCTATATTGATTGGAATGGCTCCGTTAACAGCAACGATTTCATGGGTTATATTTATCTAATGGGCTCGATAACGCAAAGCTCGCGTGGTGCGGTGGCTACGCTTTCGGGTTCGAACGTATCAGCTGGATATTCGAAAGATTACACTTTCGACCAGCGGTTTTATACTCAAGCTCCTCCTTACTATCCCGTTGCACCAAGACCTATGCAGATTGTGTCCTGGCTTGAGTGACCCTGTTCGACAATTTGTTTCCCATGGATAAGTGTATTTCCAAGTAGCCATTTTCTATTTTTCAAATAATTGCTATTTTCTCTATGCAGCAGGTTGATTTGATCGCAATTATTCTATCAACGTGTCGCCTCGTATTTTTTCCAATTAATATCAGAGGGCAAAATGCCAAGCACTGAACTTTTCGGACCATATTCCCTGACAGCAGAAGTCATAGATCGCGTCATTAAGGCTTGGAATCCTGGCGTTTGTGCTATGGGACAGGCAGGTCAAAACAATGTGTTTTATGTTTCGTTTGTCGTTCGATCGGACTATGATCTCAATGGAAAATTGAAAGAATACATTGGGAAGTATCGCCAGTTTAAGTATATCCTCCTTTCTTCATCCAGAAGTGCATTCGAAAAGGAATGTCAATTGTACCATGACTTTGCGCCGCCGGACAATAAGAAGCACCCTATGAAACCGGAGAAGACGGAATACAAGTGTCCGGTGAGTGGGTGCAAAAATTAGTTAAGAATCTTTGATTGGGGAAGCAAGTGCAGTGACGATAATCGTATCGAGCGGCGTCACTAATCTGGATGAAAGTTAGATCGATTGTTCCGCAGGCTGTTGTAATATTCTTGGTTAAGCTTTAAGGTCCTTTTTATCGGCGTGAGAATATTCGGCGCATGGGAGGCGCGTTCTTTTGCGGCAATCATCAGCCACGGTTAGGTCCATCTTTGACAGGTGCAATTGCGTGTTCTCCTCTGGATGAAAAACTCGCCATTAAACCATGCATGCCTGTGTTGCCGATTTCATCCCATCGATTTTGAACTTGAGAAGTTAAGTTGGTATTTTCTTTTGAAATGAGAGACAGGAGAACTTAATCATGGATTGGCGCGGTCGGTCCAATCGGGGACGCCGACGAGTTTTCAGTCGCCCTCTTTATGTAGTTCCTTGCCTTTTGTCCCTTCTGTTGTTGTCGCGCCCCTGCACGGCGCAGAAAGCTGCGTCCAAGCACTTTAGTCTAGAAGACGGGTTGCTTTCCGATGGGGTGACTTCACTGTGCCAGGATTCCAACGGATTCCTCTGGATCGGCACGGATGATGGTCTCAGTGTCTATGACGGTTCGGTATTCAAGAGTCTGACCACGGCTGACGGACTCGGCTCCAGCATGGTCAATTGTCTCCACGAAGACATACGAGAAAAAGGGCTAATCTGGGTGGGCACAAACGGAGGGGGAATAGCGCGATGTTCGAAGTCAGGAATAGTCAGCTGCTTGATCGGAAAGAATAGCTGGTCTAACAGGGTCAATTCAATAACGCAAAGTGATGATGGAACGCTTTATTGTTCTACCGATGATGGAATTTATGAATTCAAGCATGGGATTCCGTCTATCGTTGCAAAAGAATATCAAGGACACCCGATCAATAGGCTTGTGTGTAGGGGAGACAGTCTGGTTTTTGTGGATCCGTTCCGTCATCTCGTTAGCTATGATCTGACTCACGCTAAGGTTCATACACTCTACTCGTCTTCTCACGGAGTGAACGATTTTTCGTTCGACGCCGAGAATCATCTCTGGGTTTCGACTTGGGGAGGGAAACTAATCGATCTTAGTAACGGAACTAAAGTGCCGGGAGATTTTTGGAAGGAAGTTACATTTATGGTCGACGACAAGTTGGGCAACATGCTTGTCGGAACACTTCACGGCCTCTATGAGTTCAACAAGAAAAGAGCATCGATGGGAGAATTCCTCCACCTCACAACCTCGAACGGACTGCCGAGTGATGAATTACTTGCAGGCTTGACGGACGAAGAGGGGGAGTTATGGATTGGGACCAGGACGCAAGGACTCACAGAATTATCCTCGTTGAGCACATTCTCGCTTCCCGTGGCTTCCTTGATGTTTGCGATCGACAACTCACAGGCGGCTTCGGACCAGAGAGGGCACGTCTGGTTAGGGGAAGAACGAGGGTTGATGGAGCTTTCCTTTGGGAAATTAGGAATCTTGAAGAAACAACGTTTTTCTTTTAGTTCGTTGGGCATTTCCTCAAGTCCGGTCGGAGTTCGAATAACTGACGGGAACAAGATCTGGATCGCATTCCATGATGGAATGATCAGATCCTTTTACATCGATAGAGGAGGTGGAGGCTCTTCATCATTAAGAATTCTGCAGTCTTATTCGGTCGGCAGCATTGTACCGAACGCCGAAATACTTTCTTTCATCGTTGATCGAGAACAGCGGATTTGGTGTAGCTGCGCCAACATCGGCGTTCTTGAATTTGAGACAGGAATGGAATCAATGAACACCGGAGCCTTTAGAAGAACACTAAGGGTCTTTGATACGAAGAGCGGGTTACCGGATAATTCCATAAGAGCGATGTTCGAAGACTCGAGAGGGAATCTCTGGCTTGGTGGATACATCGGTGGATTGGTCGAAAGTCTCGTTCGATTCCGGCGGGAAGCCTGTAATCAATCTCTTTACAACCAACAACGGCCTCACCGATAATTCCATCCGCTCACTTTCCGAGGATAGTGCCGGCAATATTTGGGTTGGAACAAGATACGGCGGGATTACAATAATCCGGGATACTGTCACAAGAACCGTATCTGCCAAGGATGGACTTTCAAGCGGCGCGGTGTGGTCCATGAGCATTCGCGAAGGGAATCGGATGTTCTTTGGAACGCAGTTAGGCTTGCAAGAGCTGGGAGAGGTGACCGAGGCCGGAATGTTTTGGACCTCCATCGGCGAAGCTTTCCCGGTCTATTCCTGCGGTCTCTCATCGACGAATCTTCTTTGGGCGTGTGGCAACGGTAAAGTTCTAGTCTTCGAACCTCAACGAAGGACAAAGCAGACCGGTACCACCGCATATACTGATAACGGGGTTTGAAGTGAACGGTGTTGAGAAATCGATAGACTCCCTTGCGCCTTTGCCGTACCACGATAACACGGTTTCAATTGGATTTTCCGGTGTGAGCTTGAGGGATGGCAAAGAATTGAAATACCGGTATCGATTGAGTGGGGCTGACGACAACTGGCACTCGGTTCATGGTAAGCCACGGCTTACTTATTCAAGGCTCAGGCCCGGGAATTACTCGTTTGAGGTCGAGGCCATAAACTCGAGCGGACTCCAAAGCCGAGCGGAAGTTTCTTTCGTGATAATTCCACCCTACTGGATGAGATGGTGGTTTGACCTTCTTATCGTAATGGCTGTCATATCGTTGGTGTACTATGCGATACGAACCAGGGTAAGACGGTTGATCGAGATTGAAAAAGTTCGTTCGTCGATAGCAACCGATCTGCACGACGACATCGGATCGGGCCTTAGTAGAATTGCAATCCTTGCAGACGTCGCATTGAATCAGGCAGCGACTTCAAACATGAAAGCAGCAAACGGTTCTCCCGCGGGGCATTCCGAAGAATTGGACGCATTTACGCCTGCTCACCTAATTCTAAGAATCGGAGAGAACTCTCGTGAGCTGGTCGATTCAATGAGTGATGTCGTTTGGTCCATTGATCCGAAAAATGTTGGAATCAATGACCTTCTTATGAGAATCCGTTCCTTTGCTCAAGAAATATGTGATAGCAAGGGAATAGTGCTCACTTTTCATGCCGACGATAAACTGAAGGTTCTCC
This sequence comes from uncultured Bacteroidota bacterium, assembly GCA_963768145.1. GTDB lineage: Bacteria > Bacteroidota > Ignavibacteria > Kryptoniales > JAKASW01 > JAKASW01. Next base: position 69,582 of record CAVYHK010000046.1, on the reverse strand, counting down.
GCCTGGATGCCAGGGTCCTGCGGACGCTTCTTCTAATTGCGAAAGAAGGAGTCAACAACGCTGTCAAACATGCGCGATGCAGCGCCGTATCGATCGAGCTTAAGATTAACAGAAAAGAAATACAACTCAGAATCGCGGATGATGGTACCGGCTTTGCCGGCGGGGGCAGTCCCTCAGGTCATGGTCTCCAAAACATGCGCTACCGCTCCGAAAAGCAAGGCGGGACATGCAAGATTGTTTCAGAGCCGGGCAGGGGGACGGTTATTGATGTCGGGATACCCGTTAGAATTTAACTGAACATTTGTGCAGTTGTGATTCAGGCAAAGAGGAGTTACGATTAACATGCTCAGAAAGAAGAACAAGATTCTAGAGGTAGAAGACACAGTGAACGAGACATCAAACCAGGACAATCTGATTCGTGTCGCGATAGTTGAGGACGACGAGGAAATCCGCAGGGGGCTGGGCTGGGAGCTTAACCATTCAGCAGGTTTCATCTGCGCGGGTGACTACGGGAATTGCGCGGAGCTGATGAATGCCATAGAGACAAGTCCTCCCGACGTCATACTAATGGATATCGGACTCCCCGGGAAGTCAGGTATCGAATGTGTCAAAACAATAAAGGAGTCCTATCCACGCGTGGAAGTTCTTATGGTGACCGTTTACAGCGACGAAGAAAAAGTGTTCCAGTCTATTCGAAATGGCGCCGTGGGATATATCCTCAAGAACTCATCCACCGACAGACTTTTGGACGCCATCCGGGAAGCTCATAGAGGCGGGGCACCAATGTCGCCGGAAGTCGCGAAGAAAGTGTTGGGTTATTTCAGAGAGAACTCGGATGAAAAATTGACTGGCTCACTTTCAGATCGCGAAACTGAGGTTCTGCAATGCCTAATCGAGGGCCATTCGTATAAAGCTATTGCGGATAAGCTGTTCATCAGCGTTCATACCGTGAGATTCCACCTGCACAATATATATGAAAAGCTACACGTGAGATCGCGAGCTGAGCTAGTGGCGAAGACGGGAAGAAGCAGATTCTTGTGACAGTCAATCAAAGGATCAAGTAAAGCATCGGGCACGCGCCAACGCCGAGCCTTTAGGACTGCCCGCCCAGCAATTTGATACTTAGTACACATCTCTAGTGAAAGGATTCGTCTCCGGATGCGGTGAGTGTGCCGGACAGTCATGCGGATTCCTTGGTATCGAACCGGATTCCACCATGTCGTCAGCAAGATTAATTGTGGTTTCCAAATCAATTTGTCTTTTGTTAGATTAAGTGCAGAGTAGCTTTCTAATCGAGTGCTAAGTCAAGAAAAGGAGGTAAGTCTTATGAAGTCTTTGAAGTCTTTCCAACCTATTATCATTTTGGCGTTGCTGGCCATTTCCTCGTCAGGTTGCGGGGGTTGTTTCGGCTTCAACACCATGGGTCTCCATCTGTTTTCGGCGAAAGTAGATGTAAGAGGCCCGAATAACGTGGCGCTGGTGGGAGCGGTAGTGCATTGCAGCTGCGGGGAAACCGTCACCATAGATTCAAACGGAGTCGCCAACCTGCACTTCTCGGATATTGGCCCGTATTATATCTCAGTTGTCTATCAGGACAGGGTCATTTCTTCGTACAACATTTCGATGCCGTCCGATGGTGGGAAGACGTTCACATCCAATTACATGCCTGCCGCTGAACCGACGCAAACTCCGGAAGCCGCACCTACGGAGAATGAGAATAGCGGCATGGCGATGATGATGACCCGACTGTATCCGATATTGTTCCAGTACATGTTCAGCGCGTATGGGTACAGCATGGAATTGAGTCCTTATCAACCGGGCCAGTACACTAACTGGACAATCGCTGGGAAGAATGGAAAGCCGTTTGAAACTCGTAAAGCCTATTTGACAAAGACTGCGGATGGAAAAGAATGGTGGGGTCTAACTTATATATCCCAAAAAGACTCCATCGTGATGGAAGTTATGTTTTCCGAGAACCAACAGTCTATTAGGCGGATGAGACAAAAATTTGGTAATGAAAGTCCGAAAGAAGTCCCGGTGACGGAAGGCTGGTACACCGCACCGATGCAATTGACCCCGGAATCCGTTGAAGGCGCTGTCGTCAAGAAAGCCACGAGCCTCACCGTTCCGGCAGGTACCTTCACCTGTGATCAGCTCGAATTCGCAGTTGGCGGCGACCTGACCTTGAGGATGTGGAGAGCGGCAAATGTTCCAGGCGGAGTTGTCAAATATGAAATGGTAGATAAGAGCGGAGACAGTATCTATTCCGGTGAATTGGAATCGACTGGATCCGGCGCGACAACTCAGCTCGGTTCCTACTAGACTTTTCGATCTCCTCGATCGCACTCTCATGTTGTCACTCTCTATGTGAAACAGCAGGGGAGTGCGATTCTTTTTTTGATGTTTTCATCCGTGCCTCTCTTCTGGAATTCCACAGGCATAGATCTTCAGAAGAGATTGGTCTGAGCGGTTTGGTTTAGAAGCATACAAAAGTAATCTTCACTTTTGGACCATCATTTTTGGGCATTCTGATGGTTTGATTCTCCATGGGGGCGTGGATAAATTATAAAGATGCCGACCGGCAGTCGATACTTCACCCTCAATGAGGCGCGTTCGTTGTTGGGAGAAATCCTACCTGAGTTGGCTCGTCTCGTTTCATTAAAGAAAACCCTTGACTCGAAGCAGTACGACGTTTACAGACATGTGTACTTCGGCGGGTCAGGCCCGAACGGTACGAAACATTACCCCCCGGAACTTGAAGAGCTAGTAAAAATCCTGAACCGTCTTGAATCTATCGGAATACTCGTCAAGAGCCTTGATGATGGATTGATAGACTTTCCGCATGTCAGAAGAAATGGAGAAGAAGTCTACCTTTGTTACAGACTGGGTGAAGAAGACATAATATTCTGGCATTCCCTCGACTCAGGGTTTGCTGGAAGAAGAAGCACAACAAAATTGTGATTGGAGATTTATTTCCGATGAATCCGCTAAATAGTTTTATTGTATCTGCGCTCCAGCTTTTCCCAAAAGGACTTGTGAAACGATTCGCAATGCGTTACATAGCGGGCGAAGACATAAGCGACGCAATTAGACTCGTCCGCAGAATAAACTCTGAGAACAAGACTGCTACGGTAGATGTTCTCGGTGAAAATGTTAGCACGAAGCAGGAGGCTTCCGACTCCGCAAAGGCCGGATTGGAGGTGCTCGAAGAAATCAAGAAGAACGGCCTGAACGCCAATCTGTCAATCAAACTCACACAATTTGGATTGAACGTAGGTACAGATTTTTGTTTCGACAACGTTAAGGAGGTGCTGGATTTCGCGAAAGCCAGCGGGAACTTTGTCAGAATCGACATGGAGGATTCGACGACCATAGATGCAACGCTGAAGATATATGAAAAACTTAGGAACGCAGGATATGATAACACAGGTGTTGTAATTCAGTCTTACATGCGTCGCAGTGAGAACGATGTGAAGCGCCTGATTCAGATGAAGGCTAGCGTGCGGGTCGTCAAAGGCATTTACGTGGAACCTGAATCCATCGCCTTCAAGCGCAAGGAAGAAATTAGGAATAGTTTTGCGAGACTGGTTGGCATGTTGATGGAGGGGAACTGTCGTGTAGCGATCGCGACTCACGATGAAAAAGTCATTGGCTCGTCCTCCGATTTGATTAAGAAATTCTCTCCGTCCGCCGATGCGTATGAATTCCAAATGCTTCTCGGTGTGCGTGCAGACCTTGGCAACAAACTGGTTGAAGACGGTCATAAACTGAGGGTCTACGTTCCCTTTGGCAAGCAATGGTATCCTTACGTCATTAGAAGGTTCAAGGAGAATCCACAGGTGGCGGGTTACGTCTTGAAATCAATTCTTACGGGAAGATGAAGACAGGGGTGGAATCCAAGTTCAACTTAGTTTCTGATTACAAGCCTGCTGGTGACCAACCTGAAGCCATCCGCGAGCTTACCGAGGGTGTGAGAAACAACCAAAAGTTTCAGACTCTCCTCGGGGTTACGGGCAGTGGCAAAACTTACACAATGGCGCAAATCATTCAGAACACGAATAAGCCGGCATTGATCATATCTCATAATAAGACGCTCGCGGCTCAGTTGTATGGTGAGTTCAAGCAGTTGTTCCCGAACAACATCGTGGAGTTCTTCATTTCGTACTACGACTATTATCAGCCTGAAGCGTATATACCGCAGACGGATACTTACATAGAAAAGGATTCTTCGATCAACGACGAGATCGATCGACTGCGGCTCAGGGCGACTAGCTCTCTTCTCAGCGGTCGCAAAGATGTCATCGTAGTTGCCTCCGTTTCGTGTATATACGGAATCGGCTCGCCGGCGGATTATCGGCACGAGGTCGTGGAGCTGCGAAAAGGCGAGAAGATGGGGCGCCGTCATCTACAGCAGATGCTGATCAAGAGCCTATACGCCAGAAATGACGTTGAATTCTTACGCGGCAATTTTCGTGTTCGTGGAGACGTGCTGGAGATATTCCCCGCTTACGAAATAGAAGAGGCTGTCCGGGTGGAATTTTTCGGAGATGAGATCGAGTCGTTGAAGAGTTTCGATCCCCTTACCGGGGTGCCGGTTGCAGAAATGGATGAGGTATTTATTTACCCTGCACGTCACTTTGTTACTACCGAAGACAAGCTCGAAGCTGCCATCAAGGGAATCGAGAACGAGTTGGCGGACAGGTTGACGGAGCTTCGAGCCCTGGGTAAGTATCTGGAGGCACAAAGGATAGAACAACGGACAAGATTCGATATCGAGATGATGCGCGAGGTCGGATACTGCAACGGAATTGAAAACTACTCGCGCCACATTACGGGAAGGCAAGCAGGCCAACGTCCGTATGTGTTGTTGGACTACTTTCCTGAGGGCTTTTTGATGTTCATCGATGAGTCTCACCAAACAATTCCCCAGCTTAGGGCAATGTATCACGGCGATCGATCCAGAAAGATGACACTCGTTGAATATGGTTTCCGGCTGCCTTCGGCTCTGGACAACAGGCCGCTGACTTTCGAAGAGTTCGAATCCATGGTCCACCAGGTTGTATTCGTGAGCGCCACTCCGAGCGAATATGAATTGCAAAAGAGTGCGGGAGTCTTTGTAGAGCAGGTCATTAGACCGACGGGTATTGTCGATCCGGATGTGGAAGTAAGACCGGTGAAAAATCAGATGGACGATCTCATTCATGAAATCCGAGGGAGAGTGAGTGTTAAGGAACGGACTCTGGTCACCACGCTTACCAAGCGAATGGCTGAGGACTTAACCGAGTATCTGCGAAATCTGAATGTCAGAGTGAGGTACATACATTCCGACATTGATTCGCTGGAGCGAGTTTCCATTTTGCGGGACCTTCGACTTGGTGAATTCGACGTTCTTGTGGGAGTCAATTTGTTGCGCGAAGGTTTGGACCTGCCGGAAGTAACTCTGGTTGCAATTCTCGACGCTGACAAGGAGGGATTCCTGCGTTCGGAGAAGTCTCTCATTCAGACCGCCGGTCGCGCTGCGAGGAATATTGGCAGCAAAGTAATCCTGTATGCCGACACGATCACCCGAAGCATGAAGAGGATGATGGACGAAACGGAACGCCGCAGGAAAATTCAAAGTGATTTCAACCTTGAACACAATATCGAACCCAAATCGATTGTCAAAAGTGCCGAAGAGATAAAAGCCTCCACCGCAATTGCCGACATCCGTTCAGAGGGAGAAGAGAGAACGAAGCGTCTGCAGCAGGCTGGAGTGTCTGAAAAAGGAGAGAAGTACCTGAGCGAACAGCAGAGAGGAGACTTAATAGACCGATTGACTAAGGAAATGTATCAATCGGCCAAGGAACTCGATTTCGAAAAAGCCGCAGAGTTGCGGGATGAGATCCACAGGCTAACTGAAAAGAAATGAATTTGTTCCCGCCATTGAACAGGATTGCCAGAGCATTCGTGGATTTTGTTTATCCGCCGGCTTGTTCAACCTGCTGGCGAAACTTGTCGAAAGGAGAGTTCTACATTTGTCGCGATTGTTGGAATGATTTCGAACGTGTCGCCCCCACAGAAACCATCATACAAGCCGTTGAGACGAAATTTTTAGCCGATGGCTTTCTCGACAAAATTGAATCTGTCTTCCTTTTCGAACAAGACCAGCGAGTCAGGATTGCGATTCATCTTCTCAAGTATGCCGGTGCAGAACGGATAGCCGATTGGTTTGGCATTTACATGGCGGAGAATATCCGCAGGGATGAAAAATTATCGATGAGTAACATGATTATCCCGGTACCTCTGCACCCTGCCCGGAAACGGGAGCGAGGATACAATCAGAGTGAATTGATCGCGAAGAAAGTCGCAGAGGAATTACAGATCGATTACGAACCACTGATACTGCAACGAATTCGCCAAACCCAGACTCAAACCATGTTCGATGCCGAGGGGCGAAGAAGGAATATTGAAGGGGCTTTTGCAGTTCGCAGGGACTGTGTCGACAATATTCTGGGGAAGAGTATCTTGCTTGTCGACGATGTGATCACCACCGGCTCGACGATAAGAGAGTGCGCGAAAGCTCTGGTCGGAAGTGGAGCAACGCAGGTCTGCGCAGCTTCCGCGGCTATTACGATATGATGCGTGATTTACTTTGGAATTTCCCGCCATTTGGTTTAAACTTTGTTATGAAACATTTATTGATTTACTTGTCTATTGCAATGATGATATCTGCATGCTCCAAAAAATCGGATCATACGGAGACTCAGGAAACTCAGCACGTGGCCCAGATTCCTTCGGTTCCAATTCCGCAGTTTGACGGGGACTTTGCTTTTTCGTTCCTGAAAGAACAGTGCGATTTTGGTCCGAGGAATCCCAATAGTGTCGGGCATGACAATTGTCTCGCATATCTACAACATCAGTTCAGTCTCTATGCAGACTCGGTGGGTCTGCAGAGTTTCAGTGTCCCGGGATATGATGGAACAATACTTCATCTCGCAAACGTGATCGCGAGTTTCAACCTCAAGGCCAAAACGCGCGTATTGATTTCAGCCCATTGGGATACCAGGCCAAGGAATGATCAGGAACGAAACGGTTCAAGAGATAGACCTATTATAGGAGCAAATGACGGTGCGAGCGGAGTGGCTGTCCTGCTCGAGATGGCGAGATGTTTCAAACAGAATCCGCCCCCTGAAGGCGTTGATTTGATCCTCTGGGATGGTGAAGATTATGGCAAGGAAGGCAGCCTCGATTATTATTTCCTTGGTTCGAAATATTGGGCGGCGACAAAACCGTTTTCATATTATCCTATTTTTTCGATTAACCTGGACATGGTCGGTGACAAAGAACTTTCTATTCCGAAGGAATACAACTCGGTCCAGTACGCGTCTGACGTTGTTAATCTTGTTTGGAATACTGCGGCAGAATTGGGCGTAACACAATTTGTGGACAGGATAGGGGACGCCGTGTCCGACGACCATATTTCACTTGACAATGTCGGTATGAAGTGCATCGATGTAATAGATTTCGCCTATCCGGACCAATCGAACCGTTACTGGCATACAATGGAAGACACACCCGATAAGTGCAGCGGAGAGAGTCTTGCTGCCGTCGGAAAGGTCCTTATTCAAGTTTTGTACAGGAAAATTCCTCTTTGATTCAAATGACTGAAAAGTATTGGCAGCTTAGGATCACTACTGATCAACCGGTGAACGACTTGATTGTCGGTTTCCTCAGCAATGTCGGAGCAGAAGGATTTGTGGAAGAAACCAACGAGCTGTCTTGCTATTTTGCCGACCGTAAGTGGAATCCTTCCTTTCGCACAGATGTGAATGAGTTTCTCAATAGTCTGAAGAAGCAAGGAAAGGTGGAAACCTTTACGACCGAAGTCACCGAGATTCGAAACCAGGATTGGAACAGGCAGTGGGAGGATACGATTGTTCCTGTCGAGGTTACTGACAATGTCGCAATCAAGCCGAGCTGGAAGGAATATGATGGCCCCGCTCGCATTGTTATCGAGATTGACCCGAAAATGTCCTTCGGCACCGGTCATCATGAAACGACGCGCATGATGATTCGACTCCTTGAGAAATTCATGAAGGGTGGGGAAAAAGTGCTGGACATTGGGACCGGGACCGGGGTCCTTGCGATCGCAGCAGTGAAGCTTGGGGCCGAAAGATGTTGTGCTATCGACAACGATGAATGGTCGATTGAAAACGCGCGCGAGAACATCAAGAAGAATAGAGTTGAAAACAAAATAGAACTCCTAAAAGGTGAATTGACATCTATGTCGGGTTCCGCGTTCGATCTTGTTGTTGCCAATCTGAATCGAAACACTCTCCTCTACATCCGCAATGAAATATTCGAGAAGTGCTCAAAAGGAGGGTTCCTTCTTTTGAGCGGGGTTCTTACTCTTGACGAAGGAGACATAGTCTCACATTATGTCGAAAGGGGATTTACAGCCGTAGAGACGATGCACGAAGCGGAATGGTCCGCTTTGGCTTTTAAGAAATGAGGTATGCTTCGATAGACATCGGAACAAATACGATTCTGATGTTGATTGGGGATATAGACGATTCCTTCCGAATAACGCGCGTCAATGATTACTATGAAACTCCCCGTCTCGGCAAAAACGTATCCGAAACGAAGCGACTCGATGACGGCTCGGTTGAACGCGCCCTCCACGTCTTGAGACGCTACACGACTACCGCGGATGAATACGAGGTCAACAAGATAATTGCCATGGCTACGAGTGCAGTGAGAGACGCCGTGAATGGAAGAGAATTCGTCGGCTTGGTGAAAGAAGAAATGGGTGTTGATGTCGAAATTGTGAGCGGTGACAGGGAAGCGGAAATCGGATTTATAGGCGCGGTAAGCAGCTCGCCTTATCCTAATCAGCCAACCCTTGTCGTGGATATCGGGGGAGGGAGCACAGAATTGAGTTTTGGTGTTGGTCTGAAGCCGACGCTGGCTAAGAGCATGAACGTCGGTGCGGTGCGTGTCACCGAAAGATTCTTTCGCCACGATCCTCCAATAGCGTCGGAGCTGAATGCAGCTGCAGAATTTGTTGACCAGGAATTGAGCCGATTTCCATTTTCGACAATTGACCCAAAAGTGATTTTCGGCGTGGCCGGCACTGCAACCACTGTCGCGCTCATCGCTCAGCATCTTGATGAATTTGAGCTCTCGGCGGTTACAAACTACATTTTAACTGTTTCCAAACTGAAGGAAGTGTTCGGGATCATCAGCAACATATCATCCGACGAGATACTTGGTCTTTCGAAAGCGGCTGAAGGCAGGGCGGATGTCCTCGTGGCGGGCGTCCTGATTCTCATGAAGATACTTGAGGCCTCGAAGGAGAGCAAGCTATTGACAACCGATCGCGGGCTCCGGTACGGTAATCTAATTTACAAGCATAAACACTTAATGGGTGAATGAATCCATCGTCTTTAGCAGGACATGTTTTAGAGCTTCTCGACGACGTCGTAAGGTCAAACATGCCGGCCGATAAGATTGTGGCTGATTATTACAAACAAAGAAGATACCTCGGCTCCCATGACAGAAGATGGATAAGCGATAAGCTTTACCGCATCCTCAGGAATTTCATCCTTTTGCGAGAAATCGGGAAAGATTGCGCGGAAGATTCAAAAGCATTGAGTTTGTTCATCCTTTGTGAGCTCTTGATATACGGGCTTAAAGCGGATGAACTGGTCGTCAACTATTCTTCCCTGTTGGAAGCTTTCAAGTTGGCTGGCGACAAGGTCGATCTCGAGAAAATGTCTTCTTCCGGTTTGAAAAAGCTGACCGAGATCAAAGAGAATCGCAATGAAGCGCTGCTGAACTCATTCCCGGAATTTTTTTGTGCCTTACTTCCTAGAAACCTGAGACAGGATTGCGCATCAATAATGAAGACTCTGAATTCCGAGGCAAAAACATGTCTCCGCGTGAATACGAATTTGATTTCCATGATAAGCGTAATCGAAAGGCTCGGCGACGAAGGAATCGAAGCCTCTCCGGCTATTTACTCTCCATTTGGGATCAATCTTCATAAAAGGATCAATTTAAATAATGTTGAGCTTTACAGGCGAGGGACGATTGAGATTCAAGAAGAGGCGAGCCAGCTTGTCGGATTGATTGTTGACCCGCAGGAAAATGAAATTGTTGTTGACGCATGTGCCGGAGCGGGCGGCAAGAGTCTGGAAATTGCATCGTTATCGAACGGGTTGTCGAAGTTGTTCTCGCTTGATGTTGACAAAGAACGGCTCGAGAATCTGAAAAAGAGATCTATTAGAAGTGGGTTCAAGAACATCACTGTAAGGGTGGTTTCGCCGGAGAGTTTTTCCGGCATGGAGGATTTGGTGGGCGTTGCCGACAAAGTTATCATCGACGCTCCATGCACCGGATCCGGCACGATCCGAAGAAATCCCGACAAGAAATTCAAACTGACTAAAGAATCCGTTCGCGTCAAATCGGAATATCAAAAGAGACTACTTAGCCACTATTCCAAACTCACAAAGGTCGGCGGCACAGTATACTATTCCACGTGCAGTATTTTCGAGGAGGAAAATCAGCAAGTGGTTAAGTCTTTCATCGAATCAAATCCTGTTTTTCGATTCGTCGACGTATCTCAAATCCTTTCCGATGAAAAGTTCTCCGCTTTGATCGAAGATGGCTTCCTCACCATCTATCCGCATCGTGCCGAGATGGATGGTTTTTTCGTCGCCGTCATGAAACGTGTAAGTTGAGAGGAAGACTTAGGCTGGAGTAACTTGCTTCCTTCTCCCTATTCTAAAGACTATCTGGGCGAACTTGTCAGCGGCAATCTTCACGTCATCTTCAGTGGTGAACCTGCCGAACGAAAATCTCACTGTAGCTGCCGTGGTCCTATCATCTCTTCCGAGCGCTTTAACGACATGGGAAGGTTGCAGGCTGCCTGAACTGCACGCTGAACCGCTGGCAACAGCGATGCCCTCGAGGTCCATGTTGATTAGCAATGCCTCACCGTCGATCTCGATTTCTCTTGAGTCGAGAGAAATGTTGAGAATGTGGGGCAGCGCATCACGCGAAGGAGAGTTGAAAATAACGCCGGGAACGTCTTCAGAAATCATTTTTCTCATAAGAGAATTGAGTTTGGAGATCCGGTCGCTCTCTGTTTCAAGAGCTTCGATGCACAGCTCCGCCGCCCTGGAAAAGCCCACGACAAGGGGAATGCTTTCAGTACCGGGCCTTCGATTCCTTTCCTGTGTGCCGCCGTGTAGCAACGGCTCCAGTTCTGTCCCTTTTTTCACATAGAGCGCGCCAATTCCCTTCGGCCCGTAGAGCTTGTGTGCACAGAGAGAAGCCAGGTTGACGCCCGTTTCTTTGACGTCGAATTTCATCTTGCCGAATGACTGTACGGCATCGGTGTGAAAGAGTACATCGTGTTTGTGTGCGATCCCAACCAGCTCGGACAAATCCTGGATCGTTCCGATCTCATTGTTTGCGTGAATTATGCTTACCAGGAACGTCTTGTCGGTAATTGCACCGTTCAAGCTTTCAGGCGCAACGAATCCATTCGAATCGACGGGCAAGAAACTTACTTCGACACCGGTTTTTGCAAGTGCTTCGGCCGAGTGCAGAATCGCATGATGTTCGATCGATGAGATAATGATATGATTCTTACGGCTGGATGAGAATCTTGCCGCGACGCCGAACAATGCGGAGTTGTCAGATTCGGTGCCGCCGCTTGTGAAGAACAACTCGGACTCTGCTGCTCCGATGATACGTGCCAATTTCGTGCGGCTAGCTTCAAGAATTGCCTTAGCCTGTCGTCCGTAACTGTGAATGCTGGACGGATTACCGAAAACATCGGAGAAATAAGGGCTCATCGCGTCTACAACCCGAGAGTCCACCGGCGTGGTCGCAGCGTAATCCAAATAGATGGTTTTCATCAGATTTTTCTTAAACAATGTCCATTTTCAAAATATATAACTCTTCAGGCAAAGATTTAGTTCTTTGGCTTACTTTGGGCCCAATTGGTTTTCTTGGCGTTGATTTTATTTTCAGGTGGGTCTATATTTTTATTGACTTAATGGGAGTTCATTTGATGACTAATCAGGGAGCACGATCATGAAAGAAGCCATGGAGTTTCTGAAGAACGCGGCAATATTCGAGGAACTTGAGGACCGAGACTTTGCCAGGATCAGTGCCTGCGGAGTTGAAAAAAATTACAAAAAAGGTGATGTCATCCTCATGGAAGAGGAGTCTGGTTCCGCACTCTTCGTCATAATTAAGGGAGAGGTAAAAGTCGTTCGCGTAGGTGACGACGGTCGCGAAGTGATTCTGAGCATACTTGGCCCGAGCGACATATTCGGCGAAATGGCATTGCTAGACGGCGAGACTCGTTCAGCCAGCGTTGTTGCACTTGAGCAGGCCGAGCTTTTTATGATCCATCGGAAGGACTTCCTGGGTTTGTTGCATGAGTATCCGAGCATCGCAATATCGCTCTTGCGCCATCTTACCCAACGGCTGAGGAGAGCAGACTCTTTAATTAAGAGTCTATCGCTGAAAGACGCGTACCATCGTGTAGGTTACGTCGTTCTCCAGTTCGCCGATGAACGGGGGAAGATCAAACAGGGGAAAGTGGAAGTAGATAATCTGCCCGTTCAACAGGAAATTGCAAACATGGCGGGCACGACGAGAGAGACCGTCTCCCGTACCTTCAGCAAGATGGAGAAATTGAAATTGATCAACGTAAATGGCAATTCGATTATGATTCAAGATTACGAAGGCTTCAGACAGAAATTCAGCTGATAGGCCAAGCGATGACAGGATCACAAATTACCGGAGTAATAGATCTTCACGCTCACTCCTCCTATTCGGACGGAGCACTGAGACCTCGTGAGCTGCTGGAAAGGGCAAAAGCCTCCGGCGTCGAACTCTCAGTATCACGGATCATGATTCGGTTGTCGGCGCTGAGTGAAGCTGAAGGCTATGCTGCAGGAAAATTGGCATCGATGTTCATTCCAGGGATTGAAATTTCATCGACTACAGACGTTACCAGCTTCACTTCCTGGGATATTTTTTCGATTACCGAAAAGAGCTCTCCTTCTCAACTTGAGAAGTCTGAGAAACGTCAAGGGTTAATCGGGCGAGACGGATCATCGCTAAACTTGAACAGGATAAAGATACCACTTAGCTCGAATCTGTCCTTGAAAGATCCGGATTCGAAATTCGATCGGCCGGCCGCATATTGCCAGTACGATGGTCGAGGAAGGTTATGCCGAAACTTATGGAGAAGTCTTTGATAAATACTTGGGAATTGGAAGACCGGCATATGAAGCAAATTATCCTCTCCCGACGGAAAATGCGATCAAGATGATTGCACAAGCAGGTGGGCTTGAGTTTCATTGCGCACCCTTCGCATTATGTAATACTGAAGACCTCCTGCGGCGGTTTCAAAAGTGCGGACTCGATGGCGTTGAAGTCGTTCACCCCTCTCATTCACCCGAAGAGGTCGAATGGGCCAAAAGTTTTGCCGACAACAACAATCTTCTTAAGTGTGGCGGAAGTGATTTCCATGGGGGTTTGAAAAATGATGATGCTAACTTGGGCAGGTATTTTGCGGAAGAAGGATGGCTTGAATTAATGGAAAAGAAACTGGGGAGGAAACTCCTGAAATAAAGGAGACTTTGGTGACTATTCACGAAGGAAAATTAAACGGCACCGGCATCAATGTTGCGCTTGTAGTCAGCCGGTTCAATGGTTTTGTTACAGAGCGTCTTTTGTCCGGGGCGGTGGATGGTCTCACCCGTCACGGGGTCTCGGAGGCTGATATAGATATCTATCGCTGCCCGGGGGCGTTTGAGATACCGTCCGTAGTAAAAAAAATCATTGGACGAAAGAAACATGATGCTGTGATTTGTCTTGGAGCAGTAATACGTGGAGAGACCCCGCATTTTGAATATGTCGCCGGTGAATCGGCAAAAGGAATTGGAGAACTCTCCATTGATTCGGCAATACCAGTAGTTTATGGAATCTTAACGACAGACACGGTCGAACAAGCTATCGACCGTGCAGGAGGGAAATCAGGCAACAAAGGTTACGATGCAGCAGTATCTGCAATTGAAATGGTGAATTTGTTCAAACAATCCTTGTCCTGAAATAAGCGAAGGATTAGCCTGATTTATGACTAGAAAATTGCTCTTTTCATTTTGGGCTTTGGTGCTCGAAGCGTGTATAGGAATTCATTTCAATGCCCACGCCCAGACCCTCACCTGGAAGAACTATTCATCTATGTACGACATAAACGCGATGGCTGTGGCTAGCGGAAATATTTGGGCAGCAACATCGGGCGGCGTTTTTTCCTATTCACCCGCCACTGGCTCCTTCAAAGAGTTTACGACAACCGAAGGATTGTCGAACATACAGGGAACGTCGATCCTTCCAGATTCCGCAGACATCCTGGTTGGGGAAGGCGACGGAACTATCGATGAGCTCAATGGGGCGGGGATCCGTTTGAGGTCACAGGTGGATATCGAGAAATCATCTTCGTTAAATAAGCAGGTCGTCAATCTCTTTCTTAGCGGGGACACTCTTTTCGCTTGCACTCCTTTTGGTGTAGTCCTAATTTCTGAAAAGTCTTTCGTCGTCCTTGACAGCTATTTACATTTCATTCCTGGGCAGACTACTCAGGCAAATTCCGTTGCGATCTTCGACGGGAACATTTACGTGGCCAGCCCGCTAGGATTATCCTTTGCCCCGAGTAACAGGTGCAAACCTGGCGGCACCTGACCTGTGGCATGTGGTTGACACTCTCGGGTTCTCTGCAGGCGTGAATGCGCTGCAGGTGTTTAATGGAATGCTCTTGCTGGGAACGTCGCACGGAGTCTTCTACTCGGTTGACGGTACAACGTTCAGTTCTCTTTCGGTGGCTTCTTCGACTAGCCTTACAGGTTTCGTCTCAGACGGAAGCGGCCTTCTACTTCTGTCTCCCGGTAACTTACTACGACTGAATTCAGACAATACTCTGGTCAGCGTTTACTCCGGCAATGGTTCGCTTCAAAGTGCCGTACCTTATTCAAATGGTGTCGTCTACGCAGGCGCGACCCGTGGAATGCTTGCTATTTCTGACTCCGTGCAGACAATCTTGCCACCCGGTCCTGCCACAAACCAAATCAATCATATGACAGTTGACAACAACGGGAATCTTTGGTGCGCTACGACGTCAACATCAGACAGAGACAATCTCGGCGTGGGTTACATGAAGTTTGATGGGACCAAATGGCAGAATTTCAGCAAAGAAAAAGATCCCATCTCTGCCGACCGACAGTTATTTTCAGGTGAGTGCGGTTTGCAATGACCAGATAGTTGCGGGTTCCTGGCTGGGTGGAATGGCCCTCCTGAACGAGGATGGGTCGGTGAAGAGAATATTTTCCAATGCCAACTCCGGCCTGGTGAGTATTGTAGGCGCAAAAAGCCCGACAGAAGTTTTGGTTGGAAATGCGGGTTGCGACCAATACGGGAATATTTGGATAGTGAATTCGTTTGCCTATAACGGGAACATATTTGCAGTCTATTCTCCGAACGACACGGTAAATCCATGGCACACTTTTGGACCCGCTCCGCAGGCAAAATTCATCTCCATTGGAGTTGACGCGTACGGTGGAGTGTGGACAGGAGATCAGTTCGGGGATGCTCAGAGTAATTGGCACGGCGTGTTTTATTACAATGCAAACGGGACTCTGGACAATACAAGCGATGATGAGGATTATCAAGTCACGGTGAGTGACGGTCTGCTCAGCAATGAAGTCAATGCACTCGTTGTCGACAATGAAGATCAGGTCTGGGTCGGCACGAGTCTCGGGTTGAATGCAGTTTATGATCCGACGAATCCATCTTATGTTTCTTCAATTTACTCGATGCTTGATCAAGACGTACTGGGAATCGATTACGATGCCCTCGACGACAAATGGGTGTCTACGAATAGCGGAGTTTACGTGCTTTCTAAAGATGGTAACTCGCGCGTTGCGGAATATGACGTCACCAATAGTCCACTTCCCAGCAATGTCGTTGTTGCTGTGGCGTGCGACAGGATCCATGGCAAGGTCTACTTTGCGACTAACAGCGGAGTCACTCAATTGGATATGGGTGTCGTCCAGCCGGTAACGAACTTCTCCAAAATAAAAGTATATCCAAATCCTGTAAGACTTCCGGCGGATCCACTGGTGAGGATTGTTGGGCTCGTTGCTGATAGTCACGTCAAGATTTTTTCCATAGCCGGGAAATTAGTCTGCGACGGAAACAATATTACATACGGCGGCAACTATGCCTATTGGAATGGTACTGATGACAATGGGAAACTTCTCCCAAGCGGAGTCTACATCATTATCGCCTATTCGCCGGACGGAAGCCAGAGTGCGATAGCCAAAATTGCCGTTATTCACCAGTAACATTTCCCCACGAACAGGTTCGGATGAAATTGCGACCCGCGGATTGCACCTGGATTGGGAGCACAACTCGTTTCGAAGGCTTCCGGGAACAAGTCCAAAGCCGCTTTTTCACATCAACCCCGATGAATTTGTACCCTGCGCGAAAGGGAATTCCTCGCAGATTCTCAGTATGTAGTTGGGTGAAGTCGGTCGGAAAGCTAATGCCAGCGCGCCCGGTATAGCGTAACCAGCATGTCTTGGGTGCCTTCCATAGTAAAAGGAGGGAGCGTGACGGAGTAAATGCTCTCGAGTGAGGCATGGATTTTGGACGGGTCGACTTCACCATGTAATATGATAAAATCCGGTTCTTCTGCGTTGATGTAATCTTCCTTGCTAGCGAAATTCAAACGTTTCTTGTTGACCAATCCGCAGAGATCATTCACACCGCAACCAGAGTAAGTTCCGATTATGCCGACGTCGGAAAGGGCAACGCTCGGCTTTTTGGAAAAGTATTTCGGGTCTGAGCCCATAGTCCTTAAGATACCGGCCATCTTGAGATATTCGTTTCGGAAATTGACGTAGATTCTTTCTGAGTTTGCTCTTACGACGACAGCCGTGAACAATGTGTTGTAAAGGAGTGACGCCAACATGATCGTGGACCAGAGTAACTTGGTTGTCAGTCTCGAAAAGTCTCTCATTTTTGAGACCCGTCTTATTATGTCCACGGATATCACAATGGCAATTGGAACAAGCATTAAAGAATAGCGAGAAATGACTACGACATCCTTCAATGAGTAATAGCCGAGAAACGAGATAATGACGACAACAAATAATAAGTTCTCCGAACCGAGACTTGCAGGCTCTTTTAGTCTGGAGCTCCTCACCCATTTAACCAGCAAAATCAAAGCAAGGGCAGCGGACACGATTTCGACAAGGCTTTCAGCCACGACTAGCCTGGAAGTCGTCCAAAGTTCTCTTATATCAACCGAGAACAACGGCTTGCTCGCTTTCACAAGATAGGTCGTCGGCAGGAATGTCCCGAAGTATTCTTTCGCGAAGACCAACCAGCATGCGGTCGGACCGCTTATCAGAATAAGCTTCAGAAAGTCGAACTTCCTTCTTTGTTTGAAAAGCAGGTAAACCACGAAAAGAGGCAGGATCAAATAGAACTCCGGACGAATCAGTGGAGCTAGCCCGAGGAAGAAGAAAAGAATCCGGCTCAATGCAACACGCGGGATGTTACTTGCCTCTGCGTTTTCTTTAAACAGGACAAAGACGAACAAAAGGACGAAGAAAACGGCTGCCGCTGATTCCATGCCTGTCAATGACCATCGAAGGAAATAACTGTTCGCAGCCAGAAGAAAGGCGGCCGCAAATGATTCCAAATCGTTGAAGCGCAACCTCGCAGTGAGGTACATCATGATGATCGCCGCGATCGAAAAGATGAGCGACAGAAATCTCGCGGAGAATTCAAGGCTTCCAAAGACAAACGTGATTGCGGCGATGAGCGGAGGCCAGAGTGGGGCGGTCGATCCGTAGGTTCTGCTGCCCGCGAAGGAATAGCCTTTTCCGGCGACCAGATCCTTTCGCATAAGAAAGATGGATGTAAGCATCATCAGGGACGAAATTGCGGTATAGGAAAAATGCCGCCATTCCGAAGACGATAATAAGTGGAATCAGTAGTTTCTTCACTTGGCTAAAGTACGGTTTCTATGGGAAGGAAGTTATCAGTTGGCTGTCGCTGGATCAATAGCAAGAACGTTTCCCATTATTCCGGAGATTTTGCGGGGAGTATTCTCAGTTCCGGAGAACTATAATTTATTAGGTTACTGATTGAAATCAGATGGACTCCGTTGGCATTTTTCCGCCCTGTCTTTTATATTTCTATTGAACAAAAAGGAGCTCCAAGTCCACTCAAAGGAGGCAAACTCGATTGGATATATTCCAGAAATGCGTTGACTATACTTTAGCTGATGAAGTTAAGAAGCAAGGGTTGTATCCCTATTTTCACCCTTTTCAAGAAAATGAAGGCCCCGTCGTCGTCATCGATGGAAGGAAAATCATCATGGCGGGCTCGAATAATTACTTGGGTCTGACTACTCATCCGAGAGTCCAGGAGGCCGCCAAGAAAGCGATTGAGAAGTATGGTACAGGATGCTCCGGCTCACGGTACTTGACGGGCTCGGTTGATTTGCATTTTGAGCTTGAAGAACGTCTGGCAAAATTCATGGGCAAAGAGTCATGCATGACATATTCAACGGGATTCCAGACAGCTCTCGGAGTGATTTCGACATTGGTCCAACATGGGGACTATGCCATTTCCGATCGCGACAATCATGCTTGCATTGTGATGGGGACATTTATTTCCAAAGGGCAGACAGCGGAATTAGTTCGTTATAAACATAACGACATGGACCACCTTGAAGCGGTCGTCTCCAAACTTCCATTGGACGCGCCGAAGCTGATCGTCTCAGATGGTGTTTTCTCCACTTCCGGAGATATCCTGGACTTACCCGGATGGTTAAAGTGGCTAAGAAATACAATGCTCGCATAATGATTGATGATGCTCATGCTGTCGGCGTCATTGGAAAGGGAGGTCGTGGAACGGCAAGCCATTTCGGGTTTGATGGTGATGTTGATCTAACTATGGGGACATTCTCCAAGACATTTGCGTCGCTGGGCGGCTTTGTGGTAGGTGATAGGGCTGTGATAAACTACTTGCAGCACAATTCAGCAGCATTCATATTCAGCGCGAGTCCGACGCCGGCTTCAGTCGCTGCCGCCATCGAAGCTCTCAAGATATTGGAGGAAGAACCGGAGTCTGGTCAACAAGCTTATAGATAATGCGGACCATGTCAGGCAAGGTTTGAAGAAGCTGGGATTCAAAGTTCATGAAAACAAAACCGCAATAGTTCCAGTCATTATCGGCGACACTATGAAAACGTTGATTTTCTGGAAAAAACTGTTTGCGGCTGGCGTATATGCAAATGCCTTTGTAAGACCGGGTGTGCCTCCGGGCAACGAGATGCTTAGAACAAGTTATATGGCGACGCATGAGCGTCAGCACCTCGACAAAATAATTGAGCTTTTCGGAGAGATCGGAAGAGAGCTCGGCGTGATCGCTTGAGTCCTTAGTTCCACAATACTGTCTGCATGAAAAAAGAAAGAGAAGTGATGAGTGGAGTTGATATAAAGCCTGTTCGAACGAAAAAGGATTTGATGGAATTTCATAAGATTGCCGTGGAAGATATATAAGGACGATCCTTTCTGGGTGCCACCGCTTCTAATGGACAGAAAAAAATTATTAGACACGAAAAAAAACCCGTTCTATAAACATTCCGAGATTGAGATGTTTCTTGCCCGGCGAGACGGAGAAATACTGGGACGAAACGCCGCGATTATAAATTATAATCATAACAAATTCCAAGAGGAAGAAATCGGATTTTTCGGTTTCTTTGAATCTGTCAACGACCAGGAAGTTGCGAACACACTTTTTGATGCAGGCAAAGAGTGGATACAGGAAGAAAGGCTATTCAGCGATGCGCGGACCGATGAACCCTTCGACGAATGACGAAGTCGGATTGTTAGTCGATGGGTTTCGACAGCAGTCCGGTTATGTTGATGACGTATAATCCGAAGTACTATATCGATTTGTACGCAATTATGGGTTGAGGAAAGAAAAAGACCTTTTTGCATTCCACGTGAATAAAGATCGTGTATTTACCGACAAGTTGGAACGAGTGGCGAGAATGGTCACTCGCAAGGAAGGTGTTACATTTCGAAGTATAGACATGAAAAAGCTTGGGGAGGAGATTAAGAAAGTTAAAGAGGTTTATAATGAAGCCTGGAGCAAGAACTGGGGATTTGTGCCGATGACCGACGAGGAGTTCGATTTCCTTGCTGAAGATCTGAAACAAGTTGTCGAGCCGGAGCTTGCCATCTTTGCGGAAGTCAATGGCAAGCCTGTTGGTTTTGCACTATCGCTTCCGGATATTAACTACGCTCTGAAATTCAACAAAAAGGACATTTGTTACCTGGTGTCTATCATCTGCTGACTAAGAAGAAACAGATTCATTGGGTAAGGATTATGGTACTGGGTGTCATTCATAGTTACCAACAGACAGGAATTTCAGCAGTGCTGTTTTACGAGACTGCGAAACGCGCGGTGAAACTCGGCTATCCTGACGGCGAAGCGTCGTGGGTTCTTGAAGACAACTTGATGATGAATCGGAGTGCTGAATTGCTGAATGCAGAAAAATATAAAACATATAGAGTGTACAGAAAGGATTTTTGACCGGAGGTTCTTAGGATAAATGCCAGTGCAGAAAGTCGAAAAAATATGGATGAACGGTAAACTTGTGGACTGGGACGATGCCAAGGTTCATGTCTTGTCTCACGTCATTCATTACGGATCAAGTTGGTTTGAAGGAATTCGTTGTTACGACACGGCGAAGGGCTCCGCAATTTTCCGACTCGAAGAGCATTTGAAGAAGTCTCCAGAATTCCGCAAAGATCTATCGTGTTGAAGCCTCCGTACTCCATAGCGCAGCTCAAACAAGCTGTTATGGACACGATCAGGGCAAACAAGATGCGGCATGCTACATCCGTCCGATTTTCTTCCGCGGTTATGGTGATGTGGGCGTGAATCCGTTCAACAATCCAGTCGATACGGTCATCGCAGTCTGGGAGTGGGGGCAATACCTCGGCCACCGAGCACTTCAGGACGGAATCGATGTTTGCGTCTCCAGCTGGCGTCGCGCTGCACCAGATACTTTCCGACGCTGGCAAAGACTGGCGGCAACTACATGAATTCTCAATTGATAAAGTTGGAGGCGATGGCAAATGGTTTCACCGAGGGGATCGCTCTTGACGTGGATGGTTATATAAGCGAGGGAAGTGGTGAGAATGTCTTTGTGGTTTATGGACGGTGCTCTTTACACTGCTCCGATTCATTCGGCAATCCTTGGCGGAATCACAAGGATGACGGTGATTCAGCTTGCGAAGGAGTCCGGCATCGAGGTGCGGGAAGAAGAGATGCTTCGTGAATTCCTCTACATGGCTGATGAAGTGTTTTTCTCAGGCACCGCTGCTGAGTTGACCCCAATCCGGTCGGTAGACAGAATCAAGGTCGGGAACGGCAAACCAGGGCCGGTAACCCGCGAAATGCAGGACCAATTCTTCAGGATCATGAGGAACGGAGAAGACAGCACGGCTGGCTTACGTTTTTAAACGATTAAATTCAGCGAGTAAGGAAACTTCAGGCGACCTATGAGCGAGCAGACATCAATTAGTAGCTCAGTGTGGGAGAATATTTTCCGCAATCGTGAGAAGGAAGACGACAGTCTTGAAAAACTGCTGTCGGGAGTTCCGATTTTTTCCCAATTGACATCGAGGGAACTGAGTCAGGTGATCTCGATTGTTCACCGCCGTCAGTACGCCGCGGACGAGACCATCTTTACACAGGGCGATCCAGGTCTCGGAATGTATGTCATTGAAAAAGGGGAAGTGAGAGATAATTTTTCGCGACGGGGCCGGTGGGAAGAAAAGAAGCTTGCTCGTCTCGCGCCCGGTGATTTCTTCGGAGACCTTTCTCTGCTGGATGAATCCCCACGGAGCGCGACGGCAATAGCGAGAGTCGACTCACGATCATCGGGTTTTTAGGCCCGATCTGTGAATCTTTTGAGCCGTTCCCCCAAATTGGGTACAAAGATTCTTTTCAAGCTCGGAGAAGTTATCGGGACCCGGCTTCAGCGTAAGCAATGAGCAGCTTGGAAATTGAATGCGGAGTTGGAAAAACTTGGCAGCAAAAAATAGGAGGGAACAAAATGGCAACCGTTAACTTAAGAAGATTGTTGTTCCTCAGGATTTTTCGGAGTATTCGCTTACACGCTCTGAAATATGCGGTGACTTTTGCGGGTCTTTTCGGTTCTGAACTTGATCGTCTTCACGTCGTCGAGCCGATCGTTTATCCTGCGGATTTCAGCTTTGGCCAGGTGAGCATTCCGGCAATGGAAGAAGAAATCCGCAAGCACAGTGAAGAACAGCTGAATGATCTTATCGCGAAGGAGATACCCGGCAATATCAGAACAACTTCGATAATAAGGGTGGGTAAACCGTTTATCGAAATTGTGGAAATATCTAAGTCAGAAAACGCAGACCTCATTGTCATCTCGTCGCACGGTAGAACTGGTATGGATCATGTGCTTTTCGGAAGTACGGCAGACAAAGTGGTCAGGAAAGCGCCGTGTCCTGTCTTGACTGTTCGCCCGCATGAACATGAATTCGTGACGCCGTAGTGTGCATGTCGCATTGGTGGCTGAATCCATATCACGCCGCCCCTTGACAAAACAAGCTTCTTTTTTTTCCTTTAATTTGCCGCTCTAAGCCCGCGGAGGTACATTTCACCTGGCAGTCGCTTTCTTGGATGATCACGAATGGATGCATGCACCATCCTTCCCATCTACGAAGGAGATTCGCCTATGCCGGTACGGAAGGCACTAGACCAATTAGCTTAACACAGCTCGCTACAATCCGTATTTCTTCCGTTTACGCCAGAGGGTAGCGGGATCTATTCCGAGGATCTTTGACGCTTCTTCAACCGTGGGTGTCTCATTCACGACTCTCGCAATATAATCTTTTTCCATTTCTTCAAGTGAAACGAGCCGTTTGCTCTCTTTGCTTTGGATTTCGTCGGGCAGGTGATATGTTTCTATTTTTCTGCCGTGAGCAAGCAGCACAGCATCGTTCGATTACATTTTCAAGCTGTCTGATATTTCCGGGCCACTGGTAGTCAGTCAGCATCTTGAAGGCTTCGGGGCTGACTTCCGGCTGCTTGTCTTTTCCGAATCTTTCGATAAAGTGCTTTATCAGGATCGGCACGTCTTCGTGGCGGTCACGGAGCGAAGGCAATTTTATAGTCACTCCGTTAACCCTGTAGTAAAGGTCGTCTCGAAAGCGGTTCGAGTTCAACGCTTCTTTGAGGTCTCGATTTGTTGCGGCGATGAACCTGACATCCACTCTCAGGGTTTGAGAATCGCCGACCCTTTCAAACTCGCGGTTCTGCAGGAAGCGAAGGAGCTTTGCCTGCGTCGTCGTTGGGATTTCCGTGATTTCGTCCAGGAACACCGTCCCGCCGTCTGCCATTTCGAACCTCCCCTGTCGGTCCTTGACAGCGCCTGTAAACGCGCCTTTCACATGCCCGAAAAGCTCACTTTCCAGCAAACTTTCCGAAAGAGCCGCGCAGTTTACCGTGACAAACGGCGCATCTCGTCTTGAGCTGGACCTGTGAATGAACCTTGCCATAAGCTCCTTGCCCGTCCCGCTCTCGCCTTCAATTAAAACGCTGATGTTAGTGTCGGCAACCTCTCTTGCAAGATTGAGCAAAGACAGCATATGTGGATTTGTCGTAATAATATCCTCAGCGGCCTGATATTGATTGAGTTGCTGCTGAAGATCTTTCAGCTGTTTCTGAAGCCTGAAATTATCGTAGACTTTTTGCGCAAAGTGCTGGAGTTCCTGGAAATCAAAAGGTTTCTGTAAATAATCGTACGCTCCTTGTTTAATCGCTTGAACGGCAGTGTCCACCGATCCGTGGGCCGTCACAATTACTACAATTATGTCCGGAAAGATCTTTCTGATCTCCGCAAGAAGCTGAAGGCCGTCCAGCGGATACATCTTTAAATCGAGGAACGCAATGTCGAATTGTCTTTGGTTGGCGACTTTCAGCGCTTCGTCGGATCTGGAGAGGGCTGTGACTTCGAGCCCGATCGACTCAAGACATATTTTCATTGTCCTCAGAATATTCGGTTCGTCGTCGACCAGTAATACGTTGGCCTTCATGCTGAGATTTTCCTCTCACCTGCAATTCTATTGCTAATCGGAATCGAAAAAGTGAAAACAGTACCTGTGCCAATCTGGCTTTCAACCCAAATTCTTCCGCCGTGAAATTCGACGATCTCTTTTGCAATGGAAAGGCCGAGTCCGACTGAACCGGGCGAAGGGCTCGTCGAATCCAGTAACTGGACGAACTTGTCGAAGACTTTGTCGAGTTCTTCTTTCACAATTCCACAACCGGTGTCGCGAACAGAAACTATGAGATTATCTCCATTCAGGCTGGAGTCAACGGTGACAGTCCCACCAGGTTCCGTAAATCTTAATGCATTCGTAACGAGATTTGAAATTACCCAAGAAAGCTGCTGGTAATCCGCAAGGAAATCAGGAATTGTGTCGTCTGTGTTGACCACGAGTCCAACATTCTTGTCGCTAAACTGGAGGAGAACTGGCTGGATAGAGAATTCGACCAAAGATTTCGTTTCGACCGGATCTTCTTTCAATTTGAATTTCCCGGATTCTATTCTTGAAAGCTCGAGCAGCTCACGCACCAACTTTGTCAGCCGTTCAGCATCCTGTTTACCGGCAGCCAAGAGCTCACGCTGTTTCTTGTTGACGTGACCTATATGCTCATCCTTTAGGATGTCGAGGGTCATATTGATCGAAGTAAGAGGAGTCCGGAATTCGTGCGAAATTCTGGCCATGAAATCCGATTTGATCTTGTCCAACTCTTTGAATTGAGTGACATCCTGGAGTATCAAGATGGCACCTGCGATTCTGCCGGAGCTTCTGAGGGTCGGATTTATCTTTATTCTGAAATACCTGTTCTCGTCTCCAGATTTCAATTCGAAATAGGGAGGGATGTCGAGCAATTTACCTTCCAGGGAACTCCTCAAATACTTCGCGAGGTCCTGATTGTGGATGGCGGCTTCAAAGTCCTTCTTCACCGCATCGATTTCGACGATTGAAAACAGCTCCTCGGCTAATTTGTTCATTAAAATGATTTTCCCCGCTTCGTCGACGACAATGATCGGGTCGGAGATGGTGCTGACTATCGCTTCGGACTTATTCTTTTCCGAAATCAGTTTTTCTATGTTGATTTCCTCGTATTGCTGGATACGTTCAGCCATCTTGTTGAACTCGCGACTCAACTCACCGATTTCATCACGCGAACTGACATCGGCCCTCACGTCGAGAAACCCCCGACCGATCTTTCTAACAGTATCTGTAAGTCTTTCGGCGGGTTCCGTGATGTATTGCGAAAATTTCCAGCTGGCTCCAATGCTCATCAATATTGCGACGAGAGCCGCGCCGAGTACAGCCAGTGTAGCTTGGCTCGCAATCATGTTGGTTTTCTCATCTGCCTGAACGAGAGCACTATTGTTTATATCCAACAATTGGAAGCATTCTGATTTTATCGTGTCGAGTACAGGCATGATATTATTGTAGTGGTAGTCTTGCGCTGCCCGGGGTCTCATCGTTATAATGGTCTCTTTGAGAGTATCTGTGTCGTTAGAGTATTTCAAATAGAGGGAACTGATCCGGCCCAGTATTTCAGCTCCCTTTTTCTCCAGTCCGTTCGAAGTCACCGCTTGTTGAAATGCGGCAAAGAAATTCTTCTGGTTATCTTGAAACTGGATATAACCTGCATCGCTGTAACCGCTCAACATGAGCAATTGTGCGCTGTTGTCTCGTTCTAGATTCTCCAACATGCTTTGTGCTGCGATGACGTTCTGGTAGTTTTGGCCGATCATCGTTGTTACAGCTGAGGTCAATTCATGAAAATTGTAGATAGACCAAACGCTCACAACAACGTTGATTAGAACCAATATCGTGAATCCCGCGATGAGCTTAGCTCGAAGTGTGCTGAACATTCTCTTTGCCTGATATCCTCGCACAAGTTTGCAAACCGAACGCTAAGTTTCAATGATATCTGATGCGCCGACGATTGGAAAATGAAGCAGGTTGTTTGGAGTCTGGCTAATATGCGTAATTATTCCACTAAGACATAAGGAATAATTACGCAACGGAGGAGCTGTTGATTATTTCAATAGCTTTTTTCACCAGAAAGTAAGGAATTTACAGCAAATGTGCGGTGTCTGAGGACTGGCATGCAGGTTGAAGTCAGAGATACATGGAATGAAGACGGTTGAGAAGAAATATATTTTAGGAATTATTGCCGATGAACAGGCAATGTTCGAAATTCTTGATAAGTTTCTTAGCAAAGAAGGATATGAGTGAAGACGGGTTTCGGGTCAGGTAATCGGTGAAGAAGAGAATTTGACTTGGGATAATTTATGCGCCTACAAGACATTCGGAACGGTTGAGGAGTATCTTTGAAGAATCTGAAGTGTGAGAAATTTCTCATAGTTCAATCATGCGATGAGGATTACAATGTTGCCGACAACCACACTATTATGTTGTCGGACAGTCCGCTTAACCTGAGACAACTTAGCGAGACAATCAAGAAGACTCTTGCCAAGTCAAATTATTCTGCCTCAGGGCATTGACGAGTTTTCGGCTTGCCGACCTGAAGAGTCAACTTATTGATTGGCTTGAATGAAAAAGAGTTTGATTGTGGAATTAGTACGAACGCAAACGAGTTTTGGGCTGCTGATTTATTTGAATGCTACTCGCTCGGGGGAAGGCACTGCCATATTTCGGCAGCCCAAGAATTTTTTCTAGAATTAGATATTTTTCTCCTCCTGCTGCTGTCAGGGACGATATTCATGAGTCTCTGGCAGCAGTCTCCTTTTGTCGAGCGCGGAGATATTTTCGCGGTCGTAACTGAAAACCAGCTTGTGGAATTGTGTTTTAAAGAGATGCCTGAAATAGATTTAATGGGATTCCCCCTGACCTTTCCGACCTTCTTGCGAGTTCGCTCGCGTTTCGGCTGTGTCCGAACGAATAAGTCGAATAAATGAAATCCGAAGATTTGCAAAGGTTCAACCAACTCGCCATAGACAGAGTAAGGGGAATGCTTTCATCGCGGTATGAATTCGACGCGTTGACGAACGACCAGGAAGTAATCTCTTCGGCTTCGAAATATGATACGCCTGAGCTCAATGAACTTGTCTTTGCGATCAGGCGTATCGAGAAGGGTATGTTCGGTCAATGCGTGATTTGCAGGCATGACATTCCGATAGACATGCTTGAGCAGGATTTAACTTCGAGATTCTGCCCTTCATGCCAGGCAGCGCTGCATGAGAAAGGGGACACCCCCGGATGACGGGCTTTCTCAAATACTCGGTTTTATTGGTGTTTGTGAGTTGCAGCTCTTTGGCTAGAGCCCAATCCAACGATGACTGTTTGACGTGCCATTCCGATTCCACTCTGACAATGACAAAGAATGGCGGCGTTGTCAGTCTATATGTGAATGAAAGAATCTTTAAATCTTCCACCCACGGTGACGCTTCGTGCATCGATTGTCACGTGGGGTTCGACCCTGACAGTACTCCACACAAGAAAATTATCACTGCGGTGGACTGCAGCAGTTGTCACGACGTATCGTTGGGGAAGGATGCCGAGCATCCAAAACAGTTAGCACATTCCGAACTTCAATGTTATGAATGTCACGGCAAGCATGATATTCAGTCACCCGACAAAATCAATACCGATAAGAAATGTCTTTCATGCCACTCTACGGAAAAGACTTTCCTGATTTCAGCACACTCAAAAGCAATGGTGGATGGCAAGAGTATAGGCTGTGAATCATGTCACGGTAAGGCGCACGAAATGTCCGTTGTCAGGCAAGGGCGCAGGATTTCCGCAGATACAGTCTGCGGAACTTGTCATAAGGATATCTTAGGGGCCGTGGATGCAGGCATCCATGCGAAACCATTTGTAAGCGGGATTCTCACATGCGTGAGCTGTCATACCGCTCATTCCGACCAAATATCTAAAGAAGTTGTTTCGCGAAATGCCTGTTTCAAATGTCATACTGATGCCAAACTTTTTAACGGAATGAAATCGACTAGCGGCAAAACACTGACCTCTCTTGTCCAATCGTATGAGCATAGCATACACGAAGAGTCAGTGAGGAAGACGGGAAACGGCGCGACTTGTGTGGATTGTCATGGCTCGCACACGATTAAGCCTGCAAGCGATCCGACTTCTCCGGTAAACCGATCAAACATTATTGCAACTTGTGGTAAATGCCACGGGGATGTTGAGAAACATTATTTGAATTCATCTCATGGCAGGGCATTCAAGAATGGACTTCTTGTTGCACCTGTCTGTACCGATTGTCACAATGAACACGGGATCGATTCAATCAGCGATCCGAATTCGCCGGTGAGTCGCGCAAATGAGCCGAAGATTTGCCTCTCTTGTCATCTCGGACAGAAGGAGGTGCTCAAGCTGACAGGGGTGTCGCCGGAATTTCTTGAGAGCATCAAGCACAGCGTGCACCTGGTTGCTCTCGCAAAAGGCAACTTGAAGGCAGCTACGTGCAGTGATTGTCACGGTGCACATGAAATGCTTCCGGCGGGCGATCCAAATGCAAAGATTTTCAGGAACAATACTCCATCAACTTGCGGACAGATCGGGTGTCATGAGAATGTGGAGAAGAAGTATTCTTTGGGCATCCACGGGGTTGCAGTTGCGACCGGGAACAAGGACGCCCCGGTTTGCACTGATTGTCATGGAGATCATCAAATACTCGCTCCGAGCAATCCATCTTCGCAAGTCTCGGATGGAAATGTTGCGCAAGTTTGTTCTTACTGTCATGCGTCGGTGAAACTTACCGAAAGATATGGCCTCCCGTCACATTCAGTCGGCAGCTATCTTGACAGTTATCACGGACTTGCCACAAGAGGTGGTCTGGTTACAGTTGCCAACTGCGCAAGCTGTCACGGCGCACACGATATAAGGTCATCATCCGATCCGCTGTCTTCAATAAACAAGGCAAACCTCGCTGCCACGTGCGGGAAATGCCACCCGGGTGCCGACGCACAGTTTGCTTCGGCTGCAGTACATGTTTTGCCTTCATCACCGAACGACCCGCTTCTTTACTGGATTTCTCAAATATATGTCATGATGATAGCGAGTGTCATCGGGTTGATGGCGCTTCACAATATTTTTGATTTCGCAAAGAAAGCGCGAAGGAAACTGAAACACAGGAGGAATCCCAATATGGTTCATCTGCACGTGGGTGCCAAGCTTTACACAAGGATGACTAAGTGGGAAATGACGCAGCATTGGGGCTTGCTGGTGAGTTTCACGCTCCTCGTACTCACCGGATTCATGCTGAAGTTTCCCGACTCCTGGTGGGTCACAGCGATTCGCCGAATAGGCGGCGGGGGAGAAACAGTTTTCGATTTAAGAAGCCTCGTGCATCGAATAAGCGCCATCCTCCTTATTGCAACGGCACTATTCCATCTTTACTATATATTTTTCACGGAGCGCGGGAAGGAATTCATTCGCGATATGGTTCCCAAGACTCAAAGATGCCCGCGACGTTGCCGATGTCGTCAAATACTATCTGGGACTTCAAAAGGAAAGTCCGAAGTTCGACCGGTTCAGCTATATTGAAAAGGCGGAATATTGGGCTTTGATCTGGGGGACGATTGTCATGGTGACTACCGGATTGCTCCTCTGGTTTGACAACTTCTCGTTGGGATTGTTTACAAAACTTGGTCTTGATGCTGCGACCCTAATCCATTACTATGAAGCGATATTAGCATCGCTTGCAATAGTTGTTTGGCATTTTTATTTTGTTATTTTTAATCCAGATGTTTATCCGATGAATCTTTCCTGGCTGTTCGGCACGATTACCGAAGAGGAAATGGAGGATGAACATCCCGCTCGAATTGGAACGTTTGCTGGAGAAAGAAGAAAGGGCAAATGAAATCGTCGTCGAAAACGGTAATGAAACCCCACCGTCGAAAGAATCAAGTACTGGTCAGGCAAGATTAGCCCGAGAATTGAAAGAACATTTCGCAGCATTGGTAAGAAGAAAAATCAGTACGGTCCTGCAAATGATGTACTTCATCCTGACGAACTTGTTGACCTTCCAAGCGGGGAGAAATATATTTGCAGTGTGTGCGACATGGAGCACAAGCGATGCGAGGTGAACCTGGAATATCGATGTGAGACGGCGAGGAAGCTCGAAACCGAATTTAAAGAGCTTGAACTTGCCCTGGCCAGGCTTCACGACGATAAATATGGATTTTGTGAAAGCTGCTTTGAGTTCATCGGAGAGACCGAACTTGAGAAAATGCCAACCAGAACCGTCTGCGATGCTTGTGGTGGCCTCAGCTAATCTAGCATGGTTTTGATTCTAATGCAGTGAATGAATATATACTTAAACTGAAAATGCGTTACGCACCAATCGAAAATGGAGGTAAGCAATGAAAGCAGCCGTACTGATGCTAAGCCTCGTTGTTTTCACAGCAATGATCTCTTTCGCGGGAGAAACAAAGCACCAATATGTAGGCGTCCAGGTTTGCAGCATGTGTCACAAGGCAGATAAAAATGGGCAGCAATTTCAAAAATGGCAGGCGAGCAAACATTCTCAAGCAATGAAAGTCCTTGAATCAGCCGACGCGGATAAGATTGCAACTGCGCACGGAGTCAAAGGGAAGGCGGCCGACGCAAAAGAATGTTTGGTGTGCCACCAAACTGCCTTTGATGAACCTGCATCGATGATAGGACCCGAAATTCAGCAAAGAAGACGGCGTACAGTGCGAATCTTGTCATGGTGCCGGAAATGACTACAAGACCATGTCAACGATGAAGGATCATCAAAAAGCCATTGCAGCCGGACTGACTTCGTTGTCTCTTGGACGACGGTAGCGCGGAAAAGCAGTGCGAGACCTGCCATAACAAGAAGAGCCCGACATTCAAATCCTTCGACTTTAAGAAAATGTGGGCAGAAATAGCTCACCCGGTTCCCAAGCAGTAAATACCGCGCTTTCTATTACACACACCCGTATAAAGGAAGGTGGATTGTGAAAGGTATGCCACACGGCAATGAGCCGATTCGTGTCTTCTGGGCTTCGGCGTGTCGGAGAATCGAGACGTCCAATGAGCGACCAACTCAAGTGGGGATGCTGTCGAACTTTGGTTTCGATCAGAAGCCGCATGAGTCGCTTGTAAGGAACCACATCGTTACAACCATTCTAGCGGCGTCCGCAGTCCTCTTCTTTTATGCAGGAGCGTTCGCACAGTCTGTCAGCGGACGTTTCATGACGACTTTTTATTCCTACCAGCAATATGATACGACTAATATTGCCAAGATGAGTTTGCGCGGTTTTGAAGCCATGCAGCTAAATTTCGGTTCAGGCGATTATCAGCTGCACACATATTTACTCGCGACGAACGATTTCTTGACTAAGGCACCGAACGATCCTCTTCTTCGAGCGGGAAACCTGTACTTGGAAGCACGTGACCTCGGTGGGATCGTCAACCTAAAATTAGGGAGGCAGCCCGTATTCCAGCGGGTCGGCATCTCATCTTTCGACGGCATTAGTGCGAACGCCGGATTTCTAGAAAACAAGATTTCTCTGGTTGCTTTCGGCGGTGCACTACCTCCAGTGGATGAGACTTTTAAACTGAATCCAAGTCTGAAGGACAACATGGTTTACGGCGCCCAAGCGAGCTATTCGCCTTTTGAGAACTTCAAAATCGGGGGGGCATACGTTGACAAGACGTTCAAGCCCGAAAGCTACTACGCCCTGAGAAGAGACAGCATTGATGCTCCGACTGATGTCCATCTGGTTCTCATTGATCCGTCCTCAGTGGCGAGTCAATTCGTCTCCGGAGACCTTTTCTATTATACTCAGAATATTTCCGGGTATCTAAGGCTCGACTACGATTTGAACTACGAAGAATGGAATCGCACGGAAGTTTCGCTGCGCTATTCGCCTATAACAGTTGTTTCCGCAGATCTTGGCTATTTCCATCGCGATGCAAGGCTCCCCTTTAACTCGATCTTTTCCGTTTTCGACCATAGCGGGACCGACGAGTACGATTTAGGGCTGAGTTTCCTATTCACCAAGGACATCGTAGCTTACGGTTCTTTCAACAAGATTTACTACACCGGTGACCAATCGAATCAATACACGGTCGGAATGAATTGCTACCAGTTCAGTCTGAACTTTTCTCACAACGACGGATTTGCAGGCAGCCTCAACGGCGTCAGCGCTCAGTTCATCTATCCGTTGCTGGAGCGGAAGCTTCTGCTCATAGCATCCGGGGCTGTGACCGGATACAAAATACTGCAAGCGGATTCATTGCCAACGAGCCATCTGTACAGTGGCTCTCTTGGAGTGACTTACAGGCCGTTAAACCTTCTCTCCCTTACGCTGCAGGGCCAGTACTATCAGGACCCGATCTACAAAAATGATTTCCGGGGCTACTTACAACTGAACTACTATTTCTTCAGTAACTTGAGTGCGGAGTGAGTGAGACGCCAATGAAAAAGATTAGACTAATCGGAATTGCTTTTGCCGCGGCGCTCCTGTCGGTTTCCAATTTGTTCGCCGTCAAAGATGCACCAAAGGTCGTCAACTCAAACGTCATAAAGTTTTCTCATTCAAAGCATATCAACGACGTCGGAGTGGCTTGCGCCGACTGTCACACTGCAGTTCTCTCAAGCTCCAATGTGACTGACCGGCTGTTGCCTTCGATGGAGACATGCTACACGTGTCATGATAAAGCTTCCACGAAGTGCGAGTTCTGTCATACTTCCTCGGACAGCACGCAATATCAAGACTTGATTCAACCCGAAAGTTCGGTGTTCTTCTCTCACCAGCAACATGCAGGCGACCTAAAGATGAAATGCGAGACCTGCCATCAGGGACTCGAAAAGGTGGACTATGCGGAAGACGCTGCGAACGTAGTTCCAAAGATGAAGTTGTGCACGACGTGTCACGGAAATGTGGAGACCAATGCAAATCCGGAGGATACCACCTTTGCAGTGAGATCTGCGCCGGGTGGATGTGAATCTTGCCATACTGATCTGATTAAGCTGGTCCCGGATTCGCATCACGAGTCAAACTTCATCAATCAGCACAAAGATTTTGTAAATGTTTCCGGGCCGCAAAATGACTGCAAGTCATGCCATAGTCCGGCCACGTGCCAGGAATGCCATGACGCCTCTAACATGGCGAAAGATCTGACGCCAGGCCAACTGTACATACCTTCAACTCCCTCGCTTTCTCCGTTAACAACTCATGGGGAGGTGACGGCGGAGAAAGTCCATCCTGACAACTATCGTTTCATCCATTCATTCGATGCGAAGGGAAGGGAGAGCAATTGTTATACCTGTCATGACGAGAGGACGTTCTGCGTGCAGTGTCACAACTCGGATGCTAACGGTCCGCGCATCAAACCGGTCTGGCATGATGGCGGCGACTTCACGACTTTCGGTGTTGGGAGTGGCGGCGGCCGTCACGCCCAATATGCCAGAAAAGATATTGAAAGCTGCGCGAGTTGCCACGATGCTCAGGGCGCAGACCCGACCTGTATAATATGTCACACCGATCCCGACGGAATAAAAGGGAATGACCCGAAGACTCACGCTGCTTTCTTTATGCGCGACGTCGATTGTGGAAGCTGGTGTAACGATCCGGGGGCAGTTTGTTTCACTTGCCATACGGATCCCAACACTCACCCGGGCGGCAAACCAGGGATAGGGTTCTGCGGGTATTGTCATGGAAGCAACCCGGGAGGTGGAAAATGAAAAGCCGCATCATTCGGAATAAGACAACATACTTCATTTGTTCTCTCCTCATGTCTGGCTTGATTCTTAGTTCTTGCGGCAAACTGCAAAACAACGTTTTGGCTCCTGTTCAGTCACAATCCACAATTCATCCCGTCGGCTGGACTGATTTAACTTCACAGAATTTTCACGGCACTTACATAAGATCTCAGAATTTCCAAACGAAAGCTTGTACTTCTTGTCACGGAAGTGATCTCAACGGCGGGACTGCGCAAGTGTCATGCTACCAGTGCCACCAAGGAAGCGATAGTTTGCTTGCCAACGGTACGCTTGCATGCAACACGTGTCATGGGAATTCAGTGAACGCGGCGCCGCCAAAAGACTTGGTGGGCAATTCACTTACATCGTATCCCGGTGTCGGTGCGCATCAAAGCCACTTAGGAAGCAGCAGCACGTTTCGAGCTATCGATTGCTCCACATGCCATGCCATACCAAAGACAGCTGGTCCGGGGCAGCATCCGTTCGGCGGCGGGGCAACGGTTTTGTTTTCGGGTCTCGCTCTCACCAAGACGAACTTGCCGGGCACGAGTTTCTATCAGGACTCGGTTGCCACCGTGACACCTTCGCCTGTTTTAAATTATCAAACTCTGCAATGCTCCAACACATATTGTCATGGCAATTTTAAGAACGGAAATAACTTCACGCCGACTTGGACCAGCGTTGGAACAAACCAGGATTCATGCGGATCGTGCCATGGACTACCGCCCCATGGAGCGATAAACGGAATCACGCCGACGTACCAGGGGCCGACTGCGCAGAATTGTTTCTTTTGCCACGCTCCGATGATGGGTTCCAGCGGCATCGAGGACAGTAGTCTTCATGTGAATGGAGAGTTGGAGATTTATGGCCATTCTAAGACTTCATGGTAAGAGATAAACTAAGAAATCGTGTGATCTCCGGTAGGGCATAGGAAGACCGATTTTTCTTTTGTAGATTGTTGGCGGTACTCATGCATCCCGAGCGACTTATCTTGGTTCATGCGTTAATGTTTAAATCTCTGGATAGGAATTGATTTGAATACGCTTGAGAATGTCAAAGGATGGCTGGTTGATCTTGACGGGACACTTAATGTTGGTGAGACACTGCTCCCCGGCGCGAGCGAATTCATAACCAAATTGCGCGAACAGAATCGGGTCTTTAGGATAGTTTCAAACTCAACTGTTCTGTCCCGGAGCCAAATCGTAAGCAAGTTGCAGCGGTTGAACATACTTGTGGCCGAAAAAGAAGTATTCACTGCTGCGTCAGCAACTGCGGAGTTACTTAGAACCTTCGGCGGCGTCAAGTGTTTCCTTGTCCTGTCCAATGACTTGGTCAATGAATTCAAAGGCATTGATGTTTCCGAAAAGAATCCTGACTATGTAGTCCTCGGGGACATCGGGGGCGCGATGGACTACACCACGATGAATAAGGTATTTAAGCTTGTGATGGGCGGGTCGGAATTGATTGCTTTGCAGAAGAACAGATTTTTCAGGGACGCTGAAGGGCTGCAAATTGATGCAGGTGCTTTTGTGGCAGGCCTCGAATACTCGACGGGAAAACAAGCGAGAATTATAGGGAAACCGTCGCGACAATTCTTCAACCTCGCGGTTCATGACATCAGAGTGGAAACGGGCCAAAGGTGGCTATCTGCAGAATTTGCAATGATAGGGGACGAGATCGAAGCAGATATCAAGGGTGCTATGGATGCTGGCTTGATCGGCATTCTGGTAAAGACCGGAAAACACAACGAGTCCTACAGTGATCACTTCGGGATTGTGCCGGATTGGTCTTTCGAATCTATCAAACAACTTAGCGACAGCCTCCAATAGCAAGAAATGTTATGCACAATTTGTAACCGTCCCGGCGCAGCTATTTTGCCGGGCATTTTCAATTCTGATCAGCTCAGCTTCAACTACGTACGACAATGAATAATTTGACTGTAATCGATCATCCTTTAGTTAGACGCGACATTAGTATCCTCAGAGATAGAACTACTTCGAGCGAGGACTTTCGAATTGTGCTTAGAAGACTTGCATCCCTGATGGTTTACCGCGTAACGGAGGATCTTCATTTGTTGAACAAGACAAATTGAAACACCATTGGAGAAAACCGAAGGTTCAATTATTGCGGACAAGGTGATACTGGTTCCGGTCCTTCGAGCGGGGCTTGGCATGCTTGAGGCGTACTTGAGTTTCATCCCAAATGCCAAGGTCGGTCATATAGGGATGTATCGCGATGAAGCGACGCTCAAACCGGTAGACTACTATGCCAAATTTCCTCCCGATTCATCAGGCAGCGTGGTGATTTTGATTGACCCTATGCTTGCGACTGGCGGCAGTGCCGCCGCAGCAATCGGTTACTTAAAAGCCCGCGGAGCTGCAAACATCAGACTAAACTGTATCGTCGCAGCACCTGAAGGAGTGAAACTCCTTGAGAAAGAGCACCCCGATGTGAGAATCTACGCGGCGGTGCTTGACCGTGAGCTGAACAAAGACGGATATATCCTTCCTGGACTCGGCGATGCGGGCGACAGGATTTTTGGGACACAACCATGACGTTGTTCGGATCGAAATGATAAGCGACTGGCTCCCTGGCAAACCCGGAGCGGGATATCGATGATGTTACATCTCGTTTCGTCAGAGGATGAAAGGAGTGAATCATTCGATCACAGAGGAGTCTCGATTGTCGGTAGACTCCCTAGCTGGCGAATATTCTTCCTACAAGAAAAGTCGCAGCCGCTGCCAGCCCGCCTATTGCCATGCTTTCAAACCCGCTCCGTAGCGAATTCTTTCCTGTCACTATTGTTTTGGCTGCCCCGACTCCGAACAATACAGTCAGAGTGATTATCGCGCTTGCTATTAAGCCAGCAGCGGGTTTGGCGAAGACGTACGGAATCACCGGCATGAAGGCGCCGAACATATAAGCGAGGCCAGTAGCGGTGGCAGATTTCAATGGAGAGGTGCTCTGGTCAAGTGACAATCCAAGTTCTTCATTCATCATGATATCTATCCATCGTTTCCTGTCTGAGGTTATGTGTGATATGATCTGATCAAGTATCTCACCCGTAAAACCCTTCGCCTCATAAATATCTTTAATTTCCCGCTTCTCAACATCAGGGAAATTGTCCACTTCATAAGCCTCCCGATTCATTTCGCCCCGGTAGTACTCAATCTGGGATTTAGTCGAGAGATAGGCGCCCAACGCCATTGAGATCGTACCACCGATAAGTTCGGCCAATCCGGCGATGAGAATGACGCTGCTTTTCACGCCGGCTCCGTTGACGCCGGAGGCGACCGCGAATGCTGCCACGAGTCCA
The DNA here is from genome assembly GCA_963768145.1 of uncultured Bacteroidota bacterium. Taxonomy (GTDB): domain Bacteria; phylum Bacteroidota; class Ignavibacteria; order Kryptoniales; family JAKASW01; genus JAKASW01. Next base: position 32,348 of record CAVYHK010000046.1, on the reverse strand, counting down.
TCATTTGCACCAAAGACCAGTTCGCGGATTATTCCCCCGCCTGGTACATGGGCCGCCTCAGTGTGTGATGGCAGCGATTTGCCGCTCAGTGTCATTCCCCGCCAAGTCCATTTAGCCATTTGTCCTCCTTTCAATTGTGATTTCGGATTAAGTATTGAACATGATTTCCGGGGAGAATTCCGGTCTCATTTTAACGTTTTCGGCAATGGTTCTCAAGAACGTTTAGTCATGTTAACTTTAGTTCCGCTTTATCTTGACTGATTTGCATCGAATGGCTATATTACTAGGCAAAATTGGAGAAAAGAATTGTCATCTGATTATTCCACTAAGAGTTTTACGACAAAGGACACGCAGCGAAAATGGTTCGTTGTGGATGCTGACGGAAAGACTCTCGGAAGATTGGCGACAAAGGTTGCGACTCTTCTGCGAGGTAAGGATAATACAAAATTCACACCCAACAGTGACCTAGGTGATTTTGTGGTCGTAATTAATGCCGGTAAAGTCAAGGTAACGGGGAAAAAATCGGAAACAAAGGTTTATTTCCATTATACCGGCTATCCGGGCGGCGCAACGTATGTGAAGTACAGAGAATTAATCGGTAAGAAGCCGGAAACCGTGATAGAACATGCGGTAAAAGGAATGCTGCCAAAGAACCGGCTTGGAGCGCGCCTGTTTACAAAACTGAAAGTCTATGCCGGTCCGGATCATCCGCACAAGGCTCAAAAACCGTCCCTCGATCGAATTATAATCAGGAGATTTGATGCCTTCCATTCAAAATATACTGTTTGCTGTCGGAAGAAGAAAAACTTCCACTGCGAGAGCAAGACTTGTTCCGGGGACAGGAAAAATCTTTGTAAACGAACAACCACATTTTGAGTATTTTCCGGTGGTGTCTGTCCAGAATGAACTTTTCAAGCCATTCGAGGCTACTGAGACGCAAGGGAAATATGATGTTTACGCAATGTTGGTGGGGGTGGATTGACAGGTCAAGCAGGAGCACTGAAGCTTGCGATTGCGAGAGCCTTGGTCAAGGAAGGCGAAGAGATGCGCGCAAGGTTGCGTGCGGCAGGCGTGTTAACCCGCGACCCAAGAATGGTCGAGCGAAAAAAATATGGCCGCAAGAAAGCGCGCAAACGGTTCCAGTGGACAAAGCGTTAATTAACTAAATAAAAATCATACTTCCGAGTCCGTTAGCTTTACTGCGGCGGACTTCCTTGCTGGGTTCTTTCGGGTCAGGAATTTACGCAGTGGTGTCCCGACCACTTGTCGAGGCGGGATTCTGCGTGAAGATGACGGGAGTAGAAGTCACCTTCGAGGCGGTCGAGCCTCTGAGTGAAAAACCAAAGGAACATTTATGCCAAGAGTAAGTTTAGAGTCACTTCTTTCGTCAGGTGCACATTTCGGTCACCTGACTCGCCGCTGGGATCCAAAGATGAAACCCTATATCTTCATGGAGCGCAACGGCATTCATATTATAGACTTACGTCAAACCCAGCATCTTATCGATGAAGCTTGTGAGGCAATTGCAAATCTTGCGGCGGAAGGGAAAAAGATTCTTTACGTCGGAACGAAGAAGCAGGCGCGTGAAATAATTCGTCAACAGGCAGAACGTGCGGGAGTATATTATGCGACCGAAAGGTGGTTAGGCGGAATGCTGACAAACTTCAGGACGATAAGAAAAAGCGTGCGCCGGCTCCAGCACATCGAAAAATTGGAGACCGATAATACTAGTCGAAAGCATGACAAAGAAAGAAGGTCTTCATCTCAAAAGAGAAAAGGACAAGCTGGATAAGATCCTTGTCGGGTGTGCGTGACATGAACAAGCTTCCGGGTGCTGTTTTTGTGGTCGATATAAAGAAAGAACATATCGCCATCGCGGAAGCTTCGAGACTCGGATTACCCATCTTTGCAATGGTCGATACAAATTGCGATCCTGATCCGATCAATTACGTGATTCCATCAAATGATGATGCTGTGACGGCGATTGAAGTTGTATTGAAGGCGCTGACGGACGCGTACATCGAAGGAAGTCAGCGTTCAAGCGAATTGAAAATGGAGGCCATGGTTGGACAGCCGGCAAAGGCCTCCGATGCCTCAAAAAAAGAAGAGAGTGGTAAGTAAGAATGGAAATTTCTGCGGAAATGGTAAGATCGCTGCGCGAAGTAACTGGCGCGGGAATGATGGAATGCAAGAAAGCACTGCAGGAAGCGAGCGGTGATGTCGAGCAGGCCAAGAAAATACTTCGTGCGCGCGGCGCGCAGGTTGCTGAAAAACGGGCAGGACGTGAAGCAAAGCAAGGCGTTGTCGAATCTTATATTCATGCAGGCGGAAGAATTGGTGCAATGGTTGAGATAAACTGCGAAACCGATTTCGTGGCGCGAACCGATGAATTCAAGCAACTTGCCCGGGACCTCGCAATGCAGATTGCGGCGATGAGCCCTCTCGTCATTGCCAGAGAGGAAATCCCGGCGGCGTTGGTGGAAAAGGAGAAAACCAATTTCCGAGAAGAAGCCAAAGGGGAAGGGAAACCTGAGGAGATTGTTGAAAAGGTCGCTGACGGCAAACTTGAAAAATTCTATCAAGAAGTTGTCCTGCTCGAACAAGCTTTTATTAAGGATCCGCAGCGCGTGATTAAAGGATCTTATCATGGACATGACTGCGAAAACCGGCGAAAATGTCTCTATCAGAAGGTTTCAGAGATTTGAGCTCGGAGTCGATGGGACGAAGTGACGAGTTGTCTCTTGCCCAGCCCAGGGCTTGAAATTTCGGGTGTGGAAATCCGTCCCGACTGAGTTGAACTCGGTCGGGACGTTTTTTTATAATTGCATTGCAATAGTTAATTACGAAGGAGCAGGAGTGGAACTGAAATTTAAGCGGATACTTTTGAAGTTGAGCGGGGAGTCTTTGATGGGAGAAAAGGGGTATGGGATCGACCCCGAAATGTTGAACCATTTTTCAGGTGAGATTGGCGTCCGTGCTCTCGCTCGGTGTTGAGGTCGGTATTGTCATCGGCGGCGGAAACATTTATAGAGGGATAGCTGCGGCGGCAGACGGCGTCGATAAGGTTGTCGGCGACCAGATGGGCATGCTTGCGACAGTGATTAATTCGCTCGCCCTGCAAAACGTACTTGAGAAAAAAGGAATCTATACGAGACTGATGAGCTCAATCACCATGGAGCAAATCGCCGAGCCGTTTATTAGACGCCGTGCGATCCGCCATCTCGAAAAAGGGAGAGTTGTAATTTTCGGCGCCGGAACAGGTAATCCGTATTTCACGACGGACACTGCTGCAGCCTTAAGGGCCGTTGAGATCAAAGCCGACGTGATCATCAAAGGCACACGGGTCGACGGGTATTTACGATTCTGACCCGGAAACAAATCCGCACGCCGTTAAGATTCGTGAGATTTCCTACATGGATGTGCTGAACAAGGATTTTAAAGTGATGGACTTGACAGCCATAACACTCTGCAAAGAAAATAAACTGCCGATTGTTGTTTTTGATATGACAGCTACGGGAAATCTGAAGAAGCTCGTGACCGGTCAGGAAATCGGCTCAACAGTTCGATCATATTCAGAATTATCATTCAATAATTTGGAGGATGTCATGCTGGATAAAATAATCCATGAAACAGAAGACAAGATGAAGAAGGCGGTCGAGTTTTCGCGTCAGGAATTGTCAAAGCTGAGATCGGGGAAAGCCACGGTCGCCCTGTTGGATGATGTGAGAATTGAATACTATGGGAAGAAATTGCCGATAGCGCAGATTGGGACCGTTTCGACTCCCGATGCGCACCTCATCACAGTTCAGCCCTGGGATAAAACGATCATCCACGATGTCGAGAAAGCTATACTGGCGGCAAACGTGGGTCTAACTCCTTCGAACGATGGAACATTGGTCAGGCTTCCTGTTCCCCCTTTGACCGAAGAGAGAAGGAAGGAATTGGTGAAAGTTGCGAAAAAGTTTGTCGAGGATGGCCGTGTCACGATAAGGAATATTCGACGGGATTCCAACGAACATTTGAAGAAAGCCGAAAGAGAAGAGCACGTTTCGGAGGACGAACGCAAACGCGGCGAGACCGAGGTTCAAAAATTGACCGACAAATATATAAAGCATCTTGATGAAATATTGGCAATTAAAGAAAAAGAGATTTTGGAAGTCTGAATCAGAAAAACGTTTCTGGAGTTAGGAGCGGCGAGAGTCGCTCTTTTTTTTAGGTCACGGAGTCTAGCCGCTGCAACTCTGTCATCTCGTCAGGATGTATGACCGGGAGTCTCACGGTGACGGTTGTCCCTTCATGTTCGCGGCTTTCGATGCTGATGGTACCGCCGTGAGCTTCTACGAGGAATCTCGATATCGAAAGCCCCAACCCGGTTCCTCGCTGGGTACCTTCTGTCAACCTCGATTTGTCCGCACGGTAGAATCTGTCGAACACATGCGGAAGATCGGTTGAGGGAATTCCAATTCCTCTGTCGGCGATCTCAATCCTTGCAAACTTGTCCTCAATTTTCTGGGCAACTCTTACCGTACTCCCTTTGTTCGAATATTTAACGGCATTATCAAGCAAGTTGATGAACACACTCAGCAACTTGTCACGGTCTCCCTCGACGAAAATCTCTTCACTTTCATGGCCGGAGAGATTCTTGACTTCATAATTCACGCCGACGCCGTGCTGCGCCGCGTAGCTTGATACTCTCGAAATCGCATCTAACAGAAGTTCATCGACTCTGACAGGATATCTTTGAAGCGGAAGCTGGCCGCTCTCAAGTCTCGCTATTGTCAGCAAGTCGTCAACTATCTTCGTGATTCTCCTGATTTCTTCCACTGCGCTTCTTAGAGTGATTTGGTAATCTTCCGAAGTCCGAGGATTGTTCAGAGCCACCTCAATTTCACCGAGCAGGATCGTGAGTGGCGTTTTCAATTCGTGCGACGCATCGGCCGTGAATTGCTTCTGGAGTTTGAAGGCTTCCTCTATTCTGTCGAACATCTCGTTCAAAGTCTTGGAGAGACGTGATATCTCATCGTCCACCTTTCCAGCTTCAAGGCGTCTGTCGAGGTGCTCAACCGAGATTGATTTTGCCGTCCTTATTATCCGATTAATTGGATCGAAAGCCTTCTTGGTCACATAGAATCCGCCGACTGCGGCCAGGAGTATGGTAAGCGGTACGGAAATGAACAAAAGCAATCGGAGCTGAAAGAGCGACTGGTCGAGTGTTGAAGTGTCGGAGGCAACCTGGACCACATACCTTGGGATCCCGTTGTCTAATACCGGGTACGTTACCATTCGGAGCGTCCCCTTTATGGCAAGCCTATCAGAGATCGAGCGGTCGAGGTTTTCAAATACTTGATGCTGGGTAAAGGCCAGGCCTATGACCGCCGGGTCCACCGGCAGGTTCAGCTCTTTCAGGTCGGCGGATTTCAGAATGATATTTCCTTCGAAGGACATCACTTGAATATATTTGTTTGCTCCTGAAGGAATGATGAAGGATCGGTGGATCAGCCCGGAAATGATTTCTTGTTCCAAGAACTCGTCTCCCTTTATCAGGTCTACTACCTCAAGGGCGTCGTTACTCAAATTAAGATCGAAATTCTGTGCGCTTTGGCGCGCGTAGACCAGGTACAGTGACCAGACGAAGGCAGTCAGAGTGAGCCCGAATATCACGGCAAATAAGAAAACGATCTTGGATCTAATCGATCTCATCTTCATCCTTGAGGACGTAACCCATTCCGACGATTGTATGAATCAGCTGCCTCTTGAAGTCTTTGTCCACTTTTTGGCGGAGCAGTTTCACATAGACATCGATTACGTTCGATTCCATGTCGAAACTCACGTTCCAAACGTGCTGTGCAATATGCGCCCGCGAAAGCGTTTTGCCCTTGTTTCGCATAAGATATTCCAGGAGTGCAAACTCCCGTGAGGTCAGCCTGATTTGTTTCCCTTCGCGTGTGACTTTCCGTGTTACGGGGTCTAAAACCAAATGGCCGACCTGCAGAACTGCCGACTTGTCCTGGCTTCTTCTGCGGAGGAGCGCCCGGACTCTTGCGAGCAGTTCCTCAAAATGAAACGGCTTTGTCATGTAATCGTCAGCACCCGAATCAAGTCCGCGCACCTTTGCCTCAGTGTCACCGATTGCAGTCAGCATCAGAATTGGCGTATCGATCTTCTTGCTGCGGATCTTTTGACAGGTGACGACGCCGTCTTGCCGGGGCAAAAGAACATCGAGAATCACGAGGTCGTAGTCGTTCTGCGTTGCAAGCTCCTCGCCTTGTTTGCCATCATACGCCGAATCTACTGCGTACGATTGTTCCTCCAGTCCCTTCTTTATGAATGAAGCAACCTTCTTTTCATCTTCCACAACGAGAATTCGCAACTTTTTCTTCTCTCCTTTTCTTGCCTGTCCCCGATTTACCATAAAAATTATCTGTCGGAGGTCTGAAAATCAATTTTGTAGTTGAGATTGCCATATCCCGCAGGCGCAGTTGCTACTTTTCAGCGGAATAGCCATATTCAAATGAAGGGTTGTTATGGATAATAACGAAGACCATCTTCACAAACATTTGAGGAAAAATCCATGGGCAAGAGGGTAGATTTTTTCGTCAGGGGGAAAGTTGCGCACCTAGTTCTTAACCGGCCGGAGAAGCGAAACGCTCTTGATGATCTCGCAGTCTCTGAACTGACGACTCATTTTAATCACGCTAATCAAGATGACAAAGTGAGAGCAATAGTTTTCAGTGGCAGGGGACCAGCGTTCTCTGCGGGGGCAGACTTGGAGTATCTCCTCAAGCTTTCTCAAGGGCCATCTTCCGGCAATCTTGCCGATTCGATGGCAATGAAAGATCTCTTCCTTTCGGTGTACACAAGCAGAAAACTTGTTTGCTCAGTTGTAAGGGGGGTGGCGCTCGGCGGTGCTTTCGGGCTTGTCCTATCATGTGATTTTGTGTTTGCTTCCGAAAAGGCGAGATTTGGTTTTACGGAAGTCAAAGTGGGCTTCGTGCCTGCCATAGTCATGAAACTCGCTTTGAGAAAAATGACCGAACCGAATGTGAGAAAGCTTGTCTTGACCGGAAAACTGATTGACTCGCAAGAAGCATTGAGACTCGGGCTGATCTCAGAGATTATACCAGACGACGCAATCGAAGCATACGTAGATAAGTCTCTTGATGAGTTTGCGTCCGAAACGAGCAAGAACGCTGTGGCGATGACGAAGGAAGTTTTGTCTCAAGTTAAGGATCCTGACATTGGCCGACGCGCTGAAATACGGAGCTATGATGAACGCCAAAGCGCGCTCTTCAGAGGATTTCAAAAAGGGGATTGACGCATTCTTGAACAAAAAACGTGTGGAGTGGGAATAGTGGACATCGAAAGCAAAATCAGGACGGTGCCGGGTTTTCCAAAGCAGGGAATTTTGTTCCGCGATATAACGACCTTGCTCAAGGATAAAGCCGCATTCGAATATGTCGTAGAAAAATTTTATGAACATTATAAAGACAAGCAAATCGACAAAGTCGTATCAGTTGAATCAAGGGGATTTATCTTCGGTAGCATCCTGGCTTACAAATTGGGCGCAGGGTTTGTCCCGATCAGGAAGCCGGGAAAGCTTCCAGCAGCCGTACTTCGGCAGGAGTACCAGCTTGAGTACGGGGTTGACTCGATGGAGGTTCACAAAGATGCGATAAACCCCGGCGAAAGAATCCTGATACACGACGATTTGCTCGCGACCGGTGGAACCGTGGCCGCAGCTTGCAAACTAATCGACAGACTTCAGGGAAAAATCGAAGGTATTTGTTTCCTGATCCGAGCTGACACCTTTAAACGGCAGGAGGGCGATTCCGGACATAGATGTTTTCTCTCTGATCAAATACGACGTGGATTAGTGCTAGATCTTAAGTGTTAGTCGCGGGAATAGGTAGAATGGTATTAGGGTGAATTCTCTTTCCGCTGTCAGGTCTGCAACGAAAGCCCTTGCTAGAAAAAGCTGGAAATAATTACAGAGATTTTCTATTTTCATATCGGAAGTTTGATTTGCCCGAAGGAAAAACTCAGACCTAACTGCAAGCATCTAGATTCAAAGTAGAGGGAGAAAATGTCGACCATTGTCCAGTATACCGCTTACAAAAACCTCAAGCTCTTCCGTCGTGGAAAGGTGAGAGACGTCTATGAGCTTCCGGATTCACTCCTGTTTGTGTCTACCGATAGACTCAGCGCTTTCGATGTTATTCTTCCGAACGGAATACCCTTCAAAGGAAAAGTATTGAATCAGATTTCGAAATTCTGGTTCGATTTCACCGCCAAGATAATCAAGAATCATTTGATCACAACTGACGTGACAGAATACCCTCTGGAGTGCAGCGAGTATTCTAACGAGCTCGAGGGCCGGAGCATGATCGTACGCAAAACCAAACCGCTCGCGATCGAGTGCATAGTTCGGGGCTATTTGAGTGGATCGGGCTGGGCGGATTACCAGCGGACAACGTCAATTTGTGGAATTCTTCTTCCCCCGGGTTTGAGCGAATCCGAGAAACTTCCGGAGCCCATTTTCACGCCCTCAACGAAGGCAGAAATAGGCACTCACGACGAGAACATAAGCTTCGACATGGCCGTAAAACAGGTGGGAAAAGAGCTCGCTGAAAAGGTTCGCCACTATTCGATTGAATTGTATAAAGCAGCGGCGTCTTTCGCAGAGGGGAAAGGAATCATTATAGCCGATACGAAGATGGAATTCGGAGTCGATGCGAATGGTGAACTCGTCTTGATTGATGAGCTGCTCACGCCGGACTCGTCGCGGTTTTGGGACAAGATGGCATACGAGGTTGGAAAATCGCAACCCAGCTTCGACAAGCAATTTGTGCGGGATTATTTGCTGTCAATCAACTGGAATAAAAAGCCGCCTGCTCCGATTTTGCCCGATGAGATAGTCCACGGGACGAGCGAGAAGTATCTCCAGGCGCTGAATATGCTTGCCGGATTAGAGATCAAATGAAGAGAAGAGCCATCTTCAAGTGACACTTCTACCGATTCAGCAATTCGAGCGTCGCGCCGTAAACCATTTCCGAAGTGATAGAGAGCATGCATCGGAAGTGCCCTCTCGGCAGGATTCTCTGCCAACATGTGAACAAGGTCGGCAAGGTAAGTCCGCCATCTCCATTATCCTGTTTCGCACACCGTACGGAAAAAATCCAAATTCCCTGACGGTTGAGCCAAAAATGGCAATGATCTTCTTGCCAGCCGCGTTTGCAGCGTGCATGAGGAAGGAATCATTTGTGACTACCACATCGACGTGCGAAAGAAGTGCGGCACTTTCGAGCATGCTGAACCTGCCGCAGAAGCTGGTTGCGCCGCTTATCCCTTCAATCTCATCGCAGCACTCCTTGTCCTCTTCTCCTCCAACCAGAACAACATTGTATTTATCCGACAATTTTCCGGCGAGTTGCACCCAATTTTCCACGGGCCATCGCTTCGTGAAGTGTCTTGACCCGGGGCACAGTGCGATACTTTTCTTCCCCAACGGAGCCCGTCCCCTCCAGGATCTCATCCACTCTCCAATGCAGGTCTTTCGGAAAGAAGATCTCCGGTGTCGACACATCATAGACCTTGCTGTCGTAAACCTGCGCATACTTCAATGACACCGATCTGATTTCAGAATAGAGGTTTAGCTTTATTCCTACTAGTGCGAGCCGTTTAAAGGCATCCTTTCTTATCACGTTGATCCTTCGCGAAGTCCCTCTTCTTAGGTAAATACTTCTGAAGTTGTTTTGGAGGTCGAGAGTCCTGTTGAATTTCTCGGCAAGCAGTACTCGTCTGAGTTCTTCAAGCTCATGCGGTCTGGCATGTTCCTGAACTAAATGGATTGAACTAATGTTAGGATTGTATCGAACAAGATCAGAACAATTTTCTTTTACGATAAAATGGATTTCGGAGTCAGGTTCCTTTTGCTTTATCATTCTCAGGAGAGGTGAGGTAAGCAAGACGTCGCCTGCCGAGCTCAACCGGATCAAAAGTATTTTTGAACTTTGCATCAATTAAAGTTAGGAACAAGCGGATGCACTTTCAAACTTTAACGAATAAGTTTCTGTTGCATATTGAATTATAGGGAAATAAATTTCCGTGAACACGGGAGGGGATTATGAAAGCACTGCCGCGCACTATTGATGAACTCAGAAAGACCGGCTATAAGGTTTTTACTGTAAAGGAAGAGATCAGAAAGAATCTCATGTCAAAACTAGAAAAAGGGGAGACACTTTTTCCTGGAATAATTGGTTACGAAAAAACGGTAGTTCCTGCAATCGTCAATGCACTTCTGTCGAAGCACGATCTCATCTTACTCGGCTTGCGAGGCCAGGCTAAGACCAGGATCGCGAGGAGTTTAATATCTCTTCATAGATGAGAATGTGCCCGTAATTAAGGGCTGCGAAATAAACGACAATCCTTTCAGGCCGGTATGCAAGCAATGTGTCGATCTCGTATATGAGCACGGCGACGAAGTTGAAATCGACTGGCTTACTCCCGACCAGCGATATGGCGAAAAACTTGCTACTCCCGATGTGACCATCGCTGATCTGATCGGGGACATCGACCCGATCAAAGCCGCTGTCCAAAAGCTCCATTACTCCCACGAAGGGGCAATACACTTCGGGATAATTCCAAGAACTAACCGGGGCGTGTTCACTATCAATGAGCTCCCCGATTTACAGCCGAGAATTCAGGTAGGACTCTTCAACATAATGGAGGAGAAGGACATCCAGATACGAGGCTTCAATGTGCGGATACCTCTTGACGTGTTGATGGTCTTCACTGCAAACCCTGAAGATTACACGAACCGCGGGAACATCATCACCCCGCTAAAGGACAGGATCGACTCGCAAATTCTCACTCATTATCCCCGGTCAATCGAAGAAGCAATGAAGATTACAGAGCAGGAGGCGTGGCTCACGCGGGACAGTGGACGAGAGGTCATTATGCCCTATTACCTGAAAGAGGTAATCGAGGAGATTGCATTTCAGGCCCGAGGCAGCGAGTTCGTCGATCAAAAAAGCGGTGTAAGTGTAAGAATGACGATCTCAGTTATGGAAAATTACAGTAAGCAGTGCCGAGCAGCGCGCTATCATCAACAAGGAAAAAGTAATTGTGCCGAGAATCTGTGATCTTCAGCAGGTGCTGCCGGGCATAACCGGGAAACTGGGATTGGTTTTTGAAGGCGAGCAGGAAGGGCCCGTGAAAGTAAGCAGAGCACTCATTGGAAAGGCAATAAGATCGACTTTTAAGAAGTACTTTCCGGACCCGCTCCAGAAGAAGGTTCGCGTCGGTCAAAGTGAAGAGACGAAGAAAACTTCAAGGCAAATGGATGTTTCGAGTTATGGCAAAGAGGACGAATATACCCAGATCATCAACTGGTTTGAATCCGGAAACAAAGTCGAGGTCGCGGACGACATGTCATTCGACGATTACTTCTCCGAGCTGAACAAGGTGACAAATCTCAAGGAGGTTGTGAAAAAGCATATGAATGTGAACGAATCTCACAAATATGAACTTGCGACTTCGATGGAATTTGTTTTAGACGGCTTGCATCAATTCTCGAGGATTGCTAAGGACGGTACGGATAATGTTGTCTCTTACAAGGACCTGGTGGGAAGTATATTCCCACCGAAAGAAAGATTTGAGGAGGACTAGACGTGTCTCACAAACCAGAATCGGAACACGGTACGTCGAACTCTTCTCGGATTATTGAAAAATACGAAGACGGCCCGATTTGGACGAACGGTTACCTCTTGTACGACTCCATATCACTTGAGGGAGTGGTTGTAGACGTACCAATATGGTCGTCCGAAAAGATATACAAGCGTGTTAAGGAGCTTGGGCTTAGCCTGAAGTTCATTATTGCGACACACGGCCATTGGGACCACGTGGGTGAAGTCAGCAAACTGAAGGCGTTGACCGGCGCCAGGGTGTGTGGACATTCCGCCGACGAATGGATGATGCGTGATCCCAACGGTCTTCTGGTTCCTTCTCCAATCCCGTTGGAACCGGTCAGTATCGACATTCCTCTGGAGGATTCGATGAGAATCTCGTTCGGGGGTTCCGTGCTGAAGATCGTTCATACCCCGGGTCATTCGGCTGGTTCGATTTGCCTGTACAACGAAGCCGACGATGTTGTCTTCACCGGAGACACACTTTTTGCCGGTTCGATTGGGACAACTGATCTCCCGTCGGGTTCCTTCCAGGAAATATCGAGAAGCATTTCCAATAAGTTATTTTCGTTGCCTGAAAAGACTAGAATATTTCCCGGACACGGGACGGACAGTACCTTAAGGAAGGAGAAGAGAGAAAACCCGTTCGTCCAAATGATGCTTGCGGAAGAATGAGAGTTGAGGTGAGAGATGAGATTTCGCTATTCCAAGTGGACTGAAAACTCGATGACCGATGAGCAGCGCCTGCAGAGCATGATCTCCATGTTCAGCTACCTGCTTTTGCAGACAAGCGGTGATCCTGACGAAGCGCTCGATTGGATGCGGCAGTTGGGGCAGGAGTACGATCTCTTCAACGAGGATATGACACTAGAAGATTTCATTAGCAAATTAAAGGAGCTGGGATATATTGAAGACGCCAAGGACGTCGTTATCCTTACGGCAAAGGGAATTCAGAGGATTCGTGAGGATGCGCTCAGGGAGGTATTTTCAAATCTAAAAAAGGCGCCTGAAGGTTCCCACGAGTCACCGCACACCGGGCAGGGCGTCGACCGGCTGAGTGAAACAAAAAAGTATGCATTCGGCGATCAGCCGACCAACATCGATCTCACATCCACTCTCACGAACGTCTTGAAGCACGACACCCTGGACAACTTCCGGCTGGAAGAGGACGACATAGAAGTCTATGAAACCGAACATATGACCAGCTGTGCCACTGTAGTCTTGATCGACATAAGTCACTCCATGATCTTGTATGGCGAAGACAGAATAACACCGGCAAAGCAAGTGTCACTCGCGCTGGCCGAACTTATTCGGACTAAATTTCCCAAAGACCATCTAAACATCGTTGCTTTCGGCGATGATGCGAAAGAAATTACGCTTGCAGAACTTCCTTTCGTCACTGTCGGCCCCTATCACACAAATACCCGTGCTGCACTTCGACTTGCCAGGAGCATTTTGAGACGAAAGGGAAATGTGAACAAACAGGTTTTCCTGGTTACCGACGGGAAGCCTTCCGCGATATTCGAAGATACGGGTCGTCTTTACAGAAACTCCTTCGGCCTCGACCCGCGAATCGTCAACAAAACTCTCGACGAAGCAGTCGCCTGCAGACGTGAGAAAATTGTGATAAGTACTTTCATGGTCGCGAAGGATCCGTACTTGATAAATTTCGTGGAAGAGCTTACTCAGGCGAATAAGGGGCGGGCATATTATTCTTCGTTGAACAAACTTGGCGAGTACATCTTCGTCGATTATATCCGCAATCGCAGGAAGAAGTTCAATAGTTCGTTGCCTTGATGCACTGGTACGGCAAACTACAAGGCAAAAAGTGAGAATGGGTGAGCACGTGATTAGCGAAAAGGCAATGAACGCAAAATTCTGGGTAATCTTGACTTTATCAGTTGTTGCTGGATTGGCAATAGGCTGGCTAGATTCACGTCCGAGCTGGGACGATACCGGTATAACGGTAGGCCTTATTCTTATAGCAGGTGCAATCCTCGGCATGTTGTCGCCGTCTCGCGCTTGGTTGTGGGGTGTCATAGTCGGCGTCGGAGTCATGTTACTCGATATACTTTTGAGAAACAGTTATGCGGCCTCCGTTGCCATTCTTTTTGGTTTTCATAGGAGCATATGGCGGCGCATTGCTCAGGAAGGCGGTCGGTTCGACAAAAGGCAGCTCAAAGGGGACTTGAAGGCGCAACAAATCACCCGCAACCGTGGAGGTTCTCGAGCGCTGACTTTGTTCCTGTTACAAAAACCTTTGGATGCATCCGTGCCTCGCTGAGTCCCGGCAACATGAATTGCGGAGGCAGCGATGCATAAAATGATTCATTTCTTCGCTTGTTGGATCAGCGGTGGCGGTGTTGAAACCTGTCCGTGCAGAGTCGAAATTTGTAAGTATTATTTCCCGGTATCCGTGGAATTGGCAAGATTGTTCACATCCCTGACGAGCTTGTCGATATGTTTCCAGATCACAGCGCCGAGCGCGTCATAAGCTCTAGAATCGGGAAGGAAAATCCCGGGGTAGATCTTGCAACAACATTCTTTACTATCGGCGTCAGGTCGTTCTCCAGGCTCTTCATCCTCCATTCTTCTTCCAACGCGGCTTCCCAGGCCTTGTCGATCTCTTCCTGTTCTTCGTCCGATATATCCGTTATTTTGTTCACCTCCTCGTTTGAAGGTTGTTCGATAACGAAGTAACCCGGATTCAGCTCCCCGTTTCTATTATTATCGGTTTCGCAGTGAAATTTCGTGCCGTTATTTCCTTGTACACGACCACGAGCATTCCCGAAAGCAAAATCCCAATCAGAAAAACGAAAACAGAAGTTTCCGATGAGAGAAACGATACGACAGGACTGTCGTCGGACATTCTATAAAGTGAAAGTACCGCTAGAAGATTGTTCGTGAAGTGAGCGGCCATCCCGGGTATAATGCTCTTGCTTCGGTAATAGAAGTATCCGAAAAGGATTCCCAACAGGGAAAGCGAAATCAAGTTTATCGGTTCCATGTGGTAAAGCCCGAAGATTATTCCTGCGATGAAAACACTTTTCAGTCCTAGATTGCGTTCAAGTGTTCGTTGGAAGTAGCCGCGGAAGAGGGTTTCCTCGCAAATCGCTGGTGTGATGCATACTACGAAGACCAACCAGAGTAGCTCTGTCGGCGTGTACGACGTAAATATCTGGTCGTTGATCTGGGCGAGGAAATCGGGGAAGTGCAGTTCCTTCATGAGGAACTCGCCGATGAAGCTGCTCACCGGTATGAAGAAGATTGTTGTTACGATGGCGAGGAAGATTTCGACGAGCGGAATTCTTCTGAACCGAATGTAGGACAAGACTTTCTTTGAATGCCATCGACCGACTATCCAAATCGTTGGAAGTAGCATAAATATGAATTCAGAAATCGTGACTGACACCCGAATCGGGTTCTTTGTTCTCATGATCGAGCTGGTCATCCGCTGGATAAAGGAGCTTCCTTTTTCGGGGAGTCCGACACCTTTTGTGAAAACCGCTATTCCGGCGACAATGTTCAGCCCGTAAAAGTAGAGAATTCCCACGATGATCAATCCCAGGACTGCAGCCGCAGTAAGATTCTTACCGGGGCGTTCCCAGGAACCTTCAAAACGCTCGGCTGCCGGCTGGCTTACGGAGTCGCTATTCTCAGCGGTTGGAAGACTCATTGAATAGTCTCAGGAGGGAGATTTTGTTGATCCTGAGGCGGAGGTGGAGGCGGGGTAACGGGCGCTGCCGTCGCTGATTCGGGCAGATCATTCTTCCTGGCTTTCAAGTCAAAATACATCACGACTGTAAACACAGGTACGACCAAGAGGGATAGAATGGAAGTAATTCCGGTTCCGATCGCGACACCGGGACCCATCCCACTCATTGTAGAGCGTAGCATCTCAGGTGTGAGGTCGCCGCCTGTCTTTCCAATTGCCGTAAACAAGTCCCGGTAAAAGGACCACATGCTTCCGAACTGCAACGGGAGGGAGATAATAGAGATGACGAATTGCGAGAGAAACGAGAGGAGAATCAAAATTCCAAATGTCCGCCACCAATATCCCTGTACGAGGAACCAACTTTGTCTAAGAGAGTCCACTGGAGTGAGCTCCTCGACCGCCACTGCCGTGAGCGAAAAGTACCACCTTATGTAAACGAGGAAGACCAGCGGAAGCCCGACGATCACACACAAACCGACCAGCATTCCCACGACTGCGCCCGAATCGACTATTGCGGCGACGACGGCGACGAAAATGCCGATTACGACACCGCCGCCTATAATCGCCAGATACTTCAGCAATCCCTGTCCGATTCCGTAGAGCCATTTCGCATAAAACGTCTCTTGGATCGCCTCGACGAATGGCACGCTTCGTCCCATCAATTCCCTTCCCACCACGAAGCTAATTGTGATTTCCGCAAACAGGGTTCCGAGTCCGAGAGCAAGCAAAGCTATGAAGAGAAAGAGAAGCTGGCCGAGGAATGGAAAAATCAAGTCAAGGCCAGTGCGCCCATTTCCGGCAAGCCCGCCTGCTGATGAAATCAAATCTCCGATAGAGGAGTAAAAATAATCAGCCGCTATCATCAGCAGTATAACTGGGACAATTAGGAAAATCGCTGCAATGATCACATTTCGAACAAACGTCTTCCCAATTAAGGAAAATGTTTTCTCAAATATATCGCCAAGCGTCATAGGCAAAATCTCAGAACTCATGAATTTACTCCTCAGTTTCTGAAAATATCCTAAAAGTCAAAATCGATAAGTTTCATGTCCCTCGCACCGCCTGCCTGGCACCATCATCCGGCCCGACGCACAGAGGTCCGCAAAACTCTTAGAGCACAACCGATTTGAATTTAGAAGGTGAGTGGAGAAAAATCAAAGAAGATAAGCTCGATCTTGTCATTATTCACTATAATGACCCCGTGTCCCCTTAGGACCAGGCTTCCAGTTTCGCGATTCCATCGGTCCCTGCACGGATTCGTTCGATTCCGATTACCGGCGAGACTATTGAATAATGATCGATCTCGTATCCATTGCATAAGCCGAGAAATATCCAAGCGAGCCGTTCGTCAGGTTGGTGTTGGGATTTGCAGGGGAGAGCGAGGTGGGGCTTTGGTCAGAGGCGATGATGTTCCTCAGTGTGTAATAGTAATCGTAAGTAGCTTTGTCTATTGACAGCAGATCGACCGTTACCGTGTCACCGGGGCCAAGGTTGTTATTGTGGTTCGTCCGTATGCCGAATTGAATGGTAACCTCGTTCCCGTTCGTCAGCTGATCATCGTAAATGAGAGTTCCTCCTCGACCCCCGGTTATTGAGTCCGACGAAATAGAACTGATGTGCGGAATGATCCGGTAGTAGTTGCCCATCTGAGGAGGATCTTTGAACATGACGTAAAAATCGTATCCCTTCTCGCCAAACGGGTTGTTGGACGGAAGTTCATATAGCGAATCTATTGTGACTTTCTGAGGCATCGAAGAGACTGCATTGTACTCCTTGCCATTCGCAACAACTTTGAGCGCGTAGGTTCTTCCCGGGACGCCCACCGGATTGGTGGAACAATAGGTCCCGCTGTCGGCTTCAATCAGAGTATCGATATTCCCTGCATTGTCCGAAATTATCACAATCGCGTTCGTGACGGGAGGGAAGTATAATGAAGGCGTGAAGTAATCTCCCGTCATGTTTACAACAACTGAGTCTGTTCCTCTCTGGTCATTGACAAGGCCTTCAATCACTATTTGGGGATTGGTCTGGTTCAGATCGATAGAAATGACTTTCTGGCACGAAGAGAGGCCGAAGCCAAAGAGCGCAAAGCAGAAGGCAAGAAGTGGAAGAGAGGTTTTTCTGAACTTTTCGTTCGGTGTCATTTTATTGCTCATGGCAGAAGGTATTCTAGAAATTCAAAATTATAGGTTACTGAAGGCATGATTGGAAATATCGTGGTTTGGATTGCTTGAGTTTCATTCGGATTGTCAGGATTGCGCCTGAAATTAATTGAGTAGGCATTCTGCCGGTTGTACGCGTTGTAGACAGAAAAATTCAAGCTTGAATGCTTGTTGAGTGTCCATGTTGCGGACAAATCCAGCCGGTTGTACGCAGGCATTCGATACGCGTTCTTGGCTGTGTAATATGGTACAAGCCGGCCATCAATCATGTAGTTGCCGCTTGGGAAAGTCACTGCATTTCCGGTGTAGTAGACCCAGGTCGCACCGAAAGTCCATGTGTTGTCGTAATTGTATGTAACCACTACTGAGAAGTCGTGTGTTCGATCCTGTGTGGCAGGGAACGGGTTCCCATTGTTTATGTTGGCGAACTCTTCCTCTGTTCTCGAAAGTGTGTAAGACAGCCACCCGGCAATTGGTCCCATCTTCTTCTTGATCATCAACTCCGCTCCGTAGCTCCAGCCGGTGCCGTACAACAAAAGGGATTCGACGGTCGGATTCAGCTGCAAATCGGCGCCGTTACGGTAATCGATCAGGTTTCGCATGTACTTATAATATAGAACCAGCGACGATTCGTATTCGTCGTCGTCTATGTTCTTAAAGTATCCAAAGTCGACCTGGTCGGCACGCTCCGGAGGAACGTTGTTTGTGCTCGGCACCCAAAGGTCGCTTGGATTTGTCGAACGTGGAGTTTGAAAGCAGATGGAGGTACTGGACAGTCCTGTCATAAGATGTTTTGATCGAGTTCTCATTGTCAAGGACCAAAGTCGCTGCCAAGCGGGGTTCTAGATTGGCGTAGGTTTTTATGAATTTGCCGGAGCCGTAGCTGGATGTGTCCAGCACGTTCCCAAGATCGTCGTAGCTGAAAATTGAAGCCGGTCCGAGTAAAGTGAACGATGAAATGCGTAGACCGTAATCAAGATTCAGATCAGTCAACACTCTGGTTTGATGAGAAAGATACGCCGCGTTTTCAAGTCCATATTTGCGATCTACAGAAAGATTATTGACGAAACTCGTTGGACCTGATGTAATTGAGCCGGGAAGAAAAGTGTGGTATATGAGATTAATCCCGAAGTTGACGGTGTTGTCGGAGTTCATAAAGTACTGGAAATCCGATTTGAAATTTAAGTCCTGTATCCCGGATGTTATCTCAAATTGGTTTGTGCCCGCTCCGACATCGTTCGTGTACCCGTAGTCGCTGTAGATCAGGGAAGTGTTTGAGAAGAATTGCTCGCCGAAGATGTGATTCCATCTTAGAGTCGTCGTTGCATTGCCCCAATTGAAACCAAAGAGGTTCGGATAATTGAAATTGTCCCTGCCTAAGTATCCAGACAAGAAAACGCGATCCTTGTCGCCGAAAGTGTAATTAAGCTTGGCGTTCAGGTCATAGAAATACAATCGTACACGGTTAATGGTGGTGTCGCTGGACAACCTGAGAAAAAGATCGGCGTAGGTTCTTCTTCCGGAAACGATGAAGGACCCAAGATTTCTTGCGATGGGACCGTCAACTGTTAGCCGGGAATCTGAGAAGCCCGATGCCGCCGGTAGCCCCGAAGTCTTTGTCGTTTCCGTCGTCTGTCCGGATATCGACGACCGAGGAAAGCCTTCCGCCGAATTGTGGAGGGATACCTCCCGTGACCACTGTAACGTCCTTTATCGCGTCGGAATTGAAGACAGAGAGGTAGCCGAGCAGGTGAGACGGATTGTAAACGGGTGCTTCATCCAGAATTATAAGATTCTGATCTGCGCTCCCGCCGCGCGCGTAGAAAGCCGTACTTCCTTCACCAGCCGCTTCAATGCCCGGCAGAAACTGGATGGTTTTCATTATATCTTGCTCGCCAAGCATGACAGGAATGGCTTTCACCTGCTGCACTTGAAGATTATTGGAGCTTATGTCGGTTGAGGTGACATTGTCGTTTCGATGTTGACCCGATACGACCACCTCGCTTTCGGTAATTGGCTGAGGGGCCAATTCGAAATTTCTTACCTGATCGTGATCAAGATCGACCGTATCGATTTTGATTTTGAATCCGAGGTATTGAATATTGACGCTATATTTTCCGGACGGGAGTGTGATCGAATAGAATCCGTAGGCGTTTGAAGATGCGCCGACTGATTTCAGTTCTCTGACTATGACAGTCGCGCCGATAAGTATCTCCCCGGTCTCGGAGTTTTTTATGATTCCGCTGAAGGTGTGACTTTGTTTATCCTGTCCGCTGGAATCAGAGGCAAGGGTGAGAATCGTAGCCGCAATGATAATAAGAAGAAGGGAAATCTTCATGTTCAATAATCGACGTCGGGAGAATTCAAGTAGTTTAAATTACCAACGAAGAATCCGATCAACTCGTTCCCCATCCACAATATCAAATGCCGCTCGGACGATTTGATGTGAGCGTGCACAAGGGCCGGAGTGATCGGAGTCTTTCGTTGAGTTATTGTTTTTTGACTTCGAAAACTTTGTTGCGGGTATCTCCAACCTCTGACTATCCGGACGCTGGAGCGTGGAACATTTAGAAATTCACTAAGTAAAACAATCACTGCTCCCGTCGCTTCACCATCAATTGGTTTCGCTCGCACAAATATCTCAAACGTGTCCGGAGATTTCTGAACAACTTCTTCACGCTTCGAAGAAGGATGCACTTTTGCTTTTATGAACATCTTTGCCAATGAATGTCGGATTTCGGTAGACTATTGGGTTCTTTCTCAAGGAGTCTAGGGTGACCAAAGAAGACTGACATACGAAACTTTAGAATCGAACCTTAAACGTGCAGGCTATCTCTGGACGGTGTCGGGGCGGTGGGATTCGAACCCACGACCTTGGCGCGAAACGCGCCACTCTCTAACCGACAAATCCGGCCTTGATGTCTTTCAGGTATCTTTCTGCTCCACGAGCTTTTATCTGCATTTCTTTCTTTAGTGCCTCTGACCGAGTCAGAAATTCTTCGAAGTGAATCAATTTCCACGGGACTCCGTTCCGAGTGGACATCGTGTCGCCATTGTTGTGCTTCTTCAGCCGGCTATCGAGTTCAGCGGTGCTCCCCGTGTAATACCTTGAAGTCTTCTCGCTCTGAAGAATATATGCGAAGTGCATTGTCTGTCGGGGCGGTGGGATTCGAACCCACGACCTTGGCGCGAAACGCGCCACTCTCTAACCGACAAATCCGGCCTTGATGTCTTTCAGGTATCTTTCTGCTCCACGAGCTTTTATCTGCATTTCTTTCTTTAGTGCCTCTGACCGAGTCAGAAATTCTTCGAAGTGAATCAATTTCCACGGGACTCCGTTCCGAGTGGACATCGTGTCGCCATTGTTGTGCTTCTTCAGCCGGCTATCGAGTTCAGCGGTGCTCCCCGTGTAATACCTTGAAGTCTTCTCGCTCTGAAGAATATATGCGAAGTGCATTGTCTGTCGGGGCGGTGGGATTCGAACCCACGACCTCTTGGTCCCGAACCAAGCGCTCTAACCGGACTGAGCCACGCCCCGCGGATGTCATAATATAACCGATGAAACCGATTTGGAAAAGGTATTTTTGAGGAGATTGGTTACGATGCCGGAAGGTCCTGAACCTTTATTGCGTATTAGGATATGCGAAGCTAAATTTCATCATGGATAAGAAAGAAATCATTCATGCGCTTGAGGAAATTGCATTACTTCTAGAACTCAAAGGGGAAGACAAATTCAAAATTGCGGCTTATTCCAGAGCAGCACGGTCGCTTTCTCAAACAACCTCGGATGTCATTGACTTGATCACGAAAGGTGAAGCGAAAAAGATTCCGGGCATCGGCGACGCGTTATCAAGGAAGTTGACAGAGTACGTTGAAACAAACAGAATTGCTTACCTGGAAGAACTTCGAGGCTCTTTTCCCCCCGGACTCACAGGCCTTTTTGAAATCCAAGGGCTTGGCCCCAATAAGGTACGTGCGCTTTACGAACAGCTTGACATCAAGTCCATTCCCGAGCTCGAATACGCTTGCAACGAAAACAGGCTTGTTTCGCTAAAGGGATTCGGCAAGAAGACTCAATTCAGGATCCTGGACGAGATACGGAAACTGAAAGTAAACAGCGAATACCATCTTTTGAACGTTATTCACGAGACGGCTGCTGAGATTGCGACGGCTCTCGACAAATTGTCCGGAGCTGAGAAGTATGAATTTACTGGCAGCTACCGCCGTCGAAGAGAAATAATCCGTGATCTGGACTGCGTGATAAAATTTAAATCCGGTGAAAGAGATAAGCTTTTTCTGGCGTTGCAAAAGCTAAAAGGTGTGACGGCAGTTAAAGACGTTCAGAACGACCTTGTGGCGGTGATGTGGAACAATGGAATTAGCATCGAATTCATTATCGCAAACAAGGCTGAATATCCTTTCGCAGTCTTGCATTCCACCGGCAGCAAAGAGTTTTACCAACATTTAAAAGAATACGCTTCACTGCGCGGATACAACCTGACCTCAACTGAATTGAAAAAAGGTAAGGAGAAACTGCAATTTGAGTCCGAGGAAGATATCTTCAGCGAACTCGGTCTCCAGTTCATTCCGCCGGAACTCCGTGAGGACGCCCATTCGGTCGACGCGGCTTCGAAAGGCGAGATCCCAGACCTCGTTAAACTTGAAGATATTGTCGGGTTGTTCCATGTCCATACCAACTGGAGCGACGGTGCGGATTCGCTCGACGATATGGTTAAAACGGCGCGCCAGCTTGGGCTCAAGTATTTCGGGCTTAGCGATCACAGTAAGACTGCCTTCTATGCCAACGGTCTCGACGAGAAGAGATTGGCAGAACAGTCTGCCGCCGTTGAACAAGATAAATTCGGGAGTGAAGGATTTTTTTGTTTTCAAAGGAAGCGAAGTGGATGTTCTCGCCGACGGCAAACTAGATTTTAGCGACCCCGTGTTGAAGAAGCTTGATTTTGCAGTGGGTTCAATCCATAGCAAGTTGAATATGAAAAAGGAGGAAGCTACCAAGAGACTTGTTGCCGCACTCAAGAATCCATATTTGACGGTGCTTGGTCACATGACTGGCAGACTCCTCCTGGGAAGAAACGGGTATGAAGTAGACCTTGATGAAATCATAAAGATAGCTGCGCGAAACAAGAAGGTAATCGAGATCAATTCGAATCCTCACAGACTCGACATCGACTGGCGTAACATTAAGAAAGCAAAAGATGCGGGGATCAAGTTCTCGATCAATCCGGACGCACATTCGAAAAGCGGATTGTCAGATTTCATATACGGAGTCTTCATCGCAAGAAAAGGCTGGTTGACCAAAGACGATCTGTTAAACACTATGAGCGTCGATCAGGTAAAGAAGTTCTTGAAGAATGCCAAAGGTTAGATTCTTAATGAGCGCAGCGGACGGCGCTCAAGAAAAAGTTTTTGAGTTGAAGGACGGGGAGACACTTTTCAAAGCGGCGCGGGTGAATGGAATTCCCCTCGGGAGTTCTTGTCGGGGAGATTGCGTCTGTGGATGGTGCAAGGTCGAAGTGATACGCGGAATCGAGAACCTATCGTCGCCCGAGGAGTGCGAAAAGAAACTCATGCTGTCGAATAGTTACGGCGAGAATGAACGAGCTGCCTGCGGAGCCAGAGTTTATGGGGATGTCAGCATAACGACGGGATATTGGTAAGAGAAAGTTCGAATTGTGAGCTTATGATTTTGAATTTTGAGTTACTTCCATGAGATATGCACGACACATATTCATATGCACAAATCGAAGAAGAGATGAAGACCCCAAAGGTTCGTGTGCCCAGAAGGGAAGCGAAGATATCCGCGAAACGTTCAAGAGAGAACTGCATGCTCGTGGCATAAAATTAAAAGTCAGAGCAAATAAATCTGGCTGCCTCGATGTTTGCGAGCACGGACCGAATGTTGTGATATATCCGGAGGGCGTGTGGTATAGTAACGTCAAGAAAGAAGACGTTGTCGAAATAATCGAGAAACACATTATACGGGGGGAAGTTATCGAACGGCTTCTTTTGCCCGACTTGCGATACAGGCCGGACAAATTGAAGTACGACCCATTGCAAAAGGAAATGCAAGAGTCCATCGTGAAGTAAGAAATATTTTCATATTTCACTTGCACTTCACGAAAAACGAATTTTGATGTGAAATCTTCGATTCCACAAGATTGAGCTGATTCTGCCAAAGCTGTTTGCTGAGATTTAGATTGGGGTTCTAAGCGCATCTCATTACCGTTTTGACAGTATTATGTGTGTGGTATCATTCAAACTAGATGCAAAATTCACGCTGGACAGAGGGATCGACTCGAAGACGATCGCGCAAGTCTGGCAAACAACTTGTCTCGGGGGAAATGAAAACGGGAACTGGATAGCCGCGGTCACAGCAGTAATTGTGGGTTTTGCAAGTTTCTTACGTGTGCCTGTCCAATTCATGGTTGAACGGCCTTCTGCTTTCAGCATTCGAAAATCATGACAATACCGTGACGTTGATGGGTTTGGTCGTTGATTCAATAAAATTGAAAGGAAAGGTGTATCGTAAGAATGCTAAAATCGGCGTGTACCAGCTCGTTCCGAATTCCGGCCTTTCATGTGATTTTTCTATTCCGCCACATTTAACTAAATTTCTTGGCAGATAAAGCTAACGGGAATAGATCGGAATCGAATGCCAAGCAGGTCAAGAACGGCCAATGCCGGGTCAGCGTTGAAATCAAAGACTGGGGACTTTTCCACCAAGGAGAGAGCAGGAAAGGTATTTACGTGCTTGAAGAAAAAATACCCGGCTGCGAAGCCCGCCCTGAATTTCAATTCATCTTTTGAACTTCTGATTGCGACGATATTGTCTGCTCAATGCACCGATGCCCGTGTGAATTTGGTGACGCCTGTGCTGTTCAGGAAGTTTCCATCCCCGGAAAAGCTGGCGGGTGCGGACGGAAAGGAAGTTGAGCGAATAATTGAGTTCGACGGGGTTCTTCCGCCAAAAGGCAAGGTCGATCTGTAGAATGCAGCAAATCCATCGTTGAGAATTTTGCCGGCGAAGTCCCGCGCACGTTGGAAGATCTTACTTCGCTTAGGGGTGTGGGTCGCAAGACGGCAAATGTAGTTCTGGGAAATGCGTTCGGCATCCCCGGAATTGCCGTAGACACCCACGTCAAGCGCTTGTCAAACAGACTTGGCTTCAGCAACAAGAATGATCCGGTCAAAATCGAATTCGATCTGATGAATCTGTTTCCGGCGAAGCACTGGTCGATGCTATGCCATCTATTGATGGCACATGGCAGAAAGGTATGTCTCGCCAGAAGCGCGAAGTGCGAGAATTGTGTCGTGAATAAGTTATGCCCGTCGGCATTTTCTTTGAAAGATTTGAAAGGAAAATAGCTTGAGAATTAGAGTGGCTCATAGTCCTGATTCAGACGATGCTTTCATGTTCTATGCCCTGGCAAATAAGAAATTCGAAACGCCGGGATTCGAATTTGAGAACATCCTCAGTGATATCGAAACTCTGAACCAGAAAGCTTTGAATGGCGAGTATGAAGTGAGCGCCATCTCCATTCATGCTTATCCGTATGTCTGCGATAAATATCAGATGCTCAGCAGCGGTGCGAGCATGGGTGACGGATATGGTCCTATGGTGGTGAGTAGGGAAGCCTTTCAGAATTGAGGACATAAACAATTTGAAAATTGCAATTCCCGGTAGAATGACCTCGGCGTTTCTTGCGCTGAGCATTTTTGCCGGCACCTTTGAATATGAAGTTGTTCCGTTCGATCAAATAATTGGAAGAGTTCTGTCCGGTGAATTCGAAGCCGGCTTGATAATTCACGAAGGCCAGCTCACATACGGGAAGGATGGCCTGCACAATATTGTTGACCTGGGCGCATGGTTCAAAGAGAAATTCAATCTGCCACTCCCGCTCGGTGGAAACGTGATTCGCCGTGACCTTTCTCCTGATGCCAAGCGACAGGTGGCGTACTATTTGAAAAAGAGCATTGCGTACTCGCTCGACAACCGTGAAGAAGGTCTAAAATACGCGCTGGGATTTGCGCGCGGGATGAACACTAAGCTTGCTGACAAGTTTGTCGGAATGTATGTGAATGACTGGACTCTCGATTACGGAGAAAGAGGGAAGCAAGCGATCCAATTATTCTTGGATCTTGCATACGAACGGAAGTTGCTGCCGGCCAGGTGCGAAGCCGAATTCGTTGACACGCCGGAAACAATATGAGTGAGAAAGGGAAAGGGTCCCCGAGGTAATGAGAGCGGTTCGAGAATGCCTGACGTTGAATTGAGATGAATAATCCGATTAAAAACGCCTTAGGTAGTGCGGAAATGAATACCGGCGCAAAGGTCGCTCTTTTTGCAATCATTGTGGGCGGGGTATTCTATCTGGGAGGATCAACGGCAAGGGGGATAATCGGCAACGACCTTGTTGAAATCGGCACCCTGAAATTCAGGCAGGACATTCCGTTCGATGCGGAAAAGGAAATCTACAACCTGCTTGCCAGGACTTCGCTTCTGATCGTCTTCGGATACGCGTTGACGCTTACAGGTTTCATCTTCTTTCTTTCCAAATCCAAGCTTCGAATGAAGGACAACCCGAATATCCTCATGGCCGTTGTGCTATTCGCCGTGTTTATCCCGATCGAGTTTTATACTTCGTACCTTGATTTGAGATTTTTTCTTTCATACGTAGATTTCCAGCTACAGTTATTTCTTGGATCGGACGCAGGCCCGCTTCGGGATGAGATGCGGAATCTTTTTGTTGAGAGAGTCGGTGGGCTGGGCGGTCTCTCGGTAATTGCGATATTATCTTACTACAGTGCGATTGCGGCGCTCGTGTTCCGACCAATCAGGCCGGACAGAGTAAGAAAGGATATTCACGAAGGGACAGAGAAAAATGCCGAAGTTGAAAACTGAAGCAATGATCGCTGAGCTGGAGGACGCGGCTTCACAGTTAGGGTTGAAGGTCATATTCGAGAAAGGTGATTTCAGCGGCGCCACCGGCGAAATGGCCTAGTGTCCGGCGACGCGGCGCGCAAACCCGCGGCGCGCCGTGTCCTAGACCAAGCCGTCGAACAGCTGCACCTGCACCGGGTCGCCCGGCTTGACCTGGCCGCGCTCGTGCCCGAGCACGATGAAGCAGTTGGCTTCCGACATGGAGCGCAGCACGCCCGAGCCCTGCGCGCCGGTCGGGCATACGCTCCATTGCCCGCCTTCATCGCGCGCGAGCAGGCCGCGCTGGAATTCGGTGCGGCCCGGGTTTTTCGCGATGGCGGCGGTGCAGGGTACCTGCACCAGCGGCAGCGCGCAACCGTCGCTGCGGCCGGACTGGGCGAGCAGCGCCTCGCGCACGAACTGATAGAACGTCACCATCACGGCCACCGGGTTGCCGGGCAGGCCGAAGAAGCTGGCCGAACCGATCCTGCCGAACGCCATCGGCCGGCCCGGCTTCATCGCGATTTTCCAGAACACGACCTCGCCCAATCGACCCAGCAGCTCGCGGATGAAATCGGCTTCGCCGACGGACACGCCGCCGGAGGTGATGATCGCGTCGGCGTCGGCCGCCGCGGTGCGCAGCGCGCTCTCCAGCTGTGCCGGGTCGTCGCGAACGACGCCCATGTCGATGATGTCGCAGCCCAGGCGCGACAGCATGCCGTGCAATGTGTAGCGATTGCTGTCGTAGACATCGCCCGGCTTCAGCACCGAGCCGACCGAAGCCAGTTCGTCGCCAGTCGAGAAAAATGCGACGCGCAGGCGCCGGCGCACCGTCACTTCGGCCAGCCCGAGGGAGGCGATCAGCCCCAGATCGGCCGGACCGACCGCATGGCCGGCCTTGAGCACGGGTTTGCCCGCGGCCAGGTCCTCGCCGGCGAGGCGGCGATTCTGGCCGCGCTTCTGGCCCGCGGGGATGCGTACCTTGTCGCCTTCGACCTGAACGACTTCCTGGATCACCACCGTGTCCGCGCCCTGCGGCATCACCGCGCCGGTCATGATGCGCACGCATTCGCGCTTGCCCAGCCTGCCGGCGAACTGCCGGCCCGCGAACGCGCTGCCGGCGAGATGCAGTTCAGTGTCTCCCGTGGTTTTCAGATCGGCGTAGCGCACCGCGTAGCCGTCCATGGCGGAATTGTCGTGTGCAGGCACGTCGAGCGAGGAAACGAGATCCTCGCCCAGCACGCGCCCAAGCGCGGCGCGCAGCGCGACTTTCTCGTTGGTTGCGACCGGGGTGAGGAAGGAGCGGATCACCGCGCGCGCCTTGTCGACCTTGAGCGCGTTCGGATCGTAATCGTCGATGCAGCTGAGGACGCGCGCGAACGCGTCGCCCGGCGCCGGCGGCAGGCTTCCGGCTGCCGTCGCGGCCGCGACAGTGCCGGCGGTGGCGGGCGCGCCGGACTTTAACGTCGCTTTCGGCACGCTCGTCGCCTGCGCTGTCGTTATTCCCGCAAATGTCGCCAGCTCCTCGCGCGTGTTGATGTTGCTGAACGCCTCGGCCCGATCGTCGAAATCCACCTCGACCACGTCCAGGCTCGCATACCAGGCGTCGATCTTGCGCCCGCCGCCTTTGAGGAAATTGGTAAGGTGCTCGAGCACGCTGCGGCGCGCGAGGCAGAACACCGGGTGCGGCTGGTCCCCGGTTCTGGCGACGGCGAGATCGGCACCGGATTCCTCCAGCCGCGCCATCAGGCGTTCGACCAGGTCCTCCGGCAGAAACGGCGAATCGCAGGGCACCGACACGAGATAGGGGCGGCGCGACACCGACAAGCCGGCGTGCAAGCCGGCGAGCGGGCCGGCGAAATTGCCGATGGCGTCGCTGACCACGCGCACGCCGAAGGTCTTGTAAGCGTCGTGGTTCTGATTGGCGTTGATGATGACGCCGCCGACCTGCGGCGCGAGGCGTTCGTAGACGTGGTCGACCAGGCGCTTGCCGCGGAACAGTTCCAGTCCCTTGTCGACATTGCCCATGCGCCTGCCCTGGCCGCCGGCGAGGATCAGTCCGGTGACCCTGTCGTTGATGCGATCGGGGTTGATGCGTGCGGTGCTCATGCGGCCGAGCCTATGCGATCGCGGTCGGGTGGACCGATTTGACGAAGCGCCGCTTGCCGGTGAACAGCAGGTAATGCCTGCCGGTAGCGCGGCCGAGCATGGTGATGCCGATTTTTTGGGCGATCGCGTGGCCCATCTGCGTCAGGCCGGAGCGCGATACCAGGAAGGGGATCGACATCTGCGCCGCCTTGATCACCATTTCCGAGGTGAGCCGCCCGGTGGTGTAGAAAACCTTGTCCGAGCCGTCGATGTCATCCAGCCACATCTGCCCGGCGATCGCGTCCACGGCGTTGTGCCGGCCCACGTCTTCGACGAAGTGGAGGATGCGGCTCGCGCCGTCCTCGTTGGTCGCCAGCGCACAGCCATGCACCGCGCCGGCGGTCTTGTAAATGGTTTCATGGTGGCGCAGCTGGTCCATCAGCGCATACAGCGTTGCCTCGGACAGGCGCACGTCACCGCGCAGCTTCACCTGGTCGATTTCCTCCATCAGGTCGCCGAACACCGTGCCCTGGCCGCAGCCGGTGGTGACGGTGCGTTTTTTCATTTTGTCCGCCATGCCCTTGGCGCGCGCGCGTGCTTGCGCGTCGGAGGCCTTGCGCGTGGTCACCACCACCGAGTCGGTCTCCCAGTCCACCTGCACCGCGGCGATTTCCGCGATCGATCGCAGCAGCCGCTGGTTGCGCAAATAGCCGATGGCCAGCGCCTCCGGCGCCTGGCCGAGGGTCATCAGCGTGACGATCTCGCGTTTGTCGACGTAGAGCGTAAGCGGGTTTTCGCCGGCGATGGCCGTCGGGACCATCTCGCCGCGTTCATTGATCGCTTCGACGTCGAAGGTGAGCGGGCGGCTGGCGCGGGTGATCTGGGGGCGAGTACGCGCTGTCATGGCAATGGCGTCACGCGGCGCAAGCCTGGGGGTGCCGGCATCGTCAGCCGCCGATGTAGGACATTTCGATCTTGCGCTGGGTCGCGGTTTCCGCGGTGCGGATCTCGGAGTAGCGGTCATCGCGCGCGCCCCACACGGCTGCGATCGCAGCGCGTATCTCCGCATCCGATTGGCCGCCGCGCAGCAGCGCGCGAAAGTCGTAGCCGGAAGTCGCGAACAGGCAGGTGTAGAGCATGCCTTCGGTGGAAAGGCGGGCGCGGGTGCAGGAGCGGCAAAACGCCTGGGTCACCGAGGAGATCACGCCGATTTCGCCCGAGCCGTCGCGGTAGCGCCAGCGCTCGGCCACTTCGCCGGGGTAATTGGGATCGATCGCTTCGAGCGGCATGTGCGCATCGATCATGCGGATGATCTCGCGCGAGGCAATCACGTCGTCCATGCGCCAACCGTTGGTCGCGCCCACGTCCATGAATTCGATGAAGCGCAGCACGTGGCCCGAGCCCTTGAACCTGCGCGCCATCGGCAGGATCGAATGCTGGTTCACGCCGCGCTTCACCACCATGTTGATTTTCACCGGCGCGAGTCCGGCCGCGTCTGCCGCTTCGATGCCGGCGAGGACTTTGGCCACGGGGAAGTCGGCGTCGTTCATGGCCATGAAGGTCGGATCGTCCAGCGCGTCCAGGCTCACGGTAACGCGGCGCAGGCCCGCGTCCTTCAGCGCGCGGCTTTCTTCGCCAGCAGCGAGGCGTTGGTGGTGAGCGTGAGCTCGATGCTCCTGCCGTCGGGCAGGGTGATGGCGGCCAGCATTTCGATCAGGCGCTCGATGTTCCGGCGCAGCAGCGGTTCGCCGCCGGTGAGCCGGATCTTTTCGATGCCGTGATCCGCGAAAATTCGCGCCAGCCGCGTGATTTCCTCGAAAGACAGCAGCTGGCGTGCGCAAGATAGGGATAGTCTTTGCCGAACACTTCCTTGGGCATGCAATAGACGCAGCGGAAATTGCAGCGATCGGTGACCGAGATGCGCAAGTCGCGCAGCGCGCGGCCTAGCCTGTCCCGCGCCGGGCCCGCGACCAGCGCGGTTGGCGGCGGCAGGGGCTTGTGCCGTCCCGCGTCGACCAGGGCGAT
Organism: uncultured Bacteroidota bacterium; assembly: GCA_963768145.1. Lineage (GTDB taxonomy): Bacteria > Bacteroidota > Ignavibacteria > Kryptoniales > JAKASW01 > JAKASW01. The sequence continues at coordinate 1,733 of CAVYHK010000046.1, read as the reverse complement.
AACCCTTTCTGTCATGTGGCTTTCCCGGATTGAATCGGACTGAATATGATAGCAGAGCGACCGCTGCGCTAGTATAGTTGGCCGATATGAAACATCCGCCTATTCCGATCGCGGTAGTCATGGAGCGGCGCGCGCTGACCAATCGCTGGCAGGCGCATTCCTGGGCGGCCATCGGCACTGTCCCCGATCCGGGCGATGCCGCGACGCCGCGCTTGCTGATGCAGGATGAGGCGCGCATGCAATGGCTGCACGGCGGCTTCGAGCTCGAGCTGCATCGCGACGAAGCCGAGAACTACTACCTCAACCTGTCGGCGCCGCAGCCTTGCGTATTCATTGTCTGGCGCATGGAGGAGGACCTGGCCGTGCCGAAATTCGTCACCGTCAGCTATGGTGAAGCGGCGCGCTTCATGGATGCGAACGAGCAGGTGGACACCGCGCCGATGCCGCGCGATCTGTGCGACTGGGCGAGTTCGTCAACGACAATTACCGGCCGGAGCCGAAGAAGCGCAGCCGGCCGCCTTCATTCAAGGGAGCGAAGCGAGATTGACGACCGTCGATGACGAGGAACACTTCCTGTCGCGCTGGTCGCGGCGCAAGCTCGAGGCGAAGCGGGATGCGCCCGTCGCTTTGCCGGCGGCCGAGTTGCCCGCCGCCGAGCCTGCCGCGCCGGCGACGGCAGCGACGGTGCCGGCGGCGCCACATGAGGCGAGCGCGGAGTACCGGGCGTTTTCGATCCCAAAGTGGACGAAAGGCTGCGCCAAGCGGCCTTGAGAGGACTGTTCAAGGACCCGCACTTCAACGTCATGGATGGCTTGGACACCTATATCGACGACTACTCCCTCGCCGATCCCATTCCCGAAGCCATGCTGCGGCGATTGAATCAGGCAAAGGAGCTGTTTCTGTTCGACGACGAGAACAAGGCAGCCGCGGGGGCAGACGCAGCGCCCGCCACCGAGGAGGGCGCGGCTATTGCACCCGTGGCGGCAGCCGACGCGAATGCGCTGCCGGACGCGTTACCGGCACCGGCGTCCGATGAGCAAGAGGCGGACGGGACCGGCGCCGCCGCTGCGCCATCTGCCGCAGGCGGGCAGAAATGAGTAAGCCGGGGGTTTCTTTGACCTGTAGTAGTATCTGCTTGCGCTGGAGGAGCCCACGCTCGTTGGGTTGCGCGAATAAATAAATCACTATAAAGACGATGTCGGCGGACGAGACCATCAAGCTGTGCAATTGCAACCAGACCATGGCGCTGGACGCCAAGGCTTTGGCGACCGCATTGAAGCTGGGCGCACCCATCACCATCCATACCGAATTGTGCCGGCGCGAAGCCGGCGCTTTTCACGAGGCCCTGCAAAGCGGCGATTGCCTGGTGGCCTGCACCCAGGAGGCACCGCTGTTCGCCGAACTCGCCGAGCGCTCCAGCTTCAAGGCCGAACTCAAGTTCGTGAATATCCGCGAGACCGCCGGCTGGTCCGGGGAATCCCGGCTGGCCACGCCCAAGATTGCGGCTCTGCTCGCCATGGCGATGTTGCCCGAGCCCGAGCCGGTGCCCAGCGTGAGCTACAAGTCCGGCGGACAGCTGCTCATCATCGGCCCGGCAGCCGTCGCAGTGCAGTGGGCCGAGCGCCTCAAGGAGCAACTCGACGTCAGCGTGCTCGTGACCGGCGGTTCCGGCGGCGAGCTTCCGGCGGTGCGCGGCTATCCGGTCTGGTCGGGCAAGCTGAAATCGGTCAAAG
>CAVYHK010000045.1:0-28755 GCA_963768145.1 uncultured Bacteroidota bacterium | reverse complement strand
GGTCGGGACGGCCTTCTGGTAAACCTGGAGCTGGCGTCGCATCTGAAGACCATCAAGGGCATGGCCCAAGATGCGCTCGCCGGGGGGCGCGTCGGCCTGATCTTCGACAAGCCGTCGACGCGGACGCGAGTGAGCTTCGAGACGGCGGCCTGGGCCTGGGCATGCTGCCGATCACCCTCCGCCCGACGAGCTGCAGCTGGGCCGCGGCGAGACCATCGCCGACACGGCCCGGGTCCTCTCGCGCTACCTCACGCGCCATCGCTCCGGACCTTCGAGCAGGCCAAGGTCGAGGAGCTGGCGCGCTACGCCACGATCCCGGTCATCAACGCCCTGACCGACGACCACCATCCCTGCCAGGCCCTGGCCGACGTGATGACCCTGCACGAGGAGTTCGGCGAGCTCGACGGGCTGCGGGTCGCGTTCGTCGGCGACGGCAACAACGTCGCCCACTCGCTGATCCAGGCGGCCGGCTACCTGGGCTTCACCCTGGCCATCTCCACGCCCGAAGGGCTACGAGCCGAAGGCCGAGATCGTCGAGGCGGCTCGGGCCAACTGCCGGGCGAACGGCGGCGCGCATCGAGCTGGGCCACGACGTGCGGGCGGCCGTCAAGCGGCGCCGACGCCGTCTACACCGACGTCTGGGCCAGCATGGGCCAGGAGAAGGAACGCGAGGAGCGAGCCCGCATCTTCGCGGGCTACCGGGTCAACGCCGAGCTGATGGCGCTGGCGGCGCCGCGGCGCGATCTTCCTGCACTGCCTGCCGGCGCACCGCGGCGACGAGGTGACCGACGAAGTGATCGACGGACCCCAGTCGCAGGGTCTGGGACGAGGCCGAGAACCGCTGGTACACGGAAGCAGGCGCTGCTCTACATGCTCATCACCGGCGAGGAGCGCTGGGAGCGGATGGGATGACTCGGCTGGCGATCGCCCTTGGCGGCAACGCCCTGATTCGGCGGGGCGAGCCGGGCTCGACCGAAGTCCAGCGCCGCAACCTCGTGGCGGCGGCGCGTGGCCTCGTCACGCTCGCCGAGGGCAGCCGGGCCGAGATCGTCATCACCCACGGCAACGGCCCCCAGGTCGGCTTCCTGGCGATCGGTGCGGAGATGGCTGCCTCCGTCGTGCCGGCGCCGCCGCTCGACGTCCTGGGCGCGGAGACGCAGGGCCAGATCGGCTACCTGCTGGCCCAGGCCCTCAACGACGCGTTCCTGGAGCGCGGGCACCGGCGCGAGATAGCGGTGGTCGTCACTCGGACGGTGGTCCCGGCCGACGACCCGGCCTTCGCCAACCCCACCAAGCCTGTGGGCCCGATCTACGACGAGGCCACGGCCCGCGAGCACGCGGCGGCGCGCGGCTGGAGCATCGCGCCCGACGGCACGAACTGGCGGCGTGTCGTGCCCTCCCCGCCGCCACTCCGGATCGTGGAGGCCCCGGCGATCCGCTCGCTCGTCGACGCGGGCGTCCTGGTCGTCGCGTCCGGGGGCGGGGGAGTGCCGGTCGTGGAGCGGCCCGACGGCCGGCTCGAGGGCGTGGAGGCGGTGATCGACAAGGACTTCGCGGCCGTGGTGCTGGCGCGCTCGGTCGACGCGGACGGGCTCCTGCTGCCTCACCGACGTCGACGCGGTGTACCGGCGCTGGGGCACCCCTCGCCAGGAGCCGATCCTGCGGCTAACGGTCGACGAGGCGCGCGAGGGCCTCGCTGCCGGGGCGTGGCCGTCGGGGTCCATGGCGCCCAAGGTCCGAGCGTGTGCGGACTTCGTGGCCGGCGGTGGCCGCTTCGCCGCGATCGGGGCGCTGAGAACGCGGTGGCGATCGTCAAGGGCAGCTCGGGCACCTGGTTCGGCGCCGAGTCGGTCGGGTTGCCGCGCCGCGCGGCGTAAGGGCAGCTGGTGCTCGCCCCTCACGGCCGGTACAACTCGGCCGTGGCTACCACATTCTGATCCTGGGTCATCCCTCCCGCGATCAGGACCCGGCCATCGGGTAGCAGCGTCTCAGTGTCGCCAAATCGAGAGCTGGACCACACCGATGCTGCCGCGGCGAAGGTGCCGGAGTTGGGGTTGTACACCTCGGCTGAGATGAGGTTGTTGTCGACGTCGAATCTCCCCAGACGAGCACTCGGCCGTCGGAGAGAGGAAACGCGGCCTGGCTCCACGTGGCGCTGCGCATCGAGCCGGTCCCGGAGAACTTGCCAGTCTGTGGGTCGTACAACTCCGCCGAAGCGATGTCATGGCCCCCGGCGATGAGAACGCGGCCGTCCGCGAGCCGCGTGGCGGTGGCGCCGTCGCGGGCCGTGGTCATCGAGCCGGTGGGGCTGAACTTGCCAGTCGCCGGATCGTAGAGCTCAGCTGACGCAAGTGTCGCAAAGGAGCTGTCTACGCCCCCGGCGATGAGAACGCGGCCGTCCGCGAGCCGCGTGGCGGTGGCGCCGTCGCGGGCCGTGGTCATCGAGCCGGTGGGGCTGAACTTTCCGGTCGTCGGGTCATACAGCTCGGCAGAGCCGATAGGGTATGGCGGAGTCTGCGCCTTGTAGCCACCGGCGATGAGGACGCGTCCGTCGAGAAGCAGGACCGCCATCGCGCCGCTTCGAACAGTTCCCATGGTCCTGGTCGCGGTGAACTCACCGCTCGCCGGATCGTAGATCTCGGCCTGGGCAAGACCCGCCGACATTGAGTCGTTGGAGCCTCCAGTGATCAAGACGCGGCCGTCGGACAGCAGCGTAGCCGTGTGGTCGCCTCGGGGCGTTCGCATCGACCCCGTCGCCTTGAAGGTTCCGCTGACCGGGTTGTAGATTTCGGCGCTCGCAAAGGCGCCGAAGCTGATCGCGTCGGTTGCGCCCGTGCCGCCGCCAACGATGAGCACGCGGCCGTCGGCAAGACGGGTTGCTGAGTGAGCAAAGCGAGCCGTCGTCATGGAGCCGGTTGAAGTGATCGCGGATGCAGCTGACGAGGCCTGGCTGCTGGGCGTTGGAGTTGCGCCCGCGGTGGGCGTGGCGGTCGCCAACAACCCGATTGGACTTATCGTGGGCGTCTGGGCCTGGCTGCTCGGCGTTGGAGTTGCGGCGCCGGTGGGCGATCCCGTGGCCGCAACCGGCGAGCAGCCCACGACAGCGAGGACGGCCAGAAGGCCGGCAACGCCGAGGTGGGCCTTCCGAGCGACGAACGTCCAGCTCGGTCGAATACGGCCCGCATCGAGCGGCGTCATCACGAACACACGCCCGGCCGTGAGCCCATTGCCACACCCGGCGATCCCCGCCAGACGTAGGAGTCTCATCTGTCCGAACCTCCCTCTCTCTGGTCATGGCCTGGGCCCGCAACCCGCGGTCCTGAGGCGGCCATCGTGACTTTGAGACCGGCCCGTTGCCGCGCGTGTGTTGCCCCACCTCATGAACAAACCCACGCCTGGTCTCGTCTGGATCGCCGAGCGGGGCAAGTGATGAACAGCACCGTGCCCCCTCAAGCTACTGGGTCCGAGAGCGGGGAAGGCGCGCGAGTGCCTTCCCTCTCTCGTCTTCAGCGAGCATATGGAACGAACTGCCTTGCCGGCGCCTGACGGGCGTCGGGACGGTGAACAACGAGAAAGGGCGCCCAGGCGGGCGCCCTTTCCTCTTCTGCCTTGACGACATTGCCGGGGCAGGCCGGCTACTTCCTGGCCACGAGCTGCCGGGCATCGACCCAGCCGCTCCAGCCGTTCTGGGCTCGACCTGGGCCCAGTCTCCCGAGCGCTGGTCGACGATCAGCTCGGCGCCCTGGGCCAGCGACGCAGCCGGCGGGGCGGACGGGTCTGGCAGGGTCCACGCCTCCAAGCCTCCCGGTGGGACCGTATGAGTCGGAGACCATTGCTGGAGATCTGGTGCCGAGGTGCCTGTCCTTCGCCTGTCACGGAGTGACACTCAAGAATTTCTTCCGTCTCCCTCGCGCGCTCCATGAACATCTGGTAGTGCTTGCTGGAATCGATTGAAACGGTTATGAACGCCGTGATGTCTTTGCCCAGTCGCTTCGCGTCCAGAATTGCCGTGTAGCCTTTTATGAATCCCCTGTCCTCTAGTTTTTGGATCCGCTCTGAAATGGTTGGGATAGTAAGTCCTAACTGTTGCGCCATCTCGTTGAGCCTTGTGCGTGCATTCTTCTGGAGAATCTCCAAGATCCTGTGGTCGATCGGATCGAGTTTCTTCTCAGTTAGTGCTGTCATCTTTAGCTCGTTTGTCTTAGTAATTAAAGTATATCACACAAATAAGTTAAAATAATAAAACCTTTTTGTCAAGTGAAAAATAAAGAAAGGTGAGATGAATAGACTTCTTCGAGCAGCTGAGAGATCAAACAGCGCCAAGAACAAAAGGTCAAAAGCAGCTCTCACAGATCCAGACCGGCGCGAACATCCCTGCGTCGTCGGCTTCCAGTCTCAATACTGATTTTTGAGAACGGCTTCTTTAATCCATGCTTCGAACAATCGCTTCTCCAAACTCGTACGTACCAACTTCCTTCGCCCCTTCCATAAGTCTGGCAAAATCGTAGGTCACCGATTTGGACATGATCGCCTTCTCAATTCCCTTCACTATCAATTCAGCGGCTTCGTTCCATCCAAGGTATTCGAGCATCATCACGCCGCTCAGGACTAGAGATCCGGGATTGACCTTGTTCTGGTTGGCGTACTTCGGGGCGGTCCCGTGAGTCGCTTCAAATATTGCGTAGCCGGTTATGTAATTAATGTTTGCTCCGGGTGCGATGCCGATCCCTCCAACCTGCGCGGCAAGGGCATCGCTCAGGTAGTCACCGTTCAGATTCAGGGTGGCAAGGACATCGAAATCTTCCGGTCTGGTGAGAATCTGCTGAAGCGTTATGTCTGCAATGCTATCCTTGATGACAATACCAGCACCGGGTTTCCCTTCAGGAATCTTGCACCATGGTCCGCCATCGATTTCGACAGCTCCGAAAAAATTTTTTGCGACTTCGTAACCCCAGTCGCGAAATGCGCCTTCGGTAAACTTCATGATGTTGCCTTTGTGAACAAACGTTACCGATTTGCGTTTGTATTTAATCGCGTATGAGATTGCGCTGTGTATAAGCCTCACACTCCCGCTGTAGCTCACGGGTTTTATGCCGATCCCGACCTTAACGTCGGTCGGAAAATCCTTCGCACCAACCATATCCCAAAACTCCAGAGCCTTTGTTTTCGTGTTGAAGCGAATCTTGTCGAACCTTTTGGGAAATTCCTTCTCGATGAAATCCAGCACCTTCTGGGCCTCGGGTGTACCCGGCGCATACTCAATACCAGCGTAAATATCTTCGGTATTCTCGCGAAAGATTACCATGTCAACCCTCTCTGGATGCTTCACCGGTGACGGCACGCCGCCGAAATATCTTACCGGACGGAGGCAAACGTAAAGGTCGAGGAGCTGCCGAAGAGCCACATTCAACGAACGGATGCCACCCCCGACCGGCGTCGTGAGAGGACCTTTTATCGCGACGATGTATTCGTTGATCGCCTTAATCGTATCATCAGGCAGCCACACTTCCCTACCGTAGACCTTGTTTGCCTTCTCTCCGGCATAGACCTCAAACCATTCAATTCTCTTTCTCCCACCGTACGCCTTCTTGACTGCGTGTTCAAGGACCATTTTGCCGGCCCGCCAGATATCCGGACCTGTTCCATCTCCTTCGATAAAGGGAATAATCGGATTTTCGGAAGGCTGTATTCTTCCTTTGACAACTTTGATTGTTTCCCCTTGCGAAGGCGGAACAAGTCGTTCATAGGAACTCATCTGTATTCTCCTAGCTTAATTCTTTTCCGAAATTTCTTTTCCGCGAATTCCGCCTGCGTATTGCGCCCTCTGCCCCCTTCATCTTTGGTTAATCGGAACGAAATGTGACTGGCGAGGTCCCACATATTCGGAGAGAGGCCTTATAAGCCTGTTATCGGAATACTGCTCCATGATATGAGCGGTCCACCCTGCGACACGGCTTATCGCAAAGATAGGAGTATAAAGATCGATCGGGATTCCCAAATAATAGTAGGTTGATGCTGAATAGAAATCCACATTAGGCAGGAGCCCCTTCTCCTTTTTCATAATCTCTTCCATCTTCTCGGACATTTCATACCATTTCAGATTATCAATTGTTTCGCCCAGTTGTTTTGAAAATCTCTTGAGATACTTCGCCCGGGGATCTTCGACCTTATAGACACGATGCCCAAAGCCCGGTACCTTCTTCTTCTCTGCCAAGAAATTTTGCAAATATTTCTCGACATTTTCAGTCATTTTGATTTCGAGAAGCATTTTCATAACGGCTTCATTCGCACCGCCATGCAAAGGCCCTTTTAAGGCGCCGACCGCAGACGTCACTGCCGAATAAATATCTGAAAGCGTTGCCGCAGTGACCCGCGCAGCAAACGTGGAAGCATTGAACTCGTGATCGGCTTGAAGTACCAAGGCACAATCGAGCGTTTTGCATGCCGTTGCACCCGGCTCCACGCCGTTCATCATGTAGAGAAAATTTGCAGAGTGTCCAAAATTGGGTTCGGGTCTCAAGTAGTCGCCGGTTTTGCGAAACGTGTGAAAATTGGCAACAATAGTGGGAAATTTCGCCACGAGTCTCACCGATTTTCTCCGGTTTGCCTCGAGGGAATTGTCCCGCGCCTCGTCATCCAGAAGTCCCAGAAACGATACAGCGGTCCGCAGCACATCCATCGGGTCGGCAGTTTTCGGAATCCCCCTTAAGAATTCAATGACCTGACTTGGCAGATTCCTATTCGATGCAAGCTCCTTTTGCAGCTTAGCCAACTCATCTTTCTTCGGAAGCCTGCCGTACCAAAGAAGGTAAACGACCTCTTCAAAAGTTGCATTTGTGGCGAGCTCGTCTATGTTTATTCCTCCATAAACAAGCTCACCCTTGGTTCCATCAATAAAACAAATCTTCGACTGTCCTGCCACAATGCCGTCCAACCCTTTTGAAAATGCAGCAGGTGGTTTTGATGCGCTAATTTTTTCAACCATGATGGAGAGATTCCCTTTCTTTCCTGCAAAAAACAATTAGATAAATTCTTCGATCCAATCAATAATTCTGAGCCAGAAATCTCTTGTAGATGGAAGAGTTTTCAATAATTGATTCGGCAACAGAGGCTTGCTTGTCGTACCGCAGGGATGCCTCGGTCTGTGCTGAGTCTCCTCTGAACCTTCCTATGATCTCAACAGTCAAATCTTTTGTCAGTTCTTCCGAATTCTTTCCAAACATGTTTTGCTCATCATCCTTGACTTTGTTGCCAAGAGAAGTCAAATCCTTGTAAATCGTTTCGTTATAGCCGGACGAGGACGCCACTTGGCTTGCGTCACCGATCATCTGATCAAGAGGTGAAACGTAAGAAAAATTGCTCTTCTCGATGTAGCGCTTGAACTCGTTTAACACTCCGGTGTCGGCAGTGAAGTCACCCGCTACCGAATCGTGTTCAGAACGGAACTCGGTAGCGAAATTAAAGAAGTAGCCACCGTGCATGAGTTTCTCGACATAATCTGGATATTTCTGGTCAGCGACAAGGCTATCCGGCGAAATTCCACCTAGCTCGTACACTGGACGGCCATGTATGGTCTTGAATTCCTTCCGAAGGCTGTCCGGCGTAATAGCATTTTCCCCCTCGCGGCGCCTTTCATAATCTATTTTTTGAATACACCTCCCACTCGGTGTGTAGTACCTCGCGGTCGTAATCTTGAGTTGCGCCTCGTATCCCAGGGGAAGAATCGTTTGCACCAGTCCCTTCCCAAATGTACTTGTCCCGACAATCGCCGCTCTGTCCAGGTCCTGCAATGCGCCGGTTACGATCTCACTGGCGCTCGCACTGTTTCCGTTCACAAGAACCACCATCGGAATACTTGGTGCTATTGGGTCCTGGTCAGAAATATATTTTTTGTCGGAGGCTGGATCCCTGCCCTTTGTCATTACTATCACGCTTCCTTTGGGGACGAACAGTTCAGTGATATTCACTGCCGATTCCAGTAAACCGCCGGGATTGTTTCTCAAATCCAAAATCAAACCCCTGAGATCCCTTCGGGCCATCAAGTCTGTCAAGGCATCCTTTACTTCTTCATCTGAGCCCCGCGAAAATTGATCTAGCTTTATGAAACCGATATTCGAATCGACAGTGCCATAGTACGACACCGATTTCAGCCTGACTTCGGAACGGACGAGCACTACGTCAAAAGGTTTCTCTTCGCCTTCCCTTTTTATTCGAAGCTTCACTTGACTGCCAGGCTCTCCGCGCACCATGTCGCTGATCTTGTCGACATTCACTTTGCTGACGTCGATGGAGTCTATCATAAGTATTTGATCGCCGATCCTCAGTCCTTGTCTCTGGGCGCTATAGCCGTCAAATACGGCAGTAATGGTTACCTTGCCGTCAGCGGTTCTAATTGTTACGCCGATGCCGCCATATTTGCCCGTCGTTAACAAATCAATCTCGCCACTGTTTTCTTTATCCATATAAACCGTGTATGGATCAAGGGAGGTAAGCATCGCGTCAATTCCCTTTCTCATAAACTGGCCGGGCGAGACCGAGTCAACATAATCCCCGACAACGTCTTTATAGACATTCCCAAATAGATCAATACTTCGTTTTACCTGATAGAACGTATCATCATTGTCAACTTTAACGAACCCTATACTTGCTCCTATCAACAAGAATAGTACTACCACAAGAATTTTACGACGCATTTCTTTTCACCTTTTTGATTCTGTTCATAACATCTTGAAATATTTTTTCCGATAGACTGTCGATAGGTTCCCTTCCATCGATGGAAACGAAGCGCTCTGGTTCCTCTTTCGCGCAATAAGCAAATCCATCCATCACCCTCCGGAAGAACTCGATTTCTCCTTGTTCCATTCTGTCCGCGGCCTTGCCGGAGAGAGATCTCCGTTCGAGCGCTGTCTCCATGTCCAGCGTGAAAAGGAAAACGACATCGGGAATAACGTTTTGAGTAGCAAAGTGGTTCACACTGTTTATATCCGAGACCGGAATTCCACGTCCAAATCCTTGGTATGCAATGGAAGAATAGAAATATCGATCTATGAGCACGACTTTGCCGGAATTGAGCAAAGGCAGCAGTCTTTCGCTCGTGAGCTGAGCTCTGCTTGCGCTGAAAAGCAGAAACTCCGCGATGGGACTTATTTTCAAATCGGATCGATGAAGCAGCATTTCCCGAATTCCTTCGCCAAGTGAAGTGCCACCAGGTTCACGCAAGATCACATTTGCTACCTTCTCTTCGTCCAGCCGTCTTGACAGAAGTTCCGTCTGAGTGGTTTTACCGCTGCCGTCGATTCCTTCAAATGCAACCAACATCTAATAAAATAACCTCCCGGCATCCATTTTTCAATTGTTGCGTAGATCACTATTCCTGTTGCAAAAATTGAATATGGCGCACAGAAATAATATATTCTCCTAAATGAAACGGCGTGCAAGGATAGTCAAATATACGGCTTTGCTTATCGGATTATTAATCCTCACAGCGTTTATTCTGTCTAAATTTGTTTTCAGCAGCGACAGACTGTCAGCCCTTGTTCTTCCGAGAATCAGCCAGCTACTAAACCGTGATGTTTCCGCTGAGAATGTCGAACTTTCGTTCTTCCCGACAATTGGCATTAGAATAACCGGACTCAGAGTCTCCAATCCAAGCAACGGTAAATTTGACAGCCCGTATCTGTTGAGTACGAAAGCCATGGTAATAGACGCCAAGATACTGCCTCTGTTCAAGAACCGCCTTGAGATTAACAATGTCATTTTCTTTTCCCCTACGGTCTTCGTGGAACAAAACGGCAGGAACAGGCTAAATACGGATCAACTCCTCAGCGACTCCTTTTATCGAGAGACTGGTAATGTGCGCGGCTCTCTCTCCAGCCTTCTTCTCTCAAACTTCGAAGTGGCTAACGGAAATTTTATCTGGTACAATAGCAAAACAGGAATATCACTTAAGTTTCTAAATGCTGACCTTACCTCGAAGATCAAAACTGTTGTTGAAGAAAACAAATTGGTGCTTAATTCGAAAGTAAAGATCGGAAAGTTTGAGCTTTGGAAGAATAATTCACAATTGTACGAAGGTAGTCCCATAGATTTAGAAGCAAAGTTAGACTATGACAAACGCCACGATCAAATCAATATTGAATCCGACAGAGCTTCGGTATTTGGAGTTGCTCTTAAATCGTCAATGTCGCTTTCCTTGTATCCCCGTGCCCAGTTTAACATCTACGCGCAGAATGTCGATTCTTCAGCTCAATGTCTCTATAACTTATTGCCGATGTTCCTTCAAAATGTCATAGTAGAAAATTCAATAGTCGGAAAACTCGCCTTTGAATTTGGTTACAATCGGCGCGACCAGAACCTCACCGCGACACTCCGAGTACATCTTGACGATGTGCGTGCCCAGCTTCTGTCCGGTGACTCTCTTTCTATTCGCGAAATAACCGGATCATACTTTTTAAGAAATGATTCTTCCTCCTTTTCCTTTTCAATGCCGGGTGCTGCTCTTGGAGAAAATTTTGCTTCAGTCGTTTTCCACATAATTCCGCCAAGTGTTGGAAGTGTCCGTGTCTTGCTCAACGCTGAATTGGAAAAACTCGCCCGCAGCCTTGGGATGCCAAGCTCCGACAAATTGTCCGGTTCGATAAGAGCGAAGTACAGGTTTGATTACGATTCAAGAAGGAAAAGGACCAACGCCGATGGCCTTATAACTTTTGCAGATGCACTGGTTCAAATACCGATTGGGATCGACACGCTGTACACGGGGGAATGTGACGGCAGTGTTTCTCTCGTGAACAACCGTGCTTTCTTCAACAAGCTTCTCGTGCGACTCGGTGCAAGTGACGTCGTTATCACAGGCACGTTGACTGATTATCAAAATCTTCTCCTGGGCCATGGAGCTTCGATGGCATCAGCCAGATTGAAAATGGTTTCGAAAACATTTAGCACTATCGGGCTGCTGCCGCATATGAACCTCAATATTGGAAGGGAAGCGCTGGCATGGCTGCCGGAAGCAAATATTTCCCTGGATTTTAATATCGGGAAGTTCATTCTTCCGAGTGATACGGTCTCTAAACTCTCCGGCAGCATGGAGATACAAAACTATTTCGTCAGACTAGAACGCCTTAATTACGTTTCGTCAGTAGGAACCTTTTCTGTCTCGGGTTGGTCAGACTATGGACAGGAAGGTAAGGTCACTTTTGGACTACGGACAATGATCGCCACCTGGAGTTTTGGGAAGTTGCTTCAGCGGTACTTAGGCGAACGAGAAATTGTTGGAGGATCCGGAAAAGGAGTCATTAGTCTGAATGGCTTTTATGATGATTCCGGAAGAGTCGATCTTGCAAGCTTAGGGGGGCGCGGCCAATTTACGATATCAAACGCGCAAATAAAGAACTATTCAGTTCTTGACAACCTGTACGGATTTCTAGGTGCCTACGGAAAAGACTCATTGAAAATTAATTCCGCCGCGTTGGCTTTTGACGTGAATGACGGGAGAATCTATTTCAACAAGCTGATTTCATACGGGACGCCTCTCGATTTCAGATTGGATGGCTGGCAGGGCTTTGATGGTACGCTAGACTACAAATTAACTTTGAGAGCCTACCTCCCGGTAAGCTCGTTGATTGTCACCCATCTGAGACCTTCATATCCTGATCTCACGCTGACGCCAGACGGTATTCTAGGAATGTCTTTGGTCGCAGGCGGGACGACAAGCGATGCCCGTTTTACCATCGTGGGCTTTAACACAAGACTCGCCTCCACGGCAAATGATCCTTCCCAATATTATTCAGCTTCGTTGAAGTGATATCAATCAAGGGATTTCATTCGGAATCACCCGAGTCCCACGCCGACAAATATCTCAGAGGACCGCGGGCTAAGAAATCACTTGGACAGAACTTTTTGGTCGATGGTAATATTGCGCGCAAAATTATCGGTGAACTCTCAATTTCAAAGGATGAGCCGGTACTTGAAATTGGACCCGGGAAGGGAGCTTTGACACGTCTACTTGTCAAAAACTGCAATGTGATCGCGATTGAAAAGGATAAGCAGCTCTATAATTCGCTTCGAGAAGAAGTCGGATCAGTCCCAAACTTTGACCTAAGGAACGGAGATTTCCTGCACTTTGATTTTTATGTCCCAGGCAAGATGATCAAAGTTGTCGGCAACATTCCTTATAACCTGACGAGCAAAATCGTTTCGAAGTTGGTGGACTTTCGGTCCAAAATAAATTTCGCTGTGATTATGGTGCAGGAGGAAGTTGCCGAGCGCCTCGCCGCTACACCCGGCACCAAGGCGTACGGCGCAATTTCAATTCGCCTGCAGCTCACAGCTCAGGTTAAAAAGCTGTTCTCGGTACCTCCGACGTGCTTTCAACCCAGGCCGAGGGTGAACTCCCGCCTCATACGAATCTCATTCTGTCAAAGGGAACGACTTCATCGAGAGGAAGAGTTTGTCACTTTCGTAAAAAGGGGGTTCGGGATGCGGAGAAAAATGTTAAGGCATTTTGTCTCGCACTATTATGGCCAGCCTGGCATTGAAAGATTGCCCACTGAATTCCACGCCAGACGAATCGAGAGTCTCCCACCGGATAAGATTTACGAAATATTCTCAATCTTGGACAAGGATGTTTGACCTGGGCAAACTGAGACCATTGGACAGGATAAACATCCTAGGTCTCGTTGCTATATCGGCGACCGTGCTGGTTTTTCACAACCGAGTGGCGTTTTCTGCCTTAATCATTGCCACGAATTGTGCGGGGTCTTTGGGAATCATAGCATTGGTGAATTATGACTTCAAGAATGAATCAGCAGTGGCAAGATTCATTTCACATTGGTACACCATTCCGTTGATTCTAATGACGTTCAAAGAGTTGTATTTGATGGTGCATCCCATAAATCCGCACGATTTCGATTCCCTTTTGATTCAGATCGACAGAGCCATTTTCGGGTCAGATCCTACTTACCTGCTCGATCGGATGGCTACTCCTTCGCTGACCGAGTTTCTCCAGATCTGTTACAGCAGCTTCTATCTTCTCTGGATCGTACTTGGCTTCGACCTTCTATCAAGCAAGAACGAAAAGGGGTTTTTGTTTTATCTCTTTGTTTTGATGTACGGGTTTTACACTTCGTTCATAGGATATGTTCTTGTCCCGGCGATTGGTCCACGCTTCACACTTTACAATTTTGTAAATCTCGACAGAGACTTGCCGGGATTATGCATAACACCGCTTCTCCGAAGCATCATTAACTCGGGTGAATCTATAACGAACGCCGCTCGAGCTGCCATGGTTGCCCAACGCGATTGCTTTCCAAGCGGGCACACGGAGATGACCCTGATTACGATCGCAATCGCCATGAAGTACAGGGCAAAGTCTGCCATGCTGATAGCGCCGCTGGGTCTGGGTGTGATTTACGCAACTGTTTATATGCGATACCATTATGGCATAGATGTAATTGCTGGAGCAATCCTGGGAGTATATGTGTTGGCGACGGCGAGCTGGTTGGAATCCAAAATGAGGGGCAACAGACTGGAAGAGAATATTTCCGCAAGGTATTTTCGCTTGGTCAACAAGAGAGAGAAAACAATTTCATCGACACCTAAGTAACGCGGCGTAATCCCGCACTATCGAAGGGGTGAGACCGTAGGTATTTCCACGCCAACCCGGAAATAGAAAGCCCACGGTGTAGAAATCGTGCGCAAATTGGCGCCTTTCCCCGGATCAAAGGCTTTCCCCGCGCTGAATTCTACAGGCCCAATCGGTGTATCGAATCCGAGCGAACCTCCAATACCTTGCTTCAAGGTCTTGAGTAATATGTTTTGCTGTTGTGCCCAAACATCGCCGATGTCGAAGCGCCCGGACAAAAATGTGTCGAAGAAGATCTTGAAAGGAGATCTAATCCTCAGTTCGAAACTTGCAAGAAGAATCTGCCTTCCAATCAGGGCGTCATCCCGCAGACCATAGAACAGGTCTTGACCGCCGAGACTGAATTGTCTGGAGATAGGAAGTGTGGCATCCCCAAATCCGAATTCGTAATGCTGTCCAAATGTGACTTCAGAAAACAGACTATGGTAGGTCTCATAGTTGAAGAAGATCTTCGTGAACGACAATCCGCTGTTGAGATCCTGCAATGAAGTCTCGAAATAAGTGTCACTGAATATTCCAGTCGTTGGGAAGCCAGCGTTGTCTCTCGTGTCGATGTTCGAACCAACTTTGATCGCCACAATTCTGCGAGAATAATTATCGCCATAATTTTGCAGCGGTTTCAGTTTGTCCCAGCCGTACTCGAGCAAAGCATTAACCAGCCCAAACCTCTCCAACAAGGTCCCAATAGAAACCTCGAAACCGTATCTTATGATCCGGTATGAACTGTCTGAGAGTATGTTCCATTGATTGGTATTTCCAGAGACTTGTTGATCAGTATAAGCATACGCATCTTTGAAACCGGTAAATGCCCGCATCTGGTAGGTGAGTTCGGTATTGAGAATCCTGGTAGTGCCGAGAGCTGCTTCGACCAACCTATTCCTTAACCCGCCCGAGAACGAGAGACCAGCCTGGGTGCCGGCGCCAAACAAGTCTTCATCGGAGACCGACGCATAAAGTTGGCCATTCCTCTCGTTATCTGCTCGAAACCCAAATCTCAGCAAGCGTGAACTTTTCTCAGCCACATCGATCAAGAGATCGGGAGATGGAGTAAACTGCGTTGAAAGAAGGACTTGACTGAACAATCCGGTACTGTAAATATTATTGATGCCCTCGATGGCTTTCGTCGTCGTGAAGGTTTGTGATGAATCCAGCGGGAACTCCCTCTTAATCAGAAACGACCTGGCAACTTTATTCCCGCGCAAGGATATTGTTGAGATATCGCCCTCGTCGATCTTCATTTTCAGCGTTGCATCAACGGAATCATAAACCACACTATCCAATCTTGCCATGCCGAAATCTGCATTCCGATAAATCCAAATTAGATTTTCGCATGAATGATCAATCTGTTCCGGTGTTACGTAGTGACCGAGCAGATCCTCGAATGGCTTTGCGAGCTGTGGAGCCTGGATGCGTCTGTTACCCGAAAATTCTAATTTCGAAATCAATAGCAAGGAACCATAAGTGTATGAATTGCGCGGGATGTTGAAATCGTCAGTTTGCGAAGAGCTCTCACTGCTCTTGATCTCTTCATGAGCCAACCTCTCAACGGGTTTTCGATTCCGGTAAACAGAATCGATGTTTACCAATTCCTGATGAGCGGCAGTTCTCCCCCTAAGTATCATCGAGTCCAAATCAGAAAAATCTGATGCGAAATGCCCTTCCAGTTCAGGAGTAATTACCACATCGGCTTTTTCGAGCTGCAACTTGTCTGAGAGTTGCATCATGATACTTGTCGCCTGGTCAAGCGCATCCCACGGAGACCCTATGTCCGCTTCACTCCGGAGCGGACTCGTGGTATTGACTGCGATAACAATATCGGCACCCAGAGCTCTTGCAACGTCAACCGGGATGTTTGATATAAGGCCGCCGTCAACGAGTTGGAGAGTGTCCGATAGAACGGGGGAAAAGACAACCGGCACAGTGGAGCTTGCCCTCATAGCCTGTGCAAGATCCCCCGTTGAAATCACAATCCGTTTACCTGAGACCATGTCTGTGGCTATGGCCCTGAATGGTATCTTAAGATCGTCGAACGATCGAACGACATGGTACGGAGCGTTCAGAATCAATTCAGTCAACAGAGTTGTAAGTCGTTGACCGCTTGCAAGCGACGACGGAAGAATCGGCTTCAATCCGTTCAGGCGTACTACCAGGAAACTCTGTTCTTCGCTTTGTTTCTGTGGGAGAAACAGTTCGCTGCGACTCACTGCATCTGAAAGGGCTAAGAGTTGATTCCAGTCTTGCGCATTTGCAATTGAATCAAGCTCGTATGCTGTGTAACCGGATGAATAAAGTCCCCCGATAATGCTTCCCATGCTTGTTCCAATGATCATGTCGACAGGGATGTTCGCTTCCTCGAGTTCTTGAAGCACGCCGATCTGGGAAATCCCTCTCGACCCACCGCCGGAGAGGACCAGCGCAACTCTAGGCCTGCTTTTCTGGATGTAATGGAAGAATCTTCCCGCGATCTGTGCCGGGACTCCTTGCGCGGATGAAACAGTCGTCAGTAAAAACATGGAGAAAAATGTTATCCGAAGCAGCCGAACAAGTTTTATCGAAATGCGCATTGTTTCACTGGAAATAGTTAATAGAAAAACCCAATCGCTACAGAAAATATACAAAAAAGCCGCGGGCAAGAAAAGCAGAAAGGATTATGGTCAGCCAATTTTATGATAGTCTGTGGAGGGTGTGTTTGCTCTTTTGCTGCCGGTCAGCTCATTACCGCTTCAAAGATCACATAACCGACCATTAGCATTAATACAATGAACAGAAACCAGAAGGATCGTTCACGAAACGAATGCAGCGTTCTCCGTGTTGCCGCAAACAGGCCAAAGATTACGAAGACTGCGGCGTTGCAATTCGGACACCGCTTTACTCTTATGATCCGGAGAGACTGCAATAGCGATTCCCAAAAGGAAGACGGGTAATCACGATGTAATCCTGCAACGGACAAACAATCGGGGCATTTTCTCGTCATGTGGACGCTTCCATGTTTAAGAAACCGGGACCCGTGTCCATTCGATTGCAAAGAAGTTCGATCAAATTCAGAAAGTTTCCTATGACTAAATTCACAGGTACAGAAAGTGCGAGCACGGTGGGACTCGAACCCACAACCTCTGGCTCCGGAGGCCAACGCTCTATCCAATTGAGCTACGTGCCCACGGAATAAATCTAATTACGTTTTCATGAAATTACAATTCAAGAGACCGCTGCGGGTTCTGCAAGCTGTGTCAGGATTGGACCGAGTCGGAGATAGTTCCATCTTGAATCCTCAGGACTCTGTTTGCGAGTCCCGAGAGATGGTCGTTGTGTGTGGCGATTACAAAAGTCGTCCCGTGCTTCCTGCAAAGATCTGAGCATCAATTCATGAAGCGACTCAGCAGTCACGGAATCGAGGTTCCCAGACGGTTCATCGGCAAGGACAACTCTTGGATTGTTTATCAAAGCTCTTGCAACAGCAACTCTTTGTTGCTCGCCGCCGCTCAATTCGGATGGACGATGGTCAGCTCGGTCGGCAAGGCCCACTTCGGCTAGAATCCTTTCAGCAATCGGTCTGATTTCCGACAATTTCTTCCCGGCAATCATCGAAGGCATCGAAACATTCTCAATCGCCGTGAATTCCGGAAGTAGATGATGGAACTGAAATATAAATCCGATCTGCAGGCTTCGAAACACCGCCAGTTTATTATCGGCAAAACGGAAAACATCTGCCCCGTCATATAGCACTGCGCCGCTTGTAGGTTTGTCAAGAGTTCCGACAATATGAAGAAGCGTACTCTTGCCTGCTCCGGACGCTCCGACAATTGCGACGATTTCTCCTTCGTCAACGCTCATGTCGATCCCTTTGAGCACGTGCAGCTTGTTGTCGCCGATCAAATAGGCTTTGCAAATTCGAGATACTTCAAGAATCTTCTTTGGCAAGTTCACTCCCATCTCACCGCTTCGGCAGGATTTATTCTGGCAGCGCGTCTCGCCGGATAAAGCGCTGCAACAGAAGAAATCAATATTGCAATCAGACCCGACAACCACAAAATCCGCTAAATGCATCGAAACCGGCAAGGCCGGTATGATATAGACGGAGGTATCGAGTTTGAATATTGATATTTGATTTGGGCTTCATTAACAAGGAAACCAGACGAAAGTCCGATAACACTCCCGAGTATCCGACACATGTCCTTCGAATAAATAGATTCTCATTATGCCCTATCGCGTCGCACCCATTGTCTTGAGGGCTCCAATCTTCGCGACGCTTTTCAATGACTGTCATGGTAACGAACCCAGATATATTGAATGCCGCCACGAGAATAATCAGCGAAAGGACGAGTAAGCCACGATGCGTTCAAGGGTCATCATCTGATACAAGTCTTTGTGAAGATCGTACCACGTGTCAATCTTCACAGCATTGACCATGCTTTCTAATTCTGTTTTTACGCCGTTTGAATTCTCAATGTTCCAGAGTCTGATGTCAATTCCGTTCACCATCGGCGCGGATGGACTCGTGCCGGGTGCAGTGAAAAGGTCTTGCGCTGCCGGGAGGTCGATGAAAGCATAATATCCGTCGTAGTCTTTGTTCTTAGATTGATAAATTCCAGAAACAACGAACTTGGCCACTTTGGGCTGGTAAAATTGCGTGAGGCTCCGCTCGATCCCAGCAGGGCTAACGATCGCAATTGTGTCGCCAACAACTGAACCGAGTGCGTCGGCCAATGAGATACCAATCAGGATTTGATCCTCATGACCAGGGATCTAGGAAGTGGCCGAGCACGACCGAATTTGAAAGGCTCGAAATTTTTTCATTCCCAGCCGGAACTATCCCGACGACGTTGACAGCCCTATTGATCCCGCCCGTCGAAGATTCCGCTTGCGGGGAAACTATCATGGCTTTCCCGCTTAGGAACATTGTGGAGGATCTTACTTCTTTGATTGTTTCAACCTGAGCCAGGATTTTCTCGGGATCAGAGATGAATTCTCCGGAGCTCGCTGTTATCCTAATGTGCGGGTCAAAGTTTACAAGAATGCTTGTAACTAATCCCTGGAAGCCGTTAAAGACTGAAATGACGACGATAAGCGCGGCGGTTCCAACGATTACGCCGAGCAGAGAAATGAACGAGATTATTGAAACGGAAGCAACTTTACGTTTTGATTTGAGATACCGCAATGCAATGAATGTCGAATATGACATCTATTATTCTTTGTCTTATCGAATTCTCAATGAAATCTTATCGATTCAAGCGGATCGAATGATGAAGCTGCACGGGCCGGCAGGTACGAGGCAAGCAATGAGAGCATGAATGCAGTGCAGCCGATTATGAGAAAGTCTGATGCATGCATAGAAACCGGCACACTATTCATGAAATAAATATCACCCGGAATGTGAATAAGATTGTATCTCTCCTGGATCTCTAACAGTACATAGCCCAGTCCTGCTCCAATCAGAGTTCCGACGGCGCCGATGAATGCTCCCTGGATCAAGAAAATCCTCGAAATTGCTCTTCGACTTGCACCGATGGTTTTCAGCACACCAACGGCGTTTATCTTTTCAAGAACAATCATGAGAAGGGTTCCCACCACGTTCAATGTCGCCACCAAAATAATGAGAGCAATAATGATGGGTATCGGCTTCTTTTGAAGCTCAATCCATGCAAACAGGTTGCGGTACATTTGATACATAGTCCTCGGATAATACGGGTAACCAAGGTCCTTTTGAAGATGATCTGCCGTGCTTTCAACCTGACTTAGGTCGGCAACCATTATGTCAAACCCGGACACACTTCCCGGGGAAGGTCGAAAAGGTAAGATGCGGCTTTGATGTTTGTGTAACCGTAAATATCATCATAATCGGACATCCCAGTTTCATAGATACCGTTTACGACGAACGAGAGTACCCTTGGTGGGTTAAGCGGCGACGGCAGTCCTTCCACCCCGAAAACGAAAACTGTGTCGCCTGCATGTACACTGAGGCGCCGTGCGAGTTTGGATCCGAGGAGGAGCGGGTTCATCGTACCGGCATTGCTAAGCTGGTACTTGCCTGATTTTATTTCGTCGCGCAAGCTGCTGTTGTCGTACTCTGGAAGAATCCCTTTGAGCAGAATTCCTTCCGTCTCCGAACGGGCCCCTGCGGGAGAAGTCTGAGCCCCAGCATTGTATGCTCGAATCATCGCTTCATGTTCGACAAAAGGCGAAACCGATTTCACGTTCGATTCTGACGAGATTGCATTGAGCGCGTCGGTGTAGTTTGGCAGAGGAACGCGCTCGAATCCCTGGATTTCAATATTCGACGTGAAGTTGGACACATTATCGGTGATTTTCTTCTGGAAGCCGTTCAGAATTGAAACTGTTATGACAAGCGCCATGGTTCCGATCGCAAGACCGGCTGTAGCAAAAAGCGTGAGAAAAGAAACAAAGCGATTATGAGAGTGAGATTTGAGCAGCCGCCTCGCAACGAAATACGAATATGACATTAATTATTTCGCGCCTTCACCGCCTGCGAGACCGAATTCCATCAAATAACCTCGAATGAATTCGTCTAGCTTGCCATCCATAACTCCGTAGACATCGCTTGTCTCCACGTTCGTTCGGTGATCCTTTACCATGTTGTATGGGTGGAAAACGTAGGATCTGATCTGACTACCCCACTCAATCTTCTTCTTCGTTCCTTCAATCGCATCCCTCTTTGCTTCATCTTCTTCCTTGCGGAAGCTGGTACAATCGTGAGCGGAGCATCTTCATTGCACGTTCTCGATTCTGGAATTGCGACCTCTCTTGCTGACACGAAACGATGATTCCAGTCGGCACGTGGATCAATCTCACGGCAGTCTCCACTTTGTTGACGTTTTGTCCTCCGTGACCGCCTGAGCGATAAGTCTCAAATTTGATTTCTTTCGGGTCAAGCTCGATTTCAACATCCGCTTCAACCTCAGGATAAACGAAGACGGATGCAAAACTCGTATGCCGGCGTGCGTTCGAATCGAAAGGAGAAATCCTCACGAGCCTGTGAACGCCGTTTTCGGCTTTGAGATAACCATAAGCATATTTCCCGATCACCTCGATTGTCGCACTCTTTATTCCGGCGCTCTCACCTTCGAGGATATCCGCAACGTCCATCTTGAAACCCGTGCGCTCGCCCCATCTGGTGTACATCCGCATCAGCATTTGCGACCAGTCTTGTGCTTCAGTCCCTCCTGCCCCCGCATGAATTGTCAGAATCGCGTTCTTCTCATCATCCTCGTCGCCGAGCATCTTTTTAAATTCGAGATCGGAGATGAGTTTTTCGGCTTGGGCAATCTCCTCATCCACATCTTTGGTGTGAGATTCGTCGCCCGATTCTTCCGCCAGCTCAACAAAAGCAGAAGCGTCTTCAACACATTTTGACGCCTTTTCCCATTCATCGACCCATATTTTCGTGTCGTTGAGTTGTCCCATCACTTGTTGGGCTGATCTATTGTCATCCCAAAAGTCAGGTTCTAGAGTCTTTTTGTGGAGTTTCTCTATTTCTACTCGCCTGCCTTCAACGTCAAAGAAACCTCCGTAGATTTTCTATCCTGGTTTTTAGGTCGGAGGCTTTCTGCTTCTGTGGTTCGAACATCTACTTCCCTTTTTGTACATAATTTAACTTATGAGCCGAAGATAGACAACCGATGGATAATTTTGCTAATGGCTTAACTCCAATTTTCGAGTTACCAGAAGTTATTTGTTTCCCGCTGATCGCACAGATCTTCGCAGATATGTCTTCGGCGTTCATCGTTCTACTGACCCTTCGGCGTGAGCCTCAGCCGAACGCTCACGACGAAGTCTGCGAAATCTGCGGGAGAATCCAAACTGAGTCACTGCCATAATTTTGGAGACCCGCCGGACCAAAGGAGAAAATATTGCGCTCTTCATGCAACGGATTCAGGAAGAGGAGATCAGAAGTCCGCGCTCTGTCAGCGAGAACGATTTGTCTATTTCTTAACGGACCTCTGGCGGATTATTTCCGACAGAATGATTGAAGAAGCAACGCCGACATTAAGTGATTCCATTTTGCCGATGCGGGGAATAAACACTGATTCATCACATACTTCAAGTGTTTTCTTATCGATCCCGGCAGCTTCGGAGCCGAAAATCAAGCAAGACTTCTGAGGAAAAACGCAATCGCAATAATTTTTCATGCCATTCTGAGTTGAAGCAAGAATCATGAATCCAAAGGATTTCAATCTTGATATTGCATCACGGGGTTCTACTTCTTGAACTGCTGCTAGGCTCGCGATAGCGGCCATTGCCGACCTGACGACTTTGGGATTATAGATATCAACGCTCCCCTTTCCTATCAGAACTGCGTCGACACCGAACCACGAAGCTGATCGTAGGATTGTTCCGAGGTTCCCCGGATCGGAAATTCTATCCAGAATTATCACGAGTGCACTTCTTTTGGAACGAAGTTTATCAAGAACGTTCTCCAATGATGTTGAAAGGATACTTGCGACAGTGATAATTCCCTGACTTGTCCCCGTCGATGACAACTTGGCGAATTTTGAGTCCGGGAGTTCGTCAATCGCGACGCCTCGTTCTTCCGCCAAAGAGTAAATTTCGGAAAACCTTCCGGAGTCAGCGGCGATATTAATCAATACTCGTTCTATACTTGCATGGCTCGCAAATGCCTCCGTAACTGCCCTCTTCCCCTCGATAAGGAATTTGGCCTGGCCTTCTCTTCCGGTTTTCTCCTTGAGTTCGGAAAGATGTTTTATTTCAGCATTTGTCAACATTTGCTTCTGTCTCGGTGATTAGAAGTTTTCTTATTGGCCCGGGCTGCACCATTCAGGAACAGCATACCCGCCAACTGATTCCCGTTTTCAACGACGGACAACGTATTGACATTCCTGGTCATTTCAACCAGGACAAAAAGTGTTGCATGTCCTCGCACTTCGATAAGTTGCAGCATGAATTCACCTCCGCTGTTTCTTATCAACCGAATGGGTGTCATCGCCCGAACCGTCATCTGAAGCAGTGCTTTGCTGGATTCTATTAACAGTCTCTTCGATTTTCTTAATTAGCCAGAGCACTCGGCTTATGACGCCCTTTTTTCTAAGATTCACAGTCGTTTGTACCTCTTCGATTTCTCTCCCAAGCTCCACCCGGAGCGATGGCGATTTGGAAATAGAAAGGACCTGAGAGGGATAAACACTCCGATGTCCCGTGATGAGAAAACTGACCACACCCGCCAGAGTTGCATAAGGCGCTATGGCAGGCCCGAACAACTCGACGGACATGATGCTCGCAGAGATCGGCGTATTAGCTGAGCCCGCCAGGACGGCCACGAGACCGATTGCCGCAAATGTTGACACATCTAAATGCAGTAGATGAGCGAAAGTGACTCCCGCTGTTGAACCAACGAAAAAGATAGGCGTCACGATTCCACCGCTTCCGCCAAAACTCAATGTAAGGCTCGTGAATACAGGCTTCACTAAAAAAGCATACCAGTCCGTTCCGTTTCCGCGGAGACTTGATTCAATCGTTCCAAGCCCGAGGCCAAGGTAGCGATCTGAAAAGAGATACGTCAACGCAATAAGAACTGCACCTCCTATGATCCCTTTCAACGGCGTCCAAAGGTGAATTCGCTTCGACAGCCTATCACCCCACTTGAGTGATTCTATGAGAACTATAGAACAGATCCCGAAGAAAAGCCCGGCGAGGAGAACTTTTATCAAGAATCCTTCCGAAAAAACCGGCAGAACACTTACCGGTTCGTGGAAGTAAGTGATCCCAAAAGAAGATGAAACGTGATAGGCAATGATCCCGGCAACGAAGGAAGGCAACAATACATCGTACATTATCGCCCCGACGAACAGCACTTCAACGCCAAAGATGGATCCGGCGATAGGAGTTCCGAAGACAGAGGCAAAACCAGCACTGATTCCGCAGATAACCATCTTCTTGCGATCATGATCGTCGAACCTGAGCAGATCACTGAACAGGGATGTCATGCCGGCGCCAATCTGAGCGCAGGGTCCCTCTTTGCCAGCCGATCCTCCCAGAGCGAGGGTAATGATAGTTGCGACAAGCTTCACTGGAATCACGAGAATAGGAATCTTCCCCGCCCGTTTGTGAATGGCTTCGATCACTTTTTCAGTACCATGTCCTTCTGCGTCCGGGGCAAGGTATTTGACCATCAGCGAACTCAGGAAGAGGGAGACGGGAAGGAGCCAGAAGGAGTTGGCATGTTGTGTACTAATGCCAATGCTCCAAGTCAGAGCCTTGAGAAACAATGTCACGGCTCCTCCGACAATAACGCCCGCTATGGTCGCAAGGAGCACCCACTTGACAATGCTTATGAAAAGCACCGTCGATTCTGTGACTGATTTCCTTATGACAAATGGTTGTCGTGGCACTATTTCATCCAATTATTGTGATTGTGACTTGATTCGTTCTTAGTCCTAATTTTGCTGGGGAGAGGCGATCCGTCGTTTGTCATTTTTTTTCCCCGTGCTACCGTTCGATTTCCGAATCCATCTCTCTCTAATTCTTCGCGGAGATCTTCTTTACAAGATTTAAAACTTTATCTGCTTCAATCGAATTGACGTCGCCATTCCTGCCTAGAATGAATCGATTTCGGCTGCCGATGGGAGCCCATTGAAGGGGATCGGTCGGACCGAAAAGAGAAAGCGTCGCTGTGCCCACCGCTGCTCCAAGATGCATAATGCCGGTGTCGTTCG
Source organism: uncultured Bacteroidota bacterium (assembly GCA_963768145.1). Lineage (GTDB taxonomy): Bacteria > Bacteroidota > Ignavibacteria > Kryptoniales > JAKASW01 > JAKASW01. Next base: position 4,431 of record CAVYHK010000045.1, on the reverse strand, counting down.
TGATAACAAGATCCATCTGTTTCAGAAGAGCCGCTATGAATTGGATTGTCTTGTTTCTAACCCGGACAAAAGGAATCTTGACCAGATTCGTGAGGTGTTCCACTATCTCGTGATCGAAGGAACCTTCAGTGAAGAACAATTCTGCACCAAGATTGTCATAGAGCGACTCTGAAAGCTTTGCAAAATTCCACACGTTCCATCGATTGCTTTCCTTCCCTGCGCCGGCATGAATTGCAATCCTTAGTCCGGAATTCTTTTTAACAGAATTGACAAACGCCGCAGCTTCAGCTAACAAACGCCTGTCGGGGTCATATTCTAATTCTTTGTTCTCCTTTGATGGATTGATGCCAAGAGGAACGCCAACCTGCATATTGCGAAGGGATTGGTGATGAAATCCTGTGTTCCATTGAAGGTCGACAGCAACATCATAAACGCCGACAGTTCTGTTTGGCTTGTCTTCCAGCGATCTCGGTCCGATTTTTGTCTTCGCTTTGGAAATGAACGCCAATATATCATTCGTCAGGGAGATCGAGACGTTTGATGGTACGAGCAGAATGTCATAACCCTGACGCAAGTCTTTTACAAATTTCAGGAATAAGGAAGGCTTTCTGTAGAAAGCCAGCTTGTCGTAGTTGATAATTTTATCGACATACCGGCAGCCCCGAATGGCATCTATGTTCTGCGGAGAGACGACAACCACTAATTCCGTGAGACCAAATTTGGTTTTCAGTCCGCGAAGCAACGGCACCGTGCACAGGACATCGCCAAATTGATTATGCTGCCTGATGACCATCACCTTCTTGATAAGCAGCCCGTTTCCGATTCCCTGCCATTTCCTGTGATGTTGCGAGGCCAATACCCCCAGGAGCCATCCGGCAGCTCGCCTTACAAATTTTTCAAGCGCCTTGTTTTTCTTCCGCGTTTTCGGTCCGTTTATCACGGCAAGAATCTCCTATTGAAGATCCTTGAACTTTGCGTCCTCGACTTTGCTTCTATCAATCTTGACTTCTTTTTCCTTGCGCTGTCGTGATTCTTTTCGAGCTTCGTAATCCTTGATCCCCCGATTTACGGCTATGCGGATCGAACTTTTGATGACCCGGTAGACTATGTAAAAGAAGATTGCCCAGAGTAATAGTTCTTCTATCATTTCAGTATTGGGTTGTAATATTCCGCGATTTTCCGGGGCCTTAAGATTTCCGTGGCAAGCTTTTCAAAGTCACCTTCTTCGGTCACAAAATCGATTTGCTCAGCATTCACGATTAGGAGCGGAGAAGATTTATATCTGAAAAAGAAATAGTTGTACGCTTCATTTAGACTTTGGATATAGTTCTTGGACATATTTCGTTCATACTTTCTCCCTCGCTTCTTGATATTTGCCATCAAGCGATCTACGTTGCACTGCAAATAGACCACGAGATCAGGTTTCGGGATATTCTTCTCCAGTAAGCCGACCAGAGTCTCATAAAGCCTAAGCTCATCATCCTGGAGGTTCAAGTAGGCAAATATCTTGTCCTTTTCGAACATATAGTCACTGACAACCGTCTGTTCGAAAAGATCTGTCTGCGCAAGCTCTTGCTGCTGTCTGTACCTGCTCAAGAGAAAGAAGATTTGCGTCTGAAAGGCGTAGTGCGCTATGTCGTCATAAAATTTCTCAAGGAACGGATTTTCCTCGAACTTTTCCAGCACCGCCTTCGCTTTCAGGAATTTTGCTAGTTTAATCGTAAGGGTCGTCTTGCCTGCGCCAATGACCCCTTCGATGGCGATGTGCCTTAATTCGGTGGTGCCGTCCGTCGATTCCATGTCTAGTCCAACAATAGTAGCGGTTCTTCAACACGAGTCACGCTAGACCGATCCCCACATTCCGACAGTAACTGTTTGACTGCCTTGTGGAATACCGGATGCATGTAGTCTGGGGCAATCTCGTTCAGAGCTTGGAGAACAAATCTTCTCAAGTGTGCTTTAGGATGCGGAATGGTCAGCTCTTTTGTTTCTAATTGTTCATCACCAAAAAAAACTATGTCGATGTCAATCTCTCGTTCACGCCATCTCCCTCTGTCGATTCTACCGACCCGGCTTTCAATCTCCTTCAGCTTTGCCAACAATCCAAATGGAGTGAGAGAAGTCGAAATGGATGCAGCGACGTTCAGAAACGACGGCTGATCGGTGACCTCGACCGGTTCGGTCTCATAGACTCCGGATACGGTCGATAATTTCATATCAGTCGATTGTAACATCAGGTCAAATGCCTGCCTCAAGAACGCACCCCGGTCGCCGAGATTTGAGCCAAAAACGAGAAAACATTCGACGTCCTCCATGCTAGCACTTTTGAGTGCGGGACTTCTCAGTTTCAAATTCAACAAAGTCTACCACTCCCCCAACTTGCGGAGCGTGTTTTCTCACCCTGACGACGACTCGGCTCAACTCGGAAAAACCTTCCAAGATCGTGAGCGCAATTTGCGTCCCGAGCGATTCCAGCAAGTAAAATCTCTTTTCCACCACGAGCTTTCTTATGCACTGATAGACTTTTTCGTAATCTACGGCATCCTTCAGGTGGTCGCTCTCAGCCGGCGCAGAAAAATCTCCGAACATGTCAATATCGACTTCAAATTTTCCTCCGGAAGCTTGCTCGTTGGTGAGGACACCGTGGTACGCATAGAAAGTAGCGTTTCGCAGGCGAATACATTGTTCAGTCATTGATCTATTCCAATATAGAAGCGGGCTGAAGATTTTTCAAGGATTAGAAGGAAATAGCGGAAGGTTAATAGCTGATGACTGATGGCGACTGATCCAGCCGGTAAGTCCTCAGGTCTTTTCAGACTCGAATGATTTTACAAGCAGGAAAAACATGAGTATGAGTAGAAGTACAATGAGCGGAAAGGTGAAGTTAGACCGCTCTGCAAAAGACGGGATATTCATTGACAACGTGTCTGCAGCTTGAAGAAGGAAAGCAGCCATCAATTCTGAGCCATTGTGACGTAGGCTATTATCGTCATCGTCAAAGTATACACTATCGCGCCAATTCCAAAAAGAGTGAAAAAGTGCCCGCCTTCCGAAGGTTTCCTATCGAGGAAGGGAACCATGAGCCACACGATTCCGGCAAGAGTTATCAAACCGACTGCAGCAATTTCCGGGATTGTCTTAAGCGTCTGAAAGATGAAAAGGAAATACCATTCCGGTTTTATTCCCGCAGGAGCAGGCAAGACAGGATTCACTTTGCCGTCCAAATTTGCCGGAAAAACAGACGCAAACGCGAGAAGAATTGCAAAAGCACCCGACCAAACCGCGGCGTCGCGCAAGAGAAAGCTCGGGAAAAATTTTGTCTCGCCGTCCACCCGCGCCACAGAAATGGGAACGCTCGAACCAAGAACCTGGCTGAGGAATACATGAAACGAAACCAGCAAAACGGCTGTCAGTGGAAGGACCACGGTGTGCAGGGTGAACATCCTCGTGAGGGTCGCAGCACCCACATCTTCGCCACCTTGCATTATACGTGAAATGAAGTTTCCGACCACAGGCAAAATCATCGGAGTATTCACGCCGACTTTTGTGGCAAAATATGAAAGTGTCGTCCACGGAAGCAGATAGCCCGTGAAAGAAAACGTCATAAGTAGTCCGAGAATCAACACTCCCACGACCCACATTATTTCGCGCGGCTTCCGATATGCTTTCATAAAGAATGCGGAAAACATATGAACCAGGACCACAGCGATGAGAAAATTCGCTCCCCAGAAGTGGATCGACCTGATCAACCAGCCGTATTGCACATGCTCCATGATGTATCGGACCGATTCGTTCGCGTCGGCGGGGTTTGGCGAGTAATAGAATGCGAGAAGAATCCCGGTAACTATTTGGATCGTGAGAAGAAACAGTGCAAGTCCGCCGAAATAGTACCAGAAAGAATGCTTATGCACGGGAACCGTTTTGTGCTGAATCCAGCTTCGGATCAAAGTCAAATCAATTCTTTCATCAAGAAACTCAATGATCTGTTTCTTCAACTTCATCTATCTCGCAAAAAGGGTTCGCTGAAATATTTTTCTATGCACAACTGTTTCTCCGGATGTTGCCTGGTCTGGCTCTTTAGCTTCGCGTCTCGACATAAATATTATCTCCCAATATCGAGACGAGATAACGAGACAAGGGCTGCGCAGCAGGTCCCTTCAGAACTTTCCCGTCAATTGAAAATTCGCTACCATGGCAATTGCAGTAAAGCATTTCCCTATCTTGTTCGAACGCCACAGTGCACCCTAAATGAGTGCATTTTGCCGAAAGCGCTTTGTATGTCCCGTCGGGCAGCTTGACCAGGACGGCGGGTCGATCTAGGAATCTGAAGAACTTCGCAGAGTTCGGCTTCAACTCATCAAGAGTCGCGGCTTGAACTTTCGATTGGGCATCCACCGGTGCGATCGGAGGAACAAAGAATTTGATCAATGT
>CAVYHK010000044.1:0-121732 GCA_963768145.1 uncultured Bacteroidota bacterium | reverse complement strand
TGTATTGCTCAACCCGGCGAAGGTAATCGAATTCTTGCCGAGAAGGGTACGGTAATCGTCATCCACTCCAATGAGACGATACTGATAAACCCTATCGACCATTCTATTTGCCACTTCGACAAATTCAAAAGTGATGGACCTCGTTCGGCTTGGAAGAGTGTTGACCTTTTCAATATCCGCTTGCTTTCCGTCGACCGACACACGAGTCAGGTACACAGGGAGAGATTGGTGCAAATCGGAAACGCCTCTGGTATCATAGATAAACACCGCTTCACCTGAAGCGAAACAAACGTAACCCTCCTCCGAGAGAGCAGAACAATAGTACGGTATCTTTGGAACGCGATCCAACGTCACAAATTGGACATCCTTGAGTGGGGACATCACCTGAACTCCCGCTTGAGTACAGATGAAAACTCGCCCATCCGGGAGAGCCTGAAGACTCCAGATCCCGTCACTTATTAACCCCCCCAATGATCGTCCAATTCGGAATACTGAATCGTCTCGCAAGACAGCCAGGCCGCCATATCGAGTCCCGACGAGAATGTCGCGGTTCTTGTCTTCTGCTATCGCTCGAACCCCATTGTCAGGGAGTCCATTGTTCGCGGAATAGAGAAAGAATCTTGTCGCGCCCCGGACGACCTTGTCTCCCGATCCATTCTTCGCCCATTCATCCTGTAGTTTGGTCAGTCCATGATCGAACCCACCAAGCCACATCGATCCAGACTTGTCTTGAAATAAAGCCCTTACCGAATTATCAGGAAGCCCATCGACAGAAGTATACCATTTCATAACGCGGGAGGATCTGCGATCAAGCACGGCGACTCCTCGATTCAGAATGCTACACCATAAACGGCCTTGAGCATCCAACCAAGCCGTCCAGAGCCAGCCGATTCTGGCAAATCTTTTTAGGTCAATTAGAGGTAATGGATCCAGAATTGACCGACTGGTGCCTTCGTGCACTATGTGGAACACCAGGATTCTGCCATCACTGTATGCACACAAGAGTTCGTTCTGAACTTTGTCGCAAAGAAGCTTCATCAGTTGGCTGGAGCCGCCTGCAGGGGGCAAAGAATGGCGCGCCATTTCAAAGATGCCAGTTGTGCTCTTGTACAGTTCCACCAGTGACTCCCCATCCGTAACCCAGAAGTGATTGAAGCGGTCACACGCTGCCGAAGACCACATCCGATTCTTCTTTTGTTCAAAATCAAACTTGATCAAGCTGGTAGAAGTCAGGTCAACAAGTCCCGACCGATAGGAACTCATCCATATTATGCCTTCTCGGTCAACCATTATGGAATTCAGGTCCTCGTCCTGAAGCCCGGCTTTTCTCCCAATTCTTGTGATATTTCCCTTTTCGAAATCGAATTCGTTGGCCCCCAGCAATCCCTCTTTCGTGCAGATCCATATCGTGTGCCGCGGGTCCTCCGAGAATCTTGTCGGGCCGTTGATGTTGCGGATTTGAAAGTGCCGCCTCGGGTCACTTTCCTCACACATCACGATTGTTCCATCATAAGTTGACACCCAGAGATTATTCCGAGAATCCACAAAGACAAAATTTATGCTCTTGCTTCGAGTCTCGGTACAGTCGAAATAAACTGGCGGTCGGTCCGTACCTTCCAATAAGAAGACCCCTTGAGAAGTGCCGACCACTACGCTGCCTCCCGGGGAACCGGATATAGATGAGATGGAGACATTGGAAAGCCAGCGAAAATTCCTTCGTCATTGAATCGTTCTCAATATAAAACAGACCTCCATCGGTGCCGCCCCACACTCTCCCCGTAGGATCCTGGAACAGTTCATTCACTCCTCTCTGGTCAGGACCAGGATCGATACGATAGTTTCTAAAAAGTCCATTCGAAAAACGCACGACTCCGTTCCTGTCTGTTCCAATCCAAACGACACCGGGAAGGCTGCGATCCGCTAAAATGCAGGAGAGATTATTCGAGGCAAGGCCATCCGCTGTCGTGTAGTTGACAAACTCCTGGCTGTCAAATCTGCTGAGTCCGTCCGAGGTTGCAATCCATATGAATCCCAGTGAGTCTTCACAGACATCGTTGATGTTGTCAGAGATTAGACCGTCAGCAATTGTGTAATTACGAAAAGGAAGTACCTGTCCGTGCAGGATGGACCGGTTGGCATTCAGGCACAGTAGCGTCACTATGAAAACGAACAGCATCGACGAACGTCGCATCCGATAATATACTAACTCTCCGCTGAAATAAATTCCGATGCCCGTGAATTTGTGGCGAGCGGATCCAGATTTCGTCTCCCGCTCTGTTCAAAAGCCACTCTTTAAGATGAACGATCACTTCATTAACCCTGAGTTTTTGGGAAGTCTAATCAGCTTGAAGGACTTCTGGCAGAGCATTTTATCTAGGAGAAAATAGCAATCAGGATGATTTACAGATCAGGGTGCTTTACCACGCGCAGAACTCAAGGACGGCGCGCCTTTCGATAGTATTGCCACATCATGGAACACCCTCGACTCGGCAGAGTCATTAGGCTCACAAGTTATTTCTCTCACCTATGAGAGGTGAACCGGCTGTCTGTTGCAGTATTAGTAAGGACAGTGCAACCGAAGTTCAACTCGCCTTAATCCCGCTACTCGATTTGATTTGCAAAAACAGAAGACAACAACGCGGCGGAGTACATCATCATCCATGGAATTATCGGGAAGTGATAACGCGCTGCGCCATAGTACACAAGATATATCCCGATGAAATAGAGTATCACGACAGCACCTAATAGTGGCCAGCCATGACCTTTACCAAGTCGCAGTGTTTTCCAACATCCGAAGAGAAGTGAAGCGATAAACGAAACGATCGACAATAGTCTCATAAATCGGATTGATTTGATCCATCAAACCCAGGACACGCGCACTAAAACCGATTCACTTCCGGTGTCCATGGTGTTCCAAAACATACCATCACCGCTGTCAAAGAGGGAGACAATCTTCTTCGGCATAAGCGTCAAGGTATGTAACGGATGAGCCTTGATGTAATCGATTGCTTTTTTCCTCGCAATTCGATTGATCTTGTATTCAGCCCACGTGTCGTTCCCGACATCAAACCAGGGTATTGCAACCCATGTCCCGTTTGCTTCGGGACCATTGCCCATATAGAGATTTACACCATCATTGTTTGAAAGAACAATGTCATTGTAGAGTCGATAATTTCGTATCAGCCACGGAGCCAGTACGCCAATCAAAGCGACATAAAGAATTGCAATTTTCTTCAACCGATTCGCCAGGCTCTTCCCTTCCCATGAGAATTGGGGAAATAAGACGAGAAGGAATCCAGGCAATAAAAGAGTCTGGACTTTGACAAGAGTCGCAAACCCAAACACTATTCCTGCAGTCAGCAAACGCCAGGGATTCACTGCTTCTTTTATCGAGATACAGGGCAACAGAAGTGCTACACCGAGAAAGAGCAAGAATAAATGAAACGTCTCCACTCCAACAAGGGACGTGTATGCTATATTGTCCGGATAAATCGCAAGGAACAAAAGGGATAGTCTTCCTGCTAGTTCCGATCTGAAAAGGTCTCGTGTTATCCAGTACGCAAGCACAAGCGATGCAACGGAAAGAAAAAGATTTGCCGTTTGAGCAACGGTAACCGAAACCCCAAAGATCCAGAAAAGCACCGCCAGGAACAATGGATAACCAACGGGAAAGTACGCAGTCGCAACGCCAAAAGGGGCATAACCATACCATCTTGCGATGGACGCAGCACCCCGGAAGTAGAAGGCAAAATCGCTTATGGGATTGGGATGAAAAATCAATATCCAGCAAAGGCGGATTGCAAAGGCTAATACAACTACGCTCGGAAGGTACCATGGAGAGAGGAAGGCCGAGCGAACCGGATGTTCCGCTCTGATCATGTTGAGGATGGAAGTTCTGAGTCATATTTGTGGCAGACTGTCATGGCCTGGCTCTGAGGGTAAAGATGGGCCGGGAGCAAAAGCAAGCCTAAAACAGTAGAAGCAATCCTGGGTTTCATATCACAACCTCCTTGGTCATTTTTATAAGTTCTCGCTCGGTCATTTTTTAATCTTCACCGAGCTTGCGACCGGAAAATTTTTTCAATGTGAATGTCATCGGTTTTTTTCTACCGCTTCCTCATCCACCTTGTTTACACTTTTCTTCACTAATCTTCTCAATTCCATCTCCCGCTTCCACACTGACCTGCTTCCTAATCATGTACCGACGCAAAGCCAGTGATAAGAACATGCACCGGGAAGGTGGTGCGCCGCATTAATACAAACTCATTCGTCTGGCAAACTGGACCGCTATTGAAGGCTTTTGCCGCGGCACATGCAATTGCTTTCTCAAAGTTCAAGAATACACGGCTCGAATTCCAATTGGTTCATTTGAAGTTTGCCGCTAGTCTTGTTTGTTAGGTGGTGCAAGTCTCTTCAGGCTCCGCTGCATCGAGAGCAAAACAAGAAATATTGCCAGGAATGCAACCGAGGCTACACCGGAACCGGCTGCCACAAATCCTTGATACTTTGTGGCAGACTTGCCAGCCATTGTGGAATCGTACTTCGCGTTAGCCTCATCAATTCTGGATTCATAGTTCTGCTGATTTTCCTGGATCTTCTGGTTGTATTCAGTTTCGCGTTCGTTGTATAGGTCGAGGAATTTGCCCAACGCCTCTTGCCTTTCTTTTTCGGGGAAATCACGAAGTGCAGAGCAGAGCTGCCGAACAAGACGGACAAGTTCCACCCTTTTCACTGAGTCATCGCCTAAGAAATCGTTCTGTAACGTCGGCTTATCTACGAATACGAGTGAGGCGAGTGTATCAGCCAGAGAATAAAACTCTTGCTGCGTGGTATCGGTTTCGTTCTTGTTTGCTGCCTCTCCTGGCTGTGTTAAGGTTTGTTGAGGCACATTTGATTTGGGAGCATTCATGGCTGCCTTGACGTCCGCAGACGTCACCAGCACCGGCTTGGGATCCGCCTCCTTCATCACGACCTCTTTGGAAACCGGGAGAACACCCCAAGCAATTAAGAACAACCCAGCAAGGGTACCCAACATCGCGAGAAGTGCAAGGATTAGAAAGAAGGAACGAGAGATGCGGAAGACGAGACCTTCTTCAACTTTTTCTAAGAAAGAGTGGTGTTCCATAATGACCTCCTATTTTGTTAGTGGCATTCCAGCTATCTACTGTTATATCGCGCTGTGTGCTTACGGCCAGACAAATTATGAGACTGCCTTGCGGTTGTTTTTCCTTTAGAAACTGCCCATTTGCCTCCTAAAGTTATTTCTTTTACTTAGGAACTTCAAATAGGCTCGGTGTCTGGTGCTGGCTCAGTTTGGTTTCTCCCGCAGATTTCGCAGATGAACGCAGAGAATATATCAGCGAAAATCAGCGCGATCAGCGGGAAACAAACACCTTCTGATAGCATAAGAATTGAAATTGAGCCAGTACCCGGTGTCTGTAGCTTCGAAAAACAACAGCGGTTGTACCCTGTCGATAGCAAGGTTCTTTGACCCTGTGTCCATTGCGAGATTGTGAAGCTGTTCAGCTGCTGGCAGGGATATCCGCTGGCGAATGCTCGGACGGGGCAAGACCGGTGAATTAGACACTAATGACCGCATCGCTCACTGACAATGTTGGAGGTTGCCTCAAAACCGATTCCGCAGTCATGTGTTTTTCTAGAAATGCTAATCGTCGGTGAGTCCATGGAATTCATAAAAGGTAAAATCCATCGAATGGGAGTCGATGACTGTACTGACAAGTCGGAACTGAACCTTGGGAAAATTATATTAGAAACGTAATTTCCAACTGAAGGCCAGATGAAATTCATACGAAGACCGCGCGAATTGCTCCATCACCTATATGAGGCTAGTGTTGTCATTAAAGGGATCGATGGTATTTTAGAAATCGTCGGCGGGTCCCTGCTGATTTTCTTTTCACCACTTACAATAACGAGAACCGTTCTTTTTTTTGCGCGACTCAAGTTGACAGAAGGTTCTCGTCATCACCTGCTGAGTTATTTTTATCAGATTGCATCGGGAATTTCCCTTCACAGAAGGCATTTTTATAGTCTATTGTTCATTAGCCATGGTGCGATCAAGTTGATCCTGGTCGGTGGATTAATGAAAAACAAGCTATGGGCATATCCAACAACCATGGTAATCTTCACAGCTTTTGTATTCTATCAAATGTCCGAAATCTACTCTAGCCCTTCCATACTTCTTGTTGTAATTACGGTAGTTGATGTGCTTGTGGTGTTGCTAATCGGTCGTGAATTTCTCACAATAGAAAAAACCAAATCTCCTTGAGCCTGTGAACGTTCTCAATTATCTGATCCACAACTAATTTTGTGCGCTAAGCAAATTAACATTCCAATTTTGTCCATTCCATTCCTTACGAGCCGCACACTATGCGACGACGATAAACCGTTCAACCCTGATTTTCCCCCTCGTCATACGCGGATGATAAGTCTGCCTTCCGGTCAAATATTGGCAACGTGATCCCTACCCTCGACGAGTCAATCTCTTTGTCTATTGACTCTGAGCTTTGTCCGGTATTATCTATTGTTTTCAAGAAGTCCTCGTGGTATCACATCGAAACCAGATCATTATAACTGATCAATATGATACTATTCTCTTTCAGAAATGGATTAATCTCTTCGATGTTTTTGGCATCAACTTCGCGCTCCTTGTTCAGGCTGGATTTGCAATTCGTGTCATAAGCGCCAGGGTGAAACAGAATCTCGTAACTCTCACCGTCCTCGAAATTCTTAATCAGACTTCTTAATTCATCTACACCTTTTCCAGTTCCACTCAGGACTTCATTTTGAGTTTTCACCACATCAACACCGCCAATCTTGTGATTTCGGCAAGGAAGACGTTGCTCCTTGCAGAATTCCATGATCATCGGATATGCCTCTTTCAAATAAGTCAACCTATGCAAATCAATATGGCTTGGTCTGAATCCAAAGACAGAAAGAAATTTTCGATACTGCCTTTCTGTTTCCGACTTGAAATTCTCACCGAAAAACTCCAGATGAAGGCCAATGCTGATGTTATGAGATTTTGTCAGCTCTGAAAGCTCTTTGACCTGGTCCGCCTGTTCATCGTTTATCCAGTTCACCATCACCGAAGTGGAAGAAATCAGATCGTTCTTAATCAGTTCCAGAATCTTGGCGTTAAATATTCTACTGTATCCGAAGTCGTCTGCGTTGATTATGAGGTACTTCATAAAAGAATATGACACCAAAATGTTCTTAGCGCAACGCTTCTCCTAGACCACATTCTGCAGATCTGAGATAGCCTCACGCGAGAAAAAATCATTCCGATTGCCGCCGATAAATGTGCGTAGCTCCATGGGCTGCGGCAATCGGGATGGAGCGAACTCCTTTTGAGCCTGTCCCGACACGCTTTAAGTCGGGAAGCATCTTTTTTGCGTTTGTTAGACGAAGCCGCCGTTCTTTTTGAGCGTCTCAATGTGCAGTTCCAAAATTATAGGCAAACCCGAGCCAGGGGATAAATGGAAATCCACTGATTTGTGAACCCGATGGATAGACAAGGGCTAGATCAGCCGCAAGATTCTCACCATAGAATCGAATCCCAAAGGAGAAAAAATTGAAATCAGAGTTAGGCAGGAACCAATTTTCGGTGATGAGCTTGATACCGTTGGAAGCTCGTGCTTCTCCGCCGATCAGAAGGATCGGTTTATTTGAAAAGTAGCTGCCATAGTATCCCCAGCCAAGTCCGATGGTGAGGGCTGCGTTGTTCGTGCCGTAGGTCCCAACCCCATAATAGCAGCCAACCGCATTCGTACCGGCTGCGGTCGAGTTAGCATAGAGAAGTCCGCCTGCAAGATCGAGATTTTCTGTATGCAACAGGATAATCTTAGGGGCAAAATATACAAACTGGCTCGAAAGTCCAGGAATTAGTGAAAGACCGCCATTTAGGTTGACCACTCCGGCGATCCCAACTGCCACCGTCGGGAAAAAAATCTCATAGAAAGAGAAATAACCTTGACCTGATTTCAGTGGCCGGGCTGTGGGAGCGAGGAACAATCGTGTATTGTTGGCATCAGGTCTGGCATATTGGCCGCCTGCGATTTGTCCTGAGAGAGGTTCGATGTTCTTGATCTGATTCCAAGGAATCGTCATCAGTATGTTGAGGTTCGTTCTGAAGACAACTACATCTGAGTCCTGCTCGACGATAGTCCCCGTAAGTTCAGATTCGTCAACGAGAACCAATTTAGTCGGTTTTTGAGTCGTTGTGTCCTGTTGACCAATACATATGTTTACCACCGCAGATTGCGACAGCACTATAACAAAAATAAATCTTGCGAGTTGGGTTCTCATCTTTTGGCCCTTTCTCTTACGACATGCACAGAGAATTGTTAAAGGCGGTTTCGCCTAACGTCCGCCGGACAAAGTCGTCCCGCTTGCCGCTATAAATATTGCTTGGCATCCACGCCAGCGTGTCGAAGTGCACTTCGGCGCGTAGACACAATGCGGCAACGCGGGATGAAACGAGTTTCCTTCTGAGCCTGTCCCCCAAAGGGGCAAGCCGATATGCTCCTGATCGGGAAGCATCTTTTTGGCGCTTGTTAGTTGCAGTTGCCCGATCATTTGAGGAAAAGAAGCTTCTTCGTATCATGGTACGTTCCAACTTCGAGTCTATAGAAGTAAACTCCGCTCGGCAGGTCCGAAGCATCGAAACTCACGGAATGGTTGCCTGCGTTTTGGCGTTCATCAATCAGTGTCCTAACTTGCCTCCCGAGGACGTCGAAGACCTTCAAAGATACAAACGTATTAGCAGATAGATCATAGTTGATAGTGGTTGATGGGTTAAATGGGTTGGGATAGTTCTGACGAAGGCTGAATGATTCTGGGGCAAAATGATCGTCCTTTCTGACACTTGTCACGCTGTGAATACTACGACAAATCCCCAGGCCGTAGATTGGATTGCAGCTGTTCCTAATTCCAGCAAAAACATGGCCGTCACGAGAGACGGCAAGCCGGCTGACATAATCGCATTCCCCATCCCACGGGGGGAATCCAGGAGGCCCTCCTCTATTTGTAGCCAAGTGGTTCCACTGTCTTTTGAAGTGTACACCCCCGTCCCTGGTGCGGCTAGGAACAGCTGCCCGCTGGAAGCACAGCTCAGAGCCACAATGTCATTCTCTAACAACCCTGTATTGATTGCGCGCCATGAAGCACCTTCATCAGTTGAACGGTAGATTCCATAGTATTCTGTGCCGGCATACAGCCAGCCAGCGGGAGACACCAGCAGAGCCCCTACATATGTATAAAATGGAAAGGATCCGCCTCCCGTAACATGGCTCCATGATGACCCATCGTCGGTGGACCTGAACAAGCCCAAGCCATATCCCGATCCCGCAAAAACGTTTCCTGATTTGCTAACTGCGAACGAATATACTCCGCGAAGCGCAGTGTTGACTGGCTGCCACGTGGTGCACTGGTCTGTTGTGCGGTAAACGCCGGAATCACTTCCCGCGAGGATGTATCCAGAGGGCGTGACAACCAACGACGAAACCCAAGCGCTCGGTAAACCTGAGTCAGGTTGAGTCCATGTTATCCCGTTGTTCATCGACTGATGCACTCCCACGCTACTTCCCGCGTATATTACTCCGCTGGAATCGACGGCAAGGCAGTTCATGGACTGATACAGAGTCGGCGACCAGTAGACATGTGGGAGGCCTGAGTCGATCTTCGCCCATGTGGAACCGTCATCCGATGAAAAGTATAGACCTGTATTACAATTACCATCCGCACCGAATATGTTCCCCCCTTTGGTGGCAATGATATTGCGGACATCTATGCTGTCAAGAGAAGTCAGTTCCCAGAAATTGGTTTGAGCCCTGGCGCCGCTGGAACTTAAGAGGGATTGCAGGCAAAGGGCGACAAAGGTAATGTGATTAAACAAATGTCTCATGTTTGGACTCCTTTACTGAATTCACGTGGGCAATTGCACATAACGTCCTGCGCAAAAAAGTTCGCCCCGCTTGCCGCAATAAATATTGCTTGGCATCCACGATGCGGCGAAGCGGGATGAAGCGAACACCATGGTATATAATAATTGAGCATCTTTTTTGCGCGTGTTAGTTGCAGTTGCCCGCTTTTTCATTTGAGCAATAAAAGCTTCATGGTGCCATGATACGGTCCAGCATCAAGTCTGCAAAAATATATCCCACTCGACAGCTTATTTCCGATGAACGTCACCGACTTGTATCCAGCATTCTCGTTCTCGTTCACCAGCGTAGCAACATTTCTTCCAAGTACATCGTAAATTTTCAGAATCACGTGGCTGGTCACCGGCAATTGGTAGCTGATAGTCGTAGCCAGTTTGAATGGATTTGGGTAGTTCTGTTGCAGCAACGTAAAAGTGGGCAAATTCTGTTCTGCGATGATTTCAGAAACTGACCTGTGCCACAAGCCGAAAGAGTAAGTCCCTGCAAAGAGATCAGGCCCAATTACTTTAAGGCAAGTCACACCGAGGTCAGCTAGTCCCGAATTAACAGCCGACCAGCTTGTTCCATTGTTTGTGGAAAGGAAAACACCGCCTGAGTAGGTCCCTGCAAACAGATTCGTGTCGAAGAAAGCAAGAGAGGAAACTCCCTCGTCGGCCAATCCCGAATTGACGGCTTTCCAGCTTGCACCACTGCTGGCGGATAGGAAGATACCGCCAAGCGTCCCGGCAAAAAGATCGCTGCCTAACACGGCAAGAGCATTGACATAAATGTTCGTCATGCCGGAGCTCGCCGAGGCCCAGTAGACACCATTGTTAGTGGAGAGAAAGACTCCATCCGTTCCAGTTCCGGCAAAGAAATTCATGCCAAGGACGGCAAAAGAGGTGATATTTGTATTCGAGAAACCCGAATCGATTGCTGACCAGCTTGTGCTGTTGTTCAGTAGGCGGAAGAATCCACCTCTATAGGTCCCTGCGAGGAGATCCGCTCCGTACACGGAAAGAGAGGTAACGTTAGTGTCCGTCAATCCAGAATTGACCCTCGTCCACTTTGTCCCATTGTCTGTTGAGAGGAAAACACCACTATATGTTGCCGCAAAGATGTTTGTGCCATGCACGGCGAGAGAGAGCACCTCGTTGTCCGTCAAACCGGAATTGACTGCGACCCAAGTTGCGCCGCCGTTAGTGGAAAGGAATACACCCCTGCCGGTCCCCACAAAGAGATCCGCGCCCAGTTGGGTAAGAGACCAGACATCCAATCCTGCTAGGCCCGAATTGACTACTGACCAACTCGTCCCCTCGTTTGAAGACCGGAAGATGCCGCTCCATGTCCCTGCAAAGAGATCCGTGCCGCATGTAGCAAGTGAGAAGACTCCCGTGTCGGTCAAGCCCGAACTGACAGTTTTCCAGCTTGCACCATTGTCAGTGGACAGGAAAACGCCGCCAATCGTCCCAACAAAAAGATCGCTGCCCAGCACAGCAAGAGCATTGATATAGCCGTTGTTTATACTTGAATCAGTTCGGATCCAGCTTGTCCCGCCGTTGGTTGAAAGCAGAACGCCATTACCATACGTGCCAGCGAAAATATCTGTGCCGATTCCGGCAAAACAAGAAACAGGAATCCCGGCCAGATTTGAATCTACCGAGGTCCAGCTTCTCCCTTCGTTGGTTGAAAGAAAGATGCCGTTCCATGTCCCCGCAAGGAGATTCGTACCGCTCAAGGCAAGAGCATAAACATTGTGACTAATCAAGCCGGTGTTCACTGCTATCCAGCTTGTGCCTTCGTTTGTGGAGAGGAAAACGCCGCCACTAGTGCCAGCAAAAACATTCGTGCCGCTTGTGGCAAGACAGTTCACGCTTGTATCCGCCAAACCCGAATTAACCGGTATCCAGCTTGTGCCTTCGTTTGTGGAGAGGAAAACGCCGCCACTAGTGCCAGCAAAAAGATTCGTGCCGCTTGTGGCAAGACAGTTCACGCTTGTATCCGCCAAACCCGAATTAACCGGTATCCAGCTTGTTCCGCTGTCAGTGGAGAGAATAACGCCGGCGCCAGAGGTTCCTGCAAAGAGATTCTCTCCGAACGCGGCAAAACAATTAGTCCTACCGCCTCCAAATCCATTAGCTTGTACCCATTGTGCAAGCAATGAATTCAAACAGCAGATGTGGCTCAAGAATAACACCAGCATAAATCTGAGAGTCTGTTTCATTCGTCCTCCCACTTTCACTGAGTATCAAGGGGCAATTGCAACTAACGTGATGCGAGAAGAAGTCGTTGCTTTCGCTCGCCATAAAGGTTGCGAAGCATCGAGTAATCGAGCGAAAGCAATGAAGCGACCACGATATATAAAAATGTGGAGCGTCTTCTTCTCGCTTGTTATGCGTTCGTCGGTTCGCGGGCATACGGAAACTCTATTCCAGAATTTGCAGGCTATCGATTGAAAGATCGACAAAGTGGTACACGCCTGTTCCGACGGTCCTCGTGGTAGCTGTCCAATGTCCTGTCACTCTTATACGCACTGCCTTTGCCAAGTCGCTCTCCTTTCCTTGAAGGTAAATTCTGGAATATGAGCTGTCGGGCGCCCCTACTTCCCACGTAACATTTGACATGAGGTAGCCCGAAGGGAGTGGCGATACTCGTCCGTCGGGCCCAAGTTCTGGAGAAAAATATCCTTCATACCCGACAACCGTTCCATATCCGCTTCCCGAGGCAACATCTTGGAACTGTTGGTGATTACTCTGGTTTACTGAAGTGTCCTTGCTGCAGCCAGATACTATCCCAAGAAGAACAAAACAGATTGCAAATGTTAAAGTTTTCATAATTACTCCTTTCTCGCAAAAAGGAACTCAAGCTAACCATTCCAGTCGGCGCCAACAGTTTTCAAACAAGAGCGCGAACCGATGACGCCTAACGTCCGCCAGAAAGAAGTCGCGCCGCGCACCCACCTTCTTCCTATGAGCGCGGCGTGAAGCGAATTCGATATTATATACCATGATGAGCGTCTTCTTCTCGCTTGTTGTGCGCTGGCGGGCGCACGAGTCTGATGGAACGCTCGCGAGTGTCAATTGGGATTGTCTCGTGTCTTAAATTGGTGTAGTACATCATGGGTGTAAATATTAACGCCCTCGATAAATGTGGCAGCCGCTTTTTAGAAACCCATCGTCTGTAAGACGCTGAAGCGATTGGGTGGCATCGATGTAGAGCCACAGATCCTTCTGCCAGTCTGGCCTATCAGTCTCACCTAACAGGATGAGCGTCCCGCTGTCGGGACCAACGTCCACAACCTCGAATCCTGCTGGAATGGTTGGAGGATTTGGCACGAAACTCTTAATGTGAGTGTCATATATCTTTATACTTGATGGATAAATTCCAAACAATATCTTCGTTGAATCCATCCATGTAATAATATCCATGCTCTCAGAAGTGTCGCTTGGCAACGGCTGCTTAGTGCCAGTGGACTCGTCCAAAGCTACATTCTCAACTCTTGCGGTGAACCCATTATCTCGGTCTGCTGCCAGGATTTCTTTGAATGCCATGTCTTTGCCATTGGGAGACCAAGAGATGTCTTCGATATACTCAGCCTCTGCAGCGATCTTCAAGTGCTTGCTAGTCGTGTCATAAATGACTAACGCAGACCTATTAGTCTTGTGTGTCACAAAAGCGATTTGGTAACCGTTTGGCGACCAACATGGAGACGAGTTATCGCTGAAGCCTTCTTTGGCAAATTCTGCATCCAACTGCAAGATCACGCCAGTCCGTATGTCGATTAGGAATAAATGATTTGGGCCATTCTCAGCAAGCAATCCGCCAAAGGGCCGCTTGGATACAAAGACAACCTCCTTTCCATCGGGCGACCAGCAAGGCTCTTCATCTTTGTAGTTGTTATAAGTCAGCCGAAGGATTGTTTTCTTGTTTATGTCTAAGACACAAATTTCTGATAGTTCAGATGAGTAAGTGGTCGGAAGCTTTGCATCGGGGCAGCTGCAAAAAACCAGTTTGCCTGTTGGATCGAAAGTCGGATTGGCCGATGTTTGAGAACGAGATGATTGCGGGAAACACGTCGCTGAGAGAAAAATCAAAACTGATATAAGTTTCATAAGCCAATTCCTATCATGTTAATTCGGTAGCTGAGTGTTGCAAGCGCTGGGCGCCCGCTTGCGCATAACGTCCTGCCCAAAAAAGTCGTGCTCTTGCTCGCTACGAGTAATTGCGGAGCATCCAGATTGCGGGCAAGAGCATGAAGCGAACTCCATGGCATATAATAAATGAGCGTCTTTTTTGGGCATGTTATGCGCCGTTTCAATTCGTTCGCAGAGTAACGATGCAAAGAGGGGTTTCATTCTTCTTCTTGGAGCACGTTTGCTGGACGCAAGCAAGAAGGTGTCCTTTCTCGTTGAGTGCATCATTGATAGTGAGTTCATACTCGCAATTCTTGTCCTTGTCCCAGTAACCACACCCGCCAGATTCATCGCCGTTTTCATCTTCAATTGGCTCAGAGGCAATCCAGAAATCAGAACTCAGAATTGCGATTCCTTGCCTCTCATAGCGGACGCGAGACTTGGAAGCGACGGTGAACCGATACTTCAAGTCAGTATAGTTGGTGCGGGTCACATTGAGTTCATAAGTCTCTCCTCCGCAATATCCCGTAAATTGATACTGCCTTCCCCGAACCAATCCAGTCGGAAAATAATCTGTGTCGCCATTCAAGATGAAAAGGCTGTCCTGAATTCTTACATGAGGCGGGCCTTTCTCGAAGGTGCTAAGGAACGAAGCGGAATACTCAGATGGGTCTTTGACAGAGAGGAACTTGTTGCCAGCGTGACGGCGTCCAGCCATCTGAGCGCAAACGGGAGAACATGTCATCAAAATGAAAGCAATCACGATAATGGATAAGTATCGCATCACAATAACCTCAAATTGAAATGGCGCACAACTATTGTAATTACCTACTACGTTTCTACGCCCAATACGGCAGTAAAAACGTATTACATTATTACACTTCTTCTCCTGACGGCATTCTGTCTATTGGATTCACGACCACCAACCTACTGCTGTTCCGACAAATATAGCCGCCTTGTGTCCAATTAACAAGCTTTCGGCTCCTTGAATTTGCCCACCGTGGCCCCGCGGAAGCATGATATTGCTTAAGGTTGCACTCGGAAGTAAATCCTGTTTGCCTGAGACCGCAGTTCATTCGTCATAAGTGATTTCATATAGAATTTTCAGCTGGACATTTTGGAGGATTCATTGGTCTGCGTTGAAGTCAGGCATGAGGCTAAGAGATATGCAGTCGAGCTTCTTGAGAATGGCGCCGCACCGGTTAGATTTTGGTTAGACAGCGATGGAAAAAATCAGAACGACCGCGAAACGCTTAATGAATCCCCCCCGATTCATTCCAGTTCCTTGTGCCCGGGACAGGACTCGAACCTGCACAACCTTGCGGCCACTAGACCCTGAATCTAGCGCGTCTGCCAATTTCGCCACCCGGGCAAAAATATCAAACATTTCAAATATTCCGTTCCAATTCTCTTACATCATGGCACGACGGTCACGACAGACATTAGAAGGGACGAAACACACACTTTCTCTATCGAAGATAACAGGAGTCGGTCTTGAATTCAACGCTCAACTTTCCAAGATTTAGAAAGACTCAGACTCACAACCGGCAAGAAATTGTTCTTCCAATGGAGAAAACATCACGCGATTAAACCCGGAGTAGCTGAAAGTCGTCAAAAGAGTGAAGATGCGTATGTCTCAATCTCATCCCTAAAATTTCAAGGAGTTGTCCGATGAAGCTGTCAAAAAATCTCCTAATGCTAATTGTGCTTGTTCCACTCATGCTGAATGGCTGCACCAGTATGCTGCTTGTAAAAAGTTCATGGAACAATAATCAGACTGTCGTCGACGGGAGAGACACCGACTGGACTGACACCATGTTCTATATTCCAGACGCACAGGTGACTGCTGGAGTAAGAAATGACACCAGCAACATGTACCTTATTCTTAAAGCGACGGATCGCCAGCAGGCATTTCAAATCATGGGACTGGGTTTGACTGTATGGTTCGATCCATCCGGCGGTACAAGTCAGAAATTTGGGATCCACTTTCCTTTGGGGGGCCACCAAAGCGGAGAACGCGTCCGTCCCACCGAAACCTCGAATCCCGATGAGACTCAGGATCAGAATCCCAGCTTCATGGATATGACACCCAATCAACTTGAGATTCTTGGCGTGAACGAAAATGGACCGGTTCGCCTTACGATCGCTGATGCAAAAGGAATTGAATTGCAAATGAATCGCGGCCCGAACGGCCTCATCTATGAATTGAAAGTCCCGCTTCACAAATCAGCGGAACATCCGTACGCAATTAATGCGAAGGGAAAAAGCATCGGGGTAGAATTCGAAGGAGGCAAATTCGAGTCGCGAGAGAAAAACGGTTCCAGCGGAAGAACGCGAGGCGAAGGTGGTGAAACGGGTCCCGGAGGTGGCGAAGGCGGAGGAGAAGGAATGCCACCGAGCGGATCGGGAGGTGGTGGAATGAGAGGAGGACGCGGGAGAAACTTCGGGAGTGAAGGCGGCCAGCGTCAACAGCCCAAGCAAATTGACTTTTGGCTCAAGGTCCAACTGGCAAATCAGACAACTGGATCGAGCGACTAGAAAGATAGGGAATTTGACGAACCACGAATCAATGGAATAGGACCAATTCCCTCTTTTTAACGACCCGCTTGAAAGTAGTCCCGCGGTTCTGCTTTCGCTGCCTGATAATCGTTTAATTCGACCAGTATTGACATGGGGCAAAAATCATTATTCGTTTCCCCATCCAAATCCTACCTCAAGCAAGAGTCAATTTAACTGCCATGATTGCCAGGAGTCACCAAGTTCTCTTATCAGTTATGACTATTTTTGCGCTATTTTGTGACCTTTGAGGCCCCGATTATTCCTGTGGTCTCCAGGACAAACCGAACTTAGGACTCTAGCCCCCTTTTGCTTTGCAGTTGCAATATGTTATTTTCATAGCAAATGGAAGTCCGCGCTCTTTTTCGCATCCTGCACCAAATCGAAACAAAAAACGTCACTCATTGATCATGGAAAGCGATGTCTTAGAACGTCTGAAGCTTAACATCCTTCTTGAAGATGTCCTGAAAGAGCATTTCGATTTTATCAAGGATCGACTTAGCGAGAGAAAGTATTCAGCCAACGAAATAATAATGGAAGATGAGAGCGAAGGGAATGAACTCCATCTCATCTACGAGGGAAGGATTAAGATAACACGCCGGTCAAAATTCGGCGACGATTACAGAATTGCCCTCCTCCACCCCGGTGATTTCTTCGGGGAGACTGCACTTATTGACGGCCGTCCGCGAACCGGCAGAGTATCAGCCGTCGATGATTGCGTAACTTACGTTCTCAGCAAGAATGACTTCGATTGGTTGCTGGAACAAAGTCATCCATTTGCACTCAGGCTCCTTCTCGTGTCTCTGCTGAGGTTCAGATCTCAGAACTATCATTTCATACAGGAAGTCGAGCGAAGCACGCACCATCTCCTGGTGGAAGTTGAGAAGCTCGAACAGATCATCGAAGCGTCAAAATTAATTAACTCCGCCCTCAACTTGGACGAATTGCTCAAGGTGATTCTCGACACTGCGCTTAAAATTGTGGACGGTGAAAGTGGAACGGTCTACCTTTTGGATACGAAGAAGCGTGAACTATGGTCCAAAGTCTTCGAGGCCTCGAAGCCCGTGGACATACATCTTCCACTTGGAAAAGGTATCGCAGGATTCGTCGGTGCAACGGGCGAAATCCTGAATATTCCAGACGCCTATTTGGACGCGAGGTTTAATCCAGAGGTTGACAAAAGAACCGGATACCACACCGGAACAATTTTGTGCATGCCGATGAAAAACAAAGACGGTGGAATAGTCGGCGTATTCCAGCTGCTCAACAAACGTGATGGTACATTTACCTCGGAAGATGAAAATGCAATCAAGGCATTGTCTGTCCATGCCGCGATCGCCGTCGAAAAAGCTCGACTGCATGAAGAAGAACGAAATATGATTCTACTCGAGAAAGAACTGCTGACAGCCCATACAGTCCAGGTCGGATTGCTGCCCGAGAAACTCCCTCGGGTGGATGGATACGAATTCGCCGCTCGGTCGATTCCAGCAAAATCGGTCGCGGGAGATCTTTACGATCTGCAGGAATTGGGAGACGGGAACCTGGCGATTTCTCTCGGCGATGTTTCGGGAAAAGGGATGCCTGCGGCATTGCTGATGGCAAATGTTCAGGCGACGATCAGAGCGTATTCGCAGCTCCACTTTTCGGCCGGCAACTGCTTGAAACATGCCAACGACTTGCTTTTTAGATCCACCACGGCGGAAAAATTTGTGACGCTGTTTTACGGCATTCTAGATCCGACGAAGCACACCCTAAATTACACAAATGCCGGACACGAGGAGCCGTTCTTCTTTCATAAATCTCAGCTGCTCAGACTCAAGACGGGAGGAATCCCACTTGGCGTCGTAGGCCATTTCCCTTATAAAGTGGATGCCATTCAGTTTGGCAAGGGTGATGTGCTCATCATCTATTCCGACGGAATTCCAGATTCGATCAACTCGAATCATGAGAGGTTTGGAATCGAGAAATTCGAGTCCATCGCAAGAGACTCCGTGGACTCCCAAGCTGAGGAAATCGCCGATACCATTTTCACCGCAGTGAATGAGCACGTGCTCGACACACCGCAGTTTGACGACATGACACTTCTAGTGGTCAAAAGGAAAAGTTCGTAGCTTCCTAGATTGAAATTCATATAAAAGAATAAACAGCCAGATGCTATGTCGCGTCGTAAGCGGCTTTGGGTTGTGAATTGTTCTTGCTGCTAAGTACCGGGGGGGTGCGCCTCATCCGGTACCAGCCTCGAATTCAAGCCCGCAAAATCATAAGCTGGCTTTATCCTCTTATCCACAATAAACCAAACAATCGCTGCAACCATGATGACTGTGGTTCCAACGCCTCCTTCCGGCCCATATCGACCGCCAGTTAGCCAATCAGGCCCATAATCCGTAGGAATGAAGATGGTACGATTTGTCAGAAGCCCGCTGACCGGAAGCGACAAAATGAAACTCTGCATAAAATTCCATGAGAAGTGTAGCCCAAACGGAAAATAGAGTGTCCGCGTTTTCAAATATGCCACGCTGAGAAATAGCCCCGCGAGCGCAGTGTTCACGGTCGATAAGAGACTTGCATCGGGGTTAAACAAATGTAGAAATCCGAACATGATCGACATCAGGATCGCTGCAGCTACCGGGCCCATTCCCTGGATGAGAGCCTGAAAAGGATACCCGCGAAATATCAGCTCTTCACCCATCGCAAAATAGGCAAAAAAGATGAAACTGAGACTGAAGTTCCGCAGAAACAGAATAATCCCGATATTCGGCCGAACAGACAATCTCAAAGCTCCCAACAACAACTCTGCCGCCGCAACGATTACTATCATGCACGTACCAATCAAGAATCCCAGTGACATCTCCTTCCATATTTTGCCGTGATAAGGGAACCCAACAGAAACGAATCGCTTCTTGTCGACGATTCTCAACATCAAGACTGTCACCAGAACCACAACAATGTAGAAAAGGAACGGAAGTGATTGTCCCGGAACAACGCCTGTAAGCTTTGCAAGAATTGCAAGCAAATAATAAACGATTAGTACAGCCAGGAAGTATAAGAGGACGCGCCACCCGCTCCTCAAACGATGATCGGCGTCAAGAAGAAGATTGTTCTTTGGAGGGTCCGGCAGTTTCCTCATCGTAAGCAGTACGATGATCGCAAAAATTCCGCCGATCAGCCCGAATACGAACCAGTTCCCTTGATCTCGCTGCTTCGGCTTTGCAAGAAATGCCGAAAAAGCACCGCACAATATTGCATAAACAATGAATAAATACCAATGATCTACAATGAAACTAGAGTTCACGCGTCACCCTAAGCGCCATCATTCCTGCTTCTCTTCAAGATGGTTCTTGATCCTGAGAATGCGATATGCCTCTTGAATGATTTCTTCCTGTTTGCGACGTTGTTTTTCCTGTTGATGATATTCGCGGTATATTGCAATTCCGCCGAGGATCCAGATCAAAAGTGGAACAATTGAAAAAATGGCTTTCGCCGCCACTGGTGCATTGCTATTGATGAGAACGTAGAAGGCGATTCCCATGAAGATGAGCGGCAGGAACCAAATAAAGAAAATCACCCGATTCATGCTCCATCATCCTGGCGGCCATCTCATCTGTCTGCCGGCAAGCAGGTGGATGTGAATATGATCGACAGTCTGTCCGCCTTCCGATCTACAATTCCATACAAGCCTGAAACCGCGATCCGCCAATGAGACTTTCTTTGCAACCTCAACTGCCGTTGAGACCATTTTGGAAATCAGGATGGAATCGCCTGTGCCATCGAGTTCCAGCAAACTTGGGATATGTTTCTTCGGAATTATGAGAATGTGTGTCGGCGCAACTGGGTGAGCGTCTCTTATGGCGAAAACTTCTCCGCCCTTCAGGACAAAATCTGCGGGCATTTGTCCCTCGGCGATTTTACAGAAAACACAATCCACTTTCTTACTTCTCAATTCTAAAATTTATTCGATGGATCCCTTCAGGGAATCTTGAGTTTTGCCAAAACAGCAACCGATCTCCCGTTGATTGAGCTTTCTTGAATTCAAACTTGAGAATTCCCCGAAGGGGTCCTTCGGACAAAATTCAAAATTTCCTAACCTACCTCCGGCTGGAATTTCTCAACCTCTTCAACTACCGCACTTACAATTTCTTCTTCCTTGACGCGCCGAACTACTTCACCTTTGCGATACAAGATTCCAACGCCTTTTCCGCAGGCGACGCCAATGTCTGCTTCGCTTGCTTCGCCAGGACCGTTCACGACACAACCCAGTATGGCGATCTTTACCGGCTTCTTCATCCCAGCTAGTCGGTTCTCAAGCTCACGCGTGATTGAAAAGAGATCCACTTCAAGCCTGCCACATGTCGGACAGGCGATCAATTCAATATTCCTTGTCGCGAGTCCCAGGGAGCGAAGGATCTCTTTGCCCACCTCGACTTCCCTTGCCGGATCGTCGGTCAATGACACTCTTATCGTGTCTCCGATTCCTTCGGCAAGAAGCGTCCCTATGCCGATGGACGATTTTATGGTGCCGACGCGAGTTGGCCCCGCTTCTGTTACGCCCAGATGCAGCGGATAATCTGTCCGTTGCGCAATCAACCTGTAGGCCTCTATCATTAACCTGACGTCGGTGGACTTCACAGAGATAATCACATCTTGAAAATCGTTTTCTTCACAAATTCCCGCATGGCGCATCGCGCTTTCATAAAGTGCTTCGGCGGTCGGGTAGCCGTGTTTCTCCAGGATGTCCTTCTCCAGCGATCCTGAGTTCACCCCGATTCTTATCGGCACTTTGCGTTCTTTAGCAAGCTTTAGTACCTGACGAATCCTGTCGACGCTTCCGATGTTGCCGGGATTCAATCTTACTTTTGCCACACCACCTTCCAGGGCTTTCAATGCAAAAACATGATTGAAGTGAATGTCTGCGACAACCGGAATCGGCGACCACCTGACTATCTCGCCAATTGCGGCTGCGGCTTCTTTGTCGTTCACAGTCACTCGCACAATGTCGCATCCGGCATCTGCCGCCTCTCCAATTTGCTTCACCGTTGCATCGATGTCCGACGTTTTCGTTTTCGTCATGGTCTGTACGGAAATCGGTGCCCCGCCGCCGACCGCTACGTTTCCGATGTGGACCCTCCGCGATTTCCGCGGCGGGTATCTCACCTCACGTTGGGTTTGCTTGTCTGTTTTGTCCGAAATCACCGCTAAATTTATCATCGTGTCTTCGCTTGTTTAGTCAAAAAAGAATATTCAATACCGAATCGTCTGCCTCCACCGTCTCTGGAGTGAAGGCTACAGCAAGATCAATTTAGTTTCTTGCTCGCACTGAAAAGTATTTTCTTCTCGTCATCTGTCAGCGAATCGTAACCGGAAGCGCTGATCTTGTCCAGTATTTCATCCAACTTTTCCTGCTCGGACTTGTTATCGTGTGAACTTTTCATCTTCTTCAGATCTTCAAAATAAACATCCGAAATTACTTTCTTGTTTCCATAAGCATCCCTTTTGGGCAGTCTTCTCCGGATGCCTTCCAGCGTGTGCCCGAATGAATCCACGATTCTGTCGAAAGCCGGAATCGACCTGCGATACATAAACAGGTAAATGAAACCGACCACTGCGCCGCCAAGATGAGCAAAATGTGCGACACCGTCCGTTGAACCTGATACCCCGTATACCAACTCGATACCGATGAAGATTGCTACAAAATACTTTGCCTTTATCGGAAAAAGGAAATAGATGAATACGGGTGCGTCCGGGAACAACATACCGAAAGCGATAAGTACTCCATAGATTGCTCCTGAGGCACCAATTGTCGGAGCAGCATTTGTAAATAGAGGCGTTATGAATAAATTCGAGAGCGCGGCACCAATACCGCAAAGGAAATAGTACGTTAGAAATCTTTGCGTGCCCCAGACATTTTCCAACTGGACTCCAAACATCCAGAGCGCGAGCATGTTGAAGAAAATATGGAAGAAACCGCCATGAAGAAACAGGTATGTGATGATCTGCCATATAAGGAATCCCCGACCGAGCGGATAAAGCGCAAACAACCTGAAGAAGATGTCGTACAGATATACATCACCAATCCTTAATCCAAGCTGGAGAAAAAGCTGAAAGACGAAAATGCAGATGTTGGCTACGAGAAGGAACTTCATCCCTTTCGGGAAGAATCTGAAACTCGATGGAGGAGAATAGTAGCCGGAATTATTCGTGTAATAGCTCATGCTGACTTCAGTCTATTGAACAATCTCAAGTCTCCATCCGTTTCACAATACAAGATAAGAGCGAACAGTGAATAATGAAAAATCTATCGTACTTCCATTTCAACTTTCCACACTTCATCTTTCGTTTTTCACCTCATTTATTGTCGAGAGCCGCAACACCTGGAAGCACTTTTCCTTCGAGAAATTCCAGCGAGGCGCCACCACCGGTCGACACATGGGAAACACCTTTCTCAAGGCCAAATTTTGCGATGGCTGCGGCAGAATCACCGCCGCCGACAATCGTGACAGCACCGCTCTTCGTCGCTTCAACCATCGCTTCGGCGATCGCTTTTGTCCCTGCGACGTAGTTGTCCATCTCGAAAACGCCCATCGGACCGTTCCAGACAACAGTCTTAGCTTTCATTATTTCATTGCAGAAAAGGGTGATGCTTTTCGGACCGATGTCCATTCCGACCCAGCCTTGAGGAATCGCATCGACGCTCACGACTTTCCTTGCGGCAGTGTTTTCAAATTTCTCTGCTACGACGCAATCAACTGGCAGGAGGAGCTTCTTATTTTGAATTAGTCCCTTTGCAAGGTCAACCTTGTCAGCTTCCAAAATTGAATTGCCAATTTCCTTTCCCATCGCCTTTAAAAATGTGAACATCATCCCGCCGCCGATGATAAGCGCGTCAACTTTCCCGAGAAGGTTGTTTATCACATCAATTTTGCCGGAGATTTTTGCACCGCCGATGATCGCAACGTAAGGACGTTTAGGATTGCCGACGGCCTGTGAAAGGTATTGAAGCTCTTTTTGCATGAGATAACCGCCCACTGCCGGCTTGAGGAAACGAGTCACTCCTTCCGTCGAAGCGTGAGCCCGGTGTGCGCTCCCGAATGCATCGTTGACATAGACATCGCCAAGCGAAGCCAGCTCTTTCGAGAATTTCTCATCGTTCGCCTCCTCCTCGGCATGAAAACGAAGATTCTCAAGAAGCACCACATCCCCAGGTTTTGCC
Source organism: uncultured Bacteroidota bacterium (assembly GCA_963768145.1). Classification (GTDB taxonomy): domain Bacteria; phylum Bacteroidota; class Ignavibacteria; order Kryptoniales; family JAKASW01; genus JAKASW01. Next base: position 97,898 of record CAVYHK010000044.1, on the reverse strand, counting down.
GAAGCGACAGCCTTCATCGCCTCGACACCGATACAATCAGCCGCCATTATCACTTTTGACCTGAAAAGTTCGCCCAATTTCTTTGCGACTGGCGCCAACGAAAACTCCGGTTTCGGCTTCCCCTTCGGCCTGCCGAGATGGCTCATCAAAATCGGTGTACCACCATCGTGCAATATCTTCCTGATCGTCGGCAGAGATTCAACAATTCGCTTGTCATCGGTGACATTCTTGTTCTCATCGAGCGGCACATTGAAGTCAACCCTGACCAGGACCTTCTTCCCTCTTACGTTAATATCATCAATTGTTTTCTTGCTAAAAGTCGTGTTCATTTTTTTCTCCAAATTAACATCATACTAGTATTCTGTTTCAACAAAGTTCTTATATTCTTGCTAAATTCTTATTCCTGATAGTTACGACCGCAATTTCTCCTTTCAGAAAAAAAAGGTGTGCATAAACCCGCATCACGATATTTTCCGGATAGCACATATCGAGGGTCTTATCATAAGACACTTTCACATCATCGTCAAACTCCACACCGAGCGGAAGGCCGGTTATCTCTTCATTGATGCTCATCGGGGTGAAATCGTTCGTAGTGAGAGACGCAGAGCCCACATTGAGTGCATCGGTCATATCTTCCGAATGGATCCCTTCGGGAGAAGATTTTGAAAGAGTGAAATTGATTTTGTAGCAGTTGCCGCAATCCTGAAATTCGCATGAAGACAGCGACTTCCCTCCCTCATCGAAATACTCCGAAAGAAAGAACATCTTGTCAAACGCGTCATAGCCGCCATTAAATCTATCACCGTTTTTAACCGTGCTCGAAACCACTTCCCTTTCGAATTTTCCGTGGCGGACAATGATATTGAACACCAGATCATCTTTGTCGCCGCTGCGAGATCTAAATTCTATTTCCTGAGTGAATTTGATATCGACACTTTTCAAGTTGTCGTCGATCTGCAGAGCTCGTTCTCTGCATTTTTCGAAGACTTCATTCGCGGTCAGTTGGGTTTGGGCGGCGTTTGGAATAAGAGCGAACATAATTCAGCAATGAGAAAAAAGTTCAATCTGCCCTTCCCTTGGAATGTAGAGTGCAGGTCGGCTCAAATTTTGGGTAGCGTCCGCGGGCTTTGGCGCCCATCTGCGGGAGCCGACCTACACAATAAATCGCGTTTACTTTAACTGAGTTTCAGGCCGACTTTTTTCACCAGATCGACTACGCGGTTTGAATAGCCCCACTCGTTGTCGTACCATGATATAACTTTAATCATGTTGTCGATGACCATGGTGCTCAGTGCATCGACAATTGAGGAACGTGGATCACCTCTATAATCGATAGAGACAAGCGGTTCTTCGCTGTAACCGAGGAATTCCTTTGAGCGGACCCGACTCGGAAGCTGCTTTAAGTGCCTTGTTGACTTCTTCCTTCGTGGTCGCCTTGTCCGCTTCGATAACGACGATCAACAACGCTGACGTTTGGCGTCGGGACTCTCATCGAGAAGCCATCCAGCTTCCCTTTTAAGTCGGGCATAACAAGACCGATTGCCTTCGCAGCTCCGGTTGAGGTGGGAATCATCGAAAGAGCGGCGGCGCGAGCGCGGCGAAGATCCGAATGCGGAAGGTCAAGGATTCGCTGATCGTTTGTGTAAGAATGGATCGTCGTCATGAGCCCCTTCTTTATCCCGAATGAATCTCTCAATACTTTCACCACCGGCGCGAGACAATTCGTGGTGCAGCTTGCATTTGAGATGACATGATGCTTTTGCGGATCGTACAACTGATCGTTGACGCCAAGAACAACCGTCAGATCAAATACTTTTGCCGGAGCGGAGATGATCACTTTCTTCGCACCGTTCGCGAGATGCGTCTTCGCTTCGTCGCCGTTCGTGAAATGCTTTAGACCTGTAGATTCGATAACAACATCCACGCCAAGGTCTTTCCAATGCAAGTTATGATGATCCTTTTCGGAGAGAACTTTCACGGACTTTCCGTCAACGACAATTTCGCTATCCTTCGCCTTGACGTTCCCAGCGAAAATTCCCAGTACGGAATCGTACTTCAGCAGATGCGCGAGAGTTTTTGCATCCGTAATATCATTCACTGCTACTATGTTAATATCATTATTCTTGTATGCAGCTCTAAATAAGTTTCTTCCAATTCGGCCGAAACCATTAATGCCGACATTAATTGCCATTTAAATCCTCCAGATTTTTTTCGTTGAAATTTAACCAGATATGCCAAAAAATGCAATTTGGCAAAAGGGTTAATTGCGACTCGTCGGTTTCCGCGAACAGAATCACAGGGAAGCTGCTCATTGTCTCCAAACTCTTGAAGCGACTCTTATGAGCTATAATTTCTACTGCTTCTCGAGCGACTACCCCCTGTCGTGACCGGCGCCTATGAGATCCGGGTAACCGAACGAAATCCGCTCTCAAAACTGGTGCATCAAAGACCTAAGTCCAGATCCAGTTTTCAGAATTGCCCCGCGGCAGGTTAATGATTCAAATTCTACTTTCCGCAGTTCCCTTTGAGATAAAGATTCAGGTATTCATCGTAAGTCTTCAGCAATAGGAAATATGTCGCAAAGTTAAACGCGGCACCGTGAGCACCCGGGGGAAAGATTCGGAGATCGACATCCTTTCCGGCATTTTCCAGCGCCGTCAAAAGATGCATGGTGTTTATCGGGTGCACGTTGTCATCCATCATTGAGTGGACGAGGAGCAATTTCCCTTTCAAGCTGTCCGCATAGGTGATAGCCGAACTTCTGACATAACCGGAATCGTTGTCGGGAACGAGTCCCATGTAGCGCTCCGTGTAAATATCGTCATACAATCTCCAATCAGTAACCGGAGAGTTTGCAATTCCTACCTTGAAGACTCCCGGATGTGCGAGCATTGTAAAAACCGTACTGTAGCCACCATAGCTTGTTCCCATGATTGCCATCCTTGTCGAATCCACATAGGGAAGCGTCGCAAGATAACGCGCTGTTTCAACAAAGTCGTGACTTTCCCAATACCCTAAGTTCTTATACACAACCTTCATGAATGCGCTTCCATAGTTTGCAATTCCCCGATTGTTGACATCAACAATTATGTACCCCTCTTCTGCAAGCCACTGGTCCCAGCCGGATGCATCGAATGAGTTGTACACGCTGTGGGACTCCGGGCCACCATAGATCGCCAATATGACAGGATACCTCTTTGTCGAATCGAAATCGAAGGGCTTTATCATGGAACCGTTCAAGTTGACAGAATCCGACGTTTTGAAACTGAAAAGCTCCCTCGGAGAATATTTATTCGCTTGAATAAACTTCCCAACCGCAGCGTTGTCCTGGAGTTTCTTGTTCATTTTACCTTCCGTGTCCCACAGCTCCACCTGCCGTGGGAGTTCCGTCCTCGAATATGAGTCTATGTAATAATTGCAATTTGGCGACATGTCAAACTGGTGAAACCCTGACGTCGTTGACAAACGTTTCTCACGCTTGCCGGAAAATCCGATTGAATATAAGTTCTCTTCCAATGGTGAGGCTTCAGCCGAGGTGTAATAAATAGTTTTCTTGTCAGAGTCGATTCCCAGAACCTTTATAATATCCCAGCTCCCGTTTGTCACACGATTTATCAATGTACCATCATAGGCGTAGCGATAAATCTGATAGTATCCGCTCCTATCCGACACCCAGAAAAACTCATTTATTGACTCCGGAAAGAACATCATGTCATTGACGTCCGTATAGAAATTGAAGATCGCAACCCAGGTGTCATTTTTCTCTTCCATAATGAGTTTCCGATGACCATTGGTCACATCGAAGAAGTAAAGTTTGAGGTCATTCTGCGCGCGATTGAGAACGATCATTGCGAGCGTGTTCGGCTCGCTCGTCCAATAAATTCTCGGAATGTAAAAGTCCCCAGTCTCTCCCGGATCGAGCCAAATATTCTTTGCGGTCTTCACATCGATGACTCCTATACGCACCTTAGGATTCGGATCGCCAACTTGAGGAATGGGGATTTTCTCCCATTCGTTGTGCATGCCTTCGTAATTTGAAATCTGAATCAATGGTACGGGGCTTTCGTCGAACTGCCAGTAAGCGATGTGCTTATTATCGGGCGACCAATTCCACGCCTGAGCCTGACCGAATTCCTCCTCATAAACCCAATCATAGTGACCATTAAAAACATCTTCTGTCGCATCACGGGTCAATTGGGTCTCCTGTTTCGAAGCAAAATCATAGACGAACATGTTCCCGTCTCTTTCGTAACCTACCATTGAACCATCGGGTGAGAGTTCCGCCGTCCTTGCGTTCTTAGCTCCAATCTTAAGCTGCCTGTCCTCAAGTGAGTATGCGTAGTAATCTGAAACCCCAGACCTCCTGTAAATCTTCCTGAAGTTTGATTCGAACAAAATATGCTTTGAGTCGTGCGCCCATTGGAAAGATCTGTACTCGAATTGTGCATTGGTATCAGGAAAATTCAATCCTTGCGAGTCAAATACGAGTTCGTCCTTTCCTGTACGGGGGTCGAAGGAGCGAATCTCCTCGCGCTTTGTGGAATCATTGATGACGATATAAGAGTAGCGGTTACCTCCGTCGATCCAGTTAAGGCTTCTTGGTCCGGATTTTCCAGCCAGAATCGAGGAAGCATGCATAGCCTCCTCAATATTCTTGTAAACTTGCTTTGTCTGACCGACCGTTGAAAGGGGAATCAATACCACCCAAAACAGTATGGAACACGATTTATGGATCTTCATGACTTTTCCTCTCTAGCACAACAAGTACTAGCTGTGCGACTTTTTGTAATTCCAGTTCTCAAACAGTTAAAGCCGAATGATGCATTAAAAGATTTAGCACGCTGATGACACGGAAAGAGACTGATATTCACAGATCAAGAACAAAATGGAACAAGAAATCAGTGGAAATCCGTAGGAATCCGTTGTATCTGTGTGCGAGCTTTTTCTATTGCATTTTTCGGGTTAAAATCCTACTCGATGAATGCGCCGTTTAGAATTCGAATTCTTAACAAAAAGGCGACATATTACTGACGGCACAATTTAAACGTCGACAAATGAATACTCAAGCAAAGACTTGAGTCGACAGCGGTTAATATCATCATTTGAATTTTCGGCGTCCGTGTGATAAATAATGTAAAATGGAGAAGTTCATGAAAGTGTCCTCTTTTCTTCTGGTGTCCCTGTTAATTGTTGGAGAAGGCTATTCACAACCCGGCCCCTCTAATGATACACGGAATTCAGAAATAACAGTTTCAGCGGAGGCGAGTGTTTCTGCAGAGCCGGACATTGCAGAATTTCATCTGGGAATAATCTCAAGGGAGTCGCTCGCCACGGAGGCATTCAGGCATTACTCGAACACGTACGAATCGCTTCGCAATTCGCTTGCGAAGCTCGTTGACTCGACACAACTGAAAACCGGGAATCTGTTCATAAGTCCCACTTTCAACGAGAAGAATCCAGACCAAACCGCACCGGTTTATTATCAGTTATCGGCACTTATGACGCTCACGGTACCTCTCTCCCAGCTCAATAAGGTCCTCGGGAAAATCACCTCCGTGGAAGGAGTAACAATAAATGGAATTGAATTCCACGCGACGAATCAGGACAGTCTGCAAACCGCTGCTCTCAGAGAGGCGGTAAAGAAAGCTCATGAAAAAGCGGAGGCGATCGCAAAATTGGAAAACCTCGGGGACCTCAAAGTAAAAACGATGACCACGTCGACTTCTCGCCCCCCTGTACCATTCTATGGTCCACGCGTTCAATCTCTGGGAATGGCTCCATCACTGAATGCATCGGACATTACTCTTGCGGCTTCAATTACGGTCACTTACACAGCCTCACCGAAGTGAAACTTCTCCTGAAAAATCCGGAACTCGTCGTCACCTGTTCCACCAATGGAAGACCTCCCAAGCGTGGGCCGGAGATGAGCGACGTCGGAGTCATCAATAAGGTGGATATTTTTATCGAAGACGGTACAATACGACAAATCGGAAATGTCAAACCGGATCCCGACTGCGACATCTTAGACGTTTCCGGAAAGATCCTCATCCCAGGATTTGTCGATCCACATACGCACGCAATTTTCGGGGGCACGAGAGAACACGAATTCTCTTTGCGGGCCAAAGGAATGAGTTACAGCGAGATTGCACAGAACGGCGGAGGCATCCTGGATACCGTCAAGAAAACCCGAGATATGCCGAAATCAAAACTCCGATCGCACACAGAGCACCGATTAGACAAAATGCTTAGATGGGGGACTACAACCGTCGAAATAAAAAGCGGGTATGGACTTGATTTCAAAAATGAAATCAAACTCCTTGAGGCCATTCAAGAAATGAAAGCAGAATTGGTCCCTGATATAGTTGCGACATTTCTCGGTGCCCACGCGGTTCCGCCTGAGTGCAACCATGATACTTACCTGAAGATTCTGACAGAAGAGCTCATTCCCTACATCGCCCGGAGAAAGCTTGCCGATTTCTGTGACGTCTTCTGCGACGAAGGTTTTTTTACGGTGGACGAAGCAAGAAGGATTTTATCCTCAGCCCGCGGGCATGGTTTCAAACTGAAGATGCATGCCGATGAGATTTCCTCGAACGGCGGAGCAAGACTTGCCGTCGAACTCGGCGCAAAGTCGGTGGATCATCTGGAGAAGATTTCCTCTGAGGAAATTGCGTTGCTCGCGGAAAGCGACACCGTTGGAGTAATTTTGCCTGCCGTCTCTGCATATCTTCGAACGACGCCCGCGCCGGTTAGAAAAATGATCGAACGGAATTGCGCGATTGCTATTGGAAGTGATTTCAATCCCGGAACATCGATGGTCGAGAATATGGAAACGATAATGTGGCTTGCAATCACTCTCAACGGCATGACGGTCGAAGAAGCATTTAATGCTGCGACGATCAACGCTGCTGCAGCACTCGGATTGTCCGATAGACTAGGCAGCATCGAAGTCGGAAAGCAAGCCGACATTCTTGTGGTGGATGCAAAAGATTACGCTTATCTCCCGTACCATTTCACCGAAAATAAGATCACGAAGGTAGTGAAACATGGAATCGTTTTGGAATTTCCTTGAAGAACCCGATCCTGGACTTCTCTACAAGCGCGAAGAGCAGGAAGATTTAAGGTTTGGGGAAACCGTTGAGATCAACCGGAGAAATTTCGGAAAGGATTACACGGTGGTGCTCGTCGGTTTCCCATACGATGAAGGTGCACTGCGGAATCGTGGACGCGCTGGAAGTGCCATGGGCCCGGATGAGATACGCAAAGCCCTGTATAAACTGACTCCAACAAAATCCGCCGCACTCAACGACGCTGTTTCGAGAATTTTTGATGCAGGAAACCTCAAACGGAATATGAGCCTTGATGATGCATTATTGGCTCTTGAGTCCACAATCACCTCCCTATTGAGACACGGGCACAAACCCGTCGTCCTTGGCGGCAGTAACGATCTAAGTTATGCAGACTTTCGAGCGTGCCATACGGCACTCAAGTCCTGCGGCGCAATCAACGTAGACTCACATTTGGACGTTCGCGAATATTCCAGAGGAATAAATAGTGGAACACCTTACAGAATGCTCTTGGATTCTAGCATCCTCGCAGGAAAGAATTTCGTGGAATATGGAATACAGGAGTTTGTCAATTCGAGAGGTCATCTCGATTACACGGCACAACACGGGATACAAGTTTACACGCTGACACAAATCCATTCTCAAAAGAATTCAGAATCATTCATGCGAGCCTACAGGACAGTGAGCGGGGAAACTAAAGGAGTCTATGTCAGCTTCGACATGGACAGCGTTAGAAGCTCCGACGCACCCGGTGTCAGCGCGCCAACTCCGACAGGGTTAGCTGCAGAAGAGATCCTGGAATGCGCGTACCTCGCGGGATCAGAAGAGAAAACTGCGATGATAGATATTTGCGAGTTCAATCCAAAGTTTGACGTCGACGGACGCACTGCAAAGCTAAGCGCAATGATCGTAGCAAATTATTTGGCCGGGATTTCAAACATAATAAAATAGCTCATCCCTCATGGCTGATAGAGTGCCGCTGCCAATACTCCGCAACGAGCTAGGATTTACACCACCGCCGGCTCATCTATCGAAAACTTTTTTCCCACGGGATCTATCGAAACAAGAACTCCTATCGGCAATGTCAGTTTGACCGGCAAATGACCGTACGGAATATTTGAAACCGATGGCTTGCCAGCGGAGAACAGGTCTTCCCTGAAGACTTCATCAAGAGTTCGATGAGGCTTGTCCGGCTCTTCGGGTGCGCAATTTGTAAACTGGCCAAGTGCAAACGCGGAGACCCCGTTCAAAATGCCGGCGAGCCGCAGCTGGGTTAGCATCCTATCGATGGAATACGGCTCTTCGGAGACTTCTTCCAGAAGAAGAACAGAGCCGGAAAAATCCGGGACATATTCGGTCCCAAGAATCGAAGTTATCAGGGACAAATTTCCCCCCAACAATCTTCCGGTCGATTTCTTTTTCCCCTGAAATGAGAGCCGGTAATCCTTATGACTCTTCACCACACCAATTCTCTTATGGCTGGTTACGATGTCAAAAAATTTCTGTTCGGTGAACCAGTCGATCTTCTTGTCCCGAAGGGACCCATCCGGGCCGGATTCATCGCCAAACTCCACTGCCATCATGGGACCGGCAAAAGTGACAAGTCCAGTTCTCTTAAAAATGGCAAGCTGCAGGGCGGTGATGTCAGAATATCCGACAAAGATTTTGGGATTTTTCCTTATTAGTTCATAATCGATCTTGTCCAGGATTCGAGGAGTCCCGTATCCACCGCGGGAGCAGATGATCGCTTTCACATTTTTGTCAGCGAAGGCCTGATTCAGATCTTCAGCACGTTCTTCATCGGTCCCAGCGAGATAACCATTCACATTAAAAACATTCTTGCTGATGGTGACTCTGTAGCCCAGCGATTCAAAATACCTGGCTCCATGATGTACCTTAGAAGCATCGAGAGGAGCACTTGCAGGCGAAACTATTGAGATAGGTCACCCTTTCTTAAGGCGGGATGGTTTTATTATGTTCATGGCGTCGGTTCTCTCTCTGAATGAAATTAAGCAAGCGTGCTGTGAAGATGCAATGAACTTCCTCGAATGCAATTTGAAGCTTGAAGAATTAGCGAAGCAAAATTATATTAAGAGAGCTCGCAGCAACTTCGCGATTGGACAGGTAGCTCAGTTGGTAGAGCAACGGACTGAAAATCCGTGTGTCGGCGGTTCAATTCCGCCCCTGTCCACTAAACAAAAAGATTTCAGGGGTCTTGTCCTACCGTTTTCTCTAACGTTCATGTCTTTGGGGGATTTCACTGAACGTTTTACTGAACATTTTGTGTACCATGATATCCGAGCAATCTCGAAGTCGAGCAAACTGGAAAGCCCAAGCATCGAAACTCTCCAAAAGTCTGCTCTGGCTTTTCAAATCAGTTGAAAAGACATTTGTTTGATCAGAAAGTTTCATGGTGCTATGAATCTACAAAAGCCCTCGTGTAGATTCAATGATTCCCGATTATCAACCTGTGAAGATTGATTTAAACCCTTTGTGATCCGTGGTACCCGATGTCATTATGATTTTGGTGACTCAACAAGAAAAAAATCCTACTGCCGAGACAAATCTCCCTCAATCCCAGCCGTCTTTGTAGCTCTCGACGAGTATGTCTGCTTCGGGAGCTATTGTTACATATCCGACAATTGTGATCCTTGCGCGATTGAAGCCAACGATTTTGTCTCTCTCTGATAAGAAGGTCGATTTGGGGAAGTAAGCATAGAAATCATCACCCGCGTGCCCACCCGAACCATCGTCTATCCGTACGCAATAGTACTTTTTCGATCCGTTACGGAGTGAGAATAGGTAATGGGATTCTGCTTTGACGGCTGTGACCTGCAACGTGAGCTTCCTGCCCGCGTAGTCCCCGTTATGAAAACAGATTGAATGTAAACTGACTTGATTTTTCTGCTTCTCGACGTGACCGCATCCCGCAAAAAGGCATAAAGTTATCAAGAATACTTTATTTACCATTTGGTCCTCAATTCATTATGGTTTGATACCCCATGGAATCTGACAAAGCCAAAAGCAGTAGCATCGCAAGCCACCCATGACCTCCCCCCAATTGATGTCCTAATGATGATTGAACAATCCTATCAAGCCTTAGTGAACGTGCAGGCGTAGATACGTCCAACAGACGCGACGATAATGTACCACTTCGCACTCCGAGTTTTGTGTTGTATATCTTATGCGCCATCTGTTCTATACCGATACTCGTTCCGTCAGTAGGCTAAGAGAAAGTTGACACCTATCGCTCCGAGTACTATCCAAACAATAATTGTCAAATAGAGTTGAAAAGTGGTCCCGGGCTGCAAAACACTTCTACCATAATAATTTGGATTAACACTCACCTTGGTAATTTTCCCTGTATAGTATTCTTCGCAATAACCATTTGCGATGGACTCAGTTCGCCACGTAGCGCCATATCTTAACCTACTTCCCTCATATTGGATCCCGCCAATCGAGTATTTATAAGAAATTCTTGGAATATAGAGCCTAGCTCTGAGCGGTATCATCTCTACCTCAGAATCAGTAATCTCACAGTCGATCAGGTCCCAATTTCGGCTTTGTATGCCTCGGTAGAGATTCCTCAACGACCATACCAATCCGATCAGGCCAATCAGGGCGGATGCTAGGGAGAATACCAGGTTCTGGTCCATCAATACCATTCACGGTGCCTGACGAGGGTTAGCCTGAAATGCAAGACATTCCCGCCAACAAGCGGCGGGCAGGCGGCAGTGAGAATGTCATGAGGCACCTGTTTCATTTCTCGACAGAATTTATATCGGCGTTACCGAACAAACAACCTTCGCCATAGACTTCAAGATTTGGTCCTCCTTGATACCACGGTGACAACAGCAACCTAAAAGTCCTCGGCTATCAGTTATGCCCTTCTGCTTGAGTCTCTCGGAACGCGACTGATTCATGTTAACTTGTGAATATTATCTTTGGAATGTTACCAGCTCGGTTTTCACTAAGTGGAATGTGCCATCTTTGTTATAGCGATAAATTTCGCGCTTATTCTTACACTTGTGCATATCTCTTCCGCGACATTCACTTCTGTTGACAACGATATCCCATGTCCGCGCGGCTGAAGTTTGCAAGAAGTCAATGTGTGCGAAAACGGTTTTCCCATTCCGACTCACGTCCTCCTCGGTATTATACTTCCATAGACTGAGGACAGTATCTTCCTTAAGTTGAAGAATCTCAACGGTCCTGAAATAATCTCTCGGTGTCGCTGGAGAATTTGTCCAACTGTATTCGAGCAGTATGCCGTAAGATGGAAAGCCAAGATTAACAAGTGCCTCAGCACGAATTATCTTTAAACCTATGAGACCCTGTACTTGATATCTTACTATTCTAAGATTCTTCAGCAGAATCGCCTTGAGACGTATATGTTACGAGATCAATTCGTTCATAGCCGCCGAAGTTTGGTTCATCGTTCAACTTGATGCCCTCCGCAAACCACTGTTTACCGTTTTCATTGAGAATCGAGAGTTTGTCGATGACATTTGCAGAGTCTTCTTGACCAAAAATCGGTGAATGAACGGAAACCAAAAGTAAGAAAAACACGAGACTCAAAAGTGAAAACTGCTTTTCCCTCATCATTTGCATATTCTGCCTTCCTTATTCACTGCTGCACCATGACAGGATTTCAAAATGTACTGCCAGCCGAATCGAGTTCCGCGTTGTTTACTTTATGTCCCATCATACCTTGCACGCCGACAGAATACAAGAGATGGAGGATTGAATCAAAACTTCACGGTAACATCTTGCTTATCAACGTCGGCTGCCTTGAACAATTCTGCGGGCGTGTAGTTGAGCATCCTCGCAATGAATACATACGGCAATTGCGCTATTCGTATGTTAAACATATTCACTGAATCGTTGTAAAATTCTCTTCTGTCGGCGATTTCACTTTCTATTTCAGTGATCCTGCCCTGAAATTGAATAAACATCTGATCGGCTTTCAGCTCAGGATAATTTTCAGCGACAGCAAAAAGGGATTTCAGCGTTGACGTCATCATATTATCCGCTTGCGCTTTTTCCGCCACTGTTTTTGCCTGTGCATACGCCGACCGTGCCTGAGCGACCTGTATTTGCACATCCTTTTCAAAGTTCATATATCCTTTTACGGACTCCAATAGCTTCGTCAATTCATCGTGCCGTTGTTTTAATAAGACGTCGATATTACTCCAGGCTTTACCGATATTATTCTTCAGCAATACAAGACCGTTATAGATCGACACAAGGTAGCCGATGAACACGATAATGATAAGAACAATGACTGCAACAATTAAGATTACCATAAGAGTATCCTCATAATAAATTTGACAGATAAAGTATTCCCAAAAATCCCGTAACGAAAATGACTATTCCATACGAAAGCCCGGCGAGCATTTCCCATTTCTCTTGATGGACCGCATACTTCTGCCGGCTGTCTGATATGACAAATGGTGCACTATCCGATCCTCCTTGAATAATAAGTTGTTCCATTGTTTCGCTCTTTCTAAGAGCGGCCGTTCCGAGAATAAATACCGTGTCAGTCGGTCCTAAAAATTGCTCGACATATCGTCTGTCGCCAGGTTTAGGAGAATAATTTTCCGACACGGCATCATCGGCGTTGGCCGGAGAGCCATCCTCATTCAACATTCCAAACTCTCTATCTGAAATCTTGAATTCAGCTCCTTCCGGATCAACCATAATTTGGCCTGTTTCGTCTTTGATCCAAAAGGGATCTTGAACGCTGGTCCAGGTATTTCGTTCCATCCACCGTCTGAACCCTCACCTCCAGAATATATTTCCAACTCACTCCGATAATACACACAAGGTGACTTAGAATATAGAGTCGTCACAACGTCTTTCGAGACAATCGAGCCACTTATCTCCACGGCTCCCACAGCCACCGATCGAATCTTTGACCGCGGAATATTGCGCATAAGCTGTCGCTCGTTCATCTTTGCAAAACCAAATCGGAAAAGAATAGAACCAATGATAACAAAAGAATACGATCCGACTATGGATGCAGTGGAGATTATGAATCCCCAGAGAAAATGATTTATAGAAAATATCACCGCCGAGATAATAAGCAAGGAAATGAAACCGAAGACAAACTTGCCACCCGAATTCACAAACTCACAGAATTTGTCCTGTAAACCGCTGTCTGCGAAGAATCGCTTGTAGAGGTACCACGATAGCAACAGGCAGAAAATAAACGCTGACATATACAATACAGATGGATCCATTCTGTAAAATCCTTTGTCGAATTATTACTTTGAAGCGACTCGATAATTTACATATATAAGATAGCAGGGTTCCACTGACAAATAGAACAGTTTATCCCGATATGTTTCTGTTCGGAACTGCCGCGCCGAAAACTTTCAAAATGTACCACTTCCCGAACTGAGTTCCATGTTTACTTTATAAGCCGTGGCTTTTGAAGATAAATTTATTGCCTCAGCTTGTCCTTCCGAAGGAATGCCTTCGGCAGAAGGACTCCTTCGGAGAGCGGCTGCTTAGCCTGCTTATATATCATCTTTTTAGAGATGCCCAAAATGCTATCTCTGCACACCCACCTTTGGGGACGGAAAAACTATCTGGATCATCATAACTCAGATCATAGGCACTAAAAACGTAATCAAGTGAATCAATACGTTGTGGTTCGATTTCAGCTTTGTATTTCCCAGGTTTCACTTTTATACAGAATTTTCCCCCTTTGTTTGTAATCGCAGAATAAGAACGATCTTTACCAATAATTTTGACCTTCACGCCTGACAGCCCATCATCGGGTCCAACTTGACATTCTATCTCGCCATCTTTTTGATTGGGAATTTCTTCGATTTCATGAATTTTTTCTTTTGCCTCGGATAAAAAACACGAGTTAGTATTAATATCCATGCTCAGGTAATTATCTTCTCGATAAGCAAACAAGAGGTATTCCTTCCCTACCTCAATTAGAAATCGGCCGCTATCATTATGGATGTAAACGTTGAAATACCTCTTACTCTTACCACGAAAAACCTTGTAAACTTTAATTCGATACCAATATCCGTCATAGAATCCTTCAGAATCGAGCACAGCTTTAACAGAAATTACTTTACCCGTAAAAACCGATTCACTTTTGAAATATTCAGCACAGACTCGCGGACGCGGCACAAGTCGCACAGCAAAAACTGAAGGAATGAACAAAACAATAACTAATATGATAAAAAGTAATTCTTTTGTTTTCAAAACATCACCTCTTTTTACCAGTCTCAAGCGGGCCAACGGACTCGCGGCTGAGCTCCAAAAATGATAATGTTCCACTTCCCGAACCGAGTCCCATGTTGTCTACTTTATGCGCCATGGCTTGCGTCGCTGCTCAATCGGTCGGGGCGAGCGCCTGCAAGGGAGCGCCAATAAATCTATTTGAAGAGACCGTTTGGAATTTTGGATGCCATCATTTCTTTTCGGTCTAGCTTGCGTCCATCTACGATAAATGTGCCATCTCCAACTGCGTGAATAGTTCGTTTCTCTTTGCGCAGGGAGTCAAAGTATGCTGCAACGGCTTCCAGAACGACAATATTGTGTTTTTTGATTATGTCGATGACGTTACACTCGATATTAGCAAGGCATTCTTTTATCAGTGGCGCTTTGACTTTTCTACCTTCCACTGGTGTCAGCTTGAATTTGGCAAATTTATCGGTTTCGACACCGGAGCATGTTCCTATTCCAACTACTTTATCAAGCATGTCAACTGTGGGAATTGAAATAACACACTCCTTTGTTTTTCGAAGGGCAGCGAAGGAATAATTCCACTCTCCAGTCGTTATGGCAAATGCTGGCGTGAAATCCAAAACCATTGTCCACGAGATCGTCATGATGTTATTCTTTTTTCCATCATTTGTTGTAATAAGGACGACAGGCCCCGGCTCTATCAGTGTAAAAGCTTTACTTATTTTCAACTCATTCACGCAAGCACCTCCCTATATCCCCATTCGCCTAACCATGGTTAGACACATCCGCATAACATTCCAGCAATAATACTACTGCCAGAACCGAGTTCATTAGACTTTTTACTCTTTCTTTCTTGAAGGGTTTTGGCGCCTCAATGCGTTCGAAAAACCTCACCAAGGGAAGCCGTATCATAGTACGTAGTATACTCGCCGAACTGTAAATAGTCCCTATATGAATGAATTAATCTCAGAAAGTAATGGTCGCTTGATAGATTCGAGAATGCGAAGTGGGTATCGTAGAAACAAACACATTTACAAACGGATTGGGCGGTGTCCGCTATCTGAATAGCAATAGTGTCCTGGTTGATGCCGTACCCCAGCACAAAGCGGTTTGAATCGGGACAGCAATTTGCCCCTATGAAATAGTCGATGACAAGACTATCGACAAAACTGTATGAAAGCGAGTCAATGGAGGCGACTTTTGTCAATCCATCCGACAAACACTTGCTTGAATATCCGGAAAACAAGACATGAGCTCCTGTATTGGGACCTGTGGACTTGTCCTTGCAAGAAAAAGAAAAGACAAGACAGAGCATAATGATGATGAACCTCGTGGAATTCATGGTATCCTCCTTTCCCATTTTTTATGCTACCAGCAGATCGCTGCTACAATAAGAGCAGTTCAAATTTACTACTTCCCAAACCGAGTTCCATGTTGTTTAATTTATGTGCCATGGATTTTGGGCTTAAGCTCATTCCGTCAGCTTGTCCTTCCGAAGGAATGCCTTCGGCAGAAGGAGTCCTTCGGAGAGCGACTGGTTAGCCAGCACACGGTTTTGTACGTGAATTTGGGATCGATGGCCATTAATGAACTTTATCAACAAACGCGATACTTGACATTATGCTCATGCAAAGAACGCCAACAAAAAATACCAGAAGACTCAATTTATTCTCTTGAGAAACTTTGCCGACTTTGATGAGAATATAGGCGATAACAAAATTACCCAAGCCCCACAAGACGTTTACAGTTGGCGATGATAAACCTTTGCCAGGCGGATTAGAAAAAGGACTGGGAAAACTATCGCCGGAAATACCGTGAATAAAGTGGGGAACCATATTGGCTAAAAATGCACCTGCGAAAAAGCAAGCAAGATAGTGGTACCATTTCATAAGACTCTCCTAAATAGTAATTGCATCTTGCGCAGCCTAACTAAGGTTAGACCGATCCGTGTAACGTTCCCGCCAACAAGCGGCGGGCAGGCCGGCGGTAAGAATGTCATCATTGACTTCCCGTGGCTGTTTTTCACACCCTTCCCTCCACGATCTTGATCTCTTCTATTGTCTTAACCTTGATTTGCTTGATTTATGGATTCCCATGATTGTGATCCGTACGACTCCCGTTTCTCCAGTTAAGGTCATCCTTTAATCCGACGCATCATGGTACTTATTGTTATGTACCCTCTTAAACTGTAAACTCTTCGCACCAAAGTTAATCAGCAGTCCGATCTCCATTTTATACGCTTCTAAATAATTCATCGCCTGAGCAAGATGAACATCCTCGAGGTCAATAACCGCTTTCAGTTCGACCATAATGCATCCTTCCACAAAGAAATCTACCCTTCTTGTTCCAATCGACTCACCGCGGTAGAAAATTTCCATTTCTTTTTCTCGCTCAAACCCCAGAGCATCAAAGGACATCTCTATCGCCATTGCTCGTTGATAAATGACTTCCTGGAATCCGTTGCCGAGAGTGCAGTGCACTCTCATGGCACAACCGATAATTCTTTTCGTGATTTCCTCGTATACCATCTTCTGCTCCATTGTCTTGACCTTGATTTGCTTGATTCACATGATTACCACGATCACCGCTCTAATCAAGGTAATCCTATAATCCTAAGAATCATGGTTTAGACATTTTCCACCACCTTTATCTCCTCCTGGTTCAAGCCATAAAGTTGATATACCACTTCATCGATCTTCTTGCCTATCGTGGCAATCTGGCGCTCGATCCGCTCGCGCTCGGCACTCTTATATCCATCAAAAGCTCGACCGTATTGTTCCATGTGTACCATCACGCTTATTACCTAATATCTTACCTAATTAGAACGTTATTACCCAATTAAAATTTCTTCGTTTTTTCCCATTGGGCAAACTTGCCCCTTCCCAAGCATTTTACCTTTCCTTCCTTCTGCAGGTCCTTCAAGTATCTTACGTATCATATCCAGACCAACTCCCGGCACTTTCTTTTGCACCTCGGAAATGCGAAAAGGCTTATCCAATCCTGCCAGATTCGAGAGCACCCTTTCAGTCTTTAAACCGCGGGGCTCACCAACTTTTGAAAGCCGTTCCTCGAATTCCCTGTACGCAAGTTTCAATGTGGAAAGAATAAAATTGGTATAATGCCATGGATTGTGCTTTCCATCGTGCCAGCCTCTCGAGCTTTCCTCAAGAGTTTCGTAGTAACGTTCTTTGTTTTCTTCTATTATGCGTTCGATGCTTATGTAACGGCCCACTTCAAACCCAAGGTGGTACAATTCCAGAAGCAGAAGCAGCCTTGAGACCCGACCGTTTCCGTCACGAAAAGGATGAATACACAGAAAGTCCAAATTGAATGCCGCGGCGAGAATGAGCGGATGAACCCACCGCTCTTTCGTACATGCTGCCCACATCTCCACTAACTCCCGCATCGCTCCTGGGGTCTTGGCGCTCGACACGGGATGGAACCGAACTCGCTCTCTACCATCAGGATATTTCTCGATAATATCCCCGTCTTTTTCCTTGTACTTACCCGCATCCCAAATATCTCCGCGAGTCAGCCTATGAAGCCTCAGAATAGTCTCCTCAGAAATCGGGAGCGAAACTGATTTAGAATGTACTAGATCGAGGGCTTTTCTGTACCCTCTTACTTCTTCCTCGTTGCGATCTGTGAGGAGCTTCTTGCCAAAAACGACCGTCCCGGCTCTTTTAGCATCTACTTCGACGCCCTCGATTCTGTTCGAAGATACCGCACTCTCAATCAGCGCGTGTTCTCTCAACACCTGCAATTTCTGAGGCGCCTGGTTTTTGAACAGCTCTTGTTTTCCACGTGCTTCACCAAGATCTGCTAAGTACCATGATGTAGATGCCGGAATACTTTCGATCCCCTTCGCAAATTGCTTCAGCGTCATCATTTCCCCTCCACCACCTTTATCTCCTCCTCTGCTGTCTTAACCTTGATTTGCTTGATTCACATGATTACCACGATGATCGCTCTAATCAAGTTAATGCTTTAACCCTAAGAATCATGGTTTAGACATTCTTTCATGATCCTAATCAAGTTCATCCTTCAATGCGACGCATCATGGTGCAGACGGTGTTTCGCGGAGGCTTATCCTTCTCGACACACAGAACCTCCCGTCTCACTGTCATTCCGAGAAGCGCTTCTTGCGACGAGGAATCTTGCGTGGACTACCACTCAACCAGCATTTCACGAATCCCACGGAAGATTTCTCCTCACTAAGAACGTTCGTCGAAATGACATGGGGTGGTGGTTCAGACATTTTCCACCACTTTTATCTCCTCCTCCGTCAAACCATAAAGCTCATACACCGCCTGATCGATCTGGCGGTCAAGCGCCTCGCACTCGCGCTCAAGGCGAGTCGTCTCCGCTTCCGTCTTGGCTTTGCTCAACTCCTCCTTCGCCGAAAGCATCCGTTCGACAAGAGTGACAATGTGGTCGTGGCGGGCTTTGTCGGTTGAGTCAGAAAAATCAATTGAACGAACTGGTAACTGAGCCAATTGGTTTGTTCTTACTTTCGTGAAAGCCCCTTTGGTGAGTTCCAGAGCAACCTTTCTTATATAATACGTGGAGAGAGAAGAGTTCAAAATGGCAAGGTAGAATTTGATAGAATGAGAATCATCTTTGGATTTTGGATAGATTGAATATAAGGAACTTAAGAAATACCTGTCCTCTTCATCGATTGTCGCGGTGATTCTATTTCCCGTTTCTCTCACTCCGATCTTTTCAGTTTCATAGAAGGATTCGTTTGCCCAATTCCTTGCGAGCCAGGAACCGTATTTCAGATATAGGTTTTTCTCGAACGTCGCGTACCTACCTATTGATCTTCCTCGCAGTGTTGGTTTCCATGGCGCTTTCAAAGGTCCGTTCGACTCTTTCACGTAAATGTCGTCATTGCCAGTTTTAATACATTGTCGGATAAAACACATCTCCCCGAGTTGCTTCGACTGGCGAAGCAATTTCTTGTTAATGGAACCGAGTGCAGGATCAAAGAAAATATTAAAGACAAAATTGGAATTGGACATGAACTCGCTTTGTGGCAAGGTATAGTCGAAATCTCCATGCAGCTCCTCAACAGAGTTGACTTGTTTCTTGATTAAAACTTTGCTCTCAGTTTCCTTGAATCGATTCAAGACGACTATGCACGTGTGAATCGTTGGTTCGTCGAACACATCCATGCCGAAGTTCACAATTTGTCCGATTGAAGTGTTTTCTAAGACGACCTGCCTGACCTTTCTTGAGAACACATTGGTCAACAGCGGTGATGGAACAATATATCCAACCAAGCCAGTTCGATTTGATCTGAGGATTGCTTTCTCAATGAATAGTTCGAAAGTATCAAAGCGACCTTCCGCGCCTTTAAACCGCTCGGAGAAGTATTTCTTTTCTACCTCATCCGTGATAGTTGAGTACGGTGGATTCCCGACCACCGCATCGAAGCCGCCTCGTTTCATCACTTCTGGGAAGGCATCCTCGAAGTTCATCGGCTTCAGTTTGCTCTCATCAACGCCGGGAAAGAGATCCCCATCTATGATGTCTGTTCCGATCAGCGAATTCCCACAGATGATGTTCTTGCTCAGGTTGGGAAGTATCTTTTCTTTCAGGAGTGAGAACTGGTATGCATCGTTGGTCGTCACGTCTTCGAGGAGCTTTAAGTAAAGCGA
The DNA here is from genome assembly GCA_963768145.1 of uncultured Bacteroidota bacterium. Classification (GTDB taxonomy): domain Bacteria; phylum Bacteroidota; class Ignavibacteria; order Kryptoniales; family JAKASW01; genus JAKASW01. The sequence continues at coordinate 77,959 of CAVYHK010000044.1, read as the reverse complement.
AAGCTGTGTTACCTCCGTCGCCTGATAATCTATGTCAACGCCGTAAATGTTGTTGACGAGTATCTCCTGCCGCTTCTTCAGCGACAGAACCTTCCGCCCTTCGCGATTCTCCAGATCGGTCTTCTTCGCCTTTTCAGGATGCTCCGCGAAATAATGCTCGTGATATTTGAGAAGGAGGTCATAGACTTCGATGAGGAACGAGCCTGAGCCACAGGCTATGTCGGCAAATGCCATCTTAGAAATCTCTTCTGGAGTCTTCCCTTCAATCAGCTTCCCGACCGTCTCTTTGACGATGTATCTTACGATGTAATCGGGCGTGTAATAAACTCCGCCTGCTTTCCTGACCTCAGGTTTCTCTTCTACCTTTACGCGCTTGTCCGTGGCGTGTACCACTTTGCCAAGGAACCGCTCATAAATGCTCCCAAGTATCGAGATAGGAATCTGTGCGAAGTTGTAAGGCGATTCCCGCCCCGCAAGACCTTCGCAAATCTCCTTGAACACTTCTGCATCAGGAGCTTTGAAGTTTTCGCTGTCGATGATCGGATGCGGTTTGAAGATTAGCCCGTTGTACTTTGGTTCAAGTCTCCTGCAGTAGCCGATAAAAAGCTCCCACGCCATTTGCCGGTCGATAAGGTTTACGATCTCCTTGTCTTGCTCGATCAGCTTGTCTTCAAGGAACCTAATGAACACGAGTCTGTCAATCGTCCGCTGGACGGCTTCCGTCAACTCTTCGCCATCCAATACCTGATTCGATTTTTTGAATCCCTTTGCCAGACTTTCGCGATAACCGTCAAGCTCGGCGAGGAAAACCTGATCGACGGGCTGCGATTTAGCGCCTCCGCGTTCCGCTTTGCCTTTCGGCTTCGAGAGTTCCGCAGCGTATTTCTCAACTGATCCCTTCGCGACCTCTTCGTGTGAAAAGAGGTAGTAAATCCATCTAAACTTCTCTTCGTCGGCATAGTCGGTATAACGAAACGATTTTGTTTCCCGGCTGAGCGCATCTTTGATTGTCGGTTTCAGCCTGCAGTCGATTATATAGAACTCCTCAAAGTCGGTAAGAATTGCGATTGGAGTATATCCGTTCCACCCGTAGCGCAAGGTTTGGTAGAAGAAATCGGGATTCTTCAATTCCCGGGCAGGCTTCTTTGCTTCGACATAGAACTTAGGATCGCGGAAGTTCGGAGCGAGGAAGAAGGCGTAGTCGGCCCGTTGTTGTGTAGCTCCGATTTGGACGCGGTTCTCGATTTGGACTTCGTATTCACGGGGATTCTTTTGGCGCTCGTGAGTGACATCCCAACCAAGCGCCGCGAAGAATTTGTTGATGAAGTCCTCGCGTACTTGGGATTCTTGATAGTTCGGAGAAAGATAATCCCGCTCGTGCGCCCTAAAGTCTTCAACTAATTTCTTGACGGACTCGTATGCTTGTTCCAGCAAATGCCCAGAAGGTTCACCCATAGTCTTCAAGAATAAGTCTCAACGAATATGTTTGTTTCGCTGCGTAATTGGAGGTGAAATGTTTTTTCGACTATTTCCAACCGCCCTTTTCTTTCTGCCAAAGGCATCCCTTCGGGACAAGTTGATTAAAAGTAAGGGACACAGCCTTCAGAATCAACTTTTCCACATTCGTTGCTGCTGCCCCCCTGCAAATGCACACTCTTGAAACGATGAATATGGAACGTCACGAACTGCCCAATAAGAGCGGTAAAATTCCCAAAAACAAAAATTGCAAAACCACTTTCGCCGCCCAATAGTACCATCTCTTTAGAAAAACAAAAAAATTATCACACTACCTGATTTGTTCCAGATATATTATGATGTAGCCAAAGTACTATTTGACATACATGTCGATTTGTTTATCCGCCAATTCGACAAAAACGCACAAATCCTTGTACGCTTCACTGAGTACATGAAAAACCTCTTTAGCATACGGAAGCAGGCCTTTCGCTTTCTCGACTTTCAAAACTCTTAGACCGTTTCTCTTTAATGCAATCTCGGCTATCCTGCTTATCTTCTCATTAATCTCTGGAGACATTGTATAGCCGGCATTCTCCACGTGTTCAGAAATGAGAAGAAAGATGTGGTTGGTGCGTGCCCACACTCCCGCACATTTCCGTTATCGGCCCAATATGAGTATGGTGAAGGTTCCGGGAATCATCGGTGGCCTTGGTCGGGGATTATCCTTTGTCGGCTCAGGTGCCGTTCCGAATTCAGCGGCTGAGAGATAAATTCTGTGGGTCTTTGAATCGAGCGACATTGTACGGGCACTCGGCTGTGTTTTCACATTGTCAACAACCCTGAATCCGTTGGACGAATCTTCGTGTATCACTGTCAGGGTTCCATCGCGCCCATTCGAGCTGAATGCGTATTGAGTTTCCGGGTCGAAGCCTGCGGCGTCCGGACCTTCGCCGATTGGTACATCTGCGACTACTTTTCCTGCCACATAATCAGAGATAATCATCTTTCTGTTACTTGCGACTGAGAACAACAGATGATGCTCCCGGTCGATTGCAAGACCTGAAGCCTCTTCGCCTGGAGCTATCGACCATGTCTTCAGAAGCTTCAACGTTCTCGCGTCAAATCCCATGATTGTGCTCTTGTCCTCAATATTGACGTAAATGTTTCCCGATCCATCTGGCTGTGCAAACTCCGGCTTTCCGTCAAGTGGCACCGTGCCAACCACCGAGTCGGTGGAGGCATCGATTGCCGTTGAATTTGAGCTTTTTCCGTTGAACGTGAAAACGCGTTTCGACACTTCATCGTAAATTATCGCATCCGGATTTAATCCGTCGATCTTAATCACCTTCAGCGTTTTGAAGGTCTTTAAATCGAAAACTGTAACAGAGGTATCCCGCCCATCGCTGATATAACCCTTTCCGAACTCATGCGCAAGAGCTATGCCGTGCACTCCGTTCGTGTTCGGGATATCGGCGACAACAATCTTCTTCTCCATATCCATAACCTGGACGTGTGTTCCGCGCGAGATGAACAGCATCCCGGTCACAGGATCGGCATTTAGATAATCCCATCCACCTTCGCCGCCAAGCTTCACTTTGTCGAGAATTTTATATCCTGAATCCTGCGCGTTTGCATTACAAAGGAATAGGACAAATGCAGAAATGAATAAAATAAGCTTCCTCATAGTGGTACCTCCTTGATGTTTGATAAGACTTCGATTTGTCAATATAGAACTAACTCTATTCACGATTCAATTCAGCTGCCGGGCCAGAGCCTTCTCGATGTCGCTTACAATGGCATCGATGTCGACGAACTCGAAACAGCGAGTTTTCCTGCATGTTTTTCCCGCTTTGTTTATGCAGGTGATGTTCCTGCACGGGCTCTTCGCCACATGTACATGCGAGGGTGCATCTTGATTCGAGGGCAGGTATCCCCGGGTCATGCTGTCATAACCATAGATTCTTGCCGGGGTTGCTCCGAAGATTGAAATCAACTCTGTGCGGTTCTTCAATGCAGTATTTCCGTCCCGTAGATATCTTCTGGCAGCAGCGATATGCATTGGGCCCGAATCACCAGTTATGAACAAACTGCTGAAATCTATCAACGCCGAATAGACTTCGAGCGCCATCATTGGCGGAACCACTATCACATTCTTCGTCTCCTCACCGGACATCGATTCGAGAATTCGCTTCTCCGTGCCCATGTCTACATGGCCTGTCCCCAGCAAGATCGGACAGCGCAGCTTTGCGCTCTTCCTCAGCAGTATACTCAGCGTTTCAAGAGGTACGGACGTGAATCGAGAGGTTGTATCTGGATTTATCAAAATCACTTTCTCGCTCTCTCCGATCCCGTTCTTTCGGAGAAATGCACTTGCTTGTTCTGTCGCCTCCGCCGTCAAAGTTGCTCTTACACCTGAGTAATTCAAAGATCGATGCTCTTCTACGAAACCCTCAAACAGAAGGTGAACGAATCTGCGGAGCTGATATATGATGTGTCCGGGGTCTCCGTTGTTCCTCAATCCGTTGACAAGCACAGCGGCAAACGAAGTGTAAGCCACGACGTTCCTTGCGGACGATGGAAAATCCTTGACCTCGAAATACGGACAAATGCATACGATAATGTCATAGTTGCCGGAAGTGGTAATGCGTGACAGGTTTGCCAGATCCTCAGTCGAGGGGAATGGTGAACTTGAGAAGACAGGAAGCACTTTTGTTATCTCAGGGTTCCCGATCACAATGCGCGATGCGGTCTTGTTGATCGCGAGGTCGATGACTGCATCCGGAAAGAAATCGCGGAGGCCAGAAACGAGTGCCTGCATCGCGAGGGCGTCGCCGATGTTGAGATCGGAGACAACCAGAAGACGGTCGAACCGACCGACCTCTTCTACTATTCGTCTTGCACTGCGGAGCTTGGCCTTCGCGAGGAGATTGCTCCCGGTGACGGGTAGTACAGTCAGATCAAGAAACGTAGAACCGGCATGCGGGAATATGTCCGTGATCTTACTCGAAGCTCGGAAGAGACCCGAGTACATGGGCCCATTATTCATCCCCTCTGGACCTCGGTGGAACCCAGTTGTTCCTCTTTATTTCCTTTAATTGTACAACGACGCTTCCCAGGATGACCTTTACTTTTGCTCTCAGCGGCATATTGGAAGAATCAGCAGCCATCCACCCGACAAAATCTCCCGTGACACCGAACGTTCCTACAAAGTCGAGGTGGCCGGACAATCGCTGAGCCTCAAGCGGATAATCGAAAGCCGCTACATCGCATGGCTCTTTCTTTTCGTTTATAGTCAGATCCACTACCGACCTAACGGTGTCATCGATAATCGGTATTTTAAGATTTAGTTTCCTGCCGCCCGAGTTCCAGCATGCCTTGCGCAAGAAGTAGATAAAACTCACACCGGTCGTGTAACTTGTATCGCACGGCATATCGATCTCCTTGAGAAATCTCCCGTCCTTCGATTGTTCCCATTCTATATTCTTCCGCTCGCTGTCAAGACTTGATGTCGTGTAAACCCAGCTCTCGCCGTCTTTCTGACGCCTCGAGTAGAAGAGAAATGTCAGTTCCCTCGCATCGGCGTAAGTATCATAAACTGCGTGGAAACTGAGGAACGGGACTCCGCTGTACGAATCGATCCATGCTCGAAGATGGTACGCAGACGTACTATCATACGTAGTTTTATCAAGCACCTGGAATCTGACGGATCCAAGCTTGAAAAAGAGATAACTGGCTTCGAACGTCATGTCCTCGTGTACCTGCATCACCGAGTCGGCTCCGAAGTCGTGCCATCCCGAGCCCTGCAGCCGGCTAGCAACGCTATTGAAAAGCGAAATTGCATATACAGATCTCAACACAAGGAGCATGATCATCATCGCGGAAATGCTGATCGCCAGGATGATCATCCTTGTGCTTTTGATACGGTGCGTAGTCTTCACAGTCTTTGATTCCATAGCACAGATCAAACTACCGCCTGTCGTCCTTCAAAGCTTAGCAAGCGGGAACGGGTAAGAAAACAAGTGGCGGCATGGGGTAGATTAGGTGATGAGGGCATGGGAAAGGATGCGATGGGCCAGAAAGTGGTACAATCTGTCACAAACAAAACTCAAAAAGTCACTGTCAGAACTGGCCATGATTCGACTATTTGACTTCAAAGGCGTGCGGCACACCTAATCATCATCATTTGCTCCCTTTTCTCCCTTTTCAGCTTTCTCTTTTTCTCCTTTCATCGATCCGGATTTGACCATCATTCCATTGGGCCAAAGAACGACGCCCCGTCGTTTCCTGTTGCTTTCAATTAATAGTTCATATGTAACCTTCTTCCCGCTGGTAACCCTTTCGGCTTTCACTACCTTCAATTCCTTAAACTTTGCCCGAAGAGTCTTCATTACAGGATCTGGTAGTTCATTCTCAGGAATGGTCTCTTCAACTTCGGTAATCTCGCCGGCACGGGTTAGCAGCAGATCGATGTGTTTCGTCCCCTGCACACTTTCGATCTCGTAATAGCTATCGCCCTTCTCCTTTTCAATGCTTGTTCCTTTTATTTCAGCCGCCGGATATGCTTTGTGAAAAGTCGCTAATACTTTTGCGGGGACTTCCTTAAGCTCGATCTTTTGATCTTGTGCGAAGCCATTGCTTGCTGTAGAAAGAAACGCAACAAATAGAAACGAAAATATTGCCGACAATTTTGTCGCTTTCATGTAGAGCCTCCGTTAAGAGCTTGTTCAACTGTCTAACAAAATTACAAACTGGTTATGAAATGGAGATGAAATTCTTGGACAAACTTACCTTTGGTCGTGAACGCCGCAGATCAAGAAAGCCATTCAGAAATATCCTCTAAACTTGATAAACCGACCGTTATTCTCTAGAGCTTAGTGGGAAGAGCGGAGTTGACCTCGTGAACACTCGGCTTAGCACTGGACTATTTACCAACACAAAGTCAGTCATCCGAGTTTCGTGTCAATATGATACTGGATAGGTATTGGCGGGTTAGATCCGTCGAATGGCGTCTCAAAACGACAGTGTCATTCCAAGTCCGACGCCATCCGGCAATGCAACCGGGGAGAATGATAACTTAAGATTATCATTCCCATGTTTGTTACTCATCGCAACGCCCACTGGGTGTGTCACAATTTCTGCAAATGAATACCCGAGCACGAGCGCAAGCGGATAATCACTCCACCAATGAATCCCATAGCCAACTAAACTCGTTGAGATTGCACCAAGTGCAACATATCCTACAGGTCTAAGCCACGTGACATCCGGATAATTCTCAGCGATAACTATGAGAGTCGTCGTTGCAGTTGCGAGATGGCCAGATGGAAACGCATCGTAATGCGGAACATGCTTTGAATATTGAATTTGATTCGGGAAGAACCTCCAAGCCCCGGTCCTCTTTGTTGAGACAAATGGACTTTCCCTGCCCGTTATATGTTTCAAGAATTGAACCACACCACCACAAGCAAGTATGGCTTCTGTTAATTCACTCGCAGTTCTAAGGGAACGTGCGTCATCTACCACGAAGCCGTACGAGGCAAATGCACCTACGATCCCAAACTGAAATCTCCCATCACCTGTGAAAACCATACAGTCGCTAAACGTGTGAAAAGTCGGAGACTCATTATACCATTTTCTTTCTGTTTGCCACCACTGATGATCCGTTACCATTAACGCAGCGGTCGCTCCTGCCACGCCCATAAACGCAGGGATGTTCTTCGCCTGGAATGTCCCTTCCGTGTACTCAAGCCAATCCCCTGGTATCCGGGTAATCATGTCGTACCACTTTGGCAAATAATCATTATACAGATTCTTCGCAAGGCTGTCGTCCGACGAAGACGACGCTTGTCGATGGATAGTGGTCGTGTCTTGCCGTGTCTCTTTCGGATTATTTCCAAATGCAAAGGAACTGTTGGCTAGCATGAAGCACAAGCATAGGGCCACACCGAGATTTGACCTGCCATAAGATATAAACATTGCGATTACCAGCTTTGAGATATTGACTACGGGACTCAGTTTATAATGTGTCCATTTCTAAATCAAGAAACTCCTTTTTGGGGAAATAACCTCATGGCTATAGTCGAAAAACTAGCGCCATTGATAAGTTATTCATCCGATCAGTGATTGGCCAGATGATGCCATCGGGTCCATGCGGAAGCTATCTCCGGAGTTCACGTGTGGGCTGTTGTATCCTCTCATCCTTTGTTATTCGATATACTAATACAGCACTGGATTGCTTTTCGGGGGCGGGTCATGACGACCAACAGGTTGATAGAGCTGGGTAAATCCATTCCAACGATTTTGCTTCCCCCTCATTTCCGTTTTCGGTTTTGATGAGTTGATCCCGCTGGTTGAAGCCTTCCGATGATATCCGCGAGTGAATCGAGTTTCGCTGTGTTCTTCGTTAACGCAGATGATATTGCATTTATCGTGGACGTCATAACACTTATCGTGGATGACACGACTTTTATCGATGACATTAACCTAATGTCATCATCTGCGATGCTGTCGATCCTTCCGGACAATAACCGAACTTGTCCTGCCAGATCAGCAACGTGTGAACCCTGGGTTTCGATAATACCCATTCTATCCTGAGAAAGGTGAAGCTCAAAACGAAGTTGACCGATCCGATTGTCATAATTATCAGGGTACAGTCCGTCATTAAGTAATACCGTATCCGCAGCAAAATCTTTTTCCAGCGTATCTATATCGGCGCGGGCAGCGGTGCATTCCTGAAGCGTTGCGGCCTGTTCGATTGATTCTTTTGTGGCATCGTACTTTGACTCGAACGACTTTACAATTGAGTAATCCAACTTGACTTGGGCAGTGCTCATGGAAACAAAAGCGAAGGTGACGCCAAAAATAACGCTCAACGCACTGGCGAGATATCTCATTTCGTATTCTCCTTCTTGCTTCCATCTTTTGTGAGCATGATCGGCGTGTCGCTGCCGTTGACTAATTCGATGTAAAGGGTCCTTTGATTAAATCCCGGGGACAAAAGACCATTATCTGAAACAGCAATTTTATTTTCAAGTACGAGACAACCTTCAGCCGGTTGAAGCACATATACGTTCTTGAAGTGTGGCCCAGTAAGGTAATAATACCCTTGTACATCTCGAATAATATCGATCAGACGGCCGCTAATATTAACGGAGTCTTTTGTTTCTTCATATAGCAGGGGTTTGACATTGAAAGAAACGCGGTAACGATTTTCCTGTATCATGCCACTTGCATCGACCTTAAGTTCATTTTCGATGGGCCACGAAAAGTTTGCGGGTTCAAGAATCAGTGAAGAGCACCCGGTTGCTAATAATGCAGACAAACCGAGAAACAAAGTTGTCATGAATACCACAACATAGCCTTTCATGTGATTTTCCCATATTGGGATCATACTCGCTCCTTTTATTTTGTAGAAAGTAAAAAGCTGAAATTTTGTGAAATAAAGGTATGAAGCGTTAAAGAAGGATGCAAGGGAAATTGAGGATCAATCTCAGCGGGACCATCAACTTGTGATTAGCATCTCATGTTATTTAGCCGGAAACAACTCTGATACAAAAAATTCCAAAACCATTTCCCCCCCGAATAGTACCGTCATCTTTAGAAAACAAAACAATCCGGTTGCCGCCTGACTGTAATTCCACCCAGATACCTGATTCGAAAAGGATCTCATCAGGGAATCATTGGTTGAGGCTCAGTTTGGGTCCTCTTTTGGCATAAGAAGCTGTGAGTAAGCATCTCTTGATGGGCTCTGAAATATTGCGTCGTATTCATTTCTTTGTTGGATTTCTTCGTTGGGATATTAAAACTGGAATTTGGCAACATGGACATATTCGATTTGTTCTACTGGGAACCAAATGAATCACCGGATTAACGCGGGGTAGTGGGCTACTTTAAGACTTTTGCACACAGAGCACACTGAATAAGGCACGGATTCTCACTGATACATCGATTAATAATAATTTGATCCGTGGTTATCTTGCTTTTTCCCGTATACCTGTGTGCTAATGTTTCGATTCATAATGGCCCACTACCCAACGCGGACAATCATGGAAACATATCCTGGAGATGTTTATATTATTGTTTGTGGAAGCGAGACGGCCAGAGGGTTTCACGAATGTCCACGCCGAGAGCGCAGAGGTTCTGAAGTGGGGGCGTGCAATGTGATCCTCTTCCAGCAACCTATTTTGAGAATGGAGAAATGCCGAGAAACGGGCACGGATTACAATTGTCCGGGGAGCAATGTTTTTTTACAGACTCATCAAACAACTAAAAATGGCGAACCATAATGAAAATCATTGAAGAATTCAAACAATTCGCAATCAAAGGAAATGTCGTGGACATGGCCATAGGCATTGTCATTGGCGCTGCCTTTGGAACGGTCGTAAAGTCCATGGTTGACGACATCATAACTCCACCCCTTGGGAGAATCCTTGGTGGTGTTGATTTCAGCAATATGTACATCAACCTCTCGTCAGGATCGTACAATTCACTCGCCGCAGCAAGACAGGCTGGAGCTGCGACCTTGAACTACGGTCTATTCATCAACAGTATTATTTCTTTTGTAATAATCGCGTTCGCCCTATTCATCATAGTGAAAATGATGAACAAGCTGAAGGGTGAACAGCCGGCACCGGAGGTAAATACGAAAACGTGTCCGCAATGCCAGTCTGTCATCTCCATCAAAGCATTGCGCTGTCCGTTTTGCACGTCGCAACTTTAGTTCTGCAAAAGAGAAGATCTTTAGAAGTCCCTTTTGCCTGCGGTGGATTTCCCTGCTTCACGCTGGAGCCTAGAAGGATTTCCTCCTGGCATCAACCACTATGCGATGCACAAGCAGGACTGGGCGTGATGCCGGAATCGATTCGACCTGAAAGACTAGATTATGGCTGTAGTAATCTACGCCAAATCTCTTCATTCGCGTTCGGCGGTTTGAGTATTCTTAAATGCACTACCGAGAGGACTCAATTGTCTTCGAATATTTTGGCGCGAGTTCTAGCTTCTTATGCAATGATTTTCTTAACTATTAAATAGGAATTGGAGGCAAATTATGAATAGGTGGTTATTAATACTTTTATGCTTATCGGCTAACTGTATCGCCGCTGAATCAGGCTCAATGGCCCAAACTGCAAAACCGGATACTCTCCGAAGGGACACAGTAAATATATGGGTTCCAACCATGGTGACAGCATTGAACTTGAGTCAGCTCGCTTTCAACAATTGGACACAAGGTGGTACAAATTCAATGAGCTGGACCGTAACTGGCAATATGGGTTATGACTACAAAGGAGAACAGTGGAGATTGGTTGACCATCTAAAAATCGCTTATGGAAAAACGAAGCTGGGCAGCCAGAGCTCGATCACGACGGATAATGAGTTTTTTCTGGAAAACGTTCTTTCGTATAAAAGCGGATGGGCGGTAGATCCGTTCTTCAGCAACGACGTTATTACAACGCTGACGGCTGGTTACAAAGACACCTTGTTGATAGCAAATTTCTTCGATCCCGGCTACGTAACTCAGAGCGCAGGGTTCAGCTACGACAAATTTGGAGCGTTTACGACCCGACTCGGACTTGCGGCACAGGAAATCTTCACGGACAAACATCGCCAGTATACCCAGGACTCTACAGCTTTCCAGTTGAAAACAGGGCTCGAGTCGGTGAGTAACGCGAAGTTACAGATCGCCGACAACATGCTGCTGACGACAGGTCTCAGGCTTTTTACCACATTCAATCACTTAGATGTCTGGGATGTAAGATGGGACAATACGGTCGTTGCAAAGATAAACGCGTTAGTCGTGGTGAATTTCAACTTCACATTGGTCTATCAGAAGCAGCAGTCGCTGGATACGCAGATGATGGAAGGCCTCCAGATCGGAGTCACTTACACGATATTCTAGAACGCTCCGGGTGTGTCCAGTAAGAATGTATCGGGTCAACAGATCGCTTTGTCGGCCTAGTAGTATCATCTACAAAGATTGGTCTATCAGATACACGGTGGCGCTTGACGATTCTCGTATGGAGTTGTGAACGAAAGAGGCGATATGTCGCAAAGAAGGCCGGTATGGGCACGGGTCCCTTCTGCCGCGTACGTTGATTTGTTCTCCCCTTTCCGGCATGCCCTAGCATAATTCTGCCACTCCATCCTCGTCAAGTTCAACCTCGTTCGTCTAGATTGCCGTTACCACGAATCGATAGCCCGCCACACAGTACCTGCCTAAGTTTTTTTCGCCTTAAGTACTGTCCTGGCTCTCTCCTCCTCAGTTTCGGCGACCAACAGTTTTACGCCTTCTGTGGTCTGCAACGACGGGAACGTTCCACCTACATCATCTTTGATAATGGACGCTTTAATTCCTGCCGATTCAAGATGTCCCTTTGCAATTTCAGCCTCTATTTCATTTTCAAATTCGCCAACGACTACTTGATCGCGTTTCATTTGCTCACCTCGCTGTTTCTCAGATACCTATATTTGCCAATTCAGTCGTTATGTAATTCACAGTTTCCACCAATTGCGGATGCGATGCTTCAAAACCTTTCACCGAAGCGGACAGACCATCAATCGCTAATTTTAGAAGTGTCGGATTCTTTTCGTGCCTCAGCGCTTCATGTGTTGAGCGTTCCATAAATCCGGCGACACTCTCCGCGTGTTCTGCTTTGACATTAGACAGCTTTTCTATTTCGGGTTTCAATGTTGCCAGTAGTTTGAGAAGCCGACTCTTAGCCTGTTTGTTGATAGATCTGTTCGACCGGACCATCTCTTCGATTTTGTTTATTGTGTCTTGTACCATCTCTTTACCTCCCAAATTTAATATGTGACCTGTCCCATGCTATGCACCAATATATAGGCAGTGAATCGACGTTCGTCTCATTATAAACTAGATCGGTTTTTGGGGGACAGATCAAAATCATTCACGTGCCACTTGATGACCCGTTTTTTGTAGTGCCGCCAACTCCTTGAACAGATCAATTTCTTCCTTGCCAAGATGGTCGGGCAGTTGAATCAAAATTTTCGCATACAGGTTACCAAACTCATTCTTTTTACCATAAATCGGCATCCCGAGTCCCCGGAGCATAAGGACTTTACCATTTGGTGTCTCTTTAGGAATAGCGAGTCTGACTGTGCCCTTCAGCGTCTTGATTTTAGTCTTCCCTCCAAGGACTGCGGTATATAATTCGACCGGCAAGTCGCAATTGAGATCGTTTCCTTTACGTTGAAAATCTGGATGCGAAGTGATCTTGACTCTGAGATACAGGTCGCCATTTGCTCCGCCGTTCATCCCGGCGGCTCCTTTACCCGGAACTTTCAAAACGTGCTGATCTTCGATACCCGGGTGAATCGTCACCCTTATTGTTTGGTCGCCAATTTTGATGAGTCGCGTCGTGCCATGGTAAGCTTCTTCAAGGGAGAGGGTTGTCTCTGCCTCAAGGTCTTCTCCTTTGATTGCGTAAGCCCTTCTTCCTCGTCTCTGACCACGCTGTTGTCCAAAAAGAAGATCAAAGAGATCGGTTTCACCGTCCTCTCCAAACATCGCATCGAATTCTTCACCACTCATCCGGTGTGCTTTTCCACTTTGGTCGCTTGCATATTTTGACCAGTCGAATCCGCCTGGTTGCGCTCCCGCTTCCTGGTAATGCTTCCAATCTTGGCCAAATTGATCGTACTTTTTTCGTTTTTGTGGGTCACTGAGAACTTCATTTGCTTCGTTGACCTCCTTGAACTTCTCCTCGGCAACTTTATCTCCCTTGGTCCTGTCCGGATGATACTTAAGGGCGAGTTTTCGGTAGGCGCTCTTGATTTCATCTGGCGTTGCCGTTTTCGCGACGCCCAGCACTTTGTAATAGTCTTTGTAGGTCATCGGTTTCCAATCTAGAGTTTATTTTTCATTGATACAACCAAAGAGGGACAGATAGGACATCTTGCCTTCCTGATATTAACGACGTTATCCGGCTACACGTACTTGCGCTGGGCGCAGCAATTCATTATTCCAAAGATATCCTTTGCGCAACTCCTCAATTATGGTTCCCGGTTCAACTCCCTCGTCCTTCGCTACGGCAACAGCTTCATGCAGGTCAGGAGTGAATAACTTGCCAACGCTGTCGAATGGATGAACACCTTGCTGTTCCAACAAAGCGACAAGCTTACGATAGATAATTTTCACACCGTCCATCGCCCGCTGATCGATATTGTTTGTCCACAGCAAAGCTCTTTCCAAGTCGTCGATAACTCCCAGAAGCGGAAGAATAATCTCACGTTTACCGGCCTCTGCCATCTTATTCCCCTCGCGCTCAACACGACGACGATAATTGTTAAAATCGGCCAGCGTTCTCAGGTGTCGATCGCGCTCTTGAAGCAGTTCTTCTCTCAATTCATCAATATCCTTTTGGCGATCAGCCGGTTTAAGCAGCTTTGGACTCGATACAATCTCCTTGGTTCCAGCCGGATCTTCTTTGCCACCGGGAGAATATTTTGTCATTTCATGTCTCTTCCGCATTGTTATTACATCGTCTCAGATGTGCCCCTGACCCTTCGATCAAAACCAACCGCGAATTGCGAAATCCATGGGTGCACATCCTTCTTAAGCTTAGAGCTGCCTTCCAGAACGCTTCGGCAATCCATGAGCTTTGGGGGCATCCTCCTTTAAAGGAGATGGGGACGATAGCTCATCAGCTGCTGCCATCTTCTTTGATCATTGCCTTGAATTCTTCTTCTCCGATCACTTCGACCTCCAAAAGCCTTTCCGCAATTTTCTCGATGGTCCCTTTCTTCCCTTCGAGGAACTTGACCACTTTTTCGTAACGGCTTTTGATGATTCGGGTGATTTCCTCATCAACGTACTGCTGAGTAGCTTCGGAGTATTCCCGCTGTGCTGGGGCATTTTCCCCAGGGAGGAACGCCGGACCCCTTTGGGAAGCGAGAACCACATTCTTGAACTTGTCGCTCATGCCGTAGTCGCTGATCATGTTCCGGGCTATCTCGGTTGCCCGTGCGATGTCATTGGATGCGCCGGTCGAAATTTCTCCGAAGAATAGTTGCTCGCTCGCCCGGCCTCCGAGCATCACGTCGATTTTACCGAGCAGCTCCTCCTCCGTCAGGAGGAAGCGATCCTCGGTCGGTAGCTGAATGGTATATCCCAAGGCTCCGATGCCACGGGGAATGATCGAGATCTTATGCACCGGATCGGCCCCCTTCGTGTATGCGGCCACCATGGCATGCCCTGTTTCGTGGTAGGCAACGGTCTTCCGTTCCTTCGGGTTGATCAACCGGTTCTTCTTCTCGAGTCCCGCGACCACTCTTTCGATCGCGTTGTCGAAATCCTTGGGCAGGACTCGCTCGCGGCCCTCGCGAACAGCTAGCAATGCCGCTTCATTGACGATATTCGCCAGATCGGCCCCTGAAAAGCCCGGCGTCCCACGCGCGATCTTTTCCAGGTCAACGGAGTCGTCGAGGCTCACTTTCTTTGAATGGATCTTTAGAATGTCAACCCGCCCCTTCAGGTCAGGTTTGTCCACCAGGACCTGTCGGTCGAAACGGCCAGGCCGCAGGAGCGCGGGATCCAGGACCTCAGGTCTGTTCGTCGCTGCAAGGATTATGACGCCAGTGCCGGAGTCGAAGCCGTCCATTTCGACGAGCAGTTGGTTCAGCGTCTGCTCGCGCTCATCGTTCCCGCCGAGTGCAAAGCCGCGGCTCTTTCCAATGGCATCAAGCTCATCGATGAAGATAATACAAGGTGCCTTCTCGCGGGCCTGCTTGAACATGTCGCGGACACGAGCAGCACCGACGCCGACGAACATCTCTACAAATTCGGCTCCGCTGATCTTAAAAAAGGGAACCTTGGCTTCGCCGGCGACCGCCTTGGCGAGAAGAGTCTTTCCCGTTCCGGGTGGGCCGACAAGGAGAACGCCCTTCGGGATCTTTCCGCCGATGGCCTCATATTTCTTTGAGTGCTTGAGGAAATCCACGACCTCCACGAGCTCTGCCTTGGCCTCATCGACGCCCGCAACGTCATCGAATGTCACGCCCGTGTCGCCTTCTGCGACCAGCTTCGCCTTGTTCGTACCGAAAGACATCACTCCCTGGCCGGTCTTGCCGATTTGTTTGCTCAAGTAATTCCAGACCAACACCATCAGGATGATTGGGACCACCCAGGACAGTAGTGTAGTCAGCCAAGAATTGTCCTCCGAGGTAACGCCATAATACTCGATGCCCTTCTGATCCATCAGGCGGATGAGCTCCGGATCGGCGATCCGAACAGTCTGATAGGTAATCGGAACCTCCGCCGGCTTGCCTCCCTTGATCCGTGTACTGTCATATTTTGCCATCTGGACCTTCGTCAAAGTGAAACCGGTCAGGTACTTTTCGCCAATCTCGATCCGATGGATCGCGCCGGAGTCGATCTTCGCCTTGAAGTCGCTGTAGTCGATGGATTCGACTTTGGGACGCATGAATATCGAATTGAACAGGTACAGCATTATCAGCGTGATCAGGAAGTACCATATTGAAAAATGGAACTGCTTGCGATTCAGAGGCTTTATCAGCGGGTCATGTTTCTTGATGCCGGGCTCTTCTTTCCCCTTCCCGTTGCCGGCCTGCAAAATCTCCTTGTCGCCGTCGTTGGTTGCCATTACATCCTCCTATTCTGTAGCGTTACCGTCAAATTCAGATTCATTGTCTTCCGCCTCTTTTTTTGTAGCCCGTACTATCCCGTCTTTGTGGTGAGGAGGAGCATAAATAGTGTACATTCTTAATTTCGTTTTACTATCTACATTTATGACATTGTGCTTTGCACCGGCAGGTACAATAATAACGTCTCCATCCTTCACGTTGTATTCATTCCCATCAATAACACATTTTCCTGAACCGCCTTCAAAGCGGAAGAACTGGTCATTGTCATGATGTATTTCTGCTCCGATTTCTTCGCCTGCTTTAAGGCACATGAGCACAAGTTGAAGATGATGACCTGAATACAAGACTTTTCGGAAATTATTGTTTTCCAGAGTGTCCTTTTCTATGTTGCTCTTGAAGCCTTTCATACGTTGAATCCTTTCATTGCAGTTGATATCTCGTTAAAAATTATAATGAACGCCCGTCAGTTTCTCAGAGACCTCCCATAACTCTCTTGCCAATTGAGTGTCGTAAGATTTGTCGCTGGATTTTACTTTTTCAGGATAACCGCGCATCCCACCCATTCCAGTCGGTCCAAAATATTCTGCTCCGACTAGATCTTCTTCCGTTGCCGCTCTTAATATTGGCAAGGCCCCTATTTCCACCTTTTGTGCTACAAGCTTATTCGCGATATTAACGAAAAGGCCAGAAGTCCTTTGAAGATTCGTATCAGTGTAGCCGGGATGAGCAGCCGTCGCAATAGCATCGATCTTATGCGCTTTGAATTGCCGGTCTAATTCATAGGTAAACAATAGATTTGCCAATTTACTTTGCGCATAAGCCTTTGCGTTACCATATGACTTTTCCCAATTCAGATCATCAAAATGAATGTCGGCATTGAATTTATGGACCATACTACTTTGCGTTACCACTCTTGAATGAGGTGTCATCTTAATGATTTCTAAAAGTAAGCCAGTCAACGCAAAATGTCCTAAATGGTTAGTGCCAAAATGAATTTCAAACTTTTGTTTGGTTTCTTCTCTTTTTCTCGGATACATAATCCCCGCATTGTTGATCAGTATATGTAATGCCGAATACCTGGCGTGGAATTCATCTGAAAATTTACGAACGGAATTCAAGTCTGCTAAATCCAACCGCATTAGGTCCAGTTTTCCATTGGGGTTTTTGGTCTTAATTTTTTCGACGGCTTCCTTCCCTTTTTCAAGATCGCGGACTGCCATAATTATGCTTCCACCTTTTTGACTTAATACTGTTGCTGCCTCAAGTCCAAGTCCACTGTTAGCTCCTGTTATTAAGATGTTTTTCCCTTTCTGGTCAACAATGTTTGCCGATGTCCAATTGCTATTCTTCATTTCTTAACCTCTCCTTATTTTCTGCTTACAACCGAACTTTTCCTCAAACCAATCCAGCGGTTTTCAATTCGGCTGCCAATTAAGGAATTTCTTTGATCTGTTCCCTAACCATTTACCACCGCGAAGCTGGTTATCCGACCTTCATTTACGACACATGGGCGGCCCTTGCGTGCAAGTCAAGATCATATCACTGTAATGGTTTCTTGAGTTTATGCTTTATTGAATTCACGCCTTGTCTATTATCACTGAGGTCATTGCCAACGAACCCGCCACTATTTTGTCATTGAACAAGCTCACTTTTTCATTCTCCTCTTTCAATGCTAAAGCGCAGAGCAAAGGCAAATAGTGTTCAGGGGTAGGAATGGCCAAATTAAATGCGCTTCCCTGCGATTGATAATCTATCAGTGATTGGTGGTCACCGTCCAAAATATACTTTTTCATTTTCTCACTGGCTTCAAGTGCCCAATCATACCCGTATTCTGTGGCATCCAACTTATCCCACGCAACCATTCTGAGATTATGGACCATGTTCCCGCTTCCAATGATGAGGACACCTTTTTTTCGAAGCGATGAAAGCTCTTTCGCCAAATCATAGTGATATTGAGGAGTCTGGGAATAATTCAAACTCATTTGTATGACCGGGACATCGGCTTTGGGATAGAGATGTTTAACCACACTCCAGCACCCGTGATCAAGTCCCCATTTTTCATCCAAGCCGAGATCGGTTTTCTTGACAATATTTTTTATTTCCTTTGCCAGTTCGGGGCTTCCCGGTGCAGGATATTGCACAGCATACAATTCCTTCGGAAAACCACCGAAGTCATGAATGGTTTTGGGCTTTTCCATTGCTGTTACAAAAGTCCCTCCTGTTTCCCAATGTGCCGACACACAGAGAATAGCTTTTGGTTTCGGGAAGGTTTGTCCAATGTTTCTCCAGCCTGCAACAAATTCATTTTCTTCGATGGCGTTCATCGGACTGCCGTGCCCTAAGAACAGCACAGGCATTTTTCCTTTTGTGTTTGAAGGTTCGATCATCGCATTTGGCTCATTCAATTTCATTCATGGTATTGCCTCTTGAAATCACACAATGAGAACTCTCTAGAAGGTCTTGTGTTTACTAAGCAGTATTTCTTGCGACCCATTTTGCAAATGCGTCCATGAACTTCTTCAGGAATTCCCGGGTGGAGTCATTGATAAGATTGCCTCGATCATCGAATAGCTTCGCGGCTCCTCCGATATACGCTTCGGGCTGCGGCATAGTTGGAACATTGAGGAAAACAAGCGATTGTCTCAAATGATGATTGGCACCGAATCCGCTGAGCGCTCCCGGCGAAACACTCACAACTGCGCCTGGTTTTCCATCCCATACGCTTTTTCCATAAGGGCGGGAGCCGACGTCAATCGCGTTCTTAAGCACTGCAGGAACCGACCGGTTGTACTCTGGAGTAACGAAAAGGAGCCCATGAAAGCCCTTCATTCGGTCACGAAATTCCGTCCACGCGGCTGGTGGTGTCTCTTCTAAATCCTGGTTGTATATCGGAAGCCCACCGATTTCAATGATTTCCGGGACCAGTGACTCGGGGGCAAGCGTGATGAGCGCCTTTGCCGTTTTACGGGTAAAAGATTCCTTTCGAAGGCTGCCGACAAGAACCGCGATTTTTGTGGTTTGCATTTTATCTCCTTATCATAACGGGTCAGTTGTTTTTGCCCGCCTGCGGGCCGAAACGCAGCCCTTCGGCACGTCTACGCGCCGAAGCGCTCCGCCGCGCAGGCGTGCAGGCCCGTTTATTTGAGCAGCAGAAGTTCCTTGGTATCATGGTACATTCCGGCTTCGAGCCTATAAAAATACACTCCGCTCGACAGCTTGCTCCCGTCAAATGTAACCGATCTGTATCCAGCGATCTCATTCTTATTCACCAGTGTCGCAACTTCTCTTCCAAGCACATCGTAGATTTTCAGTGTAACATGGCTGCTTACCGGCAACTGATAGTCGATGACTGTTGTCGGATTAAAAGGGTTGGGATAATTTTGTCCCAATCCGAAACTGCTTGGTTTATCATTGATCAGATCATTCACTTCTGTGATTGTCGTTGCTGTGACCGAAAATAATTCAGATGTCAGACCAGCACCATTCTGCCAGATTTCGAATCCTACTTCAACCGCGCCAAGTGCCCACGCAGAATCCAGATAGCCGCGTTTCACAGCATCATTCATAAATAGTTTTAAGTCAAAATTGCAGGTATCTCGTTTGGTTGTTATTCTGTACGAGAGAGTACTCGATTTATTCCACCAGACCTGCCATGAAATACTGTCGATGTTTGTCGTCGTGACCAGTGAGCCCGCAGGCTGGGGCCCCTGATAATTGATCCATATCATCATCTCAAGTTTATTGCTTCCGTTTTGAACAAACCAGATATCGTAGGCGCAATCCCAGATACCCGGTGCATTTGTGCCGCCTATTTCCCACGTTGTCGGACAACTTTTTATGCTTTTGACAGCGAGCGGGAAAGGATTATTCACAGAAGTCGGTGTACCGTTAAAGTGACTCCCTTTCAAAATGAACGGATAGGAAGCAGGTGCGCCATTGCTCGGCAGGTTGTGCTTCGTCGAATCAATTTTAAAATATGTTGAATCCGTGTTCACTGTAACAAACTGCGGTGTTGAAGCACCCCACACGTTGTTATAAAATCGATACTCGCCACCTTCAAGATCGACCGTTCCATACTGAGCAGTGATCTGGACCATCTGCCCGAAAATCCTCCCGGACAGAAAATAGAAAAGCAGGAAAAAGAAAACAGGTATTTTCATCTTCATATTTCACCCAAATTGTTGAAATTTACTTCTGTCGTTGTTCACTTAATTTTACTTCTTTACAATATCAATTATATAGATCTTCTCACTGTTCCACTTTATTGATGCAACACTTTACATAAGCTTGTAGATTGGGGAAGTGCGCTGTCATCTTTCGTCCCTGATACCTCAGAGAATGTTTATTTTCATTTTCCTACTAATCGAATCCGCTCTGCCCCAAAAATGTGATCCACTATCAAGTTAGTAAACGGTATATTATGGTTCAAAAAGGAGAAGGTCAAATGAGCCAGAAGAGACACACAATGGAAGCAAGTGTCTCATTTCAGATGCCTTTTGAGCCTGTCCCGATGCCGCCTTGCGGCATCTCCCGCTCGATTATTCTACACAAGATGCGGGATCCCGCTTCGCGGTGACCGGCATATCAATAATTTGGACGGGACACGCTTCAAGTCGGGAAGCATCCTCTTCCTGCTTGTTAAGCGCAGTGCCCCTGACCTAAGAATACTATACCGAATCCTCGATAAGTCTTCATCGGGTTTTGGTTTGCGGAATACAAATAGATGTTCGTGCATGATTAGATAAAACTGAAAACTCTTTGCTCTATCTTTCCAGCGTTGGCCATACTTGGTGTTATGCTGGGTCTTTATGATTTCTTCTTTCAAGGCAAAACCATTACGAAGGCATCTTTCAAGGACAAAATAAGATAGTGGAACGTAGTGTTGCCCCTTCCGCGTATCACCAATGAGAATAGCGCAGTACCTGTTTGGCTTGAGGACACGAAAGAGTTCTCTGATGCCGACCTCGAGTTCATCGAGGAACTTCGGTATGCCTGCGATGCTGGACAGGTCATCGGGATTTTTCCGATCCGAGTATGTGACAATGTTCGAGTAAGGCGGGTGAGTGACAATCAGGTCAACAGAATCACCTTCGTGCTTGTTTAGGCGACGAACATCCCCAATGGCAACAGTTTGAGTAGCGGCGTTATTGACTTTGAAATTCAAACGACTTTTGGTGATTTCAACTGCATTCGGGTTTATTTCCTCCAGGTCACTCTGAAAGGCTTCCAAGGCGATACCGAATTACCTCCCGATAGATCTTGTTGAGCTCTCTTGCTTTTGTAATTCCTAGATTAGTCAAGTATTCATCATCGATAGTAATGCAGTACCCAACATCTAGGGCAATGGTTCCAGCCTTCAGTTGGTCGATACCTGCTTCAATTAAGACTGCCTTAAGTGTTTCGCGCGGGTCGCGTGCTCTCCCTTCGGCTTCAACATCCAACGCTCTGCCAGCTTCAAACCGACCGATCTTGCCGTAAAGGTAATTGGGGATATTCCGAGATGCTGTTTTGATCATATTACAAATTCTCCATTCTCACAGCTTGTGAAAAGGCTGTTACTGGATCAAACCAACTGATCCACCCTCCAATGCGCTTGAGAGTAAAATGCGGAGAAGACTTCGATGTCCCATGACACTTCAGCGCTATCTATGCCGCAATCGAATATCTTGCGGCCTTCGAACGTTAGAAGATGTGTGGCGTTGAAACTACCATCGTTGAGAGAAGCTTCAATTGTGTGTCCTGCCTTTCCAAGTAACATCTCCACCAAGCTCCGCGTCTCAATTTTCTTCATAAATTGTTCCATGTCAGATTCAGTTGAGGTGTTAAGGCATCTTCAACGGTTCTTGAATGAAATTTTGATACTGTGTCATAATCCATAAACTTGACTCTTTCGCTTATTGGTTTGAATGCACCGAGAGAAATTTTTGATTGATATTCGCGTTTCCTATTTTTGTCGGCGACTATTAGAAATTGCACGTTGAAGTCCTGAAGTTCAAAATATTTTAGGAGAGAGTTTTGAATATCAGTAGAGTGTTCCACTTCGAAAAAGAAAGCGGGCATCCTTCGGTCATTAAACCATACAACATCAATTGTCTGAGCACGTCTGACAAGGTGATCATAGGTAAATGAATAAATTTTGTCTAACGTTGCGAGAGTACTGAGACGTTTTTCCAGAAACATCTTGTTCTTGTCTTGATTCGGCACAAAAGTGTTGTACTTCATCAAATTACCTATTTCAAGTAGGAGTCCCTGATAGTATGAATGAGTGTACTCTGTTTTCTTTGATTCCTTCTCTGTTGGTGCGATTGACTGTGGCAATTTTCGCTTATAATCATTTAAAGCCCACAAACCAGGGCGTATTTTGAAAAAGAATCTAGGGTCCTGAACTATGCGTCTTATTGAAGCGAACGGTGTTTTCGATTTCCATTGCACATCTTGGACTTTCAATGCTTCGGAATAAAGGTTTCCGAGTGTGGCAAACCCTCCATTAGCTTTCATTACCTCAATCACTGCTTCAAACTGCTTCATGGCTATGCCGCCCTTCTAAAGAACTGGTCGTCTGGACTTTCATTCTTTGGATCAGAGTTGCTGAGCATAAGCTTAGCGCCCTTATCATCCAATTGTCGATAAAAAAACGCGAGACGAAGCTGCGCTGCATCGTCAAAGTCGAAACGAGAATATGAAGTGAAGTTGGCTGTTTTGCTAATCGGGCGGTAAGGTGGATCGAAGTAGACAAATGTGTCGGGAGTAATGAATGATTCGCAATTTGTAAAATCACCAAGCCGAACTTCAGTGCGTTGCAGTACGTGCGACACCTCTCGTAGATTTTCTTCAGAACAGATCATCGGATTTTTATAGCGACCAAAAGGAACATTAAATTCTCCTCTGGAATTGACGCGAAACAAACCATTGAAGCAAGTACGGTTGAGAAAGATTATTTGCGCTGTTCTTTCCAACCATGGTTCATCAAAACGCTGATAGTCTATATCGGGGCGTTCCTCATTGAACTCAAAACGAATAGAATAGAAATATTCCTTCTGACGAGACGGGGAAAGGAGATGGTATTTTTCCTCCATGGTCTTCAGAATGTTAATCACGCCCTCAACATCTTTTTTTAGAGTTCGATAAGCAAGTATGAGTTCTTCGTTCACGTCTGCGATTAAGAAATGGTCGATTTCGTATGCCTGAGCAATACGGAAAAACAGAGCACCTCCGCCAATAAACGGTTCAGCGTACTTGTGGATCAGCCCTGCCCGTAATTCAAACGGTAGAAACTTTGCGATTTGATCAACAAGCTGAGTCTTACCGCCAGCCCATTTGAGGAATGGCTTTGCCTTTACTTGAGTTATTTCCATTAGCTTGGTTTCCTGTCGTAAATGACCTACTTATTAAAGTTACAAAACCACATACTCAGTCTCAATTGAGAGGGGCATTGCAACTAACGTGCCGCGCGAAAAACGACGTGGCGAATTTTTGAATCGGCGTTAACTTTTAGAAAGAGAGAAACATGAATAGACTTGATAAGATTAAAGTCTGGTACTGCCACCACTTTCACAGAAGATATTACAAAGAAGCAGGATTCTTTCATATTCATTGGTACTGCACAAAATGCAAAGCCTACAGAACGGCATAGCCGATTCAATGAATTCTATTCGCCATGACGTTTTTGGCGCTGTTCGGCGACGTGAGCGAAGCGAAACGTCGGCTCTCCGAACGAGCTATTCGCGCGGCACGTTCAGCGGACGTTCTATGAGCGAAGCGAGTTTTGAAATCGGCATGAACCTTAGGGGGAAAACAATGGCTAAGAAAAAAGCGAAACTTCAAAAGCACAAGAAAAGCGACAAACATGAATGCCACAAGAAAGACCCGAAGGCTTGGTATCAACCGTGCGTTGTTTGTGGCAGAATACTTGCATGAGCAACCCGATTCCATCGCTTCGCTCATGTCCGCTGAACTACTGCAACAACGCAGTGCGTTTTTACACCCTTAGTACGCCGCTCAGTTATACGGAACTGTCTCCGAACCCGGCGCCGTGGAACCATATCGCCTTTTCATTCGCAATCACAGTGCTGTATGAGTGCAACATCCCATAGTTCAAGCAGTGCACGGCAAACCATTCGAGGCTCTCCATGCGGGAGAGTTCTTCCTTTATCTCATCTAACATTACAACGCTGTCCTTCCTTTCCGAATGAATCTTCTGTATGACGAAACGCTGATCCTCATCGGTCAGGAATGAATACATCGGAACCAGCGAATGACGGTCAACCATATCTACCAGGTCTTCGGGATATATATCCTGACTTGACTCAGTTTCCACTACAACCGTGCTGAGCTGTCCCAACAGACCCTTCTGCGCTTCACTGACGTACGACTTGGGATACGTCGTGATCACAGGAATACTGATTTTGAAAAGTACCTTCACCGACTCGACACTCGTAATCTTGGCTGAGTAGGTACAGAGATAGCGCGTCACGCATTTCTCTTTGGAAGCCGGGGTTATTTTCTCAACGAAGAACGGGTAATCGAAATCTATTCTCACCATTGTGGCATTGAGCTCCCTTATGTAGTCCCCTATGTTTTGCTGCAACGCTTTCGTGCCTATCGTCCCGCGATGGCGGTGCAAGATCTGGACTACCTTGTCTATCCAGCCCGCTTCGAACTCCTGCATTATCCTCGCATTCACAGAAATATTGGCAACGGTCGGTTGACCATCTGGATACGCCTTTGATAGTACTTTCATTGGAAGTGGAAAATCCTTTATTCCAACATCAGCGAGAAATCTCTTCTCTTTAGTCATGGTTTTCATCTTTCCTGTTAATAATGTGGTTAATTTTTTCAGATAATATTTTCCAGCGGTCGTATTCGAAACAGATTATTCTGACCGGGGAATCCGTGGTCGACAGAACGAATGACTGTTCCTCCCGTCCGTCCCCGCCGCTACACTTCACGCTTAAGAACTCGAGCCGGCCGCATAGTTCTCTTATGAATTTCATATACTTTCCGGTGTGTGCACCGCTAAACACAATGGCGTCGACACCACCGAGAACGGAAACAAAAGCACCGATGGCCTTCAAGACCTGGTAAGTGTACAATCTGTAAGCAAAATCGTATGAACTCCCACGATGTTCCCCAACAACGTCTTCCATTCTTGCACTTTTTCCGAGAAGGGCTTTCAGCCCGCTCTCTTCTAAAAGAAGATGATTCGTTTCATGCAGGGAAAGACCCGATGACAGCAGATAAAAAACCACCGTCGGGTCAATGTCTCCACAGCCACCTTCCGATATTATTCCTTCAATGGGTGTAAATCCAATCGAAGTCTCGATCGCACGTCCTTCCATGAATGCCGCGACATTTGTAGTTCCACCCAGGCATACGCTGACAATGCGTTTCAGATTTGTGCCTGTTATCCTTTTGGTTTGGGCCAATGACCATTCATGCTCAAGTCCGTAACCGCCATATCGTCGGAGCTCCCTCTCTCTCAGCTCTGCCGGGACCGCGTATGCAGATGATTCGGGCGGCATGTCGCTGAACAAACCTGTCTCACAGAGAACGACGTGAGGAACGGAAGGGAGGTTTTGCGAAGTGTTATTTACAGCTTTGTAAGTCAGACCATTATACTCAGGCAATATTCCAATAGATTCCTCCAGACTTGCAAGGACAGAACTTGTCACGACCTCTCCGGAGCTCGTTATTCTTTTCCCACCATTATAAAGAACATAACCCACAGCCTCGATCTCACATTTGCTTCTCAAGCCTGTCGAGACTGAGGTAATGGCAACGTCATCAGGGTCGCAGACGCCTAAGTCCAGAATGCCTTCATCATAGCATACCCAGCGCAGCTTTGGAGGAGCAGGATCAAACAGCAGTACTGTTTTCATTTTGCAAAAGCCTTTCGCCCTCCAAGTAGATAACCGCTTCTTCGTCGTTAGGAACAACCCAGACCCCCACCCGAGAGTTTCCAGAGTTAATCGAGGAAATTTCGTCGCCGGATGACCCAACATTAAGATATTCATCTATTTCGATGCCGCACCATTCCATTCCCTGACAGACCTTCTGCCGAATGTACCAATTATGGAGTCCGATGTCATCAGTGAAAATAAGAAGATCGATCCCGCCGAGCTCAGCGACAAAACTCCCGATGAATTTTTTTATCCTGTGCACATACATTTTTATCGCAAGATACTGTCTCTTCCTGCCCGTCCTCATGGGAACGATTGATAATATCCCTTATGTCGCTTGAAAAGCCGGATATTCCAAGCAGGCCGCTCTCTTTGTTAAATAGCTCCATGAGGAGCTCCGGTCGGTAGCCGTATGTAACCATAAGATAGGTAGCCATCATCGGATCAATGTCTCCGCACCTGGTGCTCATCACCAGGCCGGACAGCGGCGAAAAACCCATGGAAGTGTCCAGTGATTTACCTTCCTTTATGGCCGCAACACTCGATCCGCCAGTTCCCAGATGGCAGGCAACGATCCTCGAATTTTCCAGAGAACTTCCCAGATACTCATGCAAGCTTCTTAACACATAGGAATATGAGAGCCCGTGGAATCCGTACTTCTTGAATCCAAACCTCCTGACAATCGTTTTCGGCAAAGGATAAGTGTTGGCGTAAGATGGAATGGTCTTATGGAATGCCGTGTCAAATACTACATAGTGTTTTGCCTCGGGTAAAAGCTTGCGTGATACCAGGATCACGTCAAGCGCGACTCTGTTGTGAAGCGGCGCCAGCGCCACGCATTCCCTGAGGAGTCCAAGTGTTTTTTCGTCAACGAGAGTGGTCCCCGAAAATGATACGCCACCATGAACGAACCGGTGACCAATGTAATTGACAGTAAGGTTATTGTCCTTCAGGAAATTTAAGACGAGGTTGGCAGCGGTCGCATGCGAATCTAAGGGAAGAACTTTCTTTTCTTCTTCACCGCCGAAGTTGAACGTCAGATAAGATGGTTCTGTACCTTTGACATTTACCCGGTGTGCCTTGCCCGCCAAGAGCACTTCCCTTTTTCCTGGAGATCTTACTTTGAAGAGCTTATAAGTAAGTGAGGAACTCCCGCAATTGAAGACTAGTACGTTCACATCTTTAATGCACCGTCATAATATCGAAGGTGAGCGGGAGAAAATCAATCCGGCAGAGCCTTCCCTCCATCTCCAGCCTTTCCTTCCGTCGCTCCTCCTTCAGCAACTTATGTCTGTCGTACGTAGCTCCCCTCTCTCAGAGAAGGTGATTGTTGGTTTGAGTATGGTTGTGAGAATAAAACCTGCTAGATGCCCTGAGTCTGGGAAATTTCTTGCGGTCCTATCGCTGGCAACCCTACAGCATGCTGGGGAGAAATGGGGAGGAGAAATGGCACATGGACTTTAGGATGAACATATACATGTCACGATGATCTTGTATGCATTCCTAGATCAAAGACCACATATTTCTTGGCAGTGCATCAGTTTGAGACGAGATTTTGTTTCCCGCAGATGGCGCAGACTTCGTCGTGAGCTCAGTCGAACGATAGACGCAGAAACAATATCCGCGAAAATTTGCGTGATCAGCGGGAAATACCTTGCTTCGGACTAGCTGTAGAAAGAAAGAATGAAGCTGAGACACCACCTATTTCTTCTATATCCGCGGGAAAAGTCAAGAAGCGGATTGTCCTTCGCCGTTCTGCAAATGCTCCTTCGTAGGCTCAATCATGTTTTTATTTCGATGCTCTCTGTTCATGACTATGAAGCTGTCGATTTGCACATGTGAGGTCTGGTCCGGTCCCAGGGCTTTGATTTTGTATTCTACCTTTTCGCCGGCTTTGAATGGGTTCAGTATTGCCGTCCAGTAACTGCTGTTCCTACCGTAATCGTTGTACCGCCAATCAGCTTCCACGTTGTAACGTTTTTCTTCTGAACGGTTGGTCGAGACGGAGATTTCCACATTGATAGTCTGTCCTGATTGTATAGGATAACAACCGATCCATATTACAACTTTTTCGTTTTGAAGAACTTCTGCCGGCGTTCTCGGGGCATCTTCCGTGTTATGCCAGATTGTCATCGCTGACCCCACGATTTAGTCTATGAAGGAAACGAACTCTACATCAATCCCCCTTCAATTGATGTAAAGGCTGGAAGGATTAATTGCGAATGAGCCTCGGTCAGCGGAAAATTCAGATTTTCTATAATAGAAATTCCCATCAACATTCTGACGCGGCGATTGTCGGAAAAGTTTATCAGCCTTGGGCAGTTATTTTGAAAGTAGCTCACTTCCCTACTATTGATTTCGCAAGCGCGCGCTCATTATATTCTTGCACTATGAGACCGGAAGGCACCAATTCCAAATCAAAACTTTGCGAATGACTGAGCGTACTTCAAATGTCAGCACAAACAAAGATTTCCACCGCTTGGGCTTTTCCCTTCAACCGTTTCAGACCTTAGACACAAGAGACATTTGACATTGAATTCAATACTCAACCGCAGCAGTAAGACGCCTTTCAGAAATAGATGCGCAGAATGTTGAAATTTGCCTTTCTGATTCTGTTATCCAGCTACGTTCTAACTGCGCGTTGCTTATGCCAATCAAGGATAATAACAGGCGACGAAGTCTTCGTCGAGAAGTATCTGAGCCTGATAGAAGGAAAAAACGTCGGCATCATAACAAACCAGACCGGCTTCCTCCCTCGAGTGCAGCTTCCGAACAATGAATCCTCTTTGGGACAAGATAGAAGACATATCGTTGACGTACTTTCGAAAATTCCCAGCGTTAAAGTCGTTGCTATCTTCGCGCCTGAACACGGAATAAGGGGAGACTCACCTGCAGGAGGATCTGTTGCAGACAGCATCGATGAAAAGACAGGAATACGAATATATTCTCTCTACGGAAAAATGACTAAACCGACGCCGGAGATGTTGAAGCGAATCGATGTCCTGATCTACAATATCCAGGACGTCGGAGCAAGATTCTACACTTTCATCAGCACGCTTGACTTAACTCTTGAAGCGGCCGCTGAGAATCATGTAAAGTACATCGTCCTCGACCGACCCGATATGGTACGAGCAGATTTGGTAGACGGACCCATCCTTGTCGATTCGCTTCGCTCATTTGTAGGAATTCAACCCATCCCGAGTGTGTATGGAATGACACCCGGCGAGTTCGCCACAATGATAAACGACGAACACTTGCTGACAAATGGCGTGAAGGCAAATCTAACCGTGATCAAGATGGAGAATTACAAAAGAAGCATGTGGTACGATCAGACTGGACTAGACTGGATCACACCTTCCCCGAATCTGCCCGATCTAAACTCCATCGAAGTCTATCCGGGAAACGTGCTGCTCGAAGGAACAAATGTTTCAGAAGGACGCGGGACGGAGCATCCGTTCGAAACCATCGGAGCTCCTTTTATCGATTCACAAAAACTTCTTGATCTTCTCGACCAACACCACCTTGGCGGAGTCAAATTTGAAGCGGTGGAATTCACACCACATCCCCTACCCTGGGCAAGTGAGCCGAAATACAATGGAGAGCTGTGCCATGGTGTCAAGATAACCGTGATCGATAGAGATATTTTTAAGCCGGTTGAAATGGGTGTAACACTTATCTGGGCAATTCACAAACTGTATCCAGATGGTTTCAGATTCCACGACGCAGAGTTTGACAGGCTTTCAGGCAGGACGAACCTTCGTACCGATTTGATGGCAGGCAAATCATTAGACCGGATTTTGGGGGAATGGAACAAGGAAATCAGGAATTTCGAGAAAATCCGTGCAAAATACCTGCTCTACAAGTGATTTCAGCGAATCACGGTTTCCAATAACTGATTCGACGCGACGATGCCAGAGGTAAATGCAAGTAATGAAAAAATAGCTTTGGATTGCGAACAGCAACCGCTAGTCTTCGACAAGTGCTTGGATCACTGCATCATGGATCGAAGGCCGTGCTTCAATGATTTTTTCGTTTTGGCGGGACGGACAAACCCTGTTGGTGAGAAGGATGACAAATAAGTTCCGCGCTGGATCGACCCAGATCGAAGTCCCGGTAAAGCCAAGGTGGCCAAAGGAGGTCGGAGAGAAATAGTGTCCTGTGCTTGACCGCGTTGGAGATTTCGTATCCCAACCGAGACCGCGCGTGCTCAGATCCGACTGCTTCCTCGTAAATAGTGCAATCACGGAATCCTGCAGATAGCGTCGCCCATCGTAAACGCCGTGATTTAGAAGCATCTCCAAATAGACCGCTAGGTCATTCGCCGTTGAGAATAGCCCTGCATGTCCGGCTACTCCACCAAGAGACCGAGCATTCTCATCATGCACCACCCCCTGAATGAAACCGCCCGCCGCTGAGTCATATTCTGTGGGAGCGCATGATGGCGCGAGCCACGCCGGTGGAGTGAACATAGTACGTGTCATTCCAAGCGGCTTGTAAAAGTTGTCTTCGACATAATTGTCCAGTCGGACTCCTATAATTTTCTCCACAATCTTTTCCAACATTAAGAAGTTTATGTCGCTGTAAACCATTTTTGTCCCGGTCGGATATTGAAGCGGAGTGGCAAACAACGAATCCCACATCGCATCATGTGCCGCCTCGAAGTTGCTGCCAAATGAATCGGCAACGACAAACTGCCTCGGGTTCTTCAAGAGCCTGTCCAATTGTCCCGAACCTTTTGGTATCGCAGACGTGTTCCACAAAATCGCCGGAGGATCGGGGGGAAGTCCGCTGTCGTGCTCCAACAGATTTCGCACCGTGATTTTCTCTTTACCATTCTGTCCAAACTGAGGAAGATATTTGATGACCGGCGCATCGATATCCAGTTTCCCTTCACCAAAGAGCTTCATTGCTGCAAGCGTAGTCGCACAGACTTTCGTCAATGATGCAAGATCAAACATGGCATTCAGGTCAATCGTTCGCGAAAGGGATGAATAATCGTATGTACCAAACGGCTTATCGAAAACAATCTTTCCGTCTTTCGCCACCAGGAGCTGCGCACACGGAAATGCGCTGTCTGCGATCCAAAAGCCGACGACCGAATCGAGCCGGACCAACTTCGCAGGATCGAATCCGGCTTCTCGTGGATCGGCGTATCTCAGACTTGTCTGTGGTAATTCGATCCCATCCCCAAATTTCGCAATCCCAACCGAAGGCGCCGCCAGCGGAGGAATTGTAACGGGAAGCTTGCCGCTTACAGTTGATTCCCCAAACATGGCTTGAACGGCAGCTTCTACCGAAACTTTCATCGCTCCGTAGGCACAAACGTAAGCTGCAACATTCGGGACGCTTCTCAAAAGATAAGGGTTTCCGAACGAAATCATGACGACGTGCTTCCCCGGGCTCGTAACCTGGTTGAGAAAATCCTGCATCGGTTTTGAAAAGCCTATTTTCCCTGTGCCGGAATGCCACCGTATATAAGCCGGCACAATAATCATGTCATATTTAGAAGCCGCAGTCAGCGCGTTCATGTAATCGAGATCATTTGATGTCGGATCGAGCTGTACATAATCAACATTTTCGTACCGGTTTTGCAGCTCGTCTTTGAACTTATTCGCAACACTGGGATCCGCATTGTCCGAAACAACGAGACAAAGAATGCGCTGTAGCTGATGGTATTGAAGCGGCAGAATGTTGCTATCGTTCCGCACAATCGTGATAGATCTGCGTGCCGCCTGGTACGCAAGCAGCTCGTGCTCCCTTGTCCCGACAACATTGGCGATATTACTCAGATCGACAAACTTGTTCTTGCTCAGACCGAGCTCGGACTTTAATTCGAGTAATTTGCGGACGGAATTATCTATCCTTTTCCAACTTATCTCGCCGCGCTCCACTGCTTTCGTTATTGCGTCGATGGCCACATCATTTTCGGGCGGCATCAAAATGACATCGGCCCCCGCTTCGACGGCGCGAATGGCCGCATCCGCAGTCGAGAACTCCTTCGTCACGCCTTTCATTGTCATCGCATCGGTTACAACTAAACCATGAAAGCTAAGCGAATCTCGAAGGAGGGTCGTAGTAATTTTTCCTGATAGAGTTGCGGGAACGCCGGGCTGATCTTCTATCTTCGGAAACGCGATGTGTGCCACCATGATAGATTTTACCCCGGCGGCAACGTCGGCTCTGAACGGTGCAAGCTCCAGCGTGTCCAGTCTATCGTAGCCATAATCTATAACAGGCAGGTCAGAATGTGAATCGACTTGCGTGTCTCCATGCCCGGGGAAATGTTTAGCCGTGGCGATTACCCCGCCATCCTGGCTTCCCGCGACAAAAGCTGGAGCAAGCTTCTCCACAAGAGCCGGGCTCTCGCCGTAGGAACGCACATTGATGATCGGATTCTCCGGATTGTCGTTCACATCGGAAACCGGTGCGTAGTTCTGACCGACGCCGACCGCCCTCGTCTCTTCGGCAATAGTTCTGCCGATTTCATAGACAAGCACCGAGTCCCGGGTCGCGCCGAGCGCCATATTGCTTGGAAATGAGATTCCACTTTGCAGCCGCATTCCCAAACCATTTTCGTAATCTGCCGAGACGAGAAGCGGAACAGTCGCCAAATCCTGCAGTCTATTCAAGAGAATCGCTTGCTCATAAATATTTCCAAGAGAGACGACAATCCCGCCGACTTTCTCATCACGGATTTCGTGGACAAGGTCGATGTATTCAGGGTCGTCATAGCTTAGGAATTGAGCCAGCGAGTATGGAACGACCATCTGTGCCACTTTCTCGCGAAGAGTCAGCGAACGCATTATTCCGTCTACCCAAGTCGAATCGATCCGCCACACATATTTGGTCGACGGTCCATAAGTCATGGCAGATGACTTGAAATTGGGAGCCGCGGTGGCCTGCGTTTCCCTCGTCTGGTGATTTCCCGCAGCACATGCCATGCATAAGAAAGCAGCAGACAGCAAAGAGATTCTCAATCCCAAATTTCTCCTAGTTCATATGCGAGCAGTCCCGCCCCCATCGAAGGAGAATACTCCGGGTCTCTGATCTCAATATCAGGAAACTCCTCGCTCATTGTTTCCCGAAATTTCCGCGAGAAGAAATTGTCGGTCGAAAGAAGCCCACCGGAAAGAGCGAGGGGAAGCACCTCATTCAACTCCCTTAGCATGGCGGATACATATTTCACAAGCTCGCCAGCGCTTGATGAAATGATATCGAGAGCAACTTCATCTCCTCTTTCAGCAGCCTCAAGGACGACGGGCGCCACAGATGCGATGTCAAGATCGTATTGGTAAATAGCCGATATTAAGGACTTCGGATTGCCGATGCGTTTCATATCTTTCAAAAGCCAGGTCATGGCGGTCTTCTTCCCTCGTCCGTCAAATTCCTTTGCGACTGCGGTAAGGCACTGCCGACCAAGGGCATAGCCGCTTCCCTCGTCGCCAATGACTCTTCCCCAACCGCCAACGCTTTGTACCTTTCCTTCATAATTCTTAGCAAATAAAATCGACCCAGTTCCGCTGATCAGGACCATTCCTGGCTTTCCACCGAAGGCGCCTTCAAGTGCTGCGAGGGCGTCGCTGTCGACGCGCACTTTTGGTACCGGATAGTCTTTTGCAATGAGAAGTTTCACAAAAGCATCAAGCATCTTTTCAGCGTCGTTCTTCCTTCCTGCCCCTGCTAACGCCAGGTATATAGCTTTGACCTCAGATAAATCCGCATTCAATTTCTTCAGGACAGATTCCGTAACCTCCAAGAGATTTGCGGAAGCTTGTTCGGCCCCTATGACTTGAAAATTTGCCGGTTTTCCGGTCTCCTCTGCCACAACTTCTCTGCTTAGATTTAATGCCGTCAAACTCGTCTTCGTGGCACCACCATCCAAACCGAGATAAATTCGAGTATACATGCATAAAAGTTATCCTTTTGGGCGCTGAAAACCAATCAATGAAAAGTGAAAAGTCGGGCGATAATTTCTCCCACGGAGATTTCGCGCGAATTGCCCGGATCGGAGCAGAGAGTAACCAGCCAAAGTCTGTGGTACCCGCAGAAACAAAATCAGATGAAACATCTGAGCACCAAGACTTGAAGCCACACCAACTGTTGTTAATTCTTCGTTAACCTGATAGATTCTGATGGTAGCTAATCGATGGAAAAACTTAAGATTGAATTCAAGCGCTACGATCTGAACCTCAGGCATAAATTCACAATTTCAAGAGGCTCCCGCGATACTGTTCCGGTCATTGTGGTTCGATTCGAGAAAGATGGAATCGTTGCATACGGGGAAGCATCACCGAACGCCCGATACAATGAAACGGCAGATACAGTCCAGGAATTTCTCAAGAAGATCGATCTTGAGAAGCTGTCGGATCCATCCCGGCTCGAAGAGATAAACAATTATTTGGATTCAATTTCGTCCGGCAACTCAAGTGCGAAATGTGCCATCGATATCGCGATGCATGACTGGGTAGGCAAGAAATTGGGAATTCCTCTTTATGAGTTCTTTGGTATCGACAAGATTGATCCTACAATATCATCTTTCACGATCGGAATCGATACTCCGGATGCGGTCGTCCGGAAAGTTGAAGAGGCTGCCAACTATCCCGTCTTGAAAGTCAAAGTTGGATTTTCTGACGATGAAGAGACGATCAGAGCTGTCCGAAGCGCCACAGGAAAGCCGCTGCGTGTCGATGCAAATGAAGGATGGAAATCGAAAGAAGAAGCACTTGAGAAGATTCGCTGGCTGACAACGCAAAATGTAGAGTTTGTAGAACAGCCGCTGCCCGCGGAAGAAATTGACGATGCGAGATGGCTTCGTGAAAGAGTCTCCGAAGGATCAACTTCGCAGAAAATGCCCATCGTCGCTGACGAAGCGCTTTCGCTCTACGATGTCGC
Source organism: uncultured Bacteroidota bacterium (assembly GCA_963768145.1). Taxonomy (GTDB): domain Bacteria; phylum Bacteroidota; class Ignavibacteria; order Kryptoniales; family JAKASW01; genus JAKASW01. Next base: position 43,097 of record CAVYHK010000044.1, on the reverse strand, counting down.
CAAATTGTCTACCGCTTACGATGGCATTAACATAAAACTCCAAAAAAACGGCGGCTTCTTCAAAGCTCGCAAGCTGATCCATGAAGCACGTAAGAATAAGATGAAGGTTATGTTGGGTTGCATGATCGAGACGTCGATCGGAATAACAGCGGCAACGCATCTCTCCACGCTCGCCGATTGGAATGACCTAGATGGAAATGTCCTGATCTCAAATGATCCGTTCAAAGGAGTTGTGAACCAGAATGGCAGGCTCCTTCTCAACGATGAACCGGGGCTGGGTATCAAGCCGAATTGATAAACTTGAATTTGTGCAGACAGATTTATAAAATAGCCACGTGGTTCCGCATAATGTCCCAGCCAGACAGCTTGGCACGTTGAGCGGCATACCGGAGTTTTCCCTACAAACATCTTTTATCAAATCGAGAGGTGGTTGCGTATGAAAACCCTTCTGTTCTGCTTGATCGTCTTATTTCTTAGCATAGAGTCGCCCCAAGCCAGGCCCCAATCTATCAAAGATTCTATCACGACTCCTGCTTATTTGGACACCAGCCTTACGTTTGAGGCACGCGCTGCAGACTTAGTCTCAAGGATGACTCTCGATGAGAAAATTTCCCAAATGCAGAACGACGCACCCGCAATCTCCAGGCTGAATATTCAAAAATATAATTGGTGGAACGAATGTCTCCACGGTGTCGCGAGAAATGGAATTGCGACAGTATTTCCGCAGGCAATTGGAATGGCGGCAACATGGGATCCGGATTTGATCCATACCGAAGCCGATGTCGTCTCCACTGAGGCAAGAGCGAAATACAACGATGCAATCAGCAAGGGAATGCACAACATATTCCAAGGTCTAACATTCTGGTCGCCAAACATAAATATTGTCCGCGATCCACGCTGGGGTAGGGGTCAAGAAACTTACGGTGAAGACCCGTTCCTGACTTCAAGGATCGGCGTGGCTTTTGTCAGAGGTTTGCAAGGAGACGATCCAAAATATTTCAAGGCGATTTCGACACCCAAACACTTTGGAGTTCACAGCGGCCCTGAGCCGGAGAGACATAGATTTGACGTGCGACCCAGGTTGCGCGATTTCTACGAAACATATCTGCCGGCGTTCGAAGCTTGCATTCGTGAAGGCGGTGCGTTTTCCGTTATGGGAGCGTACAACAGCGTCTATGGTGTACCCTGCACAGCGAGCAAACTCATGTTGACAGATATCCTCAGAGAGAAATGGGGGTTCAAAGGATACGTGGTCTCCGACTGCGGCGCCATCTGGGACATTTTTTATGGTCATAAATATGCCCCCGACGAAGCAACCGCTTCTGCGCTGGCAGTCAAAGCAGGATGTGAGCTGACTTGCGGAGGCGAGTATTTATCTCTGAAAGAGGCAGTGGCAAAAGGAATCATATCAGAAAAAGAAATCGACAGGGCGTTGACACCGTTGATGCTCGCACGTTTCAAGCTTGGAATGTTTGATCCACCAAATGCGGTTCCCTACTCCTCGATTACCATGTCCGAAAATGACACGCCCGAGCATCAACAGCTTGCGAGAAAAGTTGCTGATGAGGGCATCGTCCTCTTGAAGAATGCGCATCAGACTCTGCCGCTGAAGAGGAATTTGACTTCTGTTGCAGTCATCGGATTGTATGCCGATGATCTCGACATACTCCTCGGCAACTATAATGGGACACCCTCGAAGCCCGTTACGATTTTGCAAGGAATCAAAAACAAGGTAGGCAATAACGTAAAAGTGAACTTCGCTGCGGGCTATAATTTGCTCGAAGACAATGTCAATTTAGAGCCAATCGACGATGAATTTGTTAAACCCGCGAATGGATTTAGCGGGCATGGACTCTATGCAGAATATTTCGATAACCTGAATCTAAGTGGGAAACCCGTGCTTACGAGAGTCGATTCGGTTATGCAACAATTTTGGTGGCGCGGATTCCCCGGAACAGAAATTTCCAAACACTATTTTTCGATGAGATGGACCGGCATCATCACTCCCCCTGCGACTGGAATGTACGAAATCGGGATTACTACATATGGCAAAAACCGGCTTTATCTTGACGATAGTCTCATCATCGACAAATGGAGCTCAGATCGGATAATTGTGCCGAAGGCAAAAACATTCTTTATGGAAAGAGGCAAAGAGTACAAGATCGAAGTCGATTATGCCGACAGCGTTGATTATGCAGGGATCAGGCTGCAGTGGCGAAAAGCCCTCGAGCTGCCGAGCGAAAAAGCACTTACGGATGACGCCATCTCAGTGGCGAAGAAATCCGATGCGGTCATAGTGGTGGCCGGAATCTCCCCGAGACTTGAAGGGGAAGAGTCGCCGGTGGACCTTCCCGGCTTCAAAGGCGGGGACCGGACAAGTCTGAACATTCCCGAAGATCAGGAAAAACTCCTGCAAGCGGTGGAAGCGACGGGAAAACCTGTTGTCCTCGTCCTTGTCGGTGGAAGCGCGCTCGCGGTCAACTGGGAAGAAGAAAATCTGCCTGCCATTATCGATGCCTGGTACCCGGGCGAAGAAGGCGGTGACGCGGTCGCAGATGTCATCTTCGGAGATTACAACCCTGCGGGAAGACTGCCTGTCACTTTCTATAAATCAGTAAAAGATATTCCCCCTTTTGACGATTACGACATGTCACCTGATTCTCAGGGACAAGGGCGAACCTATCGCTACTTCCGTGGTGTACCACTATACCCATTCGGTTTCGGACTCAGCTTTACAAAATTCGATTATTCCAGCTTGGAAGTGAGCAAAGAAGCAGCCGATATAAACGACACTCTCACAGTTTCTATTGGGATTCACAACACCGGCGAATTCGATGGAGATGAAGTTGTTCAGCTTTACGTGAAAGATTTGACGTCCAAAGAACCTCAACCGATAAGGTCGTTGAAAGGTTTTAAGCGCATCCATATAAAGAAGGGCGAATCTTCGGATGTAAAAATTTCCCTACCTGTCGAATCGTTTAGATATTTTGATGAAAAGAGAAACGACTATGTTGTCGAACCGGGCAAATATGAAATACAGGTTGGTTCATCATCGAGTGATATTGAGCTGAAGAAAATAGTCGAAGTTCATTAACAAACAGATTTCCACGGAAATGGTCTTAAGGAGGTAACCTGGCTTATGACAAAAACAAAATATGTGTTTGCGGCGGCGCTATTGATCGCTTCAACGGCAGTCGCAAAGCAGCAACTCCCGAGGGGACAAGCGAAGTCTTTGTTCTACATGACAAAAAGTTTCGAGTCCGTAAACTCGTTCATGGAACACTGCGGCAAGATAGATATTCTTGTTCCGACATGGTACACCGTCGACAAGGAGGGCATGGTCTGGGGTGGTCCCGATCCCCTCGTCCTGAAGACGGCGAAAGAGCACCACGTCGAGGTAATGCCGATCGTTTCCGGCTACGGATTCAATCCGGAAATCTTTCATCAATTTGTGACAAGCGCTGCCGCGCACAAACCATTTATTCAAGCGATGGTCCGAGAATGCAAGTTGTATGGATATTCTGGTATCCAGTTTGACTTTGAGCATATCAACTGGTCAGACAGCGAAGCATTATCAAATCTGGTGACTGAAACAGCAGCGGGGTTACACCATGACGGATACAAATTATCAATAGCCACCGTTCCTAACGCGCCCGGCTATCCGGGGCAGACAGGATTTGATTATTGGATTTACAGAGAATGGCAAGGTACCTACAACCTTGAAAGACTGGCGAAGGTGTGCGACATGATCTGCCTGATGACTTACGACCAGCATACGAGCTATACCCCGCCCGGACCTGTCGCAGGGTACGGTTGGACTGAGCAGAATATTGAGTACGCGCTTAAATCCGTGCCGATGGACAAACTCATGCTGGGAATTCCATTGTACGGCTACCACTGGTTTGCCGGGATGCCAGCCGAAGGGAAATCGGCTCCCAATATTTCTGCAGCTTCGGTAGGCGCACGTGAGGCTATGCATTTGGCTGAATCATACAATGGCGCGATACAATGGGATTCTACGGATCATGCCTCGTGGTTCTATTTCTACCGTGACAACATGCGCGAGTGGGTGTTCTTCACGGACGCCAGAACATTTCAGGACCGTTTACAACTTGTTAATTACCACGAGCTTGAGGGATTTTGTTCATGGGTACTCGGAGATGAAGATCCCGGAATTTGGGATCTTTTGCCTTCGCACAAATAGGAATTTTGGAATTGTCATTGCAAGAAGAATGGTGCACAATCAAGATGAAGAGGGGGTTGAGAAGATAAGAAGCAGAGAAGCAAAGGAAGAAAAGAAGAACACCAATCAAATGTTTTCACCTTCCGATTTTCTGCTCTATCTCATCAGTGTGCTGTTACTCTTCTCATGCGGAAGTGCAAGATGCCAGCCTGGCATTCCTCCGAACAAAGTGGTACCCTCCGAGAAACAGATTGAATACCAGAGGATGGAATTGATAGGGTTCATTCATTTTAATATGAACACTTTTTCCGGGAAAGAATGGGGGTATGGAGATGAAGACCCTAAGACATTCAATCCGACACAGCTCGATGCTCAGCAATGGGCAAGAGTAGCCAAGGAAACCGGGATGAAGGAATTGATCTTGACCGCAAAACACCACGATGGCTTCTGCCTTTGGCCTTCTGCCTACACGAAGCATTCGATAAGATACAGTCCATACAAGAACGGCAAAGGCGACATCGTCAGAGAATTCGTCGATGCATGCAGAAAGTTCGGCATCAAACCGGGTCTGTATCTTTCCCCGTGGGATAGAAATAACGCCGAGTATGGGAATCCCAAATACATCACGTTCTTTGAGAACCAGTTGAGGGAGCTGTTGACAAAGTATGGCGAGATCGCTGAAGTTTGGTTCGACGGAGCGAATGGCGGAAGTGGCTATTATGGCGGAGCAAATGAGACGAGGATAATCGACCGCAAGACATATTATCCATGGAAAGAGATTTTTGAGATTGTCCACAGATTGCAGCCGAATGCCCTGATTTTCTCCGATGCCGGGCCGGACATCCGCTGGATTGGAAATGAAGATGGCTATGCCAGCGAAACTTTCTGGTCAACCATAAACGCAGATACGACAGCGCCGGGAGCGGCAGATCAAAGTTACTTGAACACAGGCGATCCAAACGGGACGAAGTGGATGGCAGGCGAAGCCGATGTGTCGATAAGACCGGGCTGGTTTTATCACCAAAGCCAGGATACCATGGTCAAATCTCCACAGGAGCTTATCGACATCTATTACAAATCTGTCGGAAGAAATGCGGTCATGCTGTTAAATATGCCGCCCGATCAACGAGGATTGATTAGCGATTACGATATTAAGGTTCTGAAAGAGTTTAGAGGAATACTGGATGAAACCTTCAAAACCAATCTGGCTAAAGGTGCAATGGCCACCGCATCTGATTACCGATTGAACTCCGCCGAGTTTGGGCCCGACAATATTCTGGACAGCGACAATGATACATACTGGGCGGCAGATGATGATAGGAGGAGTGCCACGATCGAGATTGATCTGGACAGCATTACAACATTCGACAGGATTATGATTCAAGAACCTATCCGGTTTGGACAGCGCACCTCTTCATTTGAGATTCAGACATATAAAAACAATGAATGGGACACCGTGGCACACGGAACCACCATCGGATATAAACGGCTTCTGAGGATTTCTCCTGCACGGACGGACAGGGTCAAGATCGTCATTGACGATGCAAATAATTGTCCCGCGCTTTCGACCTTTGGCTTATTCAAAGCTTCGCCCAAAGAAAAATGGAATGGCGAAAACTAGATGCTTGTCCTTCCCAAAGTTCCGAAGTGATTCCGTCGGAAGAATGCCTTCGGCGCGACGACTTCGAGGAAGGCGGTTTGTCCGCTTCTAAGCCGTCTTTTCCAGTTTCTTTTGAATGCTTTCAACTTTATCAAGAATCCTCTTGACACGTTGATAAATGCCACCGATTAGATAAAGAACGTAGAAGAACAGAACCACAAAGAAAAACTCTGCAACTAGCATCCAAATGATCTGAGATTCCTTCATTTCTTCCTCCTATGCTTTAATATAATTATTGCCGAGCATGCCGCTCCCCTCGGCTTGTCTGCCGTCTTTCAGGCGAATGGCAGAAGGCGGTCGACCTTGGGCCGAAGCGATCCATGATCCTGCCCCAATGTGCTCCTGATCGGCGTCTCCTCGTCATTCGCCAACAGCTGAAAAACCATCACAGCTTATTTTAGAGAAAACCACATAGAACGCACACGGCTTCACCTAATTACGTCGATGTGCGATGTAACTCGATTAGGGTCTGTCAGTGGCCAAACCGCCAAAGAAAAATCCGAAGCCTAGCACGCAGTCACAATGGGGACAAGAATACATAATTTCTTTCTTTATCCATCCTTTCACTTCTTTTTGAACTGTCTCAACGGATTCAGCTGACTCTTTCTTTGCCTTCTCAAGAGTAACTGTCTGCTTGCAATGCGGGCACTTTGCCATTTGTCTCTCCTTTCAATCTAGTTATTGTGCGATTAAATACAGATTGCATTTCCTAAACTCGTGGTGCCAACTGCCACATAACGTGTGCGCGAATCACGTCGTACCGCGCTCCTTCTTCATGGAATGTGCAGGTCTGAGGTTTCATAAAGAACGCCGCCGTCAGATGGATGTAGTTGAGGATTAATATCGAGATACTCAGGATATCCATAGTCAGCATTGTAACGGACCACCAACGAATCGCCGCTAGAATTCCGAATCATTCCAAAGAGAGAATCAACGGAAGCGCACAATGAATATGGTACCGTACTACTATCAGATAATCTCATTACACTTGCAACGGTGTCGGCATGCACGGTGACCTGCATAAGTTGGCCGCCATATACGCAGAAACACGTAAGCTTCTGGTCGATAGTGTAATCGTGGAGATTATGTGACTGCCATTGCTCATATGCACTTTGGATATTGGGTTGGGTTACTCCTCCTTTATTACAGGATGAACATGTAACCATGAGCATTCCGAGAAGCAGAACGACTCCGTCCAAAGGTCGTAAAGACTCCATGTGTTTGCCCTTTCAATAATGATTCTCCGCGCACAAATGGCGACTAACCACTTGAATTCCGCCACTGGCGCCTTCCAGCCATCCGCGGCGCGTTATGCACCATAACTTGTCCCGACACATATCGGAATGTGTTTCATCCACTTCTTAATTGCCGCCTAATTGACATCTCCCAAAGGTCCGAAGGACTCCTTCGGAGGATCTATTCGGACAAATTTACTTCTAAAACCCCTGGGACGCAAACATCCGTTTTGTTGAACTCCTTCCAGAGATATTGAATAGTCCTGCTTCTGTCTAATGAATCATGAGAGCGATTTGCAATGTGCAGACCGAAGACGTCCGCGGGAGCAGTGCAGTCCCAGGGCACGACCACAATACAAAATGGATACGGGATTATGTTCCGTCTCACTCATGTTCTCGATCTGGCGACTCGATGGTTGACTCTCCTCCCTTCCTGACAATGGCGCCGGTGATTCGAACCGACCACCATAGGATAAAGAGTATCAAAACGAAAAGCAGAAACCAGGACGGATAAATCCCAAACAAACCGATAAAGGTCAGCAGGATAGTCAGGAATCCGGCATTAATCAACTGCTGGATGAATGCGTACTTTCGTTTCGGATAGCGTGGAATCAACTTGATCCAGGTCGCGAATAAAGAAACCAGAATCGAGACGCCTATTACCTCTAACAAGAAATAGAACATTGTAATCTCCTGAGAAAATTGATATGATGGTTCACCCTTGCCATTGATTTAGCAAAGCATCTTATAGCCGGTTTAGTGACACACATTTTCTCCAATGGACTTTGTATGGCTGCGACGTTCCAGGTAGCAACATCGGTTAGATCGCGGTCGTCTTTGAACCACTGCGTAGCAGCGGCTTCCCTGCCGTTTCAAGGTCTTGACCTGAACAGGTTCCTCCAGACCAAATAGAATCCCGTCAAGACAATTGCCACCGGCACAAAGAAACGCCACCGACCAAACAAATAATCGCTGAGACTGAGATTACCCTTCGCGATCAACATTCCAATCCAGCCAACACCGACAAGCAAGACAGCGGACACGAGAAGACGATATTCCCTGACGTTAGAAAAATACAATATTAGGAACGACAACCCGGGGATAATCAATGCCACGGGCCATATCTGATCCCACGTGCCGGGGACAAGATCGTAAGATGCAAGAAGCATGAGGATGCCTGCAAGAAACAAGGACGATCCCCAAAACAATGCGCCCTTGTTAGAGGAGGAAAAAGCTGTGATCGCTTCAAAGCCTCCAGCAATGAGGATTAAGAGTCCAACTATTCGTCCGAAATTCAAATCTAAGACTCCCGCGCGGGTCATCAGCACGAGGATACCAAGTGCGAGAACCAAAATCCCCAGAAGAAATGTTCTGACATCCTTCTTGTTTGCGACCCCGCCCATCAGTTAGCCCCCTTCGGGATAACAAGATCAAACAGAACGTAAGCAATCGATGCAACGCCGAAAGTCGCCAAGACAAGTAAAACAGAGGTCAGTCTCGCAAGAGTGGAACCCAAACCCAAGTATTCCCCCAAGCCTCGGCAAATCCTCATCTTTTTTTCATCTTGGAAATTGACTTAAACAGCTTTCGCTCAGTTTGCCTGCTCGTAGTTCTTTGCTCATCCATTAAGCCTGTCCCGAATGTTACACTGGCGGGTGCACGTCGACCCTAACCGCGGTGCCTGAAAAGCGACACTTCTTCGTTCTGCGCGCAGGCTTCCGGCGGGAAACCGGGCCGCGGCCTGTCCGGATTTCCGATACCAGCTTTTCTATTTCTTTATCCGTATGATCTCGTCTTCCGTTACGATGCAATCAACCTTGACGTCCGATTCTGTCGGCTCAATCGAATCGACAATCTGAAATTTATATGCAAGGGCCACTTTAAGTTTATCCTGCGCTCGCAACAGCCCGTCATAATATCCGAATCCCCAGCCGATCCTATTGCCCGATCTGTCGACGGCAACGGCCGGAACGATAAAGATATTGACTTCTTCAGATGGGACGCGTGAAAAAACTTTCGGTTCCTTTATGCCGAATGGTCCCTCCGTCAAATCACCCAGATTCATGAGCTCCGAAGAATCTAAAGTCCTTTCCTTCTTGTCCAGGATTACCGGGAGCGCTATTCGCTTTCCGCGAGCGAACGACCTCGCTATTAGCATGATCGTATCCACTTCATTCGGTTTGGAGGAAGCATAAGTGTGCACAAGTCCCGCGTTCCTGTATTCGGTCAAGTTTTCTAGCTGCGTCAAGACCAGCTTGCTTCTCTGGAGCGCTTCCTCTTCGGACAGATGTTCGCGAATCTCCAAAATTGTTTTTCTAATTCTTTCTTTCTCAGTCAAGCAGTTTTCTCCCGATAGTCAACTTGTATCAACTGAAGTTTTCCATCAACACCCAGACTTTCTTTGGATAATCCATGACCATGAAATTGATCATGCATTGGCTTCATGAAGCATCTCAGAACATCCTGGGAGCCAATTGAGCTTCGCTTCTGATTATTAAATCCAGCTGAAGCGTTCCAGTGAGCAGTTGAGTCACCCTCTTATTAATGCATCCGACGCAGCAACACTCTTTCGCCGGATCTCACTCTGCGCTCGTCAGAAAATTGCCTCGTGGTGACCCAAAGCGCAGCCACTGATAAACTCATTTTGTGATTAGTTCGTCCCGATTCTCCTCCAGGGGATTCCCTCGGAACAATCCCTGAAGGACATCTTCACCAAGAATATCACAAATGAATCAGACAAATGCAAACCAAACGTGAAAAGACGTAGGTTAGAAGCTCCGAATTCCGGATTCAACACAAGATCCAAATTCCAGTTCACAGAGAGAAAGCCAGAGGTAACTCAGAGTCTAGGAATTGGGGCTTTCGCCTCGAAATTCAAATTTCAAGCCGTACATCGCTTGTGTGGCTGATTGTGCGAATTGCAACATGGTGGTTTTCATCCGCCTCAACCATTCCCCAGTACAACGCGAACTGTTGCATCTGGTATTCAGTGGGGTATCTCTCGGAAGCACCGAGGAACACCTCCTCTGCCCCCACCTCCACTGCCGTATGTGCTATTGCGTATGCGGCATTGTTTGTCGGCACCACGATTGGCAAAATAGTTTTTCCTTCCTTCTCCGCCAACTTGATGACTTCGCTGAATAGAGCTTCCTCTGGAATGTCTATCGTCTGCTGAACAGTCGTGCTCTGCGGAATCACTTTTGCCGTCATGACAATGATATCAACGTTATCCGGGTCATTCTCCTCAAGACATCTTTGCAAATGCTGGAGACGATTGGGCGCACGAACCGCAACCAACTTCCTCGAGGCATGCCTACAGCCGACTGCTTCAGCGGTAAGGTTGCTTTGAGCATAGACATTAAACTTTTCCAGGTCAGGATCTTTCAACGCAGCACGCTTCCGGTTTGCCCTTTCCGATACTGCAAATGTAACTGACAAGACAAGAGTAAACGTTATGCCGCCTTCCGTGGCAATCGGCTTTGTGAAAAGATTTACAATTCCAAGTAAAACCAGTACCACAAAAACAAAACCGAGTCCGATAGGAATTTCGTAACTTCCAATCTTGATGTTAGGCGGAACGCTCCATTCCCGAGGCGTCTTCAGTTTTCTTCTCAACACGATCATAGAAAAAGCCATCATGATGAAACTCCAGACGACGCCGAAGGCGTAGGCTTCGCCAAGCAAAAAGACATCGCCTCGGCTAAGGAGGATTATGAGCAACTGCAAAATCGCAAGGGTATTAATTATTCGATACGATGTTCCAAATTTTGGATGAGGTTTCCTGAACCACTCATGTAGGACGCCATCTTCAGCTACTCTGTTCATCACGCTGTTTGCGCCAATCAAAGCAGTGTTTACTGCGCCCGCAAGTATGAGGAAACCGACAAACACCACAAACGCCTGCATGGTAAGAAGCAGAGTCTGCGGACCCATGAGATGCATTGCCAGACCACTTAAGGCGTTGTCGTTATAGACACCTGTCAACTCTTTTTCCGGAACAAGCATCGACGCGAATAGCGAATTGACGCCCGTGAAAATGAAACTAAAGACAAAAATAATGAGCCCCGTTCGAAGGAGGTTCTTCAGTTTGGGCGCTTCGATCTCCCGATACACTTGCGCAAGAGTCTCTTCTCCGCTCACAGCAAGAATCGAATGCCCCATTCCGACAAGCACTCCGACCAGGCCGATTGTCTTCAGCCATCCGAAGTGTTTGAGCCAGCCAAGCGAGTCGTCGGAAAGATCGATCGAGAAAGCCGGCAATTTCGCACCTTTGACTGCAATGGTGGCGATCGACCAAATAAACAGAAGAGTTGCCAGGACAAGCGTAACCTGAAAGATCCTCAGCGCCTTTTCGCTTGACTCCTCGATGCCAATCAAATTCTTGCGCCAAAAATACAATTCGATAATTATTGCAGTACCGACCGCCACCCAGGCAGGCGGAAGAACAACATTGATTCCTGCCATACGAAGTATTGAGTTTATCAAGCCTGCAATGTACTGCCCGGCAGAGACAGCGCTGATAGGTGCAGTGATGAGATAATCAAATATTAAGGCTGACACGGAAAACTTCGCCGCGGTCTCGCCGAGCGCTTCACGGACAACTCTGTACACCCCGCCGCGTACGAACAAGCTTGAAGATTCGATATAGACCGCGCGAATACCGTAGGAGAACAACATGACGCAGAGTATGAACCATGGTGCAGGAGGGCCGACAGCCTTTTCTGCGATTCCGAGCGCGTAAAACGCACTCGAGCCAAGATCTGACACCACCACTGCTGCGGCTCTCCAGTAGGAGATGAATGAGAGCATCACGGTGGTTATGACTACAACCTTGACCTTCTTAAAATCTATGCCCCCGGAGTCCCTGGGAACTTCTATGTATCCTTGTTTCATTTACGCTCTTGTGATCAAGTGCACAAACTATGAGATGTGACAGGAAAAAACAAATCTGGTGTCAAAAACTGTCCGATTAGGGCGTTTATTTTAAGAAAACAGCTTTCAGTGTGCGCCTCTGCTCTGCGCCAGCCTGTACAAAATCAATCGTGATGAAGTATGTCCCGGAGGAGAGATTTGAGAAGTCAACCGCGACTTGATTCTTTCCCTCATGCATACTTACCTCCTCGCTCTTAACCAACTTTCCAGTTACTGAATAGACGTAAACATGCCCCGGCGATGACGGGGATTTAAGGTTGATATCGATATGTGTCGAAGGATTGAACGGGTTCGGGTACGGTCCAGAGACGTAAAATGTCGTGGGAGATGCTCCACGGACACCAACAGGTACTTGAAATCCTGCGTCGACCCAGGCTGAGTACACCAGCGAGGCGAGTGAGACAGAAGCATCCTCCAACTGCGATACGGTCATAGCGCCTAACCTCGACCACATGATTTGATAGTAAAGACTCGAAGAAGTACTCCCCGCTGCAGTTGTTGCCGAATCATCTGCATCAGATATCATCTGAACCTTTGAATTGGAATAGTAAATAACCTGGAATGCAAAATCTAAGACATTCGGAATGTAGTATGCCGTGTCTGGAGTAATTGTTATCTGACTTGAGTAGTCATTGATCATCGTCGTCTCATAACGTGAATGGACACCCTTTCGGTTGTAGTTTTCGGTGCAATGCAGCGGCTGGTGCGCGTCGCCGATATAATGTCCAAGATCGGCAATCACTCTATTTGCGTTTATAGTGTCCTGAATTTTCAAAAACGTTACCAAAGAATCGTAATCGTATTTTATTGCCCAGGGTAGATCACCATTTTTATAGACTGTCGCAGAACCGTATTTCGTTATCAGGGAATCGATGTCATGCGGAAACCAGCTCGAGTAAAATTCCGGATAATAATCAATATCAATATAATGTCTCGGGTATTCATCCGATGGTCCATAGACACTTTTAGTGACCTTACGGTTGTCTGCATCAGAGGCGTGAGCTGCGTAGTATGTCGTGTACCGGACAAACCACAGCGTATCAACCGGAAAATGAATCGTGAAAGATTGGTTGATTATCTTGTGTCCTTCTTGTCCCCAGCCAAACGCAGATGACCAATACGAGGCAAGAATAATTACAGCCGCAAAGTAATATCTATTTTTCATCATTTCTCCAGCAATAATTTTATCACTCTATTTCCGAAATCAGAGGTCATCCTGCAGATGTAGACTCCGGTCGCAAGTTCGCTCCCATCGAATGTAATTGTATATGTGTTTGCTTCTTGATAGCCCGCGTCGAACGATTTTATCCTCCTGCCAAGAACGTCAAAAATCTCTAGTTTCACCTTCGTTCCTGCGGGAATTGTGTAAGTAATTTTGGTTGATGACTTAAACGGATTGGGGAAAATATTTATCGATGTAGAAGAGTACGGAATCGTAGTGTCACCCCACGTCACTACTTGCTTCATGATTTCGTTATACGGATCAAAGAACACTGAGTCGGGTTGAGCCGCAAATGGAATGGTAAATGTCTGTGACGCCACAGAATCGACAAAACTTCCGACTGTTCCCTTTCCTTGAAAATATGCCGAGAATTTGACTGGCATTTTGAAAATTGGCGCATTCGTCTGCACTTGTTTCAAATAAAATACAAGCAAATTTCCTTCTTTTCGATAAGTGTAAGAATAAACAGGATATCCTGCTTGAAAAATCCATTCATTGAAGAACCAGCTCATGTCGGCATGAGTTATTTGGCTCACCACACTCTCGAAATCAGTCGTGATCGCATTTCCGTATTGAAATTCAGCGCGATAGGTTCTGAGTATTTCGAAGAATGTTGAATCGCCAACAATGCTCCTTAGCATATCGAGCACCCATGCACCCTTATAATATTCCGCAAGACCAAATATGTAACCCGGAGGCGGCGCATAGACAGGGTATCTTATTTGGGAGTCTTCCATGAAAAATTGACTCGCATAAAATTCCATCTCGCTTTCGAATGCCGCTTGGCTGAGGTGTTGAAGCTGCATTGCCTCGGAATACGTTGCGAAACTCTCGTTCAGCCAAATATCGTTCCATGTTCCGAGAGTTACCATGTCTCCCCACCACTGATGTGCAAGCTCATGAGCCACGACCTTGCGATTGAATTCATATTTGCGCAACAACGTCGTAATGGTTTGGTGTTCCATGCCCCCATATCCGAACGGCTCGATACCCGTCATTCCGTATTTGTCAAAAGCGAAGTTACCGTAGAGCGACTCGTAGAATCCTATCATAGAAGCGACAGTGTCAATATTGCAATCGGAGCTGGAGACGGCGCCTGACGAATCTTCAGGGAAAACATAATATTGAATCAGAATGGTGTCGCCGTTGCTCTTTATGAAATTCCTCTGCACGACAGAAAATTGTGCCGCAGTCGCACACATAAGATAAGTTGCGATGGGATAAACCTCACTCCAGTTGAATGTCGTGCTCCCATCGTGGTTATCTATCCTGCTTGAAAGCGTCCCGTTCGAAGCGGCTACATAGCCGTCCGGAACGCGGATCGAGACTTCACATAGAGCCTTATCTGACGGATCGTCATAACATGGCATCCAGTCGTGCGCATCGCTCGGCTCGCTCATCGTGTACGCGATTGTGCGGGGAACGGTGTATGACGACGTCGAGCTGGTCGCCAGCGGAGTAATAATAGAATCCTTTTTGCGAATTCGCGGGTTGATCAACAACGTGATAATAGAGCGTCACAATTCCAGTGTCTCCCGAGCCATAATTCCTGTTCAATACTACATTTAATTTCATGCCCGCATTGGTCAAGGCGAGCATTTTGCTGCCTGAGAATGCCGAATCGACATGCAGGCAGGTCGTATCGTTATCGATATCGATTCTATCGAGTGGATTCGCAAGGTCAGGCAGAAATTTCATCTGCATGGTGCCAGAGTACGAATTTGACAATCCTAAAATAATATCGTACCAATCCATAGAAAGCTTATATTCGATCACATCGTAAGAATGGTGCCCTGAGTAATTCGCTTTGTAAACATGTCCTAAATCTTCCGCATGGGGGGCAAGGATCTTGACATTGTCTTCAAATCTTTCCTGAGCTAAACAAGCTGGGCTAATGAAGCATGAGATTATCGTCGTGCAAACAGCAAAGCACACGGCTTTCAATTTCATCTTGGGGAGACTTCTTTTCTTTGGTGTGAAATCCGGTCTGACCCGCCTCGGTTTTCCCCTAATAAATTCAAGACGAGTATCCCGCAAAAGATCAGCGCAGCCCCGAGAAGCGTTCCGGGAGGAAATTTCTCTCCAAGAACCACTGAGCCCGCAGTCAACGCGAGAACAGGAGTTATGAACGAAGTCATCGACAGGAGGACGACGCTGATGTGTTTCAACACATAGAAATAGAGTGTGAATGCCACAACCGAGCCGAATACCGCCAGGTAGAGTATCGCAATCACGGTTGACGTATCGAATCTCATGTTCTTCCAGCTCTCAAACACCATGCTCGTCAGCAGCAGAGTGATCGCTCCTAATGCCATCGGGATGAGATTGATGAATAGCGGGATCGATTTCCCTGCCGAACTTCTTCACGCTGATTGCAACCATGGCATTCGTAATCGTGCTCGCGACGACTGCGAGAATTCCCTCCGCGGACTCGAACGAACCTAATTTTAGGTCTCCCCAAAAAATAACAAGCAAACCGGCAAATCCGAGAATGATCCCACAAATTTTCCAGAAAGAGAGATCATCAGTTTTCAAAAAAATTCTTGACAGGACCGCCACGAAGAATGGCATGACCGCAAATGTCGTGGCTGTCAAACCGGAAGTGATCCTACCCTCAGCCCAATAAACCAATCCGTACGGCACACTGAATGAACCGAGACCGATCAACAACAGAAAAATCATCTGCCTTAGATTGATGTGGAACTTGAAATCTCGGATTTTCAGGATCAGCAAAATCAGAAGGGATGCAATCGTGAATCTTATCCCCGCGCTGAAGAATGGAGGCACGGTGAATATTGCAAACTTGATCGCAAGCCAGGTCGTCCCCCAGATTAGACAAATCAGCGCATAAGCGAGTGCGATCTTGGCGCTTCTTGAAACCGCAGAGACCACGATTCTCAGAAGGTTATCTTCAAATTGACAAGTGTTGGTACGGGGGAAGCTGTCAGCTGAACGCCGAGGTCATCTCCAAGAATCTTCTCACGCCACCTGCTTATTTGTGGGGTGATAAGATGGATCGCAAAAGCAGATGCACTCCCCAAGACTGCCCCTGTCAAAACATCGCTTGGATAATGCAGGCCCATGTAGATCCTTCCGTATCCCACAAACGCTGCCCACACGAATGCGGGGATATAAACGTAAGGCTTGGGATAGCGAAGAGTCAGTGCCGTTGCGATGGCAAACGCTACGGTCGCGTGCCCGGATGGCATGGAATATTTGTCCGCACTATCGAGGTGCATTGTGTAAACGTCAGAAAGTGTTGTGTATGGACGGTCCCGCTTCACTATGTTCTTCAGAAGATCGCAAACAGCGTATGCCGACACTTCAGACACTCCGATCATCACCCCTGTATCGAAAGTATAACTATCCTTTTCCGCCAGGCCGACGCCACCAAAAACAACCGGAGCCGCAATGGCAATCGGCAGGACTGAATAGTCATTTGCACCGACTGTCGCATCAAGAAAGGCTGATCGCGAATTGTTTATGCTTCTGAAAGAACTTACGTCCCATCCCGGCGGCTGGGCGTGAAGAAGATGCGGTAATAGCGCCACAATGACCACATAAAAAAAGCCCGTCCGTATGATGAATGGGCGGGCTTCAAAACCGGAACTATTTTCCATCATTCATGCAACACATTTCGATAAATATTGTAATAGTGCATCACATTTTCAACGTAGGTTAGAGTCTGCTCATAGTCGCCGAATGTCCCCGACACCGGCTTCCCGGCTTCCCATATATGCTCGTGCAGCGGAGAATATCTTGCCGACAAAAGGGGCATTGCTGGTTTTACTGCCGACCACAGATTTGGCTTGTCTCCGAGAAACTCGGCAACGGTTTGAGCGTCGTGAATCCTTCCCGCACCGCAGTTATAAGCAGCGACGGCCAACTCCAACCTGTCATAACCTTCACAATCAGAGTAGGTTCTGAGCATGTCTCTCAAATGGATTACACCTAACCTGATGTTCTCGACCGGGTCTGATAAGTCATCCACATTATTCAAAGATGCCAGATGGAGTCCTAGCACCGGCATTAGCTGCATGAAACCCGAAGCACCTTTGTCTGAGGTCGCGTTCGGATCAAAACCAGACTCCTGCCTGAGGACCGCCAACGCGAGCCGCCAATCGACTCCATAAGCATAGGAAAAGTCCTGAAGGTGTTTTCCGTATTTATTGAGGAAAATGTAGGTCTGGCGGTCAAGTTCCGGTATGGATTCTTTTGGAATAACAGTGCTGTCATACGTATAACGAAAAGCGTCTATTTTTCCAGTCACAAGAACCGCGGTGCCGATAGTTCCAAAAAGAGCTATTCTAATGAGCAATCCGCGAGCGTGTGGCTTTTTCATCAATCCTCCTCAATTAGTGACAACTTATGTTTTGTATTTTGCCAGACACATTTCGGCATTGATTTCGGGTACCAACCGGTGGAGCCGTAGGCTGAGCTTCTGTCTCAGCATCTGTTCATGAAACCTAGCTCCGATATCCAACTCGTCTCTCTGTGCACCTCAATAATACACAAAACAATTGAATTTCCCAAACATCTTTTTGGCGAAAATTGATCAGTATCACATAAGGTGCACAAATCTGACAGATCTTAAGCCCTAACAACCCGAAGCAAGTCCAAGTTCCATTCAGGAGATGATGGCCCTTGGTCTCGTCTAAGCCAGCCGGCCGATGCCCCGGCCGGGAGGGAACTACTTTTTCCCTGAGTACTTGTCGAACAGCTCCTTAAGCCGTTTCATTGACAATGAATCGAGGTCTTCATCATCTTTGTCTCGCTTCACGAACATCTCGTAGTCGTATTTGTCTCTTGGGGCCATTTTGGAGGTTTTGTATCGTAGAGCTTCTATCATTCTATTCTGTTCCGTGCTCGACATTTCAGCCTCCCAAGCCGCGATTATTCAGTTGAACAATCCTCTCCAGTTCATCCAACTGTTCAGGTGTGTTAACCCCTCTTATTTCGTTAAAATCCTCAGCAGCAAGTGCGCTTATCCGCATCCCGTGTCGGGCGAAATAACCAAGCACATCTGTCAAGTAGTATTCATGCTGGGCATTGTCGGAATCAAGATGATGCAATGCTTCGAAAAGCGGTTTCCGACTGAACAAGTAAATCCCAGAGTTGATTTCGTTAATATTCCTCTGTTGTTCAGAAGCATCTTTCTGTTCAACGATACATTCGACGGCGCCGTCAGGGAATCGGACAATCCGTCCGTAACCGGTCGGGTCATCCACTCTTGCCGTCAGCACAGTCGCGACTGCGCGACTCTGATAATGGGCGTCGATGAGATGCCGCATGGTTTTTTCCGTCAGGACGGGGACATCGCCCGAAAGGACAAGCACTTCACCGTCGAAATTTGAAAGCATCTCTTCCGTCTGGAGCACGGCATGGCCGGTTCCTAACTGTTCCTCTTGAACAGCAAAAACGACGCTATCTCCAAATTCTTGTTTGAGATACCGCGTCACGATCTCGCGCCCGTTCCCAACAACGACAATCATCAGGTCGCTCCCAAGCCGCCTCCCCAATTCCACAACATAGTGAACCATTGGCTTCCCGTTCACTTTGTACATCACTTTTGGCAAATTGGGATCTTTCATCCTTTTTCCCTTGCCAGCAGCAAGAATCACAGTTGCAAAGCTGCGGTGCCCCATCCCCTACCTGCCCGGACTCGTCCCTTTGGACAGATTTTTTCGATTCGAGCCTTTGGAGTTCGGTTGATCCAAGTGTCCTTTTAAGGTTTTCCTGATCTTGTTGTTCTTGTCAACCAGCACTACCGTTGGCGTGTAGGTCTTTGCATCTGCTTCGTCAAACTCGGCATAAGAGATAATCAACACCTCGTCGCCAACAGTCCCCAACCGAGCAGCCGGTCCGTTCAGACAAATCACACCCGAGTTTGCCTTGCCAGGGATAGTATAAGTTTCAAACCTCTCGCCGTTATTCAAGTTAACGACCTGGACTTTTTCATACGGCAAAATGCCGGAAGCTTTGAGCAGCTCCGAATCGATCGTCAGACTTCCCTCATAATAGAGTTCAGCCTGTGTAACGGTCGCGCGATGAATTTTTGATTTACAAAGAGTGACTAACAAATGAACTCCTAGAGTAATTATTGGAAAAGAAAAGCGCGGATGAGAAAAGACACAGAATACTGCACATTTCCATTCTTATCGCATCCATCAAATAAATTATGATTCAGAAGCAACGTTAGCAAGAGGGATTATGATCCACTCTTCCGTATCACACTATCTCCCTGCCAACAGTGTGTAAATGATCGCCTTTTGTGAGTGAAGCCTGTTTTCGGATTCATCCCAAACGACGGACTGCTTCGAATCTATGACATCATCTGTCACCTCTTGACCTCGATGTGCGGGCAGACAATGCATGAAAATGGCCGACTTATTCGCAAGCTTCATCAATTCCCTGTTCACCTGATAACCTTGAAATGCCTTTAACCTTGCTTCCTTCTCTGCTTCCTGTCCCATACTTACCCAAACGTCCGTGTAGACAACGTCCGCTCCTCGCAGAGCATCTTTCGGGTCATGGACCACATCGACGCTCGAATGAGTTTCTTTTGCAGCCTTTTTCGCCAACCTTATCACGTCCTCGGCTGGTTCATAATTTGGGGGGGTCGCAGCGAGAAAGTTCATCCCCAATTTTGCAGCCATCAGCATAAGAGAATTACAAACGTTATTCCCGTCTCCGATGAAAGCAAATTTCTTTTTCTTCAATGTGCCGAGATGTTCTATTGCAGTCAAGAAATCTCCTACAGCCTGGCACGGATGCTCGAAATCAGTCAGTGCATTGATAACCGGTATCTTCATATATCGGGCCATGTCAACGCAACTCTGGTGCGCGTATGTCCGCACGATTACCGCTGACATCCATCTCTCAAGATTCTTCGACACGTCATAAATGCTCTCCCGTTTGCCGAGATTAATATCAGATTGAGTAAGATAAACCGAATGCCCGCCAAGCTGAAAGATTCCGACATCAAATGTAACATGCGTTCTCAACGACTGTTTCTCAAATATCAAAGCAACCGACTTGCCTCGCAGGGAGTCTTTATACTTATCAGGACGAGTTTTCATCTTGGCGGACAACTGAAGAATCTTGGCTAATTCGCGCGATGACCAGTCGGCAATGCTCACAAAATCTTTCTTCATTATAGTACTCCCCCCATCCCGGAATCTTCACGTCCTGTCAAGATGTACTGGTCGGTCCCCGTTTTCATTCGACATTCTCCTTCTTTGTATGCGCCGAACCTAAGCTTAATCAACTCTGACTCATGAAAACTAAGATAACTTATGTTTGGTCAAAAATGCTTCTAAAATCTCTTTGAGGTCAGGCTTAGTTATTTCTGCCAGCTCGTATCGCACTCTAATAGATGGCTTCTTTATTTTAACCACTCTCCGCAAGTCGATAGGCGTGCCTATCACCACAGAATCACAATCGACTTTATTAATAGTCGTTTCCAGATCCTTGATCTGTTTCTCGCCGTAGCCCATCGCGGGAAGGAGCTTTCCGGTCTTCGGATATTTCTTAAATGTTTCTGAGATTGTGTTCACAGCCCACGGACGGGGATCGACAAGCTCCTTCGCACCGAATTTCTGAGCCGCAATAACTCCCGCACCATAAGACATCTCGCCGTGTGTAAGCGTCGGACCATCTTCAACGACAAGAACTCTCTTGCCTCGGATTAACGATTGGTCATCGACCGTAACAGGAGAAGCCGCTTCGATGATCGCCGCATCCGGATTTACGCTGTGCACATTGTGCCGCACCAAATCTACATTTTCCCGCACAGCCGACTCAACTTTATTTATTACCACGACATCTGCGAGTAAGATATTCGACATGCCTGCGTAATAAGTCAGTTCATGCCCTGGCCGGTGGGGATCAGCAACGGTTATCGTCAAATCGGGTCGATAAAATGACGTGTCGTTGTTTCCTCCGTCCCACACGATGATGTCAGCTTCCTTCTCTGCTTCGCGGAGAATCGCCTCATAATCAACTCCTGCGTAGATGATTGTCCCGTTCGCAATATGCGGCTCGTATTCCTCCATCTCTTCGATCGTGCACTCGTACCTGCTCAAGTCTGCAATACTGGCATAACGCTGGACTCGCTGCTTGACCAGATCTCCATACGGCATCGGATGACGGATCGCGACTACTCTAAGCCCTTTCCCTCGCAAGATATCGCAGACTCTTCTTGAGGTCTGGCTCTTCCCTGACCCGGTTCTAACCGCAACGACGGCGACCACCGGCACTCTGCTTTCCAGCATTGTTTTCTTAACACCGAGCAGTATGAAGTCGGCACCGAGGGACATCACCTGGGAGGCTTTAGACATGACGTAACCAAAAGACACGTCGGAGTAAGAAAACACTGCTTGCTCAACTCCATTGTCTTTTATCAGTTGTGGCAAAAGCGATTCAGCGAAGATGGGGATTCCTTTTGGATATAGCTTACCCGCAAGCTCTGCCGGGTACCTGCGTCCGTCAATGTTCGGAATTTGCGTCGCAGTGAACGCGACAACATCGTATTCATCGTTGTCTTTGAAGACGGTGTTGAAATTATGGAAGTCTCTTCCAGCAGCACCAAGTATTACGATTTTTCTGCGATCCATGATGTCTCTTTCAATGTTTTTGATGAGAGAATAAACAATTCTTCAACTGATAGAAAAGATTAGATTGATTCGCTCCGTTAGGAGCGCACTGTTTATAGGAATTTCGTTCGCAAAATATCTTAGCCACGCTAGTGGCGACATGTCTTCAATACAAGTCGTCAATCCGTGTAAAAAGGTATTTCTCGTCATATTGCACCGCAAATTTCTTTAGCAGCGTTGTGTATTCCTCTCGAAATGTCGTTTCTCTATGATGTTCTTCCTGAGACTTGATATACTGTACAACATCGTCAATCTCAGAATGTGAATGAGAAAATGCTCCGAATCCATCCTGCCAATTGAACTTCCCTCGCAACCACTTCTTCTCGTTTATGAATCCAGACGAACCAGCTTTGATGTCACGAACCAAGTCTGAGAGAGCAATCGTCGGTTTCATACCGATAAATATGTGGACATGATTGCTCGTCCCATTTATGGCGATCAGCTTCTGACCGCGGTTCTTAACAATTCCTGTGATATACTTGAACAATTCTTCCTTCCGGCTCGTTGGAATCAATGACTGCCTTCCCTGAACGGCATAGACAACATGGATGTAAATTTGTGTGTAGGTGTTTGCCGTCGTCATTCCTCGTTTCCGGACAGGTCGCTCCTAATGGAGCTTACTCTAATTCGTATTTAATTATACTACAAACATTTGGCGCCTACGGCGCCGCACCGCAACTATGTTTTGATTTACTCAGGATGTCATAGTATGAACAACCCATTGATGCTTAACGGTCATAGGTTAGAGAGTAAACGACAGAATTTCAAGGAAGTTGTACTGGATTCCCAATTTGAAGAATCATATCTTTTAAAGAGAGAGGTTTCATGACAACTGCTGAATTTCTAAAACAGAACAAAATAGAGTTTCTGCAATTTTTCCACTCAAAATTTCCTCTTTTCCATCTTTCAAACGTGTTTTACCTCGACATAAAATATGCACTGAAATACTATCTCCTATCGAATCATTCAAAAGTCTCCGACGCGGAACTCGAAACCCTAACCCGAATGTTGATTAGTAGAATGGTTTCCGACGGTATCTTTAAACAAGTCTCGACAAGTGTGTGGACTTTGAATTATCCGGAATTCCGGACCAGGACGCCGGGGAAGCCTGTTCCACAATAAGAAGAGAATTCTCGTTTACAAATAGACGATAGGAGAAATGAAATGAGTGAAGTAGGAACAGCTCCAGTAGAAATAAAGGTTTCGGAGAAGGCAGCGGGTGAAATCAGGAGAGTAATGGAAGAAAATAAAATACCCGACACATCCGGTTTAAGAATGGGAGTCAAAGGAGGAGGGTGCAGCGGATTCACGTATGTCCTCGGATTTGACGAGAAGCCGACGCAATCAGACAAGATTTTTGATGTCAATGGAGTGAGAATCTTCGTCGATGAGCGCAGCCTACCTTATCTCTCCGGCGTTCTTCTCGACTATCAGGATGGCCTCAGCGGCAAAGGATTCACGTTTGATAACCCCAACGCGACTCGGACTTGCGGCTGCGGTCACTCGTTCGATGCCTAATATAAAAGCGCATAACCAGGAGTGAAGAGTGAAATGGAGTGCCCAGTACACTGGGAAAGGGAAACTCAGCTTTCTTTTTCATTCTTCAATTTGCACTTTTCGTTTCACAAAATATTGAATGATGTCTTTTCACAAAAAAGGAGTAACAGATGCCATATCAAGCTAAGAGCTACAATCATTTGATCGGCATGGAAGGTTTCTCCAAGCAATTGCTTGAAAACCACTTCACGCTCTATCAAGGTTATGTGACAAACACAAACAAGCTTGTTGATATTCTCGCACAGATGTTAAAAGACGGAAAAACCGCGACACCCGAATATGCCGAATTGAAAAGACGTTTCGGCTGGGAATTCAACGGGATGAGACTGCACGAATTCTATTTCGACAACCTGGGCGGAAAGGAACCGCTGGGAAACAAGACTGCACTTCATGGTGCGATCGAGAAGCAATTCGGCACCTTTGCGAGCTGGGAGGCAGACTTCAAAGCCGCTGGAAGTATGAGAGGAATCGGATGGACGCTGCTCTACCTGGACAGCACCAACGGGGTACTCTACAACGAATGGATCAACGAGCATGACATGGGACACCTTGCCGGCTGCACTCCTATCGTGGTCCTCGATGTCTTTGAACATGCTTTTATGATAGATTACGGTTTGAAACGTGCGGATTACATTGCTGCCTTCATGAAGAACATCAACTGGAAAGAAGCCGCAGCGCGTTACGATAAGTCGCAAAAATAGACCGGATCAAGAAACATCGGAGAAGAACAGAACACGAATCACTCGAATAGAAGAGCCGAATGACCGCTAATCAATTCTCTCATTTGTGCCATTCGTGTTCGTTTTCTTCTTTATCGATGAGTACGGAACAAATACAAAAATCGGAGGAAACGATGAGATACATAAAGATTACGATGCTTGTCTTTGCTTCAATCCTTGTAACAGCCAACTTGAGTCACGCTCAGGACATGAAGGATATGAAAGGAATGTCCATGAGCAAAGCAATGAGCGACACGCTGACAACTGTTCAAGGTGAAGTGATCGACATGGCGTGCTACATGACCAAGGGCGAACATGGAGCTGGTCACGCCGACTGCGCCGAGATGTGCATAAAGGACGGCGTACCGGTCGGGATACTCGACGGGAGCGGACATGTTTATCTCTGCATGACTGCCACACAGAAACCCGCGAATTCACTTCTTGTTCAGTATGCCGCCAAGCAGGTGAAAATCACCGGCACAGTTTACAGCAAGGGTGGAATGGATTTACTGGCAGTGGACAAAGTGGAACCGGTAGATAAAGACACAGGCAAATAGCAGCACCGCCCGGAAAGTATTTTAAAAAAAAGGCGTCCCTCAATAGGAGACGCCTTTTTTATTTTTCAGCTTTCTAATCTAGACTATTTGATGACGACTAATTTCTTGACTGACGAGAATTTTCCAGCAGAGAATCAATAAGAATATGCTGCACTCGGCAGGCGGGAAGTATTAAAAGTGACCGAATAAATCCTGGCTCTCTTCCACCTTCCTTAGTCGGATACGACGTTTGTTCCCGCAACGAGGGCGCATTCGTAGAATCGCACTGTCTTGTTCGTCTCAGTCAGATATGCCTGGCGGATCTTTTGCTTGAATTGGTCAATGGAGTTCCCTTCGACAAGATTCAGTGTACATCCTCCGAATCCACCCCCCATCATTCGGGCGCCGAGGACTCCCTCGATGGCAGACGCCGACTCAACGAGGACATCGAGTTCTCTACAGCTCACCTCAAATTGGTCCCTGAGACCCTGATGAGATTTGTACAACAGCTCGCCAAAGCGAAGGTAATCATTGTCCTTAAGAAATCCGCACGCTGCGTCAACGCGGGCATTCTCTTCGATCACATATCTGCATCGCTTGTACACATCGTTGCTCAGCTGACCTTTATGGCTGTCGAGCAGCGCAAGGTTAACATCTCGCAGACTGCATATTTCAACATTACCATCTCTTATGGCTGCCACGCCTGCCTCGCATTGGCGTCTTCTCAAGTTGTACTCAGATGACGCGAGGCTGTGTTTCACTCCCGTATCACAAAGCACCAGCTTCACGTCCCTGCGCATGAATGGTACGTATTCATACTTCAAACTGCGGCAGTCCAGATGAAGTACCCACTCTGCCTTGCTCAACAAATTGGCGAACTGATCCATTATCCCGCATCTTACACCCACGAAATCGTTCTCCGATCTTTGCGATATCTTTGCCAGCTGAACGCGGTCAATGCCGAAATCAAAAATCTCATTCAAGGCAAAAGCAAACCCTGCTTCCAGGGCAGCTGAAGACGATATACCCGCCCCAATCGGAATGTTGCCGGTGAAAGCGCAGTCGAACCCTTGCGTCGGAAATCCGGCCTTCTTCAGCTCGACCACGATCCCAATCAAGTAGTTTGCCCATGTCCTCTCAGATTTCTTTGGACTCTTGACATCGAGATGACAACTCTCGTTGAAATCCACGGAACGAATCGTTGCTTCATCATCCGACCTCGGCGCCACACACAAGTAGATGGCCCGATCGATCGCCGACGGAAGGACGAATCCTTCATTATAGTCAGTGTGTTCTCCAATAAGGTTTATACGACCCGGCGACCGAACAATAATCGCACTCGTGTTTTCTCCAAAATTACTGATAAATTCCTTCTTCAATCGATTTAGTATTTCAGACTCCGATTCCAAAATTAGTTGCTCCATTTCAAATTGCATCCATGACTCATTATTCGACGACATGCTCCAAGACCGCGGGCGCAGCATTGATTCTCAGAATTGCCGGCTCGAGACCTTCTGCATAAGCTTTCAGTCTGATCTCTCCCGGAGAGCGAAGGGATTGAATTATAACCTCGCACTTTCCACTGAATAGTTTTCTTTGATAATTACCGTCCAGATACTTGTCCGGCTCGTGGCTGCAGGGATTGCCGTTCCCGACGCCGATAATCTTCCCTGCACCCTCGAGCTCAAAACGGATGAGATTGTCTGCCGTCGGCACTTCTCGATTCAGAGAGTCAACGACGGTCACGGTGACCACCGACACATCTTCTCCGTCGCCACGAATTACTGAACGGTCCGGGATCAGGCTGATAGCTCGAGGCTCCGCTGTCGTTTCAACTTTCGATGTGATTACTCTCCCGCTCTTCCAGCCGCGTGCCTCAAGGGTTCCTGGCGCGTAATTCACCTTCCACTCCAGATGTGAATTACGTGCCATGGATTTCGTACCGAGGCTTCTGCTGTTCAAGAACAGGTCAACACTGTCGCAATTGCTGTAGCACCATACGTCGATTGGCTGGCCTTCCTTCCCTTTCCAGTTCCAATGTGGAAAAACATGCAAGACATCTTTGTCTGTCCACCAAGATTGATAGTAATAGAAGTTGTTCTTGGGAAAGCCGCACATGTCCATTATCCCAAAATTAGAATTGATATTCGGGCCAGCTGTACGGAGTCGGCTCCCCCCTGTAATCGAATCCGGTCCAAACAAATCCGCCGGTCAGGAACGGCCGCGGAGCATAGATGTTCCACCATCGTCCGGCGGTTGCTCCCCACCAAGGGTAGTTAACGTCGTAGTCAGAGACATAACCTTGGGTGCTATCCGTCTCATAAATGCCACGCGCGGAATAAGCACTCGACTCTTCTGTCCCCCACATGGGCTGATCCGGGTGCTCGCGATGATATTTGTCAAAATCTTTTACGCGCTCTATGTAATTCTCACCACGGATATTGACAACGCTGTTGACACCTTCGTACTGATCGCCGTTGTCCGCTGCCGCAGTGCACAGTCTTGACGGATCGTATTCTCGCTGCACCCGTTTGAGCGTCTGAGCAATCCGAGCACCAGTTTCGTCACTTTCGATTCCAAATTCCTCGTTCCCAATCGACCAGGCTATCACGCATGGATGGTTCCTGTCGCGCAGAATCAAGGTCTTCAGTTGATTGGTTTGTTCGGGCGACGATCCCATCAGTCTGTTCTCGTCTAGAACAAGAACTCCGAGGCTATCGCATACTTCAAGCAACTCAGGAGTCGGCGGGTTGTGGCTGGTTCTGTAAGCGTTGACTCCCAACTCTTTCAGCTTTTGGATTCTGAATACCTGAAGCCCGTCAGGAAGCGCACTCCCGACTCCGGCATGGTCCTGGTGACAGCATACTCCGTGGATTTCAACGTGCTTCCCGTTTAGAAAGAAGCCTTGGTCCTTATTAAAGACGACCGTGCGAACTCCTATGCTTGTCACGTTTTTGTCGACGATCTCATTTCCTGTCTTCACAAGCTGCACAACCTTGTACAAATATGGGTTGGCCAACGACCAGAGATGAGGGTTTGGTACCACGATTTTCTGCTCGAAGGATTTCTTTTCGTACTCATTAAGATTTGTCACTGGCGAGGAAGCACTTGCAACATCCTTCCCATCTTCATCGACCAGAGCTGAAACTAGTTGACAATGTGTTATTGAAGAACTCTGGTTGATCACGTTAGTCTGGATCTTTACTGTTGCCTCACTATTCACGACATCCGTCGTAACGTAAGCCCCGTAAAGCGGAATATGAACCGGGGCGTATTCCAGAAGCCATACGTGACGATAAATACCTGCACCTTCATAGAACCATCCCTCAGCCTGCGTGGCATCTACCCGGAGTGCAAGCACATTTTTTCCGCCGAGTCTAACGTAGTCAGTAATATCATAGCTAAATTCACTGTAACCGCTGAGGTGCTCTCCGAGAAAAAACCCGTTGATCCAGGCCATGCAATCACGGAAGACCCCATCGAACTTGACGACGATTCGTTTCCCATCCGCGGACTTAGGAATCGTAAAAGATCGTCTGTACCACCCGACAGAAGTTTCAGCGAATTGTCTTCCAAGAGGTTTGTAGCCGTGGCTGGTCAGGTTCCCATCGTCCGCGTGAACAAATCCGAGCTCAACTGCCCAATTGTGGGGAAGATCAACTGTTCTCCAGGTTGAGTCTTTGAAATCCGGCATTGCCGGACCACTTGCCTGGCCCGCCTTCGAGAACGTCGCCTCCACGCCGAACCCGAAATCCTTTTGGGGGTCGGCAGCATTCCCGAGATGAAATTTCCAGCCTAGATCCATAAGAAGTTTTTGCCGCGCGGAAGGAGCGTTCGTATCAATAGACCCGGAGCCATTTCTCTGAGCCCCAAAAGCCGGGAGCAATCCGATCGAAAGGATGGCTATAGTCGCGCAAATCTGTCGAACCACTCTGTTACTTCCTATCTTTTTGTTTATCCAACGACGACCGATAATGCAAGTCTCTTGGTCCTGAATTGGACCAACTCCACCGTGATTCCCAGGAAAGTCTCGTTTTAGTCCGAAACATTTCATCAGTACACGCTTCAACTAGTTGGCCGTAAAATAATCAAATTTTGTTCCGCTTCCGCTCGAAATGCATATTGACTTATTTGAGCAAAACGATCTTCTTTATCGCCAAGAAATTTTCCGATATCATCCTGCAAAAATACACTCCGCTTGAAACGTTTTTCGGTGACCAGATTACATCGTGATACCCTTCGTTCTGATAACCCGCAACGAGTCCAGTTACTTCCTGACCAAGTAGATTGTAAATAGCGATTGAGACTCTCGAACGAATAGGGAGGTCATATTCAACCGTCGTCGTGGGATTAAACGGGTTTGGGTAGATATTAAAATTATAGCCGGGAATGTTTTTCTGCTCCCTCACCTTGGTGGCGTTTATGCCTAAGAAGGCATCCATGGCAGCTGTAGGCTCCTCAGTCTTAGGATCCCACGCCCCAAGTTGATAACCTTGCCAGTTATAGCATTCAGGCTCCCAATAAAAGACGCCCAGTCCACCCGCCGATTTGGTTTTTGCTATGAGATCCAACAAGTAGTGATTCGCGTTGATCGGATCGTTATAGACGTAGCCTGCCTCCACCACCATTACTTTCGTTTGATACCCGGAGATCATATCCTTCATGGTTAAGAGCGCCAGAGTATCATCCGTAGCCCACGGTAAACTGGCCCAATAGGGGTACACCGACATTCCAATTATATCCCATTTGGCACCGTTGTTCTTCAGGCCATCAAACATCTGCTCGAACATTGCATCGTCATGTCCGTTTGACAGATGAACGATTACCTGGATTGTGCTGTCGACAGCTTTGACGGCATTATAACCGCTATTGATCAAGGCGGCAAAATTGCTCATGTTTGTCGACGCTCTTCCGTCCGGCCATAACATGCCGTCGTTGGTCTCATTTCCAATCTGGACCCACTTGGGAATTACACCAATTGACTTGAGCGTATCCAGAACGCCGTAAACATGGTTATAAACGTCGGTTTGCAGTTGATCAAATGAGTCATTTGCCCAGGCCGCTGGTTTTGTTTGGTGTCCTGGATCAGCCCAGGTATCACTCATGTGAAAATCTATCAGCACACTGAATCCCATGCTGTCAGCGCGATGAGCCATGTATGCCACATCTTTCTTATTGCAGTATCCACCACTTGGATTAACCCAAACCCTGAACCTGAGCGCATTGATTCCTTTTTCTTTTAAAATATCCAGGCAGTTCTTTTGAATTCCCGAATTATCTTTGAACACGTATCTGTTGGCCTCCATTTGCGACAGCCAACCGATATCTGCGCCGCCTGCAAACTGCGCCATCGCCTCCATCGGTTCAAAAAGTAACAAACAGAAGAAGACAGACATCAAAGAAAGATTCGTCATCCTAGAATGATTTACCGCACCTGGTCTTGCTCTTCTTGCGAACGATCGCTCATTAATCAACACATATTTCATATCTTTACCTCATCACCGTTTCTTGTTGAAGCTGTCAATATTCCGAACTCTCGCCAGTCATCAGAGCATCTGCCGCTTTGTGCAAACCAATCTGAATGACCTTTCGTGTCCGCCACATTCACGATAACCGTGGCGCTGGTTACAGCACGCGGTTTCACAGGAATCTCGCAGGAAGGAACCACAGCCTTTGCCTCAAGAGAACTCCTGTCTGCTTTTCGGCAACCCGAGCCAGGGTCAAACAAAAGCGATCGAGCACCTTCGCCCGTCCATCCTGACGGATTCATGACCTATCACAGAGCCGATTGCAGACCGCCACGATTTATCGTTCACCGGAAATCTCAAAACAAATCACGTTGTCAGCACAACGGTCCCGTGGGCACGCTGCTGAACTCCGCAGTAAATCATGACTCATATGGATAAGCCTGCAGCCCCGAGAGACTGCAGGCATGATCCATCTGTTCAATAGGAGAAGAATATGACTGTGTTACTTCAGGAGAACCATTTTCTTAGTGATCGAATTTGTCTCTTGACGAAGCGTATAGAAGTAAATGCCGCTGGCGAATCTGTCCATATTGACATTGTAAGTGTATTCGCCTGCTGACTTTCGACCCTGGTCAATCACTTGCACAACCTGACCCAGTACATTGTAAATCGTAAGGCTCATCACGCCTGAGTGAGTCAGACTAACTTTGATAGTTGTGGATGGGTTGAACGGGTTCGGATAGTTGTTGCTCAGGTCGAATTTTGCGGGTACTAGGTTTGAAGTCTGATGGACTCCTAGCTGTTCAGGGAACCAATTCAGATCACCTAACGCTTTGCCGTCGGAGCCTGTAAGCGCATTGGTATATCTTAGGTTCTCAGGCACGGGATATCCTTGAGTTGTAGCCCAATTAGCCGCTACACCATCCCATGTTGGGGGATCGAACAAGGAGTTCACATAGGGGCGCACGCCTTGGCCCGTTCCACCATTGTTCCAACACGTATCGACAAAAGTAGCCATATTGCCCGCAGCCAATTGTACCAGCGTGGAATTGAATCCCGGGTCGACGCTGTCATTGTTCACAGCATTAACGTAGGGCCACGCTGTTTTATTCGTCAGCATCCCGGGCTGAGCATCTATGAAAGTCGGCCAATGAAGGCTGTTGCTCGCCCAAGCCCCGCCATTGTATTGAATCCAATTGTTTACTATTTGTTGCGGCCAAAAATAGGCATTGTTTGTGATTGTGATATGCCTGTCGGCTTCCGTCAGATTGTAAGGAGCCGAGTTCAGTGTCCGCAGCGAATCTATCGGGATTAGGGAGGATCCCCAACTGCCGGGGGTATTGTTGTACCAGGAGGAGGGATATGCTGCCGAAGAAATACCAAAGAATATATTATTCTTTATAACTGTGTTGGTCATTTGATACAAGTCGAAGGCCCCTCCTTCCCCGGTCATGAAGACGGTGTTGTGCTCGAAGTCCAGGTATGTACAGCCGAATCCTGACGACCCGAGGACATAACCGCCTGTCAAGAAGAACGTATTGTTTTTGAATATTGCAGTATCGCATGGGTAGCTTCCCGCCGCCCCATCCACCCAGGCAAAGCCCGGATTCTGTGGGTTATCATCCTGGTTATTTCTGAATTCGCAATTGGTGACGTGAAAGCTCTCATGATCATGGCCCCACGTATCAAAAAGGTTAGGAGTACCGGCACCGGAAATATTCTCAACGATACAGTGGTCAAAAATATAAACATCACTGTCGCCAACCGGAAGAACAAAACGGCCTGTAAATGCTACGGTGTCAGTCCGTGTCCCTAAGAAATACAAGCCTTTAAGCGTGAGTGTATCGTTGCCCTGTGGATTGAAAAAATACCCGATCGACGAGTTATCCCCAGCAATAGACGGTGCAACTACCGGAGGGTGGCCCGTCGTTGGGTTGATGTAGCCAACGATAGTGACATTCCCTTTCGCTGACACCGGCGCCGTCATCCAATAAACGGTATCCAGAGCACCGGTTGGCTTCAATAGAAAAACCGTATTTGGAATGACGTATCCTGCCGAAGTGGTATCAGCGTTTATGAAATTATTGAGGTTGCCCGGCGGCAATGCCGATACAACAACAGTATCAGCGCTTTGGGCAGCAATCGATGCCGATGGCACTGTTGCAATTGATGCGACGGTAACCAAAAGCAACGAGATGATAACTGATTTCATGATGAAGCATCCTTTCTTTTGTTAGTTATACCTTAAAATTGAAACCCGGCGATAATTTTTTATCACATGATCTCCCGATCCATGTCGGAGATCGCCTTTTTGATGGCTCCGCGACATTCACGCAGACGTTCTTCTCGTAAATCCTCTCCCTCATGTTTAGGTTTACCTAGAGTGAATCATCATAATGTCCAGCGAAGTCCTAAATCTGCCGTCAGTCCGTAATCAGACTCCGACGTTGGAAAACCAGAACCCCTAACTAAATAGGTATCATTTGCGCTGTTGAGATTATTGATATCAAGGAACAATTGTGTACCTAACCATGGCAATCCTTGCTTAACCGCGAGGTCCCACCGAACATATTTTCCTTTGTCGGAACGAAGTGCATTATAGAAGTTTGTACCATTATATACTTCGGACTGGTATATCATCGAGGCTAATACCGAAAATTGATCATAATCATATCCAAGCGATAAATTGACAATATCAATTGGCTGTTGTATGAGTCTGTCGGTGTAGAAGGTATCTACATGTGCAGGCAGAAAAGGATAGACCGGCGAAAGCTCAGTTTTATTGTAAGGATACTTCGCATTCCCTTCATCCTGAAACCCGCGCCATATGTTTCTCAAGTTGGGAAATATGTGAGTGTAATTGACATTCATGACTAATCCGCTCAAAGGACCGGGCAAATACCAGAAATGTGTCTGCCACTCGGATTCAATCCCCCAGACGTTAACCGGATACGGATCGTTTATATAGGTAAAGAGTGAATATGTCTTTGTATTGCTCGGAACCCCCGGATATTGCGAAGGATCGACTATGTAAGTCCCCTGGCCAAAAACCAGATCATCAATACGCTTCACAAATGGGCTGACTGCAAATAATCCAACATTGTTATTATACACGGCCACCTGAACATCGTAGTTATGTGAATACGCCGGCTTAAGAGCATAGTTGTTCCAAACCACCCAGTGACCACTATTGCTCGAGACGTCCTCTCTCGGTATGATTTGGCTAAAATCTGGATATGAAAGTGTAGTAGTATAGGAACCACGAACGCTTAACCAGAGGAGCGGATCATATTTCAAACTAACATCTGGCAAGAAATATCCGTGGTACTCATCTTGTGTTACTTCAGTATGAGGAAGATCATTCGGATATGGATCCGTGGCATCTGCATCGCCCATAAAATGAGCGGCTGTATAGGAGGTTTTAAGGCCCTGGTACCGAACACCGGGGGTAACAGCCATCTGAGAGCCAACCTTAATTGTTGCCATGAGATACTCAGCACTCCTGAATTCATTTCCAGAGTAATCACTCGCCAAACTCCCGTACACGTCTGGAAGGTAGTCGGGCACTGTTTCTGGCGTCGCCGTTCCCGCACCCAGAATTTCAAGTTCATTCATAATCGTGCCGATTGTGCCTGCATTTACACCGGAGAACATTCCATAATCGCCGTTGAGGAAATTTCCATAATTCATATTGGGATTATAGAACCCATGGATCGGAAACAGTTGAACACCCGTGGGATCAAGATTATATGGCGGCTGTTCCAGCCACGGCAGAGCCAGAACGATTTGTTTCCGACGTCCGGCGACACTGGCATTATACAAGCTGCCGAAACCGTCATCATAATTGTAATAACGGGTAGTGTATCTATACTGCCCGCCGCCTTTCAACGTGACTGAGACTTCTTCTGACAGATTGAAACTCCTCTCCAGATCAATAGAGCCTTGGGTATCGTTCTGTTTGTTGAAGCTCCGCCACGTCGAATTTCCTGCCCAGAACATGTTATCCAAGCTTATCATTGCTTGAGCTGCATTTGCAATCTGCATAGGGCTTTCATAGCCCGGTATGTTTTTTGTCCCCGCCGAGAGCTGATCAAATGTGACGTTCCAACCATTCGGAGTGAGATTGTCCGAGTATGAATTAGAGACTCTCACATCCACCTTGATCGAACTCACGGTTTGCTCGTATTCCAAAATATTTGTTATAACATTGACCGCGTTAGATGACAATTGCGTTCCGAATTGTATGTCGTTGCCATAGTTAGCAAGATCGTAAGTTTCACTGTGGGATTCGGTTGTCTTGTCATCATGACTCAGCAAATTCACGAGAGCTATCTTGCCGTCAGGCAATCTGTAATCTAATGTCAGAGTTCCATCATATCGCTTCTCTTCGGTGGGGGAAAATGAAAGATTCAGACTGCCCAGGACTATTGAGTCGGGCTTGTCCTGTTTGTCGGGCTGATAGTTAGATCCTCCGAGTTGGTCTGATGTTAGAGTCTGCCTTTGTGCGATCCCCTGGACAAATACGCCAAGGCGATCATCGAGAAACCTTTTCTCTACGCTCGCTACAAACTTGTAATCGTTATAAGTACTTATAAGATTATCATACGCTCCCTGAGCGAGGAGAGAAACCACGGGTGCACCGTTGGGTGTACCTTTTGCTTCCCTGATGTCGAAGTTCACAGTACCGCCAAGAACAGCGGCGTCCATATCAGGTGTGACCGTCTTATAAACCTCAATACCCTCGAGCGAGCTTGATGAAACCATACTAAGATCCACTGCGCGGCCGCCCGGAGTGTTCGAAGGGGTAGCATAGGCACCGCTAGTAAGAATGCTCCCGGCATCGTTCGATGGTATCGGTACACCATCTACCGTTATCGTGTTATACTGTGGCTGGAGTCCGCGGATTACTATCTGTGTTGCTTCACCGCCATTTCTAACCAGTGAAATGCCCGGCAGCCTTCCGACAGATTCGGCGGCGTTTGCATCGGGAAGCTCTTGTATGCGCGCCGCCGAAACCACGTTTACCACATTATTGGATGTCAACTGTTGATTGATAGCTGAGTTCTGCCCGCTTGCCTGCGCCGTGACAACCACTTCTTTGCCAGTGACACCAACTTGCTCCAGTTTTATGTTCTCTTCAATGCTGTTGGTCTTCGCTCAATTGTATTTTGATTTCAAGTGTTTTGGAACCCACATACGACGCTTTTAATGTATAGGATCCTGCTGGAACGTTTGGAATGACGTAGTTTCCGTTCAGATCTGTGGCTGCACCCAAGAGAGTCCCTTTAAGTTGAACTGTAACCCCAGGGAGTGATTCGCCGGTGGTTTGTCCAGTCACTTTGCCTTTGAATTCGAGCCGTGGCTCCCCATGACATTTGTGCTGTGAGCGTGAGGGCCACGAGGGCAAGAAAACCAGCATTTCTCTTTGTTAGCATTTTACCTTCTACCTCCATACGGTAATTAAGAAATCATGAGATTGCATCTATATAAACTTCTGCATCATAAAGGAGAAATCCCCTTCCATTCAGCTTCTGCTATGTGGTTTGTCGTAATATTTATGACAATTTGAGCCAGCCAAGGAATGAATTGACGCCATGCAGAAATTGCCGGCCGGAACCACTTCTGACAAGATGGTTCCGAATAGGTTGCCAGAAATGCGGGACGGGGCTGCACCTCAGGAGTTGGTGTCTTAGTTGTTCATTTGCCAAACGTACCGGCGGGAGACTCGGAAATGAGAGGTGCCGCCTAACAATCCTGGGACAATCTGAAAGGTTGTCAGAAGGGCGTGCGGTGACCAATTTTTCGAACAAGATCTCCCTATCAGTCTTCGGCACTATGTTAGCGCTAACAAAATAATAGAAAAAAAATCGATTCGCAACTAGTTTTCCCAACACTTTATCACCCTCGTCAGTTCCAATGCCGGCTCTAGCACAGAAGGTCATCGAAAATTGTTAACGCTAACACAAGCTGAATTTAGTGACATCAAATATGAATGTCAAGAGGTGTTGAGAATCTTTTTCGCAAATACAAGACACTTGATATTCTATTTGAAAGCATTTAAATTTTTGTTAGCGCTAACATCTACATCGAGTTGAATGGAGTTGTTTTTGTTAGTAACGATGTATTTAGTTTGAAAAGCGAGAGAATAAGATTCCAATGAATTTGAATGAACGATAATTCTACAGGAAATTTAGGTGGAGACTTTAAGCGGACGAAAAGATAATTCGGTCCAGGTCATAAGAGAACAGTTTTTTGGATCCTTCGGAAAGAAAGCCGACGTTTTAATCGTCCCGTCGCCGGGTAGATAAATCTCATAGGCGAGCACACAGACTATAATGATGGTTTTGTCCTGCCCGCCGCAATAAATCGGTCAATAGACTTCGTCATCTCAGAAACAGACGATTCGAAATGCAAGTTGTATGCAGCCAATGTCCAGGATAGCTGCGAATTTGATGTTAGATGCCGGAGAAATCTTCTAAACGGTGGGCCAACTATCTTATAGGAATTGTCGATCAATTGCAGCGTCGTGGATACTCCTTAGACGGATTTGATTGTCTGTTTGGTGGAGATATTCCGATCGGAGCAGGACTTTCGTCATCTGCTGCAATCGAGGCCGGATTTGCTTTTGCACTCAACGAAATCTTTCAGCTGGGGATTGATCGATGTTGAGCTTGCCATGGTGGCACAGAAATCCGAACACCAGTTTATTGGCGTTATGTGTGGTATAATGGATCAGTTCGCAAACCTGCTTTCACAAGAAAATCATGTCTTCAAGCTTGATTGCCGTTCGCTCGATTACGAATACATTCCCTTTGATATGAGATATCTAAGCCTCGTTCTCTGCGATACTGGATTGAAGCATGAGCTTGCAAATTCTGAGTATAACCGGCGCCGTCAGTGTTGCGAGGCTGGCGTGGAGAAAATCGCTGGTCTTGGTTATCCGGTTTCCAAGTTGCGCGATGTCAGCTTTGATATTCTGGAAAATTGCAAAGCGGAACTCGACCCCGATGTTTACAACAAGTGCCGTTATGTCGTTGAGGAGAATGCTCGGGTAGAATCGGCGTGCAACGCTCTTAGGAAAGGTGAGTATACAGAGCTAGGTGAACTCCTCTATGCGTCACACGAAGGTCTCAGAAGCAAATATAATGTGAGTTGCGCAGAGCTCGATTTTCTTGTCGAGACGGCGGCTCGTATCGATGGTGTGCTAGGCGCGAGGATGATGGGTGCGGGCTTTGGCGGATGTACGATCAACCTTGTCACGGAAGATGCATTGCAGGATTTTAAAGCTCGAATAAGAACCGAGTATCAAAAGAAAATTGGGAAGGAGCCACAGTTCTACGAATGCAAGCTTGTCTCAGGAACTGAGGTTGTCTCAAGATGAGTGACAGGGAGGTATTTGTCGTCTTGGATTTTTCTTCGACAAAGATTAATTAGTTTCTGTTTGCAGAGATGGATAAAAATCTTCAATCGAAAACTCATCGCAGGAAGAACATCCTGACAGGGGAGTGGATACTTGTCTCTCCAGGTCGTCTTAAGAGGCCATGGCTTGGCAAAGTCGAGAGGATACCTGCCGCCGCACTTCCAGAATACGATGTTGAATGTTATTTATGCCCCGGAAATAAACGGACAAGCGGAGAGAAGAAACCCGGTTACCGCGATACTTTTGTTTTTGACAATGACTTCAGTGCGCTCGCACACGGGGAAAAACGAGCAAGGATAGATCTCGACGGACTGATAGAGGCAGAAAGCGAAAGCGGAATTTGCCGGGTTGTCTGTTTTTCTCCGCGCCATGATCTGACTCTTGCTGAGATGGAAGGAGATCAGATTGGTCAGATTATCGAAGTATGGAAGAAAGAATATATCAATCTCGGGAAGCTCGATGATGTAAATTATGTACAGATATTCGAGAACAAAGGGGAAGTTGATGGGATGCAGCAATCCTCATCCACACTGTCAGATCTGGGCTGAGAGCGCAGTCCCGGTTGAACCGGCAAAAGAATCCAGGAATCTCGAAGAGTATCGAAAGCGAACGGGCAAATGTAAGATTTGTGATTACATTTCATTGGAACTGAAACAAAAGGAGAGAATAGTATTTGAAACCGACCGCTTCGCTGCCGTCGTTCCTTTCTGGGCTGTTTGGCCCTTTGAAGTCCTGATTGCACCGAAGAGTCATTTGGCCAGCCTAGCCGAATTCGATGAAAATGACATCATGGATTTTGCAAAGGCTTTGAAGAAAATTACCGTTAAATATGATAACCTTTTCGAAATTCTTTTCCTTATTCATCCGGGATACATCAGTCGCCGACAGACGGCAGGAATCATCCCGAGTGGCATTTTCACATGCATTTTTATCCTCCCCTGTTGAGATCTGCATCCGTAAAAAAATTCATGGTTGGATACGAGATGCTTGCCAATCCACAGCGCGATATCACTGCAGAAGTAGCCGCGGCGAGACTCCGCGAAATTCAGAAGTACATTACAAAAGCCGGGATAGCTCGGTTAGTTTATTTTCCTTTTAAATAACTTCAACGTTCTGATATTGTGCAACATGAGCTCTCTGGACCCTTATCATTAACCTGTCCGGTAATAAAATGAACAAGAACCTTCTATTTGCCACCGTCGTATCCGCGTTAGGAAGTTTTCTGTTTGGCTTTGACACAGCCGTAATTTCCGGAACGACTAAATTCATCACTGCAATATTTTAGTCTTACCGATGCCACACTTGGGATACCGTATCGATAGCCTTTGGGGTACTGTCATCGGATCGATCGCGGTGGGCAAACCCGGAGATGTTTTCGGCAGGCGTGCCATGCTTTCGGTTTGCGGCGCATTATACTTTATATCCGCATTGGGCTGTGCCATGGCCACGGATGGTACACGCTTCTGGTTTCCCGTTTTTTCGGCGGCATTGCAATCGGGGCAGCATCGGTAATGGCGCCGATGTATATCGCGGAAATTTCTCCAGGAAGATTGAGGGGGAGATTGGTTGCGGTCGCTCAGTTCAATATTGTCTTTGGAATTCTTGTAGCATTCTTCTCGAATTATTTACTTGTCTAGTATCGGTGTCAGATAACTGGCGGTGGATGTTCGGCGTGATGGCGATACCCGCCGCAATATTCTTTGTGCTTCTCTTTTTGGTTCCGGAAAGTCCGCGATGGCTCGTCAGGAAAAATCATGCTGATGAAGCAAGGAAAGTTTTGCAGAAAGTCGGAGCCGCAAATGTCGAGTCCGAACTGAACGATATCGTCAATTCATTGAAGGAAGAAGCCGGTCAGGGAATGACGAAGCTGTTCCAAAGAAAATATAATTTCGTAATCATGTGCGCTGTGTTGCTTGCAATATTTAACCAACTATCCGGAATCAACGTGATAATGTATTATGCGCCGATGATATTTGAAAAAGCCGGGGCAAGCACGAACGCCGCGATGCTTCAGGCGGTTGCCGTCGGCGTTACCAATATGGTATTCACGATCATCGCAATGTTTTTCATCGATAAATTCGGACGCAAGACACTGCTTTTAATTGGAGCAGTCGGAATGTTTCTCTCCCTTGCTGGAGCAGCGTTCCATTATTATGATGAAACTCTCTTTGGCAGCACCGGGTGGTTGTTTTCATCGTAGGATTCATAGCCTTCTTTGCATTCTCGCAGGGGCCGTCATCTGGGTTTTCTCGCCGAAATATTTCCGAACAAAGTCAGATCGAAAGGGCAAGCGCTCGGATCTTTTACGCACTGGATCATGAATGCGATAATCGGACTCGTGTTTCCAATCGCACTCACGAATTTCGGCGGCGGAAATGTGTTTATGTTTTTTGCAGTGATGATGATTCCGTTCTTCTTCTTTGTGTGGAAGGTGATGCCGGAGACAAAAGGAAAATCGCTGGAGGAACTTGAAAAAATTGTCGTATCAAAAGATGAAAACAGGTATGCGAACTCGCTATTCTTTCACGATATTTTTTTGGTGAACTAATCTGATTGGAACTTACTGATGACAAACGCGAATGTACAAAGTGAAACGGTATCCCACATAGTAAACGCCGGTAATCTTCCATTTATCGCGGCCCCTTCGCTATCATGACCACTCTTTTTTTTATGTGGGGCTTCATGACGGCTTGGAACGACATCTTATACCGAGGTTCAAGGAAGCTTTTACTTTGAATTATTTCCAGGCGATGCTGGTACAATTCGCCTTTTTTGGAGCATACTTCATCGGGTCTCTGCTTTATTTCCTGATTTCCACGACCACCGGAGATCCCATCGCAAGAATCGGATATAAAAACGCCGTTGTCGTTAGTCTCTTGATTTCGGCAGTTGGAAGCTCATTGTTCTGGCCGGCGGCGAGTGCAATTTCGTATCCACTTTTTCTGGTCGCTCTGTTTGTTTGTCGGACTCGGTTTTGCAATGCTACAGATTGCCGCGAATCCTTATGTGACAATTCTTGGGCCTGAACGGACTGCATCGAGTCGCTTGAACCTGGCACAGGGCTTCAACTCGGTGGGCACTACTTTGGGGCCGTTATCGGCGGTTACCTTATCTTCGAGTATTTTAATCGTGCCGTGCGAACGGCGCCGGGTCGGTGAAAGTGCCATACATTGTTTTCAGCATAGTATTTTTAATTCTTGCCGGAGTTTTTTCTTTGTGCATTTGCCGCATGTTGGCGAAGGAAAGATCGAGCGTGGAGCAAAGGCACTGAAATTCCCGCATGTCATACTTGGTGTAGTCGCGATTCATGTACGTCGGAGGCGAAGTTTCCATCGGCAGCTCCATCATAAACTTTCTCGGACAAAGAATATTGCCGGTTTATCGCCTGTCGATGCAAGCAAGTTTGTTTCTTTGTACTGGGGAGGGATGCTGATCCGGGAGAAATTCATGGGTGCAATTGAATTGAGCGAAATGAAAAGGCGGAATAAGCAGATACTTCTGGCCGGAATTCCTATTGCAGCATTTATTGTTTTGGGTTTTCTTAGCGGATGGGAGGTCGTGAAGACTTCTTTTCCGCTTCTCATTGCATGCTGGCTCCTTTTCCAGTTTGGAAAAGCGAACGCGAGCCGCACCCTTTCTATTTTCATGGCGGCGATAGCCCTCCTTCTCATTACCGCAATTATCTCGCCGGTGGTAAAGTGGCAATGTGGTGCGTGGTGGGTGTAGGCCTGTTCACATCGATAGGATCATTAAACACATTCTCGCTGGCACTGGAAGGAACCGGCGTATACAGAGCCAAGTCTCGTCATTACTTGTCGCGGCTATTCTCGGCGGAGCGATCTTGCCTCCGCTGCAGTGGCCATATTGCTGACCTCGGCGGTCTTCAGATTTCTTATGTCGTACCCTTGATTGCATACGCGTACGTCTGGTTCTACGGGCTCAAGGGGCACAGCATTCGCCGCAAACATGTAACTCAAGCTCAAGCTGCATAAGATCGAGAGGGATCAATCTGCCATGATAGAAGTATAGGGCCTGTCGGTGAACTTCAGTGCAGATAAGAGAACAGTTTTAGCACTCGACGCCCGGCGGAACAAATCTTGTCTTCACAGCTATTCGTGGGAACGAGCAAGTCGTCGAAGAAATCGCCTTGCCTTCTGACGCCGACAACCTGGATAAATGTTTGTCAAATATTGTGGAGGGTTTCCGTCAGGTAAATAATATGCTCAAAGAAAAGCCAGTTGCCATAAGTTTTGCTTTTCCCGGTCCGGCGGACTATCCAAATGGAATTATAGGTAATCTTCCGAACCTTCCTGCATTCAAAGGCGGTGTCGCCCTCGGCCAATGCTGAGGGATAGTCTGGACTTCCAGTTTTCATAAACAATGATGGAGACTTGTACGCATACGGCGAAGCAATTGCCGGATTTCTGCCGTACGTCAATGACCTTCTCGCGGAACCGGAAGTCTGAAACGGTATAACATTTCCTCGGTTTAACTCTCGGTACCGGCTTTGGCGCCGGCATTGTCAATGACGGCCGTCTTTTCATCGGAGATAATTCCAACGCGGCCGAAATCTGGCTTTCGAGAGACAAACTTGCACCGCACTCCAACATAGAGGAGCATGCGAGCATACGCGGTGTCAGGAAAGTCTATGCTCGGGAAACCGGAATCAAGTTAGAAGATACTCCGATGCCGAAGGACATTTTTGAAATTTGTAACGGGAAAAAACTTGGCAACAAGGAAGCTGCACTGAAAGCGTTTAGGAGATGGGTGAAGCTGTAGGAGATGCGATCTCAAATGCAATCACACTCGTCGATGGCATCGCAGTTATCGGCGGCGGGCTTGCCGGAGCTTCAAAAGTTTTTCTTCCGTACGTCGTGAAAGAAATGAACAGCAGTTTCGTTAGCTCCGATAAAAAAGAATTTCGAAGACTCGTGCAGACCGTCTATAACCTGGAAGTAAAGCAGAGCTGCAAAAATTTTTGAAAAGTTCGACAAAAGAAATCAGTGTTTACGGAACGAACAAGAAAGTGAAATACGATCCCGAAGCGAGGACCGGTGTTGGCATATCCAGGATTGGAACGAGCAAAGCGATTTCGATTGGAGCTTACGCATTTGCATTAAATTCTCTGGATAAATAATTGCTATGACTGAAACGTACCATCATATGGGTACGACGACTAAGTCTTTCTAAATGAGGAGTTTTCGCGCCAAATGGCTAATCATTAAAATGGCATGATTCACCGTGGGTGGAGTCCGTGTTACGATGTTTTGTCTTAACAGAAACTCAATTCAGACTAAATCCATCGGGGTAACAAGAACTGTACATTTGTTCAGTTGGAAGTCAGCGACACTTGATTTTGAGGGTGAATAAGGCATTCAGGCCCGTACTTAATGTGAGTTCCGTCATAGCAGGCATCGGTCGTCATAATATATTTTAAGCTGGCATTGCAGTACGGAATCAACTTCAATGCTTTACATTAACTACGAGGAGTGTTGGCCAGTTTTCTCTTCC
>CAVYHK010000043.1:0-8091 GCA_963768145.1 uncultured Bacteroidota bacterium | reverse complement strand
TCAAAAACAGAAGTGACGGGCGGGTGACCCGTGAGGAGTGTGTGACTGATCAGATAGATGAAATGAACAATGAGGGTGCCGACAAGGAATTTGGTCCTGTTTCGGATTCCGAATTGTTCATCAAGAAAAAATGCTAATCCATAAAGAAAAATGGTAAATAGATAGAAGATCGGCAGCGAAACTTTGAGAAAATCGACAAAATATTGCAACATAGTTATTTAAGTTAGACAAGGAGAGATTTGAACACAAGCGACCCACTTCGAGAGCCCGCAAAGTTGCCAAAACCTCTGCAGGCCAATTAGATATTCATTCCGAAGACTGATCTAACGAGAATCCCAACGGCGTAAGTGACGCCGACAGCAATAACAAGTATCCCGAG
The DNA here is from genome assembly GCA_963768145.1 of uncultured Bacteroidota bacterium. GTDB lineage: Bacteria > Bacteroidota > Ignavibacteria > Kryptoniales > JAKASW01 > JAKASW01. The sequence goes on along the minus strand of CAVYHK010000043.1, from coordinate 7,712 downwards.
ATTGGTAACGATCCGCTTCGACGTCTTCATTCCCGACAGAAAAGCTATCACCGTCGAAACAAAAATCATGACGACTGCTGCAATTGCGAGCGGCCAGAAAATATTCCTGGCGCCTAGAATAATAGGAAGCATCGGCACGAGGGCACCGAAGAAATAGGAGGCCCCGACGACAATTGCAGATTTAGAAGCGCTGGATGAGTCGCCGACGATTTCAACCGTTGTCTCACTGAGGAACTCTTTTTTTGCCAACTCGATCTTCTCGACTTCCTTTTCAGAATTCACAGCACCGAACGCACCCGCGGCCATCGAGATTGCCCCCGCGACAGCGACTGCGAAGCTTGCTGCAATCACGGCGGATATGTTTGAGAGCGCCGCAAAAAATCCTGAGACCGCACCTAAGATTTCTACGAGTCCGTCATTCAATCCTAAGAAGATATCGCGCACACGCTCAGGATGTATGTGCTTTTCAATCGACGACGAAACAATTTCGTCCTCATGTTTGAACTCATCTTCTAAGATTTTGTGCACCGCATCTCCCATCGGCGTCCCCTTGTACACATTCCAAACACTAACATACTTTCGGATACCGTAGACTTCTATTGCTTCCAGGACAAGGTGCGCTCCGAGATTGCCGAAAAGTTTCACGACTAAAACAAGAAGTTCGAGTTTCAGCCGTCGTGTAAAATCAAGCTTTTCCACCTCCAGCGAGAAAAAGTTCTTCCAGAAAGCAAAGTGCTTAGTCTCTGTAGGAATGAGCTCTTCAAACATGGGCTGCAAATCTTTAGAGGTAATCTTACTCATTCGCTTGTAAAGAGTGAGATCGAAAAGTTCGCCGAGAACTAATTGTCTTCCTAATTCATTTTCCATGGCACTCGAAAATTATAAGTTTTGGGGAAAGAAACCAACTACTCATGGAACCTTCAAGAAAAAGAAGCTTTCATTGACAACTATTTGCTTGACAAGAGTGAAACTTCTTATTATCTTTATCGTAAAGATACGATAAGGAATTTGTAAAATGCCGATAACGAAAACAGAAGAGTTCAAGACAAAAGAAGTCCGCCTCTCCAGATGGGCAAAGGCGCTCGCTCATCCTGCGCGAGTTGCAATACTCAGAACACTGGCGGAGCGCAGCAAGTGCATTTGCGGCGAAATTGTCGAAGTGATGCCGCTTGCACAGGCAACAGTTTCCCAGCATCTCAAGGAACTGAAGGATGCCGGATTGGTAAAAGGAACCGTGGAGGGTCCCTCATCGTGCTATTGCCTCAACGGAGCGGCAATCGGTGAACTTGCAGATGACATGAATAAGCTGTTCGATGAATTAAAATCAGGTTGCACAATGGATAGTTGTTCCACAAAAAAGAATAGACAATGATAATAGAATTTACTTGACTTGAAAGGAGCCTTAATGAAAAGTGAATCTCAAATTAAAGAAGAAGTGAGAGAAAGATATGCCGAGATTGCCAGAGGAAACACAAAGGCAACGAAGAGCGCCTCGCCCGAATGGATTCATCCGAAGAAATCATGCTGCAGTAGCAAGGAAGTCGTTGACATTTCTCTCAATTACACAGGTGAAGACAAAGCTTCAATTCCCGACGGCGCCGACCTGGGGCTCGGCTGCGGCACCCCGACGACATTTGCAAATATCAAAGAAGGCATGACTGTGCTCGATCTTGGATCGGGGGCAGGGATCGACTGCTTTATTGCGGCAAAACTTGTCGGGACAAGCGGAACAGTCATCGGTGTCGACATGACAGAAGAGATGATTGAAAAAGCGAATGCGAACAAGACGAGGGCAAATGCGACAAATGTCGAGTTTCGCTTAGGCGAGATTGAATCGCTGCCGGTTGATAATGACACAGTGGATCAGGTTATCAGCAACTGTGTCATTAATCTCGTACCGGATAAGGAAAAAGCTTTCTCGGAAATTCATCGCGTATTAAAAATCGGCGGCAAGTTCACGGTCTCCGACATTGTGACCGACGGAAAGATTAGCGAAGAAGAACGGCGCGACGCTTCACTTTGGGCAGGCTGCATTAGCGGCGCACTCGATAAGAGAGATTATCTTGCGATCATCAAGAAAGTTGGATTCAGAGATATTAAAGTCGTGTCGGAGATAAAAAACGATTACAAGCTCACAAGTGGCGCCGGCCTTTATTCTATAACTGTCTCAGCAACCAAGTGATAATAAACAAATGGAGCGTTAAGATGGGCAAGACAAAAGTTCTATTCATTTGCGTTCACAATAGTGCACGAAGCCAGATGGCGGAAGCGTTTCTAAACAAATACGGCGGAGGTAATTTTATTGCGGAAAGCGCAGGACTTGAACCGGGAATGCTAAATCCCATCGTGGTCGAAGCGATGAAAGAAGTCGGCATTGACATTTCAACAAATGAAACCAAAAGTGTGTTCGACTTTTTCAAGCAAGGAAGAATGTACCACTACGTGGTCACGGTCTGTGATGAATCGAACGCGGAAAGATGCCCGATCTTCCCCGGAGTCAAGGAGACGTTGCATTGGAGCTTCAGAGACCCTTCAGGTTTGACCGGAAGCCATGAGGAAAAACTTGCAGGGACACGAATAATAAGAGATGAGATAGATGCGCGCGTGCAAGGATGGCTGAAAGAACGCGCGGACAAAATGGTGAATTCATAATGAAGTCAAGCAAGCGAAAGCTTTCGTTCTTAGACCGCTATCTGACCTTATGGATTTTCGCAACAATGTTCCTGGGTGTGTTCATCGGATACGCTTCTCCCTCAATAGTTCCATTTTGGAACAAATTTCAGAGGGGCACGACCAACATTCCTATTGCTGTTGGCTTGATATTGATGATGTACCCCCCGCTCGCGAAAGTGAAGTACGAAGAATTGGGAAAGGTGTTCAGGAATGGCAAGATACTACTCCTGTCGCTGATACAGAACTGGCTGGTGGGACCCGTAGTGATGTTTTTACTCGCGGTGATTTTCCTGCACAACTATCCCGAATATATGGCAGGGTTAATAATGATCGGGCTTGCACGCTGCATTGCGATGGTGATAGTCTGGAACGAGCTTGCGCAAGGGAACACCGAGTATGCCGCCGGACTGGTCGCGTTTAACTCTATATTCCAGGTTTTGTTCTACTCTGTGTACGCTTATGTGTTCTTGACAGTTTTTCCCAACTGGCTAGGACTGAGCTCATTCAAGGTCGATGTAACCATCAGACAGATCGCGGAGAGCGTCTTTATCTATCTCGGAATTCCGTTCACGGCGGGGATTATTACCCGGTTTGCCCTAATCCACGTGAAAGGAAAGGACTGGTATCAAAGTAAGTTCATACCGAAGATAAGCCCTCTCACATTGATTGCTCTGCTCTTCACAATCTTCGTCATGTTTTCACTGAAAGGAAAATTGATAGTCCAAATACCATTGGACGTATTCAGGATCGCAGTGCCGCTCGTATTCTATTTTGTGGTGATGTTCTTTGTCTCGTTTTGGATGGGATGGAAGGTTGGTGCGGATTACGGCAAGGCAGCAACATTATCGTTCACAGCAGCAAGCAACAACTTTGAATTAGCAATAGCTGTGGCGATCGCGGTTTTCGGGATTAACTCTGGCGAGGCGTTCGCGGCAGTGATAGGTCCGCTCGTGGAAGTGCCGGTTCTGATCAGCCTCGTAAATGTGTCGATCAGGTTTCAACGCAAATACTTTCGTGCGAACGAACTGCAGGAAATAGGGCCCTAAGCTCAACGACTGGAAAGACCGCCGGAGAGAAATATCAAGAGAATATCTGCTTTTGAACCCTAGATACTAGTACTGCTTTTCTCACCGGTTGTTATCTTAACCTCATCGTACTTTTGAAACTTGTAAATGATCGTCGAAGCGATCCAGCTCACGATAAATATCCCGATGATGAAATATCCCATTGTTCCAAAGTCACCGCTCAGTTTGCCCACGTATTCCCAGAACCAGCCTCTCAATTCCAACTTGTCGCCAATTACGCTGAATGCTTCGATCCCTCCGACCAGCAGCGCTACCAGCACCGAGATGAAAGTTATCGTCAAGTTGTAGAACAGCTTCCTCAAAGGTTTGACGTAAGCCCAGCCATACGCGGCAAGCATCAGCACGCCGTCTGTCGTATCGACTAGCGACATCCCTGCAGTGAAGAGCGCAGGAAATATCAGAATCGACCACACCGGCAGACCTTTTGTCGCTTCTGCAGCGGTTATTCCCAGCACTCCAATCTCAGTTGCGGTATCGAAACCAAGACCGAAGAGAAATCCGAGTGGATACATGTGCCAGCTTTTCCTGATCAGCTTAAAGAATGGACGGAAGAATCGCCCGACGAATCCGTTTTGATTCAGCAGCTCATTGAGCGATTGTTCACTATACGTTCCACCCTTCCTTACCTGACTAAACGTCCTAAAAACATCGCGGAGAATGACCATGTTCGCAATTGCGATTGCAAACAGGAACCCGGCAGAAACTGTCGTGCCGATGACGCCGCCGACCTCTCGGAATTGTGGAAAACTATTCTGAATTACGGCAGCGGCAAATGCAATTGCAACAGATGCAAGAACGACGATCGTCGAATGACCGAGTGAAAAGAAAAAGCCCACCCCTGCCGGTCGTTTTCCTTCCTGCATTAGTTTTCGTGTGACATTATCGATCGCTGCGATATGATCGGCATCAACCGCATGTCTCAAACCAAAGCTGTATGCGATCACCGACGTTCCTATGAGAAGAGGAAAACCCCGGAACGTAGCGAAGGCAATCGCCCACACAATTGCGTTGACCAACGCCAGCAACAAGTATATAAAGATGATCTTGCGCCGAACGCTTCCAGAGTCATCCCCAAAATGCAATCTTACCGCTTCGAACAGCTTCGATAAATTTCCAATCATCTATCTTGTGTGCTCCGAATAAATCTCGTCTTCTCCAATAATGATTCTAAAGTCAAGATTTCATCACGAAAATTCAATTCACCTATCATCCCCAATATCATGGCTTACCTCAAATCGTCTTAATAAGTTAAATTGTTCGGTGATGGAAAAAACCGTCGTTACATTTTCAGGAGGACTCGATTCAACGACCCTCCTCTTCTGGGCATCGAAGCAATTTGATGTGACCGCCCTCACATTCGATTACGGCTCAAAGCATAACAAGCGGGAACTGGCAGCCTCAAAGGAGATCACGAACCGACTCAAGATTCCTCACGTCGTAGTCAAACTTCCATTCCTCAATCAATTCTTCAAATCCAACCTACTAAGAAGCGGCGGCGAAATTCCAGAAGGACATTACCAGGATTCCACAATGCGCAGTACGGTCGTTCCTTTCAGAAACGGAATCATCCTTTCGATAGCGGTTGGCTACGCGGAATCAATTGACGCTAAAACTGTTCTCTATGCGGCTCACGCAGGCGATCATGCAGTTTATCCGGATTGCCGCCCGGGATTTCTGAAAGCAATCTCGGAAGCGGCTCATCATGGTACCTACTTAGGGGTTAAAATCGAGGACCCATTCATCGACATGACTAAAGCGGAAATTGCATCGCTCGGGAAGAATTTAGGTGTCCCATTCGAGGTCACATATTCATGTTACAAAGGCGGCAAATTGCACTGCGGGAAATGCGGAACTTGTGTCGAGCGGAAAGAAGCTTTTCGGCTGGCGGGTATTCCAGATCCTACTGAATATAAAAAGTGAACAGCGAATAGCGGAGAGTTAGGAATCTCTCATTATTCACTATTCACTCTTCGCTCCCTACACCTTTGCAATCTGTATGACGATATAGAGAAGAGAAATTCCGACTAATGTCATTACAGTCGTCAATACCCTGGGATGCGCATGATAACTTTCCGGGAGAAGTTCACTCGCGCCGATATAAATGAAACTCCCGCAGAAAATTGCCAGTATGCTGCCCAATTCAATTTTGGGGAGAGCGAAGAAGCGAGTGAAGAGAATCCCAAGAAGAGGTGCGGCGGCGTCCAACAGAAGCCACCACGAAGCACGCCTCCTGGTACCATTGTCCTTTATCACAAGGCTGACTGTGTTGATGCCGTCCGAGAAATCATGGGTGAGAATTGCGACAGTCACGATCGTACCGACTGCCGCGGATACTTGAAATGCAAAGCCAATTGTGGCTCCGTCTAGAAAGCTGTGAACCGACAGACTTGCGGCTCCCAGTGTACCACGATGGTGCAGAACCCCATGTTCTTCATCACCGTGCGAAAGTAGGATCACCATTCTATCGAGTATTAAGTAAACGAGAAATCCAATCCCGACCATGAGTGAGACGGAAGAAATATCGTTTGAAGTACTCTGCAGATTTGCCGCCTCGGGAAGAAGATCGAAGAATGCGACGCCAATAACCGCACCGGCGCTGAATCCGAGGATCAAATGGAGCTTGTCCTTGAACCTCAGGGCAAACAATCCTCCCAAAAGTGTTGATACGAAAGTTGCAATGCCTATGAGTAAAATGATCATTTCGCGATTCCTTCCACGTATTTCTCATAAAATCTAACAACAATGCTGAATGAGTTCAAATTTTGGAAGTCTGTTATTCTTGGCTCACCCTTTTCGCATCATATTCGCCGTGAAAATGTCTCGCCAAATCCCATCAAGAATATCTGGGTGTCAGTATTAGCAACATGCTGCTTGCAGAGGGGATTACAATTTGTTTTCGTGTTTCCGCGAGCTGCGCCTTTGAGATAGGCTTTTCACTGACTAACCATCAGGCGCAGGAGAAGAACTGCGCTCCAATCAAGGCACCCAGCGGCCCAAATTATCACGAATCAGCTTTACTGATGTTCTGCAAGCCTTACCGGACCGACATTTGCCTCCAGGCAGACACCTAGACCTGGGTCACACTGACACTCATTTTGACTTGACTTAATCGAAAAGCCAAGATAAATTTTGTTGTTTATGAGGCACTCAATTATCGCGTTGCGTTGAAGCCATCGCGTCGCATGCCTTCGAAGCGGGTAGACGAACAGTGCCTTCTTCAGCGCCCCCGTGCAAGTAGTTGTTGCCTCGTTTCGTTCGGCCAGCGGTCTGGCCGAGCTCGATCCAGTTGGCGGCGCGGTAGCACGTCCCGCGAAATCGAGCCGTGTCCACGAAGGTCTCGGCCAACATGAGCGGGTGCTTCCACTGTGCCAGCCAATCCGCGCTCAGGCGTCGCAGATTCAGTGCCAGGACCCTCGACGCCAGATGGCGAACGCGAACCCACGGCAGGACCAAAAACCGGACGTTGTTCGCCACCAGGTGCAGCCGACGTCGCTTCGTCGCCTCGTCCCAGCCGACATAGGCTTCGCGCAGCGGTGCCCTCAACGCCGCCGATGCCCAGCCAAGCAGCGCCACCAACTCGCCGTCCAGCAACGCGGCATACAGCAGGTGCTCACCGACGATCGGTCGGTCCCCCAGGTAGTGGTATCGCTCCATGTACACGCGCCAACCGAGGCGTTCCTCGGCCACGATGGGCCGAACGCGCACAGCGCTCAGGTCAGCATCTGGATCACGAACGTCCAGTCCCGTCAGCGCAATCAGGTCCGGTGGCAACGGCAAACAGGAAAGCCACTGTCGATCACGCTTTCGCACCGACACCGGGGCTGGCAGCTTGACAAGCCCGCGCTCCTCAAGCCGACGTAGCAGGTCGAAGCATGCGTACTCGCTCAGTGCCCCGTTCACCTGCCGCCAGTTCCACCTCAGACACACCGCCCGTGCAAGCTCGATCCGCGACGC
>CAVYHK010000042.1:0-37599 GCA_963768145.1 uncultured Bacteroidota bacterium | reverse complement strand
CTCGCGGAGAAAGCGGGCGTGGTTGCGGCCCGCGAGCGTGGTTTCGAGGGCGAACGTCTCGCCGCGGTCCCGCAGTTCGTGCATGCGCCGCAGCATTACCCGCCCGGCCTCGATGGCTGAGTCGGTGGCCAGGGCCCGGGCGATCTGATCGGCGTTCAGGAAGCGCTCAGTCGGGAAGCGGGCCGGCAGGATGGCGGCGGCGGCGGTCGATTTGCCCGCCCCGTTCGGCCCGCCAATCACAAATATCCTTGGGTTGGCCATGGCGGCCGCATCTTAACGTGAAGTGGCCGTTCCGACATCCGACATCCGAATTGGTGCTCCGTGGGTCGTTCCCGCCCGAGGAGTTCTTGGGCTAAAAGGGCTATTTACTTGACTCCACCACCCCCTAGGGGTAGTGGGTGGATGAGCGTATCGAACGGTACCGGTTCGACCTGCACGGCCTGTTCGACCAGGCGGTAGAAGAGCTTGCCCCGCGAAGCCGACTTGCGACGATTGAACCGAAACGTGAACTCGTCCAGGTAGTAATCCAGGTGCTCCTGCCCGATGGCACCCTGATGCGTGCCCAGGAGCCAACGCTTGAGCAGGGACACCACCCGGTGCACCCGCGGCAACAGGTGCTCGCCCTCTGGCCGATGCCGCTGCACCTGCCGGTCGTGCGTGTAGCCCCGCAGACCCAGATAGGCGTCCCACCCATCGGTGCGGACCGTGCTGCCCGGCTCGACCGATTGCCCGATGAAGCCATGCAGGCTCGGCCTGGCGTCGCGAATGCGACGCAATCGCACTCGCCCGATGCCCCTGCCGTCTTCCTCGGCGGCCACAATGACCAGGGCCTTGTCGTGGGTCAGCCGCCCGGCCACCCCCGGTTCTTCGCTGCCCCAATAGGTCTCGTCCACCTCCACCACCCCACGCAGGCGATCCCGGCCCGGCCGGACCATCGCCCGACGCAGTTTGTGCAGCATCCCCCAGGCGGTCTTGTAACTGCCCAGTCCCAGCACTCGCTGCAGCCCAGGGCACTGATCCCGTTCTTCTGGCTCACCACATGCCAGATCGCCCGCAACCATGTGGACAGGGGCAGATGGCTGTCCTGGAAGATCGTCCCGGCCGTGACCGAAACCTCGTAGCCGCAGGCCCCGCACCGCCACAAGCCTCGCCGCACCGACCATGCCCGCCGGCCGCCGCAGCGGGGACAAACCCAACCTTCCGGCCAACGCAGGGCGAACAGGTATTCCCGACAGGCCTCCTCTGTCCTGAAACGCCGTTCGAACTCCAGGAGCGTTCGCGGATAATCCTCGCTCATCGCTCCCAACACTACAGGTTGGGTCCAGTGGAGTCAAGTAAATAGCCCTTTTGGCTGAAGGCTGAAAGCTGATCGCTGACGGCTTTCCTGAGGAGGAGTTTGAAATGAAGAGACGCAAATGTGGTTTCGTGGTTCTGGCGGCGGCGGGCCTGGCCGCCATGATCCTGGCATGCCGGCCCACGCGAGCCCGATCCGGTTCGACAACCCGGCGGGGCCGGGGCACTTCAACTGGTTTGGCGGCACACCCACCGTTCCGATCGGCTTGGACATGGTGCTCGACGCGGCCAGTCAGACGGGAGCCGTCGGCGGGCCCACTCAGTTCCTCCAGTCCAACCAGGTTGGTACGGAAAACAATTATGCGTCCGGGGGAACTAACGGCTATTTGCAGGTGGGTGGGTCGCCACCAGTGCTTCTCGTCGGCGTCAACCTTAGTGACCCCATTCCCACTGGATTCGCGTGGCGCAACGCCGGTTACACTTACGTCCCCGGGTATGGCTCCCAACTCCCGGAAGGCGTCCCCACTTACTTGGGCGTGAAATTCCCCCTGACGGTGGGCGGCGACCTGCACTACGGCTGGATCGGTGTGGTGCGGCAAAACACCGTCCAGTCGACGCCTTCGCCTGGGGCTACGAGACGCTCGCGAATACGCCGATCCCGGCGGGAGCACCGGAGCCCGCCTCGCTCGCCCTGCTGGCGCTCGGTGGCTTGGCCCTGCTGCGGAGGCGATAGGCTTGAAAACAAGGCTTGAGGCTTGGGGCTTGAGGCTCGAGATGGGTAGATGTGAGGTATGAGAAGAAGGCGTGAAACCTGGACCGAGGCGAAGCCCGCCGACGCGCATGGACGCTACGACGGCCGCGCCTCAAGGCTCAAGCCTCAAGCCTCAAGCCTTCGGCTCAATCTGCAATCCAAAATGGAGTGGGCCCGGAGGGGCGACACGGAGCCACGGGGTTGCCCGGCCGGCAGTCGGAGCGTAAGATGAACGCATGGCACGCCATCAGCGAACAGCACGGGCCGTCCACTATCACCTGCCGGTGCTCATCGAGCAGGACGAGGACGGCGTCTTCATCGTGTCGGTGCCGACGCTCCGCGGCTGCCGCTCGGCCGGCCGCACCTGTCCAACCAGGCCATGGCCAACATCGCCGAGGCTGCGGCCCTCTGCCTGGAGGATGAGCGACCCGCCCCGTCGGCCGCCTTCGTCGGCGTCCGCGACCTCGAGGTCGTGGCGTGAGCGACACCCCGTCGATCAACGCCCGCACGCTGCTGCGGGTGCTCGGCAAGCTCGGGTTCGTTCAGATCCGCTCGCCGGCTCGCACCGCCGCTTGGCCCACCCCGACGGCCGCAAGACGACCGTGCCGGTGCATCGCGGCCACGATATCCGCGCGGCTTGCTGCGGCAGATTGTGACGATCGATGTCGGCCTGAGCATGGACGACTTCGTCAAGCTGCTCTAGCTCTCAGGCGTCAGCTATCAGCCGGAGGCTCGCGGCGGGGCGACGGCTTTGGGCTTAAGCCTCAAGCCTGCTTCTTCAATCCGCAATCCAGGACCCAAAATCGGCTCGCGGACCCTGCGCAAGTCGATCCGCCGTGCGATCACCTTGGCCTGGGCCCGAGGTGGACTTGGGTCTAATGCGCGGTCTGGTAGAGGACGTGTGATCGGGCCGCCGAGCCCGACCGAAACCTAAAGGAGCATTGAACATGAAACCAGAAGAAGGCGTCAGCCATCAGCCGTCGGCCGAAGTCGGAAGTGGGAAGTGGGAAGTCGGAGGCCGTAGCGAGCGTGCTGTTCCGCGTTCCGCCGTTTCCTCAAGCCCCAAGCCTCAAGCCTCAAGCCTTCGGCCGCGGCGCTGTGTGCCTTCGTGTTGGCGATTGCCATCCCCGCCGCCGCGTTGGGCGAGGTGCGGATCGAGCTGATCGGCGCCTGGGGCGGGTCGGTCGATGCGGTGTGCATTCAGCAGAATGGCCCGCAGACGCTGGCCTATGTCGGCAGCGGCGTGAGCATGGTCATCCTCGACGTGACCGACTCGGCCAATGTCAGTGAGCTTGGTAAGGTCCTGGTGGGTGGGGTGGTGCGGGGCATCCAGGTGCGGGACGGCTACGCCTTCATTGCATCCAATATCCCCAGCTTCTTCTCCGTCGTGAACGTGGCCGATCCGGCCCATCCGGTGCTCGTCTCTAGCGGTAACCAGCAACCTAACGGGAATAACGGAGTCACCTACGGCAACCTGCTGTTGCACGGCAACCGGGCCTATGCTGTGCCGCATTACTTCTCCGCGGTCGATGGGTTGACGTTAGCGACCCGGAGAACGTCCCGCCAGGGCAGTCGTGTACCGGCGGCTGCTGCGCGTTCACGGTGGCAAGCGAGGGTGACTACGCATACACTGCCGATGACTACGGCTATGTCGCGTGCTTGGACCTCTCGGCCAGTCCTTGTCCCGGCCCTGCTTGGCAGGGGCTGCTAGGCTTTGTGTATGTCCCGAGCTCTTGAATGCCTCCATCGATTCAATCAGGATCGCCGCTCACGGGGGCTATGCGTATGCGACGGCACAGCTTGGCTCCAACGTGCCGGAGCCGCGAGGGCGCATCTTCGTGGTGGACTTCACCAACCCCCATGCGCCGGTGCACGTTGCCACCTGGGGCGACGCTCCGGCCGAAGTGCTGGAGTACCCCTACAGCGAGCCGTCTCGAACGGGCGCGCTGTACGTCGTTGACTGGAAGAACGACGGGGGCCACGATGGGTCGCTCCATCGGGCCCTGGCAATCTTCGACATCGCCACCAACCCGGCCGCGCCCACGCTGCTGGGCGAATACTGGTCCGTGGGCTCGGCCACCAATGTGACTGTGGTGGGGACGACGGCCTATCTGTGTGACGAGCGCGAGGGGCTCTTGATCCTCGACTGTTCCGACCCGGCCCATCCGGGGCGATTGGGTGGCTACCACTCCCCCGCAATGTTCCATCAGGCGGCGCTGGATGGCCACACGTTGTACGTCACCGACCGCCGCTACGGCGTGGCGGCCGTGGACGTGACCAACCCACGCGAGCCCCAACTGCTCGGCAAGCACGACACCGGCAGCGTGCAGAACTGGGGCCTGGCCAAACGCGGCGACGCGCTCTATGCCGCCGCCGGCTACGCCGGTCTGCAAGTGTTGGACGTGACCGACCCAGCAACGCCAACGCTGGCCGGCGCGTTTCCCTTCAGCGGTCCGCGGGCGGTCGGCCTGGCACTCTATGACGACGACGTGTACGGTCTGATCGGCGCGGTCGGCACGTCGCCGGCGCCTGGCTGGTCAACTTCGCTGTGGATGACCCGCAGAGCATCAGCGACGTGGCGCGTTGTTCTCGACGGAGTGAATGCCCTCCCGCTGGACATCGCCATCAGCAGCACGCAGAACGGCATAACGCATATCGCCCGGGAAAACCTCCGCGTGACGGCAGACATCTCCGACCCGGCCAACCCATCACTGATCTCGACCGATTCTCTGCGGAGTCAAGGTCTCTGCCTGGGGGTCTCCGCGTTGTACGTCGCGACGCCATCGCCCCCGAGGCCCTCCGGGCCTGCACTTGTTCGACGTCGCCAATCCCTACGCCCAGAGGCAGTCGGCCTTTTACTCCACGCCGACCAATGCTCTCTCCGTGGCCGTGCAGGCGCATCGAGCCTACCTCGGCGGCGAGGGTGGCAATCTGCGGGTCTTCGACGTCTCCAACCCCGCTTCGCCAAGCCTCATTGCGTGGAATGAAGCATCCCAGGCCCACGCCCCGTATCAGCCCCTCTTCGACATCATCGTCAACGGCCCGGTGGTGTACGCCCTCACCTCGCAAAGCGCTAGCATCGGCACCGGCGTCCTGGTCTATCTGGTCTACTCGCCGGGCGACTGTGCCGGCGACATGAACTGCGACGGGCGGGTGACGTTCGCGGACATTGATCCGTTCGTGGAGGCGTTGAGCGGCGAGTCGGCGTGGAACGTGAACCACCCGAGCTGCCCGTGGCTGAACGCGGACTGCAACGGCAGCGGCACGGTGACGTTCGCGGACATCGATCCGTTCGTGGCGGTGATCGGGACGACCTGCCCGTAGCCGGCGATTTCGGATTTCGGAATGCGGACCAGAAAAAGGCTTGAGGCTTGAGGCTTGGGGCTTGGGGGTTGAGCCCCGGCCCGAGTCGGCCGCGAGGCAGACATGCAGAACGTGTGGTGTGAATCCTCCCTCACCTCATGTGACTCCTCCTGGGGCGCGGATCGCGTGCGATCCGCGTACCCAGTGAGGACGCGGCGGCGGCACGCCGGACGGCGGCGGCGAGCACCGTAAACCGCAGCAACGCGCGGGAGTGCCCCAAGCAACCACGGCGGCGCAGGGAGAAGGGACTTGTTTCGAGAGCGATTCTTGTGGGAGTGCGGCGGCCGGCGTCCTCGTCGCCGAAAAGCAGGGCGGCCGAGCAGGAGTCCGGCCGCCACAGGCGACTTGGACGTGGCCCGAGGAGGGGTGAGATGAAGAACCGTCGCTTGCGAATGGCATATTTCCGGCCCGGGGTAGGCGGTCAAGTGGGAGCTAGGTGGTGGATAGCGACGAGCCATATCAAAAGCTGGACTGGCCGGCGATCTGGATGATGCCCACCGATTCATACTACGGCGGCTGGCCGCAAAGCGGTGAGATCGACATCATGGAGATGCTCGGGCAGCAGCCTAACAAAATCTACGGCACATTGCACTACGGTCAGTCAGATCAACAAAGGCAGGGGACATTCACTCTGCCGATCGGTCATTTTTTTTCCAACGAATTCCACTTGTTTGCTGTTGAGTGGGATTCTGTCTCGATTAGTTGGTATGTCGACTCAACAATGTTTTACAAGACATATATCGGCCAGCCATTTGACAAAAGATTCTTCCTGATATTGAATGTCGCTGTTGGGGGAAACTGGCCAGGATCTCCCGATTATACCACCTATTTTCCACAACAGATGGTTATCGATTACGTCAGGGTCTATAAAAAGGCTGATTGATGACCGTTAAGGACGGAAGAGAAACATTGTCTCGCATCACTTATATCTCAGTCTGCGTGATCTCATTCCTCGCATTACTCGCATCCACCTCGTGCGGGCAGACAGGTTTCGTGTCAGCACGCGGAAAGGAAATTGTCTCTCCAGACGGAAAGCCGATTATTCTTAAAGGAATAAATCTTGGCAACTGGCTTGAGCCGGAGGGCTACATGTTCAAGTTTAAAGAGGCGAGTTCTCTGCGATTGATATCTGAGGTGATTGACGAACTTGTCGGACCTGATAAAGCAAGGGAGTTCTGGGCAACCTACCGCCTTAATTACATAACCCAAAAGGATATAGAATTCATAAAGAAAGTCGGATTCAATTCGGTTAGGATACCATTCAACTATCGGCTGTTTGTTCAAAACGAAGACCCGGTCCGGTGGGACTCGACAGGTTTTGGTCTGCTCGATAGTGTGGTCAATTGGTGCGGGGGCTCACGACTGTTTGTGGTTCTCGACATGCACTGTGCCCCCGGCGGACAAACCGGAGACAACATAGATGACAGCTACGGTTATCCATTCTTGTTCGAAAGTGAGAAGAGCCAGCAGCTTGCCGCACTGCTCTGGCAGAGAATTGCCGAACGGTATAGAGATAATACCACGATCATCGGATATGATTTGCTTAACGAGCCTATTGCCCCCTATTTTGATACGCTAAAGTTGAATCCGTTGCTGGTCCCTCTGTATAAAAGATTGACTGCGGCAATCAGAGAAGTGGACCGCAACCATATCATAATTGTCGGCGGAGCTCAATGGGATACGAACTTCAAAATTTTTGGAATGCCATTCGACTCGAACCTTGTTTATACTTTCCACAAGTATTGGAGCGACACAACGGAGTCGGTTATCCAGGAGTATTTAGATTTTCGCGACATGCACAATGTGCCGCTTTGGCTGGGAGAGTCGGGAGAGAATAACGGCCGGTGGATAGATTCTTTCAGGAGAATGTTAGAGCGTGACAGCATAGGATGGTGTTTCTGGCCGTACAAGAAACTGAGTTCAGGCAGTTGTGTCGTCTCGATCAAAACGGCAAAAGGTTATGACGAGATTATACGCTTTGCAAATAGCGATAGAACGTCATTTGATGAAATCAGAAAAAACAGGCATGAGATGTCGGAGGCGATAAAAGCTCTGGAAGACTTCCTGGATGACTGCAAGCTGCAAAACTGTGATGTGAATGCCGAGTACATTAAAGCTTTGGGTCTTGAATTCCCATAAGAATTTTGTCTTTACCCTGCTGCAGAAAAATTCTCGAAGTGATAGAAAATGGCTTGGGTGCTGATTACCCCAACGCTGAGCAAAAAGTCTCGTCAAGCATAAGATTGGGGAGCAGATAAGTAGTCTCCAAAGATGGTATATTATTTCCCCTGAGCTTTGTCTAACTTTGCATGACCATAAATGACCTTCCACTTGAAAGATTGTAAGCCTTCGCAGAATAGCCTGAAGAATCGAGTCTTGACATGCTAAAGGATTTCCAGCTCAATGGGCAGAAGACCACCTTTAAATTCACTTCCAATCAGCGACTGTACATTATCATAACTTCGATTCTCGTGGTTGCGATGGTCCTCGTGTTCTATGCTTTCCCGCACGGCGGTTCCTCGGATAAAGTTGTGAGGATAACCTTTGCCGATAATATTTCGGACGCGCAACAAAAAGTCATTGATCTTTTCAACGAGGAGCATAAAGGCGAAATCGAAGTCATACCGATCAATCTCCCTTTTTCCAAGTTCAGCACAAATGAAAGGAAGGAACTCCTTGCGAGATATTTCCGGAGCAAGAGCGATAGAATAGATGTATTCTCGGTGGATCAGATTTGGGTGCCAAGGTTCGCAAAATGGTGTCTCCCTCTTGAGAATTACATTCCATCCGAACAAACGGAAGTTCTCACGAAATACGCCACGCATACATGTCATTATAGCAACGTTCTGGCGGCGGTTCCGTTTTATCTAGACATAGCCGTGATGTACTATAGAAAAGACTTTATCGGCGCCCTGCCAAATGGAGAATATTGGTCGGACCAATTGGCACATTCAATCAGTTGGCAAGATCTTTTCAAGCTTGGGGGAAAAATGCGAATTGCTAATAGACCGTTTTTCGTCTTCCAAGCTGCTCCTTACGAAGGACTATCATGTATCTACACTGAACTTCTGGCGAATATGGATGGGCGTATAGCTTTATCTGACTCCATGCAGCTTGAAACGCCCGAAGCGGAAGAAGCTCTCCAGCTTTTGGTCGATATGGTTCACAAGTATAAAATATCTCCGGAGAAAGTGGTGGATTTCAACGAGGATGAAAGTTACCAGTTCTTTCTGGAGAATAGCGGTGTATTTCTGCGTGGATGGCCTGGATTTATAAGGACCGAAACGCTTAAAAAGGAATTCCCCGTTGAATTCTCTGAATGTGTCGTGGCACCCTTACCTCATCTGCGCGGGGCAAAGCCTGCATATGTTTTCGGCGGATGGAATCTGATGATCTCCAAGTTCTCGACGAAAATACCTGAAGCCGCACAATTTGTTCGCTTCTTGCTCGGCAAGGAATCACAGGAGATTATGTATGAGTATAGCGGTGTCCTTCCGGCTAACGATTCCGTCTACTCCGATTCATCTTTCGTTGTGAAACATCCCGAGTTGAAGTTTTACGAAAGTCTCTTCAAGTATGGTGTTTATCGTCCCTTCTCCGAGAATTACACCAAGGTGTCAGACATACTTTCTTATTATCTAAACCTAGCAATAAGCGGGAAATTATCTGCCAAAGAGGCGCTTAGAGCTGCGACCGTGAGAATTAGCAGCATCAGCGGCTCAGATGATTAACGTGGAACAGGTGTAACATGAGTAAGTTGAGAATAATCGAAAAACTCAAAGAATATCACTTCCAGTTGAAGCACCTGACAGTGATATTTGCAACGGTATTTGCATTCCAGCTAATCGTGTCCATGATCAACAAATCTTCGATGCGGTCAATCCTCGGAAACGCGCAGGAATGGTACGAGAAGGATTCGGCTGAGAAGACGGCCAACCTGACAACGACCTCTTTCGAATTGCTTCTGGAGAGCGTGCACCGAGACGGCAGGAAAACCAATGCAGACGAGACTGCACAGATCATAAAGGGTTTCAACATTCTGTTCACCCAGCAGTTGTTGCAGCGCAATACCGAGAAGATGGCCATCCTCCTGAAAAGAAATAACAGAGTGTATGCGGTCGATGACGGGAACACTCTTTTTAGTCTTATGTTCCTCAATTCTCCTGACGTGAGGACGGATGACGGTTCATACGGAGAGGCGATTCGACTTTTTGACAAAGTTAGCGACGACTTAGCGTCTAATGAGCAAATAAAAAGTGTAATTACAAACACGCGAACGTTTAATACGTTCGTTCCTATGATTCTACGGGGTGAGTATATCGGTGCCGTTTACATTAAGGACACGCCTAATCTTTCTTTCATGACGAGTGAGATCGTCTCCAATTCCGATCAGACTTCGCTTATCTATCTTTCTCTCATTTCACTCGGACTCCTTTCTATGTATTTCATATCGTCCTACACCGTTAGAGAGAGGGATGAGGCACAAAAACTTCTCCTTGCCGAACATGAAAACAACATAAAGAAACAAGTGATCAACGAGAAAGAGCTTGCTTTTACCAGGCGGATTTATCGCACGCATCACAAAGCTGAGAAGATCGTCAGTTTCATAAGAGGAGACCTTGCCATGTTGTCTCCTTCAAATATTGACCAGGTCAAGTATCGGGTCAGCAAGTATGCCAATTTTGTCTCAAGAATCATCTATGATATGAAATGGTTCGATCCTCCGATACAAACGATCCGCAGCCCGATATTTTGCACCGACATCAACGAAGTAATCCGGTTTATTGTAAACCACATTTTCCTCAGAACCTCCAGAAAGAGCGGGACATTTGAGATAGAGTTTGCGGAGGGGAAGGATTTGCCGCCCGTTCCGATAAATGAATTCGTAATCTGGGAGATCATAGAGCCGCTCGTGCAGAATAGCACTGAGCACGGGAATCGCCCGAATCTAAGGATAAACATCAGCACAGCCTATCATCCGGAAACACAAGTGTCGACCATTTCAATCCGGGACAACGGGGTGGGTATTCTGCCGGAGTTGCTGGAGATAGATGAAAACGGAGTAAAGAAAATATTCCATGAAAATGTCTCCACAAAAGAAGCGTCATTTCAAAATGTCGGGTACGGCTGCTACATCGCTTATGAAATGGCAAAGCGTTGCGGGTGGAACATAGACGCGAGAAATTTGCCGGAGGCGGGTTGCGAATTTACAATTACAATCAGAAAGTGAAACTCGGTGATCGATGACAAATGAAAACATAATCAACGTTTTGCTCGTCGAGGACGAAGAGTACGATGTCGTCAGAGTAAAAAACACGATAAAACCTTTTTCGGACAGGATTACGCTAACCGATGTCGTTTCCGATGGTAATGATGCATTAGCGCACATCAAGAGCAAAGGCGAGAGTTATGACGTTGTGATCATGGACCTGAACCTTTCGGGTGGGCTGATGGGAGAGAAGCTCATTCAGGAGATAAAAGCGAGTGCTCCTTCTCTTCAGATCATAGTGATAACTAAGATGACGATCAATATTACCGACTACAACTTTGCCAACAAGCTAATCAGAGCGGGCGCTTTCTGGTACGGGACGAAGTATCCAGGGGACATCGAATTTATTTATCAACCGACGGACTTCATCCTCAGCATAATAAATGCCAGTGAAAGGTCAAGGATAGAAAAGGCGTGGCTTAAGTCCAATCAGAGGCTTGTAAAAAATGTTCAGGATATTCTAGACGATAAGAAAATCATCGGGGTTTCAGACCAGACTGTCAAACTGAAGGAAGACATATCCAAGTATGCAAAAAGCGACGTGAACATAATGATAAGCGGGTCTTCTGGAACGGGGAAGGAGCTGGTGGCATACAATATTCATTACAACAGCAACCGAAAGTTTGAGAATCTTGTCGCGATAAACTGCGGCGGTTTGCCCTCAGAATTGGTGGAGAGTGAACTCTTCGGGTACGAGAGGGGAGCCTTCACCGGAGCAGACAAGAAGAAACCCGGCCTCTTCGAAGTCGCCAACAATGGGACAGTCTTTCTCGACGAGATAACTGAACTTCCTCTCCCGGCACAGGTGAAACTCCTGAGAGTCATGCAGGATGGCGAGCTGGAAAAAATCGGAAGGACAGGAAAAATAAAGGTGGATGTGAGAATAATTGCCGCGACCAACAGGAACATTGAAGAGGAAGTAAGCGCCAAGAGATTCAGAGAAGATCTGTATTACAGGCTAAATGTCGTGTACATTCACGTTCCCGATCTCGTTAATCGGAAGGATGACATTCCCGTTTTGATCGATCATTTCCTCTCACATTACAGCGCGAGGATGGGAAAAGACAAACCAACGATTGATGGAGAAGCTCTCGATGTGCTAGTGAACTATCCCTGGCCGGGAAATGTCCGGGAGCTAAAGAACGTTGTCCAGCGACTCATGTTCACGGATCAGCTTAATATTAACGTGGCAATGGTGCGACATGCTTTGGGTACTCCAACAGCGTCGGCCGACAGTTTTGAATCAATCTTCAGAAGCAACCCCCTCCCTCTTGCACAGATGGAGAGAGTAATGCGGGAAAAGTATTTCCAATACGTCCGCAGTAATTCCATGTCCGATACCGAGGCGGCAGGAAAACTTGGATTAGCCCCATCGAATTACTACAGGATGGCTAAACAGCTTGGACTCAAATGAGAAAGAGCGATAAATCGCCAGGCCTGCCTTGCGATTCTTTTCATGGATGGTGTTTGGGAGAAGTAAGATGACAAAGCTATTGGCAAGCTTGCTTGCTCCACTCTTGTTGATCAATCTCGAAGCTGCGGCTCAGGTGAAGGACAAACCCGTCGCTGTAGTGGGTGACGAGAAGATAACCCAGCACGAATTCAAATTGAGGTACGAGCTGGTTCCACATTTGTCGTCCGACCAGTGGAATGTAGATTCATCGAAGAGGGACCTGCTATATTCGATCATTGCTGAGAAGCTTCTGGCACAGGAAGCCCGAAGACTCGGCTATTCGAAAACAGACTACTTCAAGGAATCCATAGAGCAGATCAGAGACCTCAATGTCAGAGACGCTCTCTACAAGAAAGTGGTTGCGGCCAAAGTCCAAATCACGGACGCTGATGTACAAAATGCCTTGAATAGATATTCACAGACTTTGGAGGTAAAGATAATTTCTGCGGGAGACTCCTCGACCATATTCGGTTATTACGGACAGCTCCGGAACGGAGTCCCGTTCGACTCGATTGAGAGACAGTCCGATCCGGTCGAATATGATTCGAACAAAGCACCGATAAAACTAACGTACGGCCAGATGGGTGACGATTTCGTGGAAGATACTCTTTACAATCTCAGGCCAGGTGGTTTCTCAACTCCTGTCAAGACAGAGGGCGGGTGGTTTATCTTCAGACTCGTCGGGGTGCAGTATAGAGTACCGCCTAATGCGAAGGATCCCGATTACAACAAATCCATCATCGAAGTAATACGTATGAGGAAATCCAGAGTGATTGGGATGCAGTACTTGGATAATTTTTACAAGGACAAGAAGGCTGCGGTTGACAGCGTTCTATTCTGGGCTTTAGCAAGAAGATTTTCTTCAATCTTGTCCGAGAAAAAGCGGAATAATGACTACGGTGAAGAAGGCTACCTCTACCTGAGCGAAGCAAACTTAATGCAGGTAGAAAATGAAATTGGCAAATCGTTGCCCGATAAGGACCTTGTTCATAGTGAAGGATCGCCGATCCAATTGAGGGAATATCTGTACAGCCTCATGGTTTATCCGTACCTGGTCAAGGATCCTTCGTTGATGGCGACCGCGTACCATCTTATGGAAAACATTAATAGATACATTCAATACAAGTTCTTAGCGACCGAAGCATTGAACGAAGGTCTCCAAAACTTGCCGGAAGTCAAGGAAGACGTCGGCATCTGGTCGGATGATTATCTTGCAAAAATGCTGAAGAATACATTCAGAGACTCTGTTCATGTTTCCGATCAAGACGTAAGAGATTTCTACTATGAAGAAAAAGGGGGCGAAAAAGTCGACATCCTGGAGATCCTCAACGACAATATTGACACGGTGACTTCTTTACTCAGGAGAATAGGTGCCGGAGAGGATTTTCGCAAGCTTGCCAGCGAGTACACGCAAAGGTCGTGGACGAGTGCCAACGGCGGAGAATTCGGCTATTTCCCCGTCGATTCATTTGGGGCCATCGGAGAACCTGCGAAGCGATTGAAGATTGGGGAATCCTATGGACCGATTGAAACGGACAGTGGTTATTCGATAATTAAACTCGTCGGTAGGAAGTTAGAGAACAAGGAGCGGGAACAGGTCAACATCGTTGAGATATTGACCCACAGCCTGGATACAGTTGAAACTATCTTCAGACAATTAGACAAGGGAAAAGATTTTCGGCAGTTGGCTGCAAGATATACCGAAAGAACCTGGACGAAGAACGATAGCGGAGAGTTTGGTTATTTTTCGGTTTATTCTTTTGGTGACATCGGGAGGATTGCGTCGAACATGACGCAGGGCCAGGTATACGGTCCTATCGTGACGGACAGCGGTTACTCAATCATAAAATTGATTGGGAAGGAGTATGACACCACAAAGACCGAGCAGGACTTTGAAACCCGGAAGAACGAAATGAGGGAAAATCTCCTCGAAAAGAAATTCAACGAGAAGTTTCTCGGGTATGTGGCCGACCTTGCGGAGAGGTACAAGTATTCCATAAATCAGCAGAGCCTAAATGAAGTCAACGTGATCAACATACCGATGTTTACTTACAGGTATATCGGTTTCGGCGGTAGAATAACTGCATTGCCCTATTTGGGTACCTGGGGTGACTGGGTGAGATACCTGAATAACAAATCTGGAATTATACCTTGATGAGTCGCCATTGCTCCGCTATGTGGGAGCCCCTAATTGCACGCGATTTAAGGAGTAAACAATGAGATTGATGAGAAATGTGGTCGTGCTGTTTTCTTTAATTCTCACCGACGCTTTTGCCCAGGGCTATAAACTGGTCTGGTCTGATGAGTTCAATGGAACGACCCTGGACCAAACGAAGTGGTCTTACGAGACTGGAAATAACGGCGGATGGGGAAACAGCGAGTTGGAATACTACACGGATCGAACCGAGAACTGCAATGTCCAGGACAGCTGTCTGACGATTACGGCACTGAACGAGAGCTATGGTGGTTACAACTACACTTCTGCAAGAATAAAGACCCAGGACAAGTTCTCCTTCCAGTACGGTAAGATTGAGGCGAGAATGAAGCTTCCGTACGGAAAAGGACTCTGGCCCGCATTCTGGTTGATCGGTGATAATATATCTTCGGTTGGCTGGCCAGCCTGCGGCGAGTCAGACATCATGGAGATGATCGGTGGCAGCGGAACAGGGAGTACAGGTAATCCGGTAAGTGACTCCAAGGTCTATGGCACGTTGCATTGGAGTCAAAATGGAAGTGAGGCGTCAGCAGGCGGCAACTATTCCCTTAGCGCGGGAAAATTTGCCGATGATTTTCATTTGTTCGGAATGATTTGGACTTCGACGACCGTCGAGTTATATGTCGACAATACTGTTTACTATCAAGTCGATATTTCGCCGACGGCATTGAGTGCCTTCCGGAACAAATTCTTCATCATCTTTAACCTTGCCGTCGGCGGAAATTGGCCTGGGAACCCCGATGGTGGTACGGTGTTTCCTCAGACCATGCAGATCGATTATGTCAGGGTCTATCAGGACACGACGCAATTGCCAACTGTTTCACTCACGTCTCCTCAGAACAATTCCACATTCGATCCTGATTCCGATATTACCATTGCCGCCAATGCTTCCATTCAAAGTGGAGCGATAAGTAAAGTCGACTTCTTCCAGGGGGCGATGAAAATCGGAGAGACATTTGTGAGCCCTTACCAGATGGAGTGGAAAAACGTTTTTCCGGGCGACTATAAATTGACGGGGGTGGCATATTCGAATGACGTTTCTTCTGATGTTTCCGATACGGTAAGCGTTGCAGTCGGGAGCGGCGCCACAACTTCTCCGTATGGTGGCACGCCTGCACAGGTGCCGGGGACAATCGAAGCTGAAAACTATGACCTGGGTGGACAAGGAGAAGCCTACTACGACACGGATCTTCAGAACACAGGCGGTCAATATCGTCCTGACGATGCGGTAGACATTGAAGCGTGCTCGGATAGCGGCGGAGGTTACGACGTCGGATGGACTCAAGCGGGCGAGTGGATGCTTTACACCGTGGATGTAGCTGATAGCGGGACTTACCAGGTCGGAGCACGGGTATCTTCGACATCCACGAGCGGATCCTTGCATTTCGAAGTCGATGGGACGGATGTCACTGGGACCATGGACGTCCCGAATACCGGAGGATGGCAGTCGTGGGCTACCGTCGAATCGCAGACGTTTACGCTTTCTGCCGGAATCCATCAAATAAAACTCGTGGTGAACGCAGCTGGGTTCAACGTGAATAAGTTCTATATATATCCACCCAATGCCGGCCCTTCACTGAATCTTCTCTATCCTGAAGGAGGAGAGAAGTTTGCTGCAGACAGCATAGTTGAGATAAGGTGGAAAAGTCAACTTGTGGATCAAGTCAGAATTGGATTCTCGACAAACGGCGGCGGTTTCTATTCCCTCGTTCAGGCAGGCATCGACGCCGGTTTCGGAGTTTACAGATGGAAAGCACCTTCGATTGCTTCGTCAACTTGCAAAATTGTCGTAATGGATCAGGACAAAACGTCGGTGAAGGACACGTCTGCATCTGTTTTTTCCGTAGGCATGCCTAATTCAGTTTCTGAAAAGAACAATTTTCCAACGGGTATCTCTCTGGCACAGAATTTCCCCAATCCCTTTAATCCGAGTACGACTATCGGCTATCAGCTTACGGCAAACTGCGATGCGACTTTGAAAGTCTATGATGTTCTTGGGAGAGAGGTGGCGTCGCTAGTAAACGGACGGCAGAACGCTGGCGTCCAGACGGCGACGTTTGATGCCGGCGATCTTCCCAGCGGAGTTTATCTTTATAGACTCAGTGCGGCTGGCTTCACGCAGGTGAAGAAGATGATACTGATGAAGTAACGGGTTCTAAGCAGAGTAACCAATCTAATTGTCGGCGGAGAAAACATTTTGGCGCAAATGAAAAACAATCCTTGGATGAGGGTGTTATGGTTCCTGGTCTTATTTTCACCCGCGGTTGTGCTCGCACAGGCAAAACTAATTCCTTACCGCGCAGGGAAAGTCTGGGGATTCTGCGACAGCAAGAAGAAAGTGATCATTCGGCCGAAGTTTGAATATGTCGATAGGTTTTTTCATGGAGGCGCGAGAGTGAAACTGGACGGCAAATATGGCCTCGTCAACGAGAAAGGTACTCTGGTTGTCACACCCCGCTACCAGAATGTTTATGACATTTTCGACGACCGGGCTGCGGTTGAGGTGAATTATCGGTGGGGTTTCGTAAACCTGTCGGACAGCCTGCTCGTTGCACCGATTTATGACGAAGTCAACTCATTCAGCGAGGATTTGGCTGCCGTAAGAAAGGACGATCACTGGGGTTTCATCGATACCAACGGCAAGATTGTCATTCCGCTGGTTTACCAGAAGGTTTTCAGTTTCAAAAACGGTTTGGCGGGAGTCTTCAAGGGAAACAAGGCTGGTTTTATTGATCGGGATGGGAAAGAAGTTGTCAAGATTATGTACGAAGAGATTCCCTTGAGAACTGATGACATGTTTTCCGATAGCCTATCGGCAGTGAGGCTCAATGGGTTTTGGGGCTTCGTCGACTCGAAGGGAAATCTTGTGATACCACACATTTTCGATTTTGTGAATGCGTTTAGCGAAGGGCTGGCCGGGTTCAAGGAGGGCTACAAGTGCGGCTTTATCGACACGACAGGACGCGTCGTCGTCAATCCTGTTTACGAGCAAGTTTACTCTTTCCATAATGGCCTTGCTTGCGTTAGGAATGGCACCTTGTCAGGATATATAAATCACGCAGGCAAGAAGATCGTAGAGATGAAATACACCGACGCTAATTCATTCAGCGACGAAAGAGCTCGTGTGCGAACCGGCAGCAAATTCGGATTCATCGACAAAACCGGAAGGCTTGTTGTCCCTTTGGTTTATGATGGTGCAGATGATTTTCACGAGGAGCTTGCCGCGGTCAGGAAAAATAGCAGGTGGGGATACATCGACAGGTATGGGAAAGTTGTGATTCCTTTCAAGTACGACAGTGCGACTCTCTTTGAGGATGGGATTGCTCTTGTCAGATATAAAGGACAGTTTGGTTATGTCGGAAAGAACGGCGCAGAGTATTGGACCGAAGATGCCGGTGAGGACTATAGGGACTATAGATGACGGTGCACATACTTGACAAAAATACGCGGAGTGAAAATGAATCGTAAGTTCAGATTGTTTTTGATCTTGATTGTAATCTCTTTCTTAAGTTTGTCCGATGAAAGTTCCGCTCAGAGTTTCCTGACCGTTAATGGTCAGAAAATTGTCGATGAAAACGGACAGGAGATCCATTTCCGTGGGATGGGGCTTGGAGGATGGCTGGAACCGGAAGGCTACATGTTTTTGATGTCCAGCTTTGCAAGTTCTCCGTCGCAAATTCATGATGCAATTCAGAACCTGATCGGCGTCGATAGCACAAACAAATTCTACGATGCATTTCACGCGGACTTTGTGACCGAAGCCGACGTAAAGGCTCTTCACGACTGGGGTTTCAATCTAGTAAGAGTGCCTTTCCATTACAACATACTCACCCCGGCTGACTCTCCCGGAGTTTACATCGCAAGCGGCTTTGCCATCTTTGACAGTTTGATTTCGTGGTGTAAGAAGTATGACATCTACGTTATACTCGACATGCATTGCGCTCCTGGCGGCGAAAGCGATCAGACAATCTCGGACTACAATTCCTCTGTTCCGTCTCTTTGGCAGGATACCAGCAAGCAGACGAGAACGGTGGAGATCTGGAGGACAATAGCTGACAGGTACAAGAATGAACCGACTGTTGCAGGTTATGACCTCCTCAACGAACCGAGATGGGATTTCCCGAACGGAAACAATCAACCGCTGCACGATCTTTATGTCAGGATCACAGATGCAATTCGTTCAGTCGATACAACTCACATACTCTTCATAGAGGGAAATCAGTATGCGACAGATTTCAGCGGACTCACGCCTCCATGGGACTCGAAGATGGCTTACAGTTTTCACAAGTACTGGAACTCCAATGATGCGAGCTCAATCCAGGGATACTTGAGTCTGAGGAGCACCTACAACGTTCCGTTATGGCTCGGAGAGTCGGGAGAGAATTCGAATCCGTGGTACACCGACTGTATTTCGCTAATGAATCAAAATGACGTCGGCTGGTCGTGGTGGACTTTGAAAAAGTTTAATGCCATCACCGGTCCGCTGAATGTTCCCATAACAAGCGACTACCAGCAGCTTCTGAATTACTGGGAAGGAAAAACGGTGAAACCTTCGGTCGCTTTTGCAATGACAGCGCTCCTTCAAATGGCAGACAGGCTGAAATTCCAGAATTGTGTTTTCTTTAAAGATGTAATCGATGCCATGATGCGCCAGCCAACTGATTACTCGACGATGCCGTTTGCCAATGATACTATCCCGGGAACTGTATACGCAGACAATTACGATCTTGGAAGGGTCGGCTATGCATACAACGATGCCGACTACGAGAACGCCGGAGGTTCAACCACCACGTGGAATCAGGGCTCGAGCTATCGAAATGACGGTGTCGACATAGAGCCATGCAGCGATCCATCATCGAACGGGTACGACGTCGGTTGGATCGACACGGGAGATTGGATGCAGTACACGGTTAATGTTGAAGAGGCCGGCACTTACGGTATTGGCGTGCGTTACGCTTCAAATCAAGCCGGTGGGCAGTTTCTCCTCAAGATGGAAGGAGATCTTCTGACGCCCTCTGCGGTTGCCGTTCCTGTCACCGGCGGGTGGCAGAACTGGCAGACACTGACCGATTCAGGCGTTGCGCTCACTTCAGGAACGCATGCTTTTAGATTCCAGGCATTCTCACCCGGCTTTAACGTTAACAGTTTCACGTTCGTCGCAGTCCCGACTGGCGTGAAATCCCGAAACCATGACAGCTACACTTTCAAATTGGGACAAAACTTTCCGAACCCATTCAACCCGACAACGACTATGAGCTATGAGCTATCCCCGAAGGGGCAGGCAGCTAATTGCTATGTTACATTGAAAATCTACGACGTCCTTGGAAGGGAGGTTGCTACTCTGGTGGATGGAAAGATGGCTGAGGGTGACCATGAAGTCGTATGGAATGCAAGCGGATTCCCCAGCGGGATTTACCTCTACCGTTTGGAGACAAGCGGTTTTGTTCAGACAAAAAGGATGCTTTTGTTGAAGTAATCGTGGGACAGGAAGGTGTCAATAATTGAATGGTGACTAGTGGAGTTTTCCGCGGCCAGAGGAGAGGTTTGGTCGAGAAGTCACCTTCATGCGTTTGTCGTTTCGATCGACCCTGAGCGTAAGCGAAGGGGAGTGGAGAAATCTACCATCAGTTGACTTCAAAACTCGGGACTCGTGCAGAAGATTCCTCTTAGCCATAGGCTCATCAGCCTCAGGCTGAGACTCACTTCGTTCGCTCGGAATGATATTATGAAGAGACGAGTTTTCGGCCATGTCTTTAGGGGATTAAACTGAGGCACTACGGAGACTTGCGATGATGCTGCGCTGTGCAAGCCTTTACTCAATTAAGTGTGTGACAGTTGAGTCAATGGGCAGAGTGAGAGTTCAGATTTCAATGATCCAAGGACAAAGAGAGTGGCACGGTCCTTGTTGCAATAGATTGGTGATCCAGGAAATGTCCTTCTTCAGATTCATCGGAGGAGATTTTGTGGAAGCAGGGATGTCCGTGATAATCAGGTTAAGGGATCTTCGAATGGATGTTAAAAAATATTGAAATGTTGGAACCAGTCTTGATTGTTTCAAAGTGGAAATTTAGTATTCAATTGATTCGATAGTTCAGACACGCCTGTAGATTATGTGGGTGCTTGTGTGACGAAGAGAATGTGTTAGGCAGGGTTTTAAAGTGATGCAGGTTTAAGGGGAGGAATTGATTGCGTAAGACAATTTGGTGTGTCTTTCTGGATCGGGTGATTGTCATAATGGGAAGTTTTACAATGAACAAATTATTGTCATTTTTCTGTGTCGGATTTGAGTTGCTCCTCTCTGTTGTTGAGCTTAATGCACAGTGGAAGCAGCTCAATGTCGGTAGTCCATGGCAAGTGTGGTCGGTTGCAGTGATTGGTTCCTCTGTCTTTGCCGGGACAGGTGCGGGTATATATCGTTCCACCAATGGGGGGCAAAGCTGGACAAATGTGAACAATGCATTTGCGGAATGCTTTGCTGAGAAAGGTTCGGAGGTTTTTGCCGGATGTAATAGTGGTGTACTCAAATCCACAGATGACGGGATAACTTGGATAAACCCCGATCCTGCTTTAACCGGAGGCGTAACCCACATAGCGGCGAATGATTTCGGTATCTACGCTAGCTGCGGCGGCATGCTCCGGTCCACTGATGACGGAGCAAGTTGGCCAATGATAGGACAATTGGAGTTTACCGGTCTTGTACTGGACGGCGGTTCGCTCTTCGCAACGGGGTCTGGAGTCTGCAAATCTACGGACGGCGGGAATAGCTGGTCGACGCTCACTGGCACTGGCTCCACAGATGATCTTACGAATTGTATTGCGGCCTATGATTCCACCATACTCGTTGGATGGGTTGGCGGAATAATCAGATCGACCGATTACGGCAATACATGGAGCTGGCCAAGTATGAACTATCCAATGTATTCCGGAACGGTTTTCAGCATCGTGATGGACAGTGCATATTCGTATATAGGAACAGAATCCGGAGTAATGCTCTCCACTGACAGAGGTGTGACGTGGGAAAGCGTGAGTAGTGGATTGCCCGCGAACCAAGTGTTCTCGCTTGTCGTCGCAGGAACAGACTTGTACGCCACAAGCTACCTCAACGGTGTATATACTTCAACCAATAACGGTACAAACTGGACATATGCGAGTAACGGAATCGTCGGATCAGACGTTAATTCGATCTCAGGGGATGGGACGAATGTTTATGCTGTATTTAAGTATGATTCGATTTGTTCTTCCACAGACAACGGAAACACCTGGGATGCAGACACTAGCCTGTCGGGTGCAGGCCAAATAAATGAGGTAACCGTGATAGGGACGAATGTTTATGCTGTATCAAGTAGTGGAATATTCGTCTCTTCCGATTCCGGAAAGACATGGAGCACCTTGAATCGTTCCGCGTGTGCTCTTGTCCAAAGTGGGACTAACCTCGTCGCAGCCTCAGGGCAGGTGTATTTTTCTACAAATGGAGGCGTAAACTGGTCGCTTGCAAATAGCAACACTTCCGGGGTCTCTTGTTTGGCAGCAACCGGCACAGATGTTTTCGCCGCTGGTGAAGGTTGGATTTATCGATCTACCGACAATGGTGAAAATTGGGACGTAATCGACAGCAACCTGACAAATATCAGCTCGCTAGCCGCAAGCGGTTCAACTGTTGTGGCGGGAAGATGGATACAGCCATACCCCCTTACTGATTCTATTCCACCCCCGCCGGGAGGCTTGTTCCTGTCAACTGATAACGGACAGACGTGGTCCACATATTTAAATGGTCTCCCTGGATACGGGTACCCGCAAGTGTGGGCGGTCGCGATCAATGGTATTGACGTTTTTGCAGGCATGACTGACCAAGGTGATCCATATCTTTATCCTTCAATGTTTTATTCGTCGACAATTAATATCGACAATTGGGTCAATACGGGACAAGGGCTGCCGGGGGAAGGAATCGAGTCTATATATGAGAACGATTCGAGCATCTTTGTGGGAATCGGTCACGAAGGAGGAATATGGCGTGCACCCCTCTCGCAAGTAACGGGGACATGGCAATCGCGAATGCCAGTAGTTCCGACATCGATTCAGCTCAAGCAAAATTATCCCAATCCTTTCAATCCGACAACCACAATCGCTTACTCTATTCCGGCGAGAACACATGTGACGCTTACGGTCTACAACATGCTCGGACAAAAGGTTGAGACTTTACTGGATGCTGTTCAGGATGCGGGGAATCACGGCGTGAATTTCAACGCTTCAAGATTAGCAAGCGGAGTATATTTCTACCGATTGACCTCGGGTAATTATGTTTCGACGAAGAGGATGTTGATGATCAAATGATTCGAATACATGCTCGGAAATCCCGAGTTCTTTTGGCGGAATGTCAATGAAGTAAGCATGGCTTTTACCGGCAGTCACCAATCGAATGGCGACTGCCGGCATTTTGGGTGTCGCCAGAGGAGAGGCTATTTTAAGTAAGCCGACTTGACGATTCTTGTGTTCGATCCGTAGTTGAGTCGAACAAAATACATTCCAGATGACAGCCCCAACACCTCACCATTAAGGACGACGAAATTGTCACCCGCTAATTTGTCTTCATCCATGATCGTCGCAACTTTTCTTCCGAGCACATCAAACAGCTCTGCTTTCAAATGACCATTTGCCGAAGCATGATAATTGATTTTCGTTCCAGAATTAAATGGGTTGGGATAATTCTGAGTTACCGTGAATGAGGTAGCCGTTCCACCGCCGCTGCTTTTGGAGGTAAACTCAAAGTAATCAAGATTAAACCCTCCTTTAAGGAAATATGCTTCCAGCTCATGAACGCCGATTGGAATCTCGACTCCGCTTAAGAGCACCGATCTCCAGCTTTGCCAGCTTCCAGTCGCGGGAACGTTCACCACACCTCCAAGCCCTTTTCCGTCCAGTAGAAATTGGATTTGCCCTCCCGCGGCGGCGGCAGCCACTCTTGTTTCTATGTCGTAAGTACCACTATCGATGATGTTAAGTGTGTACGTCAAGAATTCTCCACTCAAAATCCAGCCGATATCGAAGCCGTTAGACTCGCTGACGGTGTCGGTGGACGGTTCGATATCCACGGCATCATTTCTGTACGCGCCTCCGTTATTGGCGAGATCGGAGTCGAGGTAGGCGATTCCTCCCGGTCCCATGTCGTAATTATCCGCGTTTATAACTCCGGGGATACTGTTATTCGCATAAGGGAATGGGATGTCCGAAGTCGCGTTGGGTTCCCTGAAAAGTGCGTCCATGACATCCGGATGGATTGTGCAATTTGCCAGCTTAAGATTCTCCGCCAACCCGTTCAGCGCGCCGATGGCAAACTGTTCCGGCGGAGTTGTTCCCTGATTCCAATAGTTCAAAAGCGTCTTGAAGTCGGCGGTTTCTTTTATAGACGCGGGACAGGATATCGATTGAATCTTCTTGAAGGGCCACAGGCACCATCCGACGTCCGCCGCCTCCAACAATGCAACACAACTCGTCAACCATGGGTTAGTGTTCTCTCCGGTTTCACCGCACCACAATGGAATGTTGTACGTGTTCTTCAGACTCAAGTACCCCTGGATAGACGACACATCGTTCGTGCTCCCATATTTATGGAAGCTGTAAGCCATGTTGCTGTCCCATGGTGGTGTGAGCCCTGTAAAGTCCGTCGCGTACCAGTTTCCCTCGACAAATACAATATGGTTTATGTCCACCTGTCGAATTGCGCTTGTGATATTGACGAGCAGATTTCTGAATGGCTGAGTGTTGCCGTTGAAGTTCCATGCGGTCTCATTGAGAATATCATACCCGCCTATCCATGGAGCGTTTGCATAATGCGCGGCAATTTTATTCCACATATCGACAGTTCTGTTTTGGTATGAAGTATCCTGCCACAATGAAGGTGGGCCGGAATAGTCGCTGATGTTATCGGAGTTCTGACCTCCGAGGGCACAGTGGAGATCGAGTATCAGGTAAATGTGGTCGATTGTGCACCAGCTTAAGAGGCTGTCAATGATATTGAAGCCGTCTTGGATGTAAACATAGGGCGAATCTTTCGGAGTAAAAAATTCGTAGTGCATCGGCAGGCGTATGGAATTGAATCCCCACGATGCGATGCTGTCGATATCTCGTCTTGGTGACGTAGTTATGCCTATAGAGATTCCAGAAGGCGTCGCCCGACTGCTGTCCGATCGTGTTGTCTACGAGATCGTGTATCTGTGTCGGAGAGTTCGCAAAGTTCGAGGTTTGCCACATGTAGCCTTCAGGCTCGAGCCAGTTCCCGAGATTCACACCTCTGAGATGGACTTCGATTCCAGTGCCATCGATAATCTCCGATCCGGATGTCTTAAGAAAGCCCTGTGCATTTGAGATGTTTTGAAGTGCAATTACGATCAGGAGTGAGATTGCAAAGTTGATCCCGGAATTCAGTTTTGTCAGGTTCATGGGCATTTTCGGCAACAATTCTGAATCAATGAAGCAAGAATTAGTCCGAATTGCAAGCACTTGGAAACATCTTTCCGAGTGAAGCAGACGCAGAGTCTTTACTTTATTCGGCGGTCATTTACAAGATAATAAAAGGGGATTTATCATTCCGATAATGTGACTTTCATAAACGCAAGTCTTTGGGTGAATCTTTTCATTCTTGCTCGTTCTTTCATTGATTGGTTGGCATTATTTGTGAAACTTGTTGCATATCCAAACATTGAAAGCGGAAAAAGATGGTCCACAAGAATCTGTTCATCCATGATTTGTTGATTTTACTATGCGGCGTGGAGGTTGCTGGCGTGTCTGCGCAGACTCTTGACGAGAGAGTCGATTCGATACTGGTAAAAATGACACTCGACGAGAAAATACTTCAGCTTCATGCTCAAGGAGGATTCAATACGGCCGACAACACGAGGCTCGGCATCCCCGGCTTTCAGATGTACGATGGCCCGCATGGAGTAAGATATGGCAACGCAACAAGTTTCCCTGTCAGCATTGGAATGGCTGCAACCTGGGATGTGGACATCATCAAGCAAGTGGGAGTTGCACTCGGCCAAGAATTCCGCGGGAAGGGGTTTCATCAGATGCTTGGTCCTTCCATGGATATTTGTCGCGATCCGAGATACGGCAGGAGTCCCGAAAGCGGCGGCGAGGACTCATATCTTTGTGCTCAGATAACGACGTCCCTTATCAAAGGTGCGCAAAGCACTGGATGCATTGCAACCGCGAAACATTACAACTGCAATGGAAAAGAAAATAACCGCACGAACAACGATGTCTCCATCAGCCAGCGAATGCTGATGGAGGAATACGGCTTGAACTTCAGGACTGCTGTTCAGGAAGGCGGCACGATGTGCGTGATGAACGCATATAACCTGATCAATGGCCAGAAATGCGCCGAGAATCAGAACTTGCTGACAAACATTTTGAGAGAACAATGGGGATTCCCTTATTATGTAATATCAGATTGGGGGTCGATCTGGACTACTGCCAATGCTGCAAACGCCGGATGCACGATCGACATGGGCGATACGCAGTACCAGGATAATCTCTTGAACGCTGTTAACAACGGGTCGGTCAGTTTGGCGACAATCGACAACGCAGTCAGGGACGAGTTGAAAACCAAGGCACTCGCCGGCATGTTGGATTATTATTTGCCCGGGAATCCGAACGACGTTAACAGCGTGGAGCACCAACAGCTTTGTTTGCAGTCAGGTAAAGAGGGTCTCGTCCTGCTGAAGAACCAGGATAGCATCCTTCCACTCAACAAAGACTCAGTAACAGAGATTGCCGTGATCGGACCGAGCGCCGCGGTGTGCCAGACCGACGCGTCGGGGAGCAGTTGGGTCACGCCTTTCTATTCGGTGTCCCCGTTTCAGGGTATACAGAATAAGATCGGTTCGGCGAAAGTCGTGTACGCACAAGGCTGCGCCATCAACAGCACAGATACGACGGGATTTGCAGCCGCTGTAAGCGCGGCACAGACTGCGGATTTCGTGGTCTACGTCGGCGGACTCGATGGCACCCAGGAAGGTGAAGGCTTCGACCGCGCCACCGGATCCATCGATCTTCCTGGTGAACAGGAAACTTTGATAAACCGATTAGGTGCGGCGAACAAGAACCTCATCTGCGTGATTGAGAGCGGCGGGATCTGCGGAATAGATGGCTGCATTCAGAGCATGAAAGGATTGATCTACAGTTTCTATCCTGGACAGGAAGGGGGCAACGCGATCGCTGATGTGATCTTCGGCGATTATAATCCGGGAGGGAAGTTGCCGGTTACGATGCCGAAATCAGATTCACAACTTCCAGCGTACACTCTTAGTTACGATAACGAATATGGTGCAGGATACCGGTGGTTTGACCAGATGGGTTACACTCCTGAATTTGCGTTCGGCTTCGGATTAAGCTACACGACTTTCAAATACGCCAACCTTACAATAACACCGGCATCGGTTCCTGAAGGGCAGAACGTCACGGTCAGTGTAGACGTTTCCAATACTGGCTCCAGATCTGGAGATGAAGTTGCCCAGCTCTATCTTTCGCACACCTCTTCGGTCGGCCTCTGGATGCCTGTCAAGCAGCTTAGAGGATTCAAACGAGTCTCTCTAGAACCGGGCGAAACAGAGACTGTCATATTCACTTTAACGAACGATGATCTTTACTACTATGACACGACATCCTCTTCTTACCAGGTGGATCCTGGTACATACACTGTCAAAGTCGGCGGATCGTCAGACGATCTGCCGCTTTCAGGAAATTTCACTCTCACTGCCGCATCGCCGGAACCTGATTTCGTAATAACCAACATCAAGCGGTTCCCGCGCTTTCCGATCGAGGGCGACAAAGTAGTCTTCCTTGCAACGGTGAAGAATCAGGGCACGGGTCCTAGTCCGGAGAATGTGCCGCTCAAAGTCGATTTTTTTGTTGATGGAAATGAAGTGAGCCGCGCTGTTGATTTCACTGAATCCATTCCTGCCGGTGGAATGGCGCTTGTTTGTGCAGACACCGGATTCGACAACGGAATAAATTCCTGGAGCGCAGACCAAGTCGGCGGTTATACGGTGAAAGCCGTTGTTAACGCTGACAATTCCATAGGCGAGCTTATTTCTGATGACAACACTTGCCAGGACACGTTCACGGTTATTTCCAAGCCGCCGACCAATATAGCCCTCTATAAAACCGCGACTGCATCGTCTGTTGAATCTTCAGACTATCCGCCGTCTTATGCAGTGGATGGGAATTCCGCTACGCGCTGGTCCTCTCAATTCAGCGATCCGCAGTGGCTCAAGGTTGACCTTGGAGCGGTACACAACATCGATTATGTGTCGCTCTTGTGGGAAACTGCCTACGGAAAGGAATTTGAGATCCTGGTTTCGAAGGACGGCGTTAACTGGGATGTTGCCCAACATATCACGAACGGGACCGGCGGATTGAACACACTCTCCATCTCGATGCAGGCAAGATACGTCGAAATGTATGGCATTCAGAGAGGAACACAGTGGGGATATTCTCTCTACGAATTAGAAGTTTACTCTTCGGACACGACCACAGGCACCCAGGGCTCGCTGAAAATTCCAGAAAAGTACATGCTGGATGACAACTTCCCGAATCCATTCAACCCGACCACAATGATAGGTTATCAGCTCCCGGTCAAGAGCCGCGTTACACTTGATGTGTACGACGTGTTGGGAAGGAAAATGGCGGCGCTGGTTCATGGTGAGGAGAACGCCGGCTTCTACAAGGTGAGCTTTGACGGCAGCGGACTGTCGAGCGGCGTTTACTTCTGCAGATTTACTGCGGGCAAATACACTTCTGTCAAAAAGATGCTGATGGTAAAGTGATATAGCCAATTGCTCACAAGTTTTTGGGGGACATTATGAACGCCTTAAGTCAGATTTCAAAACTCTGTTTACCGTTCCTGCTGCTCTGCGGGGGCATGTCAATATCGTTTAGTGCTGTTTCTTACGGTCAGCAGAAACCGTTTGAAAAGGGTCAAGTGTATGTAACTGCAAAATCAACGAATCAATTTCTGGATCACGGAGGCTACCGGGCACTTGAGCCGGTTGAACAGCCCGATGAGAATTATCCGACCGTCATGATTGACGAGACAAAAACCTTTCAGACAATCGAAGGGTTTGGTGGAGCGTTCACAGATGCGGCGGCAGTCATCTTCAGCAAGTTGCCAATAGAGTCACAGGAAAAGTTTGTCAATGCTTGTTTCGATCCTGACAGCGGCAACGCGTACAACTTATGCCGTACTACCATCAATAGTTGCGATTACTCGGATGAGATGTACACTTACGATGATGTGGATGGTGATAAGAGCTTGGAGCACTTCACGATTGCACACGAGTTGAAATGCAGGATCCCACTCATCAAGAGAGCGATGGAGGAGGCAAAAGGAAATCTGAGATTGTTCGCTTCACCATGGAGCCCGCCAGCGTGGATGAAGACGAACAACAATATGCTCTACGGTGGAAAACTGAAGCCGGAATATTATCCGACTTGGGCGGATTATTTTGTGAAGTATATCAGGAGCTATGAAAAAGAAGGAATCCCTATCTGGGGCGTGACCGTTCAAAACGAACCGATGGCAGTCCAGGTATGGGAGTCATGCGTCTATACGGCCGAAGATGAAAAGAGTTTTGTGAGAGATTACCTTGGTCCTGCCTTCGACAGAGATGGGTTGGACAGTGTGAAGATCATGATCTGGGATCACAACCGCGGTATAATGTATCAAAGGGCTCAGGCTGTATATGAGGATCCAAAAGCTTCGCGATATATTTGGGGGACTGCATTCCATTGGTATGTCGGCGATCATTTTGACAACGTACGGGCCGTCCACGATGCATTTCCCGACAAGAAGATTCTCTTTACCGAGGCACATGCGGCCGGCTCCTGGGCCGCGGCTTATAAGCTTGCCCGTAATGTCATTAACGATTTGAACAATTGGGCAGTCGGATGGGTGACATGGAACTTGCTCCTGGACCAGGATGGCGGTCCAAGGCATGCTGGAGAACTTGAAGGAGCGAATATTGTGACCGCTGACCTGCGTACCGGAGAAGTTATATTTAACCCTGCGTTTTATGTTTTTGGAAATTTTTCGAGATTTATCAAACCGGGAGCTAAGCGAATCGCATGCACTTCAAATGACGATGATCTGTTAGCAACGGCTTTTGTCAATCCTGATGGGAAGCTTGTGACAGTCATAGACAATCAGAAGGATTGTGACAAGATGTTTCAACTCTGGATAAATGGAAAGGCACTGAAGGGCACTATACCCGCGAACGGTGTGGTATCGATAATTCTCTAAAGGAGTTGCAGTTGTGTTGGTCGCCGCTGATGAATTATTATTGTAATAATCTCCGTTTTATTAAACCGATAAATTAGACGTCAGGATGGAGGCTCAGCGGGCAAAAGCACCTCTTTTTGTTTGATCTCGCGGGATTTCCGTGGCATCCTTTATGAAGGCATGAGAACACAAATGCGAGGAGTTTTTGTCAGCTGATTTTACCATTGCCGATAGCGTGGTCATGTTCCTCTATCTCTTGGTAGTGATTGTAATAGGCTTTTACTACTCGGGCAAAAGAGAGCAAAGCTACAATGACTACTTCTTCGCGGGGAAGAACGTCGGTTGGTTCGCGGTTGGAATGTCCATCTTTGCAACCAACATTTCTAGTGAACATTTCATTGGACTCGCGGGTGCGGGGGCTACGAGGGGGCTCGCAGTTGGTCAGTTTGAATTGATGGCGATTTTTGTTTTGATATTCCTTGGCTGGGTCGTTGCTCCTATCTACCTCAAGTCCGGTGTGGCAACCACCCCAGAATTTCTGGAGATGAAATTTGGCAGGTCGTTGCGAAAACCGTTTGCTGCAATTTCAATTGTGATATACCTATTCACAAAAATATCAATTACTTTTTTTGCGGGTGGAATACTCTTCAATAAATTGTTTGGTGTTAATGTTTACACATCAGCTGTGGTCATTGTGCTTTTCACAGGATTGTATTCGATCTTTGGGGGTGCAAACGCAGTCATAAGGACCAATGTTTTCCAGGGTATTGTATTGATCCTGGGTGCGGTGCTGCTCACCATTCTCGGTTTGAGAGCCGTGGGCGGATTTTCCGGACTTCAGCAGAAACTGCCGACCGATTTTTTCCACATGTTTAAGCCGATCAGCGATCCGGATTACCCTTGGACCGGAGTCTTGTTCGGCGCTCCAATTATCGCATTCTGGTATTGGCTGACCGATCAGTACTTTATTCAAAAGGTCCTTGCCGCGAAGAATCTGAATGAAGCGAGGATGGGTTCACTGTTCGCCGCGTCATTAAAAGTGTTGCCGCTTTTCATCCTTGTTCTTCCAGGTCTGCTCGCCGCGGCGATTTTTCCCGGGCTGAGCGGGGATCAAGCTTACCCGGCACTGTTGACAGGAAGTTTGTTGCCGAGCGGAATCAAAGGCATTGTCGTGGCGGGGCTGCTGGCCGCGATCATGTCTTCGCTCGCGAGCGTTTTCACCTCGACTGCCGTCCTCATCACCAATGATTTTTACAAACCGAACCACCCTGAAGCTGCTGAACGAGAACTGGTCCTGGTCGGCCGGCTCGTTACCACTCTGATGGTCGTCATTGTAATTCTAAGTATACCGCTGGTCAAGCTGATCAGCTCCCATGTGTACCTGTTTTTGCAAAGCATCCAGGGCTTCGTAAGCCCGCCGATTGCTGCCGTGTTCCTCTTTGCCTTCGTGATGAAAAGGAAAGGAAATGCTGCAGCGGCAATCTGGACTCTGTTGATTGGAGAAGGCGTGGGATTGTTCAGGTTGGTGAGCGAATTTCTTGTGAAATCCGGGTCCGTCGATAACGGATTCCTGATATCAATAGTGAATATTAACTTTCTCCATTTTTCCATTTTTCTTTTCGTGCTCAGTTCGTTCGTCTTCGTCTCGATAAGTCTGTTGGCAAATAGCTCTGAACGAAGTCTGGGGCACGAGATGGGATTCCAGGTTTCATGGCTGGACTCAGGAACTAAGTTTGGAACAGGTGCCGAGCTCACGGTGAATTCATACAAGATCGGCACTCTGTTTTCTGTC
This sequence comes from uncultured Bacteroidota bacterium, assembly GCA_963768145.1. GTDB lineage: Bacteria > Bacteroidota > Ignavibacteria > Kryptoniales > JAKASW01 > JAKASW01. The sequence continues at coordinate 6,189 of CAVYHK010000042.1, read as the reverse complement.
CTAATTCTTCTGATAATTGCCGGATTATGGAGCATTTGGTTCTAAGTAAAGAGGCTGATGTCCGAATAGGACAACTGAGCCGTAAACAATCAACTAAATAAGAAGGAGATGATGGTGTGAAGAAGATCGTATTACTCACTCTGTTTGCTGTTCTTGCGTGGTCTTCCGCTTTGCATGCGCAGGCAACCATGATAGACAGCCTGAGTGCTATCGCTTCCGATCCAAACTTTGTTTGGACTACGAATGTGGAAGGCGGACATAGCACTTTTGTCTGGTCGCAGGATGCTGCTGACAAGCCAACCGGTTTTGTAAGCTCACTTGATATCAAGACAAAGATCGATTCGCTGCATGTGTGGGGAAGTTATTCTCAACTTATCTACAGACTGCCCACCGGTCAATATATGAACTTCCAGTCCAGCGACACGCTGAGGCTCTGGTATAAAGTTGTAAAAGCTCCGCTATATCCCCAGTACATGGCGTTCAGAATTCAACTCATTGATCAGGACGTCCCAGGAGATCCTCAAGAGACCTATATCTATGAGAATGACCAAATCTTGGGTACGGCAGGTGGATGGATCCAACTTATGATTCCGTTGCACGAGATCAGTTCGCCAAGCGGTACAGTTGTCCCTGCAGATAGCGGATTCGTGCAGGCCCCATATAGTTGGGGTGGATTCACATGGAACAATCACAAGCTGGACTTAGCCAATATTATTGGATGGAATATCGTCCAGGTGACGACGACAACTGCTACCACGCCCAATCCACCGCCGGGTCACGCAAATGTCCCACTCGACTCGCTCGAGGTTAAATATGCCGGATTTGATCGGACTGGCAATAGACCCATTCCCCTTGTAATCTTCAATGGTCTTTCTTCGCCGAGTAACATGGGGATAGCATGGACATGGGGGAACGCGACAGTTGCGCAAGAAACTGGCAACGGTCCATTCGCTAACACAAATTCTATGCATTGGGTGATGGGTGATCAATATGGAACCGGCTGGAACGGATGGGGATACAATGTGGCACCAGCATTCAACCTATCGGGCGGCTGGCCAGTAGATAGCTTAAGCTTCTATATGAAGGCCGACCCGGGAGTGGATTCGATGGGAGTTCAATTTGAAAACCCGAATGGGGAATCCAAGGTAAGGTGGATATTCTATGTAAATCAGGATGGATTATGGCACCGGTATGTTGTGGCACTCAAAGATATTTCATCATGGCAGGATACCAACCCGGCTGGCTTCGACCCTGACAGCATTGCAGTCTGGCAAATCATGTCTGAGCAAGATGGAATTGCGGGCAAGAATGTGTGGCTGTCGGATATCTGGACGGGCCACCCGTCGGCACCCGTGCCGCCGGTTGCTCCAACGAATGTTGCTGTGGCCAAAACAACTTACGCTAACATAGTCAGTTGGACCGATGCGATTGGCCAAGCTGGGGAGACGTACAACATCTACTATTCGACTTCTCCGATAAAGAACATTGATTCATCGATTGTTGATGTTGCTGGTACAGGCATCCCCCATGGTACCGATTCATTCACTCATCTGCTGCTTTCCCCGCTTACCAACCAGACGCTTAAGTATTACTACGCTGTGGTATGCAGGAGCAGCGATGGTCTTCTCGGCACGGTCGCACCATACAGCAAGGCTATTTCTAATACTGCGAAGGGCATCCCGACGATAACTCCAACCTGGAATTTGAGCTCGCCGTTCAACTTTGCGGCAGACGGTGACATCAGCGAGTGGACGAGTGCCAGCATCAAGCCTTTCAAAATATATGTGAGCGATGGCAGCGGTACACTGGTAACCGGAAGCATAATACCGAGTGATACTGTGAGCTCTGGAGACATATATGTCGCTGCGGATCAGACCTATCTTTACATTGCCGGTCACATCAACACGAACAACATTGTATTCAATCCCGCAAACTCTTCGTGGTTCAACACGTCGACCGACGTATTTCTCGGCCTTTACAACTATCATGGGATGCCGCATAGTGCTCTGGAGGCTGGAGCTCAGCCCGACTACCATTTCAGGTTTGCCAAAGATCGAGTGATTATTGACAACATGGGAGTCGATTCGTTGGTCGTCCCCGGTCAAAATTACTATTGGGACCAGAGATTAGTTCCAGACCCGCTTGATGGCTACAATTTTGAAGCGAAGATTTCATGGACAGACATAGCTCACAAGCGAAATGGTGGGAATACCGGCACCGACAACGTATTTGTTCCTAAAGTCGGTGACAGGATTCCATTCGATGTGGAACTTAACTCCCTCAGTCCAACCAACACAACGGGCCAAAGGGATGGACAGCTCGACTATTCCGCTCAAGCCCATGGCAACTCGTATGCAAATGTTGCCGTCTGGTCCTATACTTGGATTGGAGATCAAATGACTGGAGTCAAGCAGATTGGAGAAGAACCCAATACTTACGCACTCGCTCAAAATTATCCCAATCCGTTTAACCCGGCCACGACCATTAAGTATTCGATAATGAAACCGGGTTTAGTTACGCTCGTCGTGTACAACGTGCTAGGCCAAAAGGTGACAACGCTGGTTGACAAAGTTCAGTCAGCCGGCAACTACACGCTCACCTTTGACGCTTCCAAATTCGCGACAGGTGTTTACTTCTATCAGATCAAGTCTGGTTCATTTGAAAACGTAAAGAAAATGCTTCTCCTTAAGTGATCAGACTTAACGTGCGGTCCGTCTCCATGGCGGAGACGGGCCGCGCAAGTCAAAAATTTCTTTTTTGTGATCGATTACTAATTTTGCCGATTCGGAAAAAGACCATGTGTGATTGTAACAATAGGTGTTTAATGGACATAGAATACTTTCTTCGGAAAAATTGGCGATGGTTGGTGGTGCCCCTTCTGTTGACGGTGCTTCATGCTAACTCATTCGCCGGAACTACTGGGAAACTGGCGGGCAAGATTACCGATGCGGAGACGGGTGAGCCCGTTGTTGGCGCCACCGTGCTGCTTCAAGGAACCACCATGGGCGCTGCCACTGATATCAACGGATACTATTACGTTGACTATATCACTCCCGGGGATTACACGGTGACAATCAGTGCGGTCGGATACCAGAAAGTCGTGGTGAACAGCGTCCCGATCAAGATCGATCTGACGTTCACTCTCAACATGAAAATGAATCAAGAAGCCATCAATTCGAAAGAGGTGGTGGTGACTGCACAGCGACCCCTTGTCCAGAAAGACTTGACCTCTACTTCTGTGACAGTTTCATCGAGCCAGATCAGCAAGCTCCCTGTAGAGAGTGTGGTGCAAATAATTGGTTTGCAAGCCGGCGTGGTCGGAGGACATTTTAGGGGCGGACGTTCGGATGAAGTGGGATATTTGGTTGACGGGCTCACGGTCACGGACCCGTTTAATGGGTCTCTCCCGCTTCAGGTTGCCAACTCATCCATCAGGGAAATGGAAGTCATCAGCGGAACTTTTAACGCAGAATATGGCCAGGCCATGTCGGGAATAGTCAACATCGTGACTCAAGATGGCACTCAGAGCTTTCATGGATCGGCTTCTGCCTACGCGGGCGACTATGTTACGACTCACACCGACCTCTTCCCCAACGTTGGGAAACTCACCACTCTAAGGACAAGAGACTATGAATTCACTCTAAGTGGTCCATCAGTAATTCTCCCTGAGCTTACCTTCTTTGCAACGGGAAGATATTACGATGATCCGGGCTATCTGTATGGGATAAGGATCTACAACACATGCGACATTATCCCCGTTTGCGCTGACGGATCCAAGCGGCAATGATATTACCGATCAGAATGGAAATCCGATTTACATAATGCCGCATACTGGAGACTCGGCTTATGTGCCGATGGATCCTTCTCGGATGTACTCCGGGAATGGAAAGTTGAGCTATTCCCTCTCAACAGTAAAGATGTCGTACAGTCTGTTTTATAATAATGATTGGAACAAGTACTTCAGTCATGCTTGGAAGTGGACTCCTGATGGGCTAATGAACAACTACATGACTAATTGGATTCATAGTTTTCAAATCAGCCACGTCCCATCACAAGACATTCTTCAGACGCTTAAGTTTGCCGTAAATCGTTATGACTATAAGGGCTACGTTTACGAGAATCCCTATGATCCACGCTATGTTGATCCGACTCAAGGTTCCCCGCTTTCATCATATACGTTTCAATCAGGAGGACAGCAGTCGGGGCGCTATGAAAGAGAAACGATTGAAAGCATCGCGAAATGGCAGCTTGACGATCAGATCTCCAAAAATCATAAAGTCGGAATCGGTGCAGAGCTGGATTGGTACAAGCTATATGATCATGAGTACAGTCTTGTGAGCCCGGCCACTGGGACCGGCGTGGATACGGCTTATACGCCTTTGTACCTTAATCTTGGAGCCATTAGTGAACAGGACGCGGGTGGGAATCAACTCTACAACAGATATCCCACTCAATTTTCGGCCTACATACAAGACAAGGCAGAATATGATATAATGATTATTAACCTCGGACTCCGGTTTGACTACTTCAAGCCTAATGCTCAATACCTGTATGATTTAAGAAATCCTTTGAGAGACACCGATTTCCCCGATGCAGGCAAGATGGTCGAGGCTTCCGCAAAAACACAGGTTAGTCCAAGACTCGGCATATCATTTCCGATCACTGAACGGGCAATCATTCACTTCTCTTATGGTCATTTCTTCCAGATTCCAAGCTTTTCAAATCTGTACGATAATCCTGGAGAACTGGTTCTGGAATCTGGCAGCGCTCGTCGAGCATCATGGGGAATCCTGATCTGAATCCGCAGAGAACGGTGATGTATGAAATAGGATTACAGCAGGCGTTTGCCGAAGACCTCTCGTTAGATTTCACTGTGTACAATAGGGACATAAGAAATTGGTTCGGCATGGAAATCATAAATACTTATCAGGGAGTAAACTATGCGCGATTCATAAACCGTGATTATGCAAATGTGAAGGGCTATCATAGTTATCGCTTGACAAGCATTTTTCAGATTTCTTCAGCGCAAAATTGGATTATACGTTTCAATTCGCAGAAGGGCGATGCCTCCGATCCCATGACCGTATTCTATAACAACCAGTCAAATCCCCCGGTTGAAACCAACAAGATTTTCGTGCCGCTTGACTGGGATCAACGCAACACTCTGAACATCGAAGCTGACATTGGACAGGCTGGCGATTGGAGCGCGGGGCTGGTATTCACTTATGGTTCCGGGTTCCCTTACACCGAAGATATCCGTGTTTCGCAAGGACTTTTGTTCGACAATAATGGATTAAGCCGGCAACATTCGATGTTGACCTGAGAGCGCAAAAAACTTCAGGATCGCGGAACGAGTTTGAATTCTTTTCCCATTGGTTTACAATCTTCTTGACATAAAGAACGAATACGATGTCAATTCCTATACGGGACGTGCCAACGATTCTTCCCGTCCAGGACATTACTTCTGCTGGGACGATCATCGGGCTGAACACTCTTCAGCAGTACGTAAACGATCCCTCAAGCTACTCAGCACCACGCTCACTTCGTGTCGGCTGAGCCTGGATTTTTAGACAAATCGATTAGGAGAATATAGAATGAAGCGTAGATTATTTACCATACTTGTCTTGCTGCGGGGGTTTGCTACAATTATGCCTCTGCTCAGATTGACATAGGGCAGGAGGATCCGAGGGTTCCGCTTTACCGGGCCGACTCCCTGGGTAATTATATGTACCGCAGGACAGGCGATATGGTGGGCAACCGGATTAACACGCTCTATTACAATTACGGGGAGATCGGTTATTGGGAAGATTATCCTTCGGTTGAATGGCCGGCTGGATCTGGACATAACTATCTTGATGGGACTGCGGTTTTGATTGCCGCCAGAGTTACGACATAGACGGGTCGTCGAATCACCCCGTTGATATCGGCCTATCGCGAACAGACCAGCGCAGACCCCGTAACTGGATCGCATGGGGACTTGAACCGGTTCCCGGTTACTTTAATTCGAGTGCGACGTCTCCCGCAATTGATGCAAATGGGAACTATAGCGTTATAGTCAACGGCGAATCGGTCAGTACACTTCCCACTGTCTGGCCACCCGCACTCGGGGCTCGATGCTTCCTGGAATGGGAAATGGTACGGCTACTTTGGCAAAGGGAAATCCAATGCAGATTTCGAGACCTTCTTTGT
>CAVYHK010000041.1:0-122239 GCA_963768145.1 uncultured Bacteroidota bacterium | reverse complement strand
GTCTTGCCGAAAACGATTGGACAGGCTGGAGCAATTTGACGAAAGAACTCGGAACAAAGATTGAACTTGTCGGAGATGATTTATTCTGCACAAACAAATCTATACTGGCAAAGGGAATAGAGAAAAAAGCGGCGAACTCAATCCTGATAAAGCTAAACCAGATCGGAACTGTCACTGAAACTCTCGAAACGATTGAGCTTGCATATCGAAACAATTACAATTGCTTTGTTTTCCTCATTGAAGTGGCGAAACCGTCTATTCGATCATCTCTGATCCGACTGTCGAGTGAAGCTGGACATCTCAAAACCGAGCGGCTGCCGCGGAGAGAGAATCGAAAAATTCAACCAGTTGATGAGAATAGAAAAGCAGCTCGGCAAAGCCGCTCGATTTGCCGGCAAGGCTGCGTTTAAGAACGCGTAAACTGTGACGCAAAAATTTGGCCGTCCTAAAATCACTTCGCGGACGGACACCAAATTGTTTTCAGACTACCAGCCCCGACATTGTCACGCCCTCTGCTGCTTTTCGCTTGTTTTTTTGCCTGCTTAATTAACGGGAATGTCGGGGTTACCTTTCGGTCCACGAAATTCGCCTGTGTCTATGAGAGAGGGTAGGCTTGAGAGTGCAAATCGGCGACTCCACAGGAAATGACAGCTTCCTAACTAACGCCCCCGTAATATTAAAAATTCAACCTTTTGAAAAAGACTTGCTTTTTTAAAAAGTCCCATTTATAATTGAGTCCCAACTAGGAAGGCGGAGGTAGAAGGCTTACGAAACGCTCAGAGTCGAGATGATTTTTAGGCGGGGAGTGGCCGACACTCATTTTGGCTTGCTTAGTTAATCTAGTATGTGGCCTTTCTTACGGATGGCAACACGATCCCTGATTTCATAAGCAAGATGATGGATTGGAGTTGCCAAATGCTTAAACCTGTCCTGGCGAATGCGTAGGAGATTCTTTCTTCATTCTCCTACACATGGCCAGGACAGGTTTAAGCATTTGGCAACTCTAATCCATCATCTTGCTTATGAAATCAGGGATCGTGTTGCCACGCGTAAGAAAGGCCACATACTAGATTAACTAAGCAAGCCGAATCGATGTAGGCCTTCCCCGCCTCAAAATCATCTAGATTCTGAGCGTTTCGTAAGCCTTCTACCTCCGCCTTCCTAGTTGGGACTCAATTATAAATGGGACTTACCAAAAAAGCAAGTCTTTTTCAAAAAAAAGGTTAGAATTTTTAATATTAGGGGGGCAGGGGTCGGGAGGCTGAATTCCCTGTGGAGTCGCCGATTTGCACTCTCAAGCCTACCCTCTCTCATAGACACGGGCAAATATTGTGGACTAAAAGGTAACCCCGACATTCCCCGTTAATTAAGCAGGCAAAAAAACACCCGAAGCGGCAGAGGGCGTGACAATGTCGGGGCTGGTAATCTGAAAACAATTTGGTCGTTCCGCGAACGTGTTTTTAGGACGGCCAAATTTGTGCATTCACAGTTTACGCGTTCTTAAACGCAGCCTTGCCGGCAAATCGAGCGGCTTTGCCCAATTGTTTTTCTATTCTCATCAATTGGTTGAATTTTTCTATCCTCTCTCCGCGGCAGCCGCTTCCGGTTTTGAGATGTCCAGCATTCACAGCGACCGTCAGATCGGAGATAGTCGAATCGACCGTTTCGCCGCTCCGATGAGAAACAAAACAATTGTAATTGTTTCGGTACGCAAGCTCGATTGTCTCAAGAGTTTCAGTGACAGTTCCGATCTGGTTTAGCTTTATCAAAATTGAGTTCGCAACTTTCTTCTCTATTCCTTTTGCCAGTATCGATTTGTTTGTGCAGAATAAATCGTCTCCGACAAGTTCGATCTTTGTTCCGAGTGCTTTCGTCAAATTCCTCCATCCTTCCAATCGTTTTCGGCAAGACCATCTTCTATGAGAACGATGGGATATTGTTTTACCCAGCTTTCCCACTGCTTGACCATCTCGTCACTTGACTTGTGCTTTTTCGTGCTCTTGAAGAATAGATATTTCCCGTTGTCCCACATTTCGCTTGCCGCCGGATCGAGACAGATGCTGACATCTTTCCCGGGTTTGTAACCGGCCTTTGTGGTTCCTTCCAATATGGCTTCCACTGCTTCTTCATTCGACTTCAGGTCTGGTGCAAATCCACCCTCATCTCCAACACCAGTGCTGAGCCCCTTTCCGTGAAGGACCGACTTCAAGGCATGGAATACTTCTTCTCCAATCCGGATTGACTCTGCAAACGACGGAGCGTTGTGAGGTGCGATCATGAATTCCTGGAAATCAACATTGTTGTCGGCATGTTTCCCGCCGTTGATCACGTTCATGCATGGGACGGGAAGAAGATTTGCGTTGACCCCTCCCAGATACTGGTACAGCGGCACACACGCACTTTCGGCAGAAGCCCTCACGTATGCCATCGAGACACCGAGGATCGCATTTGCTCCCAGGACGGATTTGTTCTCCGTTCCGTCGAGGTCGATCAAAAAATAATCAAGCTCTTTTTGCGAGCCAAATTCCCGTTTCGTTAGCTCAGGAGCGATTTTCTTGATGACATTATCAACCGCTTTTCTGACGCCTTTTCCCCCGTAACGCTTCTTATCACCATCACGCAACTCTGTCGCCTCTTTTTCGCCCGTCGATGCACCGCTCGGCACCATTGCTCTCGCCTGTGTACCATCCTCCAAAACTATATCAACTTCAACTGTTGGATTCCCTCTTGAATCCAGAATTTCTAATGCGTCTAAAGACTTAATCTTCATTTGATCTCCATTTTTGAATTATCGGTAGTTAAAATTTAGAAAAAGTGCGGCTGTTTATCAATCTGTCAGCAGTTACACGGACAAGCTTGGCATTTCATCATCCGGGAATGACGGAGAGACCCGACAATTTCTTCCATCTCCCATTGGAAAATGCCGCCATGCTCAAATTCATCAAACTGAACCAAGGACCGTTAGTCACCTATGAGGGATTCAGCTCTTCTATGCTGATGCTTGAGGCAAGTGGGCAGTTGACGCTTGAAAGTGACAAACCCGATATTATTTTACCGGAACCAGCAACAGCGGGACTCTGCTCGACTTGCTTATTTTCGGAGTAACGCTTCCATCCCAAAAGGCTTCGGCGCCCCTCTTACCGTGCGTCGCAAGGATGATCAAGTCTGCCTTGATAGCCTTCGCTGTTTTCGGAATCGCGGAGTCGGGTTTGCTTCTCGACATGGTGGTCGCAACCTCTATTCCGCCGGACTCAATCCTCGTTTGAAGCAGAGCAAGGTATTTCTCCGCGTCCGGCACGATCATTTCCATCATCTTGGCGGTGGTGCCGGGAAGGAGACGATTGGAGGGAGTCATCTCGCCAGACATCGTTCCAAACTGAGGAATGGCAATAAGTAGATGAATTTTTGCGCCGCATATCTTCGCGAGCATCGAAGCATAAGCAAGAGATTGCTCATGATCCGGATTCCCATCGAGCGGGACAAGAAAATTCTCGAAGGAATAGTCACTAATTGGTGATTTGCGACTGACGATCGCCGGCGGGTTTATTAACAAGACCGGCACGTTGCCGAATGAAATTACTTGCTGAGCGATTGAGCCAAAAAGCATTCCGCGGAGTCCCCTCGCCGTGTGAAGCAAGCCGCTTCTGTGCGTGCACATTATAACAATGTCCTGCTCCAATTCTTCAGTATGATCCGAAATGCTCTGAGAGACATCTCTCACGCCCGCCTCATGGACGTGGAAATTAACCTCGAGTCCCTTGAAGAGATCCGAAGATGCGACAGCGCGGAGATAGTCTTCAGCCTGATTCGAATTCGTCAGATGCCTTTGCCCATGGATTTTTTCCGGCGGATCTTTTTCGACAACATGGACTAGCGTGACTGAAGCAGAGATTTTTCTTGCAAGCTGTGCAGCCAGCGGCAACACAGATTCAGCCATCGGTGAGCCATCAAGAGGTACAAGCAGTCTTTTAATTGAGGTCCTATCCACTGAACACCTTATAAATCAGATAAAGATTTAGAATTATGATTAGAGATGCAACAACCCACACGATGAACGTGGTCATTTTCTTATTGACAAGGATTCCCATGATATTTCTGTTTCGCGTAAACATTATTAGAGGGATGATCGCAAATGGGAGTCCGAAGCTCAGCACAACCTGACTGATGACGAGCGTACGAGTGGGATCGAACCCAACGGCAATCACCGCGATGGACGGAACCATTGTTATCAGTCTTCGTAACCAAACCGGAATGTGTCTGTGAAGGAATCCTTGCATGATAACCTGCCCGGCACTCGTTCCCACCGTCGATGAAGACAATCCCGAGGCAAGGAGAGAAATTGCGAAAATCCAGCCCGCCGCTTTTCCCAGCAATGGCTGCAAGGTCATGTGCGCCTCTTCGATGGTAGCAACCTGGGTTAATCCATGTCCGTAGAAAGTGCTCGCTGCCATTATCAACATCGCCATGTTGACAAGGCTTGCAATTCCCATTGCAATTGTCACATCCAGGATTTCAAATCGAAAAAGTTTGCGCAGCTTGTCGGGACTTTTTACGATAATTCTTTGCTGAGTCAACGCCGAATGCAGGAAAATTGCGTGAGGCATTACTGTTGCCCCAAGGATTCCGGTCGCAAGGAGCACGCTTTCTTCTCCAGAGAACTGCGGAACGAAGCTATGGTAAAGAAGGAGTTTTAGATCCGGCTTGTCGATTATCGTCTCCAGGAGGTAGCTAACTGCTATCACGCTGACCATCAAGGTGATTACAATTTCGAGAGGGCGAAATCCGTAGCGCTGCAAGCCGAGGATTAAGAAAGTACAAATCGCAGTCAGTATTCCGCCGACAATCAATGGAAAACCAAAAAGCAGGTTGAAACCAAGAGCCGCTCCCAGGAATTCGGCAAGATCAGTTGCCATCGCCACTATCTCCATCAAAATCCACATACTGAAAACAACCGGTTTGCTGAAATTATTCCGACAGTGTTCGGCAAGATTATTTCCGGATGCGATCCCAAGTTTGGCGGAGAGAGCCTGGATCAGCATCGCCATCAGGTTGCTCGCAAGTATGACCCACAACAAAGTGTAGCCGAATTCCGAGCCGCCTTGTATGTTGGTAGCAAAATTTCCCGGATCGACGTAGGCAACGCTCGCAATGAAAGCCGGACCAAGGAAGGGAATCAGTTTTGCAATGATCCCCCTCTTAGAATCACTTGACAAAGCTGCCAGGGCGGAATCTCTTGTCTTGACATCCGTCTGCGTAAAAGATGCTGCTAAAGGGATTTTCATATTCTACTTGATTACAATTATCGTCAACAGTTTCCTCTATTGCTCCTCTCCACTAAATATAAGCTAACAATTTCCAAGTTCCATCTAAAACGCATCGGTTGTGCGTTCATGGGTACGGGAACCTTCAGCCGGAAGAGTTGTTCTTTATTTGTATACTTCCATGAATAGGATCACGAAATATGTTTTGGCAGCCGCATTACTCGCCTTGATATTTCCCGCAACGCTTTTTGCCTGCGCCTGCGGCTGCAATGTATTTTCAATAGGCGCAAGATGGATGATGCCGATTGCCGAAGGATACAGGACGTATCTGCTCTATAACTTTATGGATCAGGCGGAAAACTGGAGTGGGTGGCAAGGCGCAGCACCAAGCTTGAATGACGATAAAGAGATAAGAACGAATTTCTACACACTCGGTTTTCAATACATGGCAAGTAGAGACGGGGGTATCATGGTTGAAGCTCCCGTATGGGATCGTTACTTTAGAACAACTGATGACGCAGGTGACATTACAGCCGTTGACCACAGGTCAATTGGAGACATCCGGGTAATAGGAATGTACACGGGAATTTCCGAAGACATGTCGACAGGAATTCAATTTGGGTTGAAACTTCCTTCAGGGCCCTTCAATCAATCGCTGTTGGATAGGGACACACAAATAGGGACGGGGACGACAGATTTGCTTCTTGGTGGTTATCAGATGGGACAGGAAAATGGCTGGGGATGGTACACTCAAGTATTGTGGCAACATTCACTCGACACCCGTGATGGCTATCGCCCCGGCGACAGCTTTGACTTGACGGCTGGGGTTCACTATGACAATTTGTTGAGACAATACAAAATTGTCCCAACGATTCAATTGATAGCATCTTTTCGCGGTGAGGACAGCGGCCCGAATTCGGATCCAGCGAACACTGGTTATGAGAGACTGTATATTTCTCCAAGCATTGAGGTAACCCCAGTTGCCAACTTTAGCTTTTACGCCGATTTAAGAATTCCAGTGGCAACTTACATGAGAGGATACCAGCTTGTCGCTCCTTCGCTCATCAGTCTCACAGCAGAATTCGACTTCTAAGCTCTGCGACAAGATTCACCATTTAATAATCAGAGCATTCCCTCACTCTCCGATTATTTTTACCACCACTCTTTTTCTTCTTTGCCCGTCGAACTCCGCGTAGAAAATCTGTTCCCACGGACCGAGGTCAAGCCGACCTTTGGTGATCGGGAGGACAACTTGATGATGGATGATGGTGCGCTTCAAATGAGCATCCGCATTGTCCTCACCTGTACGGTGATGTCTGTAGTCTGGTTTGAAAGGTGCGATTTTCTCCAGGAACTCCATCAAATCCTCTTTGAGTCCGGATTCTTCATCATTCACCCAAATTCCGCTTGTGATGTGCATAGCACTGACCAGACAAAATCCTTCCTGTACTCCGCTTGCCTTGACATTCTTCTCCACATCGGATGTAATGTTGATTAACTCTCTTCTGTTTTTTGTGTTGAACCAGAGATATTCGGTATGTGCTTTCATCTTATCCTCGTTTTCTAGGAGGGTCACTTTTCTGGACTTAGGACCAGGAAACCGTACGCCGTGAGTGAAACGTCAATCTTTCCGTTCTTAACCACAAACTTCCGGCCAGTGATGCCGTCAACTAAACTCAAGCCGTCTTCCCCCTCGACGCTAATCCTCACATCGGATTTCGCCGTCTTTGCGAAGCTGTATATGCAAACCGATATATTTTTCCCCCGTTTCCTCTCGAAAGCAAACACATTTTGAGAATCATTTGTGGGAAGTACTTCGAAATCTCCGGCCCTGAGCTCATCGTGCGAGTTCCTTAAGGAGAATATCTTTTCATACAAGCTTCTGTACGATCCATCGCTGCTCCAGTTGATAGGAACCTGTTCAAAGAGGCTTAGCTTTTCTGGATTGCCGACCTCATCGCCGTTATAAACGAGCGGAACACCGGGCAAAGTTGCGATCAGCGCAATTGTCAGGCTGTCGCCGGCGGATCCATATCTGCCGACCGAAGGCTCATCAAAAGCATTCTTGTCATGATTCGTGTTGAAGCGAAGACGAAGTGAACCTCTCGCGTACACGCGGCTTTCCCGCTCCAGCACGCTGTCAATCGCCGAAGCAGACGTGCCACCACTAAAGATTTTTCCCAGGACATCATAAATGTTCCAGGCATAGCTAAGGTCAAAAGCCTTCAGATGAAGGTTAGGCCTCGCCCCTTCCGCAAGCATCATCACGGGTTTGATGCTGTCCAGTACAGCTCTCGCCTCATCCCAAAAATCGATCGGAACCATTTCCGCAACATCGCACCGAAAACCATCAATCCCAACGTCCTCAACCCAGTACTTCATCATGCTTATCATATACTCGCGCAAACTCTTATTCGAATAATCAAGCTGTGCAACATCTGTCCAGTCGGGATTTGGAGCAACAATTTTACCGGTGCTGTCGTGTTTGTACCAATCCGGATGTTCCATGATCAATGGATTGTCCCATGCAGTATGATTTATGACGAGATCGATGATGATATGCATTCCAGCCTGGTGAACGGCTTTCACGAGTTCTTTGAAATCATCCAGTGTACCATATTCCGGATTGATCTTATAATAGTCTCGAACCGAGTAAGGACTGCCAAGTGTTCCCTTCCTATTCAGCTTTCCAATCGGATGAATCGGCATCGTCCATAGAACCGTTACCCCCAGTTTTCTCAACTCTGGAACCTGTTTTACGACAGACTTGAAACTTTCATCCCTTGAAAATGAACGCGGGTAGAGCTCATATATGACGGCGTTCTTCACCCATTCAGCGCTCGGACGGGCGACCTGAAGCGAAGAATCGAGTCGAGCGCTCTTCGGCAAATCCGATTTTCGAATGAGTGAGATCGGACCATAGATGTTCTCAGTGCCGTCTGGTCTATTAAGGCGAACGCTTAGAATATTTTCCCCGCTGCTCAAGAATGGACCGGCTGAAAAAGCAACATCCTCAGAGTACCCGCGCGAGCTTCCGATCGCCTTGCCATTTAAGTAGAAAGAAGCGTCGTCGTCGACTCCAGGGACATAAAGAAGTGAGTCGCACGCCGGATTTTCGACGACAAAATTTTTGGTGTACCATGTCACACCGGGCTTATCGTGCCTGATCAAATGACGCGTCCAGTAATCACGCACCGTGAAAGGAGTCCAGCTATCGTCGACGCCGGGAATGTCCTGGCATTTCTCCGCAAGCCCGACATTTCGGGGATCGTTGTTGTAATACCAACCGTCAATCAAATTCAAGTTCGTTTTGCCTCCCACGACATTTTCTAACGCATAGATTTCGGAGTCACTCATGCAGAATAGAAGGGCTAGCAGAAAGAGCCATCTCGCCTTCAAAAGAGATTTTGTCTTCATTGATTATTAATTATCGATATTGCTTCAAGAATTCAAGCCTGTCCTTCAGTTGCGAAGCCGGAGTGAGGAGTCTGTCTTTCCCATAGATTGCATCCTCCTGATCTGTAAACGTTAGCTCAAAATCTTTACTCATGACTATCGCTTCTTCGGGACAAACTTCTTCGCAAAATCCACAGAAGATGCATCTCAGCATATTTATCTCAAACAATTCGGGATATCTTTCCTTATCGAGTTCCGTTTCCGCTGCCTGCACCTGAATCGCCAGCGGCGGACAGACACGGGCGCAAAGTCCACAGGCAACGCACCGCTCAACTCCCGTTCCGTCTTCCATGACAAGGACAGGCCTGCCACGAAAGATCGGCGGCGGAACCCAACGTTCTTCAGGATACTGCCGCACGAATTTCGGCCGGAAGAACACACGTATCGTTATCGACATGCCGCGTATTATCTCCGGGAAATAAAGTTTTTCCCAGAGCGACAGTCTTCGTTTCCCCGTTCCATTTCCGTTTTGTGACATCAAATCCTCTATTACTTAACCGCCAGCATGACCGCGCCGGTTCCAAGCAAATTCAAGAAAGCAAGCGGCAGCAAAATTCTCCAGCCCAGATTCATCAACTGGTCATATCGAAAACGAGGGAGCGTCCATCTTATCCACATGTATATAAAAATGAAAATTCCTGTCTTGACCATGAAAGTTACAACTTGTACTACTGCTGCGATATTCGGCTGCATCGCGGCGTAATTCACAAAAGGAAGCGACCAGCCGCCGAAATACAGAGTTGCCATCAGGGCACTCGATACGATAATGTTGGTGTATTCGGACAAAAAAAAGACTCCCCATCTCATGCCGCTGTATTCGGTGTGATAACCGCCGACAAGTTCAGGCTCGGCTTCCGGCAAATCGAACGGCAGGCGGTTAGTTTCGGCAAACGCCGCTACAATGAATACCAAAAATCCGATAGGTTGATAGACAAGGTTCCAGAGCCCACCGCTCTGGGCTTCGACGACCTTGTCAAGCCTCAATGTGCCATCGACCATCACCACACCTATTATGCTCAGCCCGAGCGATAATTCATAGCTGATCATCTGCGCAGACGAGCGAAGTCCTCCCAACAGTGAGTATTTATTGTTGGATGCCCAGCCGCTCAGTGTGACCCCATAAACTCCAAGCGACGACATTGCCAGTATGTAGAGTATGCCAACATTTACGTTTGCGATCATGAGATCTATTTTCTGACCGCCTACCATGATGTAGCTCCCGAACGGAATCACCGCGAGCGCAGATAGTGCCACCGTAATCGAAATCACCGGCGCAAGGGCATGCACAAACTTGTTTGCCTTCAAAGGAACTATGAGTTCTTTCAGCGCAAGCTTTATAATATCCGCAAACGGCTGGAAGAGACCTTTCGGGCCGACTCGGTTCGGACCAATTCGATCCTGCATGAACGCACTGACCTTGCGCTCAAGCAAAACCAAATATGCAACCGTCCCAAGAATTACCAGGAGTAAAACGATTATCTTGATTAGAGCTACAATTGCTATCATTACTCAGAAGCTCACCACTCTCTTTGTGAATTGGAATTTAGTTTATGTTTGGCGCTTGGATTTTCGCGTCTGGAACTCACCCCATTGGGATTGCAATTATACTTCCACATTCTTTTGAATTTCAATATTTCAAACAAGTGCTTCTTCTTTCAACTTCTTCAACAACGCTCCATGATCACCAAGTTTCGAGTACGATAATCCTCTGAAGCTTGGAATTGCTTGAGCGATTTCTTCAAACACCTTTTCAGCGGACTGGTATTTCATTTTTCCACCGAGGAGATTCGCGATTGCTGAAACGACTTCCCATGATGAGCGGACATTTCGCCGATTCCCCCTGTTCCACTTATCAAAGGCGCTGCCAAATTTGTCCAGCCGGCTCAAGTTAAATCTCCCCGGTATACGATCTTGTTCCAGAGTCGAAAGCGCCGGTCTCGACAATTGCACTCTCCCAAGAAAGTTCACATAAGTCCCTTGCTTCTCAGCAAACGTTGCACTCGGGAAGACTACGTTTGCCAATTGCACGGTCCTCGTGCTGATCCAGTGGCTGACGATCAAGACCTCAAGCTTTGT
This sequence comes from uncultured Bacteroidota bacterium, assembly GCA_963768145.1. GTDB lineage: Bacteria > Bacteroidota > Ignavibacteria > Kryptoniales > JAKASW01 > JAKASW01. The sequence continues at coordinate 111,446 of CAVYHK010000041.1, read as the reverse complement.
CAAAGCTTCCTCCATCTCTTTGGAGGTCGCGATGTCATCATCCATGACGTAAAGAGCTTTTATCTTTCCTGAGCCGACCAACGCAAGGATTTCACTCACATTCAACCCTTTTGGAGACACGACGCCGACTTCCCGGGCGCCATAAGCGTTAGGGGTTTTGTCGGCACGTATAAGAAAACCGTCTTCGTCGCCTTCGACGACATGCTCCATGAAGCTTATAATGGGAGTTTTGAGGATTTGCCTGGCGAATTTTTGGAGAATATAATTGTCTTCGACGGATGAATACGCAGAGCCTATCACTCCAACTTCATCTCTCGAAAACGGCTTTAACGCATCTGCGGCGTGCACGAGTGCTTCGTCCCAGCCGGCTTCCTGCAACGCGCCATCCTTCCGGACCATGGGCGAATTCAATCGCGTTCCAGAATCGACATGCTTGAACGAATTCAGGCGGCCATTGTCGCACATCCAATAGCTGTTTACGTCTGGATTAAAGCGAGGCGTCAGGCGAAGAATCTCGTTGTTTCTGACCCAAATACTTGTGTTGCAGCCGCGTGCGCAGCCCGTACAAATACCTTCCGTCGATGACATTTCCCAGACACGCGCTTTGAAGCGGTACTCTCGATTGGTCAGCGCGCCGACCGGGCAGACGTCAATCACATTCATTGAATATGGATCATTAAGCTCTTTGCCTGGAAAAGTATCGATGAACACTCTATCGCCCCGCTCCACGAAAGTCAAAGTCGGATTCTTTACAATCTCATCCATGACACGGATACAACGCGAACACAGGATGCACCTCTCCGCATCGAAAACAACGTTTGGTCCAAGCGGAACACGTTTCGGCTTCTTGTTTTTCGCCTCGGTGAAAGCGCTTTGACCCGGACCGTGGGAATAAGTGTAATCCTGAAGATTGCATTCACCAGCCTCGTCGCAGATCGGACAGTCAAGCGGATGATTTATCAGTATGAATTCAAGAACTGCCTTCCGTGCCTCCACCGCCTTTGGTGAGTTCACGTGTACCACCATGCCATCAGTGACCTCAGTCGCGCAGGCGATCGCAAGTTTCGGCATCTTTTCTATTTCTACCAGACACATCCTGCAGTTGCCGGCAACGGACAAACCCGGATGCCAGCAAAAATGAGGAATTTCAATTCCAACTTTTGCCGCCGCACGAATCACTGTCGTGCCGTTTTCAACTTCGACACTTTTTCCTTCCCCCTTAACGGGATCTTCGACTATCGTTAACTTTACCATTCTTTCTTCTTTTTTTCCTTCCCCGAAGGGTCACTTAGGACAAGAATAAGCTAACAAAATTCCGTGTTTCAAAAAAACAGAGCACGTGAACGCTACGCGGCATCTCCCATTGATTATCATCGAACAAGCATAGGCGGGATGCCGCAACCCGGCAAGTGTGTTATCCTTTAGTTCACTTCAGGATTTCTTCAACAGGCGTATATTCCAAATCAAATGCCTCTGCAACATGCTCGTAAGTAATCTTCCCGTGAGCGACGTTCAAGCCAAGTCTGATTTCATTGTTCGACCTCACCGCGTTCTCCCAGCCGCTGCCTGCGATCTCGATGGCATACGGCAGCGTTGAATTTGTGAGCGCGACTGTCGAAGTAAACGGAACGGCGCCGGGCATATTCGCGACACAGTAATGGAGAACACCATCGACTACATAAGTTGGATCCTCGTGTGTGGTGGGATGGCATGTTTCGATGCAGCCGCCTTGATCCACTGAAACATCCACGATTACCGAGCCTTCTTTCATATCTTTCAGCATTTCTTTCGTGACAAGTTTTGGTGCTTTCGCGCCCGGGATCAAAACCGCTCCGATGACGACGTCCGCCCTTGATACCGCTTTTCGAATATTGTAAGGATTCGATGCAAGGGTCTGAACATTTCGAGGCATAACATCATCTAGATAACGAAGCTTCTGCAAATTGTTATCGAGAATTGTGACGCGCGCGCCGAACCCGGCTGCGATGCGCGCCGCATTCTGTCCGACAACGCCGCCGCCGAGAACCACCACGTCTGCCGGCTCGACTCCGGGCACTCCGCCAAGAAGTATCCCTCTTCCACCCATTGGCTTTTCGGCATACTTTGCGCCTTCCTGGGGTGCCATTCTTCCCGCCACCTCACTCATCGGAATCAAGAGCGGCAGCGAGCCGTCCGACTTCTGCACTGTTTCATATGCGATGCATATCGCATTCGACTTCATCATTGCTTCCGTCAATTCTCTGCTCGCGGCAAAATGAAAATATGTGAAGACGATCTGATTCTTTCTAATCAGCTTATACTCCGGCTTTATCGGTTCCTTCACTTTCATAATCATGTCGGCCATGCCATAAATTTCCGCTGCCGTCGAGACGATCATGGCACCAGCCTTTTTGTAAAGTTCGTCCGGAAAGCCGCTGGCAAACCCGGCGTTCTTTTCAACAAGCACTTTATGACCGTGCGCAACCAACAGCTCCACCCCAACGGGAAGCAAAGCAACACGATTTTCGTTCGGTTTAATCTCCTTAAGTAGTCCTGCAATCATTTTCCGTTTTTCCTTTCTATCTCGCGGGATCTCCGCTCAGATTTAGATTTCTTGGGAAGTATTTTCAGGGAGGTCATGTCCCGAAGGGATCCGTTCAGACCAGTTTTTGTCCTGCTCTTCATTGCATGAGTAGTGTGCGGGATGCCGTTTTGCGGCATCAGGTATTTCTTCGCTGCCTCCGCAACGTCAATATCTGTTACTTTTTCAATAGAAGCGAGCGACTCCGATACATTGGATCGCCCCTTGTAATAAAGTTCGTCCCTCGCAAAGAGCGAAGCCCTGTCCCAGGGATTCTCCAGCGAAAAAACTATCCCGGCTTTCAATTGTGCCTTAGCCCGGGCGATCTCCTCTTTCGTCGGGCCGTTCCGAACAAACTCATCGATCGTCGAGAGAGTCTTTTCTTCCACCTTGAATATATCCTTCACAGCAGCGTTAGCGTAGACTCCGAGGACTCCGGAATCGGCATAAGCAGAGCCATACGAATAAATAGAGTACGCAAGCCCTTCTTTTTCTCTCACGCTTTTGCTAAGTCTCGAGCTTGACCCGTCCCCCAAAATCACGCCAACCATGGACGCAGCATATCTACCGGGATCATTCAGCCCTGGACCACGAAACCCTAGCACGAGATGGGCTTGTTTCCCTGTGCCGCGATGAACGAAAAACTCTCTTCCCGAAATGAAATCAGGCTCTCTGCGGACCGAGACCTCGGTCGGTGAGTCGCCTGCAAATCGTGATCTTCTGGACATCGGCGAGAAGTATTCGTCAGCTAGAGCCATTAGGGTCGCCGGATCAAAATTTCCCGCAGTACTTACCACAATCCGATCGCCAGTAAAATTACTTGAGTGAAAAGAGCGCAAGTCGTGGGAGGTAAATTTTTTCAACGAAGATGGTTTTCCCGTTATTGGCATCGACAGCGAATTCCCTGCGAAGATTTTTTCCTCAATGAAATCCATTCCCCAGTCTTCGGGATCGTCACAGACTTCCTGTATTTCCGACAAGACGACCTTCCTCTCGTTTCGCAAGTCCCGTTCGTCAACTTTCGGACACACGACCAAATCGGACAGCACGCGGATTGCAGGTTCAATATCTTCTTTGAAAACTTTTGCATAATAGCACGAAAACTCTTTTGTCGTGAATGCATTGACGTAGCCCCCGCGGCTTTCGACTGTTTCGACAATTTCCTCTCCGGTAAAATGTTCGGTTCCCTTGAAGACCATGTGTTCCATCAGGTGCGTGAGGCCATTTTCTTCTTTCGTCTCATCCCGCGAGCCGAAATTGATCCACACGCCCAATGCTACAGTCCCAACCGAGGGGATGCTTTCGCCGACCACCGTCACACCGTTTGATAATTTCTCACGGAAGGGTTCGCTGAGATAAGATTGGTGTACTTTGGCGGCAATCGAAGAGGGACGTGTCCGTGCCTGTCCCTTAGGGATACGCTTCTGCATTTTTGTAGGAAAAATATATCAAGCACAGGGCAAAAGTGAAAGGTAATAAACAGCCATTAGTTCACACCTTTCAGCAAACGGTCAAGACTTAAGAATTGAACTACTGTTCAGGCTTTCCACTTTTCACTTTTAGTTATTAACTTTAATGGAAGCGCCGTTAGCTCAACTGGACAGAGCATCAGCCTTCTAAGCTGAGGGTTGCGTGTTCGAGTCACGCACGGCGCACTAGACCAAATAATCCCACGGATTCCCCCCTGCACTTCTTGCAAATCTCTAAAATGATTCGGCATTTTACTGAACGTCTATTGTACCATAGCATTTCCCGAATTTTGCCTCAAGGGAGTGATACATTTTCGGGGGCGAAATGTATCTTTTCATTTGCCGTCTATCTTGCCCGAGGCTTGAAAGTGGACTACCCCCGGCATCCGGGTTCTCTTAAATCTTAGAGGAATTGGAAGTCTAATGCATTTGGATTAAAATTACCGAAGATGAGATATGTTTTAAAAGGTGTGTTGGCTATTATCGCTATAGCTATTTTAGTGGTCGGGGGATCGCAGACCGTTCCTTACCCATGGTCAAGTAATTTAGTCATAATTGGATTTGGGTCCCTTCTTCTGATAGTTGCAGACATGATCCTTTCCGAGATTCAACAGAGAAAGAAAGACAAGGAATATGCCGCCTCGAAAACCCATATTGCTGAATTAAGAGTTACCATTACATCCTTGGTAGGCATCGTATCATCGAAGAGGGATGTCAGTTTCGAGTCTCCGGTGGTATCCGATAGTCTCGTGGAGTTATCTAATCCGCAGTTGATGGCCAGGGTGCATCAGTTTTCCAATGTGATTCGTTACTTCGAACAGAGTTTTCTTACTAAGGAGTATGCAGCACTTGATGCAAGACTTGGGAAGAGAGGATTAGCACCTACGCGGCAGGACTGTGATCAACGGAATAGCAGACTTATCCAAATGCACCTTGATTACCAGGATGAGTTCAATAAGAAGTATCTCGGAGAGGCGGCGAGTTACTGGTATGAGCTACAGAGGCGCACGCTCAACACGATTCCAACCGACGATAGACAAATGGCTACCCTGACAGGTCACTTAGCTGGCCCTCATCCGCTCGACGACCTAGCTTCATTTTTCGAAAAATTAGGAAACAAATTGTGGCGATAGAGAATCAGGCCGCAGTCTTTTAATTTCTGTAACTCAATAAATCTTCACAACTTCATAACCATTCTGTAACTCTCTGTTCCATCACCCGACTTTTGCATTTGTCCCTCAACTAAACTAAAACACGGTTATAGAAAAACTTGCGAATATCGCAGAGAGTTACTTCAGACCCTCACCTTTCCTGATTTATCGAGAGACCTCGATGACACAGATATATAGCATGAATAATTGAGCCGGATAGACAACACATATCAGGATTTAACAGCTATCTGCAATTGACCTTTACAAAGAAGAAGGGAAAGAGATTGAAGAGCTTGAGATACCCGTTTGTCGCAGTGTGGACTTTCAGTCCGCCGCTATGTTGGCTCAAAGCTAAAGGGACAGTTAGCACCGTCATGACTCAGAAGGAAAGAAAAGCAGCGATACGCAAGGCGTACCGAGCATATCTACAGATTGCTCCTGGATTACCATACACTGAACGAGGCAACCCGGCCGAAGACTGTCACCACTCAATTCTATCTGATTGATACGGTGATTGTACAGTCAACTATAGGTACCAAGCGCTATAGTTACTTCTATGACGCCAGGGGAATCGTAAGTTCGTCATTACAAGAGAAATGGCAGAACGATCAGTGGACAATTTCAAGGTGCGACACAACGACTTATGATGCAAGCGGAAACTCTGCCAGAGAATCTGGCGGGACTCACATGGTTACCCGGTTTCAATAATCAGAACCCATGTCATCTTACATCCCCGCCAGATGCCGCGCTGCCTTCTTGACGTTTCCAGCTATCGGGTAGTCTTTGACGACCTTTCGGTAGGCTTCCTCTGCTTTCCCCTTGTCGCCCATTTTTTCATAACACCGGGCGATCATAAACTCCGCGTCCGCTTCCTTCACTGACCTCTGGAATTTCAGCACTTTGCCGAACTTCTGCATGGCTTCGCTGTATCTTTTTGCCCCGAACTCTGATTCTCCGATCCAGTAGTGACAGTGGTCCGCAACTCCATCCGGCGCTCTCTTGTCCAACATTCTCTGGAGTGCAGCTACTGCTTCAGCGTATTTTCTCGACTCGAATGCGCCCAATGCATTTTCGTATTGGGCAAATATTGCCAGATGTTCCTTTGCGTTCTTCACGTTTCCACTAGTCGGGTAGCCATCCACGACCTTTTGGAAAGCCACCCTTGCTTTCTCCATGCCGCCTATTCTTTCATAGCATAGCCCGATCATAAACTGTGCATCCGCTTTTTTCTCCGATTCCTTGAATGTCAGCACCTGATTGAATTCCTGCAGCGCTTCCGAATACTTCTTCTCTTCGTACCTAGATTCACCAATCCAGAAATGGCAGTGGTCCGCAACGCTATCTGGTACTCCCTCCTCCAACATTTTTTGGAATGCCTCTTCTGCATCAGCGTACCTTCCAGAGTTGAATGCACTCAGGCCCCTCCTGGTATTTGGCGATCAGGGCTTCAGTTTTCACGACCGTTTCTATCGAATCCGGTCTCTTCGTCTCAGTCACTGTCTGCAATGCTGCTGCCATCATCGACGATTTTGCCGCCTCCTCCACCGTATCTGCACTATGCGTTTCTGCGGCGTGGTTCGCCTCCAAATTACTAACTGTTGAATCGGGGTTCTGTTCCTCGTTTTCAATGTCAAGACTGCTTTTCAGCTTTAGCTTCTGTATCACGATCTTGAGCGTGTCGATAATATCTCCCTCCCGGGAGCGATGCACCGTCAAGGAAAGCGGCCCGTCTTTCTCAATTGCTCGAAGGAACTGGAGCTGTGTGGAATCGACCATTAGCGTATAGGTGCCCGGCGCGACATCCATCGCGTAGAAACCGCCGTCCGCAAATGTGCGAAGCGTATCGCCGTACTTTCCGTCAGTCGACCTCATGATAATGCGGGCGCCACTCAGAGGAGTACGCTCTCCATTCTCATCGAGATATGCGGTCCCGGAAATAGTCCCGCCGCGATAGAAGGGAATTTCAATTCGCTTGAATTGATTCGGATCCACGACAAAAGAGAACTTGTCGATTATCGGCACTAAACTGGGATCGATTTGTTGTCTGTCAACTTCGAGATTATACTGGAAGTAGCTCTGCAGCTCCGAAACCCGGATGACGCTGTCTCTCCCGACTTCAATCTTCCCCATGCCGCCCACTTTGACTCCTTTAGCAGGGATGAGCTCGTCGCCGGCATCATACACACCGTCATCATTGTTATCGACAAACAATACCACATCGATGCCGCCTTTATCGGTCTCCTCGCGGTTTGAAAGGAAAACCATACCGTTGTTATGATCGAGTTCTACGGAGCCGTAGAGCGAGTGACGCGACGTGAGGCTTCCACTTGATTCATCAAAGGTCGAAGATTCGCGCGTGACATCCAGGTCCATGATGACTCCTGCCTCCAAGGAAGTGGAGTGGGCTGCAAGATCGCGTGTGACTTCCAGATTGAACTGGAAGACCTGCGCAAAGGTTTTGGAGACCTGCAGGGTAACATCCTCGAATGTGCTGGCTTGCAGGCCGTACGTCGCCTCGCCGCGCAGAAGAAATCCCTGCAGGAATTCAGGAAGCACCGACCCGCGAGGAAGCATGTACATCGCCGTCCCTGTGAGGAGCCCATTGCCGGCAACGCTCAATGGTCGCACGTCGGCGCCAGTCATAACCTCACTGTAGGTCATCAGCAGCTGCACGCCGGCAAGGCGTGTAGAAAGATCGAGTCGCGGTGACAAACGCTTGGCGGACGCCGCATCTGTGTAATCCTCAGATAGTCTGAATCCCGTGCCGGATGAGATGAAGGAGAGCGGCAGATAGAGAGCCAGGCTCGCATTCTGTTGGGGCGTCGTGCCGATCAGCGAATCAGTCAACATGTACTTTGCGTACTGGAAGAACACGCCGGCGTTGGAAGCAAAGAGGGCATTCGCGTCAAAGCGGTAATACGCATTTGGCGCCACGTCCAAATCTACAATGTACTGGGAAAACAGGCGGGATGAGAATCCGCCATAATAGATCGGCTTTGGGAGACCGCTATGCATGCTCTGCTCAATGCCACCGTTGAGCGTCAGCCAGTTGGTCGCGCCATAGAGAAGATTGGCATTGCCGAAATATACGTCGTTCGCCGACCCCGCGATATCATCCCCCTTTCCTGCCTGGACATTGTAGCTCAGAACACCCTCCGGCACAAACGTGAATGGCACCTGAACTTGTCTCTCTTCGACGTTGATGTCGCCGTATTTGGAGAATGTTTTCACCGTGATTCGCATCGTTCCGTAGGTGAGCGGAAACTGAAAGCGGTAGTAGCCCTCCGGATTGGCTCTCTGAAAATCGATCAGGCGGTCGTTGAGATACAGCTCGACATCCGACTCGGGTTCGGTGTACCCGTCAACGACATAGTTGTCGAACATCACTCGCGGCTCAACCGGTTCGTTCGAAAGAGCAATGCCGGTGACGTTCGGAATAAAGTCGCTGCCCGTGGGAACCTGGCCCGCAGCGAACGAGCTGAAGTAATCGTTATCCCGCACGACATAGCGCCAGCGGGTGTTCCTGAACGAAGGGGTCTGTCCCGTTCCGCCGATCAAGCTCCCCTGTAAATCACCTCCTGCCACTTCTCCGCCGCCGGTAAATGTGTAGCTGGTTCCCTGTGATGAAAACCCGTTGAACGAAGTTGTCACATCGTAGTCCAGGACAGCGCCGCTGAGCAGCGACCGCTCGCGATCGAACTGAAGCGGATATTTCACCGGCACCACGGGTGTGCTTTGAATCCCTGAGCGCTCCTGTGCGGCTCTCCTGCGGACGAGCGCGGGGAGTTCCTTGTCGGTCTCGGCCATTATTTGAAGCCGGTTGGTGTTCACGGTACTCGTGATGCCGAAGATCTCCTCAAATTTTTCTCTCGACAGATAAATATCCATCTCACCTTTGAAGATGTCCTCCTTAGTGAGTTCATATCGTTTATCCCCAAGTGTGATAAGCCGTTTTACCGGATTGATCTTCATCGGAAATTCGGAGGAGAGATACGTCCCTCTGATGACGTTCTGCCCCTCGATGGTATAATAAACCTCGAAGATATTGAACAATTCCATAACGGGAAGGTAGATCCTGTCGTCTTTAACGGCGACGGATATGTTGTAGCTTCCTAACTCCTTGAGGGTGAAGCCAAATACTACTTCTTCATATTGGGAGGACTGCTGCGCCAGCAATTTGGAAGGGATAAGTAGGCAGAATAAAGAAGATACACTCAGCGTCAACAAGAGTGTTCGCATCGCGCGATAATGATTCCTTGATGGGATGAACTCGTTGGCCAGCGTCCGATTCTGGGGCACTCCTGCTCCCAAATGGTGGCACAAGGTTTCGCTCCTAACAACTTTTCCTCGCAGCTCGGCTACCGTGCGATTCGTGTTCCTAAGAAAGTCCACCAATCCTCCAGAGCGTGCTGCCAAATGCGCTAATACCGGCCTTGCGAGGATGACAAAGGCAATTACGTTTATTATTGGAAGGAAACACGGCAGAATGTACGCGTTCTTTCTTTTGTCTTGATATCCCGACGGGATCGGGACAGGCGCCAGAAAGAACCTCAGCCGGAGGCTGATGAGCCTTCGGTTCAAAAGAAAAAATCAAGGCTGGAGAAACAATGGCTGAAAATTTCTCCGCGGAGTTTACCCCGACCTCTGCGGGGCTAAAACAAATAAAATGCGTCTCATTATCAAACAGCAGAGGAGACAAATATTTGTTTTGCCGCTCCTTCATTATGGTTAAGATTGATGATGCGGCATCCCGCAAGGCGGGACTTAACGCTCCGCTCCGAAATTTTTCTAACGCCATTTTTTCTCAGGCCAATTCGCGCTTGTTCCAAAATGCTTTTGTATTCAATTGAGTAAAACTTAGTCATAGTCCTGTAGGGACGTTATGTTTCCATAGACCGAGTCAAAACCAAATCGAGCGTCGATGGGATTGCTTCGCTTCGCTCGCAACGACAGCTTGGCTACAAGCTCATCAAGGGAGATTCACAGTCACTTCTTTTGTCACCGGTGGTGCCTGCAGCAAATCGTCCGCTGCGACATCTGAGCGTTTCGTTTCAAACGTCAGCACAAGCCGGTGCTCACCTTTTCCTGCCTTTGAAAGGTCAAGCTCCACCTTGTCTTTCATGCGAAAATAGATCGAAGCCGTTGCTTCGGACAAAGCCACCTTTTCATTTGAAGGTGAAAACAATTCTGCCTTCAAACTGCCAATGAAAGGAGCAGTGCCGGTGCGCTCGACATCCGCGACAACCGTGAGCTTCTTGTCCCTAATCGACGTGCTGACATCGTGGACAGTCAGGCCTGTGGAGACATTTCCTTTCCGGTAGAATACAGGAAGAATCTGGTCAAACCTAAACTTGATTTGAGTCGTGACTGAGTCGGTCGGTTTTCTCTCGATCTCGGCGATTTCTGATTCGAGCGTGATCTTTATCCTGGTGAAATAAAAGACATTCTTAGTAGCATTGCTCGTGTGCGCACTTGCAGCCTGACAGTTTGCTCTTGATTGGCGTCCAACAAAAAACTCCGTGGATATGCCCGGACCATTGGGTTTAAGGAGAACGTTTTGGCGCAACAGTATCGTTGTAATTCATTGTCGCATTCCCAACGCTGTCGGCATCGGGAAATCCGAATGCAAAGCTGATGCTCACTTCTTGGGGAGATGCAGAATTATTCGTGATATACAGATTCCCGATTCCGCTCTTCGAATCAATGAAGAGCATGGAGGGGGCTACGGTTACCTGTGCGAGAAGCATTCCTGTCCCCAGGAGCATCGTGAGTATCAGGAGGGCAAAGATGTGCAGACGGCAACAGGTACGTGTTTCATTTTGAACTTCTCTCCTTTCTGAAAAATATCTTTGAACTCCAGCCTGAGTGTAAAGTGTATGTCATTCTGGAACTGCGAAACTATGGACCCTCTAAGATAGCACTCAGGAAGCCCAAAAGGAAAGGGCTTCCTGAATGACTATCATCTAAAGCGAATTCCGGGATCAATACAGACTGATCGACCGGTAATACTCTTTTTGCTTAGTTGTATTCTACCGTAAACGGGAACGTCAGCGTGTATGTGGTTGGGGTCTGGCTGCTAAGCGCTGCAGGAGATGTCCCACTTCCTCCTAATTGACCGCCGACCCATAGATAATATTTTCCGCTTGCACTTGTACTGGTAGTATAGTAACCACTTGTCAGGGTTATAACGCTCGAAGAAGCTTGGGTGTTGGCCGTGTAGCCATTCACTTCAAGAACATAATTAAGGTCATTGGTGCCATCAGTTAATGTGACATTCGTCGGCCAGCCAATATTGATACTCTGAGTATTGGCGCCAGAAATGGTAAGCGTGCCTACTGCTGCAGTTGTACCAACGTAATTGCTAGTGGCGAGCCCTTTAGGATTAAGATAGACTATGCCAGCTGTAGTTGCGGACACATTGCCGAAGGTTACATCAGTGATCTTGCTAATGCTAAGGGCAGTCAACACATTTGCCGTAGCAGTGACATTGTCAGTTGCCTGTGTTTGTGCTTGCAGATTGCCGGCGATTAAAACCACCAGCGTCGCTGTCAAAATGGCAGCTTTAAAAGTATTGCGTTTCATAAGTACCTCCTTTGTACTTGATTGTCTTTTTGTTTTGTTAAGTTTCAAAAACTTTTGATCTCTCGGAAAAAAACCTTTGTAAAGAACGTCAACCCGTATGCTGCAAGGCACGTGCCACGGAAAAGCGGCAAAAACAAGCGAGTAATCGACCTTTTTGAATAATAGCCTGGCCACATTACAAATTTGTAACGCTCGCGTGAGGCTCCTGAAGCGCTTCCAAAGCCAGAAAATGAAATATGCGCAGGAGACCCTAGAATCTCTACTAGGCTCTCATTCATCCTCAATGAAGCTATTCCACGGCTTCCCACGTTCTCCTCTCCAGAATCTCGATCAAGTCTCCTCACAAAAACTCCACAGTTACGGTCGGGATCAGCAATGGACTTTCACCTAGTGATTTCTGCTTTTGCCGATTGATTACAAAGAAAACATACGCGACAAACAGCGGATTCTCGAGTTTCATTGAACGCTTTAGGAGGTTGTTATTCCTTAATCGAAATTGAATAGCACTCTTGTTCGTAATCGTCGCTCTACTGAAATAGGTCGTGCCGTCGTTCAGGTAACCGCAACTGATCTGTGGTGCATTTACGCTATCCTTCCCATCGCTCATTTGTTCGGGGGTCGTGACGCTGACGAGCACGCGGATATTTTCATAGGCGGAGATCGAAAATCCCGGACTGAGACTCACAGGATCCGCACCGCCGGCTCGTTCGGCGATCGATTCCTCAAGATGCGCCACCTCTTTTGCAATCAAATTCTGTACACCGGCTTCCACCTGTGAGATACCTACCGATGACGAAACATCGATCTTGATCTTCATGGACGGCTTGATCTGTGCCTGGGTCTCACTCGATAGGCCGGCAGTCAACGCCACCATGGCGATGGCAACTCTGGCCGCGCAAGCTGCGACGCGATGCCATCCTTGATTCGTCATGGATCCGCCATCAATATGTCGTGTAATTAACACTGACGTTGATGTTCCCCGAATAAATTCCTGGTGCCACATTTCCCACAGGCCCCAGCGAACCATATAGAAACAGATACGCCGTTGCTGATGGAGGTGTATATCCACGTTGTGCAGGTGTCGGCGGCGGAAGGGGTGCACCCGAAGTTCTCCGCAGCAGTGGAAATGTGATGGCGGTGAATCCCGACGGTACCTGAACGGCGGCCACTTTTGCAGCCGCGACCGTAGCTGATCCAACGTTCGAATAAGCAAACTGGCAGCCTAACGGTATCTGGTTGCCCGGCCCACCGGCACCGACAATCAGGTTCGCATCAGCGCTCACCGTTACCGTGATGTCCCGCGTCGCATCGCCGGTGATCGCAACGTACTGAGCTTCATTGTCGCTCAACACGATGGTCACCGTCACATTGCTGTTGCTCGCAATGGCCGGCTGTTTATCGTTGAAGTTCAGGTTGCCGCTCACGTTTAATACGATGTCCGAAGTCGTATAGGCTCCAAAGTTTATTTTTTGTGCTGCTGCCGGGCAGGCAATAAGTGCGCTCAGCATTAGGAGCGTTCCATATCGTTTCAGCACATGCGTAAGGGAGGTCATGGGACGTACTCCACGTCAATTGTCAGATCCATGCTATAGTTGCCTGGCATGATGTCTTCCAGACCCGAGAGCTCTCCTCCGACCCAGAGATAGTACACTCCCTGGTCATTCAGCCTGACCTCGTTGTTCTGCGTGAGGAGAACCGATTCCGGCTGGATATCAGCGGTGTTTCCGCTAAGGTTGTAGGTGAAGTAAAGCTGCGATTGACCGCCTTCGTGTTGGAGGATTGATTGCTTCTCGTTCGTCACCCGTACTTGACTGTTCGGAGAGCCGACAATCTTTATCTCTCCAGAACGCGCGTCGCTTTGTGGATTGACAATAAGCTCCGTCGGCGAGAGACTTCCGACCTCAAATTCCAGGTCTCTCATCACGATCAGGTCCACATTGCCCACGACATTTGCCGTGGCGGTGATCGTCGCCACCACTTTGTTCGTGTTGGGCGATTGCGCATGTGCGATGGAGCCTGCGAGCAAGCCAATCACAAGCATGTATTTGAAAACGCTAGTCATCGTAGCAAAACCATTTTTATCGTTTGTTTGTGGTTGCCCACTATCATCCTGCAGAAATAGACTCCACTCGCAGCCTGCCTGGGATTCCATGTAACCACGTATTTCCCTGTGGCATAGTCCTTGTCGGCTACTGTGGCAATCTTCTGACCCAGGACATTGAATACCTCGATCGTCACGCGAGAGGGTGCGGGAACTGAAAAAGCAAGGTTAGTGCTCGGGTTGAACGGGTTCGGGTAGTTCTGTTGAAGTTTAGGAGTACTCGGCAAATATCCCAGACTGTTGTTCGCCGAGATCACCAGGCGGAAACGGGGCGTAACGGAGGCAGTCTTTGACAATTTTGAAGTTGGAACTGTCTGCACCACCGGCCAGGGCAATGCAGGCAGCGGGCGATGGTTGGAAGCAGTGGCTGAATTCTTCTCTAAGAGAGTACCGTTCGAAGGGACCAGCTCGGCTGGTGTGTTGTACTGGAATGTCAGTTCGCCTGTTCCTGACATGCTGTCCGCCTTTTGGGCGGCATCGTCCATGAGCGTGACGTTCCAGCCGGCCGGAAGCCGTCCGTTCAATTTCCAGCCCAACGTGAATGACCCGTTGAGCGGCTGACCGCCAACCGTTCCACCAACGTACAATGGAAGCGTGAAAGGCTGGCTAAAACCTGTGTCGGGCAAATCCTGAATCTGCATGGCCGGCTGGCCTTGTCCGGCAACCGTGTAGAGTATCAGGTAATTAGTTGAGAGCGGAACCAAGCTGAACGCGTCGTACGGATCGTACGACAATTTCCCTTGGCCGCTGAACATTAGATATGCCTGCGTCTGAAGTCCATTGGCTGAGAGATTCAATGAAAGAACGGGCGCCGACGATGTGGAAGCCTTGGCCATTTTCTTTGCGGAACCACCCCCCGGAGAATCATCGGCCATCTTCTTGACGAAACCGCCGCCACCGGGACCCTTGGCGACATTCTCAAGGAAACTGCCGCCTGTTGTTTTCACACCATTGGTGCACTGCAGAGATGGACTGTTGGCGTCGGCTTTCACCCAGAATGCCTGGAACGGTGCGATCAATCCGCTGCCGAGGTTTCCAGTCGTCCCATTCCAAGTCTTGTAACCGCCACTGGTGTCATTGGGATCCCAGATATAGATTGATGCATCCATGTTCGTCTTCGTCCACCCTGATGAGGCATTCCAGTCGATGGTAGAAGGAGTCGGGTTGCCAACCAGGTTCCAGCCATAATCAGCATAGCTGGTGTCCACGTAGGGTTGGGTTGTGTCAGGCAAACCCGGAGAGCGCATTGTGGCTGTTACGCCAAAGTCAAATGCCGTGGTAAGTGGAAGTTCACTGCCTGACGCAGACATTGTCAACGGAAGGGTGTCGCTATAGTTGCTCGATGAATTCACTATGCCTGCCCCATCAAACACATAGAACATGTAGCCTCTTCCCAACTTGACCATATCGGAATTGGCTGAGGGCTGTCTCCACGCCTGCAGCGAGGTTCCCTGGCTGGTTTCATCCCACCACAGCAGGTTGGGTTGCAGAGTGTCAATGGTCGAGCCAGTGAAACCTTGGGTTACGAATGGGCTTGCGAACATCGAGTCGACAGTCACGCTGTCGGGAGCGGCAAGCATCCGCCATCCCTTGCTTCCGGTAATTCTAGTTTGCACCTGGAGCATCGGTGAGCTGCTACTCAGGTTTATGTAACTTGCACTGGTGTCGAGAATGATTTTTCCCGCACCAGTTGTCGTCGCGGAAGCGCTGGAGCCAATCGTGAGCGAAGGTCCCGCAGAAAGTTCCAGACTTGTGCCATTGCTAATCGTCATCGACCCACTAATATTGAAAGCGCTCGAACCACCCAGTGTGACTCCGCTGGTGTTATTGATCACGATGTTGTTGAATGTCTGCGTCGTAGCCGACCCATTGACGTTCTGTGTTGCGCTACCATTGAATGTAACTGTGCCACTCCCAGGAGTAAACGTCCCTCCATTGTTCGTCCAGTTTCCACCAACGCTGAGATTCGTGCCAGCAGTATAGGTTCCTGCCGTCAACGTCACGGCACCCGTGACCGTCATGGTAGCGGGAGCAGTGAAGTTCCCGGTCGTTTCAGTGAAACTGCCACCAACGTTCAGCGTCGTTGTAGTGCCACCGACCGTGAGACCGCCAGCCCCACTAATCACGACGTTATTGAATGTCTGCGTAGCCGACCCATTGATGTACTGTGTTGCGCTGCCATTGAATGTAACTGTGCCACTCCCGGGTGTGAACGTCCCGCCATTGTTTGTCCAGTTTCCACTGACAGCTAAGTTGTTTGAACCGCTTATTGTTAAGCTGCCATTTATAGTAATATTTTTACACAATCCATCTGATGCGCTGATAATCGGTTGAGTACCACCTGACGGAATAAAAGCATCCACTGTTGCATCAGGTTTGCTGCCACCCCACCAGTTAGCCCCCACATCCCAGTTAGAGCTGGTTGTGCCCGTCCAGTACCCGGGCATAGAGAGAGCTATAACTCCGGTGCTGTTAGCAAAGTATGTAGTATTTGTGTAGGTAGCGGGAGCGCCATAACCATACGTACCGGGAGTCGTCTCCGTCGTTCCGCCAAGTATCAGGCCATTTGCCGGAGAAGAGGTGCCGGCTACCAGCGAGGCCACCGCACTTCCGCTTATAGACAGTGTTCCATTAATTGTTGTAGAAGCGGAAAATGTCTTGTTGCCTGAGCCGGATAACGTAAGGTTGATGTACGTCGTTGCCTTAACTGCTTGTGCAGCACCAGTATAGTTTACCGTGTTGGTATTTGTGCTCGCATCAAAAGTTCCCACGCTGCTAAACGGAGTTGCAGAAGTAAGACTCAAGAGAGCATTCGTGCCTTGAGTAAAGTTGCCTGTCAGAACAATACTGCTAATGGTGACTGTTCCTGTGTTACTGTTTATCAGGGTCGTACTACCGGCAGGAGTAACAGTACCACCAAATGTCATATTATTTGCACCGAGCAACGATTGGTTTGCTGAGAATGCAGCCGCACCCGTACCATTATTAAACGTGGTTCCACTCATGGTGATACCACCTCCAAAACTGGTAGCCGGATTCTGCCCCGAAAGATCCCAGACTCCACCGGAGTTGATGGTCACTGCACCGGTAAATGTCTTGGTGCCGGTTGCAGCAGTCACTGTATTGACTGTTCCTGTAATAGAAGACGTACCGCCAATGCTGAGTGAATATCCACCCATACTCAAAGTCGCTCCAGCACCTACAGTCAAACTTCCTGTGACAACATTATTGGCTCCGGCTGTCATAACCGCAGTGCCCAAAATAGCAACTGCTCCTCCAATTGAAGTGAGAACAGGTGTGGCAGTGGCTGAGCCACTCATGCTGAAATTATTTGTAATTGCAGTGACACCAGTCATCGTTTTGGCACCACTTCCAGAAAGACCTAAATTATAAAAAGTCGTACCAGTTCTCACTGTTTGGGCACCAGCACCTGTGTAGTTAACCGTGTTTCCAACTGCGGAAACAGTAAGTGTGGTAATTGTTGCTACGGTTGGAGTGGCGGTGACATTAAGTACGCCTGCCGCGGCGTTTGTAAAAGCAGTAACTGTACCTGTGCTTCCCATGTTAAATGTGAGATTATTGGTAACAGTAGTGGAAGTAGTTGTTCCCGTGCCTGAGCTGGTAACAATTCCATCATTGGTAAGAGTGGCAACCCAACATGTACCACCATAATTTAGTGTACCTGTTGAAATATTATGAAATGTTCCTGTTCCTGCTAATGCTGTTGCACAAGTTAGTGTCCCATTGTTTGATAATACGATAGTTGTAACAGTAACACTCAGTATTGTAAATGTTCCGGTAAGTGCTTGTGCATTCGTGCTGAATGTATGTACGCCTGTGCTGGCTGTAAAAGTACCGCTGTTAGTGATTCCGCCTTGGAAGGTAGGTGTAATGGCTGCACTTTCTGTCCATGTAGCGCCTGAATTTATTGTCACCAAACCTATGAAGGTTTTTCCAGGGTTTGTTGCCGAATTAAAAGTTATTGTTGATGCATTGTTTACAGTTGTTGTAGTTCCAACTGATAAAGTGAATGCTCCTGCTGTAAATCCTGCGGCATTAGTTCCATCTCCAACGGTAAGACTCCCCGTAATAGCTAAATTGGCTCCGGTTGTCATAACCGCAGTGCCCAAAATAGCAACTGCTCCTCCAATTGAAGTGAGAACAGGTGTGGCAGTGGCTGAGCCACTCATGCTGAAATTATTTGTAATTGCAGTGACACCAGTCATCGTTTTGGCACCACTTCCAGAAAGACCTAAATTATAAAAAGTCGTACCAGTTCTCACTGTTTGGGCACCAGCACCTGTGTAGTTAACCGTGTTTCCAACTGCGGAAACAGTAAGTGTGGTAATTGTTGCTACGGTTGGAGTGGCGGTGACATTAAGTACGCCTGCCGCGGCGTTTGTAAAAGCAGTAACTGTACCTGTGCTTCCCATGTTAAATGTGAGATTATTGGTAACAGTAGTGGAAGTAGTTGTTCCCGTGCCTGAGCTGGTAACAATTCCATTATTGGTAAGAGTCGTAACTGAGCAAGTTCCCTGAATATTGAGTGTGCCGCTTGCACCGACTGTCAACGTTCCAGCACCAGAAAGGCCGGTAGTTACCGTAAGAGTACCGTTTTCCGTAATGGTTCCAGTGATTGCGACGTTCGGAATTGAAGTGATCGTTGAACCACTAATCGTTTTGCCAGTGCCGCTAAAGGTATGCGTACCTGTGCTGGTGCCAGTGAAAGTGGTGGCGTTGTTCGTGAAGTTGCCGCCAAAGCCGAAAACATCATTTGCTGTGGCAGAGACCTCAACCCACGAGCTACCACTGTTTAGGGTAACGTCGCCAGTAAGAGTCATTGTGCGGGCAGTGCCATTATTGGAGCTCCAGTTTACCGTGCCTGATATATTCGTGGCGCCGGTCACAGTCAAATTACGCTGCACAGTAAGTGAGGCACCGCTGTTGACTGTAAGCGTGCCGCTGACGGTCCGGGTGGCATTGGGCGAGGTAATGGTGCCCGAGCCAGCGATGAGCAAATTGCCCGCTAATGTGGCTTGCCATTCCGCACCCGCCGTAAACGCTGCGGTCTTATTGTATTCAAGGGTGGACGAGGCGGCCATCGTAGGTGTTGTCGTGTAGGTTACCGTGGCCGTTCCTGACATCATAAGAGTGTCATTTATTGTAACAGCATTAGTAAACGTCTTTGCGCCAGAGCCAGCAAGTGTCAGGTTGTAGAACGTTGAAGTCGCCGAAGCAGAAATGGTTTGAGCAGCACCGCCTAAAACCACCGTACTTGTTCCTGCGGTGAAATTTGCTCCAGTACCGCCCCAAGCTGTCACGCTTGTCGCGTTTTCATTTATAGTGCTGGAACCACCGTTCAATGTTCCATTGGTAAGCGTTACGGCACCCGTAAATGTGTGTGTCAAGCCGGCACCCAGGTTGAGTGTTCCGCCTGTGCCATTGATGGTAAGCGCAGCGCCGCTAACATTGCCTGTGAATGTCGCCGTGCCGGCAGTCTTGGTCATGGTGGTGGTACCTGTCGTAGTGAAGCCGCCAATGGAAATTGTTGTGCCAGTTCCGGAAATGGTAACCCCACCTGAGCCTGAATATGTCCCTGCATTAGTAAGATTACAACTTGCCAGTGTCAATAAATAAGTGCTCATCGCTAGTGTGCAACCACTACTAATTTGAATTGTCGAAGTAGTGGTGGTAGCAGTTGCCGAACCGACAGTCCATGCTGCAGTAGCTGTCATCGTGTTATTATTTTGAATAATAAAAACATCACCGGCGGTTGTAAAATTAGCGGGGTGGGTTCCTGTACCGGTTGTTCCAGTCCACCAACTAGCAGTTGCAGCGGGATTGCCGTTGGTATAAGTGTAATAAGTTGTCGCCATTGCCGTCGTCTCCAACGCGACGATAAGCACAAACGTCGTCAGCAGAACGATTAGGAAACGCGATATGTAAGATCTCTTTCTCAACACTTAGAATAAAATTTCATTTCCAATTAGTGAATTCCGTACCATCTTACGTACGCCATCAAAATATTGGCTACAATCGGTTGCATATACGATTGCAGCCGCTTTGAATTCTTCTCGCAAAGCTGCCTCGGACGATCGTTTCGTCGCCTCCAAATTGGGGGGATACGAGTAGAACAGCGGGATCTTGTAACCGTCGAGAGAGATTGCCTAACAGAGGACATCCGTGCGCAATTTTCCATGACCACTCGCTGTGTGAAAGCATTTCCTTTGTCCCTCATCGCTTCACCGTGGCCTTAAGCATTTTCGACACGCTCTATATATTGAAGAGAAATTCCATCAGGACTCATGTTTCCTGTTTCTCTTTGTTAAAAAAGCGCTTCCAACCGACAACACGGTTTTACATTTAAGTGTGCGTCCTAAGCCTTTATCAATCCTAATGTTAGCTTTTGTGCGGTTCCTAAACAATCACCGTGAATGTAACGGACGCGTAAGCGCTCACTCGGGACGCTATTTTTCATAAGCCGCCGCCTGCGGCGGAGAGCGTCCAATACCTGTGAAGTGCAACCCCTATGCCGAAGTCGGTCTGCCCAACTCTATGTGATTTTGATTGAATTTCGCTTCCAACTGTTACTGCATAACAAAACCGTAATTCGTTGTTACATCCTCAAAATGGCAGAAAACGAAGCTGCACTTCTGCTAGTCACAAAGGAGATGCGGATTTGAATTCACGAGACAAGTGTCGCCCGCCACCGGGAATTGCACGAACACTTCTTCGAATGGAACGCCGGCTCATCCATGTGCTTCGTTGAAAGCGTCACCCCATTCGATGGGGAAGTCTGAAAGGCACTTTGAGCGAGGGGATTCTTCCTGAAAGACCTCAGAGGTTTCTAAAACCAGTCGGGTCTATCTGATCCTATCCTAACGTCACTTCCACTTTGTGCTTCGTGCCAGAGGGAAAAGCTGGAATCGATTTCGCCTCTTTGCCATCGACCAGCAATTTCTTCACGCCTTTGGAAACTCTGTTCGGGTTCGAAACGATAATCGTGTAATCCGCTCCACGGAATTTCCTGTGCACGGTGAATCCTTCCCAGCTCTTCGGAATGCACGGATCGACGACCAAACCGTCGTAGTCGGGCCTGATGCCGAGGATATATTGCGATATTGCATAGAAGTTCCAGGCAGCCGTGCCCGTGAGCCACGAGTTCTTTGCCTCGCCGGGTTTGAACGCGTCTTTGCCGCCAACCATCTGCGCATAAACGTACGGTTCAGTCTTGTGAAGATCACTGATCTCTTCGAGATAAGACGGGGCGATCTTGCTGTAGTACTCGAATGCTCTGTCGCCATTACCGACCATCG
This sequence comes from uncultured Bacteroidota bacterium, assembly GCA_963768145.1. Taxonomy (GTDB): domain Bacteria; phylum Bacteroidota; class Ignavibacteria; order Kryptoniales; family JAKASW01; genus JAKASW01. The sequence goes on along the minus strand of CAVYHK010000041.1, from coordinate 90,267 downwards.
TCTCGCCAATCATTATCCATGGATTGTTATGACAGAACACTCCCGCATTTTCTTTGTAACCCTTCGGGTAAGAAGAAATTTCGCCGTACTCGATGAAATATTTCGTGAACGCCGGATTGTTCAGGACGATGCCGTATTTGCAATCGAGATACTTCTTCACTGAGTCCAGTGCGGTTTTCGCCCGGCCGTCTTCCAGGCCAACACCTGCCATTACACATAGGCCATTCGATTCGATGAATATTTTCCCCTCTTCGTTTTCTTTGCTGCCGACTTTCTTACCGAAGAAATCATAAGCACGGACGAACCACTCGCCATCCCAGCCGTGCTGGTCAACGGCTTCCTTCATCGCCTCAACGTGTTTTACTACTTCGTCAGCTTCCGAATTCTTTCCGAGATGCCGCAGGATTGTCTCGAATTCTCCCCCGTACAAAATGAACATCCCACCGATAAATACCGACTCGGCCTGTCCACCGGTTTTGTTTTCCGTCGTCTGGAACGATTCATCTGGATTGTTCGAGAAGCAATTCAAATTCAGGCAATCATTCCAATCGGCGCGCCCGATGAGAGGAAGCTTGTGCGGGCCCAAATTGTTCACGACATGATGGAACGAACGTTTCAGGTGATCCAACAGCGGCGCCGCTTTCGAAATGTCGCTGTCGAAAGCGACTTTCTCGTTGAGAATGTTCCAGTCGCCCGTCTCCTTTATGTAAGCAGCGGTCCCAAAAATGAGCCACAACGGATCGTCATTGAAGTTGCCGCCGATTTCGTTGTTGCCTTTCTTTGTCAGGGGTTGATACTGATGGTACGCACCTCCGTCTTCCAACTGCGTCGCAGCAAGGTCGAGTATCCGTTCTTTGGCGCGCTCCGGAGTCTGATGGACAAAACCGACAAGGTCTTGATTAGAATCGCGGAATCCCAGGCCGCGCCCGATTCCCGACTCAAAATACGATGCGCTCCGCGACATGCAGAAAGTGATCATACATTGATATTGATTCCAGATGTTGACCATCCTGTTGAGCTTGTCGTCCTTGCTTTCAATCGAGAATCTCGAAATAAGGTCGTCCCAATACGCTTTCAGCTCATCGAAAAGTTTCTGAACCTTCGCAGGCGTTGACACTGCGTCAATCATTGCCAGTGCCCTCTTTTTATTGATCACACCTTTCGATTCAAACTTTTCTTCCTGGGGATTCTCGACATATCCGAGCAGAAATATGAACTCCTTCTCTTCTCCCGGACTCAGACTCACTTCGAGGCAATGCGATGCTATCGGGGACCAGCCATGCGCTTCGGAGTTGCGCGGCTTCCCTTCCATCACCGCATCAGGATTTCCAAAACCATTGTATAACCCCATGAAAGTCTCGCGGTCGGTATCGAAGCCGGAGATCGGTGAGTTAACAGAATAAAACGCATAATGATTTCTTCGTTCCTTGTATTCTGTTTTATGGTAGATGACGGAACCCGCAACCTCGACTTCCCCGGTGGAGAAATTGCGCTGGAAGTTTGTCATGTCGTCGAGCGCGTTCCAGAGACACCATTCCACGAACGAGAACACCTTGAATTTCTTCGGAGACTTACCATGGTTTTTGACTTTAAGCTTCTGTACCTCGCCCCAGAAGTTCACTGGAACAAAATACAGGACTTCCGCTTCCAGGTCGTTCTTCGTCCCTTTGACGATGGTATATCCGAGCCCGTGGTGACATTGATATGAATCGAGCTCCGTCTTCATCGGTTTCCATCCGGGTGACCAGACTGTATCGCCATCTTTGATGTAAAAATATTTTCCACCGTCATCGATCGGGACACCGTTGTATCTGAAGCGGGTAATTCGTCTCAGTCTCGCATCTTTGAAAAAGCTGTAGCCACCGGCAGTATTGGAAATGATCGAGAAAAACTCCTGACTTCCGAGATAGTTGATCCATGGATAAGGTGTGCGGGGATTGGTGATAACATATTCCCTCGCCTTGTCATCAAAGAAACCGTATTTCATGTTCTCTCTCTATTTTTGTTTGCGGAAATTGGATTGCTTCTATCGGCCCGGACTCAAGCCAACAACTTAAACTATTATTATTCCCCCTTTTTTTCCAGTCCGACAAGAACGGTTGTACTCCAGCACTGTGGTTAGTGCAAAAAAAAAGGCCCGACACAAATTAGTAGTGCCGAGCCACTGTTGCCATCAACAGGAGGTGGAGGTAAACTCTTAGTAGGTAACTGAAATAGTCCAGGTACCGCTATAGGCGCCCGGAGTCTGATTGGCTGGCAGTGCCGACAAGGAGCCGCCAATCCAAAAGTAGAAATTTCCAGCCGAACCCGATGCCCCGCTCAGAGCCACTGTTCCGCCGGAACTGACTGCGGCAGAGCTCGATTGGGTATTCGTGGCATAACCATAAACACTCGGTGTAAATGTAATATCACTTGCTCCCGATTTGGTAAGATTGTCGGTGGCGTCATAGGTCACATGTATTGTCTGGGCGCCGTTTCCCGTCAGAGTTACCTGTGCAATGTTGCCTGCAGCCGAACCCACTGTGCCAGTTTGGGCGTTCAACGCGCTTGGAGTTGTCCCCGCGACAATAGTTCCGAAGTTGTCTTCTCCGCTTACCGAGACCGTCAGGCCCTGAATTACCGTAGCGGCGAGGGTGACACCTGAACTTGCATTGTTTTGCGCGAACGATATTTGGACTGCAGCAAAGACGAATGTCGTCGCCACCAATATCTTTTTCGTGATTGACAGCCCGTTGACTTCCCTATTTAGGAAAAGCCGGTATTGGGATCTATTCCAGTTCGTATTTTGCTTCATTATTTCAGATTCACTTTTCATAGTTATTTGTTTAAAGTGCAAGGCTTATGCCGAAAAGAAGAACCGCATAAAATGAGCTAAAGATGCATTTGGGGTGAATTGGGTAATACAAGGAGTTACAATTCCGTAATCGGAAGGGATCTTTTCTCTCACTCGCACGGACGAGCTTCTGACAGTCCTGAAGTTTAAGTTCCGCTTCCGGAGAAAGGCGATGGGAAAAATGTGCCAAATTTCACATCCGCTTCACACGTTCTTAACATTTACTTTCTTAATTACGTAGTATAATTATATTGTAGCGGAGCAAATGAAAGAAATATTCGCGATCACAATAGGAATAGGACTGGCGTACTACATCAGTACGGTTCTCGCGACTGTTCTAAAGCTTTTCGTCTTCCGCCGCCGGAAGGAAAAATCGGACGGCGGGTTTCTCCCTCCGATATCTGTTCTCAAACCCGTGACCGGCATTGACGGCAACCTTCGCGAAAACATTCTCTCATTCATGAACCAGGACTATCCGGAGTTCGAAATGGTGATCGGAGTACAGTCTTCTGACGATCCCGCCATCCAACTCGTTGAGCAACTCAAGGAAGAATATCCGTCGAAGAGGATTCGTCTTGTGATAAGTAGCTACACGCTCGGTTTTAATCCGAAGGTAAATAATCTATACGGCATGATACCGTTTGCTAATTACGACTATATGGTTATCAGCGACAGCAATGTCATGGTCGATGAGAATTATCTTCGATCGAACATCAGTCACTTTAAGGACAAGAAAGTAGGGATTGTAACGAATCTGATCAGGGGAGTCGGCGGTGAAAGTGTCGGTGCACTTTTTGAGAATCTCCATTTGAACTCATTTATCGTCGGAAATGTCAGCCTTCTTGACTTCTTGCGGAATAAGATCGTCATCGGAAAATCCATCTTCTTCAGGAGATCCCAATTTGAAAAAATAGGCGGACTGTGGGAGTTGAGAAATTATCTTGCAGAAGATTACCTGATGGGAAGACTGTACATGCAGAACGGGTACAAGGTTGTGATAGCGCCGCATTTCGTCAGTACCACAAATCATTCATGGACGATGAAACGATTCATAAGTCGTCACATCCGTTGGGCGCAGCTCCGATGGAACCTCAATAAGACCGGTTACATCCTGGAGTTGTTTGCGAATTTTTCGCTATGGTCACTTGTTTACGCATTAGCTTCGGGGTGGTCCTCTTACGAGCCATTGATGATTGCTGCTTTGTGTTGGGCCGCGAAGATTACAGGCGATGCACTATTAAATTCTCTTCTGAAAACGGGACTTGGAATCAGGCATTGCTTAGCCGCGCCGTTCAAGGATTTGTTGGTGGGATTTCTATGGATCGTTCCTCTCGTGAACAGGAAGACGAATTGGCGCGGCAACCCTATGAAGATTGCGCGCAACACTCTCCTTTTGCCCACAAACTAGATTACAGATTTTAAATTCTCAATTTTGAATTTTGAACTAAGAAAAACATTTATATCCTAAGGCAGAATTCAACATTCAAAATTTAAGATTCAGAATTCTTTTGGCTTGCCAGTTCGTCAATTGCAACGCTTCCGTTCCTGGGGAGTTTCGTGAATCCGTTCTCGGCAAGATCAAGCAGCAAACCATTCCGCCTGCTTCTCTCGAGCCACCTTGGAAAATCGGTAGAAGGGACCATGTTCACCGCGCAATTATTCTCGAAGAGATAGTCCCTGTTCTTTTCTTCATGTGCCCCGATCGGGGGAAGAAAAACCAGCGGTATTCCAAGGGCTGCATAGAAAACCATCTCACTCGGCTTGGTAATCATAACGTCAGTCGATTTCAATGCTGAATTGAATTTGTCGAAGGCAGCAAACAAATCCTCATCGAACATGATCTCCGCAAATTCCAATTCTTCAATTCCATAATTGATGAACAAGTTCTCCGCTTTTCCCAGCGCATGCCTGTTGTTCCCGCATGAAACTATCAGCCGCAGGCTTCCCTCCTTGAGATCTTCGAGAACGGATTTGACCAAATCAGCAAGGACGTTCGTATAGGCACCCGCACCACTGAAAGGGAACATCATTGTAAGAGGAAAATTTGAATCGTTTTTCAGCCTTGCTTTCCTGACATCAAAATCGTGTTCTACTACTCTGAGATCCCGCCCGCCGGTGCTTGCCATCGGCAAAGGGAAACCGGTAACAAAGATTTTCTCTTTGTCCACTCCGTACGAAACCAATCTATCTGCTGACGATGGGACCGGGACAAAATACCTTATGCCGTACCTTTTCGGATCGATTGGAGCCCAGACCCTATGGAAGTCAGTATCACAAAGCAGAAGATAGCTATTCCCACGGTAGCCGTTGTATGCCAGGAGCATAGCCGGCAGGTAGAAGGTGTGGACCAATGCCGGATTGCTTTCGTTGAGTGACCTAAACAACTCATCCCCTGCCCCCAATTTTTGCATCGACCGAACGAACCTCGAAGGCCCTAAGGAAGGGACCGTGCCATTTTCCGATATCGTCATCAGGCTTTCGAACCAGCTATAGAAGAATTTGCTTTTGCCCTCTTTGTCACGCGATCCATAGGTATGAATAGCCTGGCTGGATTTCCAGAGAAAACGGTCTATACCTATGGCATACGGCGGCTGATCGACTCTCAGGACCGGAGATTTACTGTATGACGCAATATTATGTGCGGCACGGAGATGACCAAATCCCATGTATGCGGTGGTAATCAAGTATCTGTAATTCGGCAATTGCTCTGAAGTCATCATAACTCAAATTGTTAGACTGGCGGGCGAGAGGATTTTTTCAGTGGATAATTTAGGCAGAAACATATGAAGGCGAAACACGAGTCCCGTGATTTCCGATCTTTGCTCAACGCCTCAACGCACCTGACGTTTTGATACTCAGTCTGCAGTATTTACCGACTGCCTCTTAATTTTCTGAGTCGTCGTCTTTGGAAACTCCTGGTCACGGATGTGAAACCTCTTTATCTGCTTGTAAGTGGATAGCTCAGTATTGATTTTTCTAATCTCGTCGTCGATGACATCATGGATCAAGTCCGGAGTTATCTGAACCCCTTTCGTTTCCGAAAGTTCTATGAATACCTCGGCATCGACAACGATCTGCGCGGCGATAATCTCGCCTTCCTTTTCATTCTCCTCTCCGAAAACCATGCTCTCCATGATAAACGGGCTTCTGTTCAGTACATCCTCGATCTCCTCAGGGAAAACATTTTTCCCGCTCTTGGATATTATGACGTTCTTCTTCCTTCCACTGATGTGAAGAAATCCATCCCCATCCACAAATCCTAGATCGCCCGTTTTGAACCACTCACCATCAAATGTTTCTGCCGTCGCTTTTTCGTTCCTGTAATATCCAATCATTACGTTCGGTCCCTTTGCCCATACTTCACCTATCCCTTCCTGATCAGGATTCGCGATCCTCAGCTGGACATGCGGCAACGGCAAACCGCCTGCATCATCCTTGAAATTATCGAGCCGGTTCAACGCCAGAATGGGTGATGTTTCGGTGAGCCCGTAGCCCTGCACGAAGCCGAATCCGAACTCACGAAGTCCCTTTGCGACCCCCGGATCTGGAGCCGCACCGCCGGCTATGAAGCAGCGAATGGAACCTCCAAACTGATGGTGGATCTCCTTGAACAATGTTTTCTTTGAGCTCTTCCATCCTATTTTTTCCAGAATGTCAGTGGCCCTTATCAAGGGGCGAATGATCGGCGCAACCAGTTTCTTTTCCTTTATCCCGCGATATATCGCCTTGAACATCTTATCATAAAGAAGCGGCACTGCAAGAAAAATCGTCGCCTTCGACCTCTGCAAATCTTCCACGACAGTTTTCAAGGATCTTGCGTAAGAAACCGAAGCTCCCCCATACAACGGGCATAGCATACCGCAGGTACATTCATAAGTGTGATGCATCGGGAGGACTGACAGAAAGCGGTCCTCAGGAAAAATCCCCCACTGTGCCACCATATCCATGAGGTTCGAGGCAAGGTTCTCCTGGCTGAGCATCACGCCTTTTGCCCTTCCGAGCGTACCGGAAGTGAAGATGATTACAGCCATCTCTTCAGGATTTATTTCCGGTAACCTGGATACGTCAACTCCGGGACTCCGATTTATAAGCTCTGTCATGGAATGGAATCCATCCTCGTGTTTTCGCAGATCCATACTGATGTAATGTCTCAGATGCTTTAACGACGGTTTTTTTTCTCTCAGCATCGGCTCGAAAGTCTCGGAAAAAATTATCGCGCTCGCTTCCGATTCGTGGAGTATGTTCAGGATCTCATTGACGCCTAAGTTCTTATCGACCGGGACCACCACGAAATTGAACGTCATGGCTGTCAGATAACTGATCGCCCACTGCACACGGTTTTCTCCGATCACCGCTACATGGTCGCGCTCTTTTATGCCTATGTTCTTGAGTGCCGTGCCGAAACGCAGAACATTCTCAAGGAGGGAATCGTAACTCACCTTCGAGATCGGAGTCTCATTGAAATCTTCCAGAGCTAACTTGTTCCCGAACTGGCGTGCCGATCGGATGACCATATCCTGAATCGAATTGATATGCGGAACATCATACAATCCTGAACTGCCGCGGACCGGACCTGCGACTTTTTTCATCTGCTGAATTCCTTATTAATTAAATTATAGACACGAAGAGACAAAGGCACAAAGGCACAGAGTCCCGAATTATCTTTTAATCAATTTGCTTAAGAGTGCGCTTAGCATCCTTTCAATTTCACGGCTACCTTCGTATGTGCAACCAAACTCATCTGAACCCACATATTGTAAGTTCAAAGCAATCTGCAATTGAGTCTGGATTTCGAAAACTGAACCCATTGCAATCTGAAGAAATCTAACATAGTCGCCAGTTGATTTCCGACCGTAACCTTCAGCAATATTACTCGGAATTGATACCGAACATCTTCGCATTTGAGAGACTATGCCGAATTGTTCATCTCTCGGAAATACTCTTGTCAACGTGTAAATATTCGTAACAAACGAAATAGATTTCTGCCAAACAACTAAGTCTCGATACGTTTTGACAATCTTTTTGCCCTCATCCGCAATTGCCATTTTTGCCTCCTCGTTTTGTCGCTTCGATGCTATGCTCGCCACTTTGTGTCTTTGCCGCTCTGTGCCTTTGTCCCTATTCTAGAAATACACTTTTATGGTCGTTACGGAGTTTTTGTTCGTCACGATCTTTACATGGTTTTCCTCGAACTGTACCGGTTTGCCGTCTTCTTCGAGGAAGTTCGACTCCACCACTTTCCTGGGGGTCTGCGGCAGAACTAAATCTGCATTCGAGTCCTTCCCAGCCGCGTCGTACCACTGAATCACCCACGCATCGGAATTCTCTGCCACCTTTGCAATTGTGAGAACCAAATTTGACGGCGTCAATTTGAAGAAAGAATGGCTGAGCGGAAGATTCCCCTTGTGAAGTGTGCCAACGTATGCAATCAGAGGATAATTGTAATCGTAACCCTGCTGAACCGTTCCGCCGTCTTTCCATGTGCCGCCATGTGAATAAACCGCATACTTTATTTCGTGCTCACCCCGGTCAGCAGTCGGGTCAGGCCAAACCGGAGAACGAAGAAGCGAAAGTCTCATCATGCTTCCCTTCGCGTCATAGCCGTACTTCGCCTGATTCAGCAGGCTTACACCGAATCCATTCCCGCTTGCGGGATCTTCGACTTGCGACATGTCTGACCACCGCTCAGCAGGGACTTCAAACTTCGCTCTCTCCCAGCTGTTCGTCGGAATGGTCGCGCGGACGATTGAGCCGTAGGGAATCTCGTAAGTGGCAAGCGAATCCTGCACGTTGAGGGGGAACGCCACTTTCAACATCACGTGTGTCTCCCACCAGTCCGCGTCAAGACCGAAATCGACACGGTCTATTCCGTTGTATAAAATGATGTCCTGCTTGAAAAACGATGAGGGAAAATTGTCCGTCGGAAATGAACCGACTGTGCCGGGTTTGAGAAAATCCCTGTAGACTCTCAATACGACCCTGACCGGACCTTTCTCGACCACTTCGATTTTTCTGAACCGCGACGGAAACTCGACGCCGGTGAAACCGATATTCCACGCATCCCACTGTTTCGGCTTGTCTTCGAGAAACTGAAGTCTGTTGCCGTATCCTGTCAAAACTTCTCTGCCATTCTTTTTATCGTAGATGCTTTTCACCCAGCCAGAATCAGGATCGACCACAACTCTGTAAAATTGATTTTCTAGGGTAGTGCTGTCAATCTTCAGAGCGATTGATCCGGAACGTGCCTTCTCTTCCCGGAGTTCATAAACCTTGTAACCGAGTGAAGGTACATTGTCGGCAACGAAGGTTATCTCGCGGGAGTATTTGCTTTCCGAAACCATCTGCGACAAGACTTCTTTTCCCGTCGGCTCATAGATCGAATAATCCTTCAAATCGCCCGGCGGCAGCTTCAGCTTCACGACGTCGGTCCGTTCCCATGAAAGCGGATTATAGACAACGATCGGCTTCCCTTTAATTGCCGACGTATTTATGTGCTCCTCAATCTGCTTGAAAGAGCTGTTAAGCTGGTACTCGCCGATCTCGTCGACTTTCCTGTATCGATTTGCCGCATCGATATAGTTTTCACGAATGCCTGAACCCGGTAGAATATCATGGAACTGGTTGAACATTACATCCCGCCAGGCTGTTTCTAAATCGCGATTGTCATACTTCCTGCCGTACATTGCGGCAATCGTGGAGAACTTCTCGGCGTCTGTCATCAGCACTTCAGATTTTCTGTTGCCCTTCTTGGTCTCCGACTGCGTAGTGAACGTGCCACGATGATATTCCAGGTAAAGCTCGCTATTCCAGACCGGAAGTGTCGTAGTATCTTGCAGCTTCAGCCACTTTAGATAATTGGCGACCGTTCCCAATTCGATCTTTGGATAAATATCGAGTGTCTTGAGATGATCGATCCTCTTCATCATTTCGAGAGACGGACCGCCGCCATGGTCCCCTATCCCGAACAGGATCATCATGTTGGTGAAGCCGGTATTAGCCTCAAATTGCCGCAGCCAATCCGCAAGCTGATAAGGGTTATTAATCTCACTCCCGTAGTCGAAAGGAAAATAGCTGAGGATCTTCGATCCATCGGGAGACTCCCACCAAAAAACACGGTAGGGAAAAACATTCGTGTCATTCCATCCGATCTTCTGCGTGATGAATGCGTCGATTCCAGCGTCCTGGTAGAACTCCGGCATATTCCAATCGTAGCCGAACGAATCCGGATTCCAGCCGATCTTCGCTACGACACCCAGGTTGTTCTTGAAATAATTCTGGGAATAAAGAAGCTGATGCATCCACGATTCGCCGCTTGGCAAATTGCAGTCGGGCTCGATCCACATTCCGCCGACCACTTCCCATCTTCCGTCTTTCACACGTTGCTTTATCCCGTTGAACACATCCGGATAATTTTCTTCCATCCAGTTATAGTATGCCGCGGCGCTCTGCGCATAAGTTAAATCCGGCCTGGCATCCATCATGTGCAAAACCGAAGAAAATGTATTTCTGCAAACCTGAATTGTTTCGATATATCTCCATAACCAGGCGGCATCGATATGGGCATTCGATACAAAATACAGTGTGAACCGCTTCACGTAATCGCTGATCGGTTTCAATTGCGGACGGACTTCATTTACTGAAGCAACGAACTTCGCTTGATCACCGATTCTTAGCGCATCAACATCGACATCGCCGGCGAGCTTCTGAAGGAGGTCATTCAACTTTGCCTTATCACCGCGGTTCATCGTCGATTTGTCGATGTGGGGATCGACTTTGACTCTCGCGTTGGTCTGATAAGTGTCGAAGCTTAGAAGTTTCTGTCCGACTCTAAAACTCAACGCAAGATCGCGCATCATATCGGGCAGCGATGAAATGACATCGCTTCTTAATTCCGCCCGGAGAAGATGGATCATTGCACCGCCATTCACAGCTTTGATTGCGACGACGAATTTCATTCCGGGTTTTGCATCGTCAGATAGAACGAATTCTTTACTGAAAGGAAAGTATCCCTTGCTTTCACCGTTTATCCACATATAGCCGTAATTGTCGAGCGTGACAAGCAAGCTAATCTTGCCTTGCGTCGGTTTTCCAAAGACGCTGTCGGGAAGCACAACAACTTTTCTCATCCAGCAGGAGTCAAGATCGATCTCGTCACCGAGTTTCTGGTTGTCCCATTTCGAGTCATCGAAGCTGGCAGAAGTCGGATCACCACTCGTGACCGGCGTGCTGAGGTCGGGGCTGACTTTCCATTTGTCCACAGAAGCCGTAGCTGCAATGGAATCGAGCGAATTGGAAAGATCGTCAACAGTCGTTCTTTGTTTAGATACGGAGAGATTGGTCTGGGCTGTCGCCAAACAAAACGGAATAAGCAATAAATTGGAGAATGCCAATCGGAAAAATAGCTTCATTTTGTGATCCTCCATTTCAGAAATTCAAGAAGAGTTATATTCAACTGCGACTCAAAACTGAGGGTAAATTTCGTCTATTTTCTTCAGTAAAGCAATTGAACCAAAAAGAAAAGAAGGCAGGCAGGTAGTGGCTCAATTTCATTTTTTGTGAAATCGAAAGATACTCATCTCCCGCTGATCACGATGATTTTCGCTGATATTGTTTCTGCGTTCATCGTTCGACTGAGCTCACGACGAAGTCTGCGAAATCTGCGGGAGAAACCAAAATGAGCCACTACCGGCAGGCACACTTACTACAAAAAGGGGCGCCGGTGAGGTAATTATGGAAGGGCCGTTGCCTGACGAATTAGTCTAATGAAGATCAGGGTACAGATTCGCCGTGCATGCACGCCACATCCGGTTGGTGGTAACGTTCTGCACCTTGACCAAACCAGCCGGTAGCACATTTTCCCGTCACGGAATGGTACGTGACAACTATCTGCGTTGCTCTCTCTTAGCTTTGTCTCAGTTGCTCTTCGCGCCCTGGTCTATCCAATCCTTTATCGTTTGCATATCGGAGGAACCAAGTGCACCTCTCTGAAAAGGCATCCGGGCTCCGGTTATCCCTGCTGCGCCCGTGATCTTCATGTAGAGGTAACTGCTGTCCGATTTCGACGGCTCAACTCGATAGAAAGCTGAAACTTCCGTACTCTTCTTGTTGACAATACTGTTATATGCATTTCCGGAAGATAGGTCCATTCCCTGCTGCGCACCCGGGCCTGCATGACACCCTGAGGACGCACAGTTGGAACTGAAGATTGGCTGCACCTGGCCCGTAAAGCTTACCGTGCCGGAATCGGAAGAAGATGTGGTCATTGGATTGCTGCTGGACGATTTGGAACATGCTGCCAAAAGAATTGCCGATAAAACGATCAAACCTGCTTTCATACTTTCCCTTTTCTGAATCCAACAAACCCAGTCCCCCGCGAAGTTTCCGAAAAGGTGTGATGAAGTTAACGCAGCAACAATTCGTCGTAGATGTTTGGCATCGAGCCGTTATCCTTGCCGCCGCCCTGCCATTCTGTCGCTTTCTGTCCGACCGTTCTGAATTCCCCAACGCCGCCCCCGCCATGATCATCCTGTGCTCCCACTAAAACGGTAATCTTCCAATTGTCATCCGGTTTGCCGACCAAACTTATAGGAAGAGAAAAATTTATCTCCGAGGTTTCAATGTCACCAAGAGGGTTCGCAGTGTCCGAAGGAGACGGAACATAAGCCGCAAGCTTCCTGCCGCTTTTGTCAAAGACTTCAACCCCACCGCCGACATAGATGATCTTCTGGAATCCTCTTTTTTCCGGCAGTGTATCATTTGAATTTCGACCAACAGACCGCTGTCCCCCTTTCCCATCGCCAATTGCAATTGCCGCAAATGTCAATTGAAAGCCGTATTCGGGATGCCACATCGGATTAACCAGGTTCCGGAACTTGAGATGGAAATAGACGTCGTCACTGTCATAGCTGACATCGGCATGTTTAATATCAAGAATTCCCGGTCGAAAATTCTGGTTGAGCGGATAGGAATATTTTCCGCTCGGTCCTTTATCATCGCCAATCGAATCGTCGGCGCTTACAAAAACTTTCGCTTCAGAGTCGGCCCGTTTGACCTCACTGGATTGGAGGATCAAGAATTCCGCTTGCTTGCCAAAATTCCAACCAAGACTTATTTGAGGGGTCTGGAAGTGCAAGCTATCCAATGAGACATCGTGGGGGATCACCGTTTTCGATTCATCAACGGAGAGTGGCTTGCCATCCTCTGCCGCGATTACCGTGTCCGGCAAAAACGCCAACCGAACCTTCTTCTTGCCCTGCAAATAGAATGCAGCCCTAATTTGTTTTTCCTTGTCGAGCATCATGAGCACATTGAACATCGCACCCGAGACGCTGTCTGTCGGCTCAATCTCGATTTCTTTCATATCACTACTGAATTCATATCTAACAAGGTAGTTATTATTTTTTCCCCCATTTAGTCTGAATGTCGCTTCGTAGATTGAGCTTGGGAGATGCGGACTCAAGATTATTGAGTCCTGAGCTGCGTTTACACGGACACCGAGATAATCTTGATAGACCGAATTAACGAACTCACCCAGGCTCCATGCCTGGCTGAACGCGCCGGACTCATCGGGCTTTGGATTTCCTTCATGAGGGAAGGCATCAAAAAGCTCCGGAAGCGTCCCCGCCGTTTTGCCGTCGAGAATTTCGTCCGCAAGGAACATTGTATTCTCAAAAGCAAAATCCTGTTCCATTACAGAAGTGAGAGCAGAAACGAGTGGTCCGGTCAGCCATGCCCACACCGTTCCATTGTGGTATGCCGCATCCGGGACATAATATGGTTCATTATGATGGAACGGATGGAAATTCGGATCGCCCTGGTACAGCGACGCAACTCCCCAGGGATATGCAAGTCTCTCAAGAACATTCTTTAGGATTCCATCCCGTGTCGACGGGTCGGAGACCATGCGCAAAGCAAATAGCTGGTTCGGCCCGAAAGTTGTGTCACCGCTGCTGTCCGAATTCAAATGATCATAGAGAGCATTACCTTCTTTCTGCACGAACTTTTTATTGAAGTTGACCAACAGTTTTTTCGCCATTTCAGTCGCGATACGCTGCAAGTGTTTATCGCCGGAACATTCCGTCACGAATCTCGTCTCCAATATTTGCCTGCACCACAATGATTGAACATCGACTGCCCTGTTGCCCCTCGGGGTATAGGGACCCTCAGGCCCAACTGCATCCATCCAGGTTTCCTGGTCTCCGTGAGTCAAAAAGAAATCACTGTCAACATGATACCTTACTGTTCCCTCAAACGCTCGCCTGACGGCTGGAAAAATCCTAAAAAGAAAATCTCTGTCCCCTGTCATTGAAAAATAGAGGAAAACCCCATGCACAAACCATGGTGTTCCGTCAGCAGTGTTATACATTGTTTCCTTTGTTGTGATCAAGTTCGGTATTGGGCCGTAGTTGCTGCTTGTAGAGTCGGTGTCCTGTTTCGCGGCAAAGTCAAGAAGTATCTGTCGAGCAGTTGCAAAATCGCCCAGCCAAAGCGCTGCACCCGCAAGGGAAATGAAACTATCGCGTCCCCAGTAATCATTGAACCAGGGAAGTCCCGCCCAAATCCCTTTCATCCCTTGATTCGTGATAAGTGCGTCGATGGAGAGTTTAGCCCACGCGAGGGCCTTGTCGAACCTCGGTTCGTTCGTTGTCATTGAAGACCCATCAAGAATCTCCTGCATCCTCTTTCTGCGGCTCAGGACAAGCTCCTGCGATTTCTTTAAGGCGTCTAACGCCGTCCGTTCGGCAACAATTCTGGTTTTGCCGCATGCCACAACAAAAGTTGCTTCGCGACTCTTTTCAAATGTTGTAACTGGCGATATAAGTGCGAGTTCTTTAGAATCGCGTTGTGGGTTCATGATCTTCATGTTGTGCCCGGCAATGGCGATCCATCTTCCAAAGGCGTTTTGCGAAACCGTTCGATTTTCAATTACGACCGGTTTGCCTGAATTGACCGACAGATCTTTCAAGTCCGACGCGTTATATAGAACTGCAAAGTCAACCTCGGATGGTTTCGCGGTTTCCAACTGAACAAGGAACGAATTAATGCTATCAAGCAGCGTGAATGTCTCGGTCACTCCTTCCTTGTACCGTCTTACAAGTCTGTCTGGAAAAACCGTCACTCGCGCACCGGCACGATCGAGCAGGTTGCCATTTACGCCAATAGAGTAATCTTTTATTACAGGATTATCATAGACAGTCCAGCCTTGATAAGGTGCCAAATTCGTCCCGCGTGTTTCACCGAAGTAGAAGCCTGCTTCCTTATTGGTGTAACTGTACCACTTCGTTTGCTCGCCTGCTTCTATGCCAAGACTGTCAATTCTCATCGAAGGATTCCCAGCCGATAAATCATGGAACTGCGGACTTCCGGCGAGCAGAAGCGCAATCAAAGCAAACATCTATTCACCTTTGTGTGCGTTAACTCATGATTCCAATGTTCGCCAAATTTGGACAATGGCGTCGTGGAAATTTGAGACGTTTTCGCGGCAATACATAAACGATGGGAACCGGATCGAGTGGTCTTGATTCGACATTTGAGATGGCGAGATAAAAGGTAAGAGAGATGAACAAAACAAAGACTTTCACAGACTCAAATTAACTGGAGATCGGGTTAATTAAAAGATTGATAGACTGGATACGGATTACTGCTATTGATTCAAAAGGCAGTATTATTAAATTAATGAGATGAAAATAATTGGACTATTGGTAGTTGCATTCACAGTCACGTTTTGTATTTCGATTTCGTCGTGCAAAAACACAATGACGCCGGGACTAGACCAGGTAGTGTTCCCCGACACTGGCCACATAAGCTACGTTATGGTTCAGCAGCTTTTCAACGTAGGATGTATTTACTCGGGATGTCATAATCAAACGGACCAGGCCGGCGGGCTGGACCTGACATATTACGATAGCTGGTTAAAGGATGCCGGCGTGATCATCCCTCGCGACACGACAAGCAGCAAGCTGATCCAATATGTAGAAGGTCGCTATTATCATGAGCCTGACTTATTGACCGCATTGACCCCAAATCAAATCATGGGCCTGAAAAGATGGATAATGCAAGGGGCTGGCAACAACTGAATTCTGGCTCTTGAGCCTCCCACACCAATCCACCTAGACTCTAGCCTTTTCAACAGAACATATCGTTGATCTCTTCGACGATCTTCATCTGAGCACGTAGTTCGCCGAGTTGCTTTGTGAGCTGCACATTATGGTCGTGCTCCATTTTTGCAAGCGAGATGAAAAAATCCTTGATTTTTGTATCGCATGCCAGCTCTGCCCCGTGCAGATATTTTTCCTCCGACTCGATCTCGCTCCTGATTGCTTCTTCAAGAATCGAGATTATCGTTTCTTCCGTTTCTTCACATGATTTTTCGACAATACTCATCATTCATCTCCCGTCAATTTCCAGCGAATACCTGTTCTATAACCGACAAAAGGCCAATTGATTTCGTCTGTCGTCCGGCAATATCTACAAACGCCTCCTTTGGGAGGAGTCCTGTAATCTTTGAAGCTCGGACTATTCCGGCAAACGCTGCGCCAGACGGCGTAAACTTCCGGCGAAGTGGTTCTTTGAGGACCTTTCCTTTGCATGATGGAATCTCGAGGCTTTCATCAACCAAGAATAATGTTTTCTCGCTCGCCCTTTTGAAGATTCCTTGCGAATCCAATTCTCTTAATCCATCTTCCGAAACGATAATGACTACGTCAGGTTTGTCGATACCGGTATAGAATATTTCGTCGCGAGAAAGCACAACTTCTGATAGCGAAAACCCGGATCCCTGAGTAACCGGAATGTCATTTTTCTGCGTGGCGTTCGCACCGGATAAAACCGCAGCTTCAACCAGAAGAAACGCCGACGATTGTACTCGCTCGCCTGCGGTTCCAGCAATAACTACGCCGGTCTTGCTCGTGATTCCATTTTCATATCGTGGAACGATGTCCACGGCCCTTTCGATCTCTTCCTTCTTTACCGAGGCGATTTTCTTCTTGTAGGCGGTTCCGAAGTCAGGTCTGTCTTGCTTCTTAGATATGACACCAAGCTCGAGAATTTTCCCCGGCACGACTTCGGCGAGTTTATTTCCACGGATTGAGTTCCCTCTCGTTGCATATTCTGTGCACAGTTCAAGGACTTCAACCAGAGCAAAACCAGGGTATGCAATCGCTTCGGCAATCGTGTCGGCAAGATCCGAATCCGTGGCAGTTTTCCTTGCAAGAAATCCAGCGCTGGCACCCTCAAGAAGACTCATCAAATCAATAGGCGGTATGATGTTGCCATGCGGAGTCGTCGCAGTGACAAAGTCCAGCGGCGAGAAGCTCGAATTCTGTCCGCCGGTCATACCGAAGAGAAAATTATTATAGAGCACGACTGTGACATCAACATTCAGTTGTGCCGCATTGACCAGGTGAAGGAGTCCGATCATGGCGCCGCCGTCACCAATCACCACAATGTTCTTCAAGTCAGAATCGGCAAGAATCGAATCTGCCAATTCGACTCCCGTCGCGAAGGCGGTTGATCTTCCATGCGTCGTGTGAAGGGAATGGACGCTGTCAAATAACGAATCAATTAGTCCCACACAACCGATGTCGCTCGTTATGTTTACGAGTTCGGGGTCGAGCTGAAGTTTGACAAGCGCTTCGTTTATCGCGTGAGTTATGTGTTGGTGTCCGCAGCCTTTGCAATATGGAAATTTTACACCTGCTTTCAGAAATGTTTCCCGGGGTCCGCCATCCGAAAGCTGCGTCATCCAACAAGCCTCTTTCCACAAGAAATTACGGCGTCTTCTATTTGGTTCGGGGTTATCATCCGACCGACCTCGTTGATGCCGAGCACTTCTTTCCTGCCGAATAAGTTCTCTACCTGACTTTTGAAAAGTCCTGTCATATTCTCTTCAACCACAACAATCCGGCTCACCCCGCGCGCGGCTTCAAGAACAGCTTTTGTCGGAATGGGAAAGAGTGTCAGGAGATTCAACAAAGAAACCTTTTCTCCCCTCTGCCTGAGATTGAAAACTGCCTCCCGGCAGGTGCGAGCACTAATGCCATAGCTCATTAGAAGAGTGTCTGCACCCTCAGTCCGATCGGAATCAACTCTGACGATTTCCTCGGCGTGTGAACCAATCTTTTCCTGCAAATGCTTCAATACTTCAATCGTCTCCGGAGAGTTCTTTTGCAGCATACCGGCCATGTCGTGAGCCGAACCGGTAGCGGTTACTCTCACCTCTCCGCCGATGTAAGCAAAATCCGGAATTTCGTTCTTGTCATCAAAGGAATAAGTCTTGTATTTCTTCCCCGCTCCGGGAGAAAAATATCTCCTCGTAATTGTCTCCGATCTCGGAAGCCTTTCGTAATCGACATTTTCATACGTCATTGCGACTTCCTTGTCAGTCAGAAGCACGACCGGTGTTCGTAACTTCTCGGCAACGTTGAATGCGTGAATCGTAAGCTCATAAGCTTCGACAGGATTTGACGGTGAGAAAACAGGGATAGTATATCCTCCCGCGACTGAGTGACCGACAAAAAGCACGTCGCCTTGCCCGCCCTGAGTTGCGCCGCCTGTGCTTGGTCCAAGTCTCTGAACTAGCACGATGACGATGGGGGTCTCCGTCATCACGGCATATTGAAGTGTCTCCACCATCAAAGAAAACCCCGGACCGGATGTGGCGGTCATAGCTTTGAATCCTCTCAGCGATGCACCGACGCAAAATGCAAGCGCCGAGATTTCATCCGGTGAACTTATGGCGACATCTCCGCGTCTTGGAAGTTCATCGATCATGAACTTGTAGATACCAGAAGCTGGAGTGATCGGGTAACCGGCAAAAAACCTGCATCCCGCCTCGACTGCCCCTTCGGCTGTCATCTGGTTGCCGTTTCTTATTCTGAAACGAGCCACCTTTTCTCCTTAACTCGTGGATTTCTGCAGCGGCGGGCTATTTAATGCTGCACCATTCTTGCGGTGAGGCTTGCTCTTTCCATGGTTCACCTTCGCCATCAACCTTTCCCATTCCTCATCGACATTCTTCTGCATTGCCTCAATATTTTTTTCTTTCAGGTGTCTAAATCTTCCCTGAGTTTTCAGGTAATCGCACACAGGAATTCCTGAGGGTTCATGCGTTAACTTGAAATCCACACCGTCAAATATCTCCAACAAAGGGAACACCCTGCTTTCGATCGCGAGCCGTGAAATCTTTATCGAGTCCTCCGGCTCAAATTTCCAGCCCGGAGGACATGGTGAAAACACATGAATGAATCTCATGCCATGAATCTCTTTGGCCTTCTGGACTTTCGCTATCAAGTCATCGGGGTAAGCGACGCTTGCCGTTGCAATGTAGGGAATCCGGTGAGCGGCGAGAATATCAACAATATTTTTCTTGCGTTCACCCTTTGGCGTTTCCTTTGGCGTCGTCGTCGTCCACGCACCCAAAGGAGTCGCAGAACTTCTTTGAATGCCTGTATTCATATATGCTTCGTTGTCGTAGCAGACGTAAATGAAATCATCGTTTCGCTCCGCTGCGCCTGAAAGCGCCTGCAATCCGATGTCAAATGTTCCACCGTCGCCGGCAAACGCAACGACCGATGTATCATGATCGCCTTGCATTTCCAGCCCGGCTTTTATCCCGCTTGAGACTGATGCCGCAGTTTCAAATGCCGTGTGAAAGACGGGAACGCCTGCTGCAGAATACGGTACGGGCCCGTCAATGACAGTCCAGCAGCATGCCGGAATTGTCAGAACGGTCTTCCTGCCGAGCGCCTTTAATACGTATCGCATTGTCAGCGTACCACCGCAGCCGGGACACGCATAGTGACCGGAAGAAAGTATTTCTTCCGGCGGAAGCTGATATTTTATCTGCTCCATTTTCTAAAACCCTCCATCGCCATGGACGCGATTCAGTCCAACCCATATCGTCTCAGTATCGGGAGCATCGTGGTTCATTACAAATGAAAAAATACTTTTGATGGTTTCCGGGGTAATATCACGCCCGCCCAGACCCGCTATGAAACCGAACACTGCCGGCCTGCGCGGAGTGTTGTAAAGAACCGCCTTCGTCTCTTGATAAATCATCCCGGTAGCGCCGAATGAAACGTTTCTGTCTAGAACCCCGATCTTGCCGACGCGCTGGGCAATCGATCTGATTTCATCCACGGGAAAAGGTCTAAAAGTCCGCAGCTTTGCCAACCCTACTGGGAATCCCAAGCCGCGCAATTCGTCAACGGCAATTCTCGCTGTGCTCACCGCAGTTGCAGATGTCAAGAGTACGACCTCGGCACCTTCGGTGCAATACTCTTCTACCAATCCGCCGTACGCTCGTCCGAACTTCTCTGCATACTCGGAATCGACCTTTCGAATCACCTCACGCGAATCTTCCATTGCCTGAAATAACTTGTATCGCATTTCCATGTACGCATCAGGACCCATCAATGCACCAAAGGCATGAGGATCATCCGGATTGACTCTAAATTGAGCGGTACGCTTTGGAAGAAATTCATCGACAAATTCCTGTTTGGGAATTGCCACGGGTTCAGAGGTGTGACTCAATACGAAGGCGTCTAGATTTATCATCACCGGCAGCGAAACAGTCTCGGCAATTTTGTAGGCTTGCAGAACGGTATCAAGGACTTCCTGATTGCTCTCTGCATAAAATTGAAGCCATCCCGTGTCGCGCTGTGACAGACTGTCATTGTGATCGACGTATATCGACCATGGCGGCGCCATGGCACGATTGACATTTACCATCACGATAGGAAGCCTGCTTCCTGAAGCCCAATGGAGCAGCTCGTGCATCAGTGCGAGTCCTTGCGACGAAGTTGCGGTAAATGCTCTCGCACCGGTTATGGAGGCACCTATGCAGCACGCCATGGCAGAATGTTCGGACTCTACTTTAATAAATTTTGCATCTAACTCTCGACGACTCACAAATTCTGACAGCTCTTCCACCACTCCGGTTTGTGGCGTGATCGGGTAAGCTGCAATAACTTGAACACCCGCCAATTTGACTGCGTGGGAAGCAGCGTGGGTCCCTTCCATAACCAGGATTTCGTCAATTGAAGGATGGAGCAGACTTCTTTTCTCTTCGACGTTCATCGCCCATCCTCCTCCGCAACGAATCCCGACTCTGCCGTCGCTGTAGAGCTGTCTTCCACACTGATTGAGTCAGATTCTGTTGTGGCGCGGCGGACAGGCACTGCCATTCGTGTGCCCTCCGGGATAAGTTCCATCGCTCCGCGCGGACACTCACTAACACAAATTCCGCATCCTTTGCAATGATCATAATCGATTGAATACTCCCCAGATTCATTCTTGTGAATCGCGACATCAGGACAGAATATTAAACACACATCGCAGTGCATACAAGCGCCGCAGCTGAAACATCTGTCAGCTTCCTCAAGTGCCCGCTTGTCAATGAGAGTCTTGTTCACTTCAATGAATGAAGACCTGCTTTTCTCAACGGCAATTCTTGAGACTGTTACTCGCTTCTGGTGAAGAAAATAGAACACATTTAAGTCGTTGAATTTTACTATATCATGGTTCGCACCGTCAGGCTTAGACTTCCAGCCCAGGAATTCATCCATTGATATAGCTGCCTCTTTTCCTGCCCTGATTGCATTCACCACGGTTCCGTTTGCATTCGTTGCCGCATCCCCACCAGCGAAAATCCCCGGAACACCGGTGGAATGATCATCATCAACAAGTATTCGCAGCCCCTTCTTTAGAAAAGAATATGGCAGAAATGACAATTCGGGTTCTTCTCCTATTGCAGTGATTATAGTATCTGCAGAAACAGAAAAGTTTGATCCTTTTACAGGGACAGGTTTCCTTCTGCCGCTCGAATCGGGCTCGCCAAGTTTCATACGTTGAAGTTCGATTCCGGAAATTTTCCCTCTGCTAGCAATTATTTTCACCGGTGCAACGAGGAATTCAAACTTAACGCCCTCTTTTTCGGCTTCCTCGATTTCCTCAGGCACCGCGGGCATCTCGGCGCGCGTCCTCCGATAAAGCACCGTCGCAGTCTTACCGAGACGCAGGGAACTCCGCGCGGCGTCTATGGCAGTATTGCCTCCGCCGATAATCATCACCCGGCGGCCGAGCCTTGGAGTCAAGCCGCTATTCAACTCGTAGAGGAATTTCACCCCGCTCAGAACACCTTTCAGATCCTCGCCCTCCACTTCCATTGACCTGCTTCGTGAGGCTCCCACGGCCACAAAAACGGCATCAAACTTTTCAAGCTCACTCCAGGGAATGTTGCCTCCTATTCGGGAATCGGTTCGGATTTCAACGCCAAGGCTCACGATGTCACCGATCTCCTTCTTAACAATATTTCTCGGCAGACGATAGTGCGGAATTCCATAGCGAAGCATCCCACCGGCTTCATGCTCAGCTTCAAATATGACTACGCGATATCCCCTCCTTGCAAGATGGTACGCGCACGATAAGCCCGCAGGGCCGGAACCAATTATCGCGACCTTCTCCGTTTTCGACAAAGCATAACCTGCCGCAGGAATACTGTTGTGGAGATTCTTATCGGCTACGAACCGCTCGACATTGTGAATCGCGACGGCTTCATCATACGAAGCACGATTACATTTCCCTTCGCATGGATGATAGCAAACTCGTCCGGTCACCCCCGGGAGTGGATTATCCTCCAGAATCTTATGCCACGCCTCTTCATACTTTTGTTGCCGAACGAGGTCGAAATAGACGGGAATTTTTTCGCCCGCGGGACATGCGGCTTCACAGGGTGAAGTTATGTCCTTGTATATTGGTCTGACAGCTCTCCAACTTCCCGTGTTTATCTTTTGAGTGGATTCAACTGAAAAAGCCAGCGGCGGCATGTCTTCCACTGTAGTAAATTTATATTGTGACATATTAATGTGCCTCGCCCGATGTTCTTATTGGAAAGATCCGTGTTACAGCTATCGGCGACTCAAGACAATTGTAGGCCTCCATTGCGGCCTCCGCGTTCTTATCCCTCATAATTCGGGACTCCTTCATGGATTGCCTCCACGATCGCTTCTATCCCAACGATTCCTGTGAACTTCGCGAATGCCCCGAGTATCGACGTGTTTACTATGGGTATGCTCTTAGTTCCAATGTTGTGCTTAACCGCTATACCTGCCTGCATCGACAGCCGCCGCAGAATATTCCTCCGGGAAATTAAATAGATTTATGGGGCTCGAGGTGTTAACGAGGATCGTCCCACCTTTCTTCAATCCTGAAAATACGTTTGTCGATTTGATCAAGGTCGCGTCGAGTATGATAAGATGGTCAGGCTCATATATTGCAGTTCTCAGCCTGACAGGTTTGTCGTCGACTCTGGTAAAGGCAAGAACCGGAGCACCTCTCCTTTCTACGCCGAATGAGGGAAACGACTGTGCGTATTTTCCTTCTTTGAATAGTGCAGAGGCGAGAATCTTCGCGGCTATGACCGCGCCCTGACCTCCTCTGCCGTGCATTCTAATTTCAATCATTCTTGTCCTCCTTGTCCCCATGCCAGGGAAACCCAATTACGTGTGAAGCATCTTTGAGTTCAGACTTCATCTTGCGCAACTCTTCATTCCGTGCGATCAGTCTCTCACGAAGGATCACTTCGTCAACCAAACGAACTCATTCCTAATTGGAGGAATCACAGCTCAGTGCGTCAAATGCCGTGCCCACGAATTAACCAATTTTGAACGGAATTAAGCGATACCAGAAGAATTTCCCTCATCAGACTGTGACAACATGCCACATACGGGACGAAGAATTGGAAGTTGTTAACTCATTGCCGATCGCCAAGAGCCGATGGGATTCTGAGTTTTGCCTTCCTATTCTTTATTTTGGTTCAAACTCCGCCATGATTATGAATCCTATATTCACGAAATTACTCGATGGGATCTGAGATTCATAACTTAAGATTTGAAATTGCTCAATGGGCTATTTAGTCGATACACATTCTCATCTTAATCATGAGAAACTTGAAAACACCCGGGAAATTCTCGAAAGGGCAAAAGTAGCTGGGGTTGAATTCGTCATCGTACCGGGCTGGGACCTGCCTTCGAGCGAAAAGGCAATCGACCTTGCTGAAAAATTTGAAAGCATATATGCCGCTGTCGGCTTCCACCCCCATGATGCATCGAAAGCGGACCAGCGGGCATTAGAAAGAATCGCCGATCTTTCTTCAAACAAGAAAGTGGTTGCCATCGGCGAAATCGGACTTGACTACCATTATAATTTGTCGCCACCGAAGGTTCAGAGGAGAATTTTCGAAGCACAGATTGAGATTGCCAAGTCGGTCAGACTCCCGGTGTCGATTCACAATCGCGAATCCGATTCAGACCTGATGGAGATTCTTGAAAGGCAATCGATCGCAGGATGGACTTTGCCTAACCGATTCGATTACCAACTAAATCCGCAGCCGCGCGGAGTGCTTCACAGTTTCAATTCAACCTATCTCAAAGGGATCCATTTCGACGAGATGGCGCGCCAGGCAATCAAGCTCGGTTTTTATCTCGGTATCAGTGGAATGGTGACTTTTGATAAAAAAGATTCCAACTCGGAGCTCCGGAGAATTGTGAGTGCGATCCAGCCGGAACACTTTCTCGTGGAGACAGATGCACCTTATCTGGCACCGGTGCCTCACCGGGGAAAACGAACGAGCCCTCATACGCTCCATTCATCGCGCACAGATTAGCAGCGCTGCAAAATCTCAGTGATGAAGACATCTGGCGCACTTCGTCTTACAATGCCTACAAGCTCTTTGGCATTGGCGAAAAACCGGAGCCGAAAATCGCCTATCAAATAAAAGATTCGCTCTATTTGAACCTGACTTTGCGATGCGATTCCGATTGCATATTCTGCGATCGCAAAGGCGAGGCGATGGTTAAAGGACATAACCTTCACATCGCAAATGAACCCTCCGCCGAAGAACTGATGAAGGAGATCGGCGATCCAAAGAGATTTAAAGAAATTGTTTTTTGCGGTTATGGCGAACCGACAATCAGGTTAGATGTTGTGAAACAAGTTGCGCGCCATGTGAAAGACAACGGAGGAAAAACACGGCTTGATACCGACGGACACGGCAACGTGATCAACCACAGGAATATTCTACCCGAGCTGAAAGGGCTTATCGATACAGTTTCAGTCAGTCTGAATGCAACAGATCCTGCCGAATACGGAAAACTAATGGGAATTGAAGTAAGGCCGCAGGATCTTGCGTCAAAAGCCTGGAACGCGATGATCGAGTTTACAAAAGGAGCGAGGGAATATGTTCCTGAAGTCTACATGACCGCGGTCGGGGTTGATGGAATTGAGGTTGAGACAACAAAAGAATTTGTTGAAAAAGAAATAGGGGCGACGTTCAGGTACAGACCGCTATTTTGAGGAAAACCAAAAATGTCCGGAAAGCTGCAGTGCCATCGACGAAACCGGAGTTCGTGTTTCCGGTGATCTGCATATGTATGGAGTTTAGAACCTTGACTTTGGAGTTCCACAATCAGATCGCCAATCTTTCTTTCACTACTGACCATTCACACCATGGCCTCGCGCGAGAATAGGCTGCCAGCAGCCGAGACATGGTGGCGGCTAATGAGGCCGCACACTCTTACGGCTTCCGTCATGCCGGTCCTGATCGGGACCGCGATCGCATTTGATGATAGACATTTGGACTGGACTTTGTTTGCAGCGATGTTGCTCGCCTCAATGATGATCCAGTCTGCGGTCAATATGTTCAACGAGTACTTTGACTTCAAACGCGGTTTGGATACGAAAGATTCTGTTGGTATAGGCGGCGTGATAGTTCGCAATGAACTCTCCGAACATGCCGTACTGAAAATGGCGGAGTGGTTCTTTGTCATCTCCGTTTTACTCGGAATATATATCTGCGCGAGAACAACCTGGTGGGTGGCAGTTGCCGGATCTATCAGCATGCTTGTTGGCTATCTATATTCAGGAGGTCGTTCACCGATTGCAAATACTCCCTTTGGAGATCTTGTTGCCGGAATTTTCATGGGGCTGATGATCGTTGTCATATCATGCTACATCCAAACTGCGTCTGTAGCAGCAAGCACGATCATTCTTTCTCTGCCAATCTCAATTCTTGTTGCGGCAATTCTTCTCGCCAACAATATTCGAGATGCCGAGGGTGATTGGAAGAAAGGGCGGCGGACATTAGCCATACTGCTGGGACAACGGAAAGCAACTTACCTTTTGTGTACGATGTTTATTACAAGTTTCGTGATTGTAATATTGGTCATAATCCTCAAATACGCCTCCCTTTGGGCATTCATTTCGTTTGCCAGCATTCCGACAGCTGTTCGGTCAATTGAGATCTTTCGAACCAAATCTACACCTGTCGAGATGATGCCGGCGATGAAGGCTGCCTCAGCTTTGCACCTACAGTTTGGAATTCTGTTTACAATAGGAATTATCCTCGGGAAGCTTCTGTCGCTTTGATTAGCCACACAACCTCGAGTTGCTTCGGAGAAGATTGACTCCTCCCAGCTTTCCCGTTGTATTTTATCCAAGTCCGCAATAAATTCTTTTGTCGGGTGCTGTCGAGAAAGGTGCCTGATATTCGGAACTAAAGAGATTCAGACAAAAGCAAATCGAGTCAGATACTAACACAGAATAAATGAAACACCGTTCGCCATCCAATCAATCGAGCTCCCAGAAAGAGAAGCCGCATCTGAACAAATCGGGAACATCGAAGCACCCCGCGGATCATATTGCCCCCAAGCAGAATCCCACATCCAAATCCGATCTTACCGAGAGAGGTTCCGTCGAACGATCTATTCTGGAAACCTCAAATGAAGAGCTGAAACTGCAAACACGGCGATACGAGACTTTTATTCGAAACAGCTCCGAAGGAATTTGGAGGATTGAATTCACCGAACCAATAAATGTCGCCCAGGAGAAAAATGAAATTGCAAGACAGATAACGGAGAGAGGCATAATCGTAGAATGTAACCAGGCATTAGCAGAAATGTACGGCTTTGAAAACCCCGCTCTCATTGTCGGAAAGCACTCAAACGAGTTCATCGCTGATATGGATGCATATATCGCATCAAAAGCAAAGTTCGCAGAAGAAAATTTCTCCATCACCAATGTCGAGACGATAGAAAAGGACCAGCACGGTAATGTCCACTATTTTGAGAATTCATATATCGGAGAGGTAGATGACTCGCATCTTGTCCGGATGTGGGGAATCCAGCGAGATATTACCGAAAAGAGGCGGCTTCAGGAACAGTTGCGAGCTTCTGAAAACCGCTACCGGAATCTCGTTGAGCAAGCAAATGACATGGTTATTCTCCTCAACGAAAAACGTGAATTTGTATTTGCGAATCAGAGATTTTTCGATTTGACACATTACGTTGCAGATGAAATATGGGGAAAGCCAATTTCAATTCTCGCTGCTCCCTCTGAAGTAGAAACCACCATGCAGCAATTTCAACGGCAGCTGGAGTCACACGACCAGCATTTGCGACACACAATCAAACTTCTTACGAAGTTCAATGAGGAGCACATCGTCGATTTCAGCATGACGACTCTTTACGTCGCAAGCAAAGTCTCGGGCATCCTGGCAATCGGAAGAGATGTCACGGTCGAGCAGTCGGTCAAGACTGCGCTCCACGAATCGGAAGAGAAATATCGCAGTCTCGTTGAACATTCATTGCTCGGAGTTCTCGTTATCCAGAACGACGCCATCGTTTATGCGAATCCGACGCTGAGCAACCTATTTGAAACCCAGCTGGACTCATTGATAGGAATTTCTCTAGATAGTTTCGTTCATCCAAATGATTACGTTCAACTATTCGAAAAATTCTCTGAAGCTGCGCTGTCTCCCAACAGAGATGTCCGGTTCGCGATACGCGTAATAACAAAGTCAGGAAGCATTAAGATGGTGGACGGATGGGCAGCTGGAATAACCTACACAGGAAAACCCGCCATCCAGGCGGCAGTTGTAGACGTGACAGATACGAGAAAGCTGGAAGAGCAGCTGATCCAATCGCAGAAAATGGAAAGCATAGGCCAGCTCGCGAGCGGTGTCGCTCACGATTTCAACAATTTACTCGGCTCTATTTATGGGGCAATAGAAATTTTGAGAAAAAAATATGCCGGCTCAGACAAGAATTTGAGAAGGTATTTGGACGTTCTTGACTCATCCGCAAAGAGAGCGGCGGAGCTTACCTCCCAGCTCCTGACTTTTTCTCGACACCATGAAAGCGACATAAGGCCGGTAACGCTTAACGATATTGTAAATGACAGCGTGAAAATTCTTACGAGAAGCATCGGCAAGAATATCAAAATCGAATCTGCCCTCGATCCTACGCTTCATACGATTGAGGCAGACCCAGGCCAGCTTGAAAGCGTAATAATAAACCTCAGCATTAATTCGCGTGATGCAATGCCGAATGGAGGAACACTGAGGATCGAGACCTCAAACATCGAATTTGCTCCGCAAATATTGAGGCAATTTCCAGAAGCGCAACCTGGTAGCTATGCCTGTATGACCGTCTCGGATACAGGGATAGGTATGACACAAGAAATTCGGAGAAGAATTTTCGAACCGTTCTTTACAACCAAGCCTCTCGGAAAAGGAACCGGACTTGGACTGTCAATCGTTTATGGAATAGTAAAAAATCACAGGGGTTTAATAAAGGTCTACAGCGAACCCGGGCGCGGCACGACTTTCCATGTTTATTTCCCAGCTACAGACAAGATTCCCATTGACAAGGAAATAGCAGCCCCACAGGAAATTCCACGCGGCACGGAGACCGTTCTGATTATTGACGACGAGCCAATTTTACTTGAGCTAACCCGGGAAATTCTTGAGGGGCTTGGGTATAAAGTATTACTCGCGGAAGGTGCGTTGGCGGGAATAGACTCGTTCAAGATGCACCATTCTGAAATAAACCTCGTAATCCTCGATATGCTTATGCCGGAAATGACCGGAACCGAAGTCTATCCGATCTTGAAAAACATAAAACCGGATTTGAATGTCCTCCTTGCAACCGGCCTCAGTGTAGGGGAACGGGTTGACGGCCTCATTTCACTTGGCGTGAACGAAGTCGTCGGAAAACCGTATTCCGCAAGAGACTTAGCATTCCATGTCAGAAGAGCGATCGACGGAAAATAAACAGATTCACAAACTTTGACCTGAGGTCTACGATCTTCAATCTCCAACCGTAAACCTCAAACCTTCAGTTCAGAAATTCCCAGTTGACTCCCAGGGCAAAGCTCGCGTCCAGTGCGGCATAAACAGGAGCGAGAACGTAGTCTTCGCCCGTCATATTGAAGACCGTGAAATAGACCACCGCGTCGCCGACTCTTCCTTGAACAAAGAAATCTGAGCTGCCGGACGGCCCGAATTTATTCAGCGTACCAGGATAATAAATCAGCGCTTCGGGATAGAACTCCTCTCCGTTGAAAGCACTTTCGAACTGGCCGCGAACCCCTATCTTCAAATTCAAATGGCCGGTAAAAAGTATCTCATGGAGGTATAACTCACCCGAAGCGAAGATCTTCGGCAGGACATAAATCTGACTGCCGTTTACATCTTCATCTACGTAGCTGCAATTCCCGTCAGCTTCTAATTTCCAAAGAGTCATTTTCACGTTTGCATCAAGTCCAAGGATTTTTCTAGTACTCAAATTCAGTACTGAGATTTTCGGATACTCGGTTTGCCCAGCGTAAACCCCCTGAAAACAAATTGGATCATCAATGAGCCTCACATAAGGCTTTACCGAAAGATTTAAAGTTTCCCCCAATTTAATTCTCGCAGTTATCTGAAGAGTTTTGTCCGTTTCGACTTTCAGATCTGGATTACCGACAAAATTCCCTGTGACAAAATACTTCTCTGACATCGACGGAACATGGTCCGAAACATTTCCGCCCGCTTCGAGATCGAACAGTTCATTTCCAAAACCGAACGATGCGCCGAATGCCGGATAAAACTTCCCGGCTACTAAATCGGCTCTTCCGAAAACGCCGCCCTTCAATAAACCCCAAAGATAGAACTCTTCATCAGCATATCCTGAGAATCGATTAGTAGAAGGTATGTTCGCGTGAGAATTTTGCGGATTCTCTTCTCTGACAGCCTCAAGACCAAAGTTCAGACGACTGTCAAAAAGGTTTTCGTTTCCCCTCAGATTCGCCCCAATGCGTTGACTGACATTCGTGAGGTAAAATGATGTGTCGACATTTTGATTTGCCAGCTCACCGAACTCAAAATCGTAGTGATCATAAAACGCTGTCATAGTATAGAATTGAGTTGAGTCTTTGGCGTCCGATTCGGAATATGCCACTTGCAAATGATGTTGCCGGTAAGTCAGGTTTGCGGTTGTACTTCGAAGAGGATTTAGACCCTGATCAAAAATACTCGCATCGACATTGAACGGCTCCGAACCGCCATTCATGCCGCCTTTGGTTCGGTAGTACAATTCAGTTGCAGTAAGTTCGCGGGTGGAGTCTATGCTGTAACGATATTTCGCCCGAATGTTGACACCGTCGTACACCGAATTTAAGAACCTTCCATCTGTCGTCTGCCGTTCAAATCCAACATCGATGTTGGACTTGAATCCGATATTCTGCGAGAACACTCCATCGGTTATGAGATAGTTATAAGGCTCCTCGAGAAATCTGACTTTTGAATATGGCACTCTCTCGGTGTACGAGGGAGTCTGAAAGTCTACTAAACCTCCGGTGGCATTGAACTGGTAAACTGGGGCTCGAAGTGCGTCAATGTATTCGACATTGTTCACAAATTCCATCGGAATGTGATAGAGGTCCATGGCAGAGCTTGTCGGGTCATTCAGCTCAACTCCATCGAGCAAGTACTTTGTCGATTCACCGCCCATGCCGTCGAAATATAGCTGTGACGGATCGCCGGGCTGGTACATATTTGCGAGAAATGTTCCGGGAATCCTGTCCAGGACTTCCCCCGCAAATGTATAATCGTTCCAGGTAATTTCAGAATCTGTTATCGAGAATGAAGGTTGCCCAGTAATCAAGCCGGCATCAAACACCGGTTTCACAAGCCTGCCGAACACCGGCTTGGTCGTATCAACTTTGGTAGCGGCGAGACGTGCCGAGTCTTGCGGCGTCAGGACGTGCTGAGTCGTATCACGCGGAGCTGGCGCGCGATGAACCACTTTTTCACGCGGCTCTTGCGCCTGAGAAACTGCAATCGACCAGGATAAGGAAAACATGGTTGTGAACAAAAGAAAAGTGCGGAGACAGCTTGCAGGAAATGTCATTCGATTCGCGGGATATTGGAATGCAACATGCTTTGCATCGTGAAATATGTTGAGGAGTTCCGAAGGCTTCAAGGGAGAACTTGAAATTTTCAGCGAGTTAACAGTAACCAGAAACGGTATAAATTCTTTTTCTTCCGATATTAAGACGTCACACAAACCGTCTCTTGTTAGTAGAGCGTGGCATCACGTTTATGTCTGCAATGTAATTCATGGCGATCGGACGCGCGAGCATCCAGGCGGCGAGCGTCATTCCATCCCAGATTTCACTCGAATCAATAGCTGATTGAAACTCAGATACACTCATCTTTATAATCTTGAATTCCTCTGAAGCATCTTTTTCTCTCCGTGTTTCACTCAGGCCAGACGCAAGATATACCCTGGCAATTTCATCGGCGGCACCGTTAAAAGGATTGTACTCACCGATAAATTTCCATTCTGAAGCGGCGAGGCTCGCTTCTTCAGCAAGTTCGTTCTTCGCGGTCACCAGCGGGTCAGCACCCTTCATTCCTCCCGCTGGAAATTCTATACTCTCTCTTTTCCAGAGGTACCGAAACTGCTTCACCAGAATAAGTCTTCCCTGCTCGTCTATCGGCACCACCATTGCGGAGCCCGGTGTGTGCAAATAATGGTACTCGCCGATCTTTCCGTTGGGAAGGGTATAGCTATCAAGCAAGTATTCCCAATAAGGACTCTTATGAAGTAGCTTTGTGCTGACCGTGTTTAACTTCTTGAGCGGCAAATTCAGAAGAGGTCAACCAACTCACGCTCCGAGAAGAAAAATGAAATTTCTCTCTCGGCGTTTTCCCGGCTGTCCGATCCATGGACAATATTTCTTTGCTCGCTTTCGGCAAAATCCCTGCGTATGGTCCCCGGCGCTGCTTTCTTCGGATCGGTGGCACCGATAAACTTTCTGAATTCCTCGAACGCCTTTTCTTTTTCCAGTACCATTGGAATACATGCGCCTGATGTCATATACTCAACCAGGTTATCATAAAATGGTCGATGCTTGTGGACAGCGTAGAACTCTCCCGCGGCTCCCTTCGTCAGGCGTACCATCTTCATGCCAACAATTTTGAAATCCGCCTTCTGAATCCGGGCGATTACTTCTCCGACAAGATTTCTTTTAACGCAATCCGGTTTTAATATTGCAAGCGTGCGATTCATTCATCAATTCTCATTTCTAAATCTTCGAACATGATCTTTAATTTTGTCCCTATCTCTTGCTTCGTTTAGTTGCCGAAGGCTTCCTCGCTTTCGGCTTGTTCTTGAGTTTCTTCGGAACGCTGACGCCTCTCTTACTTTGAGATTTCCTTCCTAAGACTTTTGCAACGGCATCACCGATTGAAGCCGGGCTTTCCACCACAATGATTCCTGCTTTCTTCATGGCAGCCATCTTCTCGTCTGCCGTCCCGTGTCCGCCGGAAATTATCGCCCCCGCATGTCCCATTCTTCTTCCCGGGGGTGCAGTTCGTCCTGCGATAAATCCGATAACAGGCTTGTCGAGATTCTTCTTGACGTAATCCGCCGCCTCCTCCTCGGCGGTGCCACCAATTTCACCGATCATGACAACCACCTCCGTTTGGTCATCGTCTTTGAAAAGCCGAAGGGCGTCGGTAAATTTCGTTCCGATGATAGGATCGCCACCGATACCTACGCAGGTCGATTGCCCGTAGCCTTTCGCGGTCACCTGGGCAACAGCTTCATACGTCAGAGTGCCGCTTCGCGAGATGAGTCCAACACTTCCCTGCCTGTGAATGAAGCCGGGCATTATTCCTACCTTCGCTTTCCCGGGAGAAATCACTCCCGGACAATTCGGCCCGACCATCCGAACATTCTTCTTCTTTAAATAGTCGTAGACTCCGATCATATCACGGATCGGAATTCCTTCGGTGATGCAAACGATTAGTCTTACCCCCGCGTCTGCTGCTTCAGCGATTGCATCAGGTGCAAACGCGGCAGGGACAAAAATGACAGACGTGTTAGCACCTTCCTTCTCGACTGCCTCCACGACCGTATTGAAAATCGGAACTCCTCCCGAGAGGATCCTATCGGACAAATATTTCGTGCCCCCCCTTCCCGGCGTCACACCTGCAACAACTTTCGTCCCGTATTCAATCATCTGATCCGTGTGGAAAGACCCTTCACTCCCCGTGATCCCCTGAACAACAAGCCGCGTGGATTTGTCGACTAGAATACTCATTTTTCAAATTCTAAATTTTAGGTTGCGAGTTTTGAATCAAGAAATTGGAATTCAAATTTGACCCTTGACAGACTGTTCCATGAAATTTGACAACATCAATATTTTTTCTTCCTCAAATTGCCTCCCCATCAGCTGTAACCCGATAGGCAGAGAATTCGAATCTTTTCCAATAGGCACGGAAATCGCCGGTATCCCGGCGAGATTTGCCGATACTGTAAAAACATCCGATAGATACATCTGAAGTGGATTTGACGTTTTCTCGCCGAACTTGAAAGCGGTTGTTGGGGAAACCGGAGTTGCGATCGCATCAACCTTTCCAAAAGCCGCGTCAAAATCCTGCTTGATGAGTCTCCGCACTTTCTGAGCTTTGCGATAATATGCATCGTAATACCCAGCCGAAAGCACAAACGTTCCTAACATGATTCTTCTTTTTACCTCCGGCCCGAATCCTTCGGTGCGCGACCGGACATACATTTCATCAAGATCTTCATTGTCTTTTGCTCTGTGTCCATATCTTGCTCCGTCGTACCTTTCAAGATTCGATGAGGCTTCAGCAGTAGCGAGGATGTAATATGCCGGGATAGTATAGTCGAGATGAGGCAGAGAGACTTCAACTATCTCCACTCCGGCAGAGCGAAGATTATCGATCTGGTTTCCGATAGATTGTCTAATCTCATCACCGACACCGGCATTCAGGGTTTCCTTTGCAATTCCAACTTTTAAAGGTCCTATATCTCTGGTAAGAAATGACGTGTATTGTGGTACAGGCTTTTCGGCAGATGTCGAATCGCGCTCGTCATGCCCGGCGAGAACTTCTAAAAGCAGGGCAATATCGTAAACAGAATTTGCAAACGGCCCGATCACATCGAATGAAGACGCAAAGGCAACGAGTCCATATCTCGATACGCGGCCGTAAGTGGGTTTCAATCCGGCAACGCCGCAAAAAGATGCCGGCTGTCTAATTGAACCTCCTGTGTCACTTCCGAGCGCAGCATGACACAGACCTGCTCCCACCGCAGATGCGCTTCCGCCGCTTGATCCGCCCGGAACACGTGAGTGATCCACAGGATTGAGAGCTGGACCGAACGCACTGTACTCCGTCGATGAGCCCATCGCGAATTCATCACAGTTTGTTTTCCCGATTATGACCGCATCTTCGTCCCTGAGCCGTTCCACTACAGTTGCGTCGTAAGGAGAGAAGAAATTCTCAAGTATCTTTGAGCCACACGTTAATCTTCTATCTTTGATTGAGATTACGTCTTTGATTCCAAGGATAAGTCCTGCGAGCTTTCCTGCCGTTCCATTTACTATTTTTTGGTCAACTTTCTCAGCGGCCTCTATGGACTCGTCGAAGAGCTGCACAAACGCATTAAGATCCGAGCTTGATTCCGCCCTCTTCAGGTAGGATTCGGCAGTAGTCTTGCACGAGACTTCCCCCTTTAGAAGACGCTCTCGAAACCTCTGGTATGTGTCGGACAATCTCTCTTTAGACTCTAGTTATTCGGGGTTTGACTATTTGTTTGAGAAGCTTGCGAAGGAGATTCGATTGATTTTTGGGTTGAAGCTTTAGGCTGATCATTGACGGGCTTCTGTACTTCATCAGTGACATCGCGCATTGCCTTCTTGAATTCCCTTATTCCCTTTCCTAATGATTGTGCAAGATCTGGTATCTTCTTAGGGCCGAAGAAGATCAAGATCACCACGACAATCAAAAGGATTTTTCCAATACTCAGATCCTCAAGCATCTTTCATACTCCGGAGTCCACAAACGCAGGACTTCTTCTCATTTTTATTATTCCCAATTCACTTTTCAGTTTTGCAAGTTCACGGAAAGACTATTCCCGCTATCAATTTAAAATCTTCGCTCTTATCTTCAAACCCACTGGAAAGCACCCCTCTCGATCCGCCAGTGCTGGAGAAAGCCCTAGTTCATAAGTCGGAAAACCTAAATCCCGGCTTGCAATATCCTGACATAGAAATTTCTTGACGGGAGAATGTCCAAGGTTCAAAATCTAAAATCCGACATCCAGATGATCTGTTATGTTGAATTTCGCTCATTGTGACTTGTTCGGGGTTTCAGATTTATGGCTTAGGATTCGAAATTTCTCTCGAGCTATTTCTTCTCTTCGTCCTTCTTTTCAGAATCTTCCTGAACATCCTTGATGGCTTTCTTGAATTCTTTGACTCCTTTACCGAGACTTTGTGCAATATCCGGAATCTTCCTGGCACCAAAGAAGATCACGAGCACCAAAACGATCAAAAGAATCTTGGCGAAACTCAAGTCCTCAAACATCACCGCCTCCGCTTTTTCTCAATTTAAACTCTGAATCACCGATTTCAAAACCAACGCTCCGCTCGCACTTCCGAGTATTTGTTCGCTCGCCCTCTCTGGATGCGGCATCATTCCGAGGACATTTCGGCTCTTATTGACGATTCCAGCAATATTAAGAATCGACCCATTAGGGTTGGCCTCCTTTGTAATCTCACCATTTCGCGTCGAATACCGAAACACAATCCGGTCTTCATCCTCTAAACTCTTCAAAGTCGCTTCGTCTGCATAATAATTTCCATCTCCGTGAGCGACGGGCACCTTCAAAATTTGTCCCTGTTCCAGAGCTGAAGTGAACGGTGTTCTTGTCGTTTCAGTTCTCAAATAAACCTGACGGCAGACAAATTTCAACTTTGCATTCTTCAACAATGCTCCAGGCAGCAACCCGGATTCGACAAGGACTTGAAAGCCGTTGCAGATGCCCATGACGAGTCCTCCGCGCTGGGCAAATCGTACCACCTCATTCATTATCGGTGAAAACCTCGCAATAGCCCCGGACCGGAGATAATCACCGTAGGAAAAACCGCCGGGGAGAACGACAACATCGACACCGTCGAGGCTCGTATCCTTATGCCAGAGAAACTTCACCTTCTGATTCATGACACTGCTAAAAGCATTGAAAGCGTCGCGGTCACAATTTGATCCGGGAAAAACTACTACTCCAACCTTGTGCTGCATCTTACCCTGCCGACCCTTTTCCCGAAGTTGGATGGACCTGTTTGTGCTGGGTTGAGAAAGTCGCGGCGACCGTGCCATCATCTTTGAATATTTGGTACTCGAATTCTTCAGTTACTGGATTCGCCAGCAGCTTTTCACATGCGGATTGAGTTGAATCTTTTGCTCGCTCAAGCGCGTCATCGTTTACCGACATTTCTATGATCTTACCGGTTCTTACTTCGGCAAGACTTGAGAAACCAAGGTTATGCAAGCTACTCTGGATTGCTTTTCCCTGGGGATCCAATATTTTTTTCTTTAGTGTAACCTTTATTATTGCCTTAAACAAATTCAGCTCCTCAATGTGGTACAACGACTGCTAAACAAGATGCGAGCCGCAACTCGCCCTAATCGCAAACCGAGCTAATCCGTGAATTCCGCCGACGGGATCCTCCGAATGAGTCCTTCGGAAGCAGCGAAAATAATCTCAAATATCGAAACTGCTTAACTCGACGTCTTCCTCTTCTTTATCGTGCTTCGGGGGAAACAGAAGTGATTTGACATGCTCGATCAGCCAACGAATCAATCCGCCGATTATGTAAAGAACGAATAGCCAGAAAAGTGCCTTCCCGAGTGTTGCAACAATGATAACCAGCGATATCACAAAAATCGCAAACTTCAGCGGGTGCAAACGAATAGCACGTCTGCTGAATTTGGGAATTGTATCGTAACGAACGGTGCTCACCATAAGAAGAGACAAAGCAACTGCAATTATCGGGAGCAACAGAGGATCGGTATTGAGAGTACCCCCCTTACAAAAACAGAGGACAAAGGAGCTTATTACTATCGCACTCGAAGGTATGGGTAAGCCTTTGAAATACTCCTTGTCGAAACCGACAAGCTGAACGTTGAATCTCGCGAGCCGCAATCCACCAAATACCATGACCATCGCGCTGGAAAGTGTGCCGATTGGTCCGAGAGAATGCAACCCAAGCCGATAAATCATGAACGAAGGTGCAACACCAAATGAGACCAGATCCGACAGAGAATCAAGTTCCACTCCAAACTCGCTGGAGCTTTTTGTCAGCCGCGCCATAACTCCATCGAGAGTGTCAAAGATTGCCGCCAGCAGTACAAGCCATGCCGCCGAAACGTAGTCCTTGTCAGCAGATGACAAGATAGACATGAAGCCGGAAAACATATTGAGAATTGTGAAAAAGCTCGGAATGACTGCCCTTGAGATACGAATGTTGTATTTTCTTTTCCTAGCCATTCCGCATCACCCCGATGACAGTGCTTCCCGCAAGAGTTTTGTCGTTTAACCCAACTTTCACATCACAATTTAATGGAAGGAGGATGTCAACGCGAGACCCAAATTTAATCATGCCGAATCTTTCACCGGCTGTAACGGGTTGACCTTCGGAAAGGTCGCACACAATCCTGCGTGCAATGAAACCGGCAATCTGCTTGAACAAGACTTTGTTCCCCGTATTTTCGCCAGACTGGGTTCTCGGCGTAATTCCAATTAGCATTCTCTCGTTCCTATCACTCGACTTCTCATCGAACGCAACGAGGTACCCTCCCTTTACATACTTGAGGAATCTTACCGTCCCATTTATGGGAATCCTGTTGACGTGGACATTCATCGGTGACATAAAAATGCTGATCATCTTAGAGCGGCATTCCAGGAACTCCGGCTCTTCAACCTCACCGCAGAAGACAACCTTGCCATCAGCAGGCGATATGACAATACCATCGCCGGATATTTGTGGAACTCGATCGGGATCGCGAAAAAAAAAGAAAGTGAATCCTCCAGATATCAATGCGACTAAATCGAGCACCAGCTTGACAGCAGCACTTCCGACAAAAAATGAAATGAATACGATGACGACGCAGGACAGAACAACGACTGCGACTACGTCGTGACCATAGTGAGCTAACTTGGGAAACATTTCTAAGTCTTATGCTTTACAGAGGGAAGAACGCGTTCATAGACCAATTGGTAATGCTTCGATGCTTCGCGGGAGTCACGCGCCATGGCAACTGAGATTTCCTCGTCCGTAGAATTATCGATCACGGTTATGTTCTCTGGAGAAATTTCATCGCCAACCATTATCATGCCCTTGCACTTGCCGAACATCATCGTGATATCCACAAGAGTGAGACCGCGTCTTTCGAAAAAACTTTTCATCACCGCGTCAACCTTGCTTGCCAAACGAGTTATCGTGCGGAAATCCTCTGGCGACAGAACCTGCAACGCATACAAATGAGTATCGTTGACAAGAAAACCCCCACTTTCATCCTTCAGAAGATATTCGAATATTGGAAAATCCAATTGCTGTCTCGATTTAAAATGCTTAAACCGTTTTGCAAAAGATTGGGATGCAAGATTTCGAACGGTCACTTCAACTGGAATAATGTTTAGCCGCTTTACAAGAAGCTCACTGCCCGATTGGCTGAAAAAATGTGTCGGTATCTGATAGGTTTCCAAGTAGGCAAAAATGAACGCCTGCAACTCCGGTGCAATCTTCGGTTTCTCTTTAATCCTAAATATTTTTTTTCCGTCAATTGCTATTTCCGGTCGAAATTCTGTTAGAAGAATATCATCCTGAGGAAGAGAGTAGAGAATCTTCGAACTTCCTTTGGAGACAATTTGCCTTTTGCTCCCATGGGAGCTTATCCCGCTTTTGACGGGAGGATCTTCGACTTTTTTCGCCAATAAACCTCCGCTGAATTCGTAAAATAATAACAAAAACAGGGGCAAAAGTCAAGACGCTAACTTATTGATTTTGTGTAAGTTACAAAACTTTCCGCGGTACAACCATTTCACTAAAAATTTGGTGAGATAATCATACCATAGTCTCCCGATGGCAAGGATTGAATGCATTCTCGCAGGAAATGGCCCTTCGCCCCCTTCTTTGTCGCCTAACCCAAGTGATTTTTGCTTCAGCCTTCCCCTCTGGGCAATAAAGCCGCAGAATCTATCCACCAGAATATCTCTGCGTTCTCCTGTTGGATCCCCGCGGCAGGATACGCACGGAAATCGTCTGTGCCGCCGAGGATTTTTTCCATGACCACCGCCTTACCAGAACCTGAGACTATAAAATAGATGACTGCAGTGCGATTTAATATAGGATAGGTCAAAGTTATTCTTCGCGGGGGAACCGCGTTCACTTCGATTCCCACCGCCCATCTCCTTTTTTCGTCAAGCGCTGGCGACCCGGGAAAAAGAGAAGCGGTGTGCCCTTCTTTCCCGATTCCCATGATGGCAAGATCAAACGTTGTTCCGGCAGCCGTGAAGATTTTGCGGAGTTCCGTTTCGTAAGCTCTTGCCGCAGTCTTCATATTCAAATTGTCCGTTGAAATGGGATGGATATTTTTCTGCGGAATAGGAACCAAGTCAAGCAGTTTTTCCTTCACCATCCTATAGTTACTCTGCTCAGATTCATGCGGAACAAATCGCTCATCGCAAAAGAAAATATGAACGGAGTCCCATGGAATGGACCTTGCATAAGTTGTTCCCAGAATATGATATAGAGTTTGAGGGGTATTTCCTCCGGACAGTGCCATATAAAAAACGCCTTTCGAAGAAACGACTCTCTCGATCAGTTTACTGATGTCCAGTGCCGCGGCTGAGCTAAGCTCTTCGATGTCCGGAAACTTCTTTACTTCGCCAATCACCTTGTGCACCATTTTTCTCCATCAAGCAAATGTTCAGCTTCAACCGGTCCCCATGTCCCGGCCGCATATTTGTAAACTTCCTGACGACCAGACAAGAGGGGCATATAAAGCTCCCATGATGCCTCAACTTCATCCGCACGAACAAATAAAGTCTGGTCACCCTGAAGCACATCCAGCAGCAAAGTTTCGTATGCGTCCGGTAACCTTCCAAAAATCTCAGAATATTCAAAATGCAGACTCTGTGTCGAGAGCTTATACGTTTCACCAGGTTCTTTGACTTTGAAGTACAAATCAAAGCCTTCATTCGGCTGAACGGTTATAATAAGCCGGTTCGGCTGAATATCTTTTATAGAAAATTGCCTGAATATGGATACTGGGGGCCGACGAAAGGTTATCGCGATTTCCGTCACCTCCTTGAACATCCTCTTGCCGGTGCGGAGTACAAACGGAACTCCCTGCCATCGCCAGTTCGAGACATTCAATTTCACAGCAGCATAAGTTTCAGTGTGCCGAATCGTTGCAGTTAATTCCCTCCTCCTCACAA
This sequence comes from uncultured Bacteroidota bacterium, assembly GCA_963768145.1. Lineage (GTDB taxonomy): Bacteria > Bacteroidota > Ignavibacteria > Kryptoniales > JAKASW01 > JAKASW01. The sequence continues at coordinate 49,800 of CAVYHK010000041.1, read as the reverse complement.
TACCCGACAACTTCTTTTCCTTCGACAGCGCCTCGCGTATATTGGCCGCGGACGACATCGCCCGGCAATATCGGCGACACAGCGCGAAGCACTTTTACTTTCTCATGGCGCACTGCATCGGCTTCTAACGCCGTCGGTACCTCCATGGCGACGAGCGTCATAAGCTGGGTCAGATGATTTTGTATCATGTCCCGCAACGCGCCGACTCTGTCATAATAACGTGCGCGATGCTCGAGGCCAAGGGTCTCTGCAACTGTTATTTCAACTCGCTCAATTCTGTCGCGGGACCAGAGCGATTCGAACATTGCGTTGCTGAAGCGAAAGGCGAGAAGATTCTGAACAGTTTCCTTCCCGAGATAATGGTCGATGCGATAGACCTGCGACTCATCAAAATATTTGTGCGCCAGTTCATTCAGCTCTCGAGCAGATTGTAGGTCCTGTCCGAAAGGTTTTTCCACGACGAGTTTTACTTTGCCACCGCTCCTGTTGAGTCCGACCTCACCCAGATTCTTGATTGTATTTGGAAAAATCGATGGCGGAACTGCAAGGTAAAAAACTCTGTTCCCCGGCAAATCTAACTCCTTCTCCAATTGAAGAATTCGATCTGCAAACGCCTTGAACTCTTCTAATGAACCAGCGCCCACAGATTGATAGTAGAGCCAATCGAGCGAACCAATGTGACTAGTATCGACCTTCTCTTCTTCGAGTGACCGTGCGACGAAATCGCGGTAGGTCAGATCGTCGTGTTTTCTCCCGCTTCCTGCCCCGATCAGGTAAAACTCTGAGAGGTTTTTTCCCCATAACCTACAAATTGCTGGAAGGAGTTTTTTTCTCGCGAGGTCGCCGGTTCCTCCGATGATGATGAACAAATACGGCGGTATTTTTTTGCTAGCCATCTTGTTACCTCGATTCTCCTTTTATATTTGTTATGATCAATATCCTTGATTTGGGGCTAAGACCGCAAAGGGTCGTCAGCCATCTTATTGCCATAATTTCTTCCCGCATCCTAACACTCATTACGGCTAAGGTTAATCCAACAACACGTAAACGAAACCTCGTCGCCTGTGGTTCGACAAGGACACGTCAAAATTTAAGTCGCAAACCTTTTCTTTTTGAAAACCGGCACCATCAAAAGTCCCGCAATGAATCCGCCGATGTGCGCCCACCATGCGATTCCGCCGGAAGTATCAATGCCGACAGTCTGAAGCCCGCTCACAAATTGCATGAAGAACCAGAAACCGATAAACAGAAAAGCAGAAATGTCAATAATATCAATGAAGAAGAAAATCGGAATCAGGGTCGAGATTTTCGCCTTCGGAAACATTACAAGGTATGCGCCCAGCACTCCTGAGATCGCACCGCTCGCTCCGATCGTCGGCACAGGAGATCCAACGCTTGATAGCAATTGTATGACAGCGGCAGCAAGACCGCTCAGCAAATAGAATACGAGATAATTTCCATGGCCAAACTTGTCTTCGACATTGTCCCCAAAGATAAACAGGAACCACATATTCCCGATGATGTGCATCCAGCCGCCATGAAGGAACATCGATGTAAAGAAAGGAAAATATCTGGTTATCAAATGAGTGTGGTGTGCAACGGCATAAAAATACTTTTGAGGGACCAACCCATAGTTGATAATGAAGGCATCAAACCGAGGTCCGAGCGAGAGTTCGTAGAAAAAGGCGACAACGTTCGCCGCGATAAGCAAATAGTTTATGATGGGAAAGGTGTAAGACGGATTTTTGTCTCTAAGAGGAATCACTTGGAAAAAACTCTAAATTCTAAATGCAAAAACCTAAGCAATTTCAAAATACCAAATATGAAAAACAGAATCTCCAAGTCGTTGGTTTCTTTACAGCGTTTGAGCATTAGAATCTTGATATCGTTTAGAGTTTAGAAATTCGGACTTAGGATTTCTCAGACGCATCGTCATTCTTATAAAGCCGGTTGAGAACCGTTGCAGGGTGCAGGACTTCCATGTCCAGACCTTCTTTTTTGATCCCGAAATCGATTTGAGCCATGCAGCCGGGGTTCCCGGTAACGACAAGACGCGCACCACTATTTCTTATGTTATCGATTTTACGATCAAGTATCTCAGATGCATCACTAAATCGCAGGACATTGTAGATTCCTGCACTTCCGCAGCACCAAGATGCTTCATTCAATTCACGAAAATAATTGCCGCAGATCTCGCTGATAATCATACGAGGTTCTTCACTGATCTCCTGCGCATGAACCAGATGACATGGTTCATGGTAAACGGTCGGTTTATCGATAATGCACTCGGGCTTTTTGAATCCGGTCTGATAAATGAACTCGGAGAATTCTTTGACCTTCATACTGAATTGTGCGGCTTTTGGGGAATACTCCGAATCGTCGGAGAGCAGTTCACCATACCGTCTCATGAACGCAGAGCAGCCCGCCGAGTTTATCACAAAATAATCGGCGCCCGATTTTTCGAACGCATCAATATTTTTTCTGGCAAACCGCTTCGAATATTCAGCGTCGCCGTTATGACCGCCAAGCGAGCCGCAGCAAACTTGATCCTGCGGAATGACGACTCGCCAGCCGTTCGCAAGCAGCACATCGACGGTGTCACGATTAACATCGGCATAAAAAATATCCATAACACAGCCGGTCAGTACTGCGACCGTACCACGCACATCTCCGCTCGGCTCACTCATGTCCGGGATTGTCCCGAAAGCGAGCTCGCCTGAAATACGAGGCATCAACTTAGCACGGCCGTGCAGCGAAGGGAAAAATCTCTTTAAGAATGCCAATATTATTTTTTCCAGAAAACTACGCTGGTAAAGTCTCATCGCTCCGGCAAGAAACCGCAAGATTCCTCTTCTCTCGACAACATTTCTTATGATAAAGATTTTCAGTCGAAAACGTTTCTTCTTCTCCACGAGCGCACGGGCAGACTCGACAAGCTCACCATATCTGACACCTGCGGGACATGCGGTCTGGCACGCTTGACAGTCGAGGCAGAAGTACATCTCATCCATGAACGCATTGGTAATAGGAATCGTGCCGTCCGCCACATTTTTCATCAACCGGATTCTTCCGCGAGGTGAATTCCTTTCCATGCCGGTCAAGGCGTAAGTGGGGCAAACCGGCAGACAAAGTCCGCAGTGCATACACTGGGTCAGAAGATCGTCAGAAATGTTGGCGGTCAAAAATATGCCTCGGATGGATTGCCCATCTTAGCTGTGATTTTCTCGATCTGCTCCCGGTTCTTTGGCAGCGCGCCTTCACATCGCGGACGAACGGAAATGACTTTATCCGGATTGAGAACGCAATTCGGGTCTAACATTTCCTTAGTCTGCCGCATGAATCTGATGAACGGAGTATCATAAAGCTCTTCGAAGATTTTTTTCTTCGCTAATCCGACACCGTGTTCGCCGGTAATTGTCCCACCGAGATCTACTGACTTTCTGAATATCTCGGCAAACGCCTTTTCCGTCCTCTCAATTTCGTTTTTGTCTCGCTCGTCTGTGAGTCCAGTCGGATGCAAATTCCCGTCGCCGGCATGACCGAATGTCCCGATTTGAACATTGTGTCTCTTTGCGGTGGCATTTATGAAATCGAGCATTACAGGAAGCTCACTTCGCGGAACCGTTGTATCTTCCAGTATCGTGGTCGGCCGAATTCGTGCGAGCGCCGCAAACGCAGTCTTCCGGGCAGCTTTGAGTTTTAGTGCCTCGTTTTCGTCTTTCGCGATCTTGACACTGTGTGCACCCGAATTTCTGCAGATAATATCGATAGCGGCGGCGTCCTCGTCGACGGCGGAGCGCGGACCGTCGATTTCAATCAGAAGCAACGCACCGGTATTCTTATCAAGTCCAAGATGAGCAAAGTCTTCGACAGCTCGAATTGTCGTGTTATCCAGAAACTCCAGCATTGCAGGCATGATCCCTTTTGCAGTGATTGCTGAGACTGTTTCTGCAGCTTTGCCAATCGAGTCATAGAATGCAAGAATGGTTTTGCTGGCCTGCGGCATTGGAATCAACTTGAGCAATATCTTTGTGAAAATCCCAAGCGTTCCCTCCGAGCCAATTAATACGTCTTTCAGGTTATAACCCGCGACGTCCTTAGTATTCTTGCCGCCTAAATGCATCACTTCGCCTGTAGGCAGGACGACCTCCAGCCCGAGGACATAATTTTTTGTGACCCCGTACTTCAAACCGCGCAAGCCGCCCGCATTTTCTGCTACATTTCCCCCGATGGTGCAAATCTGCGAGCTGCCGGGATCAGGCGGGTAAAAAAGCCCCGCCGACTCTACAAGGGACTGAAATTTCCCGGTGATGACTCCTGGTTCTACCCACGCCGTTAAATTACTTTTGTCCAGCTCGATAACTTTGTTCCATTTTGTCATCAGAAGCACGACAGAATTTTCCGTCGGTATCGATCCTCCGCTTAGTCCGCTCCCCGATCCCCGCGGAACAATGGAGAATTTTTCCTCGTTGGCCAATCGTACCAACTTGCTTATTTGCTCGGTCGATGACGGGACCACGGTTGCATCGGGAAGCGAGCTCAAAAGCGGTGTGCCATCATAGGAATAGGCTATCCTGTCTTCCATGGAATCGAGGAAATTTCCTCCGCCGAAAATATCCTTCAATCTCTTCTTCGCGCTATCGTTTATCATCCTTCTTTTTTCCCAAGGGGGTTTTGTCCGATAATTTAACAACAAAACGCTGAGAACGAAAAAAAGAGGGCGGCGGTTGCGAGATAGAGAATAGAGGATTAAATTGAAAACGAAGTTAAATGAATACTATCGTGCCGATCTAACTAGGAATTTAAGATGGCAAAGAGCTCAATTCTCTTTTTCTTGCTATTATTTATTGGAGGCTGTACGTCGTTTGCGCCGCCATCGCCTCTGGTAACGTTTGGCGGACCAGCAGTTGTCGACACGTCCCAATCAGAAGTCGGACTCGCCGTCGGAACAGGTTCCGTTTTGTTCCCCGGAGCGCACTCAGGTGGTCAGGGCTGGTTCGGGAGATACAAACGCGGTATTGCACAGAATTTTGATCTTGGAGTTGACGCTGTCGGAATTGCTCGAAGCGATAAAGGGACTCTCACCGCCAAACTTGTGGGAAGATACCAAACTTCAAAGAATGTTCGGTTGGAATGTGGTCTCGGACTCGCCGATGACTCCGACGGAAAGAGCGTCAACGGCGACATTGCCGTGACGTGCGGAACGGTGAGAGAGGGACCGTGGAATTACTACGCTTCTCTCCGCCTAGGTGCAGCAAAGGGTTACCCCGGAAGTGCGCTCTTCGGCTCGGGCGATCAAACTCCGGCAAACGCGTTGTTCCCGATTATTAACCTCGGCACGCAGGCACGGGTTCAGAACAATGAGAGGTTCATAATTGAAGGAGGCTTCGGTTATATAATCCCTGAGCACGAGAGAGCTGGTCCAACAATTTATCTTTCGTGTGGATTGCTGTTCGATATCTGAGAATTCTTTCCGGTGAGAAACCGAGCTTGGTTATCTCATTGTGTAACTGACCGACACCAAAATAAATCTTGTCAGCACTTCGTTCTGCGTGTCCTCAATGTAGGTGCTGGTTATGGATCTGTTCACACTTTTGTTCTGACCGAGCAGGTCATTTACAGAAATCCTCAATTCACCATTCTCGTTGGCAAAGAATTTCTTCGCAAGGCTGAGGTTCCACAGCAAAATATTTTGATCATAACCCTGCGCAAGTCCACTCGTGATGGCATTGCTCAACTGGTTATTCAGGACAATTCCATTCCAGAATTCCCAGACCCACTTCAACGAGGCAGTGTGTGAATAGTAATTGCCACTTTGGGTCGTCTGCTGAGAATTCATCGCGAAGTTATAATTACCCATATATGAAATAGTAAAATCGAAATTCTGGCTGATATTGCTTCCGATTACGAAGCCTCCACTTGGTCCGATTGTATTGGCATCGCTCACAACATTGTTCAGAATACCGGGAGTCCGAGCGTAAGACACACCTGCACTCAAGTTGAGAGCACTGCTTATCAAATCGAACGGAAAACCATAAGTGAAAAACGAGCGCACGTTCCAGTATCCATTCAGATTCACCGGATAGGTCAATTCTGTCCCGGGTGTTAAGGTCGTGCCATTCGACAGGACGGTGTCACGAGAAGGAATAATCGTCGCATTGCCAACGTAATCCTGCGTGTATGTGGCAAAAAGAAGAAGGAACATGCTCTTAGCCTGGCCGAGCGTCGTTAGATTGTATCGCGCAAGAAGGTTGTGCGAATATGATTGACCCAAGTCCGGATTACCTGTGGTCAGAAGAAGTGGATTGGAATTATCAGTGACTTGTTGAAGCTGCGTAACCGCCGGTGCAGTCGTAGAGGTTCTGTAGAATATCCTCAGGTTTCTATGGTCAGGCGTCGTGTAATTGATTAGTACACTTGGAAGGAAATCCCAAAATTTTCTGGAAATGCCCATGCTCGTACCCGTCCCGTTCGCGGGAGAAGTGGAATCGTCACCGTTTAACTCGGCATACTGAAATGATAGATTCGCCATGATGTTCCATCCGGGAGCGCTTGATCCGTACCCAGAATTGATGCCAGATAAACTGCGCCACCGATAACCGAGACCAACTCTTTGTGTCATGTAATTGTCCGAATAGGAATTTGAAAGCGGGGCATAAAGATCGGTGTAACCTTGCGTCGTTGAATCAAAATTGTAGGTGTTTTTATAGGCCGTGTTTCGAGTGAAGGACGGATTATATGTAAGCTCAACCATGGCATTGACATCGGTCGGCTCAGTGTAAATCAGATTCCCGCTCACTGTTTCGGCATTTGACAGGTAGTCTTCTGACTGCTGGGAAAGGCTGTCGCTTGTTCCTGTGCCATAGTATTCCTCGGCAGAAAAAAGAAGTCCGTTTGTATGTTTTCGATTCGCACCGACACCGAAGTCTAACGAGACGGTCCGCCCCGGCAAATCGAACGCATGCCGATATATCGCATGTGCGGTGATATTATAACCGGTATTGAGCGCATTCGTGTTCGTCGTATCCGATTGGGAACCCGGAGTAGTTGCGCCAAGAATATTATTGGAACGGTTCGATTGAAAATATACCACCGGGAGTATCGTCAACTTATTGGAAGGATCCGCTGCGTAGTCTATTCGGCTGTTGAAACGGTTATTGTAGTTCGTGCCGGCGACATTGCTATTCTGATCGTACAGACTTACCGAGTCACCCCCGAGCAAATACTGGCGGTGATCCGACTGGTCATTCTGATTACCGACCCGGTTTAAAAAATAACTTCCTTGTGCAAACAGATTTTCCGACAAGCTATCCGAGGCATTTGCTCCGATCATACTCGTATTATTGATGCCCTGTTGCTGACCGATGAACTGATTATTCGAACTTATGGCACCGGAACGCCCGAAGGGATTTGCTCGCCTTTGTCCTCCTCCACCGAAACCCGCCCCCGGCGTACGATTCTGACTGTTCGTTGAGACAACCCCGAGAATATCCTGCGTCGAGAAATCCTGCTGGTTAACATTGTTGGATGAACCGAGTAAAGATATTCTGCTGTTTCCGTCAAATATGTTCATGTTCGCGGCGGCATCGTACCTGCCGTCATCGTCGCCGTAACCGGCAGTGATTTTCCCGAAATTCAAATTGGGCCTGTTCCGCCTTGTCACGACGTTCATCGCTTTTACTGACTGACCGTCATCAAAACCGGTGAATTGGGACTGATCGCTCATCTGATCGAAAACCTGAATCTTGTCAATCACCTCAGCGGGGAGGTTTCGGATTGCCAGAGTCGGGTCATCGCCAAAGTAGGGCCTGCCATCAACTAAGACACGCTGGACAGTTTCACCCCCGACAGTCACTGTACCATTATTCACAATGACGCCAGGTAACTTCGTAAGCAAATCTTCCATCGTGGCGTCGCGGTTCACCTTGACTGCAACTGCCTGGAATTCTGTAGTGTCTCCATTCTGTATTGCAGATGGAATTCGACCTTCAACCGTAACGCCTTTAAGACGGACCGCAGATTCTTTCATTACCAGACTGCCAACGTCGTTGTTTTTGCCTATTGCATGGACAGATGCAGAGACATCTTTCCGTCCGACTGCTGACAGCTCGAGACGGTACGGGCGTGCAGGAATATTCGCAAAGAGAAAGGTTCCATCCAAATTTGAAGATGTCGCGTACGATTTGGTTGAATCCGTCAAATCCACCAACCGGACCAGAACTCCAGGCAATGGGGAGTTGTTCTCATCTACCGCTCTCCCACGAACAGAATAGTTCTGCGCAAAAACTTTCGATGACAGTAATAAGCCACATAGCGACAAAGAAAGGATCAAGGAAAATTTCGATACAGTCATACGCCAATTTGACATTCTAATATCTTCTGAGGTTTAAGAATAGATTTATGGATCTCTTTGATGGCTATACCATAGACGATTCGACCAAAGAAAAGATACCCGGCAACTGTCTCGACGGTCATCTCCGAGCATTCCTGCTCTTTGAATCGACGTTCAGGATCATTAGGTAGTGGCTCAATTTCATTTTTTGTGAAATCGAAAGATACTTATCTCCCGCTGATCACGCTGATTTTCGCTGATATTGTTTCTGCGTTCATCTGCGAAATCTGCGGGAGAAACCAAAATGAGCCACTACCGATCATTAGCTTTTATTGCCGGTCGTAGTTATGTTTGTGATCACAAGTTTCATAAACTAAGTCGATTACTGAGCACATGAAAGTCGCAATAACCGGCGCTACAGGATTCATCGGGAACGGTCTCACAGATCTTCTTCTTAAGCAAAGTCACTCGGTCATCGCACTCTCCCGCGATCCGAACCGAGCAAAATCCATGTTTGGAAATAAGATCCCGGCACTCAGATGGTCCACCGCCAATAAAGAAGAATTATCGAAAAAACTTGATGGCTTGGACGCACTTGTCAATCTGGCAGGAGAAAATGTCGGATCCACCCTCTGGACGAAAAGTAAACGCAAAAGGATAATGGGAAGTAGAGTAGATGCCGGAAAACTGGTTAACGAGCTGGTACAATCAATGAATGACCCGCCTAAGGTTTTGATTCAGGCATCGGCAGTCGGATATTATGGTACACGCGCTGCCGAAATTCTCACCGAGAGCTCTCACCGGGGAAAAGGATTCCTCCCTGAAGTTGCGGCCCAGTGGGAAAAGTCAACAGCATCCGTAGAAGCATCAGGTGTGAGGTGTGTTATTATCAGAAGCGGCGTGGTGCTTTCTCGGAATGGCGGTGCATTTCCAAGGCTTGCCTTCCCTTTCAGATTACACGTCGGGACTATGTTCGGCTCGGGAAATCAATGGCTGCCATGGATTCACTACGAAGATGAAATCAATGCAATCTATTTCCTTCTCACAAATCCAATCTCAAGTGGAATTTACAATCTTGTTGCGCCAGATCCAGCAAGAATGAGCGAGGTTTGCAGACAAATCGGTCCAACCCTTTTTAAGATACCACAAGGTTTAGTAAAACTTTCGCTCGGCAAAATGGGAGAAGAGACGATACTTGTCAGCCAGCGTGTGCTTCCTGAACGATTACTGAAAGAAGGGTTTCAATTTAAATTCAAGAATATCGAGGAAGCGGTTGCTGATATTTATCGAGAGAAAGATTGACCGAAAAATGAACCGCCTAAAGTATCCTCAGCTCTTTCATTATTTCCTTTGGAATTGAATTCCTGAGTTTGGAAACCTCGTCAAAATCTTTTCCGTCAACGTTGAAAGCAAAAATGTAGACGTTTTTTCCGGTCTCGACGTACCCAACAAGCCATGCAATAAAACGATCTGTCCCGCGAACGGAATCCACGATGTGACCTGTGCCAGATTTGAATTTCATTACTGCTTTCCCAATTTGCTCAGCGGATAGAATGTTCTTTACGATTTTCATCGAGCGCTTTGAAAATGGAAGGGTCTCATCATAAAGTTTCTTCAAGAACTCCACCTGCTCATCCGCGGAAATTTGCAGGCTGTTGTCCAACCAGAATTGATCGACTCTTTCCCCAATGGTTTTGTTTCCGTAATTCAGAGTGTCGAGCCAGTGCTGTTCTTTTTCTCTCCCGACTCTTCGCGCCAGTTCCTTAAAATACCACACGACCGAGAATTGAATTGCGGACTTCAAGTCATGGTCGCGCTCCCATTCTTTCACCGGCTCCGGCTTGCCGTCCCATTTGATCACGTAATTGGAATCGGGGATCACGCCGGTCTCTAATCCGATTAACGCGCTCGGGATCTTGTACGTCGAAGCTGGCAGGAACCGCTCGCCGCAGCGTTCTGAATCGTATCTAAAGTATTCATTCCTGTTTTTATCGAAAAGAACGAAAGCACCTTTATGCCCGTTGAATAGTCTTGAAATGCCGGCAGTGTCAGGAGTCTGCGGTTGAGAAAGAGATGCGGTCACCATGACAAGGCAAAGGAGTGTGGTCAATCGTTTCATTTTATTAATTTCTTAGTCTAGTTTTGGAGGGACTTTGTAGCGGAGGAGGGACTCTCAGCCTGAGGCTGACGCGCCTCCGGCGCAGAACCCCCGACACGTGGTTAATGATTCCAAGGAACTAACCGCAAAGACAATGACTTACAAAAATTTGGTGACCCAATTGGGGACTTATTTTGGTGATTTTGCCTTAATTAATGAAAAGCCCAAGCATCGAAGCTCTCCCAAAGTTTGCCCTGTCTTTCCAGATTATTTGAACTGGTAATGGTCTGATTGGAAAGTTTCATGGTACTCTGAATCTACGAAAGCCTCCATGTAAACTCAATGATACCCGATCGTCAAGCCATGAAGATTGATTTCAAGTTTTCCTGATCCATGGTAGTTGCTGACGTTATGCTTTGGTTAGTTCCTGTCTGATGAAGAAACAAAGAAGACAAAACGTCAATTCTCATTTCAGGTTGTCAGGAATATCTATTACAACTTCGATTTGCTAAGAACCGCTAGGTTATTATTGTTCCAGCCGGTTTCACGAAATCACGATATCACAGCAATTCAAAGATACTTAAGAAATCCATTTCCTAATGGGCGCGGCGGCGCATTTTTTCCACGACTGCATCAATGCTCCATGGCCCCGGGCCTGCAGCGGAAATATATAGCCAGATGAAGCAGTATAGAAAAGCGAGTTCACCCCCGCTAAGGACTGGCCAGAAACTTCTCGGGAAATGAGCTTGGAAGAATGCAACCGCCATCTCACCTGCCAGGAGGAATGCTACAGTGCGAGTGTAGAGTCCCAGCAGGAGCATTACACCGCCGAAGGTCTCAAGTATCCCGGCAAGTCCAATTTCAGAAAACAACTGGACTCCTCCGCCTCCAGGATGCATCCCCGCCGGGAATGCGAAAAGCTTCATTGTGCCGTGAAGAGTGAAAGTGAACGCTGTGAGAATCCGCAGTATACTTTGCAAAAACGGGGCAAGCGTCTGCCACCTCTCAGCTATTTTTCTCATGATATGTACCTTACCTTATAAATGTGTATTTAATTCGGCAAAACAAATAAAAATCCTGCTATCGCTGTCCCAATTCCGATGAATATTGAGTACAGGATTATCAAGAGCGCCTTTTGGCGGTCTTTGCGTCTGAATTCTGCTTGCTCTATTGTGTCAGTCTTTCCAACATTAGGGCCGAAGTTGAATACTCCTTGTATCCCAAAAGCGGCGCAGAAGCGCATTGCAGCTTGGAGAAAACCAACTGCGGCAATCGTAGCAGGGATAAACAGCAGCAATCTCCACGTGGCAGGAACTTGAAAAATGAAGGATGCTATCCAAAGCAGGACTGTTACTACCAATCCGATCCATCCGGCCTGTCTACGGTTTCTGATCTCCGCCGGGCCGATATTACAAACACCGGGAATATATTCTGATTTCGGTGACATGATATTTTCTCCTAGATAGTAGCAGATACCTAACGGACAGGGACTAACCGACGACAATCATGACGTACCACTTCCCAAATTGAGTTCCATGTTGTTTACTTTATGTGCCATGGCTTTTTGCAATTGAGGTCATTCGGTCAGCTTGAGTTGCTGGTTAGGGCGCAACAGGTTAAATCGGAAAATGTCACGACTTGTCGATCCGTGTACTCTTCCATCTAACATAGGTTAAACCAAATATTACAAAAACAAACCATAATAATAATATTCCCATAGAACCCTTATATCCAATATTGGGAATTATTTGAGGAAGCAACATCCAATAAACAAAAAATGATGCAAACAGGATGCCGAAATAAATCCATAAAATCGGAGTAAACCTTACTATTCGAAGAAGTACTCCACAGCTTTGACATTTGAGATAGCCCTTGATAGCCTCTGGAATACTGACACCGCGCCTTCGAAAAGAGCAATATCGTAACAAACTTATTGCTTCTTGACCACAAGATGGACATTTCATAACACCTCCAATGTGTGATTATTTTTTTATTGTTGCACCCTAACTTTAATTACCCTGCCATATGTCGGCATAACATTTCCGCCAGTAAGAACGTCATGTGCCACGTTGTTTCAAATTCGACAGAATATAATCGGACTTTCCCCAACAAACAACCTTACCGTGAACCTCAACCTGTAATTGCGGCCATATAGTCGGAAAAAGATTTTTCAAAAAAATCAGGAAAACATTTTCAATACTGAATAGCCTCTTTTTCAGGAAAACAGAAAAACTTGGTACCTCCCTCGGATTATGGAGGCAAATTCAGCAGAAAAAATTAGTGACTAAATTAGTGACTAAAACCGGAAAAAGTGTCTTTGAAGATGCATCGGAAGGAAAACCAGGATGCGAAACTGAACCGTTTTGGAAGGAATCGTAGCGGAGGAGGGACTCTCCCGAGGGAGGATCCTCTCGCAAATTCACTAAGAATTTGCGAGGGAGAACCCCCGAAACTTGTATCATAGATCCTCGTTCCGATCGGTAGCACAGACACTTTCGATAAGTAGCAAACGGAGGCAAGTTGTAGCGGAGGAGGGACTCTCCCGAGGGGATCCCTCGCAAATTCACTAAGAATTTGCGAGGGAGAACCCCCGAAACTTGTATCATAGATCCTCGTTCCGATCGGTAGCACAGACACTTTCGATAAGTAGCAAACGGAGGCAAGTTGTAGCGGAGGAGGGACTCTCCCGAAGGGATCCCTCGCAAATTCACTAAGAATTTGCGAGGGAGAACCCCCGAAACTTGTATCATAGATCCTCGTTCCGATCGGTAGCACAGACACTTTCGATAAGTAGCAAACGGAGGCAAGTTGTAGCGGAGGAGGGACTCTCCCGAAGGGATCCCTCGCAAATTCACTAAGAATTTGCGAGGGAGAACCCCCGAAACTTGTATCATAGATCCTCGTTCCGATCGGTAGCACAGACACTTTCGATAAGTAGCAAACGGAGGCAAGTTGTAGCGGAGGAGGGACTCTCCCGAAGGGATCCCTCGCAAATTCACTAAGAATTTGCGAGGGAGAACCCCCGAAACTTGTATCATAGATCCTCGTTCCGATCGGTAGCACAGACACTTTCGATAAGTAGCAAACGGAGGCAAGTTGTAGCGGAGGAGGGACTCGAACCCCCGACACGTGGATTATGATTCCACTGCTCTGACCACCTGAGCTACTCCGCCATCGAACCTATAATTTAACAGAGGTCGGTGTGGCATTCAAGATAAGAAGCTCCAAATGGCAAGTCCCATCGAAGGAATTTGAGACTTAGCAGGCGGAATTTCATTCCAGATATTTCTTGCTAATTATCTTCTCCCCGCTGAACTCATAGACGAGCGGCACACCGGTCGGGATGTTCAACTCCAGCACCTGTTCTTTAGTCATGTTATCGAGGAACATCACCAGCGATCTTAAACTGTTTCCGTGTGCGACGACCAAGACCTCTTTTCCTGCTTTCACATCGGGATAAATCTTGAATCTCCAGTACGGAAGGACCCTCGCTGCGGTATCTTTAAGGCTTTCACCGTTAGGGGGAGGAACGTCATAGCTCCTTCTCCATATGTGCACCTGTTCATCGCCATATTTTTTCGCGGTTTCCGCTTTATTGAGTCCCTGCAGATCGCCGTAATGCCTCTCATTAAGTGCTGTGTCATATTCAACGGGAAGATCCGTCTGTCCGTTAAACCGCAAAACAATTTTCAGCGTATCTATCGCTCTCTTCAGCTTGGAACAATATCCAAGATCAAATCTGAAATTTTCCAACTTTTCACCGGCGGATTCGGCTTCCTTGATGCCACGTTCCGATAACGGGACGTCGATCCAGCCGGTAAACCGGTTTTCAAGATTCCACTGCGATTCACCATGACGAATTAAAACAAGCTTTGACATTTCCACTCCATTAAGGATTCAAACTGGTTTCTGTGCTATTCGTTTGTACCATCTTCTCTGACATCAATAATGTCATCGAAAACCTCAACGTGTATTTTTCTGTTTAGCAAAAGCTGGTCGATCCCCATACTCGCTCGAAGATCCGAGAGCCCCTTCAATTGCTCGCCGACTGACGAGTTGGAAGATATGATTTCCATAAAATACTCCGGCTGATCTTTCTTTTGCACAATCGATATCAGGCCGAACTTTTTTGCCTGGTCAAAATAGGATCGGATCTTGGACTTGTAGTCCGGTATCAGTAGCACATGGTAATAAATATAGATCATCTCATCCTTTCAGATTTCTATGCCACCATTATCCTGTAAGGCTCCGCTACGATCGGGGTTGCAAACCGATCCACAAACAATTTCGCGCTCATATTCCTTTATCATTTCTCTCCATGTAGTACCCTGCTTATTAACAACTTCTCTCCAATATTCGCCGCGCGCATACTACTCTTTCGGGCGGCGACACTAATTCGCTTTAGTGCGGACGAACCGCTCGATGTCCTCTTATTGCCGTGAAGCGATTCGGTTCTTCTCGATTTAGCCGACAATAAACTGGAGCCTTCTTAAGTCAACTATGCGGACAAATTTTGTGCTCAGAGCTGCCGCCGCGAAAACTGTCGCAAACAGAAAACCTTCAATCACAAAGCGCAGATAGACGTTTCCGAAATAACCTCGCACAAAGATAATCGGCAACAAACCGACTACGGATAAAGTAAATATTTTCGCGATCTTAATCCATGGGAAGAATTCCTTGATGTTCGTCTTAAGCAGGATAAGGAGAGCGACAACAAGAATCGCCACCTCGAGATAGGTGGCTAGAACTTTACCGATAGCAGCTCCCTCCAACCCATATCTCCTCAAAAGAAAGTATGATGCCGCACCGCTCAAAATCAACTCTCCAATTGCGGTAAACATATAAAGTTTCTGCTTGCCAAGCGACAACAGCGCCGGACTGTAAAAGGCGAGTCTCAATGGAATCAGAAGGAGGAAAATCCGAAAGATAGTCGAGCTCGCCACATACTTCTGCCCGAAGAAAAAGTACATGAAATCTTTCGTTGCGTACAGAAGAAAAACCATCATCGGGAGAAGAAAGAGTCCAGTCTTGGAAATGGAATTCTTCCAGACCTCCACAAATTTTTCCCGCATCTCATGAAAGCCGAAGCCACTGAACACAGGGAAAAGAACGGCGGTCGCCGAGCCGGTGATGACGGCAATCAACGGAATTTCCTTGGACCCTATCGCATACACGGCAAACTGATCAGGCGAGAAGAAGAGCGTTACCAAGTATTTGTCGATCTGTTTGCTGATCATTCCCGTTAAACTGCTTACGAAAATAGGCAAGGCATAGAACAAATGCATTTTCATCACGGGCAGTATTCTATGAGTTGTGAGCTTATGCGATTTAACCAAAAATGAAAAGAGATAAAGCGATTTGACTCCGCCGACTATTGTTATCGAGATGAATACAGCGGTCAAGCTATGAAACTTAAGAGCTGAGAGCGCAACCATGCCGCCGAACAGGATGGAGACTATAGTGTTGCCCAGCAAGAGCAGGCCGACTTTTTTCTCGTTTACAAAGACTGCTTCAAACATCAGCGATGATGAAGAGACTATGCAGTAAACGGCAAATATTTGGATGTAAACGGTGATTTGATCCGCATTGAATAATCTTGAAATTGCCGGAGCAAGAACCGCGAAGATGACACCTGTTATTATCCCGACTATGGAGGTGCCGACTGCCGCTGCCGAGTACACAGACCTTGTATCTTCTCTTGCCGAAAAAAAGTAGATTCCGCTGCTAATTCCGTACACGAGCAAGGGAAGGAATGAATTATAAACCAGCCAGACCTGTTCGTAATTACCGTATTCCGACCGCGAAAGAAGTCTCGTGAGAACCATCGAGGCAACAAGTAAACCAAAGATACTTACGAGCTTTGAAAGACCGACCAGCCCCGCATTTTGGGTCAGAGATATTTCACCTGCTGCAGGTTCTTCCGATATATTCGCGGCTTGTTGGGGCAGCCGGCCGTTCTCGAATGATTCCATCAAACCACTTCAGAATTTCTTGAAAAGTGAAGCGACGCGCGCCATCAAACGGTTTGCCCTCCAAATTTTGAAATAAATTTCCAGCCGCGGTCCGAATGCTGATTTGAACAGATTTATTGACGGTGTATTTGCCCCACAAAAGTCAACAGACCGTTTCCCCAATTCCTTTTCAGTTTTCAGGATTTCATGATAAAGAAAATGAGAAGTCCCCTTTTCCGCCTCCGCATCAGTGCCGGCGACATAAAAAAAGGAGTCAAAATTCATTCGAAGCCATGACATCGCAGCGACTGCATTGCCCCTTTTATTTCGAACACACTTGATGTCGAGCAGTCCTGACGATTGCAATGCAGTCAAAAGTCCATTCAATTTGTCGGGAAGAACGGGAGGTTGTCTCGAATGGCGCTCATAACTGATCTGGTGCAAGGCAACCAAATCTTCGACGCTGCACGCTCCAGCACTTAGACCGGAATTTTCAGACTGACCGTAAGATTTCCTTCAAGGATTTAGTATAATTCTCTTCGGAGAGAGTTAGAAGATCGACTATGTAAGTGTATTGCGGTACAACCTTCGCGCCAGACCACTGGAAGGATCGAATATCGGTAAATCCCGGCTGTAGAGAAATCTGGTGGAATGCAAAATTGGCCTCGAGATATTTCTCCAAAGCCTGAAGCACCGAGAGTTTTTCATGCTCCTGCTTCTGAAACTTCGAATCTTCAAGATTCCTCAGTTGAACCCCATCATAAATCCTCATGGGCATCATCCGTACTGTCCGCTGACCGAACTTTTTCCCGACGAACAAAGCGGCGGACGCAACGGGGACGCCTCTGCGTGTTATGAAAAGCAATTCGAATTCGGATGAGAAAGCGTCTCTATATGCTTCCAATAATGGGAGGAGCGAATATGGATTGTCGGGAGGGTTGTCTGAAAGGAATTTCGCATAAGAAGCAGCATCCACTCGTTCGACTCTAAAGTCAGCCATGGGCAAGGTCAAAGGTCAATGGTCATAAGTCAAAGGCACAGTTCAAGGCTCAAAAGTATCCGCATCCGGTTTTGGCTCCTATGCCGCAGTTTTGACATTTGAATGCAGACTTCTGAACCTCTACAAAATGTATTTGCTGAGGTCGCGGTTCTTGACAATCTTGTTCAGTTTATCGTGTACCATGTCTCGCGTGATTTCCACCTCCCTCGACACGATCTTGTCAGGGACATCGAAGAGAATATCTTCCAGAAGCGTTGTCATGATTGTGTGAAGCCTTCGAGCGCCGATATTCTCGACCTGGTCATTTACCTCTGTGGCCACCTTTGCCACCTCGCGTATTGCACCTTCGGCGAAGGTTATCTCGATGCCCTCGGTGGCGAGCAACGCCGTGTACTGTTTAATCAAAGCATTTTCGGGGAGGGTGAGAATCTTGTAGAAGTCTTCCTCGTTGAGACTGCCCAGCTCGACTCTGATCGGAAACCTGCCTTGAAGTTCCGGTATCAGGTCTGAAGGTTTCGTAGAATGAAAAGCCCCGCTTGCGATAAAGAGTATGTGGTCGGTTTTTACCATACCGTACTTGGTCATTACCGTGGAACCTTCGACGATGGGCAGGAGATCTTTTTGAACACCTTCGCGCGATACGTCGGGACCATGGCTTTCCCCGCCTGAACTGGCTATCTTGTCTATTTCATCAATGAAAACAATCCCGCTGTTCTCAACTTTCCCGAGCGCTTCTTTGACCACTCCATCCATGTCGACCAACTTCTGCGCTTCTTCCTGCTCGAAGATTTTCAGAGCCTCCGGGATTGGGACCCTGCGCGTCTTGTTCTTCTTCGGCATGATGTTGCTCAACATGTCCTGAAAACTTGCTCCGAGATCTTCTGCGCCGAACGGACCGAAAACCTGCATCATCGGGAGCACTTCTGCGGTTATCTGCACATCTATCGTTCTCATATCGAGCTCACCGCCGCGCAGCATTACTCTTAATTTCTCCCGGGATTCTTTTCGCTGCGCTTCCTCTTCACCGTTTTCCGGCCCTTCTGATTTGATTCTCTTCGCCGGTTTCATCGGGATAAGCTCATCAAGCACGCGTTCCTCGGCGAGAGCTTTTGCCCTATCGCGCACCTCGGAAGTTTTCTCGGACTTGACATTTGCGACAGCGATTTCGACAAGATCGCGGATCATCGACTCGACATCTCTCCCGACATAACCGACCTCAGTGAACTTCGAAGCTTCAACCTTGACAAACGGTGCATTGGAAAGTCTTGCAAGCCTCCTCGCAATTTCAGTCTTTCCCACCCCTGTTGGGCCAATCAGGATAATGTTGTTCGGCATTATTTCCTCCCGGAGGTTTTCCGGAACCTGCTGCCTTCGCCATCGGTTGCGAAGCGCGATTGCCACTGATTTTTTTGCGCTATCCTGTCCGATGATATATTTGTCAAGCTCGCGGACAACCTCCCGTGGGGTCAATTCGTTTTTCGCCCTGTCAAGAGTTAACTGTCCCGATGAATTTCGGTCCGATTTGGTGAGCTTAGTCATCTCAGAGTTCTTCTATTGAAAAATTTTTGTTCGTATATATGCAAATCTCGGATGCGACGTCGAGAGACTCGAGCACAATCTCTTTGGCTGAAAGATTTGAGTGTTTGAGAAGCGCTCGCGCTGCCGCGAGAGCGTAATTGCCGCCAGACCCTATTGCGACAATTTTGTCGTCCGGTTCCACAACATCGCCGGTCCCTGAAATGAGGAGCGTCGTCTCTTTATTCATCACTGCGAGGAGCGCTTCAAGACGGCGAAGGTATTTATCCATTCGCCAATCTTTCGCGAGTTCCACCGCCGACCTGCTTAAATTGCCGTGATACTGCTGAATTTTGTCCTCGAAGCGCTCGAACAGGGTGAACGCATCTGCAGATGCCCCGGCAAATCCGGCAAGGACAGTATCATTGTAGAGTTTTCTAACTTTCTTGGAATTCTGCTTTACCACGGCCTGCCCAATGGTTACTTGTCCATCGGAACCGATTGCACACCTGCCGTCTTTGATGATTCCAATTACAGTTGTTGAGTGAATTTCCATTTTGCTCCTAACAAGAACTCGCGATTCAAAGGTCAAGACTACAACTCAAAAATCAAAACCGTTGAGATTTAACTTTTCTCTCCGAACTGCATTTTTGATCAACGATTCTGGGGTGCTGACTTACCAACTCATGTTTCCCGCCGCATTCGCGCCGGCGGAATCTTCAATTGTTCGCGATATTTCGTTACCGTACGCCTGGCAACTCGATAGCCTTGTTGATTCAACAGCTCCGTGATTTTCTCGTCATTGAGAGGTTTCTCTTCAGCCTCTATCATGGCTTTGATTTTGTTTTTGATTTCCCGAGTTGCTACTTCTTCTCCATCGTTCGTTCTTAAGCCTTCACTAAAAAGATCGCGCAGTCTGAAAACACCGAAGTCAGTCTGTACGTATTTTGCGCTTACGACCCGGCTGATGGTTGAAATATCAAAACCGGTCCTGTTTGCAATATCCCTGTAAATCAACGGACGGATATTGTCGGGACCCTCCGTAAAGAACTCACGCTGGGTCTCGATCAGCGCTTGCATAACGCCGAGCATCGTCTGGCGGCGCTGCTGCAGTGCATTAACGAACCACTTCGCCGATTCCAGTTTTCTTTTCAAGAAATCCTTTGTCTGCGCATCAGTCTTATTTCCGCGAGCGTGTTTCATCATATCAAGATATCGAGGACTTATCCTGACCTGCGGCATGTCACGCTCATTCAAAGTAATTACCAATTCACCCTGTTCGTTTTCGCTAACCACGAAATCCGGAACGACGACAGTTGTCTCCAAAGGGACGGAGAAGCCCTCGCCCGGTTTCGGATTCAGTTTACGAATTACGGCATCGGCGATCTTCAAGTCCTCATGAGTAATAGAAAGTTTCTTGACGAGCTGGTCATAGCGGTGATTGGAGTAATCTTCGAAGCCCTCCTGGATAATCTTAATGGCTATCGCGCGCTCGCCCGGCTCAATATCGGTTCGCGCTTCGAGCTGCGCCATCAGGCATTCGCGAAGGTTTCTCGATCCCACTCCGACGGGATCAAGTGTCTGAATGCCCGCAAGAACCTTTTCGGCATCTTGAATCGTCAGGTCCAAATGGAAAGAAAGGTTCGTATCATCGACAATTTTCTGCAGGTCTTCCCGCAAGTAACCATCATCGTCTATGTTTCCGATAATCTCTTCGCCGAGCCGCTTCTCTTTTTCGCTGAAATCCAGAAGTGATAACTGCTGAAGAAGATGGTCGTGCATGGTCTCAACTGCGGGGGGAGCAAACTCATATTCCTCGTCATCTTCATTGCGGGTCTTCTTTAAGCGGACTTCCGAGCCGTCGTTTCTAAACTCGTCAAGATCCGTATCGCTGAACTCTGGCTCATCAATCGGGTTCTCCGGGGGCTCATCGGCATCCTTCAACTCGATTTCGGGCTCCTCGGCCAGCTCCTCGGTCTCCTCCAACTCAAGAACGGGGTTCTCATCAAGCTCGGTTCTCAGTCTCTGCTGCAAGGCAAAAATCGGTTGTTGCAGCAAATCATAATAGAGGATCTGCTGCGGCTGTAATCTCAATTCCTGACTGAGCCGCTGTGTTTGACCGAACTTCAGCATCTCAATTAATCTCTTCCATCATATTTTCGCTGACGACTTTTCGTTCATAACCGAAACAAGATCACCGCTTGCTTCCCCGAAAGAGGAAATCCGGACAAGCTTGTCGAACCATTCCTCGCCATAATTCCTTACGAGCGCGGGCTTAACGAAGTCAACGACGTTTATGTCCTCTTTTTTACCTTTCTCTATGGCCGGTTTACATTCCGCAATTTCATGATAGCGAAGGGCATCTCCGCCGAATCTATTGACGCGAATCGGATAAAGATGGCATGAGATTGGTTTTCTAAACGTGACCTTGCCATCATTGAAGGCGCGTTCGATGGCACACTTTGCAATGCCGTTTTCCCGGTAGACAAAAACGCAATCCTCATTATCGATGCAAGTCGTCGCATAATCTCCCGGCGTTCCCTCATAAAAGCCAAGTCTCTTGATCGCCGTTTTCTTGTCCTCACTCAGTATAGGAAGAACTGCCGGCAGCGTTTCCCGTATTTGCCCCAATTCTGAATCAAGAAGCGGTGCGCCTCTCCCACCGGGTAGGCTGCAACATGCTCCTTTGCACTTCAGAAGATCGCAGGCAAATTTGCGAGTCAGCAGACTTCCTTCAACTGCAACATTATCGACAACTAACAATTCCTTCATGGGATATTAAGTTAATAACTTGAAACCTAACAAGAAACAAACGCGGTATAAAACTTGAGACAGATTTCGCGATAAATTACGGAAGGGATTAAAGCTGCGTATCCAATCCGAATGTCCCCTCGGAAAATTCGGTATGGCGAACAAGCATCAAAATCGAAGAATGAGTGACGATGAAATATTTCTCCCCTTCATATTCAATCTCAACAGCTTGATCGCGAAGAAACAGGGCGTAATCCCCCGCTTCAGCCTGAAGAGGAATATATTTTACCGGTTCACGAGGAGAAGTTGACCAGGGCTCCTGATCGATAAAGTTAGGATTCGCGATAGCGTACCCCGGACCAACCTGCACAACGATGCCGCCCTGTACTTTTTCCTTGTCTTTCACTCCGGGCGGCAAGTAGAGCCCGTGTTCTGTCCTTTCCTGGTTTTTGTCCGGTGAGACGAGGACCTTGTCTCCAACCAGCACGATTTTCCTGCGTGTTTTGATATCCATCGCTTCAGTTAAATATAATCGATTTAATGAAAAGATATTTGACCTCGGGAATATTTGGTGGTGGGCTACTTTGTCCTTAGAAAAGAAATATGAACACTCCCGAAGGGATGCCTTCGGCAGAATAAAACTAATAAATTCAATTATGTTTAATTGCACGAATGGAAAACATTATTCGTGCTTGCGCGCCAAAGTGCTGCCTAAACGGAACGCTTGTAGAGGTGCGCTTCAGCACGCAGGCGTGTGCATTTGTGTCCGATAAAAAGTAATTCGTGCAATTAGTGGTCAGATTTTATCTTTTCTTAATTTCAAAAGAGCCCACTGCCGAATATTTGATTCTAAACAAATTAGTTGTTAGTATCTCTCTGTGCCGGTCGAATCATTTGAAACAGAAACAACCAAAAGGGAGGTAAAATGAACAAGAAAGTTTGGCTTGGTGCATTGGCGGTCTTCATCGTTCTGGAGATCCTCATGTTCCTCATCCACGGCGTGATCCTGAGCAGCGCTTATCAAGCGATTGCAGGCGTGTTCAGACACGATATGAGCTCGAAAATGTGGATGTACCATGTCATTAACGTCTTCACTGCATTCTTTTTCACGTTCATTTTTTCGAAAGGGTACGAGAAGAAGGGAATCATGGAAGGGGTACGATATGGATTCTACATCGGTGTCTGGATGAGTGTTTCGATGGCTTTGGGAACCGATGCCATGATCACGCTCGGGCGTTGGATGACAATTCAATGGCTCATCTATGGCGTCATCGAATACATGATAGCAGGCGTAGTGCTCGCCGTGGTATTCAAAGAGAAACCACAGCCAACCGCTTAGTTTTATACGAAGGCGGCGCGATGGATTGCGCCGCCTTTTCGCTAACTATCAATCGCCCGCTTTGAAGTACAGCGTTTCCAGATATTTTTCCACATCGATTGCCGCCATGCAGCCAGTCCCGGCGGCAGTGACTGCCTGACGATATTTTTTGTCGGCCACATCACCTGCAGCAAAAACTCCAGGCACACTTGTCTCAGTTGATCCGTTTTTTGTGACAATATAGCCGACTTGATCTGTTTCAATCTGGCCTTTGAAGATTGCGGTGTTGGGCTGATGACCAATCGCGACGAAAACGCCGTCGCATTTCATCTCGCTCCTTTCGCCGGTGACAACATTTTTCAATATCACGCCACGTACTCGTTTGCCCTCTACACCGAGAACTTCATCCACAACTGAATTCCAGATGAACTTTACCTTCGGGTTTTTGAACGCCCGCTCCTGCATGATCTTTGAGGCTCGAAGCGAGTCGCGCCTGTGGACCACGGTTACTTTGCTCGCAAACTTTGTAAGAAATGTCGCCTCTTCCATGGCAGTGTCACCGCCGCCGATAACAATCACCTCTCGATCCTTGAAGAAAAATCCATCGCAGGTCGCACAAGCCGAAACTCCATAGCCCATCAAAGCTTTCTCGGATTCTATGCCGAGAAGTTTAGCGGATGCGCCACTGGAAATTATGATTGCATCAGCAGTGTAAGCTTCATTTTCACTCTTGACTGCAAATGGACGCTTCGATAGATCCACATCCGAAACGTCTTTGAACACTGCTTCTGCTCCGAACTTCACCGCCTGCTGCTTCATCACATCCATAAGCTCGGGGCCCATGATGCCATTCGGAAAACCGGGATAGTTTTCGACCTCCGTAGTGATGGTAAGCTGTCCGCCCGGCTGGCTTCCTTCGAAAATGATCGGTTTAAGGTTTGCACGTGCAGTATAGATGGCCGCCGTCAAACCGGCAGGCCCTGAGCCGATAATAATGACTTTCCGATGGTTCATACTTTCACCTTTTTCTGCAATGGAACAATCTTTCTTATTCCTTTATCAAAAAAATCTTCAATGAAGTAATCCGCAGCTTTGAGAACCTCACGCGAAGTTGTCGTCAATACCGCCACGCAAGTTGTGCCAGCTCCTTTTGCCGCAGTCACGCCTGGAAGCGAATCTTCAAATACCACACAATCCTTCGGATTCTCATTCAACTCTGCTGCAGCCTTCAGGAACACTTCGGGATCAGGTTTTCCCCTTACAACATCGTCGCCGCACACTTCCGCATCAAAGACCCCGTGAAGTGAGAACGCATCAAGAAATGCATCGACATTCTGACGTGGAGCCGAGGTCGCAAGCGCAGTCTTTACACCTGATTCTTTCAGGAGTCTAAGGAACTCCAGCGCACCTCTAACCGGCACGCCGACATCGGCGACAGTCGTTACAAAGTTGGAGTCGACCTCGTCAGAAATCCTTTTTGCCTCTTCCGGGGAAAATCTCCCTTTTCCAAAGATCATCTCGAGAACCTCCTGACCACGCTTACCGAAGTAGCTGCTACGAAATGTCCCGTAATCCAGATCCTGATTGAATCTGCTTAAGACTTTTCTCCATCCGCTATAATGAATCTTCGAACTGTCAATCAAAACTCCATCAAGATCAAAAATGAATCCCTTATACTTCAATTGCTTTCCTTCTTATTCTGGCATTCTTTGCTTTCCATCGATTCTATGACGCCCCTAGGGGGTTTCTCGCGTACCTCTTGTTTGTTTCTACAGACGTTTCGTGCCTACGTCACTTTGAACATTGCTACCCATCGTCCTAATGTTTCAACTTCCATCAATCCCAAAATCCATCAGTCCATCGTTCGGGTTTTTCATCATTCCGCCATTTCATCAGTCTTTCTTTGATTCAAAATCGCTTCCGCATTCCGCCGCAGACCATCAAATTTGGCGCGCTTTACCGGACTGTTATGAAACATTGCCGCGAATTCGTTTCTTGTCATTAGATGAATATTTTCCGCTTTCAGATTCAGATTCTCTTCACGGGGAGCAAATGCCGGGTTGTCTGTGGATGTTTGAAACTTCTTGTTCCATGGACAAACATCCTGACAAATGTCACATCCGAAGATCCAATTCTCAAGCTTCGACGCAAAGTGGTCGGGAATTTTATCGTCTCTACATTCAATCGTCAAATATGAAATGCACCTGTTCGCATCAAGAACGTACGGTTCCACGATCGCTTCCGTCGGGCAGGCATCGATACATGCGCGGCAGCTACCGCAATGATCGACTGCAGGTGGATCGCAGTCACACTCAAGATCAGTAATAATTTCCGCCAGAAAAATCCACGATCCAATTTCATGGTTGATTACGTTGGTGTGTTTTCCAATCCAACCGCTCCCTGCACGCTGAGCCCAGACTTTGTCCATAACCGGTCCGGTATCACAATAATACAAGAACCGATTTGCTGGAAATTGCTTCTGCAATCTCTCGATGCATCTTTGTACCAACTCGCGCATTACGACGTGATAATCATCTCCCCACGCATAACGTGAAATTTTTACGGAGCACTCGGCGTAAACTCCCGGCGAGTAGTAATTCTTACCGAGCGAAACCACAGATCTCGCTCCGTCCAAGACCTTTCGTGGGTCAATCCTCTTTTCAAAATTCTTTTCCATCCAATTCATCGTGCCATGGTAGCCGCGGTTCAGCCATTCCTTGAGACGGGTAGATTCTTCATCAAGAACTTTAGCTTCCGCAATTCCGACTAAATCAAAACCTTCCTCGAGCGCTGCCTTCTTGACATAATCGGAAATGCCATCCATCACCAGCTCCTCCTCTTCATGGCCCTTCTGACAGGGACGATGCCGTCCTCAATTTTTGCATCGAGCCCTCGTACGACCACCCCGTTCTCAACTGGTACCGTTACAACCAAATGAATATCTAATCCTTTCAATGACAGACTCATTGCCACGAGCTTTAGCTCGTGGATAAAAGTCTGTTGATAAAGTGGGTTTCAACCCTTCACAGGGAAACCATATTCCTGCAAGAATTCTTGATACTCCTCGGTGAATGTTTTCACCCGATGATGTTCTTTTTGATTCCTAATATACTCCCTCACCTTTTCTATCATGGATTCGCTCACGGAAACCGCGATGTACTCGTCCTGCCACTCTAACTTGCCACCCCTGATGTTTTGATTGTTTACCCAATGAGCCGATTCTCCCTTAAGAAGCTGAGCAACTGTTGCGATAGTCTGATCGGATTTCAGCGAAACGAGGCTATGAACATGGTCTGTTGTCCCATCAATGGTGTCGAGGTATATGGCTCTTTTCGGCGCATTCTCCTTAATGTGCGAAAATACTCTTTCTCTCATTTTGTCATTCAGCATTTGAGCCCTGTTCTTCGTTGACCATATCAGATGAATCCATATTCTAACATACGGCATAGCAAATTCTCCTTCACTGCTTGTGGGCTAAAGCCCATTGGAGTTTTTGAATCGCTATCCACGACCCCGCAATGGATGCGGGGCAGGCTATAAATGTCGTGGCAATATTCGATTTCAAGTTTCTAATTCTAAATCGATGTTCAACCATTTTGTTGGAGCGGCACTACACCCGATAATTCCGCAATTCCTATGAATTCGTCCATCATTTCATCCCGGAATTCATATTCACCGGTGTACCCGCGACAAATCCTTTATCCGTTTTCTCAACAAATGTCGCGGCATATCGCGGATCATGCTCATAGAATATTATCCATCTTCCGTTAGCCGCGCGGGTCAGAACACTTTTCTTTTCTTCGAGAGTAATGAGCGGAAAATTATCGTATCCCATAATGAATGGCAGCAGAACATGGGTAGAGGTCGGTATCATATCCCCCGGATGATATAGCGTATTCCTGCCATCTGTTATCAAAACGTTTTGCTGCGCAATCGTGTGACCATCGGAAAGTTTCATGAAAATTCCCGGAAACAACTCCGGTTCTCCCTCAAGTAGTTTCAACTTCCCCTGTTGATAAAGCGGAGCAAACCTCTCCTTGACAAAACTTGCCTGGTCTTTTTCCGATGGTCTTACCGCCCACTCATAGTGTTTCTTCTGAACGTAGTAAGTCGCATTGGGAAAAGTCGGCTTGATCGAACCGTCGCTGTCAACGAATGCCGCGCCGCCTACGTGATCGAAATGCAAATGGGTTAAAATGACGTCTGTAATATCATTGGTTGACATGCTGATTGTGGCGAGAGAATTCTCCACAGTATCCCTCGAATGGTCAACGCCATAAATATCCGTGAACTTTTCGTTCCATCCATCGCCGATCCCCGCGTCGACTATGATACGATGCTTATCGTCGGTGATAAGAAGAACCCTGAGTGCAAGCTCAATTCGGTTTCTGTCGTCGGCAGGATTCGATTTGTTCCAGAGCACTTTTGGAACGACGCCAAACATCGCGCCGCCGTCAAGACGGAACCGGCCCGTTTCCAATGAGGTCAAAGTATATTGTCCGATTCGCATTCGACACCTTATGACATTTTGAGTTCGTTGATAATCATTTAACCCGAAAAATGCAACAGAAAAAGCTCGAGATTGTCTATTTCACAAACCACACCGTCCAAAAACAGAACCACGAATGACACGAATAGAAACCATGAAATTATGGATGCCACGAATAGAACATATTCGTGAAATTCGCTTTAAAAGATTAGAAACTATTCGTGCGATTCGTGTTTGAAAATCTCTTTCTCGCCGGTTTGTCAAATATATAATCACCAAAAAGCTCGCACACAGATACCACGCATTCCTACGGATTTCTCCCGAAGGGATCACTTCGTGACATCGATTTCTTGTTCCGTCTTGTTTTTGATCTGTGAAAATCAGTTTCTTTCTCCCGCCCAATTATATCAAAATAGGATATGCGGGATGGCGCATGGCGCTCACGTGTCATCTCCCGCTCCGACATCAGATTTATTTAATGGTGCGGGATGCCGCAAGGCGGCAAGCGTGCTAAATCTTTCAATGCATCATTCAGGTTTAAACAATCAAACGTTGATCAAAGTTTGCTTACAATGACAAACAAAAGAAAATAAAAAAGGTCGGGCGATCAGACCCGACCTTTTAGTCCCTTCAGCTTAGGCCAAACTTCTCAGCCTACTTGCGGAATCTTGAAGTACTCGCGGAGAGTTCGAGTCCCGCAAGGTCAGGATTCAATTTTACCGCGCGCGCAAGAAGTACTTCTTCCGCCTCAGGATGATTTGGATCCGGTATGCAGCAATCGACCGGGCAAACCGCAGCGCACTGCTCCTGATCGTGATGTCCTACGCACTCGGTGCACTTTTCCGGAACGATATAATAAAAATCATTTGAGACCGGGGGATGTTTTTCGCCGAAGAGTTCCCATTCTACGCCGCCGGCATAGATTGCAGTATTCGGACATTCCGGCTCGCAAGCGCCACAATTAATACACTCTTCAGTGATCACCGTAGCCATTAATTTTCTCCTTTTTTATATTTTTTCAGTACCGGAGCAAATCTAATTTGGGGAAGGCTTACGCTGCCGGTATCGGTTTTAATAATCTCAGAGTCACTGCCATTATTGTCAAAAAACTTTCTTCTGCCACGAAAGCCCGCCGACATCTGAATTACAAATTCTCTAGATCGCCTTCGTTTCATGTCATATTCTCATCGAATCGCTCCAACAATATCACTTATTTCAGCATCAATTCAATCAGCGCGATAATATATCCCACGGGCTAAATAAATTCAACGGACAATAAAAAACCGTCCCGGTGATCTCTCTTAGAATGTCCGAAGGGCGCTGAGAGCAGTGTTGGGGGCACTCCCGAGGATGGAGCTGTTGCAAACATGCATGAGGATGGTTGAGGATATTGTTTACTTGAGGGAAGGAGAAGATAGGAAGTTAAGAAGATGCGAAGATGGGAACACTGGTAGAGATAGAAGATTTGAAATTGATAAGTTATGAGAAGTGGAAGCAAAATTCGTCCGCATTTTTCTCTACGGAATTTAACATGGAAATTATCTCCTCACATTCTCGATCAAGCTCTCTGAAGACTCCTTCAGTGAGATACCTGCACGCAAGGGGTGCACTCCAATGTGCTTTATATCTTTTTTTCTTTCCAATCTTCAGATCTTCTTATCTTCTCAGCTTCAAGTCCTCACTTTCTTCCTATCCCATAATACTCAAATCCTAACGACCTCACTTTCTCAGGATTGTAAATGTTTCGCCCATCAAATATGACGTGCTTCCTCATGAGCGCCTTCATCTTCGGGTAATCCGGCTCCCTGAACTCCTGCCATTCCGTCACAAGTACTAAGGCATCAGCATTCTTCAGCGCCTCGTATTGGTCTTTCATGAACCTAATGTCCCCCAGTTTTCGATCACCGCGTTTGGGTTTCTCTCTACCAAGGATTTCCACTTTCGCCTTCTCCATCGCTACCGGATCGTACGCATTGACATTTGCACCCTTTTCAAGGAGAGCGCGGATGATAACAAGCGAAGGAGCCTCCCTCAGGTCATCGGTCTTTGGTTTGTAGGATAGACCCCATACGGCAAATGTTTTTCTTCGAAGGTCACCTTCAAAATATTTTGACATTTTCTCGATCAAGACGAGCTTCTGGGCCTCGTTCACCTCGTCTGTCGCAGACACGATACCCAGGTGGAGATTGAAATTGTCACCAATTTTCTTCAGAGCCTTTACGTCCTTGGGAAAACATGAGCCGCCATACCCAACACCAGGGAAGAGAAATTGGCGCCCGATTCGTTGATCGGCTGAGATTCCTTTTCTGATCATTTCAACATCCGCACCAGTCGCATCACACAGGTTTGCTATCTCGTTCATGAACGAAATCTTCATCGCCAGAAAAGAGTTGGCTGCGTACTTTGTCAATTCCGCGCTTCTCTCGTCCATCAGAATAAACCGGTCGGAGGTGCGCATGAAGGGTGAGTACAGCTCGCGCATCACCTGCCCCGCTGCCTGGTCGCTTGTTCCCACAACGACCCGATCAGGTGACATGAAGTCCTGTACCGCTGTCCCCTGCTTTTGAAATTCCGGGTTTGAAACAATTGCGACAGATATCCTGGTCTGAGCGGCAAATATTTCACGGACCTTTTCATTAGTGCCGACAGGCACAGTGCTTTTCAAGACGATGACCTTCGGCTCCCTGACAAGCAGAGCTATTTCTTTCGAGACGGTCAAGATGTGCTGCAGGTCGGCGCTTCCATCCTCCCGTGGCGGGGTAGGCAATGCCAGAAAAATAACCGATGAACCCGCGACAGCATCAGAAATCTTAGTTGAAAAAGAAAGCCGCTTTTCTTTTACGTTTCGAGTCAACAGCTCCTGAAGACCCGACTCGAAAATCGTGCTAATGCCCTTTCTCAGAGTGGCCACCTTTTTCGCGTCGTTGTCAACGCATATAACATTGTTCCCTGTTTCGGCAAAACAGGTGCCTGTGACAAGCCCAACATAGCCGCTGCCAATTACGGAAATTTTCATAGAATAATTCTCAATTTTGAATTTCTAGTTTTGAATTAATGGAATATATGCCTTCGGCCCAACCAGTTTACTTGAGACTATTCTTGTTTCCAAAGAAGATATCTTCTGAAATCGTCTTAAAGTCATCTCTGATCGTGGAATAGTCAAAGCCTTCCGCCCACTTTATCGTGTCCAATCTCTCAAAAGGAAATGATCTAAACAAATTGGCGATTTCGCCCGACTCTACAGATGCTTCTTTATACTGCGCCTCATTCAATATTTCTTTCCAATCAAAATCAAATTTCTTGGAGAGCGCCCAAACGTCAACAAAATCCTTTTCGGCAAATCGAAAGAGGGCAGAGATCTTGTTCGACAAAATATTTCTCCAACTGTCCAACTTGCCCAGCGGTTTGGTAAATTCAAACTCTCCGAAATGAAACGGGATGTCGTTTACAAGATCTACTTTCAATTCTGTGCTATACCCGGCGACATAAAACCGGGCGTACGCTGGAGCAGAGACAATACTGTCACCGACGATATCAAAAGAGGAGGCTGCATGCTCTTCGGCAAAGTGAGCGACGATCTGTTCCACGTAAGCAGAGAACATGTCGTCGCTGTTCACAAACAAATCGATGTCATCCGAGAACCTATGATGGAGAAAATGCCGGCTAAGCGCTGTACCGCCGGTGAGATAGAACGGAAGCTTCAAGTCTCTTACGATTTTCAGCACTCCATCCTGAAGGGGATACAACTTCCCCTCGTAGAATTCCGCGGACGATTTCATATCTTTCTCTCAACCCCCTGGGCCAGATTTTTTTAACCACTCCAGTTGTCAGATTCTCCCGAAGGAAATCCGCACCGAATAAGCTTAGCAGTTTATACCACGAAAGAGTCTCCAAGAGTCTTATCAGTGCTCGCTCTTTGTCCAGAAAACCGATCGGCTCTTTTTTTCCAAGCGCAATGAGGTACAAGTCATAAGGGTCAATGTTATAATCCCAAATGACGCCTTTGAGAATGCTCCTTATCTCGCTTTCATCAATCATTGTGGTACAAGTTAGGATAAATATGGCTTTCCCTCAAGATAGGATCAGAAAGGTTTTCCTTAGAGACAGATTAATCTTCCTTCGTGAACTGAGCGATCGAATCCACCACAAACTCGATTTGTTCTTTCGTAAGCTCCGGATAAATCGGCAGCGCTAAAGAATGCTCCGCTGCAAAGTTTGAATGGGGATAATCCGAATCTCTGCAATTGAGATATGCAAAGCACTCCTGTCGGTGGAATGGCACAGGATAATATATCTCGGTCGCGATTCCGTTCTCGTTCAAATGCTTTTTCAATTCATCACGACGTTCTACTCTGATCACATACTGGTTGTAAATATGATAGTTCTTATTCTGGGCGCCAGCGTAGATTGCTTTCGGCAGAAGGACAGAATTCCTGTTATCAACCGAAGTCGCCCCTTCTTTTTCTGCAAGCCCTTTTTCGATGAAGAGCTTCGTGTACAATGCCGCGTTTTCCCGTCTCTTGTTTGACCATTCGTCAAGATGCGGCAACTTGACGTTTAATACCGCCGCTTGTATCGCATCAAGTCTGAAATTACCGCCGATGACTTTGTGATAATATTTCGGCTTTCCGCCGTGCACTCTCATTATTCTCAGCCTCTCGCCAAGGACATCGTCCTTTGTCACAACTAATCCACCGTCTCCGAAACCTCCTAAGTTCTTGCTCGGGAAGAATGAATAACACCCAATATCTCCGATTGTTCCGACCCTCCTGCCATCCCCGTACTGGACTCCGATCGCCTGCGCAGCATCTTCTATCACCTTCAGCGAGTGTTTCTCGGCTATCTCCATTATCGGCGCCATGTCAGCACTCTGTCCGTACAAGTGGACAGGTAGGATAGCCTTTGTCTTCCTGGTTACTCTTCTCTCGATATCCTTCGGATCAATATTGAATGTCACCGGATCGATATCGGTAAAGACCGGCACAGCGTTCATCCTTGCTACAACTCCCGCGGTTGCAAAGAAAGAGAACGTCGGAAGTATTACCTCGTCACCTGGCTTTAAATCAATCGCCATCAGTGCAATCAGGAGGGCATCAGTGCCGGACGAGACTCCTATTGCGTGTTTGACTCCCAAATAAGCAGCAAGATTCTTCTCAAGCGCCTCAACTTCCGGCCCAAGTATGAAATACTGAGACTCAGCGACTCTGATAAGAGCCTCGTCCAGCTCTTTTTTGATAGTCGCATACTGGGCTTTTAAATCTAAAAGTGGAACCTTCATAATTTAATTCTCAATTATTAATTATTAATTCAACATTGAGCATTCACAATTTATGTTAAGTCTTCCAGGTCGAGCAAATCCCTTTTTCTTCCGGAGGCTTTTTTGTTTTTGATCAGGTCCTCTTTGCCAATGAAGTACACGGTTTGCTTTCCGTATCTTCCGACAACCTTATTATCCCACGCCGATAGAAACGTCACGCCTGAGATCGATGTCAGAAGATCAATCCTTAGAGGTGGGTATCCTAGTTGAATTACGCGATCCGGCTTCGTCAGGTCTTCAAGAGTAATTCCTGCATTACCCAAGCCAAATCTTTCGAGGACCTCAAGCACCGTCTTTGCGTTATGCTCCTCCGAATCAATAAAGATGTCCATATCACCTGTAAAGCGCGGCCTGGCATGGATCGCAAAGGCATATCCACCTACCACCAAATAACGGACGTTACTTAAGTTTAGTAACTCGAGAAACTCTTCGAAGTCCTTTGAAGTCTCCATTATCTCCTTCTATTTTCTGCAAACGCTTTCTGAGCACTTCGACAGCCTCTATTTTCTCCTCGATCGTTTTCGATGACCAATACTTTATCTCTTCCGCAGCTTCGGAGATATTGGCAAGCTTCATTTTCTTTACATGCGCCAGCATGAGTACTTCAATTCCCGATTTTGAATTCTTAGTTCTAAATTATTAATTCACAAGAATGGAACACGGATCAGACAGAATATACAGATTTCCGCTGATAATATTCACAAGTAAAAATCGATCTGTTTCCAGATTAAACCCCCTCGGAGTGGGGAAATTCGGTTTTATCTCTGTTATCAACGGTCTACCTATTTGTCAACTTCTACCACTTTTTCAGCGGCGAGACTGTAGGTCTTTCCGGATTTCTCGCAATAGGCTATCCCATCCTTATCAAAGATCAGTTTCTTTCCGGCTTCGCTGAACCAGCCCACTACTCTTGCTGGGTTTCCAACCACGAGTGCAAAATCAGGAACGTCTTTTGTCACGACGGCGCCGGCTCCGACAAACGCAAACCGCCCTATTGTGTGCCCACAAATGATCGTCGAGTTCGCTCCGAGCGAAGCCCCTTCCTTCACAAGAGTTTTGATGTAGTACTTTGCTCCAACCTGAGGGTATTTTGACCGTGGATCCAGTATGTTCGTGAACACCATTGAGGGTCCGCAGAAAACGTAATCTTCTAAAGTGACTCCCTCATAGACAGAAACATTGTTCTGGATCTTCACGTAATTCCCGATCGTGACATTGTTTGCCACGTTCACATTCTGTCCGATCGTGCAGTGGTGTCCGATCTTTGCGCCCGATTGTACGTGTGAGAAGTGCCATATTTTTGTTCCTTCTCCGATTTCCACGTTTTCGTCCACCACGGCGTGTTCGTCAACATAATATTCCTTGTTGCCTGCGCTCGTTTGCATTCTTAGATTCTCTGGATAATTGGATAAACAAAAAGAATTCTCCCGCAGATGACGCAGATTTTCGCTGATATTCCCTTTCCTTTTTTCAAGGAGAACGATGGCACAAGGTTCTTTCTCCGTCCATCTGCGCAATCAGCGGGAAACATTTCTATAGGTCGTTAACTTTTCTGAAAATGTTTTTCGAAATATCATCAGTGTTAAAATTCACAAGTATCGCCAATTTCTTTCCCGTAAGTTTTAAATAAGTCAAGACTATCTTGGGATGCACTTCCGCTATTTGATCAATTGACTTGACTTCGATAATCACCAAATCATTTACAAGCATATCCAATCTGAAACCCAACTCCAGTTTCTCATCTTCATATATAACTGGAACAGGCACTTCAACCTTAACCTCCAAACCTGCTTTTTTCAATTCATACACTAAAGCAGCAACATAGACAGATTCCAACAAACCGGGGCCGAGAACGTTGTAAACCTTGAAAATAGCTCCCCGAATTATGTATGAAATGTCGTTTTCAGTCATCGATCCGTTCCTGTGCCCACTCTATTTATATCGGTTTCAGAATTGCCCCTTTTCATGCTCTCCTCCGCACGTTTGAGTATCTCTAAGACTTTCAGTGCATGGTGCCCGTCGGTCAGAGGTACCAGATCCTCCTCGATAGATTTAATGAAATGCCGATGCTCCTCCGCAAGAGGCTGCTTATCATCGTGGGGAATGACTTCGAAATCGCCATCAAATTTTTCAAGAGGCTTTTTGTCGCTTAGAGAATCTCCGATCCCTTTGTTGAATCCTTTGGGATAAAACTTAAGTTTATCCTTCGGCGCGCTGTCTTCAAAAACCATCATCCCCCTGTCGCCTATCACAACCAATCTCTGCTCCTTGAAAGGATGGAGCCAGCTCACGAAGATATGCGCGTGAATATTTCCCGGATAAGACAAATATGTAATTGTTGAATCCTCGATATCCTTCTGTAAAAAAGACGCTCCCCTTGCTTCTACAGAATCAGGGCTTGAGCCCACAAGGAATTGGATTATAGAGATGTCGTGCGGTGCGAAACTCCAGAGAATGTTTTCTTCGGTTCGAACGGTACCGAAATTCAGCCTGTTGCTGTAAACATATTGCAATTTCCCAATCTTGCCGGCATCGACAAGCTCTTTAAGCTTTCGCACTGCAGGATGGTACAGAAGCACATGTCCGACCATCAGCTTCAATTTCTTCTCCTCGGCTATCGCAATCAGTTCGCGAGCCTCCGACAATTCAAGCGTTATCGGCTTCTCGACAAGAACGTTTTTGCCGCTGAGAAGAAGGGTGCGCGTAATCGAATAATGTGTTGTCGCTGGAGTAGCGACTATCACCGCGTTAATGCCACGATTGTTGACTATTTCATCGAGCTCTGTTGTGAAGCGAATCGAGTCAGAGATCTTCCGTATCCTCTCGGATGCAGATGGATCAATATCTGAAACCAAAACAAGTTTCTCTGCAAACAACCGATACGCGGTTCTGACATGATTTATTCCCCAGCGGCCGCAGCCAATGACAGCAAGTTTCATTAGTTAGATCTTCCTGATTATCCTCTTTTTATTTTGTCTTGAAGCACTTATCGGAGCTCACATTTTAAGTTAGTTACTGGCACAACAATTTTCACCGCGCCGACTTTGTGCTCGTTCAAAGGCAGTCGGCAAACCAGTAGCCCAAGACAAAAAAAAAGCCGCCGGCAACAAACCAAGCGGCGAATTGCATATCTGGACTGCACCCCTTTTTTGTTACTCGTAACGCGTTACGCGTCACTTGTTCTTCCCTCACTTCAGCCGCTAGAGCTTTCCAGTTTGCATCACACGCCAACCCATCATCGTCAAAAAGCCAAGTAAAGAAAATGAATGTGCCATTACAGCACCCCACTTAGAGAATGCAGCTTGCCTCAAAGAATGTCGCCTGCTGATCTGAGCCATCTGCGGGAAACAAAACCTATTCCCACTCACAAAGCCGCTGTACATACTCTGTCGATCCATCTCTCAACCACCCATCCATCTGGGCAGGCTCTTTTAGTTGCTGACCACGTTCACGCGGAACAACCATGTACGAGCAACTTAGCTCTGGAAGAGTTGTCATGTCGCCCCACAGTTTTTCGTATTGAAGTGTCGGGAAAATATCTTCCTGTCCTTTGCCCCATCGCTTCTTCACATTCTTCAGAGTGATGTATGTTGGCACTCGAGACGCGACTGCCCGTACAGATTCCTTGACTTTCTCCTGTTGGTCCAGACTTTTGCGATCAAGCCCGAATATCGCCAGCATCTGATCAAGGTCGATCCAGTAGGTAGCGGAATTGTAATAAGAGAGATTGAATTCCTCTTCTTCGCGCGGCATTGCGAGCCCTTCGATTAGTCGGAGACGTCCATCCGCTTTTGCCAATCCTCCGCCGCGATCCTCCAATCGCCGCGTGATGACCTCGACCGACATTCCGGCTTTGCTCTCGATGTGTCGTCCCAAAATGCCGGGATCGATGTTGGCACCCATCGTATCGATATTATGAACCATGATGAACTTAAGCTTTGGCTGTTTCTCGATAATCCGAGAAAGAACTCCGTTGCAAAAGAGGTTAGGAATTTCATACCAGTGTCCCACAGGATTGAGGCATTGCAGCGGCAAGTTGTCCGTATAATCACTTGCTTCACCGCTTCGCTCTGCCCAATCCATTAATGATGCATGCAGACTTTCGAGGACTTTTTGCGCTTGTTCATCAAGGAGTTGTTGCGGCATTTCCATCCAGGCGAACCGAAGATCGCGTACGGTGGGAACCAAGCGTAGTCCGACGTTGCTGCCCGGCGACAGATATGCGCCGCCCGCATATTCATGATACTTTTCTCGTTCCAAATACTGTTTGATCGCATCATGGGTTAAATACCCAGTTGATATCACATGGGGAATCGCCGCCTCATATTTTCTCATCGTCTTTCGACTCTTCGCAAGGTGGGTCTCGATAAATGTGCGGTGCGCACCGCCGATGCGGCAGAAAGGATTGAGCGCTTTGACTGTTCCAGCGCCCTTTGTCCATCGGCTTCCTACACCCGCGGCAAGGGTCAGCACAGCAATCATCCCCGATGCTATCGCATCGGAACCGATCTCACGATGTTGAGATGTTATGTCCTTCGTACTATCAAACACATCTTCTTCATCGACATCTGAGATAGTAGTGCTTACTGGCAGCCTGTTCTGGGCGAGTCCGATGCGCCCCACGCGGAGGTCGGCTTTGATTTGCTCGTGTTGAAGACGGTCAAATCCATGTTGCTTCAACAGCTCCTCCAATGTCTGATTCTGCGAGGTTTCGACATTGCTTTCTGGCAAGATGCAGGAAAGGATCTGCTCCAGCGCGCCATCAAGAGCAGGATTGGTTTTGCATGCTGATGAGAAATGCTCCAACTCAAATCGCTGGTCGGAGGTAATCGTCCGCGGATCCTTGCGCAAGAGCGGAGGAACCATGAGCGTGTAATAACGCTGGGGCATCACTGTGTTTTCACCGATCAACAACTCTGCCAATGAGCCTTTTTCATTGATCGCAAAATCATAAATCACTGGTTCGATGGCGAACGGAATTCCATGCTCGAACCGTTCCTTTTGAGAACTCATGATCTCCTGCAATCTCTGCTGCCCCTGAGGTCTTCGTTTCGGATTAAAAAAGAATCCCATACCGCCGCCGGACATTCCGCCAAGCATCAAGAATCCCCAGAAGTCCTTTTCAAATTCCAACCGTATCTGTTTAATAATTGATTCGGTATAGAGATTCGTTGCCCACGGAATTATCGACTGGATTGGTCCAAAGAAATTTTCGTTCGTAGAAGCACCAAGCGAGTGCACATCTCCGTGTTTTAATTGAGCGACGATCTGATCGAACAGTGCGTGAGCTTCTTTGCGAGCTTCCCATTCTACCTTGGACCGAAGGAGGTATCGCTCCGTTACCATTTCCAGAATTGGTCCGACATCTTGTGCCATGCCGCCATGGACGAGCACGAGACTTTCCTGAAGCTGCTGCCTGGTGCGAAGAGAAATCTCATCCTCCTCTAGAATTGTGTGCCGGGGCAATAGACAGCCTCGACTGACACCAAACTCTATATCCTGTCCGCTAGTAGGCATTCCTCGGATAAGTTTGATGCCAGGCCAAACGCCACCGGAATCCTGCCAGCCGCCGCCTGATCCGCCAAGCCACTCGCCGAGAATCGCACGCGCCGCGACTGTACGCCGCTCAATTTCTGTCATAGAACCTGTAAGCGAAGAGGTCTGGCCGGTCGCCCGCATGCAAGCGGCGATTATAGAAGCAAGCAGAGTGGTAGAGACTGCAAGTCGTGAGCCCTTGGGAATTCCATTCACCTGACTCACAATTTCAATTCCCAACCCTGGCCCAACAATTTTCGATAGAAGGTCAGCGGACGGTTGAGTTACACCCTCCATTCCCGGAGGAACGATTCCTGAAGCAATCACTGCCGCCTTTAGCAATCCAAGATAGTCTGCGGCAAAATCAAAAACCTGCGCAAAGGATGTAATCTCAGTGACCACTCCTAAGTCTGTACTGATGAGGCGAATCACCGGAGTATCGATGACTCTCAGAAACACTTCTACAGGGGGTCGAGGAATTTTGCTCCCTGATTGATCCTGCACGACAAGGTCGATAGAAATGTTGATGACACGTGCCCCTTCAGGATAGTCCATCCCCAAGAAGAATATGTCGCTCCAGCCGCTGTGAGATAAATCCATCCGCACCGGAGTCTGTTCATGAAGAATTGGATAAAGACCATTCGCCTTTCGAAGAAGACTGGGAATCACATGCAGGGGATGATCGGACACATGTCCGGTACGGAACATCCATTGGTTTCCTCGAACGGATCGTACGCTCGACCGCACCTGGTTCGCCAGAGTTTGGAAACCGAGGCTTCGATATGCAACAGCGAGTGCGCTAGAGATGCCGTCCTGACATCCTTCCTTCTCTTGAATATGAAGGAAGCGTTGAATCGCTTCTTCAAACCGGCGATTCAAGAGATCTTCATAACCATGGAATGGGATAAGCCCACGAGTAATGATCCCGCTCTTCGTTGGGATGTGGAATCGGTGGATTGCATAAAGAAAGAAAAGCGACCGAACTCGTTCATACAGGTTAGTGCTCGAATGACGGAAATCCTCCAGCGCAGAACATTCATCGAGCAATTGCTCGAGTGATGCCGACTGGCAAAGATCATCAAGAGCTTGATCGCGAATGCCCGGATCTTTGCTCGTAATCAGATTAACGAGCTCGCTCATTTGTTGTCCCTTTCGGCGTCACTGGCTTCGCGAAGCAGCAGCATTTCCATGAGCATGCCAATCACTTCATCACGGTCTCCCCCGTTCAATGCAAGAGCGAGTTGCGCATTGAATAAACCGTATTTGACTCCGATGTTATATCTTTGGTCATTCAATTCGAGCGCGAGATATTTTTCTTTCTTAGAGAGTTGATTCAGCGCATTTGAAATCGTGGAGAGCCGACCATCCGGCGAATCGTGGAGCTCCCGATCAAGAATCTCCATTACGGCCGGAGTCAGAACATGAATTCCAAAGAAGCACAAATAATAGCCAGCGCGAAGACCTGCGATGAGAAGTTCCTGTTCGGCTTCAGTCGGCGTGGGCTTTTCAATGACGGTTTCAATCGCGTAAATATCATTTCTTCCAAGAATCCGTTTGCCACCGATTGCGCCAAAGTTTGGCAGAAGGCCTTCGCGTGTGGCCTGAACTGCCGACACTGCGCATGATTCGGCTTCAGCCATTTTTACTACGCGGTGCGCGCTGCCCGTTTGCATCCTGCTAACATAGAGATGATCCCCGATGAGATGGAGGAACGGTTCACCTTTCGTGAATTCCTTCGCGCACCAGACGGCATGACCATATCCAAGAGGTTCGTCCTGATAGACGAACGTTATTCGTCCGGAATGATCGCCCGCAACAGATCGATAAGCATCCTCATCCTGCGAATGAATAACTATGCAAATTTCGTCAACGCCGGATTGCGCGACCTCATTTATGATTATGTTGAGAACCGATTTTTGCTGGCCATCGCGGTCAATCAGGATCTGAAGCGGCAGATTCCGTTGCCCCTTGCCCGCTGCTGTAACGACTGCTTTTGTAATCTTCATGGCTTATTCCTTCAACTAGAAAACATCTTTTTCAGAGCGATCTATACCGAACCATTGTTCGCGAAGTTCAAATTAATTTGCATGCCGCCCCCGACGAAATCAACATTACCATCCCTTATTCCGGGATAGGGGCATAGAGTTTGATAAAGAGAAACGTGAAACAATGTGACAAGTTCTTGAGATATTGAGAGATGCTCGATTAACGGTCAAGAATGGAGACAACTTCTGAGCAGTTGCGTGCTCGCCAAAAAAAAGTCTGCAAACCAATGTCCTAAGACAGAAAAGCCGCCGGCTCTCCAAAGGATCCCCGCGGCAAAATATGCATGAATCTTGATCTGCTGTGCTTTAGTCTTCACTTCACCGTAAACGTCCCCCACACTGATCTCGCTCCTTCATAGGGCCTTCCTGTACCATCAAGGTTAAACCTGTCAACCCGCCATTCGTAGGAATGACCGGGAGACAATTGATTGACAGCGTTGCCGTCAAAATTGTAGTCGGTATAAGTTTCGCTCCCTCCATAACTCTGGAATCTCTTGGAAATCCATACGTATGAATTCGGGAAAACCGTTAGATCCACTACGCGGATGACCGCATACCCGCCGGCAGTAAAGTCCTTCCAGTTAAACTGGAGGTTGGCTCCGTTTATTGTCTCATTACCGGTAGGATAAGTCAAAGTTGGTCTTTGGAGAAGTGCATAACTAATCGTGTCCGAGGGGCCACTTAAAGTCCCTAATGAATTGTAGGCCTTAAGATAGTAATAGTACACTGTATCAATCTGCACTTCGAGCACGTCGACAGTCGAAGTGTCACTTAGGGCAGAATTCACGGCTACATCGCTGACCGTAGAAAAATTTACCGCTGACCGTCCTGTCCCTTTGGTATCAGACCTATAAACCTTAAATCCTGTCGCGCCTTCTGTTGAATACCATTGGAGAAAGATTCCACCTGTGTTTGGATCCTGCCCAATTCCTGTTTCTACAGCCGAGTCCGGCTGCGACTGCGGCACGAACCTGGGCGTACCAAGGACAATGATCGGCGTTCCTTTGGGTGCGCAACTTTGAAAAAACAATCCTGCGACGAGCAGCATGACGGTCGCGGATGTCAATTTCACAAGATCCATTTTCATGATGGATGTTAACTTAAAAACATTGGAGAAGTAAGTCAATAAGTGATAGTTCACACTTCATTGCGCATGGCTGATGACCGTCGCCTTTCACCCCTCGCCGTGTGACTTCCGGCTTCTGACCTCCTATGCTTTTACCTTCTCAACTTCTGATCTTCTTCGCTTCGCACTAGTACGCCTTCGGATCGCCTTTGAGCATCAGCCAGACGGTCTTAAAGATGATCTTAGTGTCCAGCCAAAAAGACCAGTTCTCGATATACCACAGATCAAAATCTACTCTCTTCTGCATTGCTTGAGGATCTCGTGTCTCGCCGCGATGACCGTGAACTTGCGCCCAACCGGTAATCCCCGGCTTCACTAAGTAGCGCTGCATATATTTCCTGGTCTCACGTTTAGACTTCACGTCCAGTGGAATCGGATGGGGTCTTGGTCCAACCACGGACATTTGACCCTTTAATACGTTCCAAAATTGAGGAATCTCATCAAGATTCGTCCTGCGCAGAATCTTCCCGATCGGTGTTATCCGTGGATCGGATTCGCTCGCCTGCCGGTAATCACCGTTGTCATCAACATCCGTGCTGCCGACAACCATCGATCTGAATTTGTACACTACAAACTTTTCGTTGCTTTTCCCTTCTCTCACCTGTTTGAAGAAGACCGGTCCGGGCGACGTGAGCTTGATGAAGACCGCAATAAGAGGAAGAAGCCACCATAGAACTGCAGCGAAAAGGAAAGCGGAGAAAATTAGGTCGAACCCTCTCTTGAACAGGTGCCAGTGGTACTCGTTAAGTTTGACTTCGCGGAGCGAAATCAAAGGAAATCTATCAAACATTGTGAGGCTATATCCTGGGGATACCAGGTGGAAATAATCCGGTACTATTCTCACGTTCGTCGTGAATCTCTCGCAAGTATCTATTACCTCTTCAACTTTTCTGAATGCATGATTCGGCAAAGCAATTACGACGTTGTCCACTCTGCGATTAGATAACACATTCTCCAATTGGGAGACTGGACCCAGGTATCTCCCATTCAAGCTCTCTTTTCGTTTATCGTCAAGGAAACCGCACACCTTATACCCCCAATGAGTGTTCTGATGAATGCTCTCGGCAAACTCGCGGCCCACCTTGCCGCCCCCGACTATCAGAACGGTCCTCAAATTTCTTCCATGCCTTCTGGCGTTCCGCAAGAACTTATCGACAAAGTATTTTTCGGTAGCTACCAGTCCTAGAAGGATGGTTGGGTATGAAAGAAGGAAGAGTCTCGCCAGCGATCTTTCCTTAACAAATATGACAACCACCGCGGCAGCAAGACCCTGAATGAGAACATTCTTCAGAGTGGAGACGACCTCATAGCCAAATGCTCTTAGTCCGGAATCATCATAAAGGCGAGTTACCTGCGAAGACACTACCCAGACAAGTACTAGCGACAGAGGCGACAGATGAACATAGCGGAACGAGCCTGCCCCCGCGTGCAAAGACGACAGGTATGCGGCTAGAGCCCATGAAATCACTACCATGGTCAAATCGACAGCGAGCCTTACGGCATATAAGAATTTTCTGTATCGGTACATATATAGAGTAACTAAGTCTTCTTTGGCGCTAGCAAGTCTTGCTGCTCCCTGAAGTTTGAACTACTCACTCCGAACGTTCATCCACGTAATATTGATTAAATCACCTAAGAATCCAAGTGACGTCTGTCAATGTAACACGGCACGAAAACCGGGGATTTTCGTGGTTTCTGACCGGATTCACACTCATTGGCTTCTCGTATCGACTTCTGGTCTTCCATCCCAGGCTTCTGAAGTCTGTCTCTTGACTCCTGCTCACCGACCTCCGACTTGTGGCCTCTGTTTTCGGACTTGCTTCTCCACTTGCTCTGCTATCCATGGATACGTCTTGCTTAGTCCGTCGGTAAGTTTCATCGAAGGTGCCCAGCCAAGTTTTTCCCTAATCAACCTATTATCAGAGTTTCTTCCTCTTACTCCGAGCGGACCGGGTATGTGTTTAATGGACAATTTCTTTCCGGCAATATTCATTACCATCCCGGCTAACCGGTTAATGGTTACCATTTCTTCAGACCCGATGTTCACGGGGCCGATGAAATCCGAATCCATCAGTCTCCTCACTGCCTCCAGGCACTCATCGACATACATGAACGAGCGGGTCTGTTTCCCATCTCCCCACATTTCGATTTCACCCCCGGCTTTTACCTCTGCGACCTTTCGGCAGAATGCTGCCGGAGCCTTCTCGCGTCCGCCCACCCAGGTCCCTTCAGGACCAAATATGTTGTGAAAGCGTGCGATTCGGACATTGAGCCCATAGTTCTTATGGAAAGCAAGATAGACATGTTCACTGAAAAGTTTCTCCCACCCGTATTCGCTGTCGGGAGCCGCAGGATATGCAGAATCTTCTGAACACTTAGGATTGTCGGGATCTTCTTGATTGTAAGCCGGGTACATGCAAGCCGAGGAAGAATAGAATATCTTCTTTACCTTTGCCTCGACAGCCGCATGTGCCATGTTGAGGTTGATCATTCCCGAGTTGTGCATAATGTCCGCATCGTTCTCGCCGGTGAAGACAAAGCCCGCCCCGCCCATGTCGGCCGCAAGTTGATAGACCTCATCAAACGGACGGTCGGTTACATTCTTGCAGACAACGGGGTCGCGCAAGTCTCCGATCACAAAATCGTCTGCCGGGCTTCTTGTAAACTCGTGATGCTTGAGGTCAACTCCTCGGTATCTACCTCTTTCAAACGGATGTAACCCCAAATAGTCCCGAAAATTCCGATAGGTACGTTAATCAGGAATATTGACCGCCAGCCAAAATATGTTATCATCACACCGCTGAGAGTATAACCGGCAATGGACCCCAGGTTCCCAGCCATGATGTTTGTGCCAAGTCCCATGCCAAGCTCTTCTTTGGGGAAAGCATCGGTAATGATAGCGGCGCTGTTTGCAAAGAGCAAGGCAGCCCCCAGTCCCTGGAGAAACCGGAAAATAATCAATTGCTCCCCGGTTCGGGATAAAGCGCAAAGCAGTGAACCGATGGTGAAAACGGCAAATCCCAGGTTATAAAGTCTGACTCTGCCATACAAATCTGCCAACCGACCGAGCAGGACCGGAAGTATCGTCATCATCAGAGTGTAACCGGTGATGATCCATACGCCATAGACGATATTCGAGTGCAAACTCTGTAAGATTGTAGGGAGTCCTATCACCACGATGGTTGAATCCAGGCAAGCCATAAATAGGCC
Organism: uncultured Bacteroidota bacterium; assembly: GCA_963768145.1. Lineage (GTDB taxonomy): Bacteria > Bacteroidota > Ignavibacteria > Kryptoniales > JAKASW01 > JAKASW01. The sequence continues at coordinate 5,113 of CAVYHK010000041.1, read as the reverse complement.
AACGCCGGTAACAGACAAAGCCACCCATTTATAATCGATTTTGTTCTTCATAAAAGCTTACATTATAAGATAATGTTTTTATATTTTGATTAAGTAGAAAATGAAATAGTGCGGTATTAAAGATCATAATGTTAGACACATGGAAATGCAGATGACGCATGAACATTATGTACGCAAGTTTATCAGCATCATTCTCTGTCGATATAGTGAAAATATTAGTGAGGCCGCCGCGATAGCCGGGTATGTCTATTATTCGAAATGAATTACGCGCATCTTGCTTGCGAAGATGAAGGGGGAAAACATGTCTTAAGTATACTTCTTTCATTTTTTTATTTGCAAATAATGAAAAATACACTACGCTATATTACAGTTATCATTCTGTTTTTCGGAATAGGAGCAGGCGAGAAAATACCCGCTTGCCGATTCCAATTGAATGGAAGCTGGTTATTGAATTCACCGCAATTATCTGAATCTAATCTGCACAACGGGAAAAATAGACGTTGGCGGATGTGGTTGTTCACTGCATCCGCCAATGTCTACTTTTCCTAATATTCCATAATGGCTATCTTTAGGGTTAATGGATGATATCAATCTCTTATGATGTTCCCCAACCACATCGACATATCTGTAACAAGATTTTGGTAGGAGATGATGCCTAGTTCAATCGGTCCTGAACATGTGTCTGTTCGAAGGGACTTTCCATTTGCCGAATAAATCACGACGAGTACCGGCTTTGTCGTGGGAGTAACCGTATTTCCATCTTTATCATAGTAATTGAAACTACTATTGGTTATCTGGTCGTAGGTTAATGTTCGTAGTGTAGTTATTAGCGGCTGTTATCGAAACACTATCTCCTTTGGTAATACCTCCCACTGCATTGAGTAAGTCTGTCACGGCAACACCTTGATAAGAACTGAGTCCCAGAGATGAGTGTCCCACCAGTTCCGGTTATTGGTGGTAACGCTTGCAGCTCCGCTAAAGTATAGGTTTTTATAGTGCTCCCATTGATGACAGTAAGTACAACTCCGGTGGTTGATGTTCGTCGGTTGTGGGCATTGAGTGTTGTTGGAGGATGTGCCGCAGGATGCAAGCAACATCGCGGCCACCATCAATAAGCCTAAACCTAACCAAATGACCTTTTTCTTCATTTTTCCCTCCATTGTATTTATGATTTATTGATATCATTTTATAATTTCTTATTTATGGTTCAATTCTCTCTGTTCGTCGTGTTTCTATTATATTGCATCTGTCGAGTTTTCGCTAATCGAACTCGTTTTTTACTTTTCTTTCTCGGTTTTGGACAGATTATTTCAGATGGATTATTTTAAGGATTTTCCGAGTATGAAAAATACTAACATTGGTTTTTAGATTTGTCAATATTTTTTAAGATAACCGAAATTAATATTTTGAAGCAACACTACGACTGACTAAGTAAAGGCTCAGATCTTTTATGATTGTTTTAAATAGCTGTCGAATCGGGTTAAATGGACTAAGCTTTATAGTGTTGGCATTTTGAAGTAGATCGGCATTCCCTGTAATTTTCCCTCTTCTGATGCGCCTATCTTTAAGTATTTGGCTTTTTTGCCCTTTCCGACATTAGCGAAGGAAACTATCGCATTTGACGGGAAATAGATTAACGTGTCGGGTCCAACAATCTTTTCAATATCTCCGACTTTAGCCCGAATTCGACCGGAAATCACGTACAAGGCTTCGTCAAAAATCGGCATATCAGTGTTGTTATATTCGCGATAATGCTCATCGACAGCACCCCCTGGTTGCAATTTGTACGCATTTATCCAGAGGTGCATTGAAGTTTGTTTTCCCCTACTTTATCACGAACTGGAAGGGCGCAGGAATTTCCAAATTTCGCTTTTTCAAGGGCTTTATTTTTGTTTTTAACTACTTTTATTTTGCCTTTCTTATCTGATCCGGACTGTGTCGTCGGGGCCCTTTGCAGGTACCGCTTCTGCAATCGGCATTATAAATCCTTTTCGGTTTCTTCCATAATTTTCTCCTTTTATTTACCAGTATTCACTTTAACATACTAGGCTAATGCTTCATTGTCAACTTTTATCATAAAAAAAATTACAACTCAGTACTAGATGCAGCTACGATACCGTAATGATTTTAGCCTTCGGTCATCTTGGAGCCATGGCCGAACAATACGTCACTCTTTGGCGAAGTTCTCTAAAGCATTAGCTTTGCCTATACCCAATTGATACAAAGTACCATTTGGAAGTTACGGCGATGATTTCAAGGTTAATTATAGCTGTCCGGCCAAAACTTTGACTGTGTATCGTTCAGCCATAAATATTCGTCGAAAAATGTCGGTTTTAAAAACGGCTGATTATCGAGATGCCTGATGACCCAGGCGTAGTACATCGCATAGCCCGGTGCAGCCACTTGAGGATGGCCTACTTCCGAAGTAACTAACAGGGTATCGTTATTAATTACCTTGTATACTTTGCCCCCAAGTCCGGCATACCCGAACCCATTTTCGAGATTGAACTTGTAAAAATACACTTCGGGTTGCGGATGATGGTGGGGAGGATAACTTGACCACTTCCCCGGAAAGTTGATTGTCTCCCCGAGCAGAAGATTTGATTCTTCCCGGTTAGCTTTATTAAAAATAGACCGGACGGCTCTGGTGGCCATTTCATTCATCGTACCGGTCCCGAGCATTTCTACCTGACAGTCTTCAGGAGTAAAAAGTCTGGACTCAAAAGACCGCTCATTGTTAGTTTTATAGACCGATATTTCTGAATCACGCTTGATGCATCTGATATTGACCGGGACATTGGACGGGACGTGCAAGCACCAGGGACCTTCATAAAAGCAAGAAGACCTCTTTGCAACAGCCTTTTGCTCTTGCCATTCGAATTCAACTTCTCCCGAAATCAGTAAGAAAGCCCTCTCTTTAGAGGCTGTATCGGTTAATTTTTGGCCTTCACTCAACTTTAATATGCCAAAATCCATTAATGCATCAGCGTGCTTACCGTCCATCTCGATAATGCTGTTATAGCCGTATTGAAACGGCTTTCTCTGTCTTATTCTCATCCCTGAATAAATACCTCGATGTTGTAGCTGTTTTTAGTTTAAACTATTATAGCTTTTTGCTTGTTTGACATCAAACGAATGTGGCCACATATGGTTCGGCTACCGGGTTTGTCGATAAAGACGTTAATATCAAAGCTTGATAAAACTGTAAATTGATAGTATTCTGCCTTTAATTTATAATATTCGGTAGCGGATATTATAGCATTACCAGGAAAGAAATTTCCATCGAAATGGTATTCGAAAATATTCAAATTTGCGGTTGAAATCTCAAATGAGTGTAATCGAAGGAGTTCAATTTGAAAAGAGCGTATGCGGATATCCCGGAAGGGCAGATTCTTTACCGGTTTGAAGGCAACCGGCGAGCCGGTTTTATTGTTGCACGCGGGCGTAACTTCGTCGGATGAATTCAAAAAAGTGATACCTTTCCTGTCTAAGACCTATTGGGCGATTGCCCCGGATTTTCTGGGTAATGGCGACTCCGACCCCGCGCCGCACGCCTATGATGTGCTTGAGCATGCCCGGACGATGATTAGCTTTATGGATAGTCTCGGTATCAAGAAGGCGAATGTTGTGGGTCAACATGTCGGCGGTAAAGTAGGTGTAGAGATGGCGGTAAACTGGCCGGAACGTGTCAGCAAGCTGGTGCTTTCTTCGATCGGGTATTATGAGAGCGAAGGTAAAAACATTAAAGACCCGCCGAACTTCAGAGGCCGGGTAGAAATCAAGCCGGATGGTTCGCATTTAATGGAGTGGTGGCAGCGGTCTGCCCTCTGGGGACATCCCCTGGATATCACGCATGATCGGGCGGTGGAGTATATTAAAGCGGGGCCGAGGGGTGAAGAAATCCATTGGGCCGGTCGTAACTATGACCCGCGGCCCAGGTTACCACTGATCAAATGTCCGACGCTGGTGCTCTCAGCCACCCGCGACCCCTTCTGCGTAGTCGCGGAAAATGTCCACAAGTTAGTACCCGGGAGCAAGCTAAACATTATTAAAGACGGCCCGATTGACATCGATCGTGTCTGGCCGAAAGAGTTTGCCGAGGCTGTCCTTAGTTTTTTAAACACAACTAGCCGGAAAGTAACCATGATCCGGTTTTTAAATAGTAATTTTCGAATTGAAGGGAACGGAGAGCCGGTTACAGTGTATCCTTGCGGGTGTTATTTCATCCGTTAAATATAAAAAGGTAATCCCGTTTCTTTCGAAGACTTACTACGCCATTGAGCTGGATTTTCTGGTCAATGAAGTTGAATTAGGGAAAATACCCTGACGATAAGATCGTTGGGAAGTGTTTTCTAAATTTTTCCCATTTTATATTTTTCTGCCTTTTTCACTAATTTTTCCAGAATTAATATTAGCTGTTGATTCTCTTCTTCAGATAAAACTGACATTATTGCTTTTACTGATTTATCTTTATTGCAATTAAGATAAGTGTCGATGCCTTTCTGGGTTAACTCAAATCTTATTTGCATTGAAGATGGTTTCTCTGACCTTTTTCACTTGCCCATCTCTTTCCATCTTAGTCATGTTTATTGAGAGAGTGTTAATTTTTCTATCTGTTTGCCAAGCTAATTCTTTGAGCGTAGTACTTTGGCCAAGAGTATGTAGAAGAAAGAGAATATATGCCTGCCGGGGAGAAACATGATATGGAATCAACTCATATCGTCTGGCCCTGGTCATGAAAAATCTAACCCTTCCTAATAGATATCTGGCATATTCGCTTTTATCCTGCGGTACTATTTTCTTCATTATTCATCCCCTTAGATACGGTACATTTTCTCGAGTGAAGTATTTTCAATATTTAAGTTGTTATCTGTTTCATTAAGTATAACTAACGGGGGAAGTTTTTATCAATTTAGAAATTTAAAATCGCATTCATTCTTGACTTGGTCAATTGAATGATATACTCCATTTAATTTGATATTCTATATAGAATCTATATGGAATATAATAATATATTTTATCGCGAATACAGGCGAAAAGAACACGATAATCGGTGGTAAACCAAAAGTTTACTGCCCGCGACCTCTTCTGCGTCGCCGCGGAAAGCGGCTAC
>CAVYHK010000040.1:0-42838 GCA_963768145.1 uncultured Bacteroidota bacterium | reverse complement strand
GATGCAAGTGCAGCTCTGTCAAGAAGAAGCTCAAGGACAAGGCGTTTGCGAGAAGTGTCAGTCGCGACGACATAAGAAATGGGATGGCGGAGTTCGAGGTTCCCGAGGACGAGCATATTTCTTTCGTGATAAAGGCTTTGCAAGACAAAGCGGTAGATTTGGGATTGGTTTGATGGCAAAAACTACGGCCATCGTGAACGATCTGAACATCATGGCAAAGATTCGGAGCGCCGCCGAGTTTTTAGGAATGACGGTTGCATTCGCAGGTAGCAAAGAACTAGTGGGCCATTATCTGACGGATAGCGATTTGCTTATCGTTGATCTTGAAAATGATTTCATAGGTTCGATCGATTTGATCGAGCGAATCAAATCAGATAAAGTGACGGCTTCAATCAAAATGATCGGCTATCTTTCGGATGTGAACGGGCCACCTGGTGCACGTGCCATTGCAGCCGGTTGCGATGAAGTCTTATCCAGATTCGATTTTGGCTCGAACGCCGGAGAGATCCTGCAAGCGGCTTGTACTTGACCAGACCATTGCCGGAGTGTTGAATTGTGCAGTTGGCTCTTGAGACCTCGCGACCATTTACGCCAAATTCGATCCGCCCTCAACATGTTCATGGAGAAGGATTATCAAAGTGAAAATCGTTTTCATGGGAACCCCTGATTTTGCTGTTCCATCATTGAGAGCAGTTGTCCAAGCTGGATATGAGGTTTCGGCGGTTGTTACCAATCAAGATGAGCCGCAGGGAAGGGGATTGAGAGTGCTTCCGCCCGAGATTAAAATCGCTGCGCTCGAACTTGGATTGCCGGTAATCCAGGTTTCGTCTTTAAAAGAACAAGGATTCATCACAAAGTTGATAGACCTCTCACCGGACGTGATGGTGGTAGTCGCGTTTCGTATTTTACCTCGGGAGGTCTATACCATTCCCAAATTCGGCACATTCAATCTGCACGCGTCATTGCTTCCGAAGTATCGTGGTGCGGCGCCGATAAATTGGGCGATAATGAACGGCGAAAAGGAAACCGGTGTGACAACTTTCTATCTTGATGACAAAATTGACACCGGCAGAATAATTCTTCAGAAGAAAACGCAGATCGGAGAAAATGAAACCGCAGGAGAGCTATCAACGCGGCTTTCTCTGCTCGGTGCGGAGGCAGTTGTTGAAACGCTCATGCGGATTCAGAGCGGCACCGTGCGAGTTATGGAACAGGACAGCTCGCTATCGACAAAGGCGCCTAAGATCACAAAGGAAGACTGTTTAATAGATTGGTCGAAAACCGCCAGTATCGTTCATAATCTCATCCGAGGTTTTTCACCAGAGCCGGGTGCCTACACATTCCTTGGCTCCAAGATGATGAAAATCTTCAAGGCTCGACTAGCGCAAGAATCGAGTAATCTTCAATTTGGTACGATCAGAGTTGATGCGGGAAGATTTCTTGTCGCATGTTCCGATGAATTTCTTGAGATCTTGGAACTGCAATTGGAAGGGAAGAAGAGGCTTGCGTCGGCAGATTTTCTCAGAGGCGCGCGGATTGAATCCGGTTTTCAGCTTGCGCGAACCGAAAAGTAGAATAGACTTACTTAGGTTGTTTTTCTGTTTTGGTTGAAGTTGTTTTCTCGGTTTTTGTTTCCGGGGACTTTTCGGTTTTATCTGGTTTTGTTTTACCGGCTGATTTCGACGGCGATGAATTGGACTTCTTATAGTCGGTCGAATAAAATCCCGAGCCTTTGAATATCATGCCAGCGCCTGCGCTGATCAGTCGCTGAACTTTTCCACCACACTTGGGACATTTCTTCAGAGGTTTATCGTTCATCGATTGGAATTCCTCGAAGAGATGACCACACGCATCACATTTATATTCATAAGTCGGCATTCTTAGCCTCCACTTCAACTATGACAATGCAAGAATTTAGGATTTTGCTTCTGAACATTCAATCTCCGTCATGTTTAACCGATAAGATCCTGACTTTGTTCCGTTGTTTTTTATAAGGATTGCAAGGTGGGCAAGAAACCGGCATTCAGGGTTTGTCTAGCCTGCTTCCGTTTTCAATTTGCCCCATTTGCTTTGAATCACCTCCCAGACTCGATCTACAGTAATCATCTCCATAGCTCTACGTTCATCTTCGTCAGAATAGTGCTCCAGGTCCAAAGGTGACTTGATATTGATGTGCTGCCCACCGTAGGCGCCCCAATCTTCAGGATGAGACGAACCGAGAAGTGCGATAACCGGTGTTCCGACCGCAACCGCCACATTCATCGGACCGGTGCAGTTAGAGAAAAAGATCTTTGAGTTCTTGATAATGGCGGCAAGCATGCCGATACTGTTTGTGCTTTCGCAGACGACCGCTTTTTCCAAACCGTCCGCGACTTGATGTGCTAATTTCTCCTCGCCTTTTCCGCGTGTCACTATCACCTGGGCACCGGATTGTTCAGTCATCCTCCTGGCTATTTCCCTGAATCTCTCGGGCATCCATGCTCGCACCGGCTTGCTTGCGCCTGGATGGATGCAGAAAGTGTTGGATCTGTCAAGCGAATTTCTTGCGAAGAAATTGTCGGCAAATTCCAGCTCTCTTTCCGAAATAAACAACGTCGGATTTTCGTTGTTTACTTTCAAATCAAGGGCTTTCACGATGTCAAGGTTGCGGCGAATTTCATGATAACGCCCGGAAGGCGCATTTACTTTTATTGTGTATAGCCCCATCATATTTTTCGGCCCTGAGCTGACACGCTGCTTGGCTCCGCTCAAGTATGCAATCATGGCACAACGCTCGGACGTCCATCTCAGGTTGACCGCTAAATCAAACTTTCGTTTGCGGAGCTGACGAATCAGCCGAAGCTGCTTCAAGATTGGTTCGTCCACTTTTCCGCCCTTAGTCTTGATCAGAATCAGCTCGTCATTCAAAAATCCTTGAGGGAGAATTTCTTTCATCAACTCATTTGACAAAATCGTAATCTTGGCCTTCGGATAGTTCTCGCGCAATGCCCGGATTGCGGGAGTACTCATGACGATATCACCGAGTGCGCCCCACTTGATTACGAGTATCCTTTTTATTTCTCTCGTTGCCATGATCCTAAAATTTCTCCCACTCTGCTGTAAACGTCTTCCACTGAAATGTCACCCAAGAAAGGCCTTTCACTCGAATCAGGACTTGGGAAATATCTCTTCCCGATTATTGCATGATGGAAATCAATATCTTCGTAGAAATTCCAGCATCTCAGATTGTCTTCGGGGAGCAAGGCGAGCACGGGAGTCCTGACGGCGACGGCAAGGTGCCTTGTACCGGTATCATGCGTAATGAAAAGTTTGCTGCGTTTGATGAGAGCGGCTGTTCGTATTATGCTGTTCGATTCAAAGTGAACCACCTTATTCTCGTCTGCCAGTCTCAGAATCTCGCCGCAAATCTCGCGATCCTGATTGCCCTCAATTAATAATGTCTTTATTCGCAAATCAGTATTGAGGCGCCGTATCAGTTCAGCAAAATTCTTGCCTCGCCACATCTTTGTCGGCTCACTTGCTCCCGGATGGATGGCAACCAGGATGTCATCTGGCGAGATGTTGTTTGTCGTGAGGAATTTGTCTGCCCACTCCAGTTTCTCGGCTGGGACGAGGAATTCAGTCCTGTTGGAATTAACTCTCCCGACGTATGCCGAGAATATCTCGTTGTAGTATTCGAGATAGCTAATTGTGTCTTCCTCGACGTCAACCAATTTGTTAAAAAGGAAGTGGAAGCTTTGATTGCGCGGGCCGATTCTGAGTTTTGCTCCTGAAAACCAGCTCCAAAGTGCGACCCGATCGCCTGGATGGAGGGCGATAAACACATCGAATTTTTCATTGCGGATCAAGCGCATAAACCTGATCGCAAGAAGTGCTTTCCTAAAAGTGAGATGTCCCTTCAACTTTGAGTCGAAAGTCATCACGCGGTCAAGATTGGGATTCGATGAGACTGTCTCTTCGTAGCCTCTTCGGACCAGCATAGTTATTTCCCCGTCAGGTCGTGATGCCCGTAGTGCTCGCAGCCCCGGAGTCGATACGATTAAATCGCCGAGGTATTTGATATTCACGACAAGGATCTTCAATCGAGGTTTGCCTTCAAGAACAGCCTTCGTATCATCGATTTCCATCACTAATTGGGACGAGAGACAACCGACTCTTCTTTCTTGAAAAGAAAAAGTCCGTATAGGAACGGACTTGATTTGTAGCGGGGGAAGGATTCGAACCTTCGACCTTCAGGTTATGAGCCCGACGAGCTACCAGCAAAATCAAAGACTTACGAGAAAGTGGGGACTTTTTTGGTGAAATATTTTGGTGATTTTGCCCTAAAAACGGAAAAGCCCGAACGGTGAAGCTCTTAGGCTCTCGCTGCCTTTGATTAAGACCAGCCGGACTTTCCGAAAACCATTTTTGTGATTTTGCGAGATTCAAGGGCTTCATGGTACAAGAATTTAACTCATCTGTTCCATCTTGTCAAGACAGGTAAGCGTTCCAAATTCGGCATCATGGTACAGTGAAAGCTAAATAAGTTTGATGTCTTCTGATATTATTCTTTTCGATATCACATCTGCGGAGACTTTGAACAGTTTGCCCAAGGTAGGCGTAAGGTACTCGACGATAATCTCTTGTGTAAGGTCTGGTAGGCTCTGCTTAGCTTCTTCGATAGTCTCATGCATTGAAGCAATCGTTTTAAGAAGATTGTCCTTTGGGACAAGCAGCCTACCCGCGAATTCCCTTGCTTGCCACTCAGCCTTGCCCCAAAACCAACTCGGCATAGTCGCTTGCATATTCTTCCACTCTTCAAATGTGACTGCTCGTAGTTTAGATATAGCTGCTTTGTGCAAGAAATAGTGTCCAATTTCGTGAGCGATTGAGAACCTTATGCGAACATCCGATGCCGAAGGGTCATAGTCAATTTCCTGCAAGTCGGCTGTCAGAAAAGCCTCTGTGCCTGCAAATTGCTTTAGACTTGGTATTGGAATGATGTCGATGCCCAACCCGCGTTCGACAATTATATCCACATCAACCGGTATTCCATTTCCCCAATGATTCTGTCTTAGCTTGTCAGCTTCATTCCAAATAGCTTCTTTCGGTAGCCTGGAGAGTGGTAGCTTAGAGAAGTCAATTTCCACAATTATCTCTGTTTCAGCAGCCTTATTAGCTCATCCAGTTCCTGTTGTGAATGTTGCTTCCCACTTATAGTGCGGAAGAAAACTGGTAGTTTTGAAACAATCTCATCGTCCTCATAAACACTTTCGGGAATCCTGCCCTGTGCAACGGAGGCAAGGTTGAAAAGCTCCAGCCAGTCATCCGAACCTTTCTTGAATCCCACAACCTTGGCTACGCGCTCCAATACATCCCTCTTGGAAGGCGGACCAAGTCGTCCACGCTCAATCTTACTCCAGTTGCTTGCGTCCATTTCTGCCAACTCGCAAAACTCCCTCAAACCAAGTCCTTTTTCTAATCGTTTCCCCTTTAAAAACTCTCCGAATGTCATAGGCTTGTCTCCCTTTTTCCTGTTTGTTGAGTTGTTTACACGTGGTAGTTTGCTTACCGCGTGTGGTAATAAATATACCACAAACACAAGTAATGTCAAGTGACAGATTTCACATTGGCAAATTAGCGAGACAACAAGGAAGCCAAGGAATGAATGCTAATCGCCTCTGGCGGTACTCTGGGCCACAGCTATGGGGGCCGCGGATCCCCCTCTTTTTATCCCTGGGGACCCCGTTAGGATTATCGGCCACCTTTACTTGCGCATCCGCTCACCGGCAGCATGGCGATGTAAAGTGACTGTAATCGGAAAGTAATGCCGTCCTCGATTCTGTTTGTTTCACCCATGTCGGGGAAGCTGCACTTGGTCTTAAAAGCTCATCAACCTGTCTAACTGTGCATGACAGGCAAGTTTTCGGGATAATTTGTGCGATATTTCAAGGATTTTGTTTCTCAGTTCAGAGGCAAACGCCTGCTGCTTTTTCAGAAAGTTTATCTCAGCATACTGGTGTCGTCAAATTTCGGTGCAGAGCCATAATATCCAAGCCTGCTGCTTTGGCAGAAGTTCTTCGATCTCTGATTGGAAGTCGGCGTTTTCGCCTTCAATACTCAACTTGTTAAATTAGGCTGTAAGTTCATCGACCTTTGTCATTTACCCGCGTCCCCGAATGGAAGTTCTCGGATACAAATCCCCCGCCTGTTGCTGACCGCCGCCAAGCGGTCTCCTGAAGAATCGGGACAAGCGAGGGATTGAAATTGTACCATGGCGTTTATCAGCAAGTTAACTTCAAATCAGTCCAGCGCAACCTTATGGAAGCACAACAGAACTGCAACGGCCACCACTTAGCCAAGCGTGTGTAATGTCTCACAATTTTGCCGTGATGCTCTTGAATAGGCCGTCTTCAATTATCCCTTTGGAGAAGCATTCAAACCACTGATATTCCGAATTGCTTTCATAGGCTTCAATATGCGTCGTGATTCTGACCCGCGTCTGGTTGCTGTCTAACCGTGCTACAAATACGCTGATAGTGTACCTGCCCGTAATCCATGTCCCCAAGAATGGTGTGGAGGGCCGAACTGCAAGGCGGTCTATTTCCACGTGCGCACCGCTTCCAGAGGCAAAAATCACAGGTTGGGTTGTGATAATGCCGTTTGATTTATCAACCAAGGCAATCGGCAATGACCGCTCCAGAATTGTTTCTACGGCTGCGCTCCATGTTTTATCAAAAGGCGCACGATAAATCTCGGTATCCTGAATCGCCGGTCTGACGGGCAGTTGGGGCGCGCAACCCGCAAGTAAAAGAAATAGGGACAGTACATGGACTTTTTTCAATTCAACCTCCTAATTTTCCCTTTTGCATTAGATTACCCAAGACTAAAACAAAAGACCCCTACCGCTTGCGAACCGTTAACGGTCTCCCAACTGAACGGGAACAGTAGGGGTTTGAAAAAACGCTTAGCAATATTCGCAAGTTTTTCCTCTGGCTCTATTTTACTCCACGAACTTCTTCAGGCTTTTGTAATAATCTATCGTTTCAAGGATGGCGGTGCTGGCTTCTTGGTTGACTTCATATTCTTGTCCACCAAGAGTTACGCTGGTTTGCTTGCCATTTTTCAAAAGGCCATACAGTTGAGTGACTTGGCTATCGGAAAGTGGGGTGACTTCCACATCACGGTTTTCAGCAAAATTGATGGGGGAATGTCCTCCCTCCTCGGCTGTGGAGTGCCAGCTCATACTGTCACCGAGTTCGTTTACCAGAAAAACGTTACCGCGGTAAGCCCAATAGCCCCTACGGTTCTGAAACAACAATACGAAGAATTTCCCAACTACGTTCTCTCCGACCATAGCCCCCAGCGACCAATTCGAGTGTGCTATGAAATACCCGTTCTCGACCAATGTTTCGTTGCGAAAATCATCATGTTTACTATAGAGCGCGCCAGAGGGTGTTTGCACTAAGAGTTTGTATCCGTGGAAACTCGCGCAAGACATGACGGTAGCGGCAAGCGACAGGACTAAGAGCACCATTTTGCCCGGTTTCATTTCAGTCTCTGTTTTTCCTCTGGCTGTATTTTACTCCATGAAGTCGTAAGAAACAAACGCTCGACTCAATTTGTCGGCTCCATGAGTCTGCTGACAGATTCTCGCAGGTCGTCAGGCTGTAAGTGTGAATATATCGCCGTCACGTTCACGCTTGAGTGACCGAGCAACTTGGAAACCTGATAAATGCTCACGCCTCTTTGAACAAGCCATGACGCAAAAGTGTGACGCAGGCTGTGGAAGTTGAGCTTAGGATTCAGCTTTGCCCGTCTCACATATCGTTTGAATTCATGGATAATCCAATCCTGCTTAATCGGCTCTCCAGCAAAAGTAAAAACAACATTTCCAGTGGTCTTGTTTTTTCTGTTTCGCAGAATTGCCAATGCCTTGTCGTTCAAAGGAACGCTCCGAATCCTCTTGCTTTTCGTAACATGAGTCCGGTTGTCAAGCATCAAAGCTCTTTTCTCGAAGTTCACTTGATTCCATTCGAGTGTAAGAAGCTCCATTTGTCGGAGTCCCGTATTGACGGCAAACAGCACAATATCTTTCATGTCTTGGCTTCCAATTTGTGTTAGCAGGACTTGGAATTCGGCTTCGCTGAAGAACATCGGGAGTTTCTCAGGCACTCTTGGCTTTGAGACTTGCTTGCATGGATTGTCGTGTAGATAACGGTTCTTCACAGCGTAGTTGAAGCAAGCTGAAAGGTTGATATAATCTTTTCGCGCAGCATAGAGAGAAGTTTCACGGATTCTTGCTTCGATGTACTCCGAAATGGCATTCGGAGGGAAGGTTATCAGGTCTGTGTTCCCGAAATGCTTTTCCAGTTGCCGGAATGTTGTCCGATAATCAGCAAGAGATTTCGGTGAATGTCCCGGTTCAAAGTGTCGCAGGAATTCGAAAGAGAATTGCTGGAGGTTTATCGACTGAAGTTTCGATTCCTCACGCTTCTTTAGTTCTTGCTGAAAGTTGGCGAGGAAATTCAATGCCTCATTTTTCAGCTTTGCCTTTGTGGAGACTTTTCGTCTTTTTCCCTCTGTGTTCTCATAGTAAACGTAATAGAAACCGTTCTTGTGTTTATAAATGAACATGGTACAACCTCCATTCGATTTTGGAGGCAAAAGCACCAAAAATAAGTGGGGACTAAATTGGGCACTAAAAGGTAAGAATTTGTCTTGAAGGTCAAAAAAGAAAGCCTTACGTCTTGTGAGAACGAAGGCTTTTTGAAGGTTTTTGTAGCGGGGGAAGGATTCGAACCTTCGACCTTCGGGTTATGAGCCCGACGAGCTACCAGCTGCTCCACCCCGCGATCAAATTAATATAGGCACTCAATGGCTTGGAAACAAGGACATCGCAAAGCGTGTTTCGAGATGGCTGAATTGCAATAGACTTGCGAGGATTGGAAGAACGGTGACACTACGTTTCATAGTCAGGCAGCATGGTCTGCAGCTCTATCCTCAATTTCTTGAAGCTGCGACGAAATGCCAATTCTCTTCAGGAGCTCGAACGGCATTTCGCCTCCGGCAAATATGAAAACAAATTCGTTGGGAATTTCCATCTCACCATTCTGCGTCGAGAGGATAACGCTTTTCTCCTGGATCTCTTTCACTTCTGAACCAAAAACGACATTGACTCTCTTCTTCGACATTGCTACTTCAATGTGAGCTTTATTCCGCTCTTTAAGCCGGGAAAACTCACCTTTTCGATACGAAAGAGTTATGGCGTTGTTCCTCTGAATTGACAAACCGACGCAGGCCTCGATTGCGGAGTCGCCGCCGCCAACTATCAGGATGTGGTTGTTATTGTAAGTCGATGTGTCAATCAGTCGGTACATGACTTTTGAGAGCTCTTCCCCGGGCACTCCGAGTTTTCGAGGTGTTCCGCGTCTTCCGAGAGCAAGTACCACTGTTTGAGCAGTCGTTTGAAGCGTGGTGGTCACTATTTTGAAAGAGGCGTCTATTTTTTCTATGTCGGTTACTCTCTCATTTGTTCTGACGTCGAGATTGGCTTTGCCGATAATCTTTTCCCATATATCGAGTAGAGCTTCTTTGCTGACATCTGTCAGTTTCAGTTTTCCCCAGAAGGGGAGTTCAACAGGCGCTGTCATGACAATCTTTGCCCTCGGATAATGGAGAATCGTGCCACCGATATCGCTCTGTTCAAGGATTATGTATCTTAGGTTTTTGTCTTTTGCCATAAGTCCGGCGGCAAGGCCGGCAGGTCCGGCTCCAACAATTGCGACGTCGTATTCTGCCTGGTGATCCGATTTCTTTGATGCAATATACTCGACTGCGGCTTTTCCCTGTGAAACCGCATTCTTTATTAATCCGATTCCGCCGAGCTCACCGACTATGAAGACTCCTTTCACATTGGTTTCGTAGTTCTCGTCAAGTACGGGAAGATCGGCGCTGCGTCCGGGATTTGCCATTAATAACTGAATTGCACCGACAGGGCAAGCGTCGACGCAGAGTCCGTGACCCACGCATTTCGCGCCGTGAATTAACGTGGCTTTCCCTTCGATAATGCCGATGACGTCTCCTTCAGGACATACCTTCACGCATCCGCCGCAGCCGATGCAGTTGGTGACGTCGATATGAGGATGAACTGTTGCCGCCTCATGAAGGCCGCTGATTTTCAATTCATGGAACTTCTTCCTGGCTTTTCCCTCTTTCGATTTCATCCGGCGGAAGTAGGGAACAACAGTAACAGTGATCAAAAGAGCTACGATTACTACAGTGAGGGTGGTCTCGCTCATGCTAACTGATCCTTAGAACCTAAGCCCAATCTCTGCAAAAACATTTATACTGTTCATGGTTGCATCAATAATATCGTCGACGCCGACGGTCGAATACAATCTTGAAGAGAAGTCAAAATTCAATAGTCCGGAATAGGTTTGCGTTGTGTAGGTCTGCTGTAGAGTTGAAAGGGAAATGACGTAGGAATCGTAGCGCAAGGTGATGGAAAGGCGATCGAAAAGCGTCCGGTCGATCTCGCCGGAGAAATCGTGTCCGTTTGAAAACACTCCGACTATATCCAAGTAGTTCACAGCGGCATTTATGTTGGTACCAAGAATATCGCTAGCTCGAGCTGAACCGCCGAGTGTGTGTTCGTCACGTGCATAATCGCTGCGTGCATTGAGAGTTGCATTTGCGGATATGGTTATCCTGTCCGGTAAGTGCGCCGTCAGAGAAGCCCGATAACCCTGCAAAATATTTCTGTCTATCAGGGAGTCGGGGACATTCTTCATCGACTGAAATAGGTACACATCCCTTGAAGCATCATAGCCGATGTTGGAGGACAGCCAATCCTCCGGATAGTAATTTGCGGAGAAATATGTGTCCGAGAAATTGAAAGAAGTTGCCCTGGCTCCGTTTGAGAGTTGGCTCATGTCAATCTCCGTGGTTTCATAAAGGTACAACTTCGTGCCAAGAGAGAGTGAATTCTGGAGGTAGAGAAAATTGCGATCAAGATTTCCGCTTACCATTTGTAATCCGTAGGCGATTGTGCCGTCGTATTGGCGGAAGAAATCCGAGCCGGAGTGGTAATTCAGAAAGAGTGCGGTCCTTGTCCCCCCAAAATTCAACGATGATGGAACATCGGCAGCCGCTCCTCCGAGAACCCCTCCCGTAAAATTGTTCATCCTGTAGTAAAACTGCGCGCCGTCAAAAGTGCCGATGCCTCCGACAAAGCGCGAGGTCAGCCGGCCGACCCCATAGCCAACTGAAGCATCCGGCAAATCATGTATGAGTGAAACTTGATAAAGATTGTGCTGGAACCCAGTCGCGTTTCCATAGAGTGAGTAGTCGTCTGTTTTGTCATAAAAGCTGCGGTCATCGAACGAAAATACCGTGCCGGTGCCGAAAAGATTGGCTATGTTTAACGCCAACATTCCTGCTGGCTGACTTAAGCTGAATTTCGATTCTTCGGCCGAAATAAAATTGTATTGGACGGCTGCCCGGCCTGACAAGATGTTCTCACGTTCTGATTTTGCTGCCGGCGAAGTAATTCTCGGGATTATCGGCGCTTGAGTCGCATCCTCTTCAAGCAAGCTTGACTTCGATTCAGTGATTTCCGTTGCAGTAATCGCCGTATCACCGATAGCTATAGTACCTGTTTGTGTGACTATCCTCAAGGCGCTTGAACTATCGGCTACTGCAAATATCACCGCTACTCCGGTTTCCGTATTGGCATGGATGATTATTGCCGTATCCCCGACGAGTATGCCCTGCAGACGCCCGGCATTGATATATATTGTTGTTCCGGAAACATAAGAGATCGGAAACATGCTTTTGTTTCTTGCATAAGCCGGCATATGCAGCGCCAAAAAGGTGAGAAGGATCAACCCGGTTGTTTTCAACGCAATTCTCATCGGTCACCCGCCTCCGGTTGGATGGCATCGGTAACATGCGGAACTCTGATATATATAACCACTAACATTAGCATGTTGAGAATCCATGCGAGATTTTGTATGTTCGTGGCAATTGACGCACTCAAAGGTGGAATAAATTGGCTGTGCCGCATGGCAATCGGTGCAGGCATGCCAAACTCCTGGGCTATGTCTGTTGCCGGCGTGGACCGGGAAATAAGGGTGAGGGAAAAAAGCCGCAGGTTGCCACGTCAAAGCTCGATGACAAACTGCACATTCGGTGTTGAACCCTGCAGTAATATGGTTTGGATTTTGTGCGGCGGTGTATTCATTTTGGTGACACGAGACACACTCAGGCGGCGTGCCACGGTAGCGATTCCCGACATGACAGCTCAAGCAAGCGACTGCATCATGCGCGCCGCGCGTTGGGAATTGAGTCAGGTTGTGATTGAAACTGGACTGCCATGACATGCCGTCAACGGCGTGGCATTGGACGCAATCAGTACCGAAACCTGCTGCCCTGTGGTTGATGCCAACCGCGGCATCGTAGTCCTTCTGGTGACATGAAAAACAGTCGTGGGGAGTATTAGGAAATTTCAATCCTGCGTGGCATTCATTGCAGGTGATGTTCCTGTGCTCGCCATAAAGCTTGTATCCGGTCTCGGAGTGGTCAAACTTCATTGGTGAAGCTAGTTGTGTCCAACCCTCCGTCGTGTGGCAGTCTGTGCAATTGAGATTGATGTCGCCATGTGGAGAGGCTTGGGCTAAGCAGTCGGCATAGGACAAAGCCATCGTAAACATAACGGCCAAAAGTCTCAGCCAATACTGGTTTGGAGTTCCCAAGCTCAACCCGTCGCGGAATGACAATCGGTGCATTTTGTTCCCATAGGTTTGTATTTGACTGTCTGCTTGCCGTTTATCACGATTGTGAAATGACATTTATTGCAGGGGACGTCAGCATGCTTTCCGGTTAGAGCGAAACTAGATTGTGTGTTATGATCGAAGACAAGTTTGCGCCAGCCGTCGGCGGTGTGGCATCTCGTGCAATCTGTTACGCCCTCAAGTTGAAATTGTCCCTGGTGTTCGTCGGTGTGGCATGAAGAGCAAGTAGTATCCAAACTGACGTATTTTGCAGGTTGGCTAGGATCCTTGGGCTGCACATGGCATTGTTCACATTTGATGTCGGCATGTTTTCCGTGTAAAGGGAACTTTGTCTTGTCGTGAGAAAAAGAAGGAAGGGTATGCCACGAGCCGGTGACGTGGCAGGTTGTGCAACCACGAGTCATTTCTGATGTGAACTGACCTTTGTGAATGTCGCCATGACAAGTTGTGCATTCTATTATTCCCATCCAACGAAATTGTCTTGTCGAGGGTGCCTTGACTCTGTCTGCAAGATGACAGTCTGAACATGCGACTGCAAGATGGGCTCCATCTAAAATGAATCTTACCTTTTGATGATCGGCCATCGTATAGTCAGCTGGAATCCAACCGGCGACTGTGTGGCAGGATTCGCATTTCGCATTTTCTGGCGTATCTGAGAATTGTCCGCCATGGCCGTCTGCATGGCAATCGGAACATAATTGGAATCTTGTAATATGGAATCCGAATTCGCCACTGGCATTTCTCTTCTTGGGGTCGTTTTGATGACATTGTCCACATTTAACAGCAGTATGTTTGCCGACCAAAGGGAAGGATGTTTTTGAATGGTCGAATTGCTGCTTGTTTACCTTGACGAAGGTATCGGTCGAATGGCAAGAAGAGCACGGCTGCTTGAATTCGTTTTTGTGCGGGTCTTTGTGGCAGTCGGCGCATGACGAGAACTCTATTTTCGTATACTTGATGGTCACTTTGTCGGCGAGCCTTTCATTGTGACATTGGGAGCAATTGACGGTTTTATGTCTCCCGGTAAGGGGGTAGTCTGTTCGATCATGGGAGAAATTATCAGCAGGCTTCCAACGATCCGCGCTATGACATGCAGAGCAGGCCTGAGGGAATTGACCTTTATGAATATCCTCGTGGCATGACGCACACCTATTTGACAATCCGAGATACGTTTTCGCCCTTTGAGTTGCCGGAAGTGCCTTAGCATCCTGAGCGAAAAGATTTTCCTGGTTATGGCATTGACGGCAGCCTGTGATTCTGTGTTTACCTTGCAAGACAAATCCGACCGTGGCATGATTGAACGATAAGGTGTCGAACCTGATTATCTGATATGTTTCCCCCAGATGATCGAGGTGGCATTCGGTGCATAACTTAGAGCTTACGGTAGCATGGTAGCCTTCGTGTTGGTTGACGCGAACACCAATTTCTTTGTGACATGCAACGCACTTATCGTTCGAGATCAACTTTCCAACCGTGTGACAGGAAGTGCATTTTTCTATTCCTTCGAGTTGAGCATGGCCCGAGTAAAGTGGACCAGGCGACACTTGGGCATGTGCCAAGGCTGCGAGTGTAATTGCAAGCCCCACAGTCAGCCGAATTCTCCGCACTACAATGCTCCAACTACTTTGTGCTTCCAAACTTCCTCTTCCTTCGACCAAGGATGTGATATCAACAGTCTATTCCTCTTTAATGGAACGATCCACAAAATAAACAATTCTATTGCGCAAACTTAATTTTTGGCGTGCTGAATTCTAACGCGGTAGAAGGAAATTACTGAAGTAGCGACCCCTTAATTGTACATATCGACAGTCGGACAAGATATGCCATTCTGTTCATATCAAAAGATACAAACTTCACATTACCAAATCCACGTGTATCCAAAAGCAACTGCGATGCCTACATGTATGATAAGAATCATAAGCACTATCAGGGAAAAGGGGAGATGAATTACGTGCCAGTAATGGAACACCAAACGAACCTTTTCGAGGACAAGTATGCGCTGCCTCAAAGCGTTTCGTTGCTGAGCTAAACCCAAGATCTTTCTAACTGCGCTTGAAGGGATGGAGTGTTTGTGGAGAATCTGGTAAAGTTCTTTTTGATATTTCCACCTTGAAATGTCAACCCTGAGAAGGTACCAGAAGAGTTTCAAGAACCCCGCATTTGAGCCGTCGAAACGCACAGCGCCGATTTTGTCTATTTGTTCAATCACTTTGTCACTAAGACCGTGTTGCGTTATTAATGATTGCAGCAATCGTTGTCGTTCATCTTCAAGTTCCTTTGCGCCAAGTTTCGTGACCTTCGATATTTTTCGGCATAAACTTATAAAAATATCTACCAACGAAACCACTGAAGACGACCGCGGTCATACACCAGAAACCTGCACCTGCAATTCCTCCGAACTTGAATGTGGTATGATACATTATTAGGATAGGACCAACGAGACACATGAAGATATGGAAATCGAGGAAGTTCCCTATTTTGCCGAATTGATTAAGCCTCTTCAGGCGCTTTCGGGTGGAGTAAGTTATTACGCCTATAAAGACCATCGTTGTCCCTATTACGCCGTAACCGTGACTTTCGAATCCTTCCGGCTTCAAGGAGTCGTATCTCGTATAAAATGGTCTTTCCTGCAACGGCATTAGGTAATATGAGTAGTTTCTCGCCAGAATTGTAAAAGCCGTTATGGTTCCCATCATTATCAAAAAGAAAGTGAAAACTCTGTGCGGAAATTCCTTGACATTCAATTTCATGAGGCTGCGGTTTGTTTGTCTCGATTTAGGTTCAAAAATCTTCACGACAAGGGACGAAACTCATTTCCCATCATCTAAGATAAGTATTCCAAGCTTAGAATCTTCTGTGGGTTCCGAGTTTTTTCTATTTTTCTGTGCGTGACTTGGAAATGGGCAGACTGACTCGTCTAAAACCTTAAGGTAAATCCGCCGACCAGTGTTCCGTAAGTAGTCTGCTGGCTGAAGATTCCTTCATAATACAGATTAAGAAAAAGTTCGCCAAGCACTCTCATCGATGCTTGGACCGTCCCGACGTTCTGCAGCAGCGCGGTGGCTGAATTTCCGAAACTGTAATTGACACGCTGATATCCGAGCGATAGGCTGCTGGAACTGAATGGAATATATTTCGTAAGGTTAATTCCATACATCGTACCGTTCAAATAACTCCCGATAATCTTATTGCACGAAATGGAAGCCGACAGATCGACCAAAGGAATATCAGGCTCTGTCAGTGTAGCAATGAGATTTCTTGATGGAACGGGATCTCCTTTTTGATAGCTGTATCCACCATTCAAAGTTAAGATAAGAACGGACAGCGGTCTCCAGTTCATCCAGAGTCTGAATCCCTGGCGAATCTGGTTTTGGAAAAGACTGTCGAATGTGCTGGCAAATGTTTGGTAGTAGACCACATTCCGTCTTGCGTCGTAGGAGAGATTGAACATTAAACTATTAGTCGGAGAATACTGGGACGACAAAAACAAGCTTGTGAGGGAGACGTGGTTAGCGGGCAGATTGTTTTGCAACTTGAAAAGGTCGACTTCCGCCGAGGCGAAGAAGCTCAGGTCTTGCGACATTGTGCTGTTGTGCTGAAAATAAAAGAAGCGCCGGTCGGTTCTTAGGTCATTTGTCTGTTGGAAGAGCGCAGCGGTATTCTGCATTACGCCGCTTGCCAGAGTGTCCGTTCGATCTAAATATGCCCCCACTTCAAAGAATCTGATATTGAAACTCATGTTGTAAAAATCGGGTCTCGATCCGATGACACCGCCAAGCCAGAAATTACCAAGTTGTTTTTCACCTTGAAAGCCGTCAACAGGTCCTATGTTTGAGATATAGTAGTTAATGTGCCGTCCGAACGACAAATCATAATCCCGTTCTTTATAACTTGCCGATATGTCATAGATTTTCCAATTGTTGAATATGTTGGCCTTCATGCCTGGTAAATCGGCTGGAAGGTAAGAAAGGTTCGAATAAGTTGAGAAATAAAACGGTGTGCCGCTAATGCTCTCTGCATTGATTGACAGCGTGTGACTATATCTTTGCGTCGTCGAGCCATTTGTTGCATTGGTAAAGCCAGCGTACGAATTCGACGAAAGGGTTCCGTAGAATCTCGACAGTGTCCTCGTAGAAGCCGTAGATCCCCGTTGGAGAGAGCTTAGCGCATTTCCTTCCGTAGCATTTGCGTCAGATATGGCCGAAGTCATGTTTTTTTGAGGATTCGATTTCAGCCTTTCTGATTTTACTAGTGCAAAAACCTGATTGCCGACTTTCAAATCGATGACATCGATTTTTGGACCGGCGCATGATTGTGAAGACAAATACTTTGCTATCAAGGCTGGTCTTATCTTGCCCTCGTCATCATAGAAAATTGTGTCACCGGCGACTATTCCACCAGTGGCTGCAAATTTCACGTAGATATTTTGGGGGCTGATGAACGAAATCGTGCCCGGAATGGATTCAAACTTGCTTTCCTGAGGGAATGCTACACTGCATAGAGCGAGGACGAGAAGAAACCCCATGAGCAATTCAGTGCCATGGACCTTCATTGCGATCAACCGCCACCGCCGGTTGGATGACAAGTGTAACATGACGTCGGGCTGTAGACGTAACCTGTTACGTCCCTGTGGTGCGGGTCCGTGCTTGCTGCTGGGTGGCAACCGCTTGTCGTGCACGAGAACATTGAGAAATTCGATATTGTAGTATGGCATTGAGAACACAGTAGTGGAGGACTTGCGTGATTTCCTGAGGTTATTGGGAATTGAATATGTTTGAATGTCGACGGCGACCATGCTGTCTGCGTGTGACATTGCGTACAATCTGTCGGATAACCTGCGGTTTGATGCGGCGGATTCTTAGTATTCCCATAATCTGCTTGGTGACAACCATAACAACTGGTCGAAGCGGTGTTATAGTTCCCATTATGGCATTGATCGCACGTTAAAGAAGTATGGGCCCCCGTTATAACGTAATAGTTGCTGTGAATCGGGAACGTCGCGGGTGTCCAACCAGGGTTTGTGGTATGACACGCGGTGCAATCCGACGAGAGCGCCAGGGTCACATGGCTGGGATTTGTGGTGGAATTGTAATTACTCTGGTGGCAGCTTACGCAGGCAGCAGACGGAGCGGAAGTGTAACCATTCGTATGACACTGCTGGCACTGCACACTTATGTGGGCGCCGGTCAGGGGAAAACCTGTGGTGCTATGGTCGAAAGTCGCGCCGCTCCAGCTTGTCGTCGAATGGCATTGCGAGCAATCATGCGGGAATCCGCCCGCGGTATGGTTTGGGCTCGTGGCTCCCGCGAAGTCTGTGCTATGGCACGAATAGCAATCCGTCGGCGTTCCGGTCACGGCCCCTTTGTGGCAGCTCTCACATGGTGCGGTCGTGTGGGCTCCTGTCAGCGTAAAACCGGTCGTTGCGTGATTAAATGTCGATGTAGTGAAAGGAGCGGCAATGGTGTGGCAGCCGCCGCACGTGTGCGGAAGTCCGGCCGCAACGTGGTTGACGGGGGTGGTCGCGGTCTTGTAATCATTGCTGTGGCAGGAATAGCAATCTATAGGTGGCGCCGTCGCATATCCGTTGGTGTGGCACTGCTGGCACTGCAAGTTGCCATGTTCGCCGGTTAATGGGAAGCCAGCGGCAGTATGATCAAAGCCTGCGCTTGTCCAGTCTGTCGTTGTGTGACATTGATCGCATTGGTGCGAGAATCCTTGGATTGCATGGTTTGGGTTAGTAGTGCTTGCAAAATCTGCGCTATGGCAAGAATAGCAATCTGTCGCTGTCCCTATGACTGTCCCCTTGTGGCAAGATTCGCAGGCTGCCTGCGCGTGGGCGCCTTTTAGCGCAAAACCGGTCGTTGCGTGATTAAATGTCGATGTAGTAAACGGAGCGACAGTTGTATGGCAGTCTTGGCAGGCATGGGGGATGCCGGTAGCTGTGTGATTGACCGGTGATGTTGCCGTTGTGAAATCATTACTGTGGCACGAATAGCAATCGGACGGTGTATTATTATATCCGGAGGCGTGGCATTGCTGGCATTGTAAGTTGGCATGCTCTCCAGACAACGGGAATCCCGTTGTATTATGATCGAAACTTAGGCCGCTCCAGTTCATCGTCGAATGGCATTGATCGCACTCATGGGGAAATCCTTGGGACACGTGATTCGGATTTGAGGCTGATGTGAAGTCATTAGCATGACAGGAAAAACAATCTTTACTTAATACTGCGGTAGTTGTTTTGTGGCACGATGCGCAACCGACAGTCGGCGAAGCATGGGCTCCGGTTAATGGAAATCCTGTCAACGAGTGGTCGAATGTTGCAGGTGTCCAACCATTAATGTTATGACAGGATTGACATTGTGTTGACAGGTTCAGTTGCGTATGGCTCGGAAAAGTTGTGTGAACATAATCGGCCTGATGACAGCCGTTGCAATCCACCGACAAGCCTTTGAAATTTCCGGTTGCCTTTGACCTTGCGTGGCAGGCAAAACAATTCTGGATGTTGTGCCCGCCAACCAGCGGGAAGAAACTATGGTCGAAACTGCTTGGTCCCCATACGATGTCCATCACTCCATGACAATCCTGGCAGTCTGTTGAGAAACCCGCTTGTAAATGATTCGGGGCCGTCGTGGCATAGTACTGTTTAGCGTGACAACTATTGCACGAGATATCCTGAGGTGGAAAATTCAAATTTGCGTATTGCGAATGGCAGCTTGCACAGTCCGCGTTCTGGTGAGCGCCGACAAGGGGAAAGCGAGTCTGATCGTGCATTCTTTTTGTGTCCTCGATGACCCACGTTGCAGGCGTGTGGCAATTGTCGCAGTTCGGTCCAACACTGTTTTGATGAACGTCCTTGTGGCAGGAATTGCAATCGGTCTTAGCATCCGAAAAGACAAGAGTTTGATGACAAGACTTGCAACCGACCTGTGAATGCTGTCCCACCAGTCCAAATGAAGTTCCATTATGGCTGAACTTCATATCTTTTTCCATCGTGGTCCAATCGGCTGTGGTATGACAAAAGGCGCAGTCCATTTTCAGCTTGCTACCGTGCGGTGAGGTTTGCGCCACCACTGACGGTGCGACAGTCAAGATGAATAAAATGGCATAGGTACGGGGCATTTCCTACCTTCCTCCATGTTCCAGTACACTGCAGTATTTCCAGCTCTATACTTTCAGAATGCTCTTAAGCCACAACGAAATCGGACTTAAGTGGGCTTCGGTGTCCTTACCTCCCACCCTTTGCAAAGTAAAGTAATATTCAGAACGAGTCAAGAAATCGGGTGGTGTCTCAGTTTGACAGTACAAACCTGAAAAGTGCAAAAGCAGGATGGGACGCACTCACGGAGCGGATCTTCTCGGTCTTGAAGAATGATTGAGCTTGTCATAGCATGGATAGATCGGCGTGTGCGACACAAGAGGTTTAAAGTGATGTTCGGATAAGAAAACCCCAATACACTTCAAAACAGGGTACAACCGCACCCCAAAAAGGGTGACCCTGCCGGATTTCATTTCAGTTTCATTTTTCATTGTTAAATTTCATGCGGTAAAGTGAGTATCCGAATCAGATTATTGAACCACAAACGAGATAGCATGAACTTCAAGCGAGCATTTGTTTGTTTGTCCCTCATATCCGTGTTTTCTGCGAGTACACGCATACATGCTCAACAGAAACCGCTGACACTCACTGATTACTTGAAGGCGGCCATGACGACCAACCCTCTCCTTGCCTCCGCAGAGCAAGCCAGGGTGGCGGCGGAGTACGCCAACGAAGCAACGAGGAAAAGTTATTATCCGCAAATCGGGGTTGGCTCTCATCTCATTTTAGCACCGGGGTACGACGAAGCCATCACGAATGGCGGTGAGCTCGGAGCGCAAATCATCGGCTCCTATACAATCTATGATGGCGGCGCGAGATCATTCGAGATGCAGAGAGGTGAAATCGGAGTGGCACAGGGGACTATGAACCAGAACAAGACGAAAGCCGACATTGTCTACGCAGTCTCGACTGCCTTTGTTGCGGCGGTGAAGGAAAAGCGAGAGGTTGCAATCGCCGGGAAAGGTTACGATCTTCTTCGCGACTATCTACAATTGGTCAAGCAGCTTCAAGCATCAGGTCAGGGAAGTGAGACGGACGTTCTGAAAACGACCGTCGACATGAACAATGCGATGATCGATATTGACGCAAGGAATGTTGCTTTCAAGAATTCCCTTCTTGCTCTTTCACAATCGACTGGGCTACCGTCGAGCGATGTTACCGATGTTGATTCAAGTTTGGTTTCAATGCTTTACGATACAACGTTTAATGAAATAAGAAACGTTGACCTCCTTTCACAGGGTCTAGCTTTGAAACAGGCCGATCTTGAGGCACAGCTTGTGGCCGCAAGATTAGGTCCCATCTTGTCTCTCGTTGGAGATGCGGGTGCGCTGACATCTCTGCCGAATATCAGGCCAGGCTTGACAGATGTCTTCGGCGCATCGGTCGGAATCTCCGTCTCAGTTCCTCTTTTCACCTTCGGCTCGGTTAAAGATAACTACAACGCTGCGGAAGCGATTGCAAAAAGTGTCTCTCTCCAAAATGAGTATTCACGGATCTTATTGGAACGAGACTTTGAGGGGACTAGAAATGATATAGAAAATGCGGAATCGGAGATTGCCGCGCTGGAAAGGAACCTTGTGGTTGCAGATCAGAACCTCCTCTTGTCAAGGGCGCGTTACGCCGGCGGCAGCGGGTCCAGCCTTGAAGTTATCGACGCAATTCAAATGGTAAACCAGATCAGGCTCTCGATCGAGGAAGCCAACGCACGAATGGAAACTGACGGCTTGAAATTGGACCGACTTAACTATTTGGGAGACAATTGAGAATGATCAAGAGCATCTTTCTTCTATTTGCGTTTTTCCCGATCATGCTGCTATTTAGCGGTTGTACCACAAAAAACGAAGGGAGTGATACGGATGTCAAGCCGCGTGCGGTTGTTAGAGTCGCTTCTGCTTATCTCGGTGACATACATGAACTGGTAAAGACGACCGGTTCGTTCGAGGTTCTTCGAGATGAAAAAATAAAATCCACTATCGCTGGAAAGGTGGAAAAAGTATTTGTCTTAGAAGGGGATGCCGTGCAAAAAGGACAGGTAGTTGTCACGGCAGTCTCTCAGGAATCCTATGCCGCAATCGCGGGTGCCACTCAGCTTCTAAATCAAGCGGCGAGTGAGGCAGAGAAAAAGCAAGCAGAGGAGGCACTCCATTTGGCCGAGACAACGGCGGTGATCGCTAAGATATCGGCGCCATTTTCAGGCGCCATCGTCCATAGGTTCGTCACAGAAGGTGAGCTTGTCTCGCAGGGAACCGACCTCGTAGAAATTATCGATCCATCAACGGAATATATTGTCGCCAATATTCCTGTAAACTATGTCGCCACGATCAGGATCGGTCAGGCTGCCCTCGTAGCAATTCCCGGAATGAATGTACCACCATTGCGTGGAATTGTCCAGGCGCTGAACCCGGTGACGGATCCGAACAGCCAGAGTATCCAGGTAAGAATAAGTCTTCATTTGATTCCATCGAAAATTGCTGCGGGTACTTTTGCAGATGTTCAGATCAAGATCGGCGAGCATAGATCGGTGGTTCTCGTTTCGAAACAAGCAGTTTACCATGATGATGAGCTTGATAAGTACTTTGTCTGGCGGATCCAGGGAGATTCACTTGCGCTGATGACGCAGGTGAATGTGGGTCTTTCCGATTCATCGCGCGCCGAACTTACATCCGGCATCAAATCCGGCGATGTAGTGGCCATCGACGGAGCGTATGGACTGCCCGATTCAACTGATGTCACCGTCGTCACCCGTTGAGATTATGAATGACACGCAGATGATACAGATTTGCATGGATGAGAGTCCTAAAAATATCACTGCGTATCCGTTTGATCAGTCCTGTCCGGGTGTAGTCTTCTTCATGATGAAATTTCCCCGATGAATCTTTACCAGTTCATTTCGTCACACAGGAAAGCCGTCTTTTTTCTCGTCGCAACATTTAGCATCGGCGGAATCGTGTCGCTGTTCGAAATGCCCATTGCTTTGTTCCCGAACATAGACTTCCCTCGCATTGTAATGATCGCGGACAACGGGGAAGAACCGGCAGAACGGATGATGATTGAAGTCACCCGGCCGTTGGAGGAAGCGGCGCGCGCGATACCGGGAGTGGTGCTGGTTAAGTCGGCAACCAGCCGTGGGTCGTCGGAAATCTCCGTGAATTTCGAATGGGGAACAGATATCGTTCAGGCGCTTCAGCTCCTGCAGGGAAGGGTGTCGGGCATTCGTAACGAACTTCCGCCGACTGTTTCAATTGACATAGAAAGGATGAATGCCGCTGTTTTTCCGGTAGAAGGCTTCAGTTTGACTTCCGATTCGTTGGATCAAGTCCAGTTGCGCGATCTCGCTTACTATGTCATTCGGCCGGCACTAATGAGAATTAATGGAATTGCCGATGTGGTCGTAGTCGGGGGAAAACAGCGCGAGTTCCTCGTCCAGATAGATCCGCAGAAGCTTCAAAGTTATGGGATGAGCGTGAACGATGTCTCGTCCGCTATTGACAAGACGAATTTAGTTTCAGCTACAGGGCTTGTGGAAAGGAATTACCAGATTTATCTGACTCTTCTCGACGGATTGTACAAGGGGCTTGATGACATTAAGAAGGCAGTTGTCGACTTCAGAAACGGGATGCCGATCACTGTCGGCGATGTGGCATCGGTGGAGCCTTCCGAGAAAATAGAATACATCCGCGTCACTGCCGACAGAAAGCCGGCCGTGCTCGTCAACATTGTGCGTCAGCCCGCAGGCAACACGGTTGAGATCAGCAAACAAGTTCAGGCAAACCTTGCAGGCATGAAGGGTGTGATTCCTACAAATGTAAAGGTGAAATATTTCTATGACCAGGGTGATTTCATAAGCAGCTCAATAGGAAGTGCGAGAGATTCGATCATCGTCGGACTTTTGTTGGCCATTCTTGTGATATTTGTTTTCCTGAGAAGCATACGCGTTGGCTCGGTTGCGGTAATCACCGTTCCGGCAGTCTTCGCCTCCGCCGTTCTTTCTCTTTCCTTGACAGGCAATACGCTCAACATAATGACGTTGGGAGGCATCGCGGCAGCTGTGGGACTCGTCATCGATGACAATGTCGTGATGATTGAGAACATTTTCAGGAACATGAGGCATGAAAGGAATATTGCCAGTCAGGCCGTCGCTGAGTCCATGAGGGAAATTCTTCCGGCGATCATTGGCTCGAGTCTCAGTTCCATCATAGTATTCGCGCCCTTCGCATTTCTCTATGGAGTCACCGGTGCTTTTTTCAAGCCCCTTGCTATCACCATGGCGGTCTCGCTCGCTGTGTCCATGATCTATTCATTAACTCTTGTGCCGCTGCTAGCGGAAACATTCATCACGGCAAAAGATGTCGAGTCGGAGATAAATCGGGAAGAGAGATCTGTGCACAGAATTCCGAAGGCATACGAGGTCGCGCTGAAGGCACTTCTAAAGAGAAGCTACCTTGGACCAATTTTTGCAATCGTCGTTTTGGGTGGTACATTCCTGTTGTATAAGAACATCGGAAGTGACTTCATGCCGCGGATGGACGAAGGGTCGTTTGTTCTTGATTACAATTCTCCACCCGGCACTTCTTTGGATGAAACGAACAGGATGTTGATGCAGGTCGAAGAAATAATCACGTCGATTCCTGAGGTCGATTCGTATTCCCGCAGGACGGGAACGCAGTTGGGTTTTTTCATAACGGAGCCGAACAACGGTGATTATTTGATTAAGCTGAAAGGGGATAGGAAGCGTTCGGTTTTTGAGGTAATCGATGAGCTGCGCCGGAAGATTGAAATGGAGGAACCTGCACTGAGGATCGACTTCGGGCAGGCGATGCAAGACTTGATCGGAGATCTTACGAATTCGCCGGCGCCGGTCGAGATAAAAATATTTGGACCGAGCCAAAGTGTCATCGAACAAATAGGGAAGAAGGCGGCCGATCTGATCCAGAACGTCCCCGGGGTCGTCGACGTGTTCGATGGAATTGTCATCAGCGGGCCGTCGATCGTCGTCCATCCTGATCCCGTACTTGCGGCGAGGGCCGGGCTCACTGTAGCAGAAATTCAATCTCAGCTTCGTACCATGATGGAAGGGAGTGCAGACACTTACGTTCTAAACGGGGAAAAGCTGATCGGAGTGCGTGTGCGGTATCCGGATCATTACCACAGCGTTCTGCAAGACATCGAGAGCGTGAGATTAAAGTCGCCGAACGGCTTCTTCGTGCCGCTCAACAGCGTCGCTTCCGTGGAGATTCTGAAAGGGCAAAGCGAGGTGGACCGTGAGGATCTGAAGTTGATGCTGCCGGTTAGCGCAAGAATCTCGGGGAGAGATTTGGGTAGCACAATAGCTGACATAAGAAAGACTCTCCAGTCGAACCTGGTTCTTTCTCAAGGAGTTACCTATTCGTTTGGGGGACTTTACCAGAGCCAGCAAGAATCCTTCAAGAGTCTTCTTTTCGTATTGATTGCGGCATCTCTCCTGGTGATCGCGCTAATGATAATTGAGTTTGAAAGTTTCTCGGTTCCTGTTGCGGTTTACACGACGAACTTGACCTCTTTGTTTGGTGTCCTTCTCGCTCTCGCGATGACGGGGATTACATTTAATATCTCAAGTTTCGTAGGAATGATAATGATGGTAGGTATAGTTCACGAGAATGGAGTCTTCATAGTCCACATGATACAGGAGATTGGTGGAAGGGATGGCTACACGCTCGACTCAATTGTCCGTGCTTGCAAAGTCCGCGCAAGACCGATTCTGATGACCACGTTTGCGGCCGTGTTTGCGTTAATGCCACTTGCAATTGGCGTCGGTGCCGGTGCTCAGATGCAGCAGCCTCTTGCCGTTGCAGTTATCGGAGGATTCCTTCTTTCAAGTTTGCTGTTGCTTTTTGAATTACCGACGTTGTATGTTTTCCTCAGGAAGATCAGATGAGGCAAGTTTTCTGTAAGTACTTCGGCGCTGCCGCATGTACCCTCACCCTAGCCCTCTCCCGCAAGCGGGAGAGGGAAGCGCGGAGATTTATTTGCCTGACTCAGAAGTCCAGTTCAAGAATTTCCTCTCCCCGAGGGAGAGGATCAAGGTGAGGGTGAGATGAGAGGCAGACTTGTATCGCTCGCGAGGACACTTCGCAAAAACCAAACCGACGCAGAAAAACTGCTGTGGAGAACGCTCAGGGATCGACAACTTGAGGGACTGAAATTTAGAAGACAGCGTCTTATTGGGAAATACGTGGTTGATTTTGTGTGTATTGAGGAGAAGATCATTATCGAATCAGATGGCAGTCAACATTATCGCAGCGAAGAGGATTTAGTAAGGGATGCCTTTCTCAGTGGAAAAGGCTACACCGTTTTGCGATTTTGGAATAATGAAATCCTCAAGAACATTGATGGAGTGATCCAGAAGATTTTGGAGGTGGTGCATGTGCCCTCACCCTAACCCTCTCCCATTTCATGGGCGAGGGAAGTGCAGAGATCTGTTTCCAGGCTTGGAAGCCGCATTCAAGGCTTTCCTCTTCCTTGAGGGAGAGAATTAAGGTGAGGGTGGGATGAGAATCCTTCTAGTGGAAGACGATAGTAGTCTTCAGCGCACACTCGTCAAACTTTTTAAGACCCAAAACTTCGCAGTGGACGCGACTTCATCAGGCAAACAGGGGGTCTTCCTTGCGAAAACGAACGACTTCGATGTCATAGTACTCGATCTGATGCTGCCGGACATCGACGGCTTTGAAGTCTGCAGGCGCATTAGGGATGAAAAACTTCGAACCCCAATTCTTATGCTGACAGCGCTTGACGAGGTCGAAAATAGGATAAAAGGTCTTGACACAGGTGCAGATGACTATTTGCCGAAGCCATTCCATGTTGGCGAACTTCTTGCGAGAATCCGGGCGTTGTCAAGAAGGGCAGTCAATGACAAAACATCTGTATTAAAAGTTGGCGACATTGTGTTAGACACGGCTGCGAGAAAAGCACTTCGAAACGGGGAAGACCTTAAGTTGTCGGGGAAGGAACTTGCTTTGTTGGAATATCTGCTCATCAATCGGGAGAGAATTATGACCCGTGCAGAGATTGCAGAACATGTCTGGGACATTAACTTCGATCCGCGCAGCAATGTCATCGATTCGTTCGTCAAACTACTGAGAAGGAAGATCGAGACGGGCACGAAACATAAGATCATAAGAACAGTCAGGGGAATCGGCTATACGATTTCGGATGAAGAATGAGACTCCCCATAAGAATTAGAGTTGCACTCTACGTGACATTCACCTATGCGGTCGTAATAGCGGCACTCAGTTTTGTCTTGGTGGAGGTCTATGAGAAATACTCTTATCGCTCCATGGATGTAACACTTCAGGCAGCGGCGAGCAGCGTTGCAAATCGTCTTGTCGAGGAAAACATACAAGCCGACGTTTCTGGCATTTCTGAAGACGTTGGGGAGACTGTTGCAAATTTCGAAAACAGAATAGGAATTATCAAAGTCGGAATCTTCGATGCGTCTTGGAATGAGGTGTTTTCCTATAATGACGGAGATTCCATCACGAGTGAATCAAAACCCGTTAATAGAATCGGACTGAACGACGGGGATGAATTCATCACTCTCACGTCACATGGCGGGAAGTTCAGATGTGCCTTCGCAAACTTTGAGATTGCCGATAGTTTACAGGGAACGGTGGTCGTGCTCGGCTCTCTTTCTTCGACTCGAGAATCTATAGATAGGATCCGGGCTATCATTCTTATCATTGCTCCCATGACTATCTTGCTTGTCGGGATCGGTTCAGTCTTGATAGCTCGCCAATCATTGCGGCCTTTGGAGAAGATTGCATCCAATATTGATGGAATACGTGTCGGCGAGCCGCTCAAAAAAATCGAAGTTCCGCAAGTGAGCGACGAGATTAAGAAAGTTGCTGAATCGTTCAATGCGCTGATACAGAGGATTGGAAATCTCATCGAGACGCAAAGGAATTTTTTGTTGGACGCCTCCCATGAATTGAAGACTCCGCTTACTGTCATTCAGACCGAGATCGAGATGCTTCTCATGAAACCGGGATTGACAACAGAGGAACGTGAAAATCTTCACCAACTTCTGTCGGAAGTTGAGTATGCCTCGAAGCTCGCAATAGATCTTATCTACTTATCTAGATTAGAATCTTCAAGTCCTGCTGAAGTGAGGCCGGTGGACCTAGGTGCCGTGCTTGGAGAAGTTGTCGATCATTATCTCGTGATCGCCGGCAAAAAAAACATTAGTCTCCGGTTTAAACATGACGCTAATCTGAGGGTCATGGGGGATAGCAATCTCATCCGGCGGGCATTGTCGAACGTAATCGACAACGCGATCAAGTATAGCCGGGTCGGTGGAGAAGTTCAGGTGAACGGCATGCTTGACGAGAAGTTCTCGAATGCAATTGTGTTTATAGAGGACAAGGGTGAAGGAATAAGCCGTGAAGAATTGCCTCGTGTCTTCGATAGATTTTATAGAACGAAAAGCTCCAGGGGCGGCGACGAAAAGGGTAGCGGTCTCGGTCTTTCAATTGCTAAGCGCGTCGTCGAACAGCACAATGGCGTGATAATTATCGATAGCGAAATTGGTGTTGGGACAACGGTGAAAATAGAATTGCCCGCTATTCGTTGATCCTCCTCGAATACAAAGACGTCAAGCCGGACGTAGCCATCGTTTTCAGATCTCTCTTCACGACGAGTTTGAATTTGTATCTCGTTCCCCCTTATGTCAAGCCAACCTATAGAAAAAAACTCCGGCAGGGTCCAACATATCGAGTCAAAGAGGAAAACCACATTATCCCGCCGAAATCTATCACACATACCTGATTTTCAGTGCGGTTGCAATGATTCTTTCTCTCGGAGCCACCACTTGTAAGAAGGAGTCGCTTCGCAAGAACTGCCGAGTCGATTATGACTGTTTTGGAGGGTGAGATTTCGTGCGCCTGCCGGGAGTCGAACCCGGAACCCTCAGATCCGTAGTCTGATGCTCTATCCAATTGAGCTACAGGCGCAATATGCTTAAATTAGCAATCGGAAAAGAAAATTCAAAGAAGGCTTGATGACCAACAGATCCCCAAAATCTGCAAAGTCACCAGACTGAAACCACTTGGATGTGGCTGCGTCGAAACGAGAGAAAGGAAATACCATGTCGGAGAAATCTGCAGTAGTAAGACAACTGAGAGGTTTGACATTTGCCGGCTTGACAGAATCGGGACACTGGGTTACAGTCGATGGGCCGCCGGAGTTCGGCGGAAGCAGCGCTGCGATAAGACCGAAAGAGCTGGTATTGATTGCGCTTGGGGCTTGCACCGGCAGTGACGTGGTTTCAATCCTTCAGAAGAAAAGGGTGAAACTTGGAGGGTTTGAGGTAAGGTTGAAAGCACAAGTGGCGGAAGAGCATCCGCAAGTCTACACGAAAATCCACATCGAGTACGTTTTCTATGGCGATAATCTTTCGACCGTCGATCTCGAGCGTGCAATCGATCTTTCTCAAAACAAGTATTGCCCGGTGAGCGCGATGCTCAAGGGCACCGTCAAGTTGACCAATTCCTACGCCGTCTTACCTCCAGACGAGTTTCATGCTTTGAAAGCAACTGCATGACCGGGAATTAATGGGTCTATTGGCACTCCACCGTTTTAGTTACTGGTACACAGACTCGTAGATTCTGGAGGGCTCGCGCCCTGGGTTTCGGCACACCGGCTGAGACTTACGAATAGACCTGGTGTGCGAACCTCAGCAGATTATTTCAGTTTCAATTTTTTTATTAGCCTGATGGCTTCGCCCACCGCTATCGCCGAGGAAATGTCCCGCCTGCTTTGCCCAACGCCAGTATATCCACATTTGGGTATTCCATTGACGCAATTCGTAAACTCTTTTTGGGCAAATAGCTTGTCAATGTACCACCTCATGTTCCCGACTTCTTTTTCGCAGCCTTTGAGGTGGCTGCTCGCTTCCAATAGATACAGTGCGTCAAGATTGCATGAATGATGCGAAGAATCGTGAGAGCTTTGATCACCATACAGATCAAAAAATCTAGAGACCAATGCCCGGCATACTTTTGATTTCTGCTCTTCGTCGAGAGGCGAACGTGGTACGATGAGCGGAATTGCCATATCCGAGGTCATACCGTTTCTTTCGTCGCTATTCTTGTAATTACCGTCTGATTCAAAGAAGGAATCGTAATATATTGAGGCGATTTCTGATGCGGTCTCCGAATAGACGCTCGAAGATTGCATTGCGGACTTGGTATCATCCACTAATCTCAATAGGTTGTACCATAATGCATTCACGGACGCGCGGTTTGCGTTGGATGGGGCACTATCCATCCCGAGATCTAGTAGCGGCGAAGCCTTCGAACTATCTCCCTCCTGTCTGCCCGCCATAATGGATTCTATTCCCGCTTCGAGCAAGGGCAGATAACGTCGCACAAACTCAAAGCCTTTTCCCTTGTCAGCATGGCGGGTCATTGCAAATGCGAGGTAAAGCAGAGTTTCGGGTTTGCCATAATTGACATCTGAGGTTTCTTCATCGATGCTTGTCGGAAATGAACCGTTCAATTGGCTCGATGCCAACTCGTGAAAGAATCCCTGATCAAAATTCCGAGATTCCGCCACGTGCGAAATCCCGTCTAAGGACCCGAGAGCTTCAACAATGTCTATTCCTCCGTAAGGATAGCCTTCGATGATTGCAGGAGTCCTGAGTGCATTGCTAAAGGCAATATGATTAGAAGCAGAATTGGCCAGGTGGGAGAACTTCTTCGGCAGTCCACAAGCGAACCTGACTTTGTCGGCAGCTTCGATATAACGTGACTTAATCTCTGTATAGTCGAATTCACCTAGATCACGCGTGGATGCCGCAAGAGTCACACCTTTTTCAGGTTCCAAATCTACTTCCCAGTAGCCCATGTTGAAGAGGTTTTCACGCTCGTCCTTGTACAGGCCGGAATCGTGCGGGTAGATGAAGTCGTAATACCAGTGCGATTCGGGACTCGTGTTGTACATATGAGAAAGTTTTAGATATAGCTTCGGTAGATTCATGTCGGCGATAATTCGTATCCCGTCGGGCAATTCGTCGATCAAAAAGCTTTCATCAGATTTCCTGAGCGAGTCTTTCATACGAAAACTGACAAGAGGAAGGAGTCGAAGAGTCAAAGTCTTTTTCGAGTGATTTTCATAGTGAATGTAGACCGAGCTCGATCTTTTCGGCATCAGCACGCACTTCGATATGTGGCTCCCTGACAGGTCATAGATGACTTCCGGGAAATAATCGAACGTAAACTTGCTGAGAAACTTGTACCCCTCTGGGAATATGGTATCCGGATAATGGTTCGTTCCAAGGAAATAAGACTTTCCTTCGCTGATGACCTCCTCATCAATCTTGTTGAGGAGAGTCAGTCTCTTTAGAGGGGGGGTAAGCGAGACCGTGAGAAGAGAGTGTTGTCGCCTCGTATTCATGAACGAGACCGTGCTGCATGCAAACCCTCCTTCTCCATCCGCCAGGAGCCATTCCTTTGACGACGAAAAAGCAATATCTCGAAGCTGTCGTTGGTTGTACGCTATCACTGGTGATAATATACAAAAATCTTCTTCTAATCTTTGCAGAACCGTGATCTCACGGGAGACGGGTTGAGAGGTCTCCCCGAGTTTCATGTCGTTTTGCACGTGCTTGAGTTTGTGGAATGTGTGTTCGTGGAGCGTTATCAAAGACTGTCAGTCAATTGACCCTTCCTCCGCTCATACACGAAGTTGAGAAAGCCCCGGCAAGGGCTGCAAGACGGCCGAAATTAATAGTCTCCTTCAAGTGAAATGGGAAGCGAGCTTGATTAACTTACTGTGAATCTATAAATTGGTGGCAATGAGAATCTCAAAGTCAGTCGTTTTGACCTCCATGCTATGTGTGTTCAGTTCTATCTCATTTTCACAGGTCGTGAATGTCACCGAAAAGCAGGATTATGCCTTCGCAACGGGCCTTTACCGTGACGGCCAGTACAACCTCGCACTGCAGCAGTTCAATGCCTTCTTGAAAAACCATCCGGATACACGGTACGTTGAAGAAATAACCTTTCTGTCGGGGGAATGCTTTCTTCAAGAAAAGATGTATGATAGCGCACTCAGCGACTACCAGAAAATCTTGAGTGACTTTCCGAATTCAGTCTTCTCTGTTCGCGCAAGACTAAGAACGGGGGAAGTCTGGTTACAGGTAGGCAAACTTGATCGGT
This sequence comes from uncultured Bacteroidota bacterium, assembly GCA_963768145.1. GTDB lineage: Bacteria > Bacteroidota > Ignavibacteria > Kryptoniales > JAKASW01 > JAKASW01. Next base: position 10,772 of record CAVYHK010000040.1, on the reverse strand, counting down.
CCGAGAAGATACTGAAGGAAGTTCTTTCCGACGAAAAAGGCCAGGACATAGGCGGCGAAGCCGCTTACAAACTCGGGCAGTTATTCACTGCACAGGAAGACTACAATAATGCCATAAAATATTTTCAGCTCTCATATGAAGGCTACAAAGCGTCCGGAATCGCGGACTATGCGATGTACGGTTCGGCTTGGTCGCTCGGGAAACTTGGTGAATTTGAGAAGAGCAAGGCTGGGTTCGCCGAAATGCTGTCTGCTTATCCAGAGAGCAGGCTGAAGGCAGATGCTATCGAAAAAATGGGTGAATGCGATTTCTTTCTGGGTAACTACACGGCAGCAATTCCGGAGTTTTCTGCAGCTGATTCACTCGCTTCCGAAGACCAGGTGGGAGAATCGGCATCGTACTACGAAGGAAGAGCCTATGAAAACATGGGAGAAAGTGATAGCGCAATCGGCACGTACCAGGGCTATTTGAACGGGTTTTCTTCCGGAAGTCATTCCTCTGAGGTCAGATTACTCTTCTCCAAATTGTTAGTTGCAACTCCGACCCGTTCACGGGAAGCGATAAGTGTCCTCAGAAATGTGACACGGGGGGATACTCTCTACTTTGAGTGTCAATTAGAGACGGCGCGGGCGCTTGAGGAAGTCGGTTCTCCCGATACCGCCGAAACAATTCTTCTTGGCTTGATAAAATCGAATAACTCGCCTTTCCAAGTCGCTGAAGCTCGATATGAATTGGGGAAGCTTTATTTTAGATCGAAGGCGTATTCAAAAAGTGTGGAGTCTTTCTTGCTCGCTTCAAAAGATACCTCCCTGTATGCGGAGGCGATGAAGAATGCGGCGTTGTCTTCAGCGGCTTCCGGCGACTACAGAAATGCAAAAACCTATTTTCTTAATTCGGTCTTACGGCTTCAAGGGAAAAACTTGCTCAACGCACATTTCGATTATGCCGCGGTGCTCTACGCGAGTGGAGACTACCGGGATGCTGAACAAATTTATCTCGCTGCCGAGAAGACAGCTTTGTCCGGTGCCGACAGCTCCGAAGCTCTTTACATGGCTGGCGAATCTTCATATCGCGCGCAAGATTTCAAATCGTCGTTGTTCCACTACCAGAATTATATTCTGTCTTTTCGATCTGGCAATCACTATGGTACAGCTCTGCTTGGAATCGGCTACTCGAATTATTTCCTGAAAAGCTACATATCTGCCGCTGACGCTTTTCAGAAATTCGTTGATGTTTATCCGAATTCGCCCTTAGCGTCAGGCGCCCTTCTCAGACTTGGTGACTGTTATTATTACAACAAGGATTACCAGAAAGCTCTTGACATCTACAAAAGTGCTGCGTCGAAGCTCTCGAATGCCGCTGGCGCGGGAGAAGACAGCACAGCAGCATACGCGACCTACCAGAGTGGGGAGTCATGCTACTGGCTTGGGAGATATGACGATGCGATAGGGATATTTCGGTCTCTTCTGAAAAAATATCCAAACTCTTCGCTTTCGCCTGACGCCCAGTATGCAATTGGCTGGGTTTGTTTTTCGCAGAAGCAATATTCTCAAGCCATTAGCGAGTTCAACAAGGTTACGGTCAATTACCCGACCAGTCCTACGGCGGTCAGAGCCCTTTATAGCAACGGAGATTCATATTATAATTTGGCCGAGTATCAGCAGGCACTAATATGTTACAGTGAGCTTCTTTCGAAATACCCGACAAGTGAATATGTGGACAATGCGATTGTCGGTATGCAATATTGTCTGACGGTTCTCGGCAGGGCCAAGGAAGCAGAGTTGGTGATAGACAATTTTGTCCGTGATCACCCGCAACTGCCGGATGTCGACAGGGTCTATTACAAGAAGATCGAATATGCATTGAACCAGAAGCATTATTCAGAAGCCGAGCGTGAGCTAAAGGAATTCATTGTGAAATTCCCGAGAAGTTCACTCTCCGGCGCTGCACTCTACAATCTCGCTCTTGTCGAAATCAATCTGGGAAAGGTGAAGACCGCGACCGGAGTTCTCTCGGATTTGATTGCGAGGGTGCCTGGCGACGAATATTCCACCGAGGGAAGAATAAAACTCGCTGAACTTTATCAGTCAAATAACGGTTATTCAGAAGCGGAAAGGCTTCTCACCGATGCCTCGAGTGCAAAAGATGTTTATGCGATTACTGCTCAGGCAGAATTAGGAAAACTGTATCTTGATAGGGGCGACACTTCAAGAGCCGAATCGGTCCTTTCAAAGGTCGCGATGTCGGATACCTCCAATGACGAAGAAACAGCAAAAGCGAGATTAATGTTGAGTGGAGTATATTTCGGCGAGCGACGGACTGCAGATGCGATTTCACTTGCAAGTTCGGTCGCAAAGACACGCGACGACCTGATTGGGGCGCAGGCACAATTGAAGGTCGCCGAGTACTATTGCAACGACGGAGACAGCGCGAATGCGGTCGTGTCTTTTCTAAGAGTGAAGTATGTCTTTGCCAGCTTTACGGACGTGGTCGCAAAGTCGCAGCTCGAGTATGCAGACTGCCTGCTGAAGTTCGGAAATAAAAGGGAGGCAAAAGCTGTTTTGGTGGAGTTTGTCAGAGATAGGGAACCAGACTCCTACACAAGGACGGCAAGGGAAAAACTAAAAGAGATCAGATCGAATTAGGAGATACCAAAACGTGAACAAAACCGCGGTTTTCTACGGAATCCTTATTACGGTTATTATCCTGGTATTAATCGTATCTTCCAACCTGAACAAAACCTCCGACCTGAAGCCTAAATTTGCCGATTTTGTCACTGACCAAATTATGTCACGGGATTCGAGCAACAGCTTTGGAGACAATCTAAAGATTCTGCACGGCATCCGCTCCCGCGACCAGCTTATGAACGTAATGCGAGGATTCACGGAGGCACTCGGAGTGAAATGTGATTTCTGCCATGACAGAGACAACTTCGCAAGCGATGAAAAAATTCAAAAGAGAACCGCACGTCTCATGATAAATATGGTTGCAAACATCGACAAAGATTATTTGGCCGGTCCGCAAAGAGAGAAAGTGACTTGCTTCACGTGCCACCGCGGATCCAGTGTTCCGAAGCTTGCTGCCCCACGTTGAAAACCACTTTCACCTTTCTCGGACTTTTTTTTCTCTCTGAAATTTTGCGAGCACAAGGTGTCGAGTCTCCGCCTGTAAGAAGCTTCAAGCCGGACACTTTGTTGCCGAAAGTAAATGTACCGGAATTTGTAATAACCGGGAAAGCTCAGCCGGAGGTGGCAGGTTTTAACAGAGAGTCAGTCGAGATCGATTCATCATATTTCCAGCGGAAGGCGATGGAAGGTCTGAGCATAGACCTGCCATCAAATCAATCGCTCAGCCTTCAGAGCTTGGAGCTTCATCCCGCGAATCTTTTTACCAGAATAGCCACCGGCAGTTATGTTGCAAGTTCTTATTTGTTGTCTGGAAGTGATGAGGTCGGCGGTGCTCATCTGAATGGCAGCGTGAACGGCAGCTACACTTCAGGTTTCAACACGCAAACACTCTGGCGCGATATTTCGATTCGGGCGGGAATCGCAAAGGCGATAAAATTTTACGAAGGCACAAATACGAATGATTGCGCCGACATTGATTATTCGCGAGCGAGCTTTTTTTTGTACGGAACCGGGATCCCGGATCTGCTCAGGACTATGAACGAATTCAATTTTGGACTCCACTCAGATATGAACTTCGCCGATTTCCCGTTGACCGCCGGATTGAGTTTCGACAGATTCGCTGTTCAAGATTACTGGAAGGATATTCAGTCTGCTCTGACCATTAATCTCGGCACCCTTTTCCAACAGTCGGAGGGGACAATTAGTCTCGACGGCTTAATCCGGCTCGGACATCATGGTACGACATATTCTGCGGACACATCGAAAGCTTCAACTGGAATCGATCGATCATTTTACAACTTGACTGTGGATGCTGGATACGATAACAGCTTTGGGAATTTTTCCTATTTGATTGGCTTGGATTATTTTCAGTACGCGGATGATTCGAGCAGGGGGATTGCAAAAATATATCCGGACTTGCGCGGGACGTACAAGTTGAACGATAATGTCTCACTCTTCGCCAGGTTCTTTGGCGATGTCGAAAATTCCAGCCTTTCGACTTTATTCGACAGAAACAAATATGTGGACGCAAATTTTCCTTTGAGAAACCGTCAGGTCTATGCAGATTTTACTGTCGGTGCAGATTGGATTGTGACAAACGAGATTTCTGTATCTCCGCAATTCAATATCGACGCGTCGAGATTCTATCCAATCTTTGTAACGCTTCCGATGGCAATCGTCGGGTCGGACACGAGTCGGTCTGACAACCAGCTTCTGTATGCAAACAAAGCTACCATCTTCACCGGTTCAATAACGGCTCACTACAAGAAGGACAAACTCGGAGCAGATGCCACCTTGAACATGCGAAGCGGTAGAGCAGACTCATTGAGTTCCATCCCGAATCTCGCTCTGGTGGATTTGACCGCCGGGGGTAATTACCAAGTCAATCCTCAGTTCAATGTTGGAGCGTACATTTTTATTCTCTCGAGTCGCTATTCCGATGGTGGTTTGGATGATCGAGTCAATTCAGTCTGGCTTCTGAATTTCCACCTGAGCTATGACCTAAAGATCGGCCGATTTCCTGTCGAATTATTTGGAGATGGGAGAAACGTTTTGGACCAGAAGTATTATATTTGGAAAGGTTATCAAGAATTCCCGATTGGATTCTTTATCGGGATTAGCGGCAAGATTTTTTGAGGCGTGTTGGTGCATGAACCATGGATAAGATGATTGCCTTTGCAATCAAAAAAATGGTGATTATATATTTGACAAACCGGCGAGAAAGAGATTTTCAAACACGAATCGCACGAATGGTTTCTAATCTTTTAAAGCGAATTTCACGAATATGTTCTATTCGTGCTTGCGCGCCGAAGGGCGCTTCAGCACGCAGGCGTGGCATCCATAGTTTCATGGTTTCTATTCGTGTCATTCGTGGTTCTGTTTTTGGACGGTGTGGTTTGTGAAATAGACAATCTCGAAAAAAATTGGTTGAATAAAATGAAAATATTTCGCACTTTATGGGTGTGAAAAGGTTTAAATAATCGAGGAGGATTCAATAATGGGAATGAACTTTCAAGATCAGCCGGCTGGCGAAAAACCACAGAAGAAGCCGCCAGCACCGAATTTTAACGATCCACAAGTCGATGACATATTTATTGATTCGCCGGGAGGCGGGATGAAGATTCTTTGGATCGCGCTTGTGGTAATCGTGATCGCGGGCGCCGGAGGCGGGTTATATTTGTTGAACAAGCACGGCTATTTGAAGTTTCTCCATAAGAAACCTGCAGTGACTTTGGTTACGACGACAGCGCCTCCTGTGGTCGTAAAGAGCACTCCGCCGCCGCCGCCCCCGCCAGTTGCAGCTCCAGCCAAGACAAAACCCTCGGCGGGTTCGTTTGCAATTCAGGTTTCGGCATTCAAGTCCAAACCGCTGGCGGATAAGTACGCGACGGATCTGAAACAACAAGGGATCGATGCGTTTGTGTTCGCCGGTGAAGTGCCGAACAATGGAACCTGGTTCAAGGTTTGTGTGGGTCCTTACGAGACTAAACATTGTGCCTATGCTGCAGTCGGAGAGATGAGAAAGAAAGTCGGACCCGATGCCTGGATTGTACAGGTCCAATGAGGGGTACTCGCTAAACAGTAATACAACACGGAAGCACGGGAGCGTTGCCGGCTCATATTATTTCCGTCAATATGAACTGAAGCGGATTTATTCCAAGAACTTTTACAGCGGCATGGCTATTGCGCTCGCAATCCATGCCGTCTTCATTTTTCTCCTCTTCTTGCTTGAGCCAATCTACACAAAGCCGCCCGACGTGGAGAACCTTCTTCCACCGGTGAGTACGAATTATCGGATCATCGAACTGAAGATAGTCGGAATGGGCGGATCGGGGATGGATGTGCAGGGGTCCGGCGGCGGGGAAGGAACGATCAGAAAAAATGCCGGTGCTGCGTTCGGCAAACCTGTGGCATCATCAGCGAGGAACACGATTGACCAGCGGGCTAATATTGTACCACGGTCGCTCCAGGGACCTGGAATGAATGACATCGTCGGGATCAATCGCAATCCGGTTTATTTCGATACTCTCAAAGGCTACAGCGGTTCAGCGCGAAACGGTGAAGGCTCCGGGGGCGGAAGCGGGACCGGAACAGGAAACAAAAGCGGAAGCGGGTCAGGCTTTACCGATAAGCCGGGATTCGGCGGCGGGTTTGGAAACAAGTTTGTGCCGGGAAATCCAGCGAATAATTCCGCTGCCGGCTCCCCGTACCAGATTTCCTGGAATGGAGTTGCCAGGACGCTCGTCTCAGGCGAGAGGCCGGCTTTCCCGAATGGGGTCCAGCATGTTGGTACAGTAAAAATAAGGATCACCGTCGATCCTGCAGGAAATGTCATGGCGATGGTCCCGGTTGAAAAGGCAGATTCCCGTCTCGAAGAAGCCGCCATGTCTGCGATAAGGACGTGGAGATTCAGTAAGCTTGCCAAGAACTATCCGCAAGTCGACCAGCAGGCAACCGCGACATTCATTTTCAAGCTCGAGTGAAGAAAGAATAGCGCACGGAATACACGGATGAGGCAGTTTTAGATGTCATAATATTGAGATTGCGAAGCGCCTTTGGTATTCCACGACGCAAATCCAAATTGCCTGATCCCCTCGATCTTCTCATCGCAACAATCCTCTCTCAGAACACGAATGACGTAAACAGCCACAGAGCTTTTACGAATCTTAAGAATGCCTATCCGGACCTGCGCGCGCTTGTCAATGTGCGACCGCGAAAAATCGCAGCGTTGATTAAAGTTGGCGGAATAGCGAACAAGAAAAGCAAGATTATCGTCCGGGTTATGGGGGAAATTGAGAAGAGGTTTAAGAAATTCGACAAAAGAAGCTTGCGAAAAATTGACCGGGTAGATTTGATTGATAGACTTCGGAGTCTGGATGGCGTTGGTTACAAGACCGCTTCGTGCGTGCTTTTGTTTTCGCTTGGAGATGATAATGCTTTTCCCGTGGATACTCATGTTCACCGGATCCTGAACAGACTCGGTGTGGTCAAAGAGAAGACCCCAGACAAGACTTTTCTTGCAATTAGAAACCATATACCGCCCGGACGTGGATATGAGCTTCACCTTAACCTGATAAAATTCGGGAGAAAGACCTGCACCGCTCAGAAGCCGCGATGCTATGAATGCGGGCTTTATGATATTTGCAGATGGAAGGAAAAAACGGTGCAGACTCCTGTGGTGAAAAACAGGAGCAAAGAAAGAGACGTTGAGTTCATGGTGCTTGAAAGTATCTGAAGCCACGTTTCCTTTGGCTGCAACCATGGCTTGCCTATATGCATGCCTGCGCGATTGGTACAGGCTCAATTTCACCTCTCATGCTATCAGAAGGTGTTTGTTTCCCGCTGATCGCGCCTGACTGCGCGAAACGCTTCGTGTAGGCAGGCTGATTTTCGCTGATATATTGTCTGCGTTCATCTGCGAAATCTGCGGGAGAAACCAAACTGAGCCAGCACCGTTTGGAACATTTCCACGGGTTGAATTATGTAATCTGGTTTCCTTAATTATTAAGGTGTTTCATGGCTCCACTGGACAGTCAAGAAACCTCAACTTAATCGAAAGGAGAACAAATGTCCGAGTGTGAAAAACTTTCAAAGTGTGCTTTCTTTAATGACCGAATGGCAAACATGCCAGCAACCGCAGAAATGTTCAAAAAGAATTATTGTCTTGGAGACAAAACCGTTTGTGCTCGGTACCAAGTAGCAATAACGGGGAAGGAAGTTCCCGTGGATTTGTTTCCGAACCAGACTGAGAGAGCAAAGCAGATCATCGGTTCATAAAAGGAGCTGAATTCGCGACCAGATTAGGGGATGCTGTTGAGATTGAGACACAATTCAAAATGGATTTGGTTTAGTTAAGACGATTTGATAGGTTTCATTGGTGCCATTTATTTGCCTTAGTTTGGCGCCGAGCGCAAGGTCAAGAAAGGTCAAGGGAGAGTGCCAGTATCATATCGGTTCGACGTCGACGTTATTGTGATAGAAATGATCGGCGAATACTCCGTGAATGATCTTCGTATGACCGTATTGAAGTCATTTGAGGATGCGGGCCTTCCGAAGAGGCCAACGCTCTTGCTTGACCTTAGTAAATCACAAAGCATCTCGAAGCGATCCTCGGCAATCATAAACGAGATGGCTAATTTCATTGCTTCCTTTGGGAAAAGGTTTGGTAATCGTCTAGCGCTGGCGGCGCCCGACGATTTGACTTATGGATTGATGCGCATGAGTTCTGCTCGGGCCGATTCGTTTGGAATCAATGTGGAGATATTTCGCACTTATGAAGAAGCACGGGAATGGTTGCTCACAGATTCCCGGAGGGCTTAAATTTTGCAAAGGGGCTGATGCCTCCAACATTTATCGTCACTCGGGAGATCATGAACACCGGGGAAAGTAGATGATCTGAAATTGACCAGGGTTCATGATACGGAGTCCGTGTACAATGATTTTATCTGGCGGGGGTCGCGGCTCCCGGCCCAAAGCACGTTCTACAATACTAAACTAACACAGTCATAAACTCAGGAGAATCCTCATGCACTTTCATCGAAATGCAACCACAATTTGCTGGCAGACACTTCTTCCTCTCATCGTCCTTCTCGTGCTTTCCGCTTCATTGCTTGACGCCCAGACGAACTCTAAACATAAGGATAGCGTGACTACCAAGTCTAAACCAGTGGCAGTAATCGACTCCACTCTGCTCGGCGTATGGGGTGTGGATGCCCGTGGAGGGTATGAATTCCGGGCAGATGGTACCTTTATCATGGAAGGAGTCGTCAATTACTCATTCGATGCCTCCAAAGGTGTCTGGCATTACTGGCAGCCCAGCATGCCCGGTGCAAAAGTGACCGCTGAGTACAAAATATCGGCGGACGGAAAATCCCTTTCGATCAACCTCAAGAAGGGGAATCCCTTCACAACTCTCAAGAAGATTAAGTAGGTCCGAGAGGAGGCAGTGGTCATTCGCGCGGACCGGTTTGAAACTCAAGTAGGAACGAATCGCTGAGGCAGATTATGAGAGTGACTTGCATTTTGGGTGGTATACTTGTTGTTCTTCTGGTGGTGGTGACTTCCGATGCTCAATGGACGAAGCAAAACAGCGGCACGACCAACGACCTGAATGATGTGGCGATGACCGATTCTCTCACAGCGGTGTGTGTCGGCAGTGGAGAATGCATTATTCGGACTTCTGATGCCGGTGCAACATGGGTGACCGTTCATCAAGGAACGTCGCATCTGTACGGGGTATGCTTTGCAAACCGCATTAGAGGTTTTGCCGGCGGAGACTCCGCTCTATTATTTACAGATGATGGAGGAGTCACTTGGACGGAAAGAGACAGCGGTATCACGACGGGCATCAATGGCGTTCGCTGTGTGGACACTTCTCAAGTGATAGCAGTAGGAAGCCCCGGTTATTTCATAATCTACAAGACAACTGATGCGGGTCGGTCGTGGCTCTCGAAGTACGTGCATGCCACGGGAAGCGGAGTGGATGGCCCGTACCCGGGGCTTAGTGTCTCTTTCAGTCAAGGGCCAGTTCGGGGCAACAACGGGCGGCAACGACGAGTACTACGGGTCAAGATTGGCCACGACGAGCGATGGTGGAGAGACGTGGAATGTCGGATGGAATCCTTATGCAGGGGCAAATCCACGATTCGTTGGAGTCCCTGACTCTTCGACCATATACCTTGCATTTAATTCGTCGACTTGGGAGATATTACCTGGCCTGGCGGCCTCTAATGACAAAGGGAATACGTGGACAAGATTAATCTCCTTAGGCAGTAGCAGTTATTTTAGTTGCCTTTATTTTCTCAATTCTTTGAAAGGGTTCGTCGGCTACATGTTAAGTTATTATGGGCCAGATACGCTTATGGGAACGGAAGACGGGGGAAGAACGTGGGCGGGCGTGCCAGGGATAACGGGTGTGGGTCCCATCAATGGGATGTTTTTTTCAGATTCAAGTAACGGCATAATCGTCGGGAATAACGGTTTGATAATGAGAACTGGAAATGGTGGGCTTACCGGAATCACGACACGAATTAACACTCTAACTCCGAGAACGATCCACCTGTATGATTGCTATCCCAATCCATTCAATCCTTCCACAACTATAACATACCGAGTCCCACGCGAATCGTTTGTATCGCTTAGCGTGTACAATTCTCTCGGTCAATCTGTTCAGACATTAGTTTCCGAAAAACAAACTAGTGGTCTGCATTCAGCTATTTTTGAAGGCGCACTTTCACCCTCGGGTGTTTATCTCTGTAGGCTTAGTTCCGGAGGAAGCACAGCCACAATCAAGATGCTGTTGATCAAATAGAATATCTGATCGGTGTGGAGAGCACTGGCTTTGTCCGCAAGGGCGTGATAGACAAGCCCTTCGTGCTCTGAAGATAGAAATAGGTCTCGGGAATCTTCGTCTCGCTATCGTCCCTATCAACCATTTGTCTGTAAATTGTATGAGTCAGCAACGTGGCCTCAACCATACCATATAGCTCCCTCTTGAGATGGGAGGCGGAAGGTCGAGGCTAATTCTTCTGCAACCTTGCGAAGGATGAGAGAGCTGAACAGAAGCCAAACGGCAAGTCGCGTTAAAATCCTGAAATCTCGGTTAACAATAACGTAAACGAATTTTTCAAGGTTATACATAACAAC
>CAVYHK010000039.1:0-17780 GCA_963768145.1 uncultured Bacteroidota bacterium | reverse complement strand
CCAGTAGGCATCTCCGCTAGAGGCGGATGCACCTACGGCGAAAGCTTTTAGCTAAGAGTTCGCCTGACATAAATGTCTGTCAAGGCTGAACCTTGAAACCAAATTGACTTCTCGCTGTGCACAAACTTGTCAAAGAACTTGTGTCATCTTTATCTCTATCAGAGAAAAAAATCGCCCCCACGAAAGCTGTGAGGGCGTTCCACAGTCAAACTTTCAAAATCCCTAACGACTAAATGTCGTTCAAAGCATAAAAATATATATTCCGTGAGCCGAAAAGTCAAGCCCAGATGCGACTTATTTCGAATATTTTTTGACCGCCCCGTCTATACTGCAAGTAAGAATTTCCTCTTATATGTAATAATTCCAAATAGGACTTGAAGTCTTCTGCTCGGTCATAGCCCGAATCCTGCAAATGAACAGAAATGAAGTGCTTTGGAGGCCGATAATCAATCTCTGCACAATTATCGACGCGGCACATCCGTTGCCGTAATAGGACTGAGAAGTGAATTCGAGTATTCAGATGGAAATAATTGAGAGAAATATTCTGACGGAAAATGCAAAAGCCGCGACTTTCCCATACGCGGAGAGGTCCAAGTCAAATTTCTCACCGCAAGGACTTTCTGAGCCGAGACTTACCTTTGTTGTTTCTCACAACAACATCGAGGTAAAATTGGCTAACGAAACGGCAATCTCGGCATTAAGGTTTGGGATCACTTTTAAAAACAGATTTGTTTACAGACCAATTGCTTTCCACTCTCGTATCCAAAATCTAGGCGGGTATATAAATTTCCAGGAAACTCTCTTTACGGTCGTGCTTCTTAACACCGATGGGAAAGGGATTAGCCCGGGGGAAGGAACGATCGTCAGCATTCCTATAGAGAACCGGCAAGATTTTAAAGTGACCGCTGCTTATGCGTCGACAACCACCAATGGAGTAATAGAGATCAGACACTCAATCGTCAACGAAAGCGACTCTATAGTGCTGGAACAGAATGATCCTAACCCGTTCGTCACCGCCACGAAAATAAGATTTCAGACTGTGGAGGATACGGAAGTAAAAGTTGTCATATATAACACGAGTGGTGCTCTAATACGAACACTTCTGGATTCAGCTCTCAAGTCGGGAACACACATGGTGGAGTGGGACGGCAAAGATGACAGTCGGAACATGGTTGAATCCGGAGCTTATCTTTACAAATTATACGCTGGAGTTTACAGCATGACCAAGAAAATGCTGTTTGTCAAATAAGAGTTTTCCTCCCCCCGAAGGTGTCCCTTCGGAACATGCCAACGCTCAACTCAGCCGGAGGCTGACCAGCCTCTTGTTGAAAAGGGGTACGATCTCGGATTTCGTACCCCTTTTTATTATTTCATTTTTATTTTTGAAATGTGACCGCCGCTCCTTTTACACAAAACAGTAAGTGAGAAAAGAGGCGGTCACGCTGGAACGCTTATGGCATCAGCGTTCCTGAGATACTGGTAGTGGCCGACCCATTTCTCCCGCTGACCGTAATCGTTATACCAAACGCAGTCTGCCAGGCTAATGTCTATCTCACTGCCAGTCAAGACTAGCGTGAAATCAGTGGACCCGGGGCCCCGCGTCAGATTATCACCTAAAGTGGCAGGCAAACCTGAGGCGTCAACACTCCAGCTTCCGGAGCTGCCCGATGGAATAGGCGGCATTTTAACCGTCACCGTTATGCCAGTCTCCGACTCAAGTGGATTCCCGAACCTGTCTGAAATATGCACCGGGATTACTATCGACCCTCCGCTATGAATGGTATCGCTCACGATTGGGTTCGGCGAACCGTTTAGCAGAATTGGAGCCGTAGTAGCTGAGAAAAGAATAAGTTCGCTGTCAGCAACTGTCACACTGCCGTCTCCTTGAGTGGACGCCTTCACCCAAGCATAGCCCGTTCCGCCTCCAAAATAGGTTGGGTCGTCGGGGAACCCGAAGGCTCTATCAAGAATCGGAAGGAGCGTGTCACTTGCGGATCCAAAGCGAGTAGAATCCAGCCCTGAAGTATGTGGAAGGGGATATCCGCTATACAATGTCGCACTCGCATGTCCTTTCTCATCGGTTTGTCCAGCTGCAGTTATGATACCTCCCGTGGTACTAAAGTATATTGCTGTTCCGGGAGCGACAGGATTCCCATATTTGTCACCAGCTTGTGCAGTGAAGCCAGGCGGATTTAATTCTTCTCTTTCTGACCAATCGTAGCCGGCAAGATTCAATTCCGCAGTGTTAAGCTCAAAGTGAGCCTGATCGGGCAAACCGCCATCGACAGTGACGAGCACCGGCGATGACTGAACAACCTTGCCACTTGAAAGGGTCAATTTAGCAACCAGTTGAATTGTGCCGGCGGCTGTTCCACTGTTCATTGTGGCGGACACTTGTCCCGATCCATCAGTGATACCCATCGTTGGAGTAACATAAGCCGGGTCGCTGCCTGAGACGGCCGGCCCCGTCGGTGTGAAAGTCACCGTATCACGGTGGCTAATGTCTAATGGGACACCAAGGCTGTCCAACACCTGCCATACGAGCACACTTGTTTCGTTCCTCCCCACACCGTGTATCGAGATTTCCTGATGTGACACACTAATGAGCGAGATGGAACGGGCGACGCCCCTCCCCGTCGAATCAATAATTGCAGTGGGCAGCGGGGTGAGAGAGACATCCTCAGTCAAGGTCTGGCCGACATTTACCGCAAAACTTATGGTCGTGTCACGGTAACTGCTTAAGTGAAAAGCTAACGTGCCTGATACGGAGGATAGGCCGAGAAGGTTTAAGCTAAATGAATAGCTGCCATCGCTCAAGGTCACCGTGCTGTCGTTCCTAACGCTGGAACTTAATGTAACTATTGCACCCGTGAGCACCAGGCCTGACTTACCGTCCTTGACAAACCCCGCAATCTCGGCGTACCCTGATGCCTTACTGATTGTCATCAGTATATTGCCGAGAGGGTTGGCACCCTTCTTAATGGTATCAACGACCTGGTAAGTATTAAATCCTGTCTTCACCACGGTTATCGGCACGGGAAGCGAACTCAGGTTTACGAGGTTAACGGCTAACGCAAAGGAGCCATCCGCGGATGACGTTGTGGAAATGTTTGTGTCAGGTAACGAAACCACAACACTTGCGCCTTGCAAAGGATAGAGGGTCGTGCTATCCCGCACTACGCCGGTGATAATTGCGTATGCCGAGTTAATGTTCATCGCCAGAGGAATATCGCCGAGACTTTTCAACCCCTTGGTCAAGGTCTGGGTACTCGTCTTCGTTACATATCCAGGATAAATCACTGTCACCGTAACGTCGACTGAATTCAGGCCGTGCAAATTCACGTTAATGCTGAAAGTACCATCCTGCGATGTTGCCGCAGAGTCGATAACCCCGCCCGGTAGTGCTACCAGCACCATTGCTCCTTGAAGAGGATATGTGCTCGCGCTGTCACGCACTGTCCCCGTCACCGTCGCGAAGCTCGACGTCGGCCCGTTCATCAGAATGTTCCCCAAGCTGTTCGAGCCTCTTCTGACCGTTAAGCTGTCCTGGTACGTCGAATAACCAGCGTCCGTCACGCTGAAGACAACACCAATTGAATCCAAATCATAAAGGTTGAAGTCCACTACGAATGACCCATCGGGTTGCGTCGTTGTCGAATCAACTACAACAGATGAAGGCATCTTTGCACGCGCCTTCCGAGAAACACGTGCCAGTTCCATGGAGCCCGATGGCCCTCCCGGCAGAGACACTACAACAGTCGCTCCACCAATCGGATACGAACTTACAGCGTCTCGTACTCTGCCATAAATTACTCCGTAGGTCGACATAAGGTTGACCGGGAGAAGAATATCCCCGAGACTCTTCACTCCCTTTGTCAAAGTCTGAACGCTCTGATATGTGATATATCCAGCATAACTTATCGTCACTGTCGCATTCACTGAGCTTACACCAAGCAGGTTCACGTTGATGCTGAATGTGCCATCAAGCAACGTCTTCGCCGAGTCGATCACTCCGCCAGGCAACGCTATCTGCACACTCGCTCCTTGCAACGGATACGTGCTTGCACTGTCCGCAACCGTTCCGGTTACTACTGCAATGTTTACTCCCGTTTCAACGCCAAGCGGAATATTTCCAAGACTATCCGCCCCCGGCGTGAGAGTCCAGGATATCTGGTTCGTTTTATATCCAGCCCTCGATACGGTTATAGTCGCAGTGACTGAGCTCAGACCATAAAGGTTGATGTCCATCGCGAAGGAGCCATTTGCCAGAGTTGTTGTTGAATCAAGGACTATAGCCGACACTCTGTTTCCAGGCAGCGATTGAGCTGCTGCGTCTGTTGTTTTTGTTAAGCCCATTCTCTTAAGAGGTTGTTTCGCTGTCAGCCGAGAAGTTTTCGATGAAGGCATAATCACAGACGAGTTTGCCGTCCCTGTCAATGTGACCGAAACACTAGCGCCTTGAAGCGGATAAGAACTGGCACTGTCGAGAACGGTGCCAGTAACAATCGCATAGGTCGAATTGACATTGATCTTAAGGAGAATTGTGCCAAGGTCATTAGTCCCCTTGGTGAGCGTCTCGACTAGCTGATAGGTAACAAATCCAGCTTTGACTATTGTAATAGTCGCCGAAACCGCGGATGGCCCATTGAGATTAACGGGTATCGAGAACGACCCATCAAGAAGTGTTGAGCCGGAATCAACAACCCCGTTCGGCAGTGCCACCCGGACAATCGCACCCTGAAGCGGGTTTGAGCTCAAACTATCGCTGACTATCCCCGTAACGACAGCGCGTGTCAAGCTGGTATCAACATATAGGGAAATTGGAGTGAGATCGTTTGCTCCATTCTTCAGTTCCTTGCCGATTTGATATGACAGGTATCCGGACCTCGTTACCGTTATAATGGTGGAAACCGAATCAAGGCCATAAAGAGGAATACTTAAAGCAAATGTTCCGTTTGCAAGCGTCGTAGTGGAATCAAGTACAACGGCTGAGACAGATTCCTTGCGGGTTTGCGTTTTGCTTACACTGAAGACTTTATTAGAAATCTTGTTCCGCACGGACGGTACTTCTGTTTCTTGTATAATCTTGGACGATGGCATCGTCGTGATAGAACTCATTGTTCCCACCAGTGAAACTACGACACTCGCACCCTGAAGAGGATAACCGGAAGCATAATCTTTCACAACTCCATTGACAAGTGCCGTCGTGGAGGAAGTTGTTCCTGATTGAACGAGCTTGATCGTAGGATCTTGATCGCTCTTCACGTTTTGGATAGAGAGGGTGTCTGTATTGTACCCGCTCATCGAGACTATCAACTTTATGTTGACACCATTAGCAGAATCTGTAACTTCGACAACAAAAGGCGGGTTAAATAGTCCGCTGCTGTCAGTGGTACAGGAGTCCCTGACGCTGCTTGTAACGAGTACCACTTTTGCTCCATGAATCGGATTCCCTGTGGTCCAATCTAACACAGTTCCTGATATAGTGACTGTAGGGTAAGTGACTGAAGAGGTGGGGTTACTTTTCTTGCAGCTCCACTGAGACATTATCGCCAAGATACCAATTAAGAGAAGCGTTCCGTACCGATTTTTCATATCAACCTCCCAATCAAAAAATTTTGAATTTTCAATTCAAAATTTAACATTTAAAATTTCTCTTTACTTTCCAAGTGCTCGATTAATCGAAGTCAGGATATCATCGAGATCATAAGGCTTGCTCACAAAGTCAGACGCTCCCTGCCTTAAGGACTCAATTGCATTTTTTACGTCGGCATAAGCCGTGAGCACGATTACTTTGGTTTCAGGGGCACCGCTCTTGACAAACTTCAAGACTTCAAACCCGTCCACCTTAGGCATTTTTATATCGAGTAGAATGACATCGAATCTTTCATTTCGTTCGATCTTCTTACGTATCAATTCGATGGCTTCATCGCCGTCTCCCGCACTCTGCACGTCGAAAGCCTCCGCCTCCAACTCGCTCGCTAGGAGAAATCTCAATGCCTCTTCGTCGTCAACAACTAAAATTTTCGGATTCGACATTCATGCCTTCTCACTTTCCACTCTGCTGATCATATTGTTTGACCGATTGCTCAAATTCTTTCAACCTCTGTTGAAAAGTCCTTATCTGCTCAGGTCCAACCTTTGCCTGTTGTTCATTCCGTTCTCTTAAGGTTGGAAGTATGGTCGCTTTCAAAAGAATAATGAGTTCCTTGCTCTCGTCCGTCGTATTCTCGGAGCCTGTTAAGTATCTTATCCCGAACACCCACCATGGAAGATCTTTGAGAACAGGAATTCCCTCACGGTGAGCCGTTTGAGTCGTGTTGTACAGACCGCCTATTGTAGTTTGCTCCCCGTTTAACAGAAGAACCTTTGTCTGCGCCGTTTCGGTATTGATTATCATGCTGTTTGTACCCAAACCCGACAACGAACTGTTTGTTAAATTCAGATCCAAGCTTATGAAGTCAATGCTGTCTTGGTTAAATACTGTAGGAGTGGCATTGATCATTATGCCGGCATTCTGCATCTGCTGTATTGTGTTGCCGGCAAAATCTTTCGTGGTGACGAAGAAGTTTTCTCCGACTTGAACGTTGCCAGACTGGCTAGACCTAACCGTAATATCGGGGCTCGCCAGTATTTTCCCCATGTCCTCCGTCTCCAAAAGCCCGAAGAGGGCTGAAAGAGTGCCGAAATTGTTAATATTATATGCCCCACCCAGGGTAAACTGCCCACTCACGCTGGGCACACCACTGTTCACGGTAGCCCCTGCAGTTACGCCGACATTGGGGATAGGAACTGAAGTCCCGGCGATCGCGCTGATATTATTCCATGTGTTCTTAATGAGATAGTCGATGTTTATCCCATGCGAATTAAGTTTCGTAAGATCAGCTTCAAAGAAAATTACCTGTATGTTTACCTCCCTCGAATCGAGTGTTGGAGTGCCTGGCGGTGGACCTGCCGGCTTCTCTTCCACCTTGATTACAGGCTGCTGTTGCTGCTGCTGCTGCTCGCCGGAAATGATCTGCAGGTAGCTTTCATATTCTTTGTACCATAGATTATTCGTTCTCAGGATTGTCTCAAGTGCGTCAAGCCATTGCATTCTGTCAACATCCACTCCGATTGGCGTAGTATGGTTGTTCGGATCGACGATGATCTTGTTCAGAAACTTTCTGCTATAGCTGTCCAGAACAGCCAGTGCTTGGTCAAACGGCGTTGTAGACGTAATGGTGACAATTTGCTCGGGAGAAACATATTGATGCCGAAGCTCTTTCGGCGCAGCATTGATCTGCGCCTCAGACTTTGCAGACCAAATTGAGATTCCCGCAAAAACAACCAACAACAATTTTTTCATTTCGTCCCTCTAATTGTTCTACCCTCTTTTTCTCGTTATATACACTAGAGTTCCTTTTCTATTTTCCAAATCTAACCTTCAAGACCTGCCGATCAATGATGCCGCCCTTGTTCAAGGTGAACTCCGCCTCATTCTGACCGGCATCTATCTTTGTCAGGTAACCGAGGTAAACCTCGTCACCGACGCTAAGCATATGTCCCTTCCCGTTTTGATCGACCAGGAAAACCTTGTCCGCCATTACGGCCCTCAGGTCAGAGCGCTCGACATCCACGAGGCCCCGCACATTCGCGGGGGGTTCACTTGATATCATCGGATTCAGAAAGTTCAATCCGACGCCAACCGTTTTATAGAGAGTAGGATCCTGCCCCGTCGACTCAGAGGAAAGCCCCGCGACGGAAGAATAATAAGCGTCAATGTCCATTGTGAAAGGAACTATCAATTGAGGCTTCTCTTGCGTCTGATCCCGAACCTCGTGTCCGCTCAAAGTGAGGTTCTCAACTTTATATAGCAGCTTGGCGTGCTCAAGATACCAGATGAACTTGAAGAGATTTTCGTAACTCGTCTCACCTCTTAGATTATAACCGTTATAGCCATACTGGCTAAGACTTTTGGCCCCTTGATAGAGCATGTCAAATTTAACAAATCCACTTGCATCCATTATTCTATTGAGGTAAGCATACGTCAGCGCAGTTGTATCGTTGGTCGGAATCACCTTGAACCTCTTGGCGTATCTTGATTTCATTTCAGCCAGCTTCTCCTCCGCCGTTTTGAGTTCGCTTTCGACCGCTTGCCGCTGGCTGATTGTCCTGTCGAGGCTCGCCCCTTCAGCAATCAGCTTCGTTTTTTCCCTCGGCTGGACGACGCTTGTCAAATAGAAGCCGACGCTGAAAATCACTGCCAGGAAGGCCGCGAGGACAATCGTGTTTCTTAGAGCATAAGACATTTCTTATATCCTCACTTCTTGACGAACTTCAAATCTAATTGGAAATCGTAAACCGCCTTGCCACGAATGTCCGCAATCGAAACCTTTTTCAGAACCGATCCGGGATAGATCATCGCGAAGCGGGGTATCCGATCACGGTAAATCGAAAATCCCTCCACAAAATATGTGCCTTCATCAATCTGGTGAACATCGGTCAGCCACATGCCTCCTACTCTTTGCACGGACTGTGAGAGTGAAGTCAGTAGATTCGACCACCTCTCAGTATTTGGCATAAGCTGGTCAAGAATAGTCCCCGCAGTCGAATACTTTCCAAATTGCGATTGAATATTGCTGGTTTTTGTCCGATCAGCCGCGATTTCCGCTGCCTGTTCGCGTTTTGAAACAATTTCTGGCTTGAGTTTGGCGATTTCGCTCTCGTTCGTTGCAAAGCTGTAGGTGAAATAAAATGTGGATGCGAACACAAATGTCGAGAGAATCAACCCATGCCAGGCAAGCTTGAAGATCTTCTGACCCTCAAGAATCCTACTCGGCGTAAGATCCGCCACATAGTAGGTCCTCGATTTCCCCGCCAATGCATGTCCCGCACTGGCAATTGGCACAGCGTATTGAGGAATTAAGTCGGATCCACCTGCCGGCAGTTGTGAGGAATCCACCCGGTAAAGCTGCAAGTAATCTACATCAGCTCCGACAAGCAAAGAGGAGAGAAATCCCTTGATGTCATAATTCTTGCATTCTCCGCAAAGAATGACTCTGTCGATGCGAGGCAAGCTCAGATTATCCTGTCCGAGCAAAATTCTGCTGTAGATCGTATTTTGGACACTGTATGAATCCGCGCCTTCACTTATTATCGGGGCAATATTGAAAAGGCCTCTGCCTCTCATGAAAATCAAACGAGTATATTCCATGCCCACGTAGACAATCACGGTTACTTCGTCGACTCTCAACGGATAGTTGTTTCTGACGAGATTCACCAATGCCACATCGCTGCTTTCCACGAACGCGATCCTGGGCATTCTACTTCCGAGGAAAGGCCTAGCGCTCATTACCAGATCAAGTACAGGTAAATCCTGCTCCCTCACAACACCGATGTAACTCGCTTCCGTGGTCGTCGGAAGTAGCTGGACCCGCTCTGCCGTTACGCCTGATTTGGTAGCCTGAAGCTCTTCAATGATCTTAGCTATAATTTTTTCCGGTTTCTGTTTACCCGGCACTTCAATGGGATGGTAGAACACGTAAGGCTCCCCTATCGACAGTGCCAAAATGCTCTTCCTCTTCCGGTACCTGCCGAATATCTCCGTGACGATGGCAGAGTTGGTCTCAGTCTGAGGGGCTTCCTGAAAGTTCTGTTGAGTCAAATCTATAGTTTCAGTCCCCACTTCGGCTCCTGAACTTCCAACCGAGGCAGTAACCTCCAACTTCTGAGCCAACTTTGCATCATACAGATCCATCAGTACCATCTTGCTTCCATGCCTGAACACTTGTGCCACTTTCAGGTCAAGTCCATCTGCATAAAATCCTAACGCGGTATGAGGTGCCATCTTGTCCTCCTTCCTTAAGATCTACATCGTCTGCAGGAGCTGTTCCATCCTGCGTTTATTGTTTGCAAAATTTAATGCGTTCTCTCTCGAAATCCTACGCTGCATGTATAGGCGCTTCAGTATCCTGTTCCATGGTCACCATTCCAAGATCGGAGCTTTCGGCAATCATCTGATATATTTCGCTCGTGTTCTTGTTCTTGATGGCCGCTCTCACCGACGCACTTCCGACAAGTACCTCCTTAGCCAATACACGTTTCCCATCCAAACTTGGAATCAGTTTCTGCGATATAACACACTTCAGCACATTGGCCAGTCGCTGCCACACCCGTTCTTGCTCTTCAGCAGGGACTTCAGCGACTATTCTATCAATGCTCTCCGCGGCGGAAGCGGTATGCAAGGTTGAAAAAACCTTGTGACCACTGTCTGTTATTTCCAGCGCAGTCAAGATCGTATCTGCGTCTCGCATCTCAGCAATCATCACTATGTCCGGGTCCTGACGCAAAGCCTCAATGGCCCCTTCCTTGAACGAAAGTGTGTCTTTCCCAACTTCACGGTGGCGAACGATACACTTGTCCGACTCATGAACGTACTCAATAGGCGATCCGATAATGACAATGTCTCCATTGATGTCATGGTTGTTCATGTCAATTATCGAATCAAGTGTCGTGCTTTTTCCTGATCCCGTGATACCGGTGATGAGTATCAGTCCTTCTTTCGTGTGACGAAGGTTGAGAATTTTCAAGACCTCGGGGTGAAGAACCAATTCGCCTATCGGACGGACTTCATCGCTTATGGCACGCATGTTAAGAGCAACTTCATCGAGATCAAGATATGCATCGGCTCGAAAGCGAAGGACTTTTTCACCGCTCACAAGCATGTATGAGAAATCAAGGTTCCGTTTGTCGTAGAAGAACTGGCGTTGGCGATCGCTTAAAATATTCTGTATTAAGAGACTTGATTCATCCGTTGAAAAAAGCCCCCAAGCATCGTCCGGCCGTTTCGCACCGAAAATCCTATACCAGACTTTTCCTTGGGCTCCGTTGCCGCCGAAATCAACGTCTGACGCCTTATTCTCCTGCGTTTTCAACAGCAGACCGTTCAAAATGCCTCTCAGATCGATGCGCTGATCGTCCGGTAGATTTGCTATCATATTCCCGATAAAAATATGCCGCTCCATCCCATGGACAAGATCGGATACTTGCGTTGATAGCTGCTTTAACAAGTCTCTCGCTTCACTTACTTCAGTCACAACTGTTTTCGCCATTACTTATTCCACCTTGCCAATTATGTTCTTGTTCGGTCCCATCAATGCAATTCTCTCATGATGGAGTATTACTTCGTCCAACTGCTTTCTTCCACAAGTATCGGTCCGCTGGTCGACGCATCCGCGCACATTTCAGTCGCCATCAATTGCCGACCAACAAGAATAAAGACATCAACACTTCTAAGAGCCTTCTTATCGTAAAACCGCTGACCGGACAGGCAAACTTGAAAGCTCTGCCGAATATCTTCGACTTCTTCTAATAAACATGTTGCCATCCTGTCCGGAATACACAACGCAGCAATTCAATCGAGCAAACCAGAATACCGGCATTTCGTCTCTTACTCTTCCGTTGTCGTGGCGGCAACCTCTTCCAATGTGGATATGCCTTCAAGTACCCGAATTATCCCGGCACGACGAAGCGTCCACATACCATCTTTCACCGCCTGTTCACGAACGCGGTCTTCATCGATATCCGCACCGGCGGTCAGAATTATATGCTTTAATTCTCTTGTCATATACAACGCCTCATGTATTGCGGCGCGGCCCTTGTAACCTGTGCCCCCACATTTTTCGCAGCCAACTGCTTTGTACAGCTTGTGTTCCTTCAATTCATTCTCCAGGAAGCCGAACCTTATGTAGGCATCATGATCGACATCATCCTTCTCCATAGGCTTCTTGCAATTCTCACACAGTGTTCTCACAAGGCGCTGGGCAACAATTATGTTCACCGCACTTGCAAGCAGGAAGGGCTCAATGCCCATCTTGTAAAGTCTCGCGATTGCACTCGGCGCATCATTCGTATGTAAAGTTGAAAAAGTAAGGTGACCGGTGTTAGCGAGCTTGACGGCTATATCGGCTGTTTCCTTGTCACGGATTTCGCCGACGAGAACGATATCTCGGATCGTGTCGGAGGATCGACCTGATCGCTTGCTCAAAATCCATTTTGGGTCCGATGCGGAGCTGCCGGGAACCTTTAATGATGTACTCTACAGGATCTTCCACGGTAAGAACATTTACCGTCGGATCGATCACCTGATACAACGCAGCCACCAGTGTTGTCGATTTTCCGCTTCCCGTCGGTCCTGTAAGTATAATCATTCCTTGCGGCTGTTTGATGGCTTTGTAAAAATTCTCCCGCGCCGGTCCTTGCAAACCGAGTTTCTCCAGATCGGTTATTACTTTCCGATCGTCAAGAACACGGATGACAATCGATTCAAATTTATGCTTGATCTCGCCCGAAACCATCGGGAGTATCGACACACGAAAGCGGATCCAGTGGTCATCAACTTTCCGCTGAATGAAAGCATCCTGTCCCGCCTCGCGTTCAAACCTATCGGCTCCTCGTGATCTATCCTTTACGACGGCGGATACAGCCTCCGGCAAGACCCCTTCTTGTGTGTACCACAATCGCAAATCGCCGTCAATTCTGAAATGTATGTCAGTATTGTTCCCGTCTCGGGGGACAACATGGATATCGCTCGCTCCTCTCCGTACAGCCTCGACGAGCATTCCTTCGACAAGATTGATGAGAACGCTCTTGTTTATTTCCGCTTCGAGCTGCTGTTCATCAATTCCTTCCTCTTCACCGGTTGTTATTTCGCCGAGTTCTTCCTGATTGGAGCTTGAAAGGACTTTTAGGAACTCGTTCTCCGGCGGGAAGACTTTGTCAATCAGTCCCTGAAGATCCTTCAGCCGGACATAAGCGACTTCATATCTTTTCGTTGCAAAACTTCTTGCGAGGCGCGGGATCTCTTTATTGGTGGGATCAGCGGCAAGTATTATCAGTTTGTCCGGTCGGGCTTCGTCAAACTTCAGCGGAAGCATCTTGGCACCGATGATCTCGTCTTTCACATTGTCACCAGACTCGACGAGCTTCTTTATAAGATCAACTCTCTCAGGATCAACTATTTCATCGGCGAGATATATTTCGCGGAAACCGTAAAGATTTGCCACCTCTTTAAAAACCAGATCGTGCTCAACATTGAAATCCGCCACGAGAATCTGGGCGAGGGTTCTTCTTACCTTTATATCCTCGCTCTCTTTCTTCTTTATGGCTAATTCAAGCGTCTCGTAGTCTATTATCCCCTTTTTGAGAAGCGTGTAGCCTAACTTATCACTTATGTCTACTTCTGGCAGCTGGCTTTTCACTATGCTCCGGGAGCCTTCGGGCTTATTAATGCTGATTCTGAAGATACTATGGTAAGTGCTATCATAACCACCATGATTATCAGAGACACTATAACCTGAATAAAATCAATTGCGCTCTTCAACTTATATCCCGTTTCCTTCTCATAATAGTTGGCAAGCTGCTGAGCTGTCGACCTCACAGTACCTGTCTCAGCCCCACTATGAAAGCGTGAAATCGCCGTCTCAGTGAAAACATTTGTTGCAGCAAGTGACTCGGTCAAACCTTTTCCTTGAGTCACCATCATCGGTATTGCCACGGTCTTTATCTGGTGCTCCATGTACTTGTTACCACAAGCTTCTGCCGCCAATCGGATGACATCGATGTTCTCTCCAGATCCCCCGTACATTGCGTAGAATACTCTGCAGAAAATCTCTATGCACTGCTTATGAAGCAACCCTCCGATGGCAGGCACCCTTATCGTGTACTTGTCGAGAAAGAATCTTCCTCTCTCTGTGGTCACAAATCTTGCCGCGAAGATTATGCCGGCGAGGAGAAGCACTCCCATCCACCAGGCATTCTGAATGAGGAAATGGCTGAGCTTCAGGGTTGCCGCAGTCATCGGCGGCACCTGACCAAGTTTGGCAAAAAGTTCTGCCGTAGCGGGGAAGATATATGCCACGTAGTAAATTACTGCGAGCAAAAGGATAAACATAGTCACGGCAGGCATGATAAGCGCACTCTTCAGACTCTTCTTGAAGTCAGCCTGCCTCTCAAGAAATTTCGCCGTGCTGTCATATATTTCCGCCATGTTCCCGCTTTTCGAAGCCAAGCCCAACATGTGCGCGGTGAATTTCCCTAAGACCCTTTCGTGTTTGACAAATGCCTGTTCGCTGTCTTTCCCCTGCTTCAAGTCATTGTTTATGTCCTTGACAGTGTCTCTTAGAGTCTTATTCTCGATATCGTTTGTCAAGAGCTGCAGTATTTCATTGAACGGCAATTTTTCCCGCAGCAGGTCAGCGCTAACCCGGACAAAGGTCACAATTTCGGTAGTTGGTGGCTTGGGTTTGACATCGAGGAACTTTCGCTGAACAGAGAGTACCTTATAGTCCATGCGCTCAAAAGCCTGGACTACCTCCTGTTTCGAAAATGCCTTTTGCTCACCCACAACGGCCTTTTCGAGACCTTTCTTTACCCTGTAAACGAAGGTGACGCGTGCTTTTATATTGGTGAGCCTAAACTGGTTCTTTTGAGAAAGATCAAGGATGATCTTCCGTGCCTGATTACGGCTTTCCGCCGAGACGATGCCTTGAACTGCACGTCCCCCCATTTTCACGCCCTGGAATCTATACTCTGGCACTTATCGCCCTCCTCAATTGAATTCTAAAATTACCACTCAAACACCAACTCTCGCATAAAATGGACCATGGAACAGTGAAAGAGATTGAACGATGAGTCACTTCACTTCAAATCCCTTCTCAGTCTTCATTCACTGCAAAGATCCGTCAATATCAAGTGCACCAAGAAAGACAACCACGATGTCCCTGACCTCACCCTCTTTCTCAGTGCAATACTCCGGCCATTTTCTCTTCGATATTCTACATATCTAGCCGTTTCTTCTCAGAGAAAGTTAAGACCTTTCCGAACGAAAAACTAACCATGACCTCCATTTTTTCAAAGAACTCTCTTCCACATTGCAGGCTGGATACGGCAATCTCGAAGATCCTTCTACGGCTGCCGATCTCTTCTCCGAGTAACTGGCAGCGGATCCGATCTCCGCGAAAAATCAATACCCGCTATCTGATTTTCCCCATCTTCTCAGTTGACTACCCCTCCAGTGATCGTATTGTTCTTAATCGTCACATATGCCTGCACTTTGTTCACTCCGTCGTCTCCTATTTCAGTCCCCCAGCCACAAACTATAATGACCGTATCTTCAGGTGTGCCCGTGGTTCCGGTGGGCACGCTTGACGTATAGTCACCAGGAGATGTAGGTGGGGTAGGGCTGCTTCCAATGCCGGTTATTGAATACAACCCGTTTCCGTTCTCGGTGTCAATCGGAGCCAAATAGAAACCACCAAAACTCTGTCCACCGCCAGCTATTGCGCTTGGTACGCGAAAGTATTGCTGAGCTTTTACCGCCAGGTTATTCAGGTCATTAATAACCGCATCTCGGTTTGAATTCATTGCGTTGGTCCTGAACATCCAGATGCCCACCGCTATAGCTATACCTACGACAATAAATCCAAGAACGACAAGCAAAAGTTGCTGCTGTCCCAATTTTCTAACTCTCCTCCTTCGTTAACAGGGAAAGTTGACACTCAAATCGCCCTTCACCGTCCAATGAGGGTGAGCATTCCATAAAACAATTCTCCGACCAACATATGAACACATCACTTACTTGATCGTGGAAACTTGGAGCGGCAGTTGCCGCGGCCGACAACTTGTTAAGCTACCGGCAGATCTGCAATCCGACAAAAATTTCAAATAAAGCAACGTTGCGAAGATCAAGAGAACCTTCGCAACGCTTCAATCAAATTGCCTTGCTCGGTTCAGTTAAGTACGTGCGCCTGTATTACGTTGTTCGTCACAAGCACCCAAGCCTGCACCTTTTGTATGCCATCATTGCCCAGCTCATTTCCCCAACCGCAAAGCTGTATCATAGTATCGGCTGCAACGGTACCTGACGAGGTGTTTATGCTCCCACTTGTAGGATAGGCACCTAGAGTTGGAGCAGTAGTACTGCCTGATCCTATAGCCGTTATTGCATACATCCCGTTACCATTAATAGTGTCAATTGGAGCCAACGTAAATGCGTAAAACGACTGTCCGCCACCAGCCATTGCAGTTGGTTTGCGGAAGTACTGCTCGGCTTTTGCCGCAAGGTTATTCAAGTCGTTGATAAGCTGGTCACAATTTGAAGTCTGAGCATTGCTCTTGAACATCGAGATACCGACCGCTATGGCGATACCCACGATTATCACTCCAAGAACAATCAAAAGAAGTTGTTGCTGTCCCATGTCTTTCTCCTTTTAGTTTTGGAAAACATTAGAAAATAAGAAACTTTTGCTCGCCTATTCCTAACGGAATATAAACCGACATCTCTTAAAAAGTCAAGTTTTCCCGTCATTTCAAGGCGGTCTTTAAAACACATGCTTTAGCATTGATGCAATTGCAATGCCGCTCCTCACCTCTTCGTCAAACAACATTCCTACGCAGAAATAGGGTTTTTTTCAATCAATTCACAAGAAAAATTTTCCTATCCACCGACGGAATTACCGCAAGGTAACGGAATAGTGGAGAAACGGGAATGCTAACAGAAATTCGGACACCGAAAACTGGAATCGGGAAGCCGATATCATTTCCCCAGCATCAGGCCCACGCAATCAATAAGCTTTCCTTCTTCCTAGATTTCCACATCTTCAAGCTTTTCAATCTTGCTAAGCATAACAAACCATCATTCTTCTGAAATTGAACAAGGATCTATTTCCCCCGGACTCCAGATTCCTGTCTTCGGTCTCCATTTTTTAATTCTCCCCAAATGTCCAGACCGTACTTCACCTCCGCCAAAAACAACCCACATGCTGGAGCAGACATCGAGGCATAGGAGCGTTTCTCCATATCTATGATTCGCCTAAAATCATCGATTGAGATTTTGCCACGGCCGACGTCCACAAGTGTTCCGACGATCGCCCTTACCATTCCATGCAGAAAACGGTTGGCTTCAATTTCGAACTCGAGGTCAATCTCCGTCCTCCGTCCTCCGTCTCCTGGTGTCCATTTTGCCTCCGTCACGTTGCAGACAAAATGCCGCTGCTGATCCGCGTACTTTGTGAATGACTTAAAACTTCTTTCAGCAATCAGAAATGATGCCGCCTTGTTCATCAAATCAAGGGAAAGTTCGAAATAGAAGCGAGCAGCGAAATGTCCCACAAGAGGAGATTTTCTTGTTGCTATTCTGTAGACATATCTTCGCGTCGTGGCATCGAATCTCGAATGGAAGCCGTTCGGCACAACGACTCCTCTGCGAACGGCTATATCGCGCGGCAGAGTACCATTCAGGGCATAAACAATCTTTTCGATCGCCCATTCTGATCGAGTATGAAAATTCGCCACCTGCCCGAATGCATGCACGCCAGCGTCAGTTTCACCGGCTCCTGCAATCTTGGTGTTTTCCTGAAGCAGCTCAGACAGAGTCTTTTCCATAACAGCCTGAACGCTTCGGGCCATTTTCCTGTGCTTGCCATCCACAATAAGCTGTACCATCATATTCGATCAATAGAGCGATGTTGCGTCTAACCTTAGCTGTGCCCACTCTGCCCTTTGGTGTAATTGGTTTTCTCCGGTTCACGGCTGCCGGTTTTTCGCTTCAGAACGAAGCTGCCAGGCTGAGATAGATACCGGAAGTTTGTGGGGAGTTATCAAGAGAAGTGGCTGCCGAAGCATTAACACCTGAGGCTAATCTAGCAGCGTTGATGGCGCTTATAAGATGGTTAAGAACAACCACAGCAACTGTGTATCTCCCGTAATTCAGAAACTGATCCGCTTCAATCCGCATTTCC
>CAVYHK010000038.1:0-54384 GCA_963768145.1 uncultured Bacteroidota bacterium | reverse complement strand
TCTGATCCGGCCTTTGTGGCCGTCTTGCGCGTGCCCTACACTATCCTGATGGGTCTCATCGTGCTCTTTTCTACTGTCGGCGCTTACAGCGCCAACAATAACATCTTCGATGTCTGGATGATGCTCGCCCTCGGGCTGCTCGGCTACCTGATGAAAAAGCTCGATTACCCTATCGTGCCGCCATCCTCGCCCTGGTCCTGGGAAAGCTGGCGGAGAATTCTCTCCGGCAGGCGATGACCCTTTCGGGCGGGGGCGTCTCCGTCTTTTTCACGCGGCCCATCTCGCTCCTCTTCATCTCGCTGGCCGCTCTCGCTTACCTGTTTCCCCTCATCCGTGGGGTGGCGATGCGTCTGCGGAGACTGAAAACTACTACCCGGGGCACCCATGGTCATTGATCCGGAACGCTGCACCGGCTGCGGAAACTGCGAGGCGTACTGTCCTGTTGCGGCTATTGCGCCGGGCGGGGGCAAGACGGCAAAGGGCAAAGACATAAGATCGGTTGACCTGGATGCGTGCGTGGAGTGCGGCACGTGCCTCCGCGTGGGCGTGCCCGGTGGACGCCATCAATCAACAGAAGCTCGAATGGCCCAGGAGTCTGCGGTCGGCCTTTTCGAACCCCCAGACCGAGCATAAGTCAAGGGATATGGGCAGGGGCACCGAGGAAATGAAGACAAACGAAATCACCCATCGCTTCCGGGAAGGCGAGGTCGGTGTCGCCGTCGAGCTGGGCAGACCCCTGGTGGGCACGAGTTTCCGCGACGTGGAGCGCGTCACCACGGCGGTCGCCCGCCTGGGCATTCATTCGAGGAGCACAACCCGCTCACAAGCCTGATCGAGGACCGGACAAGCGGCGCCCTGAGAAGGGACATCCTGAATGAGAAGGTGTTATCGACGATAGTAGAATTCAAGGTGCCGGAAGAGCGCCTCGCAGAGGTCCTTGCCACGCTGCGGCAGGCTGCGGCCGGCCTGGAGACGGTTTTTTCCTTAGGGATCATCCACGTGCTGCCGCCAACAGGTCCTGACGCGCTGCCCAGAGGATCAGGCGCCTTGGCTTCGAGGTCCGGCCCAACGGAAAGGTGAACCTCGGGCTCGGAAGGGCGAATGTGAAGACGGACGCGATGAAGAAAGAGAGAGAGCCATGACCCACATGCTGCACCGAAAAGGGACAGCGACGAGCCTCGAAGACGACTACCCGGTGCTCACTATCAGGGCCAGGGCTATCAACGACGCAGGTCTGCCGGCTATGAAAAAGGTGCTCGAAATCGCATCCAGGCACGGCATCGTCAATTTCGGCGACCTGGTTCAGGGGTCGAGGTTCAACGTGGACCTTCAGGCCATCCTCACGTCCGATAACCAAAACACCCCTATTATCCATATGGTTTTCACGAGCCGCGGCGACCTCGCCGGGTTCATGGAGGAGCTTAAAGCCGCCGACCTCGGCATTTCCGTCGTCGCATCCGGCCTATTCGAAGAGATATTCCGCTGCTGCGCTCAGGCCGGGCTTAAGCCCCACACGGTGAGTTATTCTTTGGGCGCCTTTGGCAGCACCGACAGGCTGCCGGAGCCGGAGGTATTGGAGGTGACGACCATGTGCGGTCATTCCCTCGTCTCCGCGGGTCTCGTAAAAAAGCTCGCCGGGCAGGTCCGGACCGGCAAGCTCACCCCGGGAAGGCGGCCGAAAGGCTTGCGAAAGTGTGCGTCTGCGGTATCTTTAACCCCAGCCGCGCAGCCAGGCTGCTTGCGCTCATCGCGAAATCGCCCCCAGGGGGCGGCCGGAGTAAAGTGTAGATATTAATGGTCTGAGAATAGTCTTGACATCCATTTTGCCCCCTCACCCTGACCTCTCTCTGGCATCTGATGTCAATAGTGGACACGTAACCTTGCAGCCAGTCTCTCCTCTTTCGCAAAGAGGGGCATTCCTCTTCCTCCGCTCTTTTGGAAATAGGACGACCTCTTTCCTCCCCTCTTTCCTAAAGAGGGGTCGGGGGAGATTTCAAGGCAGTAAATCCCCCTCAATCCCCCTTTGAGAAAGGGGGATGGCATGAATACCGAACAGTTGGTTGCCCCTCAATCCCCTTATTCTCCCCTCTTTGGTAAAGAGGGGTCGGGGGAGATTTTCCCTTATTCCCCCCTTTTTCGCAAAGGGGGGTCGGGGTGAGGGGAGGCATGCAGGCACTATTTCAAGACAGTTAATAAATTGCCTTAAGCGAGGTACAACGGCGAAGACCGGGAGACGGGCGAATATCACGGGCATGGTTTCACATGCCTCCTTGACAATTTGCAGGCCGCATTCCTTGACGTGAAGCTCCGGCATCTTCCTGAATGGATAGCCCGAAGAAAGGTCATTGCTCAGCGGTACCATCTTGCTCTGGGGGATATTCCCGATCTATTGCTTCCTCACTACGATTATCCAGGATATGATCACGTTTACCAGAATTACACTGTTAGATCAAGGCAGGGGGATGAGTTCTCCGAGTACTTGAAGAGAAATGGAATCGAAGTTCTTACACAGTTTCGGAAGCCATATTACAAGCATGAAGCTCTCAAACTGGAAGATCTCGGTTTTCCTGAGACGGAGGGATTGAGTCGCGAGGTCTGTTCACTTCCCATGAATGTTGAAATTGATGATGATGAAGTAGATTATGTCATCAAAGTAGTCCGGTCATTTTATGGAAAATGAGAGAAAGCCGGATCTAACGATTCTGACAAATTAGTCTAAACTAAAATCCAATACGGGGAGATGCTACTGTAATGGCTCACCAGAAAATTTCATCACGCATTGTTCAATCTGAGATCCGGAACATGTCGATCGAATGTGCCAAAGTCAGTGGAATCAACCTATCGCAGGGATTTTCGGACACTGAGCTGGCTCCCGTGATTGCAAAGGGGGCGAAAAAGGCAATCGATAATGGTAATAACCATTACACGCGTTATGATGGATTGCTGGAATTGAGGGCAGCTATAGGCGATAAGCTGAGACATTACAATCATATCACAGCTAGTCCAGAAAAAAATATAGTTGTCACCAGCGGATCGACAGCGGGACTGTTTTGTGTATTGTACGCCCTCTGCAGGCCGGGTGATGAGATTATTGTCTTTGAGCCATATTACGGCTATCATCTGAATACCATCTTTGCGCTGAATCTCGTGCCCAAGTATGGCCGTCTAGAGCCGCCTCAATGGAAGGTCGATTTGTCGAATCTTGAAAGACTTGTCTCGCCCAGAACGAGAGCAATTATTATAAACACTCCGACTAATCCTTCGGGGAAAGTGTTTACTGAGCAGGAGCTCCTGGACTTGTGCCGTTTTGCGCGAAGGAATGGGATTTATATCGTCACGGATGAGATCTATGAATATTTCCTTTATGACGGTTCAGCTCACGTGAGCCCCGGTTCATTCACCGAATTCAGCAAGAACGTAATTACAATCTCTGGCTATTCAAAGACTTTTAGCATTACCGGCTGGCGGATTGGTTATGTGGCATGCCCGACCAATTTGGTTCAGGACATCGGATTTGTACATGACTTATTTTATGTTTGCGCGCCGGCTCCCCTGCAGATGGGCGTCGTCGCCGGGATTCATGCACTTGAGGAAGATTTCTACGAAAAACTGAAGCGATCTTATCAGAGAAAGCGGGACATAATTTGCGCGGCGCTTGAGAAAGCAGGTCTTCATCCCTATGTACCTGCGGGAGCTTATTATGTTCTCGCTGACGTGTCCAAAATTAAAGGGAAGACCGGCAAGCAGAAAGCAATGAGGCTTTTGAGGGAGACTGGAATCGCCGCGGTGCCCGGCGAGGCATTTTATCATGGTACAGCGGGCAAAAATCTAGCCCGTTTCTGCTTCGCCAAGAAGGACGAGATAATAGAGCAGGCTGCTCGGATACTGAATGGAAAGAGATATTGAACGTAACGCAGAAAGTGCTTTATTTATTGTGGTAGATCGAAGCGGTGTACGAAAAACGTTTTATCAGCCAGAGAATTGTATGCTTTCTGGGGTTCATCCGGGACGCCCCCGACAGAGTTGGCGGATTAAACGTTGCGATGAAAAGGAACAACGCGGTGGTTGACAATGGAGGCTTGCAACAATGAGCAACCAGCTTGGTGGAGATGAACAGAATAGCGGGCAAATCCAAGTTGCCCGTTTCAAGAGATCAACTTTCTTTCTTCTCTTCAATATCTTAGCGATAACGGTTTCGCTTTATCTAGCGATCCTATTTCGTTTTGATTTCAATCTTTCGGCGGAGTACAGGAATGTGGTTCTCAGCGTGGTCCCATTCTTCATCGTGATTAAGCTGATGGCATTCACCAGCCTGAACATATACAAAACTCCGTGGAGATATTTCGGACTAACGGATCTTATTCATATTGTCACTGGTCTCGCGATATCGGAGCCCATCCTGTTTCTCCTTTTCTTGTGGTTACAATCACGGTACGCGATGTTCCCGGGTCCCGCCAACGGAAAATTACCGAGCAGCGTTTTTGTCCTGGATTTTGCCAATTCTCTGATCTTGATTTCCGGAGTGAGAATCTCCAAGAGAGTGGTTTTGGAAGTTGTCAAGAAGAGCCATCCTCAAAGGGATAGTCTGAAAACCGTTATCATCGGCGCGGGGCACACCGGCGAAATGATAATGAGGGATATGGGGAAGTACAGCTATGCCCCATTCTATCCCGTAGCTTTTCTGGACGATGACCATAAGAAGCACGGTTCCTACATCCATGGTATTCCTGTTTTGGGATCAATCGAAAGCTTAAGGCCTGCGATTTCGAAATACCGGGCTCAGGCTGTGATCATAGCTATTCCATCACTTGGATTTTCAAGACTCAGGCGAATATATGAGCTTGCTAAGGAAGCCGGGATGAAAACCATAAAAGTTATTCCTCGCATCTACGATTTTCAGAAACCTCAAGTCAACTTGAAAAGCCTCGAGGACATAAGCATCGAAGATTTAATCGGACGCCAAATAGTAAATGTTGACACAACGGAAATATCCAGGCTTTTGCAGGGAAGATCCATATTAATTACCGGTGCGGGCGGCTCCATCGGATCTGAGATCACGGTGCAAGTCTGCGGCTTTGGTCCCAGCGACGTGGTCCTGTTCGATATTGATGAAACTTCTCTCCATAATATGCAACTACGCCTGGAGAGGGAATTCCCTGACTTGATGGACAAGGTCCATCTGGTTGTGGGGAGTATCCTGGACAACGACAGGCTCGAACATGTCTTCCAGAATCTAAAACCGTCCGTGGTGTTTCATGCGGCGGCTTACAAGCACGTTCCGATGATGGAACACAACTCGACAGAGGCAGTAAAAACAAATATATTTGGGACTTACAATGTCGCAAACATGGCGGTGAAGCACAGGACTCAGAAATTCGTAATGATATCGACGGACAAAGTCGTTCGACCAACCAGTGTTATGGGTGCGACAAAGCGGATTGCTGAAGAATTATGCATATCATTGAATAATTCCAACGGAAGCCTTGATTCGAAAACTGAGTTTGTCGCGGTTAGATTTGGAAACGTTCTTGGAAGCAGAGGAAGTGTACTGCCCCTATTCTTGGAACAGTTGAAGCGTGGAGGGCCGCTCACCGTGACTCACAAGGAGATGCGAAGATACTTCATGACTATTCCGGAGGCGGTGTCCCTCGTTCTCCAAGCCTCAGTGATCGGGAATGGTGGCGAAGTGCTCGTGCTCGATATGGGTGAACCGATGAAGATAGTGGACCTCGCAGAGGAGCTAATCAGGATTCATGGTATGCAACCGTACAAAGACATTGGGATTGAATTCATCGGCTTGAGGCCCGGAGAGAAGCTCTTTGAAGAACTGTTGACAGCAGAGGAAGGAACGACTGCCACTAAACATCAGAAGATTTATGTCGCTAAGAATGAGGGCTGTATTGAACCGTCGGAAATTGGTACGCTCCTGAAGGACTTCGAATCTATATTATACGATCAGACCGGCAGTTCTGCGAGTATCAAGATGCTGCTCAGGAAATATGTGAAGCACTTCGAGGGTGTTGGGTACTGACCCGAAAAGAGCCCATTCCGCCGCCCGAAGGTCTGGTTGGGAGATAACTGAAAAGAGAAGGAAATTGGCTCGACCGAGCTGAATTTCAAGGGACGTATCTTACTTCACGGGGTCCAGATTCCTTCTCGTTTTTGAAGGCGGAGTTCTTTATCTTAGCTCGTTGAGGCGGATTATTTGTTACATTAAGGAAATCGATGGAGTTATCGCGTTGTTTTCGGGATTGAGAAGGCTCATTGAGTGCCATGTCGGAAGTTGTGCCAACGGAAAGTTGATCTTTCCCGTCTTTTCCCTGGAAATGGGCGGAGTCTGACTATGGTTGCGATTTCAAAAATCGAGAAGTTAACAAAGAGGCACAGAGAAACACTGGTGCTCCTCTTGATGGATTTCTTTTCTCTCTTCTGCGGCAACTCCGTGTATTACTACTTTCGTGTCCATACTGGACTGTTCAGGGTGGTCACCATCCCCGAGTATTGGGGCCCAACCTTGATGTTGACACTGTTTTTTTTGCTCCTGTTTTGGTTTGTAGGCCTTTATAAGTTCACATATCTCACTTCAAGGCTGGATGAGTTCGCTGCGGTCGTGAAAGCCTCCATCATCGGCGTCTTGATTATATTCTTTGCAATATTTTTCGACGACGCCGCTTCAGGTAAGATCCCTAATCCAACGATGTTTGTGCTGTTGTACTGGTGTGCTCTGGTCTTCTTGTGTGGTTTCACTCGGATTGCCTGGAGGACAATTCAAAAGAAATTGCTCATTGCAGGTATAGGACTGAGAAATGCCATAATCGTTGGAAGTGGTGAAAGGGCACGATCTGTCTATGCTATTGCTAACAAACATAGGACGCTCGGTTACAAGCCGCTTGGCTTTGTCGTGGCGAGCAAAGAGGCTAGGACCGACAATCTGCCGGCTCCGCTCCTTTCTGATACCTCGGAACTTGCCGATACCATAAACAGGCTTCAAATAAAAGAAGTCGTTATTGCTCTCGAAGAAAACGAAAGAGAGAATCTTCATGCGATCATTTCCAACATAGATGGGGCAGATGCATCCATAAAAATAGTCCCCGACTTGTACGATGCGGTGTCTGGCCAGGTGAAGGTCGGTCAAATATATGGATTCCCGCTGTTTGAGATCCTGCCTCAACTTCTGCCGCCGTGGGAAGACACTACGAAGAGAGCGATGGATGTTCTCTTCTCATTGCTTGTGCTGGGGATTGGTTTCCCGTTATGGGTTTTGGTGGCGTTGGCAATTCGAATAGAATCGAAGGGGGCAGTGATATACAAACAGGAAAGAGTAGGACAAGAAGGTCGGAGTTTCACACTCTATAAGTTCCGCTCGATGTACGAGAACGCGGAGGAGCATACTGGTCCTACTTGGGCGGATGAGAATGATCCACGCATAACGTACGTCGGAAGGCTTCTAAGAAAAGCTCATATCGATGAGATTCCACAATTCTTTGATGTCCTGAAAGGAGACATGAGTTTGGTCGGACCGAGACCAGAAAGGCCTTTTTTTGTAAATCAACTGTCCAAACAAATACCATTGTATAAACGAAGGCTGAAAGTGAAACCGGGCATAACTGGTTGGGCGCAGATAACGCAGACGTATGATCAAAGTGTTGACGATGTAAAAATCAAGCTGCAGTACGATCTCTTTTATATTGAGAATATGTCGCTTCGACTCGATCTCCAGATATTGTACAAGACAGTATTTCACGTTTTGCTCGGGAAGGATTATGTTTGACGTTTCCAGAGATGATTTTATTTTTCAAAATTCCTAGGTGAGGTTTAAGGCCATTGAATATGGATATGTCGGAAAAATCTAACTCAAAGCCGGTTCGCACCCTGGTGGTAATCCCGACTTACAACGAGGTGGATAACATCGAAAAAGTCATCCGCCTGGTTCTGGAGTCCGCTCGGCAAGTCGAAGTTCTCGTGGTCGATGATAACTCGCCGGATGGGACTCCGGGAAAGGTGGAAGAGATTTCGAAAACTGATAATCGTGTTCATCTGCTGAGTCGTAGTAAGAAATCTGGGCTTGGAACGGCTTACGTTGCGGGATTCAAATACGCAATTGCAAATGGATATGACTACGTCATGGAGATGGACGCCGATCTTTCTCATGAACCCTCGACGATTCCAGTATTTCAGAAAACGCTCATGAATCACGCCGATGTTGCGGTTGGCTCACGCTATGCGTTTGGCGTATCTGTGCTTAACTGGCCGATGAAACGTCTCTTGTTGAGTTACGGCGGAAACATTTTCGCAAGGGTTGTTACCGGTGTACCAGTAAATGATATGACGAGCGGCTTCAAAGCATTCAGGATCGAGGTGTTGAAGTCAATAAATTTAAATTCGATTCGTTCAAATGGCTATGCCTTCCAGGTGGAGATGAATGCGCAGGCTTTTCGAAAGGGATTCAAGATTGTCGAAGTGCCAATAGTCTTCACTGAAAGACGTGTGGGCGCTAGCAAGATGTCCAAGAGGATAGTCCTTGAGGGTGTGAAAATCGTTTTGATACTTGGGGTGGGGAGGATTCTAAGATTCTTGAGGCTGCGGAAGGGCTGATGATGAAGGTCTCCGCGGTAATCGTCAGTTATAATGTCAGGGGATTCCTGGGAAACTTGCTTGCTTCTCTGAGACGTTCATTCACGGGGATAGACTCTGAAATAATTGTGATTGACAATTCCTCCGAAGACGATACAGTTGAATTCGTAAGGAGAGACTTTCCGGAAGTCAAGGTTATTGAAAATCGAGCTAACGTCGGATTTGGCAAAGCAAACAACCAGGCTGTGAAAATCGCATCGGGGGAGTTTCTCCTTATGATCAATCCTGATGCGATAGTACAGGAAGACACCATCAAAGAAATGATTCGTTTTATGGAGAGACATTCCGATGCTGGCGCGGCAGGTTGCAAAGTCTTGAACGCAAATGGTACTTTACAAAAGTCGTGCAGGAGAGGATTCCCAACACCTTGGGTGGCTTTCACGAAGATTTCCGGGTTGAGTGCGCTTTTCCCAAGAAGCAGGAGTCTTGGTCGATACAATCATACTTATTTGAATCCCGGGGAAGTTCACCAGGTAGATGCAATCAGCGGAAGCTTCATGTTTATTCCCAGAAAAGTCTTCTTGCAAGTAGGTGGCTTCGACGAAGATTATTTCATGTACGGCGAGGACATTGACCTTTGCTACAAAATCAAACAGGCGGGTTACAAAGTCTATTACACCCCGCAGACGGCGGTGGTGCATTTCAAAGGCCAAAGCACAAGGCGAAGCACGATAAATCAGACTTATGAATTCTATCGAGCCATGAACGTGTTTGTGGAGAAACGATATGGCTCGGGGACTTTTCTTTCTCGCTTACTGAATGCTGCAATTGTTGTTAATCGTGAGACTCAGATGTCCCTAAAATTTCTTCGAAGGATAGCGCCGCTTTTGATTGACTTCAGTATAAGTGTTATGGCGGTATTTGTCGGCGAGTTCCTTCGGGCTCACAGAATCTTCGAAATACCAGTTTATGGTCGCCCCTTTATCTATTTCGCACCTGCCGTGGCGGTTATCGTGATTGGGATAGGATTTGGGATTTACGGCGAAAATAAGTATTCCATTCGGCTTTCCTTCTTGAGCACGCTACTCACTTTTATGCTATTTTCATCGCTTACATATTTCTTCAAAGAGTTTGCTTTCTCCAGGCTAATTGTTCTGGTGGCGTGTTCCATCATGGCTGTAGCTATTCCTGGCTGGCGCCTTCTTTATCAACTGAGGAGTTCCGTCGGCTCGTCGCGGCACCCCGTCTTCGGACGAAGGACTCTTGTGGTTGGAACCGATGAGCGAACGGTTGAATTAATAAAGAAGGTCCGTGGAAAAATATCCATGGGATATGAGATAATCGGCATCGTGTCTGAACTTCAAGAGGAGCAAAATAGGTTGCTCGGAATAAAAATTGTGGGTCCCTTGGCTGACCTCCCGCGCATTATCGGGGAGCGAAAGATCGACGAAGTGATTTTTGCGTCTGGAAAGATTTCGTACTCTCAAATGTTGCAGGCAATATCGAGCGTAAACAAATCCGGTGTGAGCTTGAAGCTTGTGCCAGACACAATAGATGTTATCGTCGGAAGGACCCATGTCGATGGTTTGGCGGACGTCCCACTCCTGGACATCGATTACAATCTCAGCAGGACAAGAAACAGAGTTTTGAAGAGAGTGTTTGATATCCTGTTTGCAGGGTTTGCCACCGTCTTGCTGTCTCCTGTTGTTTTTACGAAGAAAGTTACACCTGTTCGAACGGTCTATGAAAAGTTACCGCAAGTCGCACGAGGAGGATTGTCTGTTGTCGGCCGCTCTGAACGTTACCCGCGAGGAAGTGAAGAAGCATTCGGCAAGATTGGAATAACAGGAGTGGTCCAGCTAAACCGGGGCCAGTCACTCTCTGACGAGGAGGTGGAGAAGCTTTATGTATATTACGCGAAAAACCAATCTTTTTGGTTGGATCTGGAGATAATCGCAAAGAGTTTTCTGCAGTTGTTCAATTGATTCCGTTTCACTAACCTTCAGGTCTTTTTTCTTATCGATCCAACTTTGTTAAACCGAAGAACCCCCCGTTCAACTGTCCGACTTCAATGGTCCCGCAAACGGCATCTGACATGGCTTGCGTCCTTCGCCGTGATTCCGTGAGTTGTCCTCTTTTTCCCCTTGACAACGGAAACTAAATATACTAAATTAGTTTCCGTGGTTCTCGACGAAAACGAATTGAAGCAGTCTATTGCGGACTTGTCCTACAAAAAGTTCAGCCAACATGGCTTCAAGAAAGTAACAATGGACGAAATTGCTGCTGAGCTCGCTATCAGCAAGAAGACCGTTTATAAACATTTTGAAAGCAAAGAGGCTATCCTTGAAGAAATAGTGAATCAGCGAGTTCGGCGCGGACAGGCAGCTTTTAGAACCTTGCTTTCTGAACACACGGGAGTGGATGACAGAATCAAGAAGGTTGCTGAAATGTTTACGAGATTTGTGGACCCTGACTGGCAGAGACTCATGGCCGATGTTGTACATACCGTTCCATCCGTTTCAAAGAAATTTCAAGCAATCCTGACCTACTTTATCACCAAAGTCGCCCCGGGCATCATCCGGGAGGGACAGAAGGAAGGTGCCGTTAGAAAAGATCTTGACATAGATCTATTCATGATCGCCTACCTGGGAGCAGCCAAAGAACTTGTTAATTCGGATTTTCTGGCGAATCATCCGATCACGGAAGAAGCAATTCCAAAGCAATTGTTCAAGATCTTTATGGAAGGGGTCTTAGTAAGAAAATGACCTGCAAAAATAATCAAGGCGATAATACGTGTATAATATTGGAGAAGAGAAAGGTGTCAGTGCAAGAATGAATTATGGAAATTCTTTTAGCAGTTGGCAGGTGGTAGAACGTATGCCGGAACAACACATTAATTTGAAACTTCCCGGTGTGACTTTCTTGCTTATGGCATTTCTATTTTCATGTTGCAGCTCGAACGCTGACAAGAAAAACGTAACCGCAACCGGAACCATCGAAGCGACAGAAAGCTCTCTTGGGGCTCAGGTTCCAGGTCGGATAATCGGGATGAATTACGAAGAGGGCTCGCAAGTGAAGAAGGGGGACACGCTTGCGGAAATAGATCATCGGTCG
Organism: uncultured Bacteroidota bacterium; assembly: GCA_963768145.1. GTDB lineage: Bacteria > Bacteroidota > Ignavibacteria > Kryptoniales > JAKASW01 > JAKASW01. The sequence goes on along the minus strand of CAVYHK010000038.1, from coordinate 42,696 downwards.
ATAATCCAGCAAGTAAATCAGGCCCAAGCGGCTCTTACAATGGCAAGGCAGCAATATGATCTGCTTGTTAAAGGTGCGAGAAGTGAGGACTTGAGAGTTGCCGAGGAAGGGGTCAAGCAGACGGAGGCGAATTTTAATCTTGCAAAGCTTGCACTTGACAGGACACAAAAGCTGATTAATGACCACAGTGTTTCCCAATCTCAAATGGACGCCGCCCAAACCCAGTACGATATAGCACATGCTCAGTTGCAGTCGGCTCAGCAAAACCTAGAGAAGATGCAGCACTATGCAAGACCGGAAGAAATCCGTTCTGCTGCAGCGCAGGTTGAGCAGGCACAGGCAGCTTTAGATTATGCTACGATATTCCTTGAGCATTCCTATGTGATATCACCGATGGACGCGATGGTTTTAGAAAGGCTAGTTGAGGTCGGCGACTACGCGAATGTCGGGACCCCGATTTACACGGTCTCGGATCTTCGGATGATGAAGATGACTGTTTATGTCAGCGAGGTTGAGTTGGCAAGGATAAGATTGGGCGATGAGGCAAGAGTAATCCTGGATGGAATGCCGGATCACCCGTTCGAGGGAAAAGTGATTTACATTTCTCCAACCGCTGAGTTCACCCCGAAAAATGTGGAGACAAAAGAAGATCGCATCAAGTTGGTTTTTGCAGTGAAGATTGGCATTGCGAATCCCGAGAATTATTTGAAAGCCGGATTGCCCGCCGACGCGTCGATATACACGAGATGATCATACGGACAGAACGTCTTACAAAGAAATACGATAAACTCGTTGCGGTTGATGGCGTTTCGATGACCATCGACCGCGGTGAACTGGTGGGAATAATAGGACCTGACGGTGCTGGCAAGACCACTTTCATGCGTATGCTCTCAGGAGCCTTGGAGCCGACGGCGGGAACCATCATAGTGAACGACAAAACTTTTCAGAGGAATCGTCAAGAACTGAAACGAGAGATCGGCTATTTGTCACAGGTCAGCCAGGCCTATGGTGATTTGACCGTCTGGGAAAACATTGAATTCTTCGGAAAGATTAGAAAAGTCGTGAATTGGGAAGAGAGGGGAGAAGAACTTCTTGAATTCGCCCGGCTGAACGACTTTAAAGATCGGCTTGGCGATCAGCTCTCAGGTGGCATGAGGCAGAAACTCGGAGTTTGCTGCGCGGTTATTCACCAGCCGAAGATCCTAATCCTCGACGAGCCGACAACCGGTGTTGACCCTGTTTCTCGAAGGGAACTCTGGCTGATCCTATCATCCTTCTTGAAAGAGTCCATGACTATTTTGGTTTCGACACCCTATCTCAACGAAGCGGAGCGGTGCAATAGGGTGGCACTATTCAACCAAGGGAAGCTCCTGCGATACGACACAGTAGCGGCCCTGACTGCCGAATCTACGCTCCACGTCTACGAAATCCATTCGAGAAACCTGAGCGAAGCATACGCCGTGGTGTCGAAATTTGATTTTGTCGATAACGTCACGATCCTTGGCGACAGGATAGACTTCGTGACAAATCGCTCTCTGGATAAAAGCGTAGAGTCCGTTCTAGATACAGTTAAGAAGAAAGTGGACAACAGAGCCGAGTTGAAGGAAATCGGCGCTTCACTTGACAATGTTTTTGCAAGTTTGATAAGACAGTAGTTTAGATAGCAATTTTATATGGAGGATATTAACGTGCATAGAATATGTTTGACGGTGGCGGTACTAGTCCTTTCAGCGTGCGCAAGCGCTCAGACACCGCTTACATTGAAAGACGCTATTCAAATAGGACTGGATAATTCCAAGTCGCTTAAGATATCCGAGCTTAACGCCGATATTGCACAGGAGAAATCAAACGAGGTCGATGCGAGTCGGTGGGCGAACCTGGCTTTCAAAGGTGGGTATACAAGATTGTCAGCTATTCAGCCGTTTGATTTGACCATACCGGAAAATGCTTTTTACGCTGGTTTTCCACCCAAAGAAGTGTCATATCCCCTCTATCAAAACGTTTACAATTACTATAACCTCCAGTTGCAGCTTCAGCAGCCGATATTTACAGGCCTACAGCTTGAAAACTCCGCAAAAGCGGCGGAGAAAAGCGCCGAGGCATCTGTCTATGATTCCAAGGCTGACAAATCTAATTTGAAAGTGCTGATTGCTACGTCGTACTGGAATCTTTATCAGGCATTCGAAGCCGAACAATTCATGCGGGAAAACTTGGACAGAACAAATCTGCATTACAAACAGGCGCAGGACATGTTGAACCAGGGGATGCTGACACAGAGTGATGTTCTTAGTGCGAAAGTTCAAGTCTCGAATGCACAACTGATGCTCCTTGATGCGCAGAACAATCTAAGACTGACCGCGGTGGCATTGAACAACGTTCTTGGTGTACCATTGAACACTGAATACAAAATAACATCCGTCCCGCAGACTGGCGACACTACAATGCAAGATATTGGCTCCCTTTTACGAACAGCACTTGAGAATCGTAGTGAGCTGCAGTCCCTAATGGTTAGAGCGCAAGCTGCAGATGCTGCAGTCGCGGCCGCATGGGGTGCTTATCTTCCACAAATAGTGCTCGTTGGTAACCTTTATTACCAGCGGCCCAATCAGAGAATTCAACCTCCCGTCGATGCATTCAAGAATACGTGGGACGCCGGTATCATGGTTAGTGTGCCGATTTGGAACTGGGGTCAGACGGAATCCAAGGTCAATGAAGCCCGAGCCCAACGCTCGCAGGCGGAACTTGCGCAAAAGCAAGCCGCGGATGCAGTGTATCTCGATGTGACTCAAAGCTATCTGAACTTCGAAAAGGCGAAAGACAAAATTGGGGTCGCTCAAACTGCAGTCAATGATGCGGAAGAGAGCTACCGAATTTCTGATCAGAAATTCAAGGTTGGATTGGTGACGAACACTGACCTGATGGACGCCGAGATTGCATTGTTGCAGGCTAAGTTGAATTACACGCAAGCTCTCACAGGCCTGGAAGCCGCGCGAGTGAATTTGGAGAAAGCGACAGGGCAACTATGACAGCTAAATTTCTGAGCGGTGCAGTCTCAGTTACGACTGTCACTATCTCACGCAAGTCAGGTTGCAAAACCGGAAATTTAGAATTCTGATTTAGAAATGTCTCTCGCAATCAAAGCGACAAACCTTACAAAGAAATTTGGCAGTTTCACTGCAGTTGATTCAATCTCCTTTGAGGTGGAAGAAGGGAAGATAATCGGGTTTATCGGGGCAAACGGTGCGGGTAAAACCACCGTTATCAAAATGTTGTGCGGCTTGACAAGACCGACATCTGGAGAAGCCTTGGTGGCTGGCTTTGACGTGGCACACCATCCCGAACAAGTAAGGCAAAGCATTGGGTACATGTCTCAACGGTTTTCTCTATACAGCGACCTCACAGTAAAAGAGAATATAGAATTCTACGGAGGGGTTTACGGGCTGAGCAACAGCGCACTTAAAGGGAGATATGAATGGGCTCTTGAAGCGGCTGACTTGAAAGGGAAGGAGAATATTCTGACAAAGGATCTTCCGCTAGGATGGAGGCAGCGGCTTGCACTCGGTTGCGCAGTTCTACATCGTCCCAAAGTCGTGTTTCTAGATGAGCCTACAAGCGGAGTCGATCCGGTTATTCGAGATAAGTTTTGGGAGTTAATAGGAAGGCTTTCTCAAGAAGGTGCAACGATCATTGTAACTACACATCACCTCGAGGAGGCTGAATTTTGTGAGGGCATTGTGATGATGCATCTTGGAAAAATTGTTGTTCAAGGTTCGCCCGAAGGAATTAGGAGACAATTTTCTGATTTACCGCTGTTTGAAATTGAAACTCCGCGGCCGTTTGAGGTTTTCAGTTTGCTCGAATCGGAGCCGTGGATACTCCGAAGCAGCAGTCTTCGGCAGCAGCGTTCATGTCTATGCTGAAACTGATGACCCGGTTGCATCCATCGAGGAGCTCTTGAGAAAGAACCGGGTGGAGAAATATGCAATTGGCAAAGCCCCGCCGACGCTTGAAGACGTCTTCATAAGTGCAAACCGGGGAACGAGAAAGTGACGAAGGAGAGGACGAATTGGAATAATGGAATCACGGACCAGAAAGGAGAGACCCGTGAGGGTTGCATCGGTCAAGAATCTTCTGGGGTATTCAAGTCGAAAGTTTTTCAAAGCTATTCAACGCCGGTTGAAATGAAGTATTCAAAGAGCCTTTTCTCTGTTGGGGGAGGGGAAAGTGATGTTTGAGAATATCTTGACGATATACACGAAAGAATTTCGTCAGCTCAAACGCGATAAATTGACACTCTCAGCAATTGTACTCACGCCGGTGTTGATGTTGTTGCTGTATGGTTACGCGCTCAATTTTGACGTGAAACACGTCAGGCTGGGACTGCTCGATGAATCACATTCAAAAGAAAGTCGGGAATTAATTCGGAAGTTCTTCAGCAATGAATATTTCGATTTTGCCGGAGATGTCCCCGATGAACCTGCGGTCGACAAATATATTCAGGACGGCAAGGCGACCGCGGTAATTGTTATTCCGCGCGACTATGCCAGGGACATCCTGCTTGGCAGAGCCACCAATGTCCAAGTCGTGATCGATGGAACCAATTCGAACAATGCCACCATTATCATGGGTTATGTCGAAGGAATAATTCAGAACTATTCGCAGGATTTGACAGTGAACTACATGAATCAGAAGGGTTTTGCGATCTCGATGGGAGCGATAGATTTTAGGCCGAGGGTCTATTACAATCCAGAATTGGAGAGCATGAAGTACCTTGTCCCCGGTCTGGTGGCTTTTATTTTGATGGTGCTGACGATAATGATTCCTACAATTTCCATTGTGCGTGAGAAGGAGCGCGGCACGATGGAACACATCCTCCTTGCTCCCGTCAGGCCTATTGAGGTAATACTCGGGAAAACACTTTTATATTTCATTCTGTCTTTCGGAGCTACGGTCCTTATCATCGTAACAGGAGTTATCTTGTTCGGTATTCCTGTAAGAGGGAGTATCATCCTGCTTGGTTTGGTGACCATTCTCTTCTTGATCGCGGGTCTTGGGATGGGAATTCTCATTTCAACCGTTACGGCCACTCAGGCGCAGGCTTACCTGGCCGCGCTCGCAGTGGGTTTTTTGCCAAACATGATCCTCTCGGGGTTCATTTTTCCAATAAGCAGTATGCCGTTCTGGCTACAGTGCATAACATGTATCTTTCCTGGCAGATATTTCATCGCATCATTGAGAGCGATTCTTTTGAAAGGTGCGAGCATCCTCGATATATGGGACCAGATTGTGCCACTGGTGTTGATTTTCGCCATCGTACTCATAGTTGGATCGAGACGTATGGCTACGAGGCATTTGACATGAAGAGGGTGTTCTACGTTGTAAGGAAAGAATTTCTCCAAATGAGAAGAGACCGCAGAATGGTCGGTATGCTTTTCGTCGCTCCAATCCTTCAGCTGGTTCTTCTCGGGTATGCTGCTTCGCTCGATATAAAGAACATGCCCATGGTTGTCTGTGACTTGGACAACAGTAAAGAGAGCAGGGCGTTGATCGAGCACTATTCCGGTTCGCAATATTTTAGGCTTGTGGGCTACACACAGAATCCTGGCGACATAGATGGATATTTCCGAAGCGGCAAAGCGGGAATTGCTCTTATTGTCCCTGTCAATTTCGGGCGCGATTTATTGGCCGGAAGAAATCCGCAGCTTGCGGTGGCTGCAGACGGTTCAGATTCTAACACCGGTGGAATAGGGTTGAGCTATGCCAGCAACATTGCTTTGAGTTATGCACGGAATATACTCGTGCAGCGAGCGGAGAAATTCAATTTAATAAAGAGTCCTGACGATCTGCCGCAGGTAACTGCACAGACCAGAGCATGGTACAATCAAGACTTGAAGAGCTTGAATTTCATGATTCCCGCTGTTCTGGTCATGGTCCTGATGCTGGTCATGACCGTCATGAGCTCCATGGCAATCGTGAAGGAGAAAGAATCTGGTACGATTGAGCAAATTGTTGTTACGCCCCTGCGTGATTCTGAGTTTATCCTGGGCAAAATGATTCCGTTTACGGTTACCGGATTTATCCAGGTGATCCTTGTGCTCATCGTGGCTGTCTTCTTCTTCAGGGTCCCATTGACCGGCAGCCTGCCAGCATTGTTTGCGCTTAGCGTTTTGTTCGTTATTGTCGGACTCGGGCTTGGAATTTTTGTTTCTTCGGTCGCGAAGACCCAACAACAGGCTACCATGACAGCGCAGTTCTTTTTGCTATTTCCGATGATGATACTCTCAGGCTTCATTTTCCCGATAGAGAACATGCCGAAGTTCTTTCAGTACTTGACCTACCTGATTCCGATAAGATATGCGCTTGAAATTGTCAGAGGAATATTCTTGAAGGGCGATAGCTTCGGCGATTTAGTCCCGCAAACGCTTGCGCTGCTCGTGATCGGTGCGATCGTATTGTCGCTGAGCATTAACAGATTCAGGCGGTCGCTAAGATAGATAATGAGCGGCTCTGGTCCTTGGATTAAGGGGCAAGTATCCTATGGATACACGGGATGCCCCGTTCCTCCGATGAAGTACTGATCTATCTTTATGCTCCTTCTCGTTCACTCGTGGTTCTCAAAGGCTTTGACGGAATGTTGAGGACATCCTCCGGAAAGTATTCAGAAAGAAATGCGACAACGTCTTTAATAGAGACGACCCCCATTGGTTCGCCTTCGTCATTGATCACCGGAATGTGGCGATAACCACCAACGTGCATTAGGTTCAAAGCGTGCCCAATACTGTCACTCAGTCGCATGCTTTCAGGATTATGTGTAGAATAATCTGACACCTTGGCGGAAGATAGATCATCTATTTTTCCGATTGCTTTGTATAAGAAATCTCTCTCAGTGAAAATAGCGACAAGTTTTTTCGCTTCAACGACAAGGACACACCCGATCTTGTGCTGTTGCATTTCTTCAACGGCTTTTTGAATTGTCGATGAGGAAACAACTGTCACTGCTTCCTGAAGCCTTAGCACTTTTATTGGAAGCCTGAGCACCTCGTTTGACAGGCTCTTTTCTCGTCGCTTGGGTTCTTCGTACATTTCCTGGATCTCGTCATCTAATTCTTCCGGCATGGTCCTCCTCCTTATTTAAATTGAAATCAATGCGTTCACAAGAGCTCTTTTGTTCTGGGAAAAGGTGACATGATCTTCACTCCGTGCGATGCCGCCCCGCCCCTTGTCGGAAAGAGGGCTAAGGCGACGGTCATATCAGCCTATCCCTGTAGAACCGGCTGGAAACAAGTGAAATGGAGCTCGCTTCGTACTTGTAGTATTCGTTCTATCGCAGACACGTTTGCGATCGTCCACCATCTATGCTGTAACTGACTCCAGTTATCCATCCCGCCTTGTCCGAAGCAAGAAAAAGAATCAGTTCGGCGACCTCCTCAGGGGAGCCTACTCTTCCCAGAGGATGAGTCGACTTGGAATGTTCGAGAAAGTCTTCATATTGTACGTTGTTCATGCCGCTGGCTTTGTGGAGATTCGTGACGACGACACCCGGGTCTACGGCGTTGATCCTCACCCCTTTCGAAGCTACTTCAAGCGACGCACAGCGGGTCAATTGATCGACGCCCGCTTTGCTCACGCAGTAGGCTAGGATATTCGGAAAAGCTCGGACTCCCGTGACACTTGAAACATTCACGATGTTTCCTTTACTCTCTACAAGGTATGGCATGACAAGTTGCATCATTCGGAAAACCGAGCGTAAGTTTATGTCGAACATTTCATCCCATTGCGGCTCAGTTGTATTCTCTATTGTTCCATTGGCAATTATTCCGGCAGCGTTCACCAAGATGTCGATTCCACCGTAATTGTCGAGTGCTACATTAAGTGCCTTCCGTCGATCCGGTTCCTTGGTAACGTCACCTGATAAAACAACGATGTTGCGGTTTTCGTTTCCTTGTGAAGGAGGTGTCCCAGGTCGAGGAATCGGTCGACTGCACTCTGCTTTAAGTGAATCCAGATGCGACAAGTTGCGAGCAAAGGCAACCACATTAGCTCCGTTTTTGAAAAAAGCGCTAGCCGCAGCTTTTCCTATTCCGCTTGATGCGCCTGTGACAATTGCTGTTTTTCCCACGAAATTCTCCATACCGTCCTCTATGTCTTAAGTAGTCATGAATTTGAACGGACTGAAACAATTGCACTCAATCCGTTTTCAGAAGCTAAAAGATATTGAATTCAATTTCAAACAAGATTTCGGAACATGCCCAACGTTCTCATCGATAATGGGGGCCAAATGCTATTGCCCGCACGCAACTGCCAAGAAGCAAATGCAGAAGGTTTCCGCTCGATCGGGACAGCAGAGTACTGGGCTATTTTAGTCGCGAATATTTTCTTTGCGTCCTTTGCGTCTCCACTGTGCCCTTTTGCCGCCCCGACATTATATCTTCATGAAATGATGCGGCATGCCGCAAGGCGGCAGCGGTTAGATTTTACCGCAGAGTCCCGTCAAGTTATTTTTACGTCGGGATGGCGCAAGGCGCTCAAACGCTGAGAAGGCGCAGAGATCGCAGATAGACTTCGGCCCTGTTCAAAGTAGCCCACTACTAACAGCAGGGCATCCTTGATTTTCTTCAGCTTGTTGCCTAACTTTTCGTCTAAATTAGTCCGCGCGAAAGCGGGTTTTTAGTATTCACAAAATGTTCCTACCCACATGTTGAGATCGTAATGGCACACTTTAGCGGCGTCGACTATTACAACACTGAAGGTCTTCTATCAGCCGAAGAGAAACTTATCAGGGACACCGTGCGCAACTTTGTATCTCAGGAGGTCATCCCCATCATCGAAAAGCATCACCGTGAGGGAACATTCCCAATTCATTTGGTGAAGAAGATGGGAGAGCTGGGAATTCTTGGCTCCACTTTCCCGACAGAATACGGCTGCGCAGAACTCAACAGCGTATCGTACGGTTTGATCATGCAGGAACTTGAGCGCGGGGATTCAAGCATCAGGAGTTTTGCGTCTGTCCAGACCAGTCTGGTCATGTTTCCTATTTTTACATTTGGGACAGAGAGTCAAAAGGACTTTTGGTTGCCCCGGCTCGGAAGAGGCGATGCCATTGGTTGTTTTGGTCTGACGGAGGCCGATCACGGTTCGGATCCCAGTGGCATGCTGACGCGGGCTGAAAAGAGGGGAACTAAATTCGTGCTCAACGGTTCCAAGATGTGGATTACGAATGGGACAATTGCGGATGTCGCAATCGTGTGGGCAAGGCTGGTCGAGGATCACGGGGGCGGGAGGGGTGAAATAAGAGGATTTCTCGTGGAAAAGGGAACGGCGGGCTTCCTTGCACCTGAGATTAAAGGTAAGTATTCGCTTCGTGCGTCTGTGACAAGCGAGCTAATCTTTCAAGATTGCGAAATTCCTGCAGAGAATATTTTACCAAAAACCGGCGGGTTAAAATCTCCGCTGATGTGTTTGGATCAGGCTAGATACGGAATCTCGTGGGGAGCAATCGGCGCGGCGATGGCTTGTTACGATACCGCTCTAAATTACGCTAAGACGAGGATTCAATTCGACAAACCAATAGCTGCTTACCAAATGACTCAGGAGAAATTGGTGTTCATGCTGACCGAGATAACAAAAGGGCAACTCCTTAATCTTCAACTTGGAAGGCTAAAGGACCAAGGTAAAAGCAAGTTCACGCAGATCTCCCTGGCGAAACGGAACAACGTGCAAGTCGCGCTTGAGATAGCACGGATTGCACGGACGATACTCGGTGCGAACGGAATCCTTGACGAATATCCGGTTATGCGCCATATGGCAAATCTCGAGAGTGTTTACACCTACGAAGGAACACACGATATTCATACCCTAATAATCGGGAGTGATATTACGGGAATTGAAGCATTCAGTTGACGGAGAAAATTCAAATGAAGATTGGTAAGAAAATCATTGGTGACGCTTTAACATTTGACGATGTCTTGCTTATGCCGAATTATTCGACCGTGCTGCCTCGCGAGACGGATGTTCGGACAAGCCTGACGAAAAAAGTTAAACTCAATATTCCGCTCGTCAGTGCTGCCATGGATACCGTTACCGAAGGAGAACTTGCCATCGCCCTGGCACGCGAAGGCGGCATTGGAATAATTCACAAGAATTTCTCCATAGAACGACAAGCCAACGAAGTGGCTCTGGTGAAGCGGTCGGAGAGCGGAATGATCGACGACCCAATTACTCTGGAGCCTGATCGGCCAGTGCACGAAGCGATGGCGCTTATGGGTAAATACCATATTTCTGGTATCCCGATTATCACAGGAGAAAGGCTAGTTGGCATTCTTACGAATAGGGATCTGCGATTTGTCGATGACTATGACCGAGAGGTCAGCGAGTTTATGACAAAAGACCACCTTGTGACCGCAAAGGTCGGCACAACGCTGGAAGACGCAGAGAAGATTCTGCAGAAACATAAAGTGGAAAAGCTTCCAGTCGTCGATTCGACCGGCAAGCTGAGAGGAATGATAACCTACAAAGATATTCGGAAGAAAAAGAGCTACCCTAACGCATGTAAGGACGAGCGCGGTAGATTGCGAGTGGGGGCGGCGGTCGGAGTGAAATCGGAGACGCTGGAGCGCGTCGAGGCTCTCGCCAAAGCGGGTGCGGATGTCGTAATAGTTGATACGGCTCATGGACATTCTCACGGTGTCATCAATATGGTAAAGACGCTGAAGAAGAAATTCCCCCATCTTCAGTTGATTGCCGGGAATGTCGGGACGAAAGAGGGTACGATTGAGTTGATAAAGGCAGGCGTCGATGCCGTGAAAGTCGGAATCGGCCCGGGGAGTATTTGCACGACACGCGTCGTTGCTGGTATCGGAGTACCACAGATAACGGCAATTATGGAATGTGCGGCTGTGGCTGCGAAATATGATGTCCCGATAATTGCGGACGGCGGAATCAAGCAGACCGGTGATATTGCTAAGGCGATTGCTGCCGGAGCCGACTGTGTCATGGTCGGCAATCTGTTTGCCGGTGTGGAAGAAAGCCCCGGCGAGAAAGTTCTCTACGAAGGAAGAGCTTACAAAACTTATAGGGGGATGGGATCGCTTGAAGCCATGAAAGCGGGAAGCAGCGACAGATATTTCCAGGATGTGGAGGATGACATCAAAAAGCTTGTCCCGGAAGGTATCGAGGGACGCGTTCCATATCGCGGCCCGCTCAGCGACACGGTTTATCAGATGGTGGGTGGACTTAGGGCGGCGATGGGCTATCTCGGCTGTAAGAACATTGGCGAGCTGAAGAAGAACGGGAGATTTGTAAGGATAACTTCTGCCGGGCTTAGTGAGAGCCATCCCCATGATGTCGACATAGTTCAAGAAGCACCGAACTACCACGTATGACAGACCATAATATCGGAATACCCGGCGGAACCCTGCAAAAGCAGTCTTTGAGGTCTGTGAAGAAGCTTCAGGCATACATTCGTAGAAGTCACTTCGACGCATTCTTCGTTTCCGACCTATCGAATGTCACGTATCTTACAACATTTAGTGGCACTTCAGGAACTTGCCTCATGTTTTCCGACTCCGCCTATTTCTTCACTGATTTCCGGTATGAAACACAGGCTGGGGCGGAAGTGGTAAGTTGCGGGACAATGATCTTCAGTGGGGACCTTTTTGACTACATTGCCAGGAAATTTTTCATAAAGTCGGGCGCAAAGAAATTTGTGGTGGGGGTCGAAGATAGTTTGTCAATTCGGTGCTTATATGAAGCTGGAGCAGAAATTGACAAACTGCAAACTCGTGAAAACAGAACAGGTACTCGAAAAGCTTGCCTCGATAAAATCAAAACCTGAAATCGAAAGGATTGAGAAAGCGTGTTGGATAAGCGGAAGCGCGCTCGACCTCCTCGCGCAGGAAAGCTGGGTGGGAAAAAGAGAAAGGGATTTGTCTGCCACACTTGAGTTTAATCAGAAGATTCTAGGCGCATCGAAGGAATCCTTTGACACAATAGTCGCCGGAGGTGTTCGGGGTTCGTTGCCTCATGGGGTCGCCTCTGAAAGGGTAATCGAAAAAAATGAATTTGTTACCATTGACTTCGGGTGTTTTTATGATGGGTATGCATCAGATATTACGAGGACTTTTCAAACCGGTCGGCTGGTCGAGAAAAATCTCAATAGGATTTATCAAATTGTTTTTGACGCACAGAGAAAAGCGATTGATGCAGCACGTGCAGGGGTTGCAGCGAAAAAGCTTGATGACATTGCAAGGAATTATATCGATGGGAAGGGACTTGGCAAGTATTTCCGACATGGCTTGGGTCATGGAATCGGACTCAGGATTCACGAGTTGCCCAGAATATCCAAAATCAGCGAAGACGTGCTCGAAGAAGGAAACGTTATTACGATCGAACCGGGAATTTACCTTCCTAATTCAGGGGGAGTAAGAATTGAAGACGATTTTCTCGTGACACAAGACGGCGTTGACAGCTTTCTCATTTTTCAAAAGATAGGGACTATTATATATCAGCTTACGGCAATCGATAATTCTCTCGACGGCATTGTGCTAGGAAAGGTGTAGTTGAATGGCAAATAAAGTTTTGGTGATAGCCTATTATTTTCCCCCGATGGGATTAAGCGGAGTTCAAAGAACGCTAAAGTTTGTCAAATATCTCCCCGATTATGGCTGGGAACCGACTGTCCTAACTGTTACCCCGACGGCGTACTACGCTCTTGATTATAGCATGCTTCGTGAACTTAGCGAATATGGCATTAGAACCGTCAGAACAAACTCTCTCGATCCGACGCGGCTATTCGAAAGCGGAAAACCGGTGAAAATGCCGCATGAAAAACTCAGAAACTTTTTGAGCGCGATAAGCCAGGCAATCTTCATTCCCGATAACAAGATTGGCTGGAAACATGAAGCAATAAGAGCCGGGAGAAAGCTTCTTGCAAGAAGAAGAATTCAATGTCATTTTCTCCACTGCGCCGCCTTATACATGCCATCTTATTGGAGCGGCATTATCAAAGAGTTCAATATCCCTCTGGTCCTTGATTTTCGCGACTCTTGGGTGGACAACCCGCTCCATTTCTACATTACTCCTTTGCATAAGATGCTGCATCAAAAGCTCGAAAAGAAAGTCTTGAAGACTTCTAATCGGATCATCACGATCAATCGCAGAATAAAAGAGCTGATGCTTCGCCGATATCGGTTTCTGAGTTATAACGACATTGCAATAATCCCTCAAGGTTACGACCCTGAAGATTTTCGCGTTGATAATATCACTCGGACTTCCGTTCTCAAAAAAGATGAGATTTACCTACGCGGGAACTTTCTATCGGAATAGGACCCCAAAATACTTTCTTGCGCGCGTTATCCGAGGTTCTAAAGGAGCATCCGGACATTAGAGAAAGAATCGAGGCCGTTTTTATCGGTACTTTTAGAAAAGAAAACCTTGCGATGATTGAATCGCTTGGCTTGTCGGATGTGGTCAAAGTATTTGGTTACCTTGATCACAAATCGACAGTCAGATACTTGATGACGAGCGATGTATTATGGATGACGATTGGCAATGGAAAGGGTGAAGACCAGATATCGACGGGAAAACTCTATGAGTACGTTGGGAGTCAGAAAACCGATTCTTGGTCTTGTCCCTGATGGGATCGCCAAGACCACGATACTCGAGTCTGGCGCGGGAAAGGCATTGAACCCTGACGACGTCTCTGGAATAAAGCAGTGCGATTCTCGAATACTACGAATTGTGGACGAAAAGACTTCTTCCCGGAAATTCCGCTCGACTATGCGGAAAATTTTGATCGCGTCAGATTGACAGGAGAGCTCGCGCGTGAGTTGGCATTCCAACTCGATTACAGAGGTTCTTATGTTAAAGTAGGAGTCGAAAAGTGAAAGTACTTGTCGTGGGAAGCGGAGGCAGAGAACATGCAATTATTGATTCTATTTCGCGTGACAAGGATGCTCAAATATATTGTGCTCCGGGGAATGCCGGAATTGCGGAACAGGCAGAAATAGTCGAACTCAAAGCAAGCGATATTGCTGGATTGTTCAAGTTTGCACGCAATAACAAAATCGATCTCACAGTTGTCGGCCCAGAACAACCGCTTGCCGCAGGGATGGTGGACGCTTTTCAGGACAACAAGAAAACTATATTTGGCCCTCGAAGGCTTGCTGCCAGGCTGGAGACAAGCAAGGTTTTTGCCAAGGAATTTATGAAGCGCTGGAAAATTCCTGCTGCAGAATCCAGAGCGTTCTCAACCAGGAATCGAGAAGAATTGTCGAAGCATCTGAAGAAAAGTAAATATCCGCTTGTGCTGAAGGCCGATGGGCTTGCCGCAGGTAAAGGTGTTTCAATTGTCTACTCTGCAAAACAGGCCGAAGAAGAAGTGGAGAAATTTTTCGTAAAGCGAATTTTTGGCGAATCAGGCGAAAGAATTGTTGTCGAAGAGTTTATGACGGGGATCGAAGCATCAGTATTCGCGGTGACTGATGGCACAGATTACGTCGTGCTCCCTGCAGCCCAAGATCACAAGCGAATCGGGGAAGGTGATACAGGTAAGAACACAGGGGGGATGGGATCGTTCGCACCTACACCTTTTCTCGACGAAGCGATGATGCGAGTGGTAAAAAAGGACATAATCGAGAAAGTAATTCAAGGCACTTCAGAAGAAGGATTCCCCTATGCCGGCTGTTTGTATTGTGGTTTGATGTTGGGGAGCGATGGCCCGAGAGTCGTGGAGTTCAATGCGAGGTTTGGTGATCCCGAGACTCAAGCAGTTCTCCGGCTTGTCGACTCGTCTTTCGTCGATTTGCTGTATTTTGCCTCAACGAAGAGGATTCGCTCTTACCAGCTCCGCGCCAATGAAGGCGCGTCTGTGTGCATTGTAGCGGCGTCGAAAGGCTATCCGGATGAGTACGAGAAAGGGAAGTTGATAACTGGACTCGAAATGAAACTTAATGGAACTAAGGTTTATCACTCAGGCTCGAAATTGGCAGGAGGCTCATTCGTGACGGACGGCGGAAGAGTATTGGGGGTGACCGCAGTTGACAAAACCGGAAAAATATCCGCTGCCGCAGAATTAGCGTATGCCCGTCTGAAAGAGATACACTTCGATGGAATCTACTATCGTCGCGACATAGCAAGAAATGCAATAGAACTCGAAAAGAGAAAAAAGGTTAGTAGATGAAAATCTTCGTCACCGGCGGAGCGGGATACATCGGTTCTATTTGTGCGGAAGAGATTCTCAATGCTGGACATCAGGTTGTGGTTTATGATGATCTATCGGAAGGGCATCGATCCGCAACCGATTCGCGGGCGCAGTTTATCCTCGGCCGTCCGGAAGACCCGGGCGACATTCTCAACGCGGTACAATCATCGCGTCCCGATGCCATCATGCATTTTGCGGCAAACGCATTGGTCAGCGAATCCATGACAAATCCGAAGAAATATTTTCATAACAATGTCGTCAACGGGATCAAACTGTTGGATGCGGCAGTGGAATGCAGTGTAAAGAAATTTGTCTTCAGCTCGACATGCGCCACTTATGGGCCGCCCGATCATATACCGATGACTGAAGACTTGGCACAGCGCCCAATCAATCCTTATGGCGAGTCCAAACTGATGTTCGAAAAGATACTTCAGTGGTACAGCCGGGTTTATGGGCTTGAGTTTATCGCGTTCAGGTATTTTAATGCTGCCGGCGCGAGTGAAAAACATGGTGAACATCATCGTCTCGAAAGTCACCTTATACCCAACGTGCTGAAAGTCGCTCTGGGCCAAAAGTCGCATTGCGATGTCTTCGGCACAGATTACCCCACTTCCGATGGGACATGCATCCGCGATTACATTCACATTAAAGACCTGGCCGATGCGCACATACTTGGACTCGAGGTGGGCAGAAAGGGTTTCTACAATCTCGGAAACGGCGACGGCTACTCTGTTCGTCAAGTCATTCAAACATGTGAGAGGATCGTCGGGAAGAGAATTCCCGCGGCAGAAAAGCCACGGCGGGAAGGTGACCCGCCACGTCTGGTTGCATCTGCCGAAAAAGCCATCAGAGAACTTGGTTGGAAACCGAAATATCCTAAGCTTGACGACATTGTGGCAACAGCCTGGGCATGGCACAAGAAATTTCCGGATGGGTATCCAGATTGACGACGCCTTCTTGAGGAAGATTGTTTGCCGCTGAGAGCCTGACGGCCAGGGATGTGAGGTTTCGGGAAGAATGTGAAATTCAGGTGGGACCAGGTGAAGAAGATTTGCAGAACATCGGTGGCTCTCGTTTTCTGGAAGAATTCCCAAATGAGGAACCTTACAGCGTCGAAACATTGTTGACGATTAGGGGTGGGACAAGTGAGGCTCAGAAAACGCTGACTGGGGAGGATACCATTGGAGCATAAACGTGAACAAGGAATTCGGATTGAAACAAACGACACATATAGGTATTTTTGCACGCAATGGAAAAATTAATGACCCGTGATGAAATATTTTCTGCACTTAAGAACATAAGAGATCCTGATCTTCATAGAGACATTGTTTCACTGGGATTCGTAAAAAAGGTCAATGTCGGTGAGCGAAGCGTTGATGTGGAGATTCAATTGACGACCCCAGCATGTCCTGTCCGAGATGAAATGAGAACCCAAGCCGTAGACGAAATTAGAAAGCTCGGATTTTCCGGGACGGTCAACGTATCCATGACCAGTCAGGTGGTGAGCCATCCAAATCAGATCAGGGAACAGATACTCCCCGGAGTCAAAAACACCATTGCTGTGGCGAGCGGCAAAGGAGGAGTTGGGAAATCTACGGTTGCGGTAAATCTGGCCGCTGCTCTTGCGAAAGATGGAGCAAGAGTTGGAATCGTTGATGCGGATGTCTATGGGCCTTCTCTACCGTTGATGCTTGGTGTTACGGAGAAACCCGAAACTGAAAAGATAGATGACAAACGGTTTAAAATCTTCCCGATCGAGAAATTTGGAATCAAGATGATGTCGATAGGTTTTTTGGTTGACACGGAAACGCCGATGATCTGGCGGGGGCCAATGGCAAGCGGCGCTGTTAAACAGTTTCTCACCGATGTTGTCTGGGAGGACCTGGACTACATGATTTTCGATTTGCCGCCGGGAACTGGCGACGTTCAGTTGACCCTCGTGCAGACTATACCGCTGACTGGCGCAGTGATTGTGACAACCCCACAGGACGTATCTCTGGCAGATGTAAGACGCGGTGTGCGGATGTTCCAGAAAGTCAATGTGCCAATTCTCGGGGTCATAGAGAACATGAGCTACTTCGTCTGTTCTCATTGCGGCCAACGTGAAGAAATTTTCAGCAATGGCGGCGGAAGGAAAACAGCGTTTGATTTTGGCGTTCCTTTTCTCGGCGAAATTCCGATTTACACTCCGATTCGAATTGGCGGAGACACGGGTAGACCTATCGTTTTCATGGAGCCTGAATCTGAACTGGCACAGATCATCCAGTCGGTTGCCAGACGACTTGCAGCACAGGTGAGCATAACAGATTTGTCGGTTCACGGAAAACAAAAACTGGAAATTGCTTTGTGATGAGCCGAGAAAGAGATTTCTCGGAAGTGTTCCTTTGGAGGAATGATGGATCCTGATCAAGAAATCACCGATCGGATAAAAGAGATTCTATCGGAAGCCAACAAGTATTTGGCGATTGACAGTGGCAGTGTTGAGTTCGTTAAACTCGAGCAGGATGGCATTCTGCGGGTGAAGTTCATGGGCTCTTGCGCGTCTTGTCCGCTTCGACCGATGACTTTGCGAGCGGGCGTTGAAAGGGCAATCTTGCTAAGAGTTGCGGAAGTAAAAAGGGTAGAGCTTGCTCTGGGATGACCGGATTAGAGTAATTCGAAACGGAACTCGGCCGGTAATCCCTAATAGGGTTGTAGTGTACTCTTCGAGCCTGAGCGAGCACGCGCCATTATAGGTACTGCAGGGCAGCCGGGGGACAGGCCCGCATCTGACTTCGACGTGAAATCATATGAGCAAAACAAGTTTTCTTGTTTGCGTGTAAGCGGGCGTCTGGAGCCTTCAAAAATACACGCCGCTTGGAAGATAGCCGGCATCGAAGTTTATCGAATGATGGCCCGCGCTTTGTCGTGTCTTCACCAAAGTCGTGACTTCGCGTCCGAGCGCATCATAACCCGTGATTCATTGTATGTACAATGGCTCCATTGCTCGCTCTGCTCACTTGACTCTTCAATCACGGAGAGGCTCGATTAGCTGCGCCCGCCTGCCATCCAATAGAGAGTTTGGTTGTTCGATACTAAGCTAAAGACTCCGTAATAATCCGCCCAATAGTCTGAGTACATCAAAGCATCGGAATTGGCCAGCCAGGATCGACCACCATCTATTGTCGATAAGATGACGTCGTAATCACCGACAATCCATCCGTTAAGGCTATCTACAAAGAAGACTTTGTTGAGGTTTGAACCTACGGGGCTTATCAGCTAGCTCCATGAATTGCCACCATCGGTTGTCTTAAGAAATGTCCCATTTTGTCCGACGATCCAGCCGTTCATTGGCGACGTAAATCGAACACCAAATAGATTGGAAGTGACCCTGGATTGTTGCTGCGTCCATTGGGCATAAACCGTCAAAGCCATGCAAGAAAGAAAAAGGAAGAAGATAGTCTTCATAACGCATGCTCCTTATTCCACTCAATTTTATGGTCTCCCTAGCGGAAGATCAGGTGCCTCAATTTCTGCGTCACGTCCCTGGGCTTTGAAGTGGAAACGATTGCAGGGTGAGCGGATCTAATTCATCGCATCTAAAGTTTTTTATCACGAGCGTTCTTGCGGGAAATTTTCTGATAATCTCATAGTTATGCGTAGAAAGCAGGACAGTTGTTCCGCCGAGGTTAATTTTTCTCAGCAACGTCAAGATGTCTGCAGTGGTTGCCGGATCGAGGTTTCCTGTCGGCTCATCGGCAAGAACGGCAATCGGGTCCTTTACGATTGCTCGCGCGATGGAAAGCCTCTGCTGTTCCCCACCGGACAGTTCGCTGATAGGTGAATTCTTCCTTTGAAGTAAACCGACCTGAGTTAGCGCTTTTGTTGCTTTCATCTTTATGTCATGGGCGCGATAGCCTACAGCGTGTAGCACAAAGGTAACGTTGTCGAAAACAGATCTGTCCTCGAGGAGTTTATAGTCTTGAAAAACAACGCCGAGCCTGCGTCTCAGGAGATAAAGCTTTCTTCGCTTGATCGACCTCGACGACAACGAGTCCACATTGACAATGCCTGAAGTGGGAAACAAATCCATGTAAAGGAGCCGCATCAGCGTGGTTTTCCCACATCCAGTCTCGCCGACAACATAAACGAACTCGCCCCTTCCCACGGAGAGATTTAGATCTGAGAAGATCAAATGCTCGTCATAAGCGAATGAAACATCCGTGCATTTAATCATGAGTCTCTTTCGTCAAAACAAAATGAACCCTTTCTGAATTATCTGTCGCTTCCAACATCGTGAAATCACCAGCAGCAAACTTCTCAGTGAATCCAGCCCTTTCCGCAACTTGTCTGAGAGTCCCGATGTCATACACGTATTCCTTGTGGATCTCCTCGAAAACTGTTCCATTCCTCTTGACTCTTATGCGAGTGGTGTGCATTCTTGTTCCCGGGTCATAAGATGATTCTCTTTGATAATGTATCTTTTTGATTCTGCCGCGCTGGACGAACAATTCCGGCGAGTTGACCGAGTTAGGTTCGAGACTCGCATCAAAGATAAACACTCCCTTGGACTTCAGGTTAAGGAAAACATTCTTGAAAAACAATTCGAGTTTGTTCTGTCCTGAAATATAATTGATGCTGTCATAAACACATACTATCCCATCGTACGGACTCTTTGCCTGATATGTGACCATATCGTGGTCAAGAAAATCCAAGCGGGATTTCTTCCGTTGAGAAGATTTTGTTCGCGCAATGTCAAGCATCTGGGAAGAGCTATCGACACAAGTCACTTCAAAGCCATATTTTGAGAGGTGAAATGCGATATTGCCTGTTCCGCTGCCCAGCTCGCAAAGTCGCTTATCCCTCGCACTGGAATGCCCTGCATCGAGGCCCCCAAATTTCATGAGCTGGACGATATATTCAGCCCATCTTTTATAATCGACATCTCTCATCATATGATCATATACTATTGCCGACTCAGTGTAGCCCGGCACCATTTCGGCTTTGAGCTCAAATAGATTCTGCCCGCGGGAATGGAGAGTCAACACTTTGTTCCTTTTCAGCTTAGTGTCTCGCCAGTCTTCTGTTGTTGGAGATTGAGAGGGCAAGTTTTAAGGCTTCGATGGTACTCGACGGATTAGCAATTCCTTTCCCGGCAATGTCGAACGCTGTTCCATGATCTGGAGATGTTCGAATGATACTGATCCCCGCAGTGAAGTTTACTCCTGATGTGAAAGACATCATCTTAAGCGGAATCAATCCCTGGTCATGGTACATTGCCATTATCCCGTCATACAGTCCGTTTCTATAAGTGCCGAAAAAAGCATCGGCAGGGAAAGGGCCGGAAGCATTTATCTTCATGGATCGCATTTCTTCGATCGCTGGCCCTATAATTTCTAGTTCTTCCCGTCCAATAAGGCCATTTTCGCCGGCGTGTGGATTCAATCCAAGAACCGCTATCCTGGGTAACCTGACCCCGAAATCTTGTTTGATTGAATGGTTGAAAATATTTAGTCTCTCACATAAGCTGTCTTTTGTCAATAGGCGAGGAACTTCGGAAATCGGGACGTGGATTGTCGCCAGAGCTATTCTTGCGACTCCTGACGCCATAACCATAATGGACTGCTTCGATTTTGACAAAACTGTCACCATCTCGGTTTGCCCCGGATAGCTGTATCCCGCAAGCCTGAGTGCTTCCTTAGACACAGGGGCTGTGACGATTGCATCGGTCAGGCGTTGCACGCAAAGGTCAACCCCTTTTTCGATTGCCTTTCCTGCCCAGAAACCACTACTTTCAGTGAGTTTCCCTGGGCGGATCCTGGTGACGAAATCTGGAAATGTGTCGAGTATGGTTATCTCACTTCTCCCAATCGCGTCGACAACGGAATCCACTTTCAAGATCTTCCTGCGAAGCGAAAACTTGTTCGCGTAGTATTCGAATGCCTTGAATGGTCCGACGAGAAGTGGTGTGCAGTTTGCGCGGACGGTTCGACTCGCCGCTGCTTTCAGCGCAACTTCTGGTCCAATCCCGTTGTAATCTCCGATGGTTATTGCTATAACGCTCATGAGTTTTCCGTCCGATAAAGAATGAAATTGCCGGGGCCCTCTTCCTTAAAGATCAGGTTCTTCCTTTGGTTTGGATATGACCATATTTCGTATGTGCCATCACTGCGGAATTCGCGTCGGATGTTTCCCGGCTTACCAAATAGAATGTACGCTTTTCCACGGTCAGTGGTAGAGCCGTTATCCGCAGAGAACGTCCTGAACTCCTCGACCGCATAGTCTGCCCTTTGGTAATATTCCGCTTCGTGCTCGTTATACGCAGTCTTCTGAGTTGGGTCGTGAGACCTCCAGTAGCCATCGAATTTTTCCTTTCTATCTTTCTCGTTCCCCGAATTCAAGTATCCATACGCCGAATCTGATACAATGTATTTTAAAAGTGAGAGCGCAGTATCCAGATTCTTCAATGTGAAAGGCTTATCGACCCACAAATAAGTGAAACCTATTTTCTCTGTCTTCCCGCTAAAGTCCGCTTCGATATTGTAGTTGCCTTCAGTAAGTGAATCACATTCTAGTCTTTCTCTATAAAGCAAGTGGTTTCCGTCCGGCACCACTTGGAAAGAAATGTTCCCGTTGGTATCGAGAACAGCCAGAGTGGCATTCCTCGGAGAAATGGAATCTGACATTATTACTCTGCCTGAAATCGTCTCCAATTTCAATGAAATAGTTCCCGCGAGACTGTCGGGTGCATGAATTACAAATGTGATCGGCCGCGGGAATGGCGCAACACCACTTGCAAAAACCGGGTAAATAGTGTCAATTGTCGAAGAATCTGCGAAGATTACTGTAGGCGTATTCGATAGATAATCCAGCCTTTTGCTGGACGTCTCGACCAAATAGGATATCTGCTGGTTGTCATCACGAACCTCTGTAGCAATTCTGTAAACTGATTTTGGCAGAGTCATTGTCATGATTTTTCTTGCGAAACGTTTTGAATCTTGAGTGACAGAAAAATCGTTCGCCGCGATCATATCTCGCCTTGACCGGTGATAATTCGTCCCGGTTGCCGAGTCCGTTGCGTCTATTGAAAATGACAAATCGGCTTCAAACTTCTGTGGACCAAGTGAACTTTCGGAATTGACCTGGGATTTTGTAAAAATGAGACGGTTATACGGGATTGAATAAGCGAACGAGACCGAAACGCTGTCATCAGAGGAGTCTAATATCCAAAAAGCGGGATGGAGATTTTCTCCTTTTAGGAAGGGTTGAGCAAATGACGTCACAGCCAGAAGAAAAATCGCAGACAACTCACAAGCTATTCTATCCATTGTCATAACAAAGTTAATCAGCGGGGGAGTGTTTGTCAAAGCAGGGAATTAGACTCGATAGCTGATTGCCCACGTGACTTTTACCCTTTGCGGGTAACTGAAAAGGGTCCCCCTCGATCTGGGTTCAAATCCGTGGTGGAACAAGGTGGAAAAAGCATTTTCACACAACTGAATCAAAATTGGATATTGTCAACGGCTCAGTTGTCCAAAATGGCTCAGCGTATCGGACGCCAGCTTGCCTTCCGTGGTATCTCATTCGCCCGAAAAGGTATTCCAGAAATTCCGGTGTGGAAAGCGCCGTCTCCGGATCCTTGCTCAGTGGGTTGAAGAATTGAGACTTGTGAGCTTTGATCGCTGCCACTTTAGTCTCGAAATCATTGGATATGTCAACATAGACCGTCGGAGTGAAGCTCCTGTGCTGCATGTAGTAAAATGCCCGTCTCGGCCGGTATGGGGGGAGTTTCTCCGTTTTCAATTTCAAGAGTCCTGAGAAAAACACAGCCTGACTAACAAGCTGATGAGCATGGGCATGGTCAGGATGTCTCTCTTCCTTGTATGGGGCAAAAACGATTTCCGGCCGATATTTTCTAATCAATGCGATGACCTTCAAAACGTTCCTGTGTGACACTTCGACCCCAGCGTCAGGAATTCCGAGATTGATCCGTACGTCGGCACCAAGGATTTTAGCGGCCTCTTTGGCTTCAGCTGCTCTTATTGCAGCGTTTCCGCGCGTTCCCATTTCGCCGTGTGTAAGATCGACGATTCCGAAGGGTTTACCATTTCTGTTCAACATCGATAGTGTACCTCCGCAGCTCATCTCGACGTCATCCGGGTGAGCCCCGAAGGCAAGTGCATATAGTGTCATATCTTTTTCATCCTCAAGAATTTCAACGGTAGTTTAAATAGAGCTTTCAGTCGTGCAAGCACTCTTTGCGAAAAGAGGAAGTCGGTGGCCGTTTCAAAAAAAGAAAGCATGTCTTTGTCATAACTGTACCACCATAGCTTCTTAAGGCGCGGCGCGCGTTCAACTTCATAGTACTTCGGATAAACCATTTCGAGATATCCTTCTTTTCCGTGAACCCGTCCATATCCGCTTTCCTTCACACCGCCGACCACGCCGTCACTAATTCCGTAGTAACTTATCACATCGTTGACAATTGCTGCACCGGCATGGAGTCTTCTTGCGATTTTCATACCGCGAGTCTTATCGCGAGTCCACACGCTGACGGACAAACCAAACCGCGAAGAGTTTGTGAGTGCTATGACCTCTTCGTCGGAGTCGAATTTGACGATAGGGAGAACCGGCCCAAAAGTTTCTTCGTTCATCAACAAAGAGTCCATGGGAACATCTGTTAAGATGGTTGGGGGGATGAAGCAGGCAGCCCTATCTGAGAAAACGCCACCGGCAACAATTTTGGCGCCGCGTTGGACGGCGTCATTCACATGTAGCTTTACTATGTCGAATTGTGCATGGTGAATCATTGCGCCTAGATCTATCTGTGGATTCGTTCCCTCGCCTACCTGCAGGTCTTTTATTTTTCCTTGCAGCATTTCCACGAATTGGTCGTGTATTTTTTGATGTACGAAGCAACGTTCGACGGACACGCAAGTCTGCCCGGCATTCATAAATGCGCCCCATATCGCCCCGCTCGCTGCCGATTCAATGTGTGCATCGTCGAGTACTATCATGGCATCTTTGCCGCCGAGTTCCAGAGACACAGGCGTCAAGTTTTTTGCTGCGGCCTCCGTCACCTTTTTCCCCGTAGAAGTATTTCCGGTAAAGAAGATTTTATCCACGCCCGATGACACGAGGGCACCCCCGACATCTCCAGCACCCTGGATGATGTTGAAGACCTTTTTCGGGATCCCGGCTTCCCAAACGAGCTGTGCAATAAACTCTGCCACAACTGGTGTGTACTGCGAGGGTTTAAAAATTACTGAGTTGCCTGCAAGAAGTGCAGGAATTATCTGTCCAAGCGGGAGGAGGAGCGGGTAGTTCCAGGGCGATATTATCCCCACCACCCCGTACGGTTCGTTTACGACGTATGCTTTCTTGGTTTTTAAGAGAGGAATGGCGATCTTGACCTTCCGAGGAATTAGCATTCGATGGAAGATTTTTGAGGAATAATTTATCAAGTCGAGAGCAGGGATGATTTCGGATGTGTAGGCCTCGACCACAGGCTTGCCATTCTCTCGTGAAATCAACTCGGCGATCCTACGCTTCCCTAGAAACAGCATGCGTCCAAATTCTTTGACGAGTTGTGCCCGACGCGCCTCTGGTAATTGCATCCAGTCTCTTTGAGCACCTCGAGCTTCTTCAACTATCTGTGGGATGCTATCTGGGGCGGTGGATTCAATTTTCCCTATTGTTTCGCCCGTCGCCGGATTCGTGGATTCGATAAGCATCAGTAAATTTAAGGATTGACTCCTTGTAGTTCAACCAAATGTGTGGGGCCTTTCGATTTTCTCTCGAAAATTTGTCTGATAACGGATTGGTAATTCTGGGTTAATTCTATTATATTTTAAGCAAAATGTTTAGATGCGAGCATCGCCTGTCTTGTCTGAACGACCGCCTCGGGAAATACTTCAAATGAACGAACCATCGAATAAGCCCGTAAAGCGATATGTTTTTGATGATATCAGCTCACAATATTACGCTGAGTATGATGAGCCTCAAGTGGCCCGAGCGGAAAAGGAATCGAATCGCCAAGAAGCCGCGGCAGTTCCAGAGCCTCAGAGGACTTTTGTCCCGAAGAAGGAAGGGCCGCGATTCAGTATTATCGACACTTTCTACTTTAAACCTGAAGAACAATCTCCAGCCGAGCCTCGCGCCGAGTTTCATTCAATCCTTCACAAACTTCTGGAGCTGGTACAGGAGGTGCTCTTCGCAAACACGGCCGCCCTTTTTTGGGTCAACAGAGATAGAAAACTCCTGGCGGTTGCAGACAAGATGACAAATTCAAACTCGTTTACCAAAGAGTTGCGTCTTCCCATCGGCAATGATGTGATAAGTAGAATCGCGCTAAGCGGCAAACCGGAAATAATCTCGGAGATAAATTCCGCTGCTGAGATTGACGTTGTACCGTATTATGAATCTCCGGGCGGCGTAAAGAGCCTCATCGGGATCCCGATTTTTTTTCACGACGATGTAATTGCGGTCCTGGTAGCAGACAGTCTTGCTGATGAAGGTTTCGGAAGGGAGACCGTACCCCTTCTTGGAAATTTTACTCGACTCTTTTCCGCAGTCTTGCGAGCGCTGACCGACAAGTACGACTTGGCTGTCACAAAAACGGCGTTTACTTCTCTCAAATGGCTCGCAAACGAATTAACATCAAAGAGCGATGTCGATTCGGTTCTCACAACTGTGGCGACAGCGGTCTCCGATACGGTCGACGCGGAATTTGTAACGCTGGTCTCTCAGAATGATCTGCATTCGTGGGCTATTTCGCGCGTGGTGAAACGTTCCGGTTCCGAGTACGTAGAGGAAGGGTGCAAAGTCGGATTGAACGAAACGCTTACAGGGAAAGCGATTAGAGAGAACAGACCTGTGCACATGGAAGACTCTTTCAAGAGTGGAAGAACACAGGTTTATCCAGAGCGAGCCTTCCGGAAAGGGGACGTTCGTTGCAATACCGATCTCCGGCTTGAGCACATGCTTTGGGGCCATCACTGTCGAGAGTCTCACTCCGGGAAAATTCTCTTCGCTTGAAGTTGACGGGATAAAACAACTCGTGAACCTGGGCGCCTTGGTTGCGGAAGTCCATTCGGCCAACCAGCTTCTTGACAAATTTGTCGTCTTTGATCGCGTTACAAAAACTCTGAACAAGAAATTCTTTCTTGAGAGACTTGAAGAAGAGGTTGGAAGAGTAGCCGATCTTGGGATCAAAAGTGTGTTGGTTTTGATAGGATTAGATAGAGTTGATGATATACGCAATAGGTTTTCAACGGAAGGTGTCGATTACATACTTTCGGATGTTGCTGAGACCGTCAGAGGTTGGTTGAAGCCCTACGATGCAATTGGCAAAGTTTCCGCGCATGCGTTCGGTGTGATATTGGAAGGTTTCTCTCAGCATGAAGCTCTTGCCTGGGGCGAAAAATTCAGAAAGAACCTTGCAACAAAAGTCTATCAGATAGGAAGTAGAAACTATATGGCAACCATCAGTGTTGCAGTTTTGAATATTGACGGGAAGAACAATCCCGCCGAGTTTCTGATCACTGCACAGAAAGTTCTTCAACGCGCTCATACGAGCGGTGGAAACGTCGTTAAGATTTTGTAATAAAGGAGAAAATAGATGGCAAAGACAACAAGTTTCGCAGAAAAAGCTGCTAAAGCTATAGCGGGTAAAAAGGGGGCTGGATGCCCGAAGTGTGGCGAACTAATGCAAAATGTTCTCGTAATCTCTGCGGAAAGAAGTGAGAAGGCGAGCTACAAGTACAACCAGCACTTTGTAAAAGTATGCAAGTGCAACGAAAAGGAAGTTTACGCTTAGAACTGCTCGTCTCTGATCACTCGTGTCTCATGCTGATGAAGGGCGACAAGCCGTCGGCTACGAGCCATGATCCTTTGTGGGAATAGAACGCGGTCGATTCTTGTCATCATATGGAGACCGCTGAGGTGAGGTCGAATGATCATGGCAATGAAATCCGGCCAGCCACGAAAACAAATGAGGAAAATAGATGATTAAAGTCGGTAAGCAATATCCCTCTCGAGAAAATCAGACTATTGACAAATACCTTCAGGAAATTGGCAAAGTCGATCTTCTGACCCCCGAGGAGGAAATTGAGCTGGCAATAAAAGTCAGAGAGGACGATCAAAAAGCTTTGGAGAAGCTGATCAAGGCAAACCTGAGGTTTGTGGTCAGCGTCGCCAAGCAGTATCAGAACCAAGGACTGTCTCTGGGAGATCTGATCAACGAAGGAAACCTTGGACTGATCAAAGCAGCGAAACGATTTGATCCTACGCGCGGATTTAAATTTATTTCCTATGCTGTATGGTGGATTCGCCAGTCTATCCTTCAGGCTCTCGCTGAGCAGTCGAGAATCGTGCGCCTGCCGCTTAATAGAGTGGGAGCTTTGAACAAGATCGGAAAAAAGTTCAGCGAGCTTGAACAGGAATTCGAGCGTGAGCCAAGCCCTTCCGAGATTGCCGAGCAACTTGATATGAGTCTTTACGAGGTCGACAAGACTCTTCAGATACTCAGGGCGGCACCTTTCCGTTGATCAGCCTTTTGTCCAGGGCGAAGATAATAAGTTACTAGACGTCATGGCGGATGACAATCAACTTCCTCCTGACCACATCTTGATGAAAGAATCATTAAGGACTGAGGTGGAACGCGCACTTAAGTCATTGACCGACAGGGAAGCTGAGGTCATCAGACTCTATTTCGGAATTGAGCGGGAGCACCCTCTTACTTTGGAAGAAATCGGGGAGAAGTTTAATCTTACAAGAGAACGCGTGAGACAGATTAAGGAGAAGGCGATCCGCCGCCTGCGTCACGCAACTCGCAGCAAGGCTTTGAGAGCTTATCTGGGTTAGACTGGACTTGCAGGAGCGCAACTCCGGCAAAATGGAATTTGTGGGGAATTCTTTTGTCTAAGAACTATTGGGGGCGTGTCCAATTCTCTTGCCGAACCATCCCACGATGCAGAATCTTGGAAGGGGTTTTCGGCAAGTGCGAGTCCTCCTGCTGGAAGATTCGTTTAAGCTTCTAGGAAAGTTGCTTTGCACAGCGGGAATGACGCAGACCAGATTTTTACCTGAGGCACTCTCGAGTCCAATTGAACTTTCTAAGAAGCTGGTCGAGCGGGGGAATGATCCCGCCGGGGGGAGGACCAGGACCCAATCGTTCTGAAGGTAACTTGGTAAAGAAGACGCTACAATCGAGAGTTAAGAAGTACGGTGTTGTGACAATTTTTGCAGAAGGCAAAACGATTGAACTCCTTCGAGTTGCGTGAGATGTCAGTGGTGAGGTGGTGTGCAGCGTCGAGGCTTTCTTCCTTTTGGTGCTCCAGACTGGAAAATTTCGCTTGGCTATTTGCTTTTAACAAGCTTTTGAGCTATCATATACCCGCAAATAACAGTACACCGTTGTTTGCGCCAAATGGCGCTTTGGGCGCCATGCCGCAAGTATTATGAAATGCCGCCTTAGGAGGCATCCTGTGAACTTATTTAGATTGATTGAGCGGCATGGTGATTCCGGATCTTACGATTCGAATCATGCTTTTATAGGTTGTAGCTGCAGATGTAATTCCCCGTGTGCCTTTGGACCGAGTTTTTTCGGCACGCAGGTGCGCACGCACAGAAGTCCCGAGAGTGGAACGCGAGTGCAGTGGCTCATTGCAAGGATTCTACACGAGGCGTAGCATCGTATGCAGAGGCGCATGCAGAGTTTTTCTTGCATCGCCAGTCCCGGCTTGGAGTCGGGATCCGACGTGAATCGGGACAATTCTGTATAAGCCAAGAACATCTGGCGCGACGGCTCGGGTACACATTTTAGAAACATTATTGAAAGGATCCAGCAATGGAGCAAGGAACCGTGAAGTGGTTCAACGCAACCAAGGGATACGGCTTCATCTCTCGCGAAGGCGGAGAAGACGTGTTTGTTCATTTCAAGGCCATTATCGGCGAAGGCTACAAGACTTTGAAAGAGGGCGACAAAGTTGAATTCGAAGTTGAGCAAGGCCCGAAAGGTCTGCAAGCAGCCAAAGTAAGAAAGGTCTGAGGCTGCGAAAGCTTCTTCCGAAGGGACACTCGTTGGACTTTCGGTGGGATCCCGATTGGCATCAAGCCAGTCGGGATTTTTTGTTTGTGTGAGTAAGGCGGCGTTCGTGGAGTCGTTCTACAAGTAACTTTCTTTACGCGTCGTCGTAGTACTCTTCAAAAGGAGTTCGAAGATGGAACGCAGACTTTATCGTTCGAGGAAGATTCAGGGTTATTGCCGGAGTGGCTGGCGGACTGGGCGAGTATTTTGACATCGACCCCGTTTTTGTCAGGGTAATTTTTGTGGTGGCTACCCTTGCCGGTGCATCAGGTTTACTTGCGTATATCATTCTTTGGATTGTCGTACCAAAGGAAAGACTCCCATTTGAAACAACCGCATCAACAACGGAAGGAGCAACTAACATGTCTGAGGAATCCAGTGGAGTAAAGAAATCTCCGAATTACTATTACGGCCGTCGCAAGCATGAAGGCAGTGTGATGGGCGGATTGATTTTGATAGTCATCGGCGGCCTGTTTCTTGCCGACAATTACTTGCCACATTTCAGTTTCTCTGATACCTGGCCGCTGATTCTCGTGGCGATCGGTGTCGGGTTGATTCTTAACTCGGTCCGCCGTGCTGAAGACCATGGAGGGAGCCATGAAGGTCAGTAGAATTTTCGCAGGGGCACTAATAATATTATTGGGTGGCGCCCTTTTTCTATCTAATTTTGACGTAGTGAATCTAGACTGGCATTTCATTTTCCGACTCTGGCCGATCTTGTTGGTTTTTGCCGGGATATCGGTCCTCGTGTCCAACTCAAAGTTGAAAGCGGTTTTGTATGCGGTCACGGCAATATTAGTTCTCGTCTGGATCTTCTCCGTTGCGTCTGTAGGCTGGGGAGACTTCCGCGGAGTTTTGCGAGGCGGAGATGGCACAGTTCACCATCAAGAACTCAGCCAGGGTCTTGAGAAAAGCATTCGGCACGCAATACTTACAGTGAATTCCGGGGCCGGGTCATTTCGTCTGAAGGATACCACTGCCGAGTTGCTCGAAGCGAATGCGGAAACCAACATCGGGAACTATTCCCTCAATGCAGAGAAAGACGGCTCGACTGAAAAACTAGATCTTAATTTCGAGGACAATAAGGATTATCATTGGCGGTTTGGCGGTACAAAGAATGACGTTGCTTTCAAGTTGAATCCCAAAATTGACTGGACATTGAACATTGATGTAGGAGCTTGCTCAACCGACTTTGATTTAAGTGAATTCGTAATAACCTCGGCAGACATAAAAGCTGGTGCCTCATCGTTAAAAATCAGATTGGGAGACAAATCGGATACGACAAACATCAGCTTGAATACCGGAGCGTCGTCAGTCACGATTTATGTCCCTCGAAGTTCAGGTTGTCAAGTGAGAGATGAGGCAAAGCTTTCAAGCAAGTCTTTTCCGGATTTTGCTAAGGCAAGTGAAGGCATTTACAGATCGACCAATTTTGACAGTTCGAAAAAGAAAATATTCGTAGATTTCGAAGCAGGAGTGTCGTCGATTAAGATTAGATGGTACTAATGCGGCGGAAGGGTGTCGACAGCACCCATTTGATTCGAGTTCAGAAGAAGATCGACCAGAATGGCCGATCTTCTTTTTTGTTGGTAGCTGGAAATTGTTTTGCACCTTTGATATAATGGTACAAAATGGTTGCTCCAACTTCTTGTGCTGAAAGACTCCGTGAATTCTACCAATAGAATTCTGGGCGATTTAAGGCGGCTCTTCGTGGAATGGGGCAGGTATTACGTCTCTCCCATCCACTGGAGAATGAAACAATGGTTTCTGTTCGGGGGATTTATTTCCATTGTGGTTATTTCCGCTTACTTTGATGAGCCTCTGCGCTACTTTTTTTTCACGATCCACGGTTCGGTAGCGTCAGTGATGTTTGGGTATGTCCATTGGTTCGGTACTGGTTGGGCCAATTTATATCTATTTGTCGGATTCTATGTCTCAGGATTCGCCCTCAAAAGGGAAAAGGTGAGAGCAACAGGCATGATGATATTGCAATCCTACCTCTATTCTGGCGTAATCACAATTTCGCTCAAATCACTCGTTGGGAGGTGGAGACCCGCTGTGGGTCATGGTCATCTGACATTTACCCCTTTGATCACAAGTCCCAATGCGCATTTATCGTTTCCCTCCGGAGATGTCGCCGTTGTGTTTTCACTTGCAGTTGTGATGGCAGGATTTTCGAATAATAAAGCTTGGAAAATCCTCTGGATCGTTCTCGCAATTCTGACTTCGCTGTCTCGTATATATTACGACGCACACTGGTTTTCTGACGTGGTGTTCTCAGCGGTGAATGCGGCTGTGGCAGGGATGTGGTTGGTCAGGAAATCTCAGGCACAATATTCGATAAGTCCTTCCCAGTGAAGCCGGATCGTTAGGTCAGCACCCCCGGCGCAGCTTGACGCAAGAACGCAGACGGTGGTTCTGGAAATTAGAGAGTAAATGGATTATATTTTTTGCAAGTTTGATGACGTTTTGGAGAGGTGGCCGAGTGGCTGAAGGCAACGGTTTGCTAAACCGTCATACTCTGTAAAGGGGTATCGAGGGTTCGAATCCCTCCCTCTCCGCAATCAAATTTCGCTAGTTTTCCCTTCCGCAACATCCCTCAGAAAGCTATCCCATCAAAACTTTCTGAATTCTTACTACACACTTTACTACACAGCTAGCTACACACCCGATGAATGCCTCAACTCAGACCACCGGAGGCACTATGTACTTATTTAAGCGAACAAATGGCATTTATTATCTTGGCTACGAGGAGCGAGGCAAGCCGAAACGCGTTTCAACCGGAAAGAAATTCAAACAAGAAGCCTTGGCATTTCTCCGCAACTTCAACGAGCAACTTGAACAGCGAGCGGAAGAAAAGACGGTCTCGGTCTTGCTCAAAGACTTCATCGACCAATTCCTGAAATACTCGGAAGGCGTTCACACGGTCAAAACCAGAAAAGCTTTCATGGTTACTTTCAGGATGCTGGAACGGCATTTCGGGAATGTGAAGCTGACAGAGATAACCACACAAGCCCTTGAACGGTTTTTTTCACAGCGAATCAAGGAGGCTTCCGTCTATGCAGCCCGACGCGACCATATTAATCTCTCATCGGCATTCAACAAGGCTGTGAGGGATAAACAACTAAAAGAAAATCCCTGCAAAGGCATTGGCAAGCTGATGCGGATAAAAATCCAGCTGCTTAAGTATTCCCTCCCTTGTTTAATCTGTTCAGAACCTGAGTTACTCTCGACCTCGACACTGCCAAGTATCTCGCAAGCTCGGCTCTTGAGCAAAATGCTCAGGAATCCAGCATTGATGAATACTTCTTTGCCAGATTAAGTCCATCATGTTTGAGCCGACAATCCTTCTTCTGCTCCGCGTGTGAAAACCGGTCTGATAACCTTTTGATAGCTCCTGAATCCAGTGACAAGTAATTTAGGATCTTTGAGCAGCCGACCACAATAATTTTTCCGGCGAATCTGATATTCTGAATCAAAACGGGCAGATTTGACTTTAATAAGTTTGAGTTTCCATGTCTGACGGGGAGCAGCGAGGCGCCAGGTGATTTCATCGGGCTTTTTTATTTGGCGAGCGAGCATTGAAGAAATGAACTCAGGAGAGTTGCGGAACTTAAATGACCGGCTGTTGACCCCACTTCTTCTGGATGCGGGTTCTACGCCGGAGGCGCAGAGTCCTGCCCGAGGTGCCAAGGCGACCTGATGTGCGAAATCCCCTCCGTTTTCCCTTCCAATAGATAATACTGCCTTTCTCTGCAGTTTTTCGATCTGGGAAAAAGCCCCGTTATTCGCCGATATCAACAAAAAAATCCCGCCACAAATTTTCATTACGGGACTTGAATGAAACGCTATGGATGAGACTTCAACTTCACCAATGATTGTCCTCCGAACTTTGCTCAGCGAAGGAGGACAAATTTCTTGACACATGTAAATTTCTGTCCCTCATTGCCCAATACATCGAGCCTGTAATAGTACACTCCACTGGCAAACCTGTCCATATAGATATTCTCGTTGTAACTGCCGGCGTTCATCGTCCCGTAGTTTTGTTCAATTACCTTTTGGCCGAGAACATCATAGATGTCCAGAGCCACGGTCGATGCTACGTTTAGATCAAACCTCACAGTTGTGCTCGGGTTGAACGGGTTCGGATAATTCTGGTAGAGTGCGCATTTCGTCGGCACGTTGGACGTGACCGAAAGCGTCGTTAAGTCTTCTGTGGTTCCGTCTGTTGATACGCCTTGAATCTTATACCGGTATGTGGAACCGGCGACAACATGGTTATCGGTGAAGCTGTAGTTTCTACCAGTGCTGCTCGTGCCAAGGCCCACAAGGGCTTTGTCAGTGGCGTAGTTAGCCGTGAGCTTAAATGAGGACGAGCCCGGATCCTCGCGGAGAATATTGAACCCGGCATTGTCGACTTCGGATTGAGTAGTCCAAGTCAATGTGACAGAGTTCATGTGTGTGGTTGCGACGAAGTCGGTTGCCTGCACGGGAAGGGAACGGTCCGTTCTTGTAGGCAAAAGTCCCAAGATGTTCTTGTCCCCGGTCTGTTCTTGGACTATCCCTCCCGGGTCCAAGATGAGCCAATCGCTATGGATATAAGAGACCGGGAACGCGAATAATGTGGAATCGTGAGCGCCAATCCATTGAGTGACAACACTGAGAAGACTCATGCTCGTACTGTCGTAAATGATGGCCGGGCAAACCCCGCTCGAATCACCGCTATTTCTTATCCATACATACAAGCTATCGCCTTTAGCAGAATGCGCGGTGTCGCCAATTCCAAACCCCACATAACTGTGTTGGTAACAAAATTCCAACTTAGTCTTGCCGCCTGCTTGAACGGACACATCAAAATGGATGAAGCCATTATTATAAGAAAATGGTACGGAGGTTCCGTTCACAATGGTTTCGATAAAATTTGGGTCAATATTTTCTTGTTTGGTTACGTGCACAAGTGTCCCGGCTGACAAATCTATATACACGGTATTTCCAAAAACACGCAGGCTGTCGCTCCCATCATCATTTAACTTCACTAAGTACAAACTGGTGGCAATCGAATCCAGACTTGCCCAAGCTGGCGGGTCAGTGAGTGCATTTATGGAATCGGCAAACGAGTTAAAGGCTGATGAGGAGTGCGCAAAGAGTTCATAAGCATGAGAATACAACAAAGCCGGAACTCCAATGAAGAGATTTAACACTGCGCACGAAAAGAAAGGGCCGGTTTGTAATGAGTCTCTATTGTAAGGATGAGTGCGGCTCAACATGGGCATGGAACCATAGGATAGGTCCGACGGGCGCACCCAACTATCCCACGACGTATCTGGGCAAGCTAGGAGAGGAACAGTCTGGGGGTCTACCGCACTGTGAAAGTTGTACTTTCGGAGGAGGCTCAGTGTGCGTGAGGGTGCAATTCCATCAGGGAATACCATTAACCTATTCCCCGGCAATCCAAGCTCCTTTTCCATCAAGTAAATTTTGGTAGCGCCATCGACAATCTTGACTTCTTGTCTTGCCAGCGGCACAGGATAGAAGCCGCTCAGATTCTCAGTAGCGCACGCCAGCGCAGAATCAGAGGAAGTGTATACGAAGAATTCGTAGCCGTCTGTCAAGCTGTTGTCCGTGTGATGATAATCCCCATGTTGTATAATGGAAAGATATTGTGGATTTGACACGAAGAGCTTCTCGACAGCCGGATCGTCTACTTTATTGATGAAATTGAGCGGGATGTATGCAATAGTTAAGTGGTATCGATGCTGTTTCATATTGGTCAATAAGTCCGGATAGTTCAATTGGATATTGGCGAGCGCAGGATCGTCTATAGTCAGGTTAGCTAACTTCTGTGAAACGTGCCATGCCTTGTCGCCGTACAAATATCTGAGCACCATCATCGCGGGAATTACGGACGAGCCATTTCGTATGTTGTATCCTTCGTTCAAGTAAGACCAAGCGACAGTGTTGCTTGCACTGCTGACAAAAATATTTCCTAAACCAACAGGACATTCTGAAAAGAAACAGAAATAGCCTCCCGCAGTATTATAATGACCCATCAATGGCCTGACGCACGTGTCAGCGCTAAGGAGAAGGGCCTGGTCATTACCCGGATAGATGTTCGCAAACGAAAGACCGGAGAGGACATCGGTGATGGATGGAACCACTGACGAGAAAACAACATCGCTATGCGGCTGACCCTGCCACTGAACACCTGTAACTTCTCCATGCGTCAGCCGGCTCAGATTTTGATGCGCTCCCTGCCTGCTGTCCTTTGAAACATCCTGCACAAATATATTTCCGCCGTTATTGACGTATGTGATCAGTACATTAACACTGAGAGTATCAAGGCTCTCTAGAAGGAACCCGTTTATCGCCAGACATCGGTAGGCACGGCCAGAACCGTCAAATAATGCGGTTGAGTCCACAGAGTGAATGCTTCTAATATCGAAATTCAATCCGTAGAACTGGGCGACAAGTTGCAGGTTCAACTCCGACGGGGCGGGAGCAGTCGAGTCAGCGAGGAGTAATCGAACGGCGCCGGAGACCTGACATCCTCCTTTAACCGGCAAGAACGTTAACAGCAGAATGCCAACCAAGACGATTCTGTTCATTTCGGAATGGCAATAAGTGTCTCTTTGTTTCATGTCATTATTTTTTCCATTGAGCCGATATTTAATTTTCATGATTGACCACGAGCACTTTGAGTATTCCTGCAAGGAAATACAGCTTCTTGACCCGTTATTATTACCGTTTCTTGGTCAAGTACTGTTGCAATGTCTGACCACCTCGGGCCATCGCTGTAGGTTTGTGGTAAAACTTCTGCGCCTTCGCCGCAAGGTTATTCAAATCGTTGATACACTGATCGCGATTTGAGCTCATCGGATTGCTTTTGAACATCGAGATACCTACCGCTATGGTGATACCCACGATTATCACACCGAGCACGATTAGCAGAAGTTGTTGCTGTCCCATAATGATATCCATTTCGGTTTTAGAATGACCAAGAGAAAACAACCTAAATCACACCCTCACCAACACAATACCCGTGTTACTTTCACTTAATATGATGCAACTAGAATGCCGATTACTCCATTCTGCAAATAAACCACTATTTGCAAGACGGGTTTTTCTTGCGAGTTGATTTAGAAGAAAAATCTACCGACCATTTAGAGGTATTTACCACCAGTTAACGGAAATGAGAGATAACCAAAAAGCAGTGAGACAATCGCTATGGGTGCTTCGATTCCCCTCGTGATCGTTTTCATCCTGATAGCGCCGTAATCCGACAAACCATGGCTCGCATGAGTTACAGAGAAATATCGAGGGGTAAGTGGTTCCTGCTGCATCATCAAAGCTTCTCAACAGAGGATAAAAATGCTGGGAGTTCCATATCTCCTGCTCCGTACTGTGTACCAATGATAAGTCAGTGATCCCACCCGGGAAATGACGGACTATCTCAAGTCATTCGGGACTTTTCCTATCAATGCACTTCAACACTTCAATCACCCCGGCTCGGGACACACCCAGATATTCCGCAAGTCCTGTCTTTGTCGTGAATGCACCTGATTCGAGCATTGAAGCATGATGTTTGGCAAGTTTCAATCCGTCAGGTCTTGGATTGTGACCAGTTGATTGGGTTGGCTATATAATAGATGAAAATAGGTTTGCTAAACCGTCATACTCTGTAAAGGGGTATCGAGGGTTCGAATCCCTCCCTCTCCGCAAGCTAATTTCGCGGCTTTCCCCTTCCTCAACTTCCCTCAGAAAGCGATCCCGTCAAGTCTTTCTGATTTGTAACTGCACATTTACTACACAGTTGACTCCCACGCCCGATGAATGCCTTCGAACCAGAATAATCCAACCGGCGGGACTCTTAGGCTGTGGCGGCGTATCAAGAGCGGGCGAGACCATGATCATTTTCCTTCCTTGCCAGGCGAACGGCGTGGTCTTATGTTTAGCCGGCGACCTGCAGAGAGAACCGATTTGCATTTCATGCACCAAAGGAATAAGTTTGGAAGTCAAATGGGCGGCGCAGAAAAGGAGTCGAACTGCACACTGCCGTAGTTCCAGTGGTTACGCGGCAGACACGGAATAAGTAATGAGATGATCTTTCTTGCAATTCTAACTTGGTGGGTTCAAATGAGAAAAGCCTTTGAAGTGATACCTGTATTGCTGTATTTACTGATTGGCGTGATCTGCCTTTTGATGGCATTCAAAAACTTATTTTCCACTGAATTCCTGCCTTACCATGAAAAAGCTGCTGGCAAAGAATGGGGCGGGATTGAAGATTCACTCAGGCTTGTGATCCTATCATTTCTGAGGCTAGCTGGTCTAGGCTTTCTCGTTGTGTCCATCTTGATGATAGTCTGTCCTAT
Source organism: uncultured Bacteroidota bacterium (assembly GCA_963768145.1). Taxonomy (GTDB): domain Bacteria; phylum Bacteroidota; class Ignavibacteria; order Kryptoniales; family JAKASW01; genus JAKASW01. The sequence continues at coordinate 5,060 of CAVYHK010000038.1, read as the reverse complement.
TGTCAATTACTTTGCCCCGAATATGTTGTACAAATATCTAATTCCCGTCGTAGCTTTGATTTACAGCATAGGACTCTTCGTCATTAATTATCTCTTGTACAAAGGCACAAAGGCAGAGACACCATGGAAGGGATCCATCTATGCGGTGCTCGTCATTTTAACCGGAATTGTTATTTCAATTCTTGATCAGATTTTCTTTTTAGCTTAGCCAAGGATGCTGAGCGCAACACAACTCTCTTTGTGCAACGTTAAACTTAACAGGCAGAATGAATCAGATGTCAGTTCAGAGGCTCGATCATGCTAATGCCTGATTCGGGAGCGCTTCAAGTTTAACGGGCTGTCGGCCAGCACAGAAGAGTTTTTCCAAACGTGATATTAATGTGGATTGTCAAATGGAATCTTCAACCATAATTCAACTTCGCAAGAAACTTGAGTCTTTAAAGGAATTCCAACGTTTGAACGCGCCAAGTAAATTCTCATACTTTGGGTATTTGGGCGAGTTCTTCATTGGAGGGATCATACTCGGACAGCTGGTCATGGCGAAAGGAACGAGCACGATAACTAAGATTCCTCCGTTTGTAGATTGGATATTATTCGTCATCGCATTGGTTCTGATGTTCCATGCCCTGTATTTGATTTTTCGATACCATTCTGATAGGAGACTCAGAAAGATTCTAGAAATGGTTTTGTCCGGCATGGACAGTAAATCGGATTCGGCCGCGAACTGATTTTTGTCATTGGGGGCTAATTGTCCGCAAGGGAAGGGGTCGTGTGATTAGATTGTTCCCTATACGTCCCCGGGATTTGGTGCCGTCCGTTGTGTCTTGGACGTGCGGCAGCACTTGTTTGGATCACTGACTTTAAGTGTGTACGGGCTCTGTCGAGGCGCACGAGCGCTGGTACCTTGGAATGACCTGCTCAGCCACATTGCACACACGTCTATTATTTTCTTTGCTGAATCAACCATTCCATGTATCGGGATTTGATTTGTCTGGTTGCCATTGCCTGCTTAAGCGGAGGAAGTGAAAGGATAACCCCACAGATAGCCGCCATCGCACGATGGTTCCACAACGTCCTGTTATCGAAAATCAGGTTTTGCAGCATGCCCTCGTTCAATCGCCATCATCACCGCTCTATGTGCGGAGTTGAGAGGGAGTGATAACACGGCACTTTCGTTCTTTCATCGTCATGGCGTTCTTTGCGCAGACCTTCAGGCACAATCCGCATCCCAGGCAAATCTCTTCGTTCACCCGGGCTTTTTTCCTTTTCGGCTTATGCGAGTCGCCGGCATTCACCAGCCTCATCGCTTCCACGGGGCAGACGTCGATGCACTTTGCGCAACCGGTGCACTGTTCATCAATGACAACGGGCAGATAGTTTGTTGTATGTACTGGGTTGAGAATTGCAAAACGTTTTGCTGCCAGCATCGCCTCACAGCAGCATCCGCAGCAGTTGCAGATGAAGTTTACGCGTTCGCGTACATTTTCCCCGAATTGAACAAGGTTTCGCTCGTACGCTTGATGGAGCAGATCTTTGCACTCCGAAACATCCACACTGCGCGCGATCCTGTGTCTGATCAACGATTCAGCAGTGCTGTTGAAAGTCATACAAATATCCATCGGCGCATTACACGCCTTTCCGACATGATACATCTTATGTCTGCAGTAGCAAACACCGACGGCCCGATGCGTTGCGGTGTTGATGACCTCAGTCGCACGTTCATGATCGAGCACATGAAGTGTGAGTTGTTTTGGCAGCGCTGGTTCGTAGACGAATGTCCTGCCAATGCGTGTCTCTCCTTCACAAAAAAGCCCCTTGATGAAATCCTCTTCAACGTTCATGTATTGATAGAATAATTCTGAGAGTACCTTCTGGTCGATATCGTCCCGGATGCGCATCAAGGAGAACTCAAAAAATCCCGCCATTGGCGGAGGAAGTGAGTATTCCATCTCGCCCTTAAGGTCTTCTACGTCGAGCAGAATTCCTCGCGACGCAAGCGTCTCAAGAACCTTCTGTGCATCTGCTTTTGACACCCGCCATGAGTTGGCTGCCGTGCCAACGCGAAATGGTTTTATTGGAAGAAGCGAAACATATTCCGCTTCTTTTTCGGTCATGAGGAGTTGAAGGATCTTGAAGAGTGTTGGGGTCTGGACCGCCCCTTGAGGAAACCGGTTGAGGCGTTCTACAAGAGACTTGTATCCGGACCTTACTGTGAGATGAGCCATTGGAGAATCGAAATGAATTATATGATTGTTCTATTCTAGAGCAATGTACTTGAATAATTTCCTGTGAACAAGGGTAAATGCCCTCGCCAAACTGATCAACCAGTGAGTCTCAGATATTCTCTCGGTCCTCCAAGGTATTGCTGCCTTCCCATCAAAGGCATTTGGCTGCTGGCCTGAAATACAGGAAACATATTGATGCAATGCTGGATATTGAAAGAGAAAGTGACTTATCATCGGCAGAAAACTCAGAGGCATATCTGCGGGGGACAGCAAACGTGTCAACGATCACATGCCTCCCCAAAGCGGTTTGCTTTTTAATTCCGGTACGTTAAATTGTCTGGTCAGTTGAGGTAAACTAAACAAAGGCGTCAAAGCCGACAAGCGTCCTACCGATCTGAGAAGATTGAGCGTTCTCAAGAATAGGAGCAAAGTACGGGAACTCAACAGCTTTTGATGGTGACGTTAGGAGTGATTCTCGTCGGAGTCGCTATTTTTGTAGCCATCCTTGTTTTCGGGAGCAACGCTCAGAGTTCAAACCGGGACGCGTTGATCGGCGACATCGAGTACCGCGCCGCTGCTGCGCAGCTATACTTCAGAACACCGACGACCTTCGCTGGCGGAGGATACAACTACCTTGGCTATGCTCTCTTGCCTGTCGACACAGGTAACGATAACGGATCCTACTGCGTCAGCTCTTGGGAGCCAACTGACCCGCTATACGTTCCGGGGAACACAGCCCCAATCACCGTTTCAACGGACACCATCTATATCATAGGCTGTGGACACGAGATCGGTGACGATGGCTCAGATCCCGTTAAAGTGTATATGAAGGTAGTCCGGGATTCACTGAGTGCTGGGGTGCTTAACTGAAACTCACTCCTTTCTTAAGATTACCTTCGACTCACCAGCGGGGTTGTCGTGGCCATGGAGGTAAGCGGTGATTCTCGTTGACAGCGTTAGGAAAGAACCGGTTGCTCGTCCCTACCTCGAAAGCGTTCCGAATGTCCCGAAAAGTTGATATGATGGCTGCTGCACGCTGGAAAATTCGTGATCTGCGAATTGGCAGCGGCATTATGCAATCAGCTTTATTTTGAAGACTTGTCGTGATGTTGAATTTGAATCGGGAGCTAACCATATTTCTCGTGAAGCGTCTAGGCCCTAAAATCATGTTATCTTATACCAGGTGATGGGAGGAAATTGACATGCCAAAATCTTTCAGGCCAACTGTAATTATCGTGCTCGCACTAGCTATAGTGTTTACGGTATTTTTCTTCGGGGTGAAGCATGTTGCTCTGCTAGCTCGCGTCAACCCTTTTGCGGAAGATCCTTTTGATGCGGTTGGCGGGTTCGGCGTTCAGCTCGCTATGTTCACGGCGTTGCTGGGCGTTCTAAGAGTTTTTGTTCCCCATTCGGTAAAAGAAATCTCAGCGAGTCAGAAGCTTTTCATTATTCGCGGCTGTACGGTTTCAGTCCAATCCGTGGCAGTGACCCTGGCGGCCTACGTGGTGGCCATGATAAGGTATCCTTCACAATGGATTTTTTCACAAGAGGGGAGAGTGCTCGCTTTTCTCGTGGCAGGCATGACTATACTTGCGGCGATCACTGCATGGCGGATAGACCTGATCTCCTACAAAGCAGGGCTCTCTTCCGATTTTCCCGCAAGAAGAATGGCATTAATAAATTGTCTCGTGGGTGTGTTGATCCTGGGGATTTATCCAGCCGAATGGCGACAAGGAATATTTGGAGCCCCCCTCACTGCAATTCTTGGTACTCTGTTGCTTCTATTATTGACGTGGGCGTTAGCAGCAGCCCTTTCCCCACGAATAGAAGTTCATGCAGAAGATTTATTGGATGAGCTTGCCGACTTCATTGTGTGGGTGAAAAGCGAAGGACGGTTCTTTGCAACTATAGTCAACGGCGTCGAGAAGGTTTTTGCTGGTTCAGCGAAGAAATCTTTTTTCGCAGGGCTGAACCCGCGCAAGCATTCCGTCAAATTTGCAATGGTCGTGTCGATTGTTGCCGCTCTCTTAATGGCGATTTTCAAAGCAATCAGTGAAAACTTGTTTTCCGAAACCCGGAAGACTTGCATTGATCGCTGCCTTCTTCTTTGTCATTGAAGGAGTGGGTGTTTTGGTTGGCCATTTCCTGTTCACGCGCTATCTTGGAATTTTCCGGATAGAGAAATGACTCAGTTGAATGGCTTGAGTTAGGAGTGAGCTCTCATTTCCCTGGCTCAGTGTCACTATTGAGATGACGTCTAACGAGGATCTTCGGGAAAGAACGATGATTCTGCAATCGTGAATCCCGGGTATGTCTTCGAAGCCAGGTATGCAAAACACCGGTTTTGGTGGCAGGCGACCATGAGATGTCCGCAAGCATTGGAAAGGGCATTGGCTGGCATGACACAGCACCACTTCTCGAGAGGACTCACTCCGGTTGAGCTGACTCCCAAAAGTGATCCGATAGGAACTTACCAACAAGTATATTATGTGTCATAGGAAACAATGGAGGACAAAAAGCCACCCGGCAAAGACAACATTCTGAAAGGAAGGAATATGAAAGACTCACTCAAACCGCCATATCTTAGAAAAGTTAGAGAACACGGCAAGATCGTTGTCTGGGTAGTTGATGGCACCTACGTGAGAACGCATCTTGATGAAGAATTCACGAACTTCGGCCAGCATTATGCTTTCAAGTGTATTCCGAAAGATGAATTTTGGCTTGATGAGGAAGCACAGGAGCATGAACAGACCTTTTATATTGACCATTTGCTGGTTGAACACCGGTTGATGGAGAAGGGTGTTCCCTATAATGATGCGCTCGACGCCGCTGATA
>CAVYHK010000037.1:0-6988 GCA_963768145.1 uncultured Bacteroidota bacterium | reverse complement strand
ATGTATTGCTGAAAAGATCGTCAACAAGCTGCTCAAGTTTTGCGCGAGTCAAAGTCAAGTTGAGGTGCTTTGGGCCTTCTGCCGTTGCAGTAATAAAGGGAAGATTTATTTCGGTCTGAAGCTGAGTTGAAAGTTCCATCTTCGCCTTCTCGGCAGCCTCTCTCAACCTCTGAAGCGCCATCGGGTCTTTTCGGAGATCTATGCCTTCGGTCTTTTTGAACTCATCTGCGACATAGTCCATGACCCTCATATCGAAGTCATCGCCGCCAAGATGCGTATCGCCGTTGGTAGATTTCACTTCGAACACACCCTCGCCCAATTCGAGAATGGAAATATCAAAGGTACCTCCGCCAAGATCGTAGACAGCGACTTTCAGATTTTTGTTCTTCTTGTCCAATCCATAAGCAAGTGCAGCTGCCGTCGGCTCATTTATAATTCTCCGGACGTTGAGCCCTGCGATTTCGCCGGCTTCTTTGGTCGCCTGCCTCTGCGCGTCGTTAAAGTAAGCTGGCACAGTGACAACGGCCTCCGTAATCTTCTCACCGAGGTAATCCTCGGCCGTCTGTTTCATCTTCTGCAAGATCATAGCGCTGATTTCGGGAGGCGAATACTGCCTGCCGCTAATCTCGACGCGTGCAGAATCGTTTGGTCCATGCACGACTTTATACGGCACACGAGACATTTCTTCAGTCACTTCATTAAAGAAGCGTCCCATGAACCGCTTGATAGAAAAAACCGTGTTCTGGGGATTAGTTATCGCCTGGCGTTTTGCCGGTGCGCCTACCAACCACTCCCCTGTTTTCGACTGGGCAACAACTGACGGCGTAGTCCGCACCCCTTCAGAGTTCGCGATAACCGTCGGCGTGTTCCCTTCCATCACGGCAACACATGAATTGGTGGTGCCGAGATCGATGCCAATTATTTTTGCCATTTCAAATATCTCTCCTTTGCTTGATTAAGTTTTATGAAGATTAGCTCAAACGCTATGCCGAGGGAAAACCTCGATTTTCTTAACAGATTAGCCTGCCAATTGAATGCACCGCCATCTTCTTTGACAATTTCTGGCAGAATACTGCCAATCTGACAATGGGGAATGAAGCTAGCGGAAACTAAGGCTAAGGTCAGAAAACGTTACGGACGCTCGGCTGGCTGGACGAAGGACTGCCGTCACAAGCAACCATGTACCACCGATTCGTCTGCGTGCCATGGCGCAAAGACAGCTACCGGTGACGGGAACGGTCCAGAATAGAAGCTGGTTTTTGATATAAACGTGGAGGTCAATATGCAATGGCACGACGGGGAACCATGCCATCGGATCTACTTCGACGGCTTCAAATACAAAAGGGCACTGGCAAAGGCGATGCGCCCTGGGTCCGCTTCCACATCTCCACTTACGAAGAAGCTTTGGACATGGAAGGAACCAAGAAAAAGTTGATCCCTGCCATGATCTACCTGTCCCCAATCAATTCGATGAATTCAGGATCATTGCGAATACTATCCAAATCCGTATCACGTTTCATCCACTCATAGTTTTCCCAGCCCGCCGCCAGCGCTTTTCGCAGCGATTCGATCGCAAGCTTTGGCTCGCCAAGCCGCGCGTAAAAGCACGCACCGTTATATAACATAAGAGTGTCGTTCGGGCTTAGCTCAAGCGCTATTTTGCCCTGAGCTTTCGCATCTTCTGCCCTGCCAATCTGGGCCAGAAGTTGAGCATAAAATATTCGGGCACGCGCATCGTCAGGATGCTGGGACAAATAACGAACAAACGCTTCACGGCTCTGGTTCAGAGTCTCATTGAGTTTCTCGTTGTCCCCCAACCGCTCATAGCACATCCGAATGTCGGCATAAGCCGAATAGAAATCAGGATTCATCTCGATCACTTTCTTGAAAAGGTCGATCGCTTCGGTATCTCTGTCGGTGCTGTGAAAGATTCTGCCGAGTATCCAGTAGCCGGCAAAATTATTTGGGTCAAGCTCAATAGCCTTCTGACCAGCGGCGTTCGCTTCATCAAGTGATTTCTTGTTGTAGTACGCGAGCGCAAGTGCGGCATATGCTTCGGAGAGAGTCGAGTCGTACATTAAGGCCTTTAGTCCGGATTCGATCGCTTTGTCAAGCCAGACAGTATTCCTCTCAAAGAACTGATAGAAATAAGCGTACGCTTCTCCCAATCCGGCGTAGGCTGCGGCATAACGCGTGTCCAGCTCGGTCGCCTTCTGGAACAACTGGATAGCAAATTGAATATTGTTCTTCGACATCCGGTACAGAAAATCTCGACCTCGCAAATACAAATCAAAAGCATCTGCGCTGACAGTCGACCGCTTCTCAAGGACGACCTTTTCCGTAGGAGACAGTTTTACCCTAAGTGCGTCTACTATCTCCCTCGAGACCTGTTCTTGTATGTCGAACACATCCGCCAGCTTACCTTTATAGGTCTCCCCCCACAATTGGGTACCGCTCATCACATCGATCAACTGAACCGATATTCGTAAGTCATCTTTGAACTTCCTCACGCTGCCCTCCATGATATATGCTGCGTGCAACTCTCTGCCGATTGTTTTGATATCCTTTTTCGTGGCTTTGTATTGCATGGAGCTGGTCCTTGCTACGACCCCGACATTCTTTATTCTCGACAGGTTGATGATGAGTTCCTCTGCCAGCCCTTCGGCGAAATAGTCCGCTTCCTTATCGGGGCTGATGTTCTCGAACGGCAATACGGCGACCCTCTTCTCTTCTTCCTCATCCGTCCTAATCCCGCCGTGCTCCCGCAGCCCTCGGAGGTCAGATAGGAATTCTGCTGCATCATGGTACCTCTCCGCCGGGTCTTTTGACAGTAATTTCCCGAGTATATCGTCGATACCGGATGGAAGACCGGGTCTGACGCCGCTGATCGGTTCAACCTGGTCATTCATTATCGAATACAACACCGCTTGTTCGAAATCACCCTTGAATGGGAGTTTGCCAGCAAGCATCTCGTAGAAGATCACCCCCATTGACCATAAATCCGCCCGATGGTCAACCTTATCGCCGCGTGCCTGTTCCGGCGACATGTAGGCAGCAGTACCGAGCGTGGTGTTCTCTTTCGTAACGAGAACGCTCCACTTCACTTTTGCAAGACCGAAATCCATGATCTTAACCTGGCCGGCTTTCGTAAGCATGATGTTGCCGCTCTTAATATCACGGTGCACTATTCCCTTTTGGTGAGCCGCGAGAATGCCTCCCGCAATTTGCTCGATAATCCTGAACGATTCCTCGACACTCAACGGTCCCTCCTTTAACTTCTCATTCAGCTCAGGGCCGTCTATGTACTCCATCACAATGAAGACTTCTTCACCTTCCTCTTCAATCGAGTGGATCGTGGCAATATTCGGGTGATTAAGTGCCGCCGCGGCTTGCGCCTCGACTTCGAATCTGCTACGCTCTTCCTGGCTGGCAGTGATGTGATGAGGCAGAAACTTGATCGCCACCTCTCTCTTCAGCCGGGAGTCTTCGGCTTTGTAAACCACCCCCATGCCTCCCTCTCCAAGTTTCTCCGTGATTTTATAATGTGATACAGTTTTGCCAATCATTAAGAAGTCTCCTTCAAACCTTGATTTGAGATTCGGACCGGGACATTCCCGGCCGCTTTTCTCCTTCAAAACCGGCAGCGGTGCCAATGGCGTCAGTCATTAGTGGAAAGCCAAGCGGGCTCTCGCTTGACAACCAGTGCGGTGATATCATCGTATTGCTGGGCTTCTCCAGCGTGAGTCCTCACCGCTTTGACGATTTTTTCAATAATCTTTTCGGCAGGAAGTCCGACGTTATCCTTGATCAAATCGGCGAGTTTGCTCTCCCCTAATTGCTCCTTAAATACGTTCATCGCTTCGGTTACGCCATCGGAGTAGGACACCAGCACGTCCCCGGGCTGAAGAGCTACCAAAGTTTCCTCAAACGGGAAGCCATCCATTATACCCATCATTGTCCCACCATGGCCAAGGCGAACTTGGTTCCCCCCTCTGCTGATCAGGAACGGCGGTTCGTGACCCGCATTGCAATAGACCAGCGTGTGGGCTTTGACATTAATCATTCCGTAGAAAAGCGTCGCGAATTTTTCCGGACTCGTGCTCTGGTAAAGCTGTCGGTTGCACCGTGTGATGCATTCTTTGACCGAGCTACCGTTGTAGGTCTGGCTCCTCAACGAGGCTTGCAGGTTCGCCATGAGAAGTGCCGCCGGCAGCCCTTTGCCCGAAACGTCTCCTAAGCAAATTGCAAGCCTATCCTCATCGACCGGTATGAAGTCGAAGTAATCGCCGCCGATAGTCCGAGCGGGAAGAGTCGCTCCGGCAATATCGTATCCTGGGAGCTTCGGGGATTCCTTCGGCAGCAGGTCTGTCTGAATCTGGGAAGCCAACTTGACTTCCTGCTGCATCTTCAGCAGATTTCGCTCCTCTTCGTACAGCCTTGCGTTCTCCACGACCTGGGCCGACTGTGCTGCAATGATGGAAAGTAGTCGCTGATCATCTTCCGTGAATTTTCCACTGCCCTTCTTATTATACACCGCGAGGACGCCTTTAAGAGCCGAACGAGTCAGCATAGGCACACACAGGAGGGAATTAACTGCTCCATCCCAGGCAATGCCGCGGAATCTTTCGTCATTCGGCGGATCATTCACCAGTAATGCTTTCTTATTGAGTATCATCCACCCTAGAAGCGTCTGATTGAAATGATATTGACCACGTTCGGACGAACTCACCATTGTTCTGACCAGTGTTTTCATGGGCTGGTCGGATTCTTCTTCGACCAGGGTGATTACCCCCTGTTCAGCATTGACGGCCCGGAGTGATCGGCTTATTATTTTGCGGATGACTTCTTCTGAATTGCTGAGCGCCCCTATCGCCGTTGCGAGCTCATTCAGAATGGACAATTCATCCACCGCGCGTTTGAGGCGTTGGTTTTCTTCTCCCAGCTTTTGAAAGTTTAAACCATCCGGATTAATATTTGCCATCTAAAGGGTACACACTCCAATTTGGGTTACCGTCAGCCAAGCAGGCATAAGCTCGAAACCAAGAACTTGATCAAGTGCAAAGATGCCCACCATTCCGATATTAGGTTCAACGCTCAACTAACAACAACAGTCAGCCCAAAGTTTCATGGAACTGGACGAGAAGAATGAAATGTCGAGGAAATCGCGGTCATAACTCCCTTCACTGCCCGAAGCCTGATTCACTCACACGGTGGGGGCGTAGCCTCATCACGGAGCTTGCTTCCCGCTTTGTGGGTCTCTTTGCGACCACTTCACACGAGTTTTTGCTCCGCCAGAATCAAAGTGAAACAATGCCGCACAGCGATTTGCTTTAATTAATCTCCTATTTCGATTAACTTAGCATGTAAAGTCCAATATGGCTCCGCAGGCAGTGCTGCTCCCAATAGCCTGTCGATTTCCAAAGGGGCGGAGTGCCTTTTAGAAACGGGAAATAAAATGGCACGGATCGACAAAGCGTTGTTTGGTATACCAGATGTGTTACGGGGCGATGTCATACCATCGGAGCAGTTTATCCCTGAAGGATTCAGCACGAATCGCACGCTTGAAACCCGGAGGTTCTCAACATGGAACAAATGAATCAAGATACACCGCTGAAGAGACAAATCTGGATATTCTCATCCATCCTCATTAGCATCGGGCTTGTTCTGGCCGGGATTTGGTATTACAGAGTGGAGAAAAACAGGATTCACCAAGAAAAATATGATGAGATCGCCTCAGTAGCGGGGCTGAAAGTCAGACAAATCGAGAGTTGGCAGGCGGAGCGGCTTGAAGACGTGCGGGTGCTTTCGAGAAGTCTGTTTAGAAGGGAAGCTATTCTTGAATTGGTCAAATCACCAGCAAGTGCGCAGCTCCGCAAAGTAGTGCGGGAACAACTCACACTCGAAGACAGCCTCGGACTCTACAGCGCCGCAATCATCCTCGATAAAACCGGTCGGACACTTGTCTCCGTCGGCGCCCCATCTGCCGTCATGGATACATCCGAAAGGGACGCGTTCCATGAATCAGTTGCGAATCGCAGACCGATATTGACAGATCTCTTCCGGGGCCAAGGGGGATAGTGCACATCGACGCCATGGATGCCATCCTTGACGAGTCAGGGAAAGCTGCTGCCGTCGTCCTCTTGCGCAGCGATGCCGACAGTTTCCTATACCCTCTCCTCGAAACGTGGCCGATACCAAGCCGCAGCGCTGAGACCCTGCTCAGCGAAAAAAGAGGAAATGATGTACTCTTTTTGAACAGCCTGCTGTTTAATCCAAGCGCTGCATTTTCGCTCCGCATCCCTCTCACCTCAACGACGACCCCAGCGGTGCAGGCGGTAATGGGAAAGGTCGGAATGTTCGAGGGAAAAGATTATCGAGGAGAAGAAGTCCTGGCGGATCTTCGCCCCGTTCCGAACACACCATGGTTCATGGTTGCGAAAGTTAACACAAATGAAATTCTTGCTGAGGCAAATTATCGAGGCGTCGTCGTGATACTCATCGTAGTCCTCTTCATAATCATTTCGAGCATTGCGACCGCTTACGCTTACCGTCACCGGCAGGCAGGTATCTACCGGAAGATGTACCAATCGGAGATTAAACGGAAAGAAGTCCAGGAAGAATTCAAAACCACCCTATACAGCATCGGCGATGCGGTCATAACAACAGACACCGACGGACTGATTAAACAAATGAACCCTCCCGCCGAGCGACTCACAGGCTGGACGGAAGACGATGCCCTCGGGAAATCACTGGAGAAGGTCTTTCGCATCGTCGATGAAACCACTCGCTCCAACGTTGAATCTCCTGTGCACCGAGTCCTAAGAGAAGGCGCGGTAGTCGGGCTGGGAAATCACACATTGCTCATCTCTAGAGACGGGGCCGAACATCCCATCGCTGACAGCGGCGCGCCGATACGGGATGAGCCCGGGAATGTGACTGGTGTTGTACAGCAAGGACCAGAACTGAACCAGTAAATTAACAAAACATA
>CAVYHK010000036.1:0-30245 GCA_963768145.1 uncultured Bacteroidota bacterium | reverse complement strand
AGGTCCTGAGACGCCTGTGTATTTGCAGAATACAGGAAGTTTGGATCCTGTGGTATGTTCGTGAACCAATCAGGAATGTCACCCGTGCTCGCCGATTGGGTCCCTTTCGAACCACCGCAGCCAACCAGAGCTACGAACATCAGACTTGCCAATACGGATACAACATAACGCATTTTTGCCTCCATTTTTTTGTCATGTTAAAGTTTATTTAGGAAAAAACAGATGACGTGCATCACGGAACAGCCGTCTTGAAGGCTCAAATCACACGCTCCACGTTTCAACGCCGATTGAGGGCATCCTGAATCCCGCATAGAAATAATTGAGTGGGACAAGCACAACGTCGAAATTGAGTGACAAAACCGATCTCAGAAGCCTCTTCATTCTTGTTTTTGCCTCCTGGAACCCTTTTTTAGTCTGGCATTGCGAATTTGGAGCTTTCTACTTGCCGACCTTAGATACAAATCTCTCTTTCATCTGCAAACCGGGATCCGCCACCGAAAATTTCTTATCCACAAATTTCTTAACGGAATTGTAACGGTCCATCGGATTATTCTGAAGAGAAAAATCATCACCGAAGATATCTGGATTAGTGTCTGCCATGGATGCCACTTTAGCATCCATCCTGACAATTCCTGATGGATCATAGCCGGCATTAGCGCACAAGATTGCAGAGATTTTGTCAGCCTCCATTTCGTAATCCAAGAGTCGTTTGTGTACGACAATATCATAACTACTTTCTGCCATGGATTCAAGTTCCGAATCCACTTCAGATTCTCCGGTCTCTTCTTCAAGTTCATCGTAAGCCTGATCAGCTTTTATGTCAACCAGACGCTTCGTCATCTCCTGTAAACCGTGTCGCCTGATCACGTGTGCCATCTCGTGGGCGATTATTCCCGCGAGCATAGACTCATCTTCACAGGCCTTCATTGCACCGAGCGTAACAAAAATATATCCTCCCGGACACGCAAAACCGTTGATTTGTGAATCATTTAATATGAAAACCGTGAAATCCCAATCATACACTCTGGAATTCTGAGCCACAACCGCAGCAATCAAGTTGACATATCTCACCAATTCAGGATCAGTCACGATTCCCTTGGAGATTACCCGCGCCGCGATACCTACGCCGATTCCCTGTTCTTCAAACGATGGATCATAATCGGGCTGATCAAGATCAAGATCGTCTATGTCTATCCTGCCTCTGTTCCGAGAGCGATAATCAGCAAGCGGCATGTTAAACTGTGCTACGTCCATGCCGGTAAAATACTTCTGCGAGTTCTTAAGCACATCGTCGACATTTCCCGGGTTCGCTTTTCCATATTTGCTCGCAAAACCTTTTATCGCAGCAGCTAATCCCGTCTTAGAGGCTCTTGCCGAACTCCAGCTTTTGCTTATCTTCTGTATGACTTCACTTTCCGGTTGCTTATCTACCAGACAATTTGCCGCGATCCAGCCAACCTGCTGGCTTTCAAGACGAACCTTATACCAATTCCCGCTGGTTTCGATCTGCTCAATCTTCGTGCCGTGCTGCAAAACTGACACGAGCGGATAGAATGAGCCGGGTCCCTCTCTCACATAGGCGTTGTCCCGCTTGACATACAAAAAAGTCAGCAGGTAGAACGACACGGCAAACGCCAACAAGCCCAATACCACTTTTCTCATATAATGCTCCCTTTCATTTTACTTTGTTGTCATGACAAACACTCTATCCCAATCCTTGGGCACTCCGACACTTGCAAGCATCTTGCATCGTTCAGCGTAGGTTTTGGATGGACCATCCTCGGGATGCGCCGTCAGGATTTCCTGGAAAACCTCCCCAGCCTTCTTCCACTTCATCGACCGATAGAGAACGAGCGCTTCATGGAACATGGACACGAGATCTGCCTGCGAAGGCGACAGCCCGCCTTTTTTGCAAATAAGCTCATAGATCCGAATGGGAATTTGCTTGCCTTTTACCCTTATCAAATCAAGCTCTCTTGCTTCGATTTCATCCTTCACCTGCTCGTAGGTAGATTCGCTTATGATAATCCTTGTCCCGAACTCTTTGTTGACTCCCTCCAATCTTGACGCAAGATTGACACTGTCTCCAATAGCAGTATAGTCCAATCGTTTCAACGATCCTATGTTCCCGATGATCATTTTGCCACTGTTCAGCCCAACTCTTGTTTCGAATATCGGCCCTTTTCTGTTTTCGGAATGTGAATAATAGTTCCTGAGCTGGTCCTGCACCTCAATAGCCGCCAGGCAAGCATTAACCGCATGTTTGTCAGATTGAAGCGGCGCGCCGAAAACGGCCATTATTGCATCGCCAATATACTTGTCCAACATTCCACCATGGGTTAAGACTACGTCGCAGGCCAACGTGAAATACTCATTCAAACTCGTGACCACTTCCTTTGGAGACATTCTCTCCGACAGGCCTGTGAAGTTCTTTATGTCGGAAAAGAAAACAGTCGCTTCCAGTTCTCTACCGCCAAGTTCAAAATCGTCCGGGTGAAGCAAGACCTCGTCCACGACTCGCGGGCTCATATATCTATTGAGAACCCTCCTTAGCTCTCTGCGATGCCTTCCTTCGGTCACGAAGCTCACTGCACCGGAAAGAGAGAACCCGATAATTATGGAGAGGAGAGGTGCTCCCACGGGAAGCCAGAACTCCAGGTAACGAAACGCCAGAAGGACAACTGCCAAGTAGCCAACTATTGCAGCAGAAACAACAATCGTTGCGGGCGTAATCTTACCGATCCTAAAGAAGATCCAGGAGACAAAAAAAGCAAACGCGATGGATAGGGCGTACGAAATCCATAACGGTGCCTCGCGCATGAAATCTCTTTGCAGAAGATTGCTGAGTATAGTCGCATGGATTTCCATCCCCGGATACGCATTGTAAATAGTGAACGGCGTTGACTTGTAATCCATTAATCCGATTGCGCTTCCTCCGACGATCACATATTTATCTCTGAAGGCCGCAGGCAAGATTTCGGGTTTCATTCCCTCAGTCAGTTGCACAGCGGAATGGATCAAAGCACTAATCGGATAATATTTAAAGACGCCGCCCACGTCACCTTTGCCGTACCAGTTTATCAGATAATCACCATGCCTGTCCGTTGGGACCAATTGAAAGAATTGCTTTACATCGGCATCTGTAAAATCTCTGCCGACAACAAAACCCGCAAGTGCCAACTGCGGAAGGACAGTACCATGGTATCTAAACAGGAGTGGAATTCTTCTTGCCAGCCCGTCGACCTCGGGAACATAATTTGCAACTCCCAACTGCCGGCAACTTTGCAAGAACTGATCGGCAGGAAATACCGCAGAACTGAAATCAGGAATATCGAGTCTGTTATGACTTCCGTTCTGGGAAAAGTTCATCCGCGATATGGCGACCTTACTTGAAGAAGTGTCGTTGATCAGTGTCGATGTCAAAACAACATCTCCGCACGAACTCATCGAAATTGCAAACAGGCTGTCAGACTGAGGGGAGTCGAAGTCGTTTTTTGAAAAATCCATGTCGAAAATGACTGCCTTTGCACCGCCCTTTTTCAAGTAATCGAGAAGAAACGAGTAAAAATCCCTTGGCCACTGCCAGCTCACACCTTGCCTCTCAAAATAGTCTAGACTGTTTTGGTCGATCGTTGCGATGACGACTGAGGTATCAGCTCGTTCTGGATGCGAAGCCAGCCGGAACATTTTGTCTAGCATCGGTCTGTCTATCGATGAGATCAGGTCGGTCACTATAAGGAAAACGACAACAAGTGCCGAGACCGTGCCCACGACCAATGACAGAATTATTTTCGATTCACCCTTAAGAAAATCAGGCATGGAATTCAAGAGGACCTTTGTGATGAATTATCAGACTCGGACAATTTGATTTATTCCCCCCGCATGCAGTGCACGGTAAGGCGTAACTTCCTGACCAGAGGTGCGATTCCACAGAACGCTCCGAAATAGAATAGGCCCTCACTCTTTCATCCTCCTTTGTCCTGTCCCACTGTTAATCTCGTGCAAAACATGTCCCAAAATCTAAATTCAAACGAAAAAAACCACTCAAATAATAGCGGGAGATATAGTCACTTTTTCAAGAAAAATTTACCATAATGGGCGGTAAAGTCAAATAGCTGACTGGTAATTTTCACTGGGATGTGACCTCTGCCAATATGGAAAGATGATAACAGGCGAAGGGGAGAAGTCGCGGGAATGCCCTAGCCTGCCCTAAAAGGTGCTAATTTGAGCTAACGGGCATTCGCTTCAAGCACTTCCGGGTTAACGACCGCCGGCGGTTTTTCACCTTGTAGAACAGCAATGACATTTAGTGCAGCCAACTCCGCCATCCTCGCTCGCGTTTCCAATGTCGCGCTGCCCAGATGAGGAGCGAGGACAACATTGTCCAGTTTGAGCAGGCCTCGATTCACCTTAGGTTCGTTCTTATAGACATCGAGTCCGGCACCGCCGATTCTTCCTTCTTCTAATGCCGCTATTAAGGCAACTTCGTCAACGATCTCTCCTCGAGCAGTGTTGATCAGGATTGCGCCAGACTTCATCATTCCAATTTCCCTTTTTCCGACCAAGCCTTTCGTCTCTCTGTTCAACGGAACGTTCACGCTTACAAAATCAGATCGTTTCAGCAAATCCCGCAAGCTGACAAATCTTCCGCCGAGTTTCTCAATCTCATCATTTCTTCTGTGCGAGAAGTATAAAATTGTCATGCCGAATCCAATTGCACGTCTTGCAATCGCCGTCCCTATCCTTCCGGCTCCAATGATCCCGATCGTTTTTCCCGAAACTTCATTCCCGAGCATCATCATCGGGGTCCATCCACTGAACCTTCCTGCTCGAACAAGTCTATCGCCTTCGGCAATTCTTCGGGAAACTGCCAGCAGCAAACCAAGTGCGAGATCCGCAGTTGCATCAGTGAGAACTCCAGGTGTGTTTGTGACGACGATCCTCTTTTCCGTGGCAGCACTAACGTCCACGTTATCATAGCCGACCGCGAAATTCGATATGACACGGAGTGAATCAAGCTTTTGAATAACATCTTTGTTGAATTTATTTGCCATTACTGCCACGACACCGAAAGCGTTATGCAATTCTCGCTGCAACTCACGCTGCGACAAGTCTCGCTCCTGTTCGTTAATATCCACAACGAAATGGCGCTTCAGTAGTCTGATGCCATTTTCGGGAATTTTTCTTGTCACGACGATTTTGGGAAGCATCCTCATTTGAAATAGATTTATCAGTAACAGACGCGGAAGGAAGGCAGAACAGGGATTACACTGAACAGACCGTCAGGAATGGATAAAGAAATCACCGAGCTCCCCGTCTTCAGGGTTTCCCCCAATCTTACCTCACAAAATTGCCGCTTTCAATGTCGGACATCAGCGTAAGAATCGAAAGGGCCCCATCTTCTGAAGACGCGGCGAGTAACATACCATTCGATTCAAGCCCCATCAACTTCGTAGGAGCAAGATTTGCAACAACGATTATGTTCTTCCCAACTAAGTCTTCGGGGTTATAGTGTTTCGAAATGCCCGCGACAATCTGACGCTTCTCTTCGCCGAGCTGGACTTCCAGCCGCAAGAGTTTTTCGGACTTTGGAACCTTTTCGCAAATTAGCACTTTTCCAACGCGAAGATCCACTTTTCTGAAATCGTCAATTGAAATCTGCGGCTTGATTGGAGCGATTCTTGCTTTTTCCGCAGGCGAAGAATCTTGCGCCTCTCTCTTTTCACTTTTCACTTCTTCGCTCGTCGTCTTCTGAATTTCCTGTTCGATCAACGAGTCTTCAATTTTGCTAAAGAGAATACTCAACTTGCCGATCTCATGACCTTCTTTGATTTCCATTTGAGCGGCAGAATCCCATTTAGCGGTCTGCGCTGTCCCGCCCAAATTGAGCATCTTCCATATTGCTTCCGATGAAAACGGAATCACGGGAGACAGCAGGATTGCAAGCGAACGCGTTAACTGTACACAGATGTTTAACGTCGTGGCACACTGCTCGGGATTTTGACCGCGTGTCCTCCACGGTTCCGAATCGTTGAAATATTTGTTTGCGTGACGCGCTACCGACATTGCTTCGACGACTCCTTCGCGGAACCTGAAGTCTTCATATAAATCGCCAATCTTCTTCGGCGCCCCCGTGACCTGCTCCACCACCCACCTGTCGAGGTCATTCAATTTCCCGACGGGTGGAACTTTCCCACCGTAGTATCTCTGGACAAATTGCAGTGTTCGATTGACGAAGTTGCCGAGCGAGTCTGCCAGCTCACCGTTTACACGAGCCTGAAAATCTTTCCAATAGAAATCACTGTCACGGGATTCCGGAAGATTCAATGCAAGCGCATAGCGCAGCGTGTCAGGCGGAAAGATTTCCAGGAAATCCTTTAGATCAATTCCCCAGCCCCGGCTTTTCGAGAATTTCTTCCCCTCGAAATTCAGGAACTCATTCGCGGGTACCGCATACGGATATATATATCTGGATTTTCCTCCATCGTTCCACGCCTTCAACATAGCCGGAAAGATCAACGTATGGAAAACAATATTATCCTTGCCGATGAACGCGATGTACTTTGTGCCGTCATCCTGCCAGTACTTCCTCCAGAGATTCGGCTCATTCCTCTTCTGAGAAAGCTCCTTCAACGAGGAAATGTATCCCAGTACTGCTTCAAACCAGACATAAAGGACTTTGTTCTCGTATCCTTGCAAGGGAACCGGGATTCCCCAGTGCAAATCACGCGTGACGGCGCGATCTTCCAAACCTTCTTTCAACCAACTGTCGACGTAGCTGCGAACATTCTCTTTCCATTTTCTCGAGTTGATATATTCCTCAAGCCACTTTTGAAAACGCCCAAGCGGAAAGTACCAATGTTTGGTTTCACGAACGATGGGTGTCGAATTGCAGATTTTACACTTCGGATTTATGAGTTGAGTCTGCTCGAGCCATGTTCCACATTTTTCGCATTGATCACCTCGAGCTTCCGGATTCCCACAGACAGGACAAGTCCCCTCCACATACCGGTCGGCGAGAAACATCCGATCCCTCTCACAATAGAGTTGCTTCTCACTCTTCTCGATCAAAAGATTCTGCCTGTAAAACTCAAGAAAGAATTCCTGACCCGTTTGATGGTGCACCGGTAGACTCGTTCTCGAATAATTGTCGAAACTCATTCCGAATCTTTCGAAGCTTTCCTTATTCATAGCGTGATAGCGATTCACTATTTCCTGCGGCGATACACCCTCCTTGTCGGCGGTTATTGTAATCGGAACACCATGCTCATCCGAGCCGCAAATAAAAATCACCTCTTCGCCTTTCATTCGAAGATAGCGGGCGTAAATATCTGCCGGCAAGTACGCCCCCGCAAGGTGTCCCAGGTGAATCGGGCCGTTCGCGTATGGCAATGCTGCGGTGACGAGAGTGCGAGAAAATTTCTGCTGCAATTGTTCCCCGTTAATGATTTTGTACGAGAAAAGACTTCAATTCGTCCAGCCCCACCGATTCAACAATCCCGGTGTCCTGATACCTCAGGAAGACACGATGCTTGAAAATGTCAACTCGCTCCACGCTGCCGGTTCCCTTCGGCGTAACCACTTGAAAATTAAGCGGAGGAAACTTTTCCAGAGCTTCGAGATAGCTGTGATTCTCAAAGAGAAGGCAGCACTTGAATCTTCCACAAGCTCCTGCAAGTCGGGAAGGATTCAAATAGATACTCTGATATTTGGCGCAGTCAACATTCACTTTGTGAAATTGACTCATCCAAGTCGAACAGCATATTTCTCTGCCGCAAACGCCGATGCTGCCAACTTTCTTTGCCTCATCACGTGTGCCAATCTGTCTTAATTCGATTCTCGTATGGTAGACACCTGCAAGGTCCCGCACGAGTGTCCTAAAATCAATTCTCCTATCGGCCTTGAAATAAAAAGTGATCCTCGAGCGGTCAAACTGAAACTCGACCGTGATCGGCTTCATTCTAAGATTATGTTTCTGACACTTCTTCTTGAAAACTAGAACGGCGTCTTCTTCGATTCGGCGGATATTAGAAAGCTCCTTCAAGTCTTCATCGTTGGCGAGGCGAACCACCTTCCCCATCGGTTGACCCACAATGCCCTGGGAGCGTCTCTTCCGATGAACGAAATCGCCGGTCGCAGCAACAACTCCGAGATCAATAGTACGATCTATCTCGACGACCACTCGTGAATCTGGCTGCAAATAGATTCCTGATTCGTTGATAAAAAAGCCCGCACGATTTGACTTGAATTGGACTTCCACGATTTCGTATGCCGCTTCCTTGTTTTCAAAGTCGACACCTAAGAGATGTGACCCCGTGGCGCAACAGGTGCAACCCCCACATGGTTCGGAATAATCCTCGACAGAAGTCAGGCCAACTTCTTCGAAAGGGAGCTCGAAATCTCTGTCTTCAAGTCCTTCTAGACTCTCACCGGAAGGAATCCATTCAGGATATCCCAGGAAATCGTCAGACATTTTGGATTTCCTTTTTCCTATTCAGCAATCCACTCAGCTTCATTAACAAATTTACGAAAAGCAATCCTAAATTAACATTACTATTCATTTGCAAAATTGCAGCATCGACACTATTGGTGGCTTCGACTAGTTTAGTCCCCTCGAAACTCCTCACCATTTTCACGAGAACTTCAAGCTTGTCCTGATTGATCACTTCTCTCTGCAGACCGGAATGGACGACCGCTGCGTCACGCAACCAGATTTGAAGCATTTTTAGAAGAGTTTCCATCTTCGCCGGGTCTTTCGACTCAATTGCTTTCTTGCCTCGAAAGGCAATTTGAGAAAAGTTGTTCGTCACAACATCTCGCAAAAGATCGAGCGCTTCTTCCCGAACATCGAGCGTGTCAGTCCCGAGGAGATCAACGGCTTTACTGTATGAACCGCTTGCCAGCCGCGCTTTCAATTTTGAATCAGCTTCTTGAATATTGTATCTAGATATCAAAGCCCTCGAAATTTCTTCTTCGGATAATAAATCGAAACGAAGCGACTGGCATCGAGAAACTATTGTCGGCAAGAGGGAACTTCGCTTGCTCGTTGTCAAAATAAAAACCGTACCACTACTCGGCTCCTCGAGCACTTTCAAAAGCGCATTTGCCGATTCAGTCCCCACCTCATCAGCCTGCAACACTATGACTACTCTGTGACCTTGCTGATACAACGAAAACGAGTCTTCTCTGATGATTTCCCGTACGCTGCTGATCTTTATGACCTGCGCCTTAGGGATTGAGAGTCTGTGGTATGGATTCTGAGCTTTCAGAGCAAGCTCCTCTCTCACTTTCTTCATCGCCTTTTCATCGAGCTTATCGAGAGGGCCATCATCTTTAGTCTCGTTGTCCCCCCTCGGAAGAGAAAAAATAAGTCTGATGTTCGGGTGCTGGAGCGCGTCCGCCTGTCTGCACGAGACACATTCATCGCACGGCTCAACTTTACTCCTTTGGCAATTGAGTGTCTTCGCAAGCTCAAATGCGAGCGCGTCTTTCCCAACGCCCTCAGGACCCTCGAACAAAAATGCGTTCGGGATTTTTCCAGACGACAATATTTGGCTCAATAGACCTTTCACTCTCTCCTGCCCGATCACTCTTTTCCAGCTCATCAAAACGCCTGCTGTATTCCAAATTGCAAGACCAATTGGGACAGAAGCTTTGTCCTGTCCTGGGCGGTCCCGAAAAGTTGAAAAATGAATTGTTGACCGGACGGCGCAGTCGGATCGTAAAGTCTATTCCCGAAATCCACTCTTAGTGGTCCAAAGAAAGTGTTGTATCGCAGGCCAAACCCAATCGCTCCTGCAATGCTCGCGGCCGTGACGTCTCGGTAGCTATTCCAAAGGTTTCCCGCGTCAACAAACACGACTATGCCGAAATCTCCAATTACCTGGATCCTATCTTCGAGGTTAAGTTCCAAGAGCGTATTACCACCATACTCAGGTTGTGGCAGATCTCCTAATTCCCTTGTTCTCCAACCGCGAACGCTGCCGGATCCACCCGCAAAAAAACGGTAACTAAGAGGAATGGGGCCAACAGAATCCTGAGCGAATGTTCCATATTCCTGAGCATAACCGACTTTAGTCTTAAATGCCAAAACATTTGTCGCGTCATCATTCGTAGAGAAAAACCATTTCCCAAGAAGAGCAAACTTCCAATATCTTGCATAAGGAAAACTTGACCGAGGAAAAACTGAATGAATGAGGTAGGGAAGGACTCCGCCCTCTTCGACAGTCATCAGATTGAAGAAGCCTTTCGTCGGATTATAAATGTCATCGGTCTGATCGCGTTGGAGCGTGAATGAAAGTATCGAGTTGAACTGCGGGGTTTCTAGACCTTGAGGTAACGGAATCGCCTGTAGAGAATCGACCTTAGCGCGCTCTATGTCCCAATCCAGATAGCCAGTGGTAAATTGGGCCAGACTCTCAATTACTCTGATTTTGTTTCGCAGTACAAGCTGTACGTATGGTTTCTGTTTGTCGACGAGGAATGAGACAATTTCCGTTAAGCCCGTGGAATTTGAAAAGAAATACGGCTGTGTCAATTGGGCAGACGCGTCGATTCGACCCACAGTCACAGTATCGCCGAGCGCCTTAGAACCAAAGGTGAGAAGCCCGATGGATTGCAGTTGGAGACTTGTCGTAAATGTCAAAAGCCTTGCATCCCCTAAGAAATTTCGGTGAAGGTAGCCCAACTCACCCCCGAAGTTGAACGCATTGTTTTCATCGCTCACCAAGGGGCCAAGCGTAACCTCATGCGCCGGCCGGTACTTTATTGACAGAGTTCCTGGTAATGTATCTGAAACCGGCGGAGTACTGGGCAAAGCTATTTTCGCGGGCACAAATAGATTTAGAGCGTCGATTTCCTTTTCACTTTCGGTCTTCTTCGAGAGACTGAATGCTTGGCCATGTTTGAAAAGGAGTTCTCGTGAGACAATCCGATTTTCTGAGGACACTTTATCGCTGTCCAAGGGCTGGATCGATATGTCACCCCAGTAATACTTCTTTCCATTTGAGAAATAGAGATCTACGATCACATGGCCGCTATCCGAATCTGACCGGATTGGTCCGTCTACACTCACCACGGGTGTGCTGTCTCGTCGGGCGTAAGGGTATCCATCATTCTGCAAAATTCCAAGTACGCGCGTTACCTCTCCATTTAGTTTGTCTACAGAATAACGAATCCGGTTTCCCAGAATAGGCTTTTCGATCATCGACTCCAGAAAATTTTTTGAACTGTCAGTAATTCCATGGTAAAGAACAGAACTCACATAGAAGCCAGGGCCCTCCGCTATTTGTATCCCGATTTCAACTTCATTTGCCGCCATGTTGTACTTCACGGAAGTATCGACAGATGTCAAAAAGAATCCGTTGTGCTTATAAAATTCTTTGATCCTTTGCACATCTGTTTTGAAAACGATCGGATCGAAGTATTGAGGTGCTCTTCCAATGCTAAAGATTCTATAGATAAATCTGTAAAAAGATGCGGGAGACTCTTTAGTCAGCATTATGTTACGGAGATCACTTTCTGGAAAGGAATTGTTGCCCGAGAAGGAAATCAAATGAACCATGTAGCTTTCTTGGGCAGACGCAATAGAAACTGCAAATAACAACCCCGCAATTATTAGAATCGGTTTCATCTTTAAAGGCATCCAAAGATACAAAAATGCCCAGTCGAATCCGAAGACCCAACTGGGCAACACTCAAAACACAAGAGTTCAGTACTCGCCCTCGTCTTCGTAAAAGAAATCCTCGTCGCTTGGATAATCTGGCCAAATTTCTTCAATGCTCTCATATGGCTCATCAGTTTCTTCCAGCTCACGAAGATTCTCAACGACCTCCACCGGTGCACCACTCCTTACAGCATAATCTATGAGTTCATCCTTCGTCGCTGGCCATGGAGCATCTTCAAGGTAAGTTGCAAGCTCAGGAGTCCATATCATCTCCACGACCTCCTTTCTTTCCGTGGCACGAAACGTCTAAAATTCTTGAACGACATAACCCAAACGTTCCCCCGCTAGTTCGTAGTGTAGAGTCCCGCCCCACTATACTCTCGTCCTGTAAAGAAAAATGCAGTCGGATCAACATGCACGCCGTCTTTCATAACTTCATAATGCAGATGAGGACCCGTGCACAGACCGGTGTTTCCCGTCAGCGCAACAACCTGTCCTCGCTTGATTTTTTGCCCTTCGTGAACTAATGCCTTTGACAAATGTCCATAAAGAGTGCTATAGCCGTAACCGTGGTCTAGTTCGACGACGGTCCCGTAGCCTCCGCGAGGACCAACATAGGAAACACTCCCGTCACCCGCGGCATAAACATTGGTTCCAACGTCGGCCACGATGTCAATCCCTTCATGCATCAACCGCCTCCGCAATATTGGATGGTACCTCATGCCGAATCCATCCGTAATAGCTCCGCCGCAGATGGGATCGATGGCGGGAATATGAGCGAAAAGTCTCTGGTTGTTTTGGTACTTATTCATTATATCAACGTAACTTGTTCTTTGAAATCTTGATTCCCTTTCAAGGGCATCCAATGTATTAGCGGCAACTGCAATCAAATCGTTTGCATCGGAGGAAACACCATAATCTCTGTTAACCTCGACACCGCCTACTGCGGCTTTTCGAACTCCATCAGAAATCGCTGGAAGATTAACCGAGGTCCTTAGTTGAGCATCACTCTCCCCCAGTGCTGTCATCGAAGCTTGGAAATCTTCTAGCTTCCGATCCAATGATGCAAGTTGCGCCTTCAAAACAGAGTTTTCCCTTGACATGCTATCTGCACGCAGACTCTTCAATCCGAATAGATCAAGTCCAAAATAACCCGACGCCGTTGTTGCCAAAGACACCAAGAGCATCAGCAAGACCAGCAATAACGACAGTCTGCTCCAGCTAACTGGTCTGAAAGCCAGTTCGGACTTTGAATAGTAGTAGAGCCTTCGCATGAGCTTAACCTCCTTTTTAGAAAGCAGACTGCCCTTGAGCCTTTAGGATCATTCGGGCAAGAAAACGTCGTATTTGAAAAAGGGTTGCCTTACAAACGCGACATGTGGAAGTTAAAAAGGGTTGGAGTCTTTGTCAAGAAAAAAATTCATCCCCAGCAAAATTTTTTCTTGAATGGTACTTTGCAATAACACTGAAATCACGAAGGTCACAGAATCGATGGGAAAAGAGCAATTGCAGCCCCTACCAACAACCCGTCCAAAACGCCAATGGCGAGCGACAAGAGAATCGATCTAAACCACCTGCCACCCACAATTTCACTGATTATGAAAAGGCCCAAGACTCCCCCAACCCCTCCGGCAACTCCTCCAACTAAGATTCTCTGGAAACTGGCTGACTCAGTCGGGATCAGGTGAAAGGCTGAAGCGGCAATCATCGCGATAACCGTGGCACCAATAAGGCTTCCAAATACCGAATCGCGCTCTTCCCTCGTACCTAACACTCTTTTTGTATGCTCGACTGCCGTCACTAAGAATAAGACCTTACTTCTTCCACCATCTCAACCAATTTTACTTTGCTTCTTGGCTAATGGTGACTTTTAGATAGGTTCGACTTGAAAAAAACGAGGCACTCCCGGGCAGGAGTGCCTGTTTTCCGCAGCGGGAAGAAGAATCTTTACTTGGGGTTTGACCGCTAAATTAGGAGGCTGCATTAGGGCATGCGAGTCGTGCTTCGCGATTTGTGGCAGCGTGGGATAACTAAGCGGCAAGATCTTCTTCCCATGTCAGGGGGCTGTTTGCGGGTATGCAAACTCATTTCCCTCATCTTTGCAAACTGCCGGCCTGATCGTCAAACTTGTTTAATGAACTTTAAACTCGTTTACATAATATGCTAAGAGCGTGCCAAAAAAACAAGAGCAAAATCTTAAATAATCAACCTAGTTGACATAGTGACCATCGCAATAAAGGAATCCGGGTTGCAAAATGCGAACGCCGGCTCCCAAGCTCTGGTCGTCTAATTTTGTAATCGAAACTGACCAACATTATATTCAAATGTATGCGTTGGATATTGGATGGCTACAATATAGTCCTTGCCGACGAGAAATTGGCAAAGCTGGCAAGAGCAAATCTGGTTGTCGCAAGAGAGGAGCTGATCAACGAGATTCTCTCTGCTGCAGAATTCAAACATGAGAATGTCATCCTCGTTTTTGATGGTAAGTCGGGAGGTCCTGCAGAAAGAATTTCTCCTAATCTTCAGATAGAATTTTCCAGGACTCACGAAACCGCGGATGACCTCATTAAGAACATGGTAGGCAATCACAAGAAAAGGAGTTCTATTCACGTCGTTTCCAACGATCGTTCAATCACGAATTTTGCAAAAGAATGTGGCGCCAGAGTGCACGGCAGCAGAGATTTTCTTTTGCTGCTGCGAAGGCGACGAAACAAAACGGAAGAAAGGAATCTGCTTGCCGAAAAGCCACCAGTTCCAGATGAACCCGATATTGAACTATTAAGACTTTTTGGGGAGAAAAAAACATGAGGGTTAGCTTTGTCTTAGTAGCTTTGATCGTTGCGAGTGTCACAAGTGAGATACCCAATGCGCAAGCTCAACTAAAAGTACTCGAGGGAAACGAGATCTCCATCGGCAAGATCTATCAAACCGGCCAGAATATTCACAGAATGATTACAGTGGTCAATTCCGGAAATGAAAAGATAACGATTAATCATGTCAGCACCAGCTGCGGTTGCACAGCCGCAGTGATCTCCGACAGCTCTTTGGACCCTGGCCAACAGGCTCAAATAAAAATCGAATTCAATCCGGTGGGCTACATCGGCGATGTTACAAAGTACATTTACATTTCGAACTCCAGTCCTAAGAGCCAACTCATAACTGTCAAGATGACAGGATATGTTGCCTATGCTCTGCAGCCGACCCCTAATTATGCAATGTTCGCGGCAACAAAAGTTGGCTCCGCTGACAGCTCAACTATCTCCCTGAGCAATACGTCCACGGACACAATTCTCATAACCAATGTCGAAGTCCCTGACAGCGAAATAACCTACAGATTAGAGAAGAAGGTATTATCACCCGGCGAGTATACCGACCTCCATCTTTATCTCGATCTAAAAGAAGTGAAAGAGATAAGCGGCTTTATCACTATTCTATCTTCGAGTAACCTGCAACCGGTGCTCAAGGTTAGAGTTTTCTCGCAAGTTTTCAGGTAAGCTAGGCCGACGCCTTTTTCCGATTGGCCAGGAAAAGAGGCTCCACCCCGTCTGCAACGACTTCCCTCGTGATGACACACTTGTCTATATTCGCCATCGACGGCAAATTGTACATAATGTCCAGCATCTTCTCTTCAAGGATCGAACGCAATCCTCGCGCACCGGTCCCGCGTTCAATCGCCTTCTCGACAATCGCCATGAGAGCCTTATCTTCAAACTCAAGATCTACCCCCTCGAGTCTGAAGAGTTTTTTGTACTGTTTGACCAGCGCATTTTTGGGAAGAGTAAGTATATCCCGCATTGCTTCCTGACTGAGAGTATGCAAGGCAGCCACAACTGGCAGACGGCCGATGAACTCCGGAATCAGTCCGAACTTGAGAAGATCATCCGGTTGAACGAGCGGGAGCAGCTCATTCACTTGATCGTCTTTTACGGAATGTATCTCCGCACCGAAGCCCATCGGATTCTTGCTCACCCGGCGAGCAATAATTTTTTCCAGCCCTTCAAAAGCCCCCCCGCAGACAAAAAGAATATTTCTAGTATTTACGTTAATCAAGGGCTGCTCAGGATGCTTTCTGCCCCCGCGGGGAGGAACACCTGCCACAGTCCCTTCAAGAATTTTCAAAAGGGCCTGCTGAACGCCCTCACCGGAGACGTCGCGGGTAATTGACGGAGTATCACTTTTCCGCGCAATCTTGTCGATCTCGTCGACGTACACAATCCCTCTTTCAGCACGCGCAACGTCATAATCTGTGTTCTGCAGGAGGTGGACGAGGACTGTTTCGACATCATCCCCAACATAACCAGCTTCCGTCAGAGTCGTAGCATCCGCGATAGCGAATGGAACATTCAGTATTTTTGCAAGCGTTTGAGCAAGAAGAGTTTTGCCGGTCCCCGTCGGCCCGATGAGGATAATGTTACTCTTTTCGATCTCGGTATCATCCTCGGAATTCAGTTCGGGTGGAAGAGAAATACGTTTGTAGTGATTATAAACCGCAACTGACAAAATCTTTTTCGCATGGTCCTGTCCGACCACGTATTCATCAAGCGCTTCCTTTATTTCGACAGGAGTGAGAGGAGTTCCCTCGGTGCCAGTTTCCGCAGGTTGTTTGTAAACCGGCAAATTGCTTCGAAGAATTTCGACGGAATGTTCGATGCATGTGTCGCAAATGTAGACTTCCCCCGGTCCCGCAACCAAGCTTTTCACTTCTTTCGCAGACCGTCCACAGAACGAGCAGTGCATGTCCTCTTGATGTTGTCTAGCCATTGCAGCCTAGAACTCTTTCTTCATATCTTCACGTCGTTGCGTCTTCCAGTCTGAGATGACGGTCGGAATCGAAATTGAAAACAAGACAATAAAAATAACCAAAACAATCAGAAGCAAGCTTCCCATAAATTTTTTTATGACTCCAAGTTGATTTCACTTCTTTTTATCTTCCCTTTTAACAAGGACGTTGTCTATCAAACCATATTTCACCGCATCATCACCGGCCATAAAATAATCTCTGTCGGTGTCTTTTTCAATTTGCTCCAACGGTTTGCCTGTGTGAGCGGAGAGGATTTCGTTGAGCCTTCTCTTGGTTTTGATCACCTCCTCCGCCTGAATGCTTATGTCAGCAGCGGAACCCTGGAAACCGCCCCAGGGCTGATGGATCATTATTCGAGCATTCGGCAGTGAAGCTCGTTTTCCCTTCGTACCGCCCGTTAGAAGCACGGCACCCATGCTCGCAGCAAGCCCCACGCAAGTGGTCGCAATGTTAGGATGGACATATTGCATTGTGTCGTATATCGCCAACCCGGAAGACACGCTTCCGCCGGGGCTGTTAATGTAGATGTTGATATCCTTGTTCGGGTCTTCACTCTCCAGGAAAAGGAGTTGTGCAATTACCAAACTTGCGACCGTGTCATCTATCGCAGTTCCAATAAAGATAATCCGCTCCTTTAACAGCCTGGAAAAAATATCGTAGGCCCGTTCACCTCGGCCGGTCTGTTCGATCACGTAAGGGATTGTCAGTTGATTGTAGATTTCCATCTCGTTAATCCTCATGTTCATGTGTCGGATTCTTTTCCACAACTTTAACTTCAGAATTGTTAATAATAAAATTAAACATCTCATTAAACAATAACTTGTTTTTCACGTCGCTGGAATTCTTGTAGAAATCGAGAAGCCTTTTCTTGTCAACGCTGTACTTTGATGATTCGTCATCTGCCGTACGTTCGAGAATCGCTTCGTCGACTTTCAAACCTTCCTTTTGAATGATTGCTGCAGCCAATAGGTTCCATTTAACGGCTCGAATACCCGCTTCCCTGTACCGCTCCTTGACAAGATTCTCATCAACTTCTTGATTTCTCGGACTGCTTCTTAAGTTCTTGATCAAATCGTTAAGGTAATCATCGACCATGCTTTCCGGGAATTTCAAATTGGTTCTGTTTCAAAAGTTCTTCAGCAATCTTGTCGCGAAGCTCCTCTTCGGCTTTGTCTTCGTAATAATGTTCGAGTTCTCGTTCAATATCACTTCTCAACGCTTCGAGAGTTTCCATTTTTCCCCCGGACACTTTCTTGGCAAATTCATCCGTGAGTTCAGGCATCAAAAATCTTCTCCAGAGTTTTTACGTAAACCTTGAATGGTTTCTTCCCGCTCGCCTGACCATTCTTGTCGAAAGTCTCCAGCTCAATATTGAACTCGTCCCCTATCTTGCTTTTCAACAATCTTGAATTCATCTCGGCCAATTCCGCCGCTTTTCTTCGCAGATCAACTTTGTAATTCTCTCTTCGCTGGCCGATCAATGGGACGCCATTTTTGTCGACGACCTGAAGGTCAAGCGTCGCTATCCCTTTTTCATCGTCGAGATGATCGACCTCCTGCTTTTCAGAGTTCGCCTCCTGGATGTGCATCAGCTCGTGGTCGATTGTCTCCGGCATGATCCTGTACATCGAACGTTCCAGCTTCATCCCTTTGTATCCTGTCGGTTGGATTTCCGGAACAACTTCAAAAGTCAGCCGGAAATGTACTGGCTCGCCTAACTTCCGCGATTCAAGGTTATAATCTACCACTCCTGCAATTTTGGTCCTCTTTTTCTCAAAGATTTCCTTTACAACTTCGTTGACTATGTCCGGCATTGCCTCGGACTCTATTTCATCACCGAATCTTTTCTTGACTATTTGAATTGGAGTTTTCCCTTTTCTAAATCCGGGTATTATTGCCTTTTGTTGGAATTCTGAATATGCCGAATCCAACTTCGTTTTTACTTTCTCATCCTCTACAGTCGCAGTAACCTCAAGCTGTCGTTTCAATCCACCAAGGTCTGTGATCTTGTAATCCACTTTTTCTCCTTCTATCTGAAATCCTATTTCTGTGTCCGATGCGCCGGAACAATTCCGGGTTTATGTTTCCGCCCTCTTTGTGGGCACGGAGGGACTCTCCCGAAGGGATCCCTCTTGAACCCTACGGGTTCATGAGGGAGAACCCTCACTCACTTAATTATTCCTTTCTCCCTCAACCATCGATAGCCAGCAATCGACTTGAAAAACTTTTCTCTTAAATTTGCCTCGCGTCTCGTTGGAAATCCCGCACTGTAATGAAACTCGTAAGGAAGATGGCCTTTAGTATATTGCACCTTTCCACTGTTGTGCTGTTTGATGCGGTCTGTAACATTTTCTGTGAATCCATAGTAATACGGTCCATCCCTCAGACTTTTCAATATGTAAGCATAAAACATTTTGTGGGCACGGAGGGACTCGAACCCTCACAGGGTAACCTACTAGCTCCTAAGGCTAGCGCGTCTGCCAATTCCGCCACGTGCCCTCGCAAGGAATTTGGTAGAAAAGACTTGATATCCTTCTTTAGCCAAAAATATAACCCTCAGACGATGAATCTTCAATGACAGAAAAGCCCCGTATTTACTCGGTTTGAGCGCACCCACGCGAGCTTTTTCGCCCGGCTCATAACCCTGAGAAGCCACAAAATCTCAGAACAACGATACTATTTTACAACCACAAGCTTCTTCACAGCACTAAACTCTCCGGCGCTGATCCTATAAAAATAGACCCCGCTCGGTAAATTCTCCGCGCTAAACGTGACATTATGGTACCCGGCATTTTGTCTTTCGTTCACCAGCGTTCCAACTACTCTTCCGAGCACATCATACACCATCAAGGTTACGTGGCTGGCCACCGGTATTTGATAACTGATCACTGTCGCCGGGTTGAAAGGATTTGGAAAGTTCTGGAAAAGAGCAAAAGTTTGGGGCAATGATCCACCCTGCTGCAGCTTCGTGACTACAAGAATCTTCACGGGCTGGCTCAACGAACTTTCGTTCATCGAAAAATCAAATCCCGAGATTGCGAACCAGTAATTCCTCCCGTTTGTGAGCCCTGCGATTACGAGTGTATCGACGTCGGGAACGTAAATCGGTGAATTCCCTTGCGCTGCGCCTGTACCTGCGAGAAGGTTTGTGCTGTCCGTTGAATAGTAAACCTTGTAGCCAGCAAGATCATGCACGCTATCCGGCGTCCACGTAAGCATCTCTAGACCTGGCCCGGAGCTGTCGGTTCGAGCATTGAGCCCTTTCGGCACCGGGGGAGAAATCGTGTCCGGCACAAGTATGCCGACAGTCACTGTGCTAGTATCAACATATGGCCGTAACTTCCTTATGCTCAGCAGGCCGAATCCTGACGAGTCTTTGTCCGCCTGTAAACTCCACGAGAAACTCAAGTGACCGCCGCCCGGGAAAGAGCTAATCGTCGTATCTATTACTCCTGATACTATCTTCATTCCGTTATTTGAAAAGACATTAATGATCAGGCTGGGATTGGTAATGGTCGTGTCAGTGATATTGAAAATATCCGCGGTTACAGTAAATGGATTTGGCGAGAGCGTACCACTTTGCAACGCGAGTGCCCCCGGTGAAGAGAAATATACGGCGAGCGGCGACTGAATGTAATTATTTGGCAACAGGTATCTAAATGCTTCATTATTGGATTTATTTGACTCGGTTATCAGATTACTCGCATCAACCTTAGCGTAAATCGCGCGGTATTGTGGTCCCGGCGGGACGACCATCCGGAAAGACTGCGGGGCCGTTCCACCAGCGGCGATGGTGGGAATGTTCTGACTAAGCAAAGTAGGTGCGGCACCGAGATCTGGATTCCCATCGAAAGCCGCAACGGCAACATTTGAAGCAGCGACAGTTCCATAATTATGAACGGTTAGATTGACCGTAATTTCTTGGCCGGTTTGATAAGTTGAGTCGGTGGGAATGAAGACGATATCGGATTGCGCAATCGCTAGGTCAGGTAAATTGACCGCCGAATTGTTTATCGGCACAAACGCCGCACCGCCACCATAGTAGCCCGCGTCATAGCTTTGTACAACGGAGACATCATTCTCACTCTGCACCCTGAAGACATTATTCCCTGACGGAGTACTGAGACTCAGCACGCCACCATTTTGCAGGACAGTATCTTTTAGCTGAACTGGTGATTGATACGGGTAAGAGGTATCTCCCAGTTCGACTACCCTGACGGTGTTGTTATCGGCGTAGGAAAAAATCGACAAGTCGCCGCCTATCGCCGGGATGACAAAGGCAGTACCTATTTCTCTTCCGGTTGAGTCTGCGCATTGGGTGAGGTTGTAATAATCTTCCGTCCAACCGGCAAAAGGAATATTTCCCACATTTAGTGTGCCTGAAGATGAAACTTTCCAAAAAATATCATTGGAAATGCCGAGCGTTTTCACCTGCCAATGGTTGAGTGTGTCCACCAAAAGCGTGTCGCCGTCAGCCAGATTCGTGACAACAATTGCATTCTCGTCGGAGTACGAGGTCAGAGTGATCGAATTCTCAAGTCCGGACTCATATCCAGAAAAACCGCAGAACAAATTTCCAGCGAAGGTGCCGTTTGCGGACGGGACATAATAGCCTTGATCGGTATAAGAAAGAGCTGAAACAGGTTTGTCACTGGTGACCTGAATTGCTTTTCCTTGTAACAAAGAGACATCGGGGAAATCAAAATAGCCAGTAGTATCTATGAATCCCTCGTACAGTAAATTTCCTGTCCCAAGATCTCTTATCGTAAACTCTGTCAGACCATTATAAGAAAAAAGGATAAAATGCGGATCATATCCTTCATCGCCCTCCATCACCCATGTGTTCAGTTTCGTGCTTGTTCCCTTGCCATCTTCGTCCACCGCGAAGTACCCACTCGCTGTACTCGTGATCGCATCTCCAGTAAGAAGAGCAAAAGGTTCGTTGCCGCTGACGACATAAATTCCATTACCCGGCGAAAGTGTGTCAAACGAATCCGCGGGAAGGTTCAAGTTTGCGACCGTATCAAATGTATTACCGACCGGTTTGGTGATCATCACACTCGTGCTGTCAAAATACGAAAAGACGGCAATGTCATTGAAAGTATAGAAGGTTGCGGAGTAAGACGTACTGTTAGTTCTTCTCGGAGTGACAAAACGCTGGAATTGAGAGACAGGAGGGCGTTTCTCACCGACGAATCCGGGAGGCGCTCCAGGATGTCGCGAGGCATTCACGTTCGATAGCTTCTGTTGAGCCGGCAGGATGTGCCATGAAAGGATAACGATACAAACAAGAATTCTTTTCATTTATTGTTTTGCTCTCATTTGTGAATCCAACTGCGACTCATTTGCGGTCCGTATCGTAAAAGTATCCTCCCGTTTTGAGACAAACAAGGAAAGAGAATTTGAACTGTGTATTAGTTTGAGACCAGATTCTGTTTCCCGCAGATGGCGAAGACTTCGTCGTGAGCGTTCGACTGAGGCTCACGCGGAAGGCTCAGTCGAACGATGGGCGCAGAAATAATATCCGTGAAGATCTGCGTAATCAGCGGGAACCGTTTTGCTTCGGAGTAGCTGTAGAAAGAGGAAACGAGACTGAGATACTGCCAGAATTTGATTTCCACAATCTTTTCGCTAATTTCACACATGAATTCGATCGGAGAAATAAAATTCACGCCCCTCTCGAAGATCGGGGAGTTCAAGCTCATAGATGAGTTCAAGTCTATCGCTTCCAGGTTTTCAAATTCCTCGGTCATTCAAGGAATCGGTGACGACGCCTCGGTTCTCAAACTCTCGCCCGATAAACTTACTCTAGTGACAACAGATATTCTCATCCAGGAAGTCCACTTCGACTTGTCATATACATCCATGAAACATCTCGGACATAAAGCCGCAATGGTAAATCTGAGCGACGTTGCAGCCATGTCCGGATTACCAATCGCTGCATTCGTGTCTCTTGGAATTCATTCGAGTATTAGCGAAGAGATGATCAACGAATTCTACGAGGCTCTCGCAAACCAGCTCGGCAAATTTAATTGTTCGATCGCAGGAGGCAATACTTCAGCATCACCTATCGGCTTCATCGTCGATATCACTCTCATCGGTGAGGTTGAACCCGCCCGGCAGGTTCTAAGAAATGGAGCAAAAGCCAAAGATGTAATTTGCGTGACTGGTGATCTTGGTCGGTCCAAAGCAGGGTTAAAAATTCTTCAAAGAGAAAAAGAGAGATACATAAAAGCCAGCCAACCCGCCGATTTCCTGCCGAACTTTGAGGGATATGACGATGCGCTGCACAAGCATCTACTCCCGGAAGAAAGAATCACACTTTCGAGGACCTTAACCGAGAAGATCAGAGTTCACTCAATGATCGATGTGAGCGACGGAGTGATCTCCGACATGATGCACATATGCGCGGCAAGCAATCTGGCAGCAGAAATCGAAGAAGAATTAATTCCGATTGACCCTTCAACGAGGAGAGTTGCAAGAGAGTTCGAGGAGAATCCTTTAGACTACGCTCTCTTTGGCGGCGAAGATTATGAACTCCTTTTCACCATAGACGAGAAGGATTTTGCCAAATTGTATTCATTAGAAGGGAACGTTAGAGCAATCGGGAGAATTGAAGACGGCGAGCCTAAAGTCGTTATCAAACACCAGGACGGGAAAAAGGAAGAATACAAAGACTACTTATCCTACCAGCATTTCAGATTGCCGAAGCCCTAATTCCCTGCGGGCACGAACCGAACCTGAAAGTTGCACTGCCAGTCACCCGAAGATTCTCTTGGCTATGGAGGCTACCGCTGCCGGGTTATCCGATATAACTCCATCGACCCCCATCTTAATCATTTTCTCCATTTTGCGAATCCCATTGACGGTGTAAACAAATACTTTGATCCCGAGATTATGAAATTGACCCACAGTGGTTCGATTTAGAAACAAATGATTAAGCATGACTCCCTGCGCACCATACTGCAGGGGGAAAGAGCGCGGCGTCGGATTCAAGTTGTGTCTGTAAAGCGGCGCAAAGCGAAGATGGGGTGATTTATAATGCAGATAGCGGAGAGCCTCTAAATTGAACGAGGAGAATATCACATCCTCACTCATCCGGTGGCGCTCAACAATCCTTTCACATTTATCGACAAGGGAGTGCACACCGTTATAGCGCCGATGTTTCATTTCAATGTTTATTCTCACTCGCCCTTTAGCCATTTCAAGGACATCATCGAGAAGCGGAACTCTCTCTTCCTTGTATTTGTGACTGAACCAGACTCCGGCATCCAACGCTTTGAGATCATTTAGATTTTGTTTCTTCACAAGCCCGCTCCCGTTTGTGGTTCTGCCCAGCCGGTAATCATGGAACACAATGACATGGTTATCACCCGTCATCATCACGTCCATCTCAAGCATGTTTGCGCCTGCCTCAATCCCCTTTTCAAATGCCGAGATCGTGTTCTCAGGCGCTATCGCCGAGAAGCCGCGATGTGCAACATTATAGAATTCCACCCCGTCCGCGAATAGTGAATAGCTCATGATCGACAGCTCATAGCCCCTGGCTGTCAGCCATGAGCTATGAGCCATTAGCTATTGTCACTTCAATTTCAGACTCGACACGGTTTTCTCGAAAGCATGTTCGAAATCCGCATTGTATTTTTTCTGATTCGATTCATTCCAGGTCGAGAGGAGTCTGATCCAGTTATTGTCCTCCACCACGAAATAGACGCGTCGTTGAATGCCTTTCACAGGTGAATAAGAAATCATGTAAGCATCAAGCCCATCAAGTTGGATTTTCTGACTCTTGGAGTTAGGATAGTTTCCCTTGTTCTGATCGAAGACTTTATCGACGTTCAGCTTCTTCGCATCAAGCACATCAACTTGTACCGTGCAGTCTTCGAAATAACCTTTAATAGATACGGACGCTTTAACATTGCCTGATGCTCCCGTCGGCGTCGCAGAAAAATTATCTGGATATTGAATAGAGAAATAATCATTCTGGTAAGTTGCTTGCGTTACTGAAGGCAACATGTTCTCGGGAAGTTGTTCCTTTGCTACCGATCTTGGAATAATACGGTAAGTTGATGCTATGCTATCAAATACATTCGCATAGTTCTTGAAATCGTCATTAAATGCCTGACATTCGATTCCATATTCCATGCTGTCTTCAACTGCAATTGTCCGATAAGAATAAATTGTGGTCTTGCTGTCAAGCTTCAATGAATACGGAATCTTCACCGCCGGACTACCGGCCAACATTACCTGCACATCAGGATCTATCTGGGCCTGCTGCTGTCGCAATTGAGATTTGAAATCTTCAGCCACCGCCACCAGCGTTTTCGCTCCTGCCTCCTGTACATAAACAAGAATCCTCACTGCCGATTTAGTGCTCGAAGTGGGGTCGGCAAACCGATTCCAGGCATCTTGAGAGTTATACATATTGAGTTTGCCGGGCTCGGCTGATTGCTGCCATGTCGATGGAATCTCGATCACAAAAAGACTTGAACCATCCCTGTAATCTTGCAAGGGAGGCACGGGGACTGGTGCGCTTTTCTGACAGCCCGCGATCGAAACCGCCATTAAGGCAACAAATAGAAACCCATCAAATGTCTTTGTTTTCATAAAGCGCTCCTCTTTTTTGATATGCATGTATGTGCGAAAATATATCAATAGTCCGAGCAATTTACAATAACGCATAAATGAGGAAACGAAACTTAGTGCTTGGTGCACCGTCTAGTGAGGGAATAATTGGGAATGGCAAAAGTCACCAGACGTTAGTTAAATTCTTACTCAAACTAAACAAACAAGAGAGGCAAAAATGAAACAGGCTCAAGCCCAACGGGTAGGGAAAAGTCCTTCTTCCTTCCGCGGCATTTCAGTGTTGCTGATATCGTTTGCGGCGATCATCGCCGGATGTTCATCATTTCAAGCAACTCAATCCTCACCAAACGTATACTTCAACCCCGATACCGTTAAGGCAGGACAGTTCGATAACGGAAAGATGTGGACATTCGACAATCCGCCAACTCAGCATTTTCAGAACACCTATGGTTTTACTCCAGATCAGGATTGGTTCGATAATGCTTGTCTCGGAGCGCTGCGACTGCAAGGATGCACGGCATCGTTTGTATCGGAAGATGGCCTCGTCCTGACAAATCACCACTGCGCCCGAAACGCACTCGATGAGGTGAATAAACCCGGCGAGGACCTTCCTGACAGCGGATTCTTCGCGCCGACACTCAATGACGAGAGAAAAGTGGATGGCATGTATGCTGATCAATTGGTCTTGATAAAAGATGTCACCACTGACGTGCAGGCGGCATTCGAAACCGGAAAGACCGATGAGGAAAGAATCGCCAACCGAGCCAAGGAAATTCAGAAAATTCAAAAAGAATATTGGGAACAATACAAAAAGGAGCAGCCTTCCGATTCAATGGTTTTCCAGGTCGTTAATCTTTACAACGGCGGAAAATTTTCGTTGTACGGATACAAGCGTTATACGGACATGAGATTGGTTTTCGCTCCGCAGATGATCGTAGCATATTTCGGGGGCGACCCTGACAACTTCACATACCCAAGATACGATCTAGATTTCTCTCTCTTCAGAGTTTACGACAACGACAAACCGTTGAAGACCAATCACTACTTCAAATGGAGTCAGGACGGCGCAAAGGAGGGAGAGCCTGTTTTCGTCGTGGGAAACCCCGGCAGAACAAGCAGGCTATTAACAGTTTCCCAGCTCGAGTACAATCGTGATCACACATACCCGTACACCATAGATTTGCTGCAGGGTTTTTACGGAGTCTATGATAAATACATTCAGACGAATCCCAGCCAGAAGATGAAGTATGAAACGCGGTTATTTATGATCTCCAATTCTTTGAAGGCATACCAAGGTTACTTCAGCGGTCTACGGGACCCATATTTGATGGCGAGAAAGAGGGCGTTTGAAAAACAATTCAGGTCGGCGGTAATGGCCGATCCCTCATTGACAGAAAAATACGGCTCCGTGTGGGACGATATCTCCGCAGTTCAAACAGAGAAAGCAAAGTTGTTCGCCAGGATGAACGCGTACAGTACTGTAGGGTTTGGTCGGTCACAGTACCTTTCGCTTGCTTCGCGCCTGGTCCAGTATGCGAACACCATGAAGATGCCGGACTCGACCAGACCACAGAATTATCAAGGCGCCGCGCTGCAAGGGATGAAATCTAAATTCTTCCCGGCAGATTTCAATCCGGATTTAGAGAAGTTGATTCTTGCGTCTCAATTGAAATCGATGCAAAGTCTGCTCGGAACTACGAGCGAGCCTTTCAACAGCCTCCTCGGCGGGAGAACCCCGGAAGAAGCTGCAAACTTCCTACAGGGTTCAACGGTCCTGGGCGATAGTGCAAGCGTTGCCAAGCTGCTGAACGGTAGTCCGGATGACATTCTCACATCGACAGATCCATTTATCCGGTTTGCAATTGCGACTCAGCAAACAACGAAAGTTCTGCGCTCACAGTACGAGAAGTTGACTGCGGAGGAAGGCGCAAAGGTCCAGCTCCTCGGAAGAGCACTCTACGATGTCTATGGCACAACTATCCCGCCCGATGCAACTTTCACGCTGAGAATCGCCGACGGTGCCGTGAAGGGATATGAATATAATGGTACAACCGCTCCCACAAACACCACTTATTATGGAATGTACGACAGATATTATTCTTTCGGAAAGAAATATCCGTGGAGTTTGCCGGGTAACTGGCAGAATCCTCCTGCCGATTTCGATCTGAGCACGCCGCTCGATTTTGTCGCGACAAACGATATCACCGGTGGGAACTCCGGCAGCCCGGTGATTAACAAAGATTTGCAGATTGTCGGGTTGATTTTCGATGGAAATATCGAGAGTCTGCCGGGCGATATCATTTACGTTGACACCAATAACCGCTCAGTGGCGGTGCACTCCGACGCGATCCCCGAAGCGTTGAAGTACATTTATCACGCGGACCGGCTTGTCAGTGAAATAAAGAACGGAAAGATTCAACAGTAATTCCACAAGTTATGTAACCGTCACCTTTAAGGTGACGGTTACATATTCCTAGACTTCAGTTGCGAACTTCCGGCACTCCTCACGCTGAACCACTTCGCTCTCATTCCTCAAACAAGTAATTAGCAAGCTCGTCCACATCTCTCCTAGAACCAAGCATGAACTCTCGATAGTTTTCCCTCGACTGGAA
This sequence comes from uncultured Bacteroidota bacterium, assembly GCA_963768145.1. GTDB lineage: Bacteria > Bacteroidota > Ignavibacteria > Kryptoniales > JAKASW01 > JAKASW01. Next base: position 2,578 of record CAVYHK010000036.1, on the reverse strand, counting down.
CAGTTCCAACACAAGATTTGAATCAATAAACCTGTTGGACCTTTTTCCCAAATACTCTCTGCAACTGCTGTACTCCCACTCTTCTGGAAGGGTGACAAGTCTTGCAGAGACAGGATTCATGTGGATATAACTCGTGAGGTAGGATAGATAGGATGTCTGATTGACGTGCTTCATCTTGTACTTTGATTCGAACAAATGCCCTGAGCGGCCAAAGGCTTTGTTTACCGCTTTCACGTATCCGTTACAGGTGTTTCCAATTACTTTCGATACCGCATCTGGAATTTGCTGTCTAACTAAGAAATGGAAGTGGTTTGGCATGAGACAATACGCAATGAGGTCCACACCAGACGAGTCAAGATAATGCCACAATTTTTGGAGAAAGTAATCATAGTTACGTCGCTCAAAAAAGATCAAATCCCTGTTCACGCCGCGATTATACAGATGAAAGAATTCACCGACGGAAGCTAAATAAGCTGACTTGATAGACATTCCACTCTGTGTTTTCATGTGGCCGTCACCTTTTTTAAGGTGGCGGTCACATTCGATATTCCTACGCGACGGCCTTCACCATCTCAATCAGGAACTTGTAGAATTTCTCGACGCTTGCGATTTCAACTTTTTCGTCAGGGGAATGGGGACCTATGATAGTGGGGCCGAACGAGACCGTGTCAACATCACCGCCGACTCTGTCATTTATGATCCCACATTCGAGCCCAGCGTGTATTGCCTTCACTTCCGGCTCCTTGCCATAAAGGTTCCGGTAAATCTGCTTCCCTCTCGCGAGAACGGAGGAGCTGACATTTGGCTGCCAGCCAGGATAGCCGTCACTGACCTTGATTTTTGCGCCAGCGAGTTGTCCCACAGAAGCGACTTGCGCTGCAATCATTTCCTTCTCGGACTCAATTGAGCTTCTCTGACTTGTCACAATGGTAACTCCGGCGCGATCAGTTCGCATCACGGCAACGTTAGTTGAAGTTTCGACTAAATCCGGAATGTCACCACTCATTCTGATAACGCCGTGAGGAAGGGCAGCAAGTGCTCCGAGGACTCTCTTCTTTGTCGCATCATCGAAAGCCTGCTTCGCCTTTCTCCCCTTTTCTACGACAACCTTCAATTCCGGATCAACAGACTTGAAAGCGTTCCTGAAGAATCTTCTCGCAGTCCGCGGCGATCTCCTGAACTTTTGTCTCATCGGCCGCGGGGACAACAACTGTTGCATCGGCTTCGCGCGGAATTGCATTGTGCTTGCTTCCACCTTCGAGGGAGACGAGCTGCATCTTCGTCTTCGCATCGATTGCCATCAAAGTCCTTGTCAGAAGCTTTAAGGCATTGGCTCTTTGTTGATGAATGTCCACTCCCGAATGCCCGCCTTTCAGGCCTCGTACCATGATATTGAGGGTTGCAACTTTTCCCGCGACAGCTTTCTTCTTTGCCGGTATCGTAATCGATGTATCAAGTCCGCCGGCACAACCGATGTACAGAACGCCTTCATCTTCGGAATCCAGGTTCATCATGATTTTTCCCGTGATGAAGCCCGGTGCAATGAAGTTCGCTCCTGTCAGTCCGGTTTCTTCATCGATCGTGAACAACCCCTCGATCGGCCCATGAACCAAGGACCTGTCTTCCAGGAGTGCAAGCAGTGCCGCTACACCGATGCCGTCATCTGAGCCGAGAGTGGTTCCTTCGGCTTTGATGTAGTTTCCATCCCGATTGAATTTGATCCCGTCTTTCAAGAAATCATGCTGAACTTCCCGGTTCTTTTCGCAGACCATGTCGGTATGAACCTGCAGAACGACCGTGGGTGAGTTTTCCTTTCCCGGACTTGCCGGCTTCAGGACAACGACATTTCCGACTTTATCCTGTTTTGAGATTAATCCCATGGTTGCAGCGGTCCTCTTGATATACTCAAGGACCTTCTTTTCATTTTTAGAACCGCGCGGGATCGCGCTGATCTCGTTGAAATAATGCCAGACTCTTTCCGGCTTCAAACCCTGGATTACTGTTTCGTTCATAAAATCAACTCCTGTTCGAGAATTTTAAATTGTGAATTCGAAATTTTGAATCGAGAACTTTCTTGTTGGCTGCTGACGGCTATTTGCCGAAGGATTCTGCTGCTCCATCATGTCGAAAATCTTCTGTGAAGGACAAAGAGAATCTATACTACCACGGTGAGAGAAACAACGGACAGACAAATAGACCGGGAACAAGGCAGATAGCTCGGATTTCAAGTGATTGAAAATGTCAAATCGTTCACGTCGATCGCCACCATCCCTTTAATCCGTGCTGGATTCTTCGATTTTCCTCACTCTACCGACTTCTCCGGTTTCCAGTCGGACTTTGATTCCGCGCGGATGAAACGGAGAATTAGTGAGAATGTCTTTTACGATTCCCTCAGTGATTTTGCCGGTGCGCTGGTCCTCCTTCAGGACAATCGACACTTTGAGTCCCGGCCTTACGTCAGATCTTTTGTACCGTCCAAACAATCCTCCTATTTCATTCGTATCTCGTTCCATCGCTCTGCGGTGGAACCCTTATTTAGACTGCCGCATCCGTTGCACCGCAGAGCGGTGCAACGAGA
>CAVYHK010000035.1:0-144523 GCA_963768145.1 uncultured Bacteroidota bacterium | reverse complement strand
CCTTGGATGTCCTGGGCTTGAACGTCGTAACGGATGCTATCGGCGTACAAGTGCACCAAACCCTGTTGGATATGTACGTGGCCCCGTGCCATGACCAAGTTCTGATCCTTGAGGTACTCGATCGCGTCGGCCTGCAAGTGCACTTCAGATCCCAGCGAAAAGCTCAGGTCGGCGACCGCGGAGGACGGGGGAAGAAGAACGGCCGAAAAGAGCGAAACCATCAGAAAATATCTGGAATGTCGGAGGGAAATTTTCATGTTGGGTTCATTATCGTTGGATCGCTCAATTACATGCTGTTTTTCATGGTGTTTCTAAAGCGCAACAGGCTGCTCCAGAAGTCAAACTTGTGATTCAGCCGGTATGCCAGCATCAGCCCGATGCCGATCAAAATCAGGTTCGGGAGCCACATAGCCCAAAAAGGCGACATTAAATCCTTGGGCACGCTGCTCTCGCCGAACATGATGAAGCCATCATAAATGGCCACCAGGAAAACGGCCAAAATCGAACTCAAAAGGGAGCCCGACCGAGACATCAAACCCAGAGGAATGCCGATGAAGGCGAACGCCAGCGCGGCAAAGGAAGGGAGATCTTTTTTTGAAATTCAATCTCACTGGTTTTCGTGTCCGTTTTCTGGGCCTTGGCAAGATTGATTTTTTCAGCCAATTCCTTGAAGGAGGATACGTTGCTGGCGCCCCGGATATCCAGCGGCCCGTTTTTCATTTTGCGGGCGTTCAGATCCAAAGTACAGGTTTTAAACTGCATCTGGAAAAATTCATCCAACTTCTGTTCCCGCCGGGTTCCAACCTGTTGCATGATGCCGTCCGTTAATTTCAATATGACATGATAGTTCTCCGGTTCCTTATGGATCGCGCCTTCCTTGCCCATGATAAGCCGATAGGGATAGTTTTTCTCGTCCAGGATTTCTACGGTTAAATTTCTCTTCATCTGTTGATGCTCAAGGTTGTTGTAGCCGATACGGACATGAAAATTGTCAGAAAGCAAAAACTCGCCGCCGAGAACGAATGACCGAAATCTATCGGTGGCATTCATGTTCGGATCGCCAAGTCGCTGAAAAGCCAAATTCAAAATTAACGGAAGATGCTCAAGCTGCTTTGACAATCCTATGCGCACATCAAAAGGCAAGCTCTCTCGAACCGTTTGATATTTTGAAAGCTGAGTTCCGACATTGACAACTGAAAAACCAACGCCAAAAAGATTTGCCGGAAAATTATAATATAGACCTGCATCGAAAGCCGCCGCCGAGGAAGAATACGATGCGATTGATGAGTAAATACCCTTTATGTTAAATCCGTAGCTAAAATTTTCGGCCAGGTAATTTGAATAATTTGCTGTCAGAACAACATCGCCTGCGCTGAATGTTCCATACTCATTCCCCATGTCGTCGGTTGTCGTGAACGTTCCGTAATTGATATAGCCGATGCCGACGCCGAAAGAACCTGTCCCCTGAAGTTGAAAAGTGGAGACCAGATAGCCCGCATTAATATCCAGCACATGTTTGAGAAAACCGAAGGTGACGGCACGGTCTTTTGCTCCAACAGACAATGCGGGGTTGTAGTAGAATCCTGCAGGATCATCCGTTCGTGACATCACGCTGCCGGCAAGGGATGCCTCACGCGCGCTGACATCAAGGTTAAGGAAATCATACGCCGACTGCGCAAATACCGAGCTTGCCAGGCACATCATCGCTAAGAACCATATTGCTTTCATGCCCAAAATGTACCCGTGGCTTTCGTATTTTTCAAGACCACCCTTATTGATTATATTTTGTGCATAATCCATGGAGACGATTCAGCTCGAACAGACAAAAATAAAAAGAATCCTCGTAATTAAGCCGAGAGCCATCGGCGATGTCCTCCTTTCCACGCCTGTTCTGCCGAATCTTAGGAAACATTATCCGGCGGCCCGAATTGATTTTCTTGTCGAAAAGTTTGCAGCGCCCGTTTTGAAAGGAAACCCGTTCATCGACAACGTTATTTCATACGACACAAAATCCCGATTCCCGCTTGGGGGATCTTCCGCTTCTCTATCAATAATATTGGAGGTTAGAAAGAACAGGTACGATTTGATAATCGACCTCTTCGCGAATCCGCGTACAGCGATTATCACGATGTTCAGCGGCTCGGAATTCAGACTCGGCTATCCTTTCAAGTGGAGAAGATTTGCCTACAATATACTCGTGCCGTCACGAAGAGGTGAGTTTCACAATGTCGAGTTCAATCTGGATGCGCTTCGTCACATCGGAGTCCACGTCGAGTCAACGCATCCTTTATTCTATCTCGACAATGAATCGAATGAGTTCGGACGCAAGTTTCTTCAACACCATGGTCTTTCTGGAAAATTCATAACCGTGAATATCGGCGGAGGCTGGGATATAAAAAGATGGAAAACACAAAAACTCATTGAGCTTTGCCAGTTGATTCACGAAAGACTGCATCTTCAAGTGGTTGTTCTCTACGGGTCAACCGAGAAAGATGATGCCGAGAGAATTGCCTCGGCTTCAGATTCCATCCTCTCTCCGCAGACCTCTCTCCACGAAATGGGAGCGATAATGAAGGAATCACTTCTCTTGATCACAAACGATTCCGGTCCGATGCACATTGCTGCTGCCCTGGATGTCCCAACCCTTGCCATTTTCGGGCCGACGAATCCGCGCCTGCAGGGACCTTACGGAAACGTTTCGGAAATAGCGAGAAACGAGAAGCTGGATTGCCTGGAATGCAATCTCACGAAATGCCCGATAGGAAATCCCTGCATGAAGGAACTTGACGCAGGGACGGTTTTTGAAAAATTATTGAGCTTGATTTCCAAAATAGAAAAAGCGAAGACGCAAACCCCCGCCGAACCGTAGCGGGCTCGGCATCTTGCGATTCGATAGACCGAAGGAGTAAAGAAAGCCGATGAAAGTTTTTGATTTCGAAATACCCGATTGCAAAAGATTCACAGGCTACAAGCCATGCTTCCCTTATAAGACTTGCCAGGATGAATGTACGCTGCCTGACAAACCGTTCGGGACAAAAATATTGATAATTAACCTGGACGCCATGGGCGACGTGTTGATGACAACCGCGCAGCTTGCGGCGATAAAACGGAAGTATCCGGTTAGCTATATCGGGTGGATAACGCTCAAATCGGCGGCTCCGCTTCTTCACGAAAACCCACTAATCGACGACATATTTGTTTGGGATGCGGAGAGCTGGCTTGTGCTTGAGCAGATGAAATTCGATTTCATCCTGAACGCCGACAAGTCGAGAAGGTCAGCCGCTCTGACAATGAAATTGAACGCGAAAGAGAAACAGGGATTCGGACTAAATGAAAACGGTCAAATCGTGCCGCTGAACAAAGAAGCGGGTTATAACTATCAGCTTGGGATAGACGACTACCTGAAGTTCAGAGTTAACCAGCAAACCGGGCAGGAAATTCTCGCAGAGACATTCTGCCTTCCATACGCTCGTGACGAGTACATCTTGAAATTGACTGAAGAAGAAGAACAATTAACATCATGGTACAGACGATCTAAAGGCATCACAGAGGACGAAGTTGTAGTCGGTTTTAACACCGGCTGCTCCAATCTTTATCCAAACAAGAAGATGACCGTCGATCAGCATTTGAAGCTGATTGAAATGTTCACCGAAGACGAAAAGATCAAAATGCTACTTCTCGGAGGGGGCGAAGATGCGGAACGCAACCGACAAATTTATTCCATTGCAGTCGAAAGAAACCCGAGCCTGAAAACGCGACTATTCGAAACGCCGTCTTCAGAAGGTCTTCGCAAAGGAATCGTTTATGAAAACGCCGCGGATATGGTTATCACCGGCGACAGCTATGGAATGCATCTCGCAATAGCTCTCAAGAAATATGTTCTCGCCTGGTTTGGAGTAAGCTGCTGGACTGAAATCGACCTTTATGATCGTGGCACGAAATTTTTCCCCGAAGGACTCTTCTGCTCTCCGTGCTGGAAAAAAGTCTGCCCGTATGATTTAGAGTGCATTAAGATGATCGACTTGGCAAAAATACATTCTACTGCGATTCAACAAGTGGAGAAGATCAAAGCCGGGAAAAAGAATGTTCCGGCAGCGGAAAAAGCTCTATGACTCGCAACGGCCTCACAAATAAGATACTAGCTGGGCCTCGATTCGGAAATCGCTGCAAACCTTGTCAAGGATAAGAAGAAACCTTGACAAGGTTGCAAAATCCATACGTTCGCCGAGAAGCTGTCTAGCCGGCAATACGAGGTCGATTCGGCGAATCAACCGACATCACTTCATCAGCAACAGCTTCTTTGTTGCCGTGAATTTCTGTCCATCATTGCCCACAGCGGTTGGCTCGACTCCGCTCGCCACAAGCTTGTAGAAATACACTCCGCTGGCAAGCGCATCAAGGTTTACGTTCTCGTTATACCGTCCAGCATCCATCGCTCCGTAATTCCATTCTTCCACTCTCTGCCCGAGTACGTTATAGATAGCAAGCACTACTGTCGATGTCTGCTTCAGATCAAACTGGATCGTCGTGCTTGGATTGAATGGGTTTGGATAGTTCTGGTACAAAGCATAAGTCTTCGGAATGTCAACCGTGACTGAAAGTGTAGTCAGGTCTTTGGTTGTTCCATTTGTCGATACGCTTTGGACCTTGTACTGATAAGTCAAGCCGGATTTAACTTTCGTGTCGGTGAAACTATAATTTCTTCCGGTGGCGCTCGTTCCCATCCCTTTGAGTGCATCATTGCTTGTGTAGCTTGCAATTGGAATGAACAAGTTCGTACCAGCATCTTGACGAAGAATATTAAAGCCCGCGTTATCGACTTCCGACTGTGTTTGCCATGTCAAAGTCACCGATTCAACATCGGCTTTTGCGACAAATGATGTTGCTTCTACGGCGAGTGGATTATCCGAACCCGTTGTGCCGAGGGTAAAATCACTAAAGGAAGTAAAGCCGGTGCCAGTTACAGTTCCGCTTGATGCAGTTCCAGAGCCTGTTCCGGAAGCTACATCCCAATTACCTGTCGAGTGATCTCCCTGGACAACTGTTATTTCTGCTGGATTACTTACCCCGTCATCCGATCCCCAGCTAAGCGTAACATCGGCAGTAACTGCAGTAATGCCCGCTGATTTACTCAAAGTCCAGTATCTGACACTTGATATCTTGTTTACGCCGCTGGGGAGTGAACTTGAAGCTGGTGCAGCGTCTGTTTCAGAAACAGTGATAGTGCCGCCGCCCGTGAGCGAAGTGACGTTTACAGTTACAGGTCTATATGCTGTTGCACTTCCGATTGGAAAACTTTTGCTTGATGGAGAACCACTATATGCCCGGGCTAAATTACCTACGATGTAAGAGGTGTTGTCGGGTTGACTTATACCAGCTGGACTACCGTTAGTAAGTGTAATTGTGTTCGCTCCTGTAATAAGCTCACAATTCGAATAATCGAACCCGATAAGATTAGATACAGTAACATTTTTGTTAAGTGTAACCGAACCGCCTGAATAAATGCTAACATATATCTGATATACATTATCAGGTAATTCTACTCCAGTTATCATCGTTCCATAGTAGTCTAAGATTTGATTTGTACCTACAAAAGTAGGTGCAACTGCCAATAAGGCAGTTGAATTCCGTCGATTTATCGACGCATTGGAGTTAATTGTAATATTGTGCGTTGAGTTATCTAATGTACCTTCGTTCAGCGTCAGTGACCCAGTGATATAAAAAGGGTTGTCAACTGTTATTGAACCACCTGGTACGTCAATATATAAATTTCCTTTGAAGTCAAAATTCAGCGCATTGATGCCCTTGCCTGCACCTTTCATTTCAGTATTGATATATCTTCCAGTTATCGCATCAGTATAAATTCCGGAAATCTCTAAATTGCCTGAGATATAGATACCATCAGAGCCACCGTTACTGGCAGTTGCTGCTGCCAGCAGAGTTCCATCTACTTCAACATCTCCGGAAACAGCCAAAACATAGTAGGTGGTAACATCTGCGAACTGAAGTACAGCCGCATTGTCTATTGTTAGGTTTCGACAGAAAGCGTAATCATCGATTGTTACGGTAGTGCCCCCTGCAATTACCACATCGTCACCGCTACCTGGCACTGCGTCACCGCCCCAGGTACCTGTTGAACTCCAATTTCCGTCTGTACTACTTGTTCTTGTAGCTGCTTGGGAAGGGCTCGTGCTCAACATCAAAACTGAACAAGCAATTATTGTTAAACTGAAGTAGAATTCTTTCATGGCGTTCTCTCCTCCTCATCTTTTGTTGCGAATGTAATTTCAAAGCACCTTGTCAAGGGTAAGAAGAAACCTTGACAAGGTTGCAAACTCCATACGTTCGACGAGACACTGTTTCGTCGGCAATACAAGGTCGATTCGGCGAATCAACCGACATTACTTCATCAGCACCAATTTCTTTGTCGCCGTGAATTTCTGTCCGTCGTTGCCCACAGCGGTCGGCTCGACTCCGCTCGCCACAAGCTTGTAGAAATACACTCCGCTGGCAAGCGCATCAAGGTTTACGTTCTCGTTATACCGTCCAGCATCCATTGTTCCATAATTCCAATATTCCACTCTTTGTCCAAGCACATTATAAACTTCGAGCGTCACGGTCGATGTCTCCTTCAAATCAAATCTTATCGTGCTATTCGGATTAAATGGGTTTGGATAGTTCTGGTACAAAGCGTAATTCTTCGGAATGTCAACCGTGACTGAAAGTGTAGTCAGGTCTTTGGTTGCTCCATTTGTCGACACGCTTTGGATCTTGTACTGATAAGTCAAGCCGGATTTCACTTTCGTGTCGGTGAAACTGTACTTTCTTCCGGTGGCGCTCGTTCCCATCCCTTTGAGTGCATCATTGCTTGTGTAACTTGCAATTGGAGCGAACAAGTTTGTACCAGCATCTTCACGAAGAATATTAAAGCCCGCGTTATCGACTTCCGACTGTGTTTGCCATGTCAAAGTCACCGATTCAACATCGGCTTTCGCAACGAACGAGGTCGCTTCCACTGGAAGCGGATGGTCAGTCACGCCAACTAAGTACGGATAGCCACTATTGATTGAGCTATTTATAGCCCAGATAGGAGTGGTAAAGTCCCAATTTGCTGGCGAGGTTGTGAATGTAGACTGGTCCTTCATGTGTCCCGTATTCTCACCTGTGCCGCCCGCGCTGCCGTTTGGGCTGCCATCGCTTCCTAATCCGGAGGTCGTCACGTCCCAGAATGAATTACTTACGGTGCCGCTATTTTCCAATCCCACAAGCCCGCCGATACTGCTTGACCCTGTTACAGCTCCAGTAGAATAGCAGTTGCTGACCGTGCCCCCCCAGGAGTTCTCTCCAACAAGTCCGCCAGCCACGCTACCGGAGACTGATCCCGAAGAATAAGAGTTGCTGACAGTTTGTTCGTTATATCCAACAAGTCCGCCGACAGTATTCGGTGCACTAACAGAACCAGCCGAGTAGCATCTATCGATGTTACCACCATCCTTTTCTTCCGACGAGTCCGCCGACAGCAAAATTGGAACCACTGACAGTTGCAGTGGATGAACAGTTGGTTATGTTTCCAGAATTAACATAGCCAACAACACCGCCAACACATTCTATACCATTCACAGAACCAGTAGTATAGCAGTGGTCTAAATCTCCCGCGCTCCACCCGACAACACCACCGACATAGTAAGCTCCTCCCGTGATTGCAACATTAAGCAGCCCAATGTTCTTGACTGAGGCAGCTGTAGAAGTTCCTCCAAAAAGACCGATGTAGTCTGTCAAGCTTCGGTTAATATACAACCCACTGATAGTGTGGCTCTGCCCGTTGTATGAGCCGGTAAAATTGGTTGTGCCATTTCCTATTGGAGAAAATCCAGCTCCTGAGTTCCAGCCTGATGTCGATGACGCATCGATATCAGCAGTCTGGATAAAGTAGCTTCCCCATGATTCTGAATGTTGTGTAATCCAGTAAAGATTGGCAAGATTGTCGACATGGTAAGCAGTGCTCGGTGTCAGTCCATCACCGGACGGTTGGACCGGCGTTGGCTGCGCGAACAAATTTCCCGCAAGTAGCAAAATGAACGTGAAGAAGTAGAATTTTTTCATGATGTTTCCTCCTCATTTTTTGTTGTAATGCAATTTCAACATGCCTTGCCAAAGATTCCTTCTGCTAGGTGCTTACGCTCTTCGCTTCTGCGAAAACCACCTCGTAGATTGGCGAACCTTTGCCAACCAACTTTTGCGCCAGAGGGTGATGAGCCTCCGGCTCAAGCCTCTGGGCGATCAGAACGAGCAGTTTTTCAGAAATCTATATACAAAGCCGTACGGCTATAAAGCTTCGCCTTTCGTCGAGTAAGGCAGAGAAGAAATGATTTTGGAATTCAGTTTGGGAAATATAGAGAGAGATAAGAATTACGATTGAAGCACGTTTGAGTATCATTCGTATTATAACTGAAACAGAGGATAATATCAAGTTTTGGGTAGTGGGTTACTTTGTTCCTAGAAAAGAAATATGAACACTCCCGAAGGGATGCCTTCGGCAGAATAAAACTAATAAATTCGATTATGTTTAATGACACGAATGGAAAGCCTTATTCGTGCTTGCGCACCGAAGTGCTTCAGCACGCAGGCGTGCGCATTTGTTTCCGACAAAAAGTAATTCGTGCAATTAGTGGTCAGATTTTAACTTTTCTTAGTTTCAAAAGAGCCTACTATCAAGTTTTGGCCAGTGTTTCTTGTAATGGCTCAGTCACGAGGTTGAGTGTATAGCCACGACCTTCAGGTCGTGGTACGGATCCCCCAGCCACATGGGCTTTAGCCCTGATTATGACGTATTTCAGGGTTAAAACCCGCTGGTGGCGTTGCACCAATCCACGAGCTAAAGCTCGTGGCTACAATTCCAACCCCAGGAGTGAAAGGTTACTCCTTCTTGATGATTTTTTTTTATTGCGGAGCCGCCAAAACACCAAGAAGGATGCCAGTCACATAGTCGCGAGGGAGTCAGAAGGCGACCCCCTAGAGGATAGGAAAGGCGCAAATTCGCGAGTTGTGGACAATTTACGATCTTTCACAATCGACGAGAAGCCAGCTCGTCCCACTCTTAAGCTCCGAAGGTGATGGCTATGTTGCTTATCTTTTCGCCAGCGTCAGCACATTTTCAATATGGTATGTCTGTGGAAACATATCGACAGGTTGGGAGTCTACAACAGAATACCCCCTCGCCGTAATTTCTTTCACATCTCTTGCCTGCGTCGCCGGATTGCAGCTCACGTAAATAATTTTCTCTGCTTCAAGCAGGTGGATATTTGCCGCTATCTTCGGATGAAGCCCGCTTCGAGGTGGATCCAGGACAATCACATCGGGCTCGGGAATACCCTGCCTTGAGAAGCTTTCTATGATGTCCTTCCCTCCCGCATGCGGGATCTTCGACCTGAAAAGTTCAAGCAAATCAGTCTGAACGAACGACGTATTCCTGACTCCATTCAGATTTGCGTTCTCTCTGGCATCCTCGACCGCAGATTCAATCAATTCGAATCCGTAGATTTCTTCCGCGTATTTCGACAGATATAAAGAAATACTTCCCGTTCCGCTATACAGATCGAAAATTGTCTTATGGCCCTTGTCCAAATTTCTCGTTACGACATTGTAGAGTCTTTCTGACTGGCGGGTATTTGTCTGAAAGAAGGATAGCGGAGAAATCCTGAAAGAATATTTTCCGATTTTGTCGGTAATGTAACCGTTCCCGAAATGTGTTTTGCCAATTTGTCCTGCCGCAATCTGAGCACGAGTCGAATTGACTATTGACGCAAATGTTGACACGAACGGCAGTTCATCGTGGAGTTCCGAGGCAAGTTTGTCCAGAATGTCAAATTCCTTTCCGCGCGGTGGATCTTCGGCAAGCACGGTCACGCTTACCATCAATTCTCCGGTTGCGAACGATTTTCTTATCGTCAGGAAACGGAGCAACCCGGAATGCTTCTCGGAATTGTAAATGGTCAGCTCCAGCTCTTTTCTCAACCTGGAATCTGGGGCAATTGCATTTCTAAACCAATTTATCACCACATTGACTTTTTCGTCTGCAAGATGGCAGTGTTCAATGTCGATTGTCTTGTCATATCTTCCGGGAGAATGGAAACCGAGTGCGACCTCGACCGGATCGTTCTCAAGTATCTTGAACGGTCTATCCGAAAATGTAAGTTCAAGTTTGTTTCGGTATTCATAAGTCTTGTCGGCGCCAATCGTCTCTGCGACATCTATTTTTAGTCCGCCGATTCTCTCAAACGCGTCTATCACATGCAGCCGCTTGAACCGGATTTGTTCCGGGTAGTCAAGATTCTGCCATTTGCAGCCACCGCAAATTCCGAAGTAACGGCATCGCGGGTCAACGCGACTTGCCGATGGTTTTACTATCTCAACGACCTTTGCTTCCGCGTAGTCCCTCTTTCGTTTGAAGATCTTCGCTTTGACGATATCACCGGGGACGCCGCCGGAAACAAACACGACGTATCCGTCCAGCTTTGCTATTGCTCCTCCTTCGAAAGCAATCGAATCTATTTTCAGTTCAACGATGTCGCCAGCCGCGATCATTCGACGATTATTCCCATTATGTCCATGACATTTGTGTCGGTTGGACCGGTCGTAATCAATCCACCGTATTTCTCGAAGAATGAATTCGAATCGTTCTGCAAAATGTACTTCTTTATCTCCGGCAATTCGCCTTTCACATCTTTCAAAGTTTCGAGGGAAGCATAGGCACCGGAAGAGTCGGTGTTTCCGTCTTTGCCGTCCGTTCCAAAAGAAAAAATGGTTGTCCTGCCCAGGGAAAAACCTTCCGCGGAAAGTTCGGCAAGTTTGTACAAGGCTTCCAGAACGAGATGCTGGTTTCTTCCGCCTTTTCCTGCGCCCGCCAATTTTACCGTCGTCTCGCCGCCCAGAAGTACCAAAGCAGGAGTCTCTTTAAAATCGGATTCAACCGAGCGCGCGAGCGAAACGAGTATGTCGGACGAATTCTCCGCATCTAAATCGAGACATCGGGTCAGGACGGTCGTACTAAATCCCGCTTCGTTCCCGCTCTTTTCTGCCGCATTCAAAGCCTCAACGTTGGAGGCAATTATGGTTGCGAAATTACTCCTAAGCTTTGCTCCGGAAGAGTGGTCGTCGGGTTTCGACAGGACCTTGCGAATCGACTGCGGAATTTTGTCCATAATTCTTAACCCTGCAAGAAAATTGTAGGCATCATTCGGAGTGGACGGATCCTCCACCGTGGGCCCGCTCGCAATGCTCACTAAGTCGTCGCCCACAACATCGGAAATTATCAGAGATACCTTCTCCGACTCCGGTGCCATTGCGGCTAATTTCCCGCCGCCTAGCAAAGAGAGGTGACGCCTCACCAGATTAACTTTATCAATCGGAACCCCGTTGTCGAACAGAAGCTTGAGCGTCTCGTTTACATCGCCCAAATTCAATTCCTCGGGCCGGAAGGAAAGCTGCTGCGCTGCCACCTCCGGAGATCAGGAAGATTAGCAAGTCTTCTCTGCCGCAAGATGAGACCAAATCGCGAATTTCCATTGCAGCATTTACACTCTGCTCATCCGGGAGTGGATGTCCGGTCTTGAAAAAACGAAAGCCCTCTACATCGAGATGCTCTTCTACCGGCGTTGCTATAATCCCTGTGACTCGATCTCCAAGTCTTCTTTTGATTTCATAAGCCATCGACTCTGCGGACTTGCCTATCGCAACGCTCCTAATGCGTTTATGATGACTTAGATCGATCTCTTTTCCAAACGCGTTAAGTTTCTTCCCGGACAGCTGGAAACCCTGTTCAAACAAAACGGCAGGCTTCACGGCCTCGATGGAACTATCCACAATTTTCTGCAAAAGCCTACTCCCGGGACCTTTCCCGAAGATAGGCATTCCACCGTTTTTCATTTACTCGAGATTTTCAAAAGTCCTATCCGATTTGAGTACAGCTCGCAGTCTGCTGCGGGGTTTGCGGATGTTGAAAAGACATAGAGAGGATAAAGCCTATTATAGACCTTCATTGCGAGTGCGAGGAGACTCTTTGAGAAGATTATCGGATCAATTTTTTTCAGTTCTTTGCCGAAGATCAGGTAATCTATGCCTTTCAATTTCGTCTGATCTCGTTTCGGGCTGAACCGTTCCGCAATCGGCTCAGTCCCGTTCTGCAGCTCATAAGCTGAAAACTCACCGCCAATCCTAAACTTCTTACAGACATCAAGAAAAACGGAAGCGTGAGCCGAGATATTTTCTTCAAACCGCCTGCTTCCATTTTGCTTTTCATTGTTGACGAACGCTCCAAGCTCTATTCCATTCCTGTCTAAATAAAGAAACAACTCGGAGTCCCACTTAGCTCTCCCAAACCTTATCAAGAAATAATCTTTGTAAGGCTTTTTCGCAAACCGCATGTCCCTGTTCAGCCGAACAAGTGTTCGGTTGAACTTCGGTTCGGTATCAAATGACGGATTAATGAACTTGACGAAAGGTCCAATCGAGGTCACGAAGGCGCGAGCAGGGTTCATCAAATATCTCTCATACTCTTCTCTGTGCTTGTTAAACCAGTTTACCGAATTGTGCGAGTTCAATTCGGCGAAGAACTCGAATGTCTCTTTGAAAAAGCCATCGAACTCCTCTCCGCTGATTTTGGGAATAGGAGTTCGAACCTTACCCTGCCCTCTCCTGTTAGTGGAGAATTCAGTTGAAGTCTTCATCTGAATCGTTCATTTCATTTTGCGGTTTATTTTAACTTGTTCATCAAATATTCGCCTACGCGTGGGGAAGGTAATCGTTCTTGCTGCATCGAATCACGATCTCGGATTGTGACGGTCTGGTCTTGAAGCGTTTGTGAATCTACCGTTATGCAGAATGGCGTCCCAGTTTCATCTTGACGGCGATATCGTCGGCCTACAGCTCCACTGTCGTCATAAAAGACCCGGAAATGTGGACGCAGGTCCATTTCTATCTTGCGTGCGATTTCCGGCATATTGTCGCGGTTCACCAGCGGGAAGACGGCAGCTTTGATAGGTGCAAGCTTCGGATTGAGTTTCAGCACCACACGCGTCTCCATGGCGCCTTCCGCTGTCGGCGCTTCCTCCTCATGATAGGAGCCAACGAGAAATGCCATGAAGGCCCTGCTCGCACCGGCGGATGTTTCGATATCAAACGGCGTGTATTTTTCTTTTGTCTCTTCGTCGAAATACTTCATGGACTTGCCGGAATATTCTTCATGCCGCGAAAGATCATAATTGGTGCGGTTGTGTATCCCCTCAATTTCTCCCCATCCGAACGGAAACAAGAATTCTATGTCGTAGGCGTCCTTGGCGTAATGTGCCAGTTTATCCTTCGAATGCTGGTGCCATTGAAGCTGCTCCTTCTTCATTCCGAGATCGATGTACCACTGCATCCGCTCGGCGCGCCAGTACTCAAACCACTTGTCGTCGGTGCCGGGCTTGACAAAAAACTGCATTTCCATCTGCTCGAATTCGCGAGTACGGAAGAGGAAATTCTTCGTGTTGATCTCGTTACGGAAAGCTTTCCCTATTTGGGCAATGCCGAACGGAAGTTTCTGGCGGGATGCAGTCAACACATTTTGAAAATTTACGAAGATGCCTTGCGCGGTTTCAGGACGCAGATAGACGATGGAAGACGAATCTTCAACAGGACCGACAAAAGTCTTGAACATGAGATTAAACTTGCGGGCTTCAGTAAAGGTCCCCTTGTTGCCACAGTTCGGACAAGGAAGCATTACCGCAATTCGCGAGGCATCTTGATCCGTGGCGATCAATTTTGAAAACTCCGCCTCTATCACTTCATCTTTTTGTTGTCCGGCAAACTTTTGCGGATCGAGTTCGCGCAGCACGTCCTTCTTTTTCTTAAGGGACAATTCATCAAAAAGGACATCGAGCCGGTATCTTGCTTTGCACTGTTTGCAATCGATCATCGGATCGGTGAAATTCTGGACGTGGCCTGAGGCTTCCCACACGCGCGGATGCATCAGAATCGACGCATCGATGCCTTCGACATTTTCCCGATAAGTCATGCTCTTCCACCACTGCTGCTTCACATTATTCAGCATCTCGACGCCGAGTGGACCGTAGTCCCAGCAGCCGTTCAATCCACCGTATATTTCACTCGATTGAAAAACAAATCCCCTTCTTTTTGCAAGTGATACAATCTTATCCAGAGAGGTGAGAGTTTGCGTCTTCGGTTTGGAAGTCTGTGCCATTTCAATTCGCTTTTTTATTGATTCAATATATCATACGCTGCGGAAAAATGGAAGGATTGGGTGCCGGATCGATGGATTGTCGGTGAAATGATCTCGCACCTTCCCATCTTCTTGTTTTCTTATCTTCTGGTCTTTCTGTTTTCATTTCTTCAAGACCCAAAAAAATATCGGCATCCATCTTGACTTTAAAAGGTAAAGTTTAGCATTTTATGTCGCAATCAGGAGACGGCATAGAGAAGAAAAGCGGAGGGTGGTACCCAGGATTGCGCCGAAGGCGTCCTTTCCCGAAGGGCTCTCTATAGGATGGGACAACAACTAAACGTGAAAGATTAAATGGAACCAGAAGAAAAAACGGTAGCTCAAAACAAACGCGCCCGGTTTGAGTATCAGATTCTTGAGACCACCGAAGTGGGGATTGTTCTGAAGGGGAGCGAAGTAAAGTCTGTGAGACAAGGGAAAGTCGATATCAGCGATTGTTTTGCTTCGGTCAAGGATGGAGAGATATGGCTGCACAACATGCACGTTGCAGCGTACGAAAACGCGGGCCCGTTCAATCATAATCCGAAGAGATCGCGAAAACTCCTTTTGCACAAACGAGAAATTCGAAAGATATTCGGCAAGACGAAACAAACGGGACTTTCTTTGGTCCCTCTGAGACTCTACTGGAAACATGGCCTGGCAAAACTGGAGCTCGCCATTGCAAAAGGGAAAAGATCATTCGATAAACGCGAATCGATCAGGAAGCGCGACCAGGACCGCGAGATGCGGCACCATGATAATAATGCTGAAGCATGAGCGCATCCGAGAACTCCCGCTTTCAGAGGGCATCACTACTTACTCTCGGACAAATCGGACAGGAGAAGAATAGTTAGGGTTGTTTCCACCACTTAACGAACAACTTGAGCACATCAGGCGCGGCGCTGCGGAAATCATTCCCGAAGAAGAGCTTGCGAAGAAAATTGAAAAGTCGATCAAGGACGGCGCCCCGCTCAATGTGAAATTGGGCTGCGATCCGAGCCGCCCTGACCTGCACCTCGGACATTCGGTGGTCCTCCGAAAGCTCAGACAATTTCAGGACTTAGGACATACCGCAATATTGATCGTCGGCGACTTTACAGGAATGATCGGCGACCCATCGGGGAGAAATAAATCCAGACCTTCAATTAGCCTCGAGGAAACGCGGCAAAACGGCGAATCCTATTTCAAACAAGCATCCAAGATTCTTTCGAAGAAGAATGTAAAGATAGTTTACAATTCTGATTGGCTTGGCAAGATGAAATTCGAGGACGTGATCAAACTGGCGAGCAAATATACCGTGGCACGGATGCTTGAGCGCGACGACTTCGAGAAAAGATACAAAGCCGGTGAGCCGATCAGCGTACACGAGTTCCTCTACCCTCTCGCACAAGCCATGGATTCTGTAGCCATAAAAGCGGACATCGAGCTTGGGGGCACAGATCAAAAATTTAACCTGTTGGTGGGGCGAGACATTCAACGTGAGTATGGCATGGACCCACAAGTGATCCTGACGATGCCGCTTTTGATAGGTACCGACGGCGTCGAAAAAATGTCCAAGTCACTCGGGAATTATATCGCGATCACCGATACGCCAGACGAAATGTACGGCAAAACCCTCTCCATTCCCGACACACTTATCTACGATTATTTTCTTCTCACCACCAGCGCCGCCGAATCCGATCTGAGGAAAATCAAGCATGAAGTCGAAACCAAATCTGTGAACCCTAGAGATTTAAAGAGAAGACTCGCGAGAGAGATTGTTGCACTTTATCACAATCAGGAAGCGGCAATCCAAGCGGAAGAGAATTTCGACCGGGTGTTTGTTCGCAAAGAAAATCCCGAAGAAATAGAGGAAGTAGCCTTGAGCGACGGCGAGTTGTCGCTCATACAACTCCTTGTCAACATAGGAGCTGCAAAGTCAAACGGCGAAGCACGGCGACTCGTCAACCAGGGCGGCATTGCGATCGACGGCGCAAAAGTCGCAGACCCGAACACGCGGATAAATCCGCAGACGCCGTTCATTTTGAAAGTGGGAAAACGAAAGTTCTTTAGAATAAAGAGATAGAGTAAAACACTATGGCTACTCAAAAGACCCCGCATGTCATTCGGAGCGAAGCGAAGAACCTTCTTCACTGTACCACGAAGTGGATTCTTCAGTCGTCCGCAGAGCATTGCTGAGCGGACTCCTTCAGAATGACATCTTCTTCTTTTGATATGGCTATAAGGTCCATCATAACTGAAACTGACAACTGAAAATTGAAGTAAGGAGATGTGAAATTGTATGTTCCGACGAGAATTTTCTTCACCAAAGGGGTAGGCCGGCACCGCGATTACCTCCAATCTTTCGAGCTTGCTCTTCGCGATGCAAAGATCGAAAAGTGCAACCTGGTGACCGTGTCGAGTATCTTCCCCGCTGGATGCAAACGCATCCCCATTGATGAGGGAATGAAGCTGCTGCAGCCCGGCCAAATAACATTTTGCGTGTTGGCAAGAAACTCCACCAATGAACCAAACAGGCTCGTTGCTGCCTCAATCGGAGTTGCAACACCAAACGACTCGACCCAATATGGTTATCTCTCCGAGCACCATCCTTTCGGCGAAACAGATGAAAAAGCCGGTGAATATGCAGAAGACCTTGCGGCCACGATGCTCGCTACGACCCTGGGAATCGAGTTCGATTCAAATGCGGATTGGGACGAGCGCGAGCAGATATACAAGATGAGCGGTAAGATAGTCAAGACATTTAACATAACGCAGTCGGCTGAGGGAGACAAACGCGGGTTTTGGACAACTGTGGTGGCAGCGGGAATTCTCTTGCCTTAGGAGGTGATTTATTGGCCATGGGATACCATGGCTTTTGCCCTGGCGTACGCGAGACTCCAGCGGGCTGTATTAGACTGGCGGCAAGAAGTCAATAGGTAACACAAGACGATCTTGAGCATGAACCACGACATCCTTCGGGAGTTGCACGATTCAACTCTCTCTCAAATCGTTACCCTTTCTGTCTCACATCGTCTGTATCAATAAAAGCGAGGAAGCGAAATGGAAGACACACCACAAGTTGCCGAATTCATTGAACCAAGCAAATGTGCCCTGGTGATTTGGGACGCTCAGAACATGTTGGTGAACAGCATTTTTAGCAAAGACGAATTCCTCTTAAACACGAAGAGCCTCATCTCTGAAGCAAGGACAAGAGAAGTCCCGATTTTCTTTACGAAGATAACTCCGTTACCCGGACGCTTCGAGTCCCCCGCTCGAAAGTTCTTTGCGAAGAACCGGCCGCGTAACATACCATTCACGCCTGAAGGACTCAATCTGGCCATTGAGCCTCAGGAAGGAGACATTGTCCTGAACAAGAACACTGCAAGTATTTTTGTCGGCACAAACTTCGAGCTTGCCATTAGGAATGCGGGAATTTCAACGATAGTCTTCACTGGCATAGCAACCGAAATCGGAATCGAATCCAGTGCAAGGGAAGCTCTCAACAGAGGATTCTTCCCGGTTGTGATCAAGGATGCAGTCTCGTCGCGAAGCAAGGAGGCTCATGAGCGGTCGCTTCAAAACCTTGCCGGCATGATGCTCCTCTTATCGGCTAACGAGCTGATCTCATTCTGGAAAAAGTGAGAGCGAGAGATTCTCTCCTCCCGCGTTGCGGAACTTTCCGGTTACTTGAGCAAGACTAGCTTTTTCGTCGCACTGTAACTTGCTGCCTGGAGTCTGTAAAAATACACGCCGCTCGGCAGGTCGCTTGCGTCGAAAGTCACGGTGTGGTTTCCCGCTGACTGTCGTTCATTCACAAGAGCCTTTATCTCTCTGCCAAGCACATCGTAAATCTTCACCGTTGCTTGACTATTAGTTGGTAAATCATAAGCAATGGTTGTCGTCGGATTAAAGGGATTAGGATAGTTTTGATAGAGCTTGAATCCAGAAGGCATATACATTCTACCATCATGCACTGCATCAATAACCATTTCCGAAATGGGCCGCTTCCAGACGCCACCTCCGTGAAAGCCTGCGTATAACTCTCCATCCGATGCCGCCAAGCTTAGTACAGAGAGATTCAAAAGACCTGTATTTTCAGGTATCCAGCTCTTGTCACGGCTCCTAAAGACAAACACGCCACTGCTCAAAGCATACGGGCACCCTGCGAATACAATAGTGTCGCTGACCGTAAATGATTCTACGTCACCGTTCAGTCCATTATTGATTTGTGTCCAGCTTGTCCCCTCATCCGTTGATAAGTAAACTCCAGCACCATAGATAGACGCGAACACATTTGTCCCACATGTCGCCATCGCCTCAACAATTGTATCTTCCATCATCGGCAAACCGTCGTTAGCTACCACCCAGTCCGTGCCATAATCGGTTGACTTGAACATGCCGCTTCCATACGTACCAGCAAGCAAATTAGTCCCCAAAGCAGCAAGGGAGAAAACTATCGGAGGAAAGACGTCCTGAGTCAGGCCAACGTTTTGACTGAATAGACCAAAGTTAGCGACAGTCCATGAACCACCGCCATCATGCGAAACGGAAACTCCTTTGGATGTCGCTGCAAAAACATCGCTTCCGCAGAATGTAATGCCACCTTGAGGGAGTGAAGTTATTGTGCTATCCACCATTGTCCAAAAGACTCCACTATCTGTTGAACGAAATATGCCATATCCTACGCCTAAAGCAAGTGAATTACTGACCGCTAACGAATTACCTGACGCATGCACTCCGCTATCGACCTGTGTCCACACTATTCCCTGATCCGTCGAGAGAAAGATAGAGCCTGTTCCGGTCTCTGACACAATTACTTCATTGCCTGAAGATGCCATGGCATTGACACTGCCAGTCACTAAACCGTTATTCGCATGAGTCCAACTCACACCGTCATCAGTAGAACGGAATAATCCTATTATGTACGATCCCGCAAAAAGGTCTGTGCCACTGACCATGATATCCTCCACGAATTGGGAACGCAGAGGTTGATAAAGCGACCATGTTACACCGTTGTCCGTAGATACATAAGCGAAATTGCCATCAGTCATGTTCTCAGCGGCAAATATTGTGGTGTCGATTATAGCTAATGTGGTTATTCCGACATCGGAGAACTTGTTCTGGCTGTCCCACGTGGCACCTGCATTTGAGGAGCCGTAGAGGTAACCGCCCGCGGAAACGAATAGGTCGCTGTCCTTAGCCACAACCATCACGACATTAGTGTCAATAATGCCTTTTCCTAAGCGGTTCCAACTCACCCCCCCATCTGTCGAAAGGTATAAACCATTACCGCTTCCTGCATAGACGCGTCCTCTATTCGAAGCGAGTGCGGTGATGGATGAGTCGACTAATCCGCTGTCTCCAGGTGACCAATTTGTGCCATCATCTGTCGAACGAAAAATGCCCATATTCGTGCCTGCTAGGACGCTACTATCGCTCACGGTAAGTGCATTGACGCTCAGAACTGAGATGCCACTATTGACAGGAGACCAGGATATACCCTCATTGGTTGATCTGTAAACGCCGCTGTCCGTAGCCGCGAACACGCTGGATGCGTCGGCAGCAAAAACTTCCACTTTATGGTTACTTAGCCCACTTTCCGCGTGAATCCAACTGGAACTTTCGTCTGTTGAACGGTACACGAGTCCGTTGACTTCGGCGAACAAAGTTGAGCCGTTGACACCAAGCGCCTCGACTTCGCCGGAGGGGACGCTTGGCCCATTTGTTGGTACCCATTGGCATATAGTCACTTTCGGTATTGCTAAACAAAGGATGAATTCACTTAGCCAAACCCCGTAGGACAAATGTGTTTGCAATTTCTCAACCATGACATTCTCTCCTAATTTTCGCTTGTCTTTCCACATGCAGAAAGTTAGTCAGAATTCTACAACTGATATAGACAGTCGGCCGTTAACGACCGACTGTCTATTATTTCCGATCAAATATCTTGTCGTTATTATTATTTACTTCAAGAGCAACATTTTCTGAATCTTGCTCATGTCTGGTGCTGACAAGCGATAAAAGTAGACTCCGCTCGGCAGATTGCCTCCATCGAATTTGACTTCGTACTTCCCAGCCGCCTTGACTTCATTGACCAACGTTCTCACTTCCCTGCCGAGAATATCGTAAACCTTCAAAGTAACATAGCTCTTAGCTGACAGCTCATAGCTGATAACTGTCGACGGGTTGAATGGATTCGGATAATTCTGGTAAAGGTTGAAATTCGCAGGAAGATTTTTTCCTCCCTGGACGCCCGTTATCATGTCAGAGAGAGGGCGCTTCCACACGCCGCCGCCTGAAGTCCCGGCAAAAAGATTCTTCCCTGATATGCCGAGAGAGTAGATCGAAGAGTTGGTTAAGCCGTCATTGACTTGGTTCCACGTCGTACCGTTGTTTGTCGACAGGAAGACGCCGCCCCCGGAAGTTCCAGCGAAGATGTTTGTTCCTCCTCCAGAGCCGGGATAAATTGCGAGAGATCTAACATAGAGACTTGTCAGGTTGCTATCGACTTTAGTCCACGTTGCCGCGCTGTCCGAGGATAAGAAGACCCCACCGGCGGTGCCAGCAAATAAATTTGAGCCCGATACGACAAGTGATGTCACGATAAGATTTGACAGGCCGGTATCACTTTGAGTCCAAGTCGCCCCGCTATCGCTGGACAGAAAGACGCCGTAGCCGGCTGCCCCGGCAAAGAGATTCGTGCCTGAGCTAGCAAGAGCGAGAACACTAGTTGTTACCGGGATGGTATCAGGCACAACCCAGCTCGTGCTGTCATTCATCAAAAGATAAATGTCGTCGCTTGTTCCGGCAAGGAGACCCGAGCCTGAAGTGGCGAGCGAAAGGACATCAAGGTTCGTCAAGCCGCTGTCAACCGCGGCCCATGTGTTACCGTTGTTCGTCGAGAGGAAAACACCGCCCCCATAAGTCCCAGCGAACAGATTGCTCCCGGAAAGCGCGAAAGCATATACATAAGAATTTGTCAAACCGCTGTTGACCGCAGTCCATGTCGTGCCGTTGTCGGTTGTGACAAAGACACCGCCACCGTAGGTCCCAGCAAAAAGATTTCCGCCGGATGAAACAAAGGCACCAACGTTTGTATTTATCATGCCGGTCTGCGTCCAACTTGTGCCGCTGTTGGTGGAAATGAAGACACCATCCCCGAAAGTTCCGGCAAACAAATCCGTCCCTGAGTTCGCAAGAGCGTAAACTTCGCTACTTGGCAAGCCGATCGGCGTCCAGCTTGCTCCGTTGTTGCTCGAAAGGAACACGCCGCCATCAGTCCCGGCAAGTAGATTTGACCCATCGACATTGAGAACGTAAACGTTGGTGTCCACCAATCCGGTGCTAACCGGATTCCAGCTTGTGCCATTGTCGGTGGATAGAAAGGCACCGCCGCCGAGAGTTCCTGCAAAGACGTCGGAACCTGAAACAGCAAGTGTTTGGACATAGGTATTCGTCAAGCCACTATCGACCTGAGTCCAGCTTGTGCCGTTGTCGGTCGACAGATAAACACCGCTATTAGATGCGGCGAAGACGTTATTGCCGGAAACGACGAGAGACCGCACGATTATCCTTGCTAAGTTAGTATCCGTTTGTGTCCATGTTGCCCCATAATCCGTGGAATAATAAACGCCGCCGTAAGAGCCGCCGGCGAAGATATTCGCGCCGCCCGAACCGTTGGGGGAAATACCAAGAGCATACACCTCAACTCTCGTCAGATTCGAATCTGTTTTAGACCAGCTTGTCCCATTATCCGTGGATAGAAACACGCCGCCCCCGGTCCCTGCAAATAGGTTCGTGCCGCCTGATCCATTGGAGGAAGATGCAAGCGCCCAGACTGGAGTTTCCATCAAATCGCTATCGACTTTAGACCAGGTTCCGCCGCTGTTTGTGGATTGATACAAGCCATCCCCGGCACCGGCAAGAACATTTGTCCCCGCGATTGCAAAGGATAACACCTCACCGCCGTAAGGCCCGTTTGTCTGAACCCACTGCGCATGCAAGGAGCTTACGCCAGCACAGGCAAAAAGAATCGGAAACACAAGTCGGAGTCTGCACTTCATATATTCTTCTCTCGTTAAACAATCATAAAACAGTAAGGGTAATCGCCGCTGACAGTTCGCAAGATCAAAGACACTGTTGAGGCAGAGGATGTTGCATCTGCCGCGTGAATATTGGTCGTTTCGGTTCCGTTAGTTTGTGAAAGAAACACTACCTGGTGAACTGAGACCTCCCAGCGTTCACTCAACCGGGAGAAAACGAAAGTTCGAAGAATTCGTTCGGAGCATCCGTTCGGGAGAGGTATTCCTCTTTATTATTATAAAATATTATATGGTGCATTTTCAAGTGCCTATCGATGGTCGGTCTAGAAGATGAGACTTGCGCTTTTTGAAAAAGGCGCCATGGAATAGACACCTGACGATGACAGGGACATCCCCCAGAGACTAGATAAAGCTACAAACGGCATTCTCCTCGAATGCGGCCGTCATTTTGCGATTAGAAAACTCCGTACTCGATATTTCTACTGCATTTTATATCCGGCAGGGACAGCAAACTTTTCCGGGGGAATCTTCGCTTTCTCATCCACCTTCACGGCTTGCAGGGTGGTGGTCATACTTTTTGACCGAACATCCAGGTACAATAATACTTTGTTCCATCCGCCGTATGTTGTTACGGTTCCGCTGCCGTCGTCGGACACAAACACTTCGCAAGTTTTTCCGGCTACCGTCATCGCGGGCGCTTTCTTAATCTTGCCGGACTGGCGGTCCTTGTCCGTCCCTAATTCAGTCCACTCCACGCGCAGCTCCGTTCCGCGGTAAGCAGGGCCCTGAATGGAAGCGGTCTTCGTATTGTGTTGTGCCAGATAGATATTCTTTCCGTCGCTGAAGTAGCTGTTTACTACCTTGCCGTTGTGATAGGTATCTTTGCATTCCTTCATCCCATAATCGTCGAAATAGATCATGGTCGTGTCTTTCATCTCCATTGTTCCCATTTTCATATCGGTCACAAGAGTTACAATGCCCGCTTTGACGTCGTACTTCTTGAAAGTTGTCTGAGCGAAAGCGCCCGCAACAGACAGGAATATGATTGACAATAACAAGAGTTTAGTTTTCATTTTTCTCCACTTTCGAATTAATAGATGGTACTTTCGGTTCTACCGCTGACCGGGATAGCTATTTTATTGCTGTGTATTTCTCCTTTTTTGCAGGACGGCTCATGCATTCAACACCATCGAAGTTAGCAATTGCAGTGTCCAAACAAAATCCAAAGAGATGCCTACGGCTGACGAAGCAATCCGTTGCTTAGAGGATTCATGCATGGGATTGCCGCGGCGCTTCGCGCCTCGCAATGACAGCTTATTGTAGGGAGTTCCCCCTTGAACCTCCCGTCTTTGCGAGCGACGCGCAAGCGTCGCGTGGCAATCCGCTACTTTGTCGTATCGATGCAGGGATCGTCCCACTAAATTGTTCGATATAAGTATGTCCGGTCAATAATTATTTATATGTCGGGATGGCGCAAAGCGCTCACGGGATGCCGTGAAGCGGCACTTCGCGATGGAACCGCGTGCTTCTTCAGAGTCGCGGGATCACTAGGCCAAGAATACTCATCCTCCTCCCTAGCCCTCCCCCCTTCTCTACAAATAGAGAAGGGGGAGAGAATGGGTGGGGGTTGAGTACCGTATAGTTATTTCAGCTTTTCTATTCTTGCAGCTCAGCCGCCACCCGGCGCAAGACAAATATTCAACGTTTCACCGGATGAGATTTTTATTACTCCCCTTTTGTAATCTGTGGCGCCGCGGTCCGCGTTTATGCCGTCTTCAAAAACGGCCGCACGGTAACCGCCCGTGCAGCGCATAAATGCTAGAATCTCAAATTCTCGCAGTCAGAACTGCCATCGGAGTTCAGGATGGAGAACCAGTCAGAACTTTACGGCCATTCCCAGCGTTGGCAGCAAAGGATACAGTGTCTCGGCTACAGCCTGTGGATTCCCCTGATTATCATATTGGTAATTATACGATTGAACATTGGTGAAGTCAAAGATATTGCTGATGTCAAGAAATGCGGAAGAAGGAAATCCGAAAAGTTGGAAATCCTTTGTCACCCTCAAGTCGACCCTCTTGTAAGCCGGCAAGTACGCTGAGTTTGGATTTGCCAATTGCCATATCCACTCATGCAATGAGTTATTGTAGACTGCAATTAATGGAGTGTACGGATAACCGCTACCATAGACTAGTCTAACGTTCACGCTCCAGGCTTTTCCGAGATCGATGTCAGTCAACGCTGCGAACGTATGACGCTGGTCGGTATTCCTCGGGAAATAATAACCTAATGTGTCATTTATAGTCAGCTTCTGATCCGCTCTGAGATAACTGTAGCTTATCCATCCGGAAAGCCCGGGTATCGAGTACATCAAATAAAGATCTAGACCGGAAGCCCTGCCTATCGCATCATTTTTCCGTGAATAATATATTCTTCCCGAACTTGAAACTGTCGATGAAATGAGATTGCTGTAAGTTTTGTGAAATGCCTCTATCTTCAGATTGAGAAAATTATGGTTCTCTGCGTCGGAGATTATCTTATACTCTCCTCCGATTACATAGTGGATCGCCCGTTGTGACTGCGTATTGGTATCCGACGGCGTAGAGTATTCAAGCTGCTCATAGACCGGGGATTGATAATAATCTCCCCATGCCGCACGGAAGGTAAGATCGGGATTCATTCTGTAGGCAAGATTTACTCGCGGACTCCATGTCAAGTCCTTATTAATATCAAAATAGTCAACCCTTCCACCTACGTTAATGATCGTCTGCTCCCCAACCTGGAAAATGTTTTCCATGTAGCCGGCAGCTTTGAACGATTGTGCATCAATGTGACCGAATTCATTATCAATCCCATTTTGATTTCGGAAACTATATGTCGTGTCGGGGTACGAATAACCATTGTTAGTGAATTCTGCAATGGTCCGTTGATTTACCTCGTCCTGGGAATAAAATATTCGCTGATAGCTTGCTCCCACCTTCATGCCGTAATAAGAAAGTGCTTGCATGTCGTAAGATGAGTTGAGCTCAAACGTCTTAATTCGAAGGTCATTATCATAGAGTTGGTTTGCCGTATCATTATAAAAAATATTGGTGGAAAGTTGGCTTGAACTAAACAGGAATGAATATTGATTCTGACGCCACGAGTGAGTCGACTCAAGCTGGTCATAATATGAAAACTCCGACTTAAGAGCAGCTTCCGAGGAAATCACGTCGGTGCTTTGGAGTGCGATCATACTGCTATAATAGTGAGCGTGCTGCTCCGTGGTATCATGCCACCCCTGGGTGAACGAACCCTTGTAAGCATGATCTGTCGTGTAAAACGGGTAAGTGTACGAGCTGCCGATGTCTAATGAGGGATCCTCATTGAAAACATCGCCGGCACGGATGAACAACAGCGACAGCTTATGCTGCGGCGCAAGATGGTACGCCAGCAGACCCTGTGCGTCATAGAATGAAATGTGCAACCCCGGCGGTTGGTTCGTCATTTTCATCACTAATTGTGCGTAGCTTTCCCTTGCACCGACGATGAAAGAGCCATTGCTGCCGAGGGGACCTTCGAGAAGCGCATCGGCATCCGTCAGGCTGAGACTCGCCTGTCCTCCCACCCTGTCCCTGCTTCCCTCGCGATAATCGATACTGAGGACGGAGCTCATCTTGTCCCCGTAACGTGCGGTGAACCCGCCGGTCATCAGATCCATTTTCTTGATCATGTCGACGTCGAATATGCCGATGCTCACGTTGGATGCCTCCTTGACGTGGTACGGCTCATAAACCTGCAGGCCGTTTACTAGCACGAGGTTTTCGTTAAAGTCACCGCCATGAACGTTGAATTTTGCGCTCAACTCGTTATCGTTCGACACGCCCGGGAGCATTTGCACGCTGCGGAGGACGTCGGCTATCATGCTCGTGGTTCTGGCAATTGTTTGGCTTTGGAGGGAGAGCGTGCTCACCTCTTCCTGCGCACCCTCGCTGCTCAGCCGGTTCGAATAGACGGTCATGTCCTGCAGGAGGATGTCGAGCGAATTCAGGGCAACATTGACGTGGAGATTTCCATGAACGGATATGGCCACAATGCCTTTCTTGTATCCGACGTAGCTGCACTGGATCCGGTAGTCGCCTGCCGGCAGGTCGATTGAAAACCTCCCGCGGTCGTCGGTGACTGTTCCCTGCTTCGTATTGAGTACAAGGGCGCTTGCAAATACGAGCGGTTCCATTGTGGATGCGTCGCGGACAACTCCACTGACCTTGAAAGTTTGAGCGTAGATGTTCGATGCAACCGTCAAGATTGAAATGATTACCAGCCCTCTTCCCTTCACGTTATCTCCTGATTTCCTGTGGATTCTCTCCGAGAAAAGTTACAGGCCGGAGCCATGACATGCAACGAGAAGGGCGTCTCATTGTGATCGCCGCCACAACGGTTTTGGACGAAGCGGCGTTAAGCCGATCCTCATCATGGAGCTGACGACTTACCACCGGACAGTGTCAATGGCCGAAAGCCTTAACCTTCAAATCGACGGCACTGTTCGGTGATTTTACCTCGAAGGATTCTTGCGCGAAGAGCATCGAAGGAGTTAGCAGGAGGAAAAGCAGTCCTGCTATTTTGCCATTCATCGTCCCAACTTCGGCGCAATCACAACCAAAAGGAATTCTAGCACGAATCAGAGAATTACTTTTCGACAGTCGAATGTCGCCGGCGTGACTGACGACTTCAATAATGACGAGAGATAATTCAGACCAGTCAGCTATTCTGTGGCTTGCCGAGGTGGCGCGGCGGGATTCACATTACAGCGCACAAGCGCTGCGAGAATTTCAATAGCAAAACTTTCCCTGTCGGCGAGTAAACCCGGACCAATTATTTTGAGGATATCATTTGGGGTGGGCTGCCGGAGATAGGAACTGGAACCGTCCCAGACAGAATCGGCGCCATGCTTGGATGCCTTTAATGCACCCGCAATTTCACGATCTTGCGCAGGGTAGTTCTCCATGGATTTACTGACCGAGTCCTGCAAAGCGATCCTGGCTTGCTCTTCCATCCTCACGATGGCCGCGTCAGCCATTTGCATCGTGACAGAGTCGAGTTGAGAGCCCGTCTCGGTCCCCTTTTTCATATCCGTCTCAGGATCTGCATTGCCGGGCCGTTTTTCGAGATTAATCTTGCCTTCCCGAGCGGCTAAAGCCACACAGCCAGGCTGGATTAGTTTGAATTTGCCGGAGAGCAACTCGTTCGAGCTGCCTGTCAATTTGCCACCACCCGAGGAAACAGTCTGAGCGTTTCCACATATGAATAAGGAACCCACTACACTCAAGAAGGCCAAATAGATTTTCTTCATAATGGACCTCTCTTTCCGTAGATGTCTATTCATACGGCAAAAAGGGAACAGAGTTACAGAAGGAAGGACGATCTCAAGCTTACACCCAGTCCGAACCTCAAGGCTGGGGGTAACTAAACAAAATCTCTGCGGTTGTCTGAGCGAAAGTTTCGACCGCAAACAAAATCGCGGCTGGAAACTCCTCAAGGCGCGGCGGCTCTGCCAACGGGTGCAATAACAGGTTCGACGAAATTCTCTGGGGCGCGAAATTCCTACCCGCATCCAGCGTAACGGAAGTCGGAGACATGGCGTTGGAGCTGAACCGACTGAGTGAAGTTGTGGAAGCGGCGGTGTGAGGAAAGCAGGATCGCGGGCGGATGGGGTGACGGAGTAAATGGAAACTGAGACAGTACCGAAAATTCTGAGGGTGAATAATAGCATGTTTACAAGCCGGTACTGGCTCAATTTCAATTCTTATGCTATCAGAAGGTGTTTGTTTCCCGCTGATCGCGCTGATTTTCGCTGATATATTCTCTGCGTTCATCGTTCGACTGAGCTCACGACGAAGTCTGCGAAATCTGCGGGAGAAACCAAACTGAGCCAGCACCTGCAAGCCCACAAAGGATATAAAACAGTTTGAATCATTGTTCCATTTTGCCGATATTATTGTCAAAACTCACAAACAGAAAGGAGTCAATATGGGAAAAGCGATGACAAAATCGCAAGTGGCAGATTATTTTGCCAAGAAATTCAACCTGAAGAAAAAGGTTGCCGCCGGAGTTCTGGAAGAACTCGCGAGTCTGGCTTATCGCGAAGCGAAGAACTCGTTTACGATTCCGGGAATCGGAAAGCTCGTGCTCGTAGATAGAAAAGCCCGTCTCGGAAGAAATCCTGCGACAGGCGCGCAAATCCAAATTCCTGCCAAGACAGTTGTCAAGTTTCGAGTCGCAAAGGCTTGTAAGGACGCAGTGTTGGGCAAGAAATAGAAATCAATTTCTTCCCGAATGGATATCCCACTGGGCGCTGGCGTTTGGTGGGATTTCTTTTTTAACATCCTCGCAGATGTAAATTGGTTTATGGTTTTCGCTCGTTACAGGCATGCGTTATCCATCCGCATGAAAAAGGTAACTGGGCCACCGCTGCTAATCTTGGAATAGCCGGATCGGCGCGGATCGTGGTTGACTACCTCGGCAAGAGGGGCCCGCTAAAGTAGCAGCTTTAGCGCTCGTGCTAAGGTGCAGAATTCTTGGAAACCATTTATAGGAACCTCGAGTGCGAGGAGTGCCTTTCCAACTTCGCAACGATGCATCAATATCCAGCACTGAAAGCTCACATTTGGTCAGCATGATTCCACCATGATACGGTTGCACAATAGCCGAGCACGCTCGTCAGACCGAGCACGATCCAGCTGACAGGCTCCGGCGGAGGAAGCGCGCTCCCTGCCACGCCGCTGCAAAGCGCCGGGATCGCCCACGGGAAGTAGAGCATCAAACCCGGCAACGCCATCCCGACAAGCTGGGTGATAATAAGAACCAGGATGACGAACCCGATCGGGAGAAGATATCCGCGGCTCGCGCTCGCAACGAAAGCTACCGGCGTGCATAGCAGAATCGTTAGTAATGCAC
This sequence comes from uncultured Bacteroidota bacterium, assembly GCA_963768145.1. GTDB lineage: Bacteria > Bacteroidota > Ignavibacteria > Kryptoniales > JAKASW01 > JAKASW01. The sequence continues at coordinate 115,309 of CAVYHK010000035.1, read as the reverse complement.
TGAGCGAATATGTCAGGAAAGCGTGCTGCGCAAGTGCAAAAGTCCAGCCCGAAAGTCCGACAATCCAACCTGTGACAAGTGCTGCGGCAAGAAGCGAGAGTGAGAGAATGACGCTCCAGGCCGCCACGACAATGAACTTCGCAGCCACAATCGCGGAGCGAGGAACCGGCAGGGCGAGGAGATCTTTTATGACGCGGTCGGAATACTCCCGCCCGAAGACCCAGCTAGTAACTATGCCGTATCCGAGAGACCCGAGTGCCAGTATCGTCTGGATAAGCAGGTCGAGGAAACTAGGCCAGTCTGCCTTGCCGAGAGCGGATGCTTTCGCGCCCATCGTGGCCGACCTCCCGGCAATCTCCGGATGTCTTGCGACGAAAGTCAGCAGCCCCATCATGACTCCGACAAACAGGAAGAACAATATCGAGACAAGGAATACCTTCGACCTCCGCGCCTTCAGCGCTTCAGACCATAACGCCGGCGAAAGATTATTCATCCTGAAAAGTCCTCTGTTGAAACATAGAACACTGATTACACGGAAAGAACACGGATCCTCGCGGATAATAATAATGGAAATACAAATCCGTGCGAATCCGCAAAATCTGTATCATCCGTGTTCTATTTCTTTCCCCGGGATCATTGCTGTATGCCTCGGCTTGAGCCGATGACGCGCAGGAAGTACGACTCCAGGTCCTCCTCTTCAACTTTCAGCATCATCGGCGGACATCCGCCATTAACCAGAAGCGACGCTATATTCTCGGGATTCATTACGACTTTTCCGTCATCGATCGCCACCAAATCTCCTTCCAAAACAGAAGCAGCAAAGCCTGCTCCATTCAGTATCGAGACTGCCTTCGGGTTGTCCCTCGTGGAAACAAGAAGCCGATGCCGCATCTGGCCCTCAAGCTTATCGGTGTCCATTTCCCGAAGCAGACGCCCTTCATGTATAATCCCGATGCGATTGGCGAACTTAGAGAATCTCGCCGAGTATGTGACTCGAAATAAAGATCGTCACTCCCTTCTCAGCCGCAAGCTCTTTGAGCATTTCGCGGACCTCCACGATGCCTTCAGGGTCGAGCCCGTTCGAGGGCTCATCGAGTATCAACATCTTAGGACTATGGATGAGCGCTTTTGCGAGTCCCAGTCTCTGCGCATTGCCGAGGGAAAGGTTCCGCGCCAGCCTGTCGGCGTATTCACCGAGCCGGAGTCTGTCGACTATCGAGTCGACGCACCGCGGGTCGGAAATCGAACGGAGCCTGCGGATCATCTCGAGGTTTTCCTGTACAGTCAGGTCGGGATACGAATACGGGATCTCGACAAGATACCCGACACGGTTCCAGAGACTGTGGTTCTTCGGACTCACCTTCTGTCCGAACAGGTACGCTTCTCCGGACGTCGGTCTGATCATTCCGAGGAGCATGCGGATGGTGGTCGTCTTCCCTGCGCCGTTGAGTCCGAGGAAACCGTAGATCTCTCCTTCGCCGACATGAAGCGAAATTTCCCTGACGGCGCGAACCTTGCCGAATGTCTTCGATATGCGATCGGTGGCGATGCAGTCGGGAATTTCGTTCACTCTCTCCTCAGCGCCGCATACGCGTGAGATACTTCAATTACGACAGTACGATTAAAATTAATCATGCATCTCACGTGATAAATCAATATCCAGCACCGAAAGTTCTCTGTCGCCGTTCGAGTTGGAGGCGTCCAAAGTTCCGGCGCATTCATGGCATTTCATGATCGTCTTGAGATACTTCTTCTCCACAAGCTCCGGAATGAAATCGAAGTACTTCGGCTCTTCGGGGTGCATCTTGTGGAAGAACTCGTAGAGGCCGAGCGTACCTTTAGCCGAGTTGCAGGAGCCGCACGCCCACACTTCATTGTGAATCGACTGGATATGGTCGCATGTCGCGCAGTCGGGTTTGATGCGCAACGACTTCGGTACGATATGTTCGCGGGTAAGGTTGTCAGTCGAGCCACAATAAACGCATTTCTTCTCGGCTTCCACTAGTTGCCAGTCCTCGCGTTCGATATGCGACCACGACTTCCCACCGGATTTCAAATCGCGGAAAGTGTTCTTGATAGAGCCATAGTGCAGCTTCTTCGCTTCCTGCCCGTTTGCGACGTTAAATGCCCTGCAAGTTATGATCTTCGCATATTGATAATAAATCAGATCGCGGATTGTATGAACGTCTCTATCTGGCATCCCTCTTGCCCTCATTTGATTTGCAGATTGTCAAGTATCTTGAGCCGCCCTTGGTGACAACCTTAGTTTCGGTTTAATTTGGTGAGAACGGAAGATTAAAGCAACCTTGGTAGACGAAAGTCCAGTCAATTCTATTGCAATCCCGCGAAAGCGGGAAGTGGGGAGCCGGAATCCAGCCTCCAAGAAGACGACATCGATTTTCTACGTCTCAGGTTTCATGAGACATGGATTCCCATTTTCATGGGAGTGACAGAGGAAGGGTGGATTCCCAATCCAACCGATAATGACAAAACACCCCACACCTGTCATTCCCGCGCACGCGGGAATCCATTCTGCAAGAAGACGACATCTATTTTGTACATCTCAGGTTTCATGAGACATGGATTCCCATTTCCATGGGAATGACAGAGGAAGAGTGGATTCCCAATCCAACCGATAATGACAAAACACCCCGCACCTGTCATTCCCGCGCACGCGGGAATCCATTCTGTAACGAGACAACATCCCCTATGTACATCTCACGTTTCCTGTGGCATCGATTCCCATTTTCATGGGAATGACATAATAAAAAGAGGGGGTGTTACCCTTGAGCAACCAACTCCTCGTATAGATCCTTCCATTCAGGATTTTGCGACTCTATGAGTTCAATCTTCCATTTCCTGTACCATTTCTTGATCTGCTTTTCTCTCTCTATTGCAACTCTCACGTCATTCGTCGACTCGAAATAGACAAGCCTATCCACTTTGTACCTCTTCGTGAAGCCATCCACTGCCCCGCTTTTGTGTTCGCTTACCCTTCTGAGAAGATCATTCGTCATTCCTGTGTAGAGTGTGCCGTTGCGTTGGCTTGCGAGTATGTAAACATAATATGTCTTGCTTTGTGCCATGCTACTTTATCAGCTCATTCCGACCGATCCCGCTTTGCGGGAAAGCTGAGGAATCTTCTTCAGACCACCTGCAATGCGGCATCTGAGTAAATCCAAAGAAGATTTCTCGCCGCGCAAGGCGCGACCCGGAATGACATTTCTCCAGGGTTATCATTCTGACCTGCCTGCACGAAGCGTTTCGGCGAAGGCAGGCCGAATGAGTTCTGACGAGTTCGAGCCGAGTGAGCGTCCCGAGGGGGTCCCTTCGGGAGAAGGATCTTCTCCGGGCGACCTCGCAAATACAGGAGTCCGAAAAGTGCATCGACCTGCAGTGAGAGTGCTGCGAACTACTGACACATGACGACAATCTCAACTGCTGCCGGGCGTGCACCAACCATATCCTGGTCTGTCGCTGTCACCGAAAAAGTGTTCTGTCCTTTGGTCAGAGGAGCTGAGACCATTTTCCCGTAACCGACAACGATATCGCCTTTCTTCCACTCATATCGGACGCTTCGTGTTTCAGGCCTATTCACGTCAGGTGCATTCAGCACCATCGCCGGATTCGAAGGATTCCATTCGACAATTGCCGGCACAGGTACGTTCTTGAACTCCAGTGCGGGCCACGCCTCAATATCGAATTGTTCCTTCGCGAGAGTCATTTCCTTCGGTGCCCAGCCAAGGGTGATAGTCTGCTTTCCGGTGGACCGAATTCTCATTCTGGAGACGACTCCTGAGTCAGTCACAAAGCCCACTTGCTCAAGGAAAGTAATATCTGTAATCTCGACTTCGCTTCCCGCTACCCAATCTTTAGGAAATGTGACGGACTTCAAATCAGGCTTCGGAGAAACGAAGACTTCCTTTGAAACGGAGTCGATCGAGTTGCTCAACTTGCGGCCGTCGTCAGCGACGAGAGTGATTACATGTCTGCCGGGCACCGTGAACTGCGTACTCGCAGGAGTTTGCCTGACGCCATCCATCTTCCATAGAAACGATAAGCTGTCCCCGTCAGCGTCCGTCGCCCGTCCCGGAAGAAGCTGAATAACTTCTCCCTCATACAACTTGTCGGGCAAATTAAAATCGGGATTCGGTTTTGAATTGACAAACACAGTCATCTCTTTAGACACAGAACGCGAAGAAGTTCCGGAGTTGTCGGTGATTTGCAGGGACAGCTCGTGCTCACCCGATGCGGTGATCATCGTTGAGGCGACGGGAGTTGTCGCAATGGTTTTTCCGTCTAATTTCCAATCATAATCGACAATGATTCCATCCGGGTCGTAGGATGCCGTCGCATCCATGGTCAGAGTATTTCCCTGGGCAACGGCGTCAGGGACGGTCCATTTGAATACGGGCGGGGCATTGACGAGGACGCTCCGAGTGAGCGCCGCAGTGCCGCAACTTGTCGTCGATTCGATCTTGATCACGAGAGTTACGTCATATTTGCCCGGACTTCGTGGATTAAATTCCGCACGGGTACCGCTCATCGTAAACGAAGTATCCTTTGAATGAACCGTCCAGCTTGTTGATAGAAGTTTCCCATTTGTCTTCGATTTCGACGCGTCAATGGTAATTGAGTCTCCTATGCTGACGGCTTCGGGTAGTGAAAACTCGGCAACCGGTCCTTCCACAACGTGAATAGTTGCCACCGCCTGACTGACCCGGCTGCATCTACCGCTGCCGTTTCCAACCACCGTCAATGCTGCGTAATATGTTCCACTTTTTGAATAGGCATGTGACACCTTGCTTCCCAGTGCCGCTATGCCGTCCCCGAAATCCCATGAAAAGGAACCTATCGGACCGTTCGGGTCGATGCTCCGCGTCCCGTCGAAATCGACGGGAGCATTCACACAGATGGTTGTATCTGAAAAACCCTGAATAGCCTGTGGCGAGCCTTCGATAATCACCGGGATCGTCGCGATTGTCGGTTTCTCGGCAAATCCGTCGCTGAGAACAAGCTGAGCATTATAATAACCAGGTTCTGTGTAAACGTGCACCGGGTTCACCTCAGTCGATGTTGTACCATCGCCGAAATTCCATTCCGTCGTGATAGGGTCGTTATCCGGATCGTACGACCGCGAACCGTTGAAGAGCACCGTTTGTCCACCGCAGGAATATATGATCGAGTCGACCACAGCCACAGGAGGTCGGTTCACGATAACTTGAATCGTTTCTCGTGCGATGCTGTTTTTCTTTCCCTGCCCGTCATCAACGGTCAGAGTCAGGAAGTGGACTCCGCCGCCGGGAACTTCCCAATTGAATGTCGATTCACGCCTGTGACTGCCATCGGGAAGAAGCCAGTCGAATTTCAATGCCTGACCATCTATGTCGTAGCTCTGTGATGCATCAAGCTGGACGACCTGAGAATTTGTTCGAATAAATTCCTTGGTGACAATAATCGGCGGATTATTCACCAACATCGAGAACTCTTTCTTTTGCACAGAATTGTCGAAGTTCTCACCGTCATCAGCGGTGATCGTTATTTTTACTACGCCGGTGGTCTTGAATGATTTCTTTGCACTGGTTCCCGCCGCAGACGTGCCGTCTGAGAAAGTCCAGGTAATGGATTTGATTGTCCCGTCAGGATCGAATGTACCTTTCGAATCAAACGTAACCGATTCATTCGGCTCGGCAACCTGCGGAAATGTGCTCCACTTGACTACAGGCGGATAGTTGACATGGATTCGCACGGTCTTCAAATCCACTGCGTCATCAAATCCGGAGTTGTCTTTGACCTTCAGTGCGACGGCGTAATCACCCGGCTCAGGGAAAACGAGATCGGCAACACTGTCCCGTGACACAACATTCCCATTCACGAGCCATGTGTAAGCCGTCACCATTCCATCAGGATCATAGCTTTCCGTCCCCGTCACGTGCAGCGCTTTGCCCGGCTCCCACTTCGAAGGAAGGAAAAACTTTGCGATGGGATTCCTATTGATCACGAGAACGTGCGTGGCTTTCTGCACGCTGTTCGATTGGCCTTGCCCGTCATTGACTGTCAGCGTGACAGTGTACTTGCCGCCTGTCTGGAAAACGTGGGTCACAACCTCTCCAGCAGCCTTCGAGCCATCGCCGAAATCCCAGGTGTAACTCAAATGTGTTTGGTCCGCACCCGTCGGCTTGCTCGCCGAGAAAGTCTGACGCGACAAATTCGAATGGTCCGCTGCGATAATCACGGCCGTCGGCGGAGCGTTGATATGAATTTCGTGCTGGATAGACTGAATGGAATTTGCAACTCCTTCTCCATCATCAACTGTCAACTTGACAAAGAAATCACCGGGTTCGTTAAATGACAAGGTCGCTGTGGGAGCCGAATACTCCATTCCATTGCTCACATTCCAATGAAAGCTGAGATTCTTGTCGTCAGGATCCTTTGAAGCTAAGGCAGAGAGCAGGATTTTATCGCCGGGTGCCGCCTGATTGGGCAGTGAAAATACCGGAACCGGATCTGCATCGACATGATAAGCAAAGGTCGTTGAATAATCCGAGTTGGTTGTTCCCGTTTGATCCGATACTGTCAAAGAAATTCGATAGTCGCCTGCGTCATCGTGCTTCACGGTGACGATTGGTTCGTTTCTTGGCCCGACAATTCCTGGTCCGGTCCACAAATATGTAAGTTTATCTCCATCATTATCAGAAGCGTTCTTAGCAGAAAATTTCGTTGCCGGGGAACGAGCGATAACTTGTGGTGAGCTGATTTCGACATACGGCTGCGAGTTGACTCTGATCTCCTTCATCGTGGATGCCTCGCTGCATGCGTTACAGGTAAAGCCGTTATTTTCAACAAGCTTGATCTCATATTTTCCAGGGACGAGGCTCGAGAAAGTAAGAGACGGCTCCTTCCCTCGGTATTGAGTGTTGACGTACCACCGGTATCTTAGCCCGGCACTGGCTTCTGATTTTCGGGCAGTCAAGGTCACGGTTTCGCCGGGAGAGAGAACTGCTTTTTGTGAAGAAATATCCGGAGCTGGCGGTGCAATAATCCGGATCGTGAAATTGCCGACCCAATATTTCGGGAAATACATTCCAGTCGTGGGCAGAAATACATTGCCATCGTAGGCTCCTGGACCAGCAAAACTGATCATCGCAGAATCTCCTTCTGCCGATGATTTGCCGACAACCCAGATCGGTTTCGTGTTGACCACTTCTCGCTTAGTCTCCGCGGAAAGCGCAAACCGTGCGGAAGAACAATCGTTACCGGGAAGTTGTGTAATCGAGATTCCGGGTGACTCAATACGCCGAACAATTACCGGTTTCCACTCCCAGAGAACTGGCGTCTCCGTTTTGCTTCTTACAACTATGTTGTTGATACGAAGTTGAGATCCGGATATGGTAATGCCCCAATGATTTACAAACGCTCCATTTGTGGAATCGAATGGTTTCTTTCCGCTTGGGATCCGCAGGATTCCACCGAAATCGTCTTTGACATAGACCGCCGATCCTTCTTCTCCAGCAACGGTGAACTGGGGAATGTCCTTTGTTCTGTCCAACACGGGTCGAAATTGGACTTCTTGGTTTGGTGTCACCCCATACAAACTCGCAGGAAGATCGAATGAACATATTTCCCATTTGCTGCCGGATGAATCGGCAGACCCTCCACCAACACGGAGCTTAAAGGAGTTTACAGCGCTGCCTTTGCCTGCGCTGACTCGGAGGATCCAGCCATCGGCGTTCTCCACGGGATCCAGCGAATCGAACTCTACCCAACGATTGACATATTTACTCTCATCAGTAACGTTAAGGGTTTTGATCAGACGGCCCAAATGTCTGTCTTTATAAGCATACAACTGGAATGCCGTCTCCATTGTACGGCCTCCGGCGACAACATCAGCGTCACCACCGAGAGCGGCGTCGAAAATTTCAAGTGGCGAGAGCTTTGCGCCGACCGAAGGTCTGATAAGAAAATCATATTTATGAGCCGCATCGCCGGTGATGTTCACTGGCGCGTCTTTTCCCGCTACAAACATGAAAACGTCCTGCGCCGATGCATTGGCGGCAAGAGACCCGATAAGAATGATGCTTGACGCCAACATGGCAGGCAAATTGGTCTTAGTAGATCTAATATCGTGGAGGAGTCTCATCTCATTGCACCTTCCAAGTTTTCGAACCGATCGAGCGCGAATCATCAATTGATTCGAAAGTTAATCGCAAAACGCTCCCTTTTACGGGTATCAGGGATATAGCCCATTCACCTTGTGGACTCGTTGACACTGTAATATGTTGATTACCCTGCTCACCAGTCACCCGAACCCCCGGGTAGGCTGTTCCTCGCGCTTCAAGCGTCCCGCCAGTGGCGTTTATCTCGTCGCCACTAAGAGGACAGTTCCAGTCGATTTGGAAGACCTTTGCCGTATCCATAAGAACAATGGTAAGCGCACGACGGCTTGTCTTGCCGGATTGGTCTTCAGCAAGGATGTTCAGGCTGGTCTCAGGTTCTTGGACATGGGCAACATAAGAGAATGCACCTGACCGATCCAGACTGACAGACTTACCGTTTATCGAAAGCTTGACTTCTGACCGGGTTCTCCCATGAATAGTCATCTCATGAAGGACTGTGTACCGCATGTCAGTATCCCACCCATCAATCTGGATAGGTGGCGGCAAGGCGCTTCGGCTTCTGATGAGAGTGTAGACTGGAGAATCAATCCCCCGCAATCCGTATTCGTCCATCCCGTGTAACCGGATGTAGGTTGCCGCCAGCGGAACGCCCGACAATTCGAAGCCCACAGATGTCGACGTAAAGCGTTTTATTTCTCGATCAAAATCCCCGCTCGGGCTTGCTTCAATTTCATACTTTACGGCTCCTGAGACCCTCGTCCATTCGAGCGAGATGTGATCATCATAAATGACCGAGTCGATATGCGGCCAGTTTAGCTGAGGGGACGGCAAAAGAGGAATTGGCTGGAGCGGGCGTTGTCCTTTCCGGACAACCGTTCCCTCATTGCTCTGGAGAGTCACGCGTATGTTACTCGCCGTTAAGGCGATCGTTCCATCATAGTTCGATACTCTAGCGTTCAGATCTCTGTTGGCAGTCGCCCAGAACTTTCCGGATCTAACCGACGACTGAGACGTTCCCGCTTCAAAAGAAAAATCATTCGTCTCCTTGGCTTTTTCCGACAACTTGGTCAGGAGGCTGCCATCTATAAGGGCGATGTTTCGCTTTACCGTTTGGTATAACTTGTCGCGTTTGGAGGCACGAATTATCACGATCGTGTTGGGGTCGACCGTGACATCCACCCCATCTACGAAATTTAGTAGCGCCATGCTTCTTTCCGCCGTTTTGACGCCATCGTCGGCAACAAAAAGGTCGCCAAGAAACGCAGTCTCCCAGGACCCAAAATATCCCTTCCGCTTATTCACTTCACCGGTTTTCTGTGCCAGCCTAGCATCGATAGGTTCGTTGCGGCCCTCCTCAATTAGCTTCTCCATTTTCTCTATACCGGAAGCAATCTGTGTCGCCTCCTGGTGTGATTCTTCGATGGATCCGCCCCGTATGGCACAGTCGTACATCGAAAGAGCTGTTGTGACCGAATCTAACTCAGCGCCCGCAAAGACTCTTGCCCCATCCTTCACGAGCGATGACGTCTGCTCCATTGCCAGGCGCACCCCCTGGTGTTCAATCGCAAATTCCTTCAATCGCTTTTGAGCGGCGGCGGACAACACAAAGCTATTCGAGGCGGCTTCACGATCCGCCAACGAGACGATAATCGGCCACGTCGTTGAGTCTCCGGTCAACGTAAATGCCGTCTGGTACAATGCGGATGCACGAAATTCCATCGGCTTTTTTTGTGCATAAAGTGAAAACAAAGGAATCAAAGCAATCAATGAGATGTAAAAAACTTGGTGCGCTCTCATAGGCCTTTAGGCTCTGTGCTCATCCCCAATGGGAATGGTCAGTGTAAACGTGCAACCGATAGTCGAATTCGATTCGAGCGATATCTTGCCGTTGTGGTACGCGGCAATCTCTTTGACGTAAGCTAAACCAAGCCCCGAGCCGACCTGTTCCCTAGCTTTCGCATTGGTCACCACTCTATAAAATTTCGAAAACAACTTCTCTTGCGCAGCAGGCGGGATACCATAACCATGGTCGGTTACACTGAGAGCAACAGAATCACCCAGTCGTGACAGAGCTATCTCGATGGTCCGGCCAGGGTCCCCATATTTGACCGCGTTAGAAAGGAGATTCGAAACCGCGTCGTGAATCAGTGCAGGTACAACCAAAATAGGCGAAACTCCAGCGGATACGTTAAACTCAGGATTCAACGACTTCTCGTACAATTCGAGCTTCATTCTTTCCAATTCCTCGCGGACTATCTCCGCAATATCAGTTACTTCCTTGGTATACTCCACTCGGCGCGATTCGAGACGCGAAATGTCAAGAAATCTGGTAATCAGATCGTGGAGACCAAGTGAGCTTTTCACTATCAATCTGAGGGATTCGCGTCGCTTGCTTTCCTCAATCACATCATGCTTCGCAAGAAAAGTGGAGAGCATAGAAATGCTCGACACGCGACTGCGCAATTCATGTATTATGACGTTCATCAGGTCTGTCTTCATCTGATCTATCAGGCGATCATTCGTGAGATCGTGGAGAATAATCAACGACCCCAGGTTCTCATTACCGCGAAGAATCGTAAGGTCATTCACTCGATAGTACTGGGCGAGTTCGGTCTCCAGGTCAATCTTCAATTCAGATTGGACGAATTGAACTGTAAAGGGGCCATCATTCTCAGACTGAATGGTCTCCTTCAATCGCGCAAACTTCGGATGATTTACGACTTCGCCCTTCGTCGCTGTGTATGCGTCAAGCGCCAACAACTTTGATAGCTCGTTGAACTTCGCATTGCGAAAGAGAAACCTGCCATCTCCGCTCGTGATGCCAATCAGCTCATCACTGTGGCTCAATAGCAGCTTATTCTTCGACTCTTCGAGAATTATCTTGTCCACGTTGAGCCGCTGATACCGCTCAAGTGAGTGCCTCATAGACTCGATGGTCTCACCCATCTTGCGCAACTCACGCATGGCGGGAATTCGAACGCTCTGTTTAAAATTCAATTCCTCTAATCGTTCGACGTCCTTGACGAGCATTGAGATCGGCCGACTTATTTGGCGTGAGAGTACCCAGCCGAGGACGAGAAGCGCGCACATTATTGCGATGATGAGCGTGGACGAAAAGACCAATAACTGACGTACCGGCTCAACGATTGTTGCTTCAGGAACCGCGACCACCACATCCATCTGCGCATTTTGAAAGGTGCCCGTCACGGTCTGCCAATTCTCATTGGCAAAATGAATGACGCGCAGGCTGTTGGTTTGCTCATAGGCAAAGGACGTGTCCATTATTCTCAAGTCAGATCGATTCTCATACACGACATGGTCTTTTGCGTAGACACTAAGAAAATAAGTCGCGCCGAGAGGCAGCCGTGTCAAGTATTGATGAAGAATATCCGCGTCCCATATTACGTCTACGAAGAATATTCTCCCGATGGAACGGAAACTCGTCCGCGTGACAAACACGTTGGGCGGATTACTTGACAAGCCAGTCATCCACGCCGCCTTGACGTCGGGATCACTCGAGGGAACAAATAAACTGTCGGCAGTCTTATGTGCAGGTATTGGATATTTTTCGTTCTGACTGTTTATTTCTTCGGGAAGGCCGGGGGAATAAACTCGAATCTGGACGATGTTTGGAAATAGGGTCATGGCGTTGACAAGCAGCGCTTCGCCACCTTTGGGTTGTTCCATCATCTGGATTGCCACGGATTTGGTGGTGATGATCCATGAAGCGATCTGCCTGTCAATGTTCTGGACCTCATAGCTCTGCATCTGCTGCAGGATAGTGATCCGCTCGGTCACCACGCCTTTCTCGTACTTCGGGCGTATTATGATCCAGACGACAAATAGCGCAATTAGTGCAAGCCCCCCCAGACTCAGAAATATTCGATTTTGCAAAGACAGACGAAATTTCATTTATCTACCTCGAAATGTCGGAAAAATCATTTCCAGGATTAACGCAAAGAATCTAACAATTATTGGAATGAACATCCAGTAAAAACGGCAGCGATGATATGCCTTACAAAACGAATTCTTCGACACGAATTGCACGAGTCATTAGATAAACGTTCTGCTCACTAACCGCCAAAACTTGCGAAGTGAATATAACCCCCTTTTGAAAACAAAAAAAAGCACCCCGGCTTTGACCGGAGTGCCTTTTGTTTTGGCTGGAAGAGAATCTATTTCAGGAGCTTAAATCTGTTCAACGCTTTCACGTAATTGGCCCGCTCGAAAGCCGCAGGGTCCGCGACAGATTTCTGGCTCATGCTCCCCTTCATTTGAGCAACCGATTCGTATTCATGTTCTTCAAGCCAGTGAATCATGTCAGCAAGCACTTTCCCAACGTGTCCCGCTCCATTCCGCAGCAAAGCCGAACACATCATCGTCACGTCGGCGCCCGCCATGATCATCTTGATGACATCTTCAGCCGTGTGGATGCCGCTGGTTGCCGCAAGATCAGCACTGATCCTTCCGCGTAGGATAGCAATCCATCTCATCGAAAGACGATTCGCTTCTGAATCGCTCAGTATAACTCCGGGCACGACTTCCAATTCATCCAGGTTGATGTCGGGTTGATAAAAACGGTTGAAGAGAACGAGTCCGTTAGCACCGGCCTTGACGAGTCTCACAGCCAGGTTCGGGAGCGAACTGAAGTAAGGACTCAGTTTCACTGCGACTGGAATCTTCACCGTTTCTTTCACGGCAGCGAGAACGTCTACGTATCGCTCCTCGACGTCCTGAGAAGTGAGTCGCTGGTCTGTCGGAATGTAGTAAACGTTCAACTCCACCGCATCTGCGCCTGCCTCTTCGAAGTGCTTTGCGTACTCTATCCAACCGCCGGTGGTTATTCCGTTCAAGCTCGGAATGATCGGGATCTTAAGAGATTCCTTCGCCTTCCTCAAAAGATTGACATAGGCGTCAGGCTCAAGGTTGTATTCCGCAGCGGCTGGCATGTATGTGAGCGCTTCAGGAAAGCTCTCGGTACCGTAGTGAAGGTAATGGTCTAATTCGGCACTCTCGTGTGCTATCTCCTCCTCGAAAAGAGAATACATTACGACAGCGGAAGCACCCGCATCCTCAAGGCGTTTCATGCTGTCAAGACTTCTAGAAAGAGGACTTGCCGACGGGACAATTGGATTCGCAAGATGCAATCCAAGGTAATTCGTTCTGAGGTCTATCATAAATGAATATCCCTTTTTGTCGTTTTCAGATCAGTTCATTGCCGGTGAAGATTTCGCGGCCGAACCGGATCCATCTCCCGCTTTCTGAGGTTCATACTCCTTTGAAAGCTGCTCGTACATGTTCCATCTCTGCACGACATCATCCTGAGCAAGTTTCATAAGAAAATCTGCTCTATCAGGATGAGTCTTCTTAAGAATATTGAACCGGTTTTCGAGCGAAGTGAATTCAGTTACCGATCCCTTCGGCGCTTTCGAATCGAGCTTAAACGGATTCTTCCTTTGAGTAATCTGGCGCGGGTCAAATCTGAACAGCGGCCAGTATCCCGTTTCGACTGCCACCTTTTGATTTTTGGCACCCATAGACATGTCTATTCCGTGCTCAATACAATGCGAGTAGGCAATGATTATCGATGGACCATCATACGATTCAGCTTCTAGAAATGCGCGGACCGTTTGAGCATCATTTGCTCCCATCGCGACGCGTGCGACATAAACGTTCCCATACACCAACGCCATCAATGAGAGATCTTTTTTCCGCATCGGCTTACCGGCGGCAGCAAACTTTGCAACTGCCGCTCGCGAGGTTGACTTTGACATCTGGCCACCGGTGTTTGAATACACTTCTGTGTCTAAGACAAGTAAATTCACATTCTTGCCGGAGGCTATCACATGATCTAGGCCGCCGTAGCCGATATCATAAGCCCATCCATCTCCGCCGAATATCCACACGCTTCTCTTAACGAGATTATCTGCGATACTCAAGAGACGCTGTGCCTCAGAAGATTTTATCGAAGCGAGTTTTTCTTTCAGCGTTTTCACTCTTTCGCGCTGCTCGTAAATGCCGGACTCATCGGACTGTTTTGCTTCCAGCAGACCCTGTGCAAGCTGCTCGCCGATTTGGGAAGCTAATTTCTTGACAAGCTCCTTCGCCATTTCAGTCTGCTTATCTACGGCAAGCCTCATTCCAAGACCGAACTCGGCGTTGTCTTCGAACAGTGAATTGGACCATGCTGGTCCGCGGCCATCGCGGTTGACAGTGTAAGGCGTCGTCGGGAGGTTACCACCGTAAATTGACGAGCAGCCGGTAGCGTTTGCGATGAGCGAGCGATCCCCGAACAATTGAGTCACAAGCCTTACGTATGGCGTCTCGCCGCAGCCAGAGCATGCACCTGAGTATTCAAACAGAGGCTGCAAGAACTGCGAGTCCTTTACATTATCAAACCGGATATTTCTACGATCGATCTCAGGAATGTTCAGGAAAAAGTCATAATTGATTCTCTCGGGTTCACGCAGCGGCTGTTGCGGCTTCATGTTGATAGCTTTCACCTTCGTATCGGTCTTGCTTTTCACAGGACAGAATTCGACACACAATCCGCAACCTGTGCAGTCTTCGGGTGCTACCTGCAGAGAGTACTTCATACCTTTGTGCTCGGGGCTCTTGAAATCGACAGCCTTGAACGTCGCGGGTGCGTTGGACAGTTCAGCTGGCAGGAAGACCTTCGCGCGGATACTCGAATGCGGACAAATCACGACGCATTTATTGCATTGAATGCAGATGTCGGTCTCCCAAACTGGAATTTCAAGAGCGATATTACGCTTTTCCCACTGAGCCGTGCCAGTTGGGAACGTACCATCAATCGGCATCGCGCTGACCGGCAACAAATCACCTCTGCCTGCGATCATCTGGGCGGTGACTTTCTTGACGTACTCAGGGGCGCGGTCGGACACAACCGGGGGCATCTCGATTGTGCTCGTTACTTTTGCCGGCACCTTCACTTCGAACAGGTTCGCGAGAGTCTGGTCGACTGCCTGAAAGTTTTGCAGTACGACCTGGTCGCCTTTTCGTCCATAAGTCTTCTTGATCGCCTTTTTGATCTGGTCGATTGCCTGTTCACGCGGCAGCACTCCTGAGATGGCGAAGAAACAGGTTTGCATTATCGTATTGATCCTGCTCCCCATATTCGTCTCGCGCGCCACTTTATACGCATCCACGACATAAAATCTCAGCTTCTTCTCGATTATCTGTTTCTGAATGTGTCTTGGAAGCTGATCCCAGACTTTGTCCGGTCCGTAAATACTATTCAGCAGGAACACGCCGCCGGGAGCCGCTTTTTCAAGAACGTCGAATTTCTCAAGGAAGAACCACTGGTGGCATCCGACAAAGTTTGCGTTGTTGATCAAGTAAGTCGAATGGATCGGCTTCGGTCCAAAACGAAGATGAGAGATAGTGGTCGAGCCCGATTTCTTGGAATCATATACGAAGTATCCTTGCGCATAGAAATCCGTCTCGCCGCCGATAATCTTGATGGAGTTCTTGTTGGCTCCGACGGTTCCATCGGCACCGAGACCATAGAAAATTCCGCGTTTGACTTCCGGTGATTCCGTGTCGAACGACGGATCGTAATCCAGGCTTGTATTAGTCACATCATCAACTATGCCGACCGTGAAATGGTTTTTCGATTCGGCTTTCTTCAGCTCATCAAAAACCGCCTTGACCATCGCCGGATTAAACTCTTTCGATGACAGGCCGTATCTTCCGCCGATAACCTTCGGGAAAGATTTCAGCGGCAGCTTTCCTGACGCATTCGCTTCCGCCAACGCGGTCACCACATCGGTATATAATGGTTCGCCAGTCGCGCCGGGCTCTTTTGTTCGGTCAAGGACTGCAATGCTCCTGGCTGTCTTCGGCAACGACTTTATGAATGCTTCGACAGAAAACGGGCGATAAAGCCTCACCTTAACAAGTCCGACTTTCTCTCCTTTGTCGGTCAAGTACTCGACAGTTTCATGTGCCGTCTCGGCTCCGGAGCCCATCATCACAATGACGCGTTCTGCATCGGGTGAACCCACGTAGTCAAACAACTTATACGCTCTGCCGACGACTCTTGCAAATTCGTCCATCACTTGCTGGACAATCCCGGGGCAGGCAGTGTAGAACCTGTTGCCCGCTTCCCGCGCCTGGAAAAACACGTCCGGATTCTGCGCCGAACCCCGGAGAACCGGATGGTCGGGTGAAAGTGCCCGCATACGATGCTCGTGAACCATCTTATCGGTAACGATGGCACGCATCTGTTCGTCCGTCAACTGCTGTATCTTCAGAACTTCATGCGAAGTTCTGAAGCCATCGAAGAAATGCAGAAACGGCACGCGCGTCCTTAAAGTCGCCGCCTGGGATATCAAAGCAAAATCATTTACCTCCTGAACCGAGTTCGAAGCCAGCATTCCGAAGCCGGTTGCCCTTGCAGCCATCACGTCGCTGTGGTCCCCAAAAATTGAAAGCGCATGTGCAGCAACGGACCTTGCAGCAATGTGGAACACCGTCGAAGTCAATTCGCCGGCGATCTTAAACATGTTCGGAATCATCAAGAGCAAACCTTGAGATGCCGTAAAGGTCGTTGTCAGTGCGCCAGCTTGAAGCGATCCGTGGACAGCGCCGGATGCGCCGCCTTCACTTTGAATCTCAGCCACCGCAGGAATCGTTCCCCACAAGTTTGGCCTGTTCTGAGCCGACCATTCATCCGCCCATTCACCCATCGGAGACGACGGGGTGATAGGATAAATTGCGATTACTTCATTGAGTTTATGGGCGACATAAGCAGCCGCCTCGTTCCCATCAATTGTTACAACATTACCGGAAAAAGGCGACTGTTTGCCGCTCTTCTCGGACATATTCTCTTCAGCCATTTTTGTTCCTTCTTCAAAGTAAGATGTGAAAACACTTGTCCCCCTATTCAGTATCCAGAAAGAACTTCAAGGTACCGCTTTACGGCACCCCTCTTCTTCTGCAAATCTTATGTCGCAAAGGGAACGCCAGCGATGGCGCTCACCGACATGTAATTTAACTGGAGACGCCACATTTTCTGCAACTTAAATGCCACGGCGAACGCGATCTTAGCCCTTTTGTTTCAATGAGTTACAGCGACAGCACCTGCAAGGAATTAAGCGAACAGTGGCATTCTACCCCAGAGAAACCGACTGGGAAAAGCCGCAAGTGCCAACAAGCGCCCTTATCGAAAATGATAATGCCGCTCAGTTCTCGAAGTCCGTTGGACGATCCGCCACCTCGGCAATCCCGATCGCAATGTGGCCGGATCACTCGCCTACGGCGCAAACCAATACGGTTTCGGCTACGACGCACGCCGCGACGGCCCGATCAGATAGAGATGCGATAACCGTCCGGGCCACTTCTTGGCAAAAAAAATCCGCTCTAACTGCCGGTCTTCTTGCTTTCCCAAACATTGTTCTCCCGGTTGATATCCGGCATAACATGGTTTGGGTCGATCACAACTTTTTCAATTTTTCTTTCATCGTAGATCGGCAAAGTGTAATTGTTCCCCTGGAACCAGGTTTCAACGGGGACCTCGAAACTGTCAATCTTGTCATCTGAGAAAGTCACTCCCAGCTTGAAAGGCATTACGAGTCCCGCCTTGTTCGCCAGGTAGATGACCGACTTTGCAGAATCGGCCACAACGGAATCGATTGCCTGATCCAATACATCCGTCGAATAGAACCATCCTCTCCAGAACCAATCCAAATTCTCACCGGAATAATCCGCTATTGTCCTGAAAAAATCAGCCGGCTGAGGGTGCTTGAATGCCCACCTTTGGATATAAGCCTTGAACCCGCGATCAAATCGTTCATGTCCAATAATCGATTCGCGCAGCAATCTCAACCCCAGCGCAGTCTTGTAATATTCAAGGAGGCCATAATTGGCCGGGTTGATATTGTCGGCGTAAGTCATGATAGACTCCTGGTTGATCAAGGAGTTCATCCGTATAGCAATCGTATCCGGACTCCCTCTTAGCACCTGATATGACTTATCTCCGTAATAGTCGTAGCCCGAATAATAATTTATGAAGGTATTGAATCCCTCATCCATCCAGGCATAGCGGCGCTCGTCGCTCCCGACGGTCATCGGGAACCAGCCATGTCCAAATTCATGATCGGTGACAAAATACAGACCTTGTCCTCTTGATTGTGCTGAACAGAAGACGATCATCGGATACTCCATCCCGCCGACAATTCCGCCGACGTTGGTTGCCACCGGATACGGAAAATGGTAATAATTTTCAGAATAATACTTGAACGTGTGTCTCATGAACTCGACATCTTTCTCCCAACCCGGCCCTTTCGACGTGTCTGTTGAAATTCCTTCCCGCGGATAGACCGCCATCAATAAAATATTGTCCCAATGTGAAGCATCCCAGATGAATGCCTTTGAACCTGCCCATGAAAAATCGCGGACGTTTTCTGCCCGGTACTTCCAGGTCAGATCTCCTTTACCTCCAGGTCTTGTGCTCGGCTTTGCGATATCATCTGGCGAAATAACATGAACGGTCGAATCGACTTTTCTTGCCAGAGCAAGCCTGTCTCGTTCCGTCCCGGTCAACACCTTTTCCGGATTCTGCAAAACCCCCGTGGCCACCACGATGTAGTCTCGCGGCGCCGTGATCTCGACATCGAAATTGCCGTACTCGAGATAGAATTCACCCTCGCCAAGATATGGCAGCGGATTCCAGCCGTGTACATCATCATACACGCACATCCGAGGATACCACTGAGCAATCTCGTAAATCGTGCCGTCACTCGACTCGAATCTCCCGAGGCGGTCCGCTCCATATTTTGGAACTGCAAAAGACCAGAGTATCTCCAACTGAATTTTCCCGCCGTGACTGGGAAGCGGTTCCTCAAGGTCGATTCTCATTCGCGTATCGTCCACGATATAATGCGATCGGACTTCTTTGCCATTCCGCACGACAATTACGCTGGTCAGCTCGTCACCGCCATTCCGAAACGGTCCCCTATATCGGCCGCGTGGCGAATTGAATTCATAACTTCCACGGCTTTCATCTTTGAAAAGATTCTGATCAAGCTGCAGCCACAAATGATCCAGAGGCTCTGGCGAATTGTTCGTGTACGTAATTGTCTCACTGCCGGAGATTCTGCTCGCAGACGTGTCGAGAGAAACTCTTATTGAATAATCTGCGCGTTGCTGCCAGTAACTAGGCCCAGGTCTTCCATCGAATGTGCGCACATCGTTTGGATTCGGTAAACTCAACGGCGCGAAAACACTCGTGGTCGACTGCGCCCACAGTAACGGCACTCCCGACAACAGGATCAGAAAAACTCGCTTTATCATCTTGGTGGTCTCCTTTTTGGCTATCAGTGATTATCTCTTTTTTCAGTATGAATTTAACCGCAAAAGAATTCATTTGAAATCTCTTTGATTCAGAATTTGAGAAGACATAAACTTTGTCAAGACGTAATGGATTTGATTTAATACCAGAGAGTGGCGCGGGAAAAAGCTGAAGAATGGAATGAGGACTGAACGGAACCCTGACCTTCCGGTTCTCAGTCAATTCAATCCTTTCATTGCCCCATCATTTCGATATTCCCCTGAATTACCCGAATCTGCCGGTTATGTAATCTTCAGTCTGTTTCTTTTTGGGTCGTGTGAACATTTCACCTGTGGCACTGAATTCGATAAGTTCCCCCAAATAAAAGAACGCCGTGAAATCGCTCACCCGCGCAGCTTGCTGCATGTTATGTGTCACAATGATAATCGTGTAGGTTTCTTTCAGTTGAAAAATCAATTCTTCTATCTTCGCCGTGGAAAGAGGATCAAGCGCGCTCGCCGGCTCATCCATCAAAATAACTTCCGGATTGACAGCCAGCGTCCTTGCGATGCACAGCCTTTGCTGCTGTCCTCCGGAGATACTTGCTCCTGATTTGTGCAGCGAATCTTTTACTTCATCCCATAGGGCGGATTGAACCAAACTCTTCTCGACGATCTCGTCAAGCTCCCTGCGGGAATGTCTGCCGGTCAGCTTCAATCCGGCAACCACGTTATCGTAGATCGACATAGTGGGGAATGGATTGGGCTTCTGAAATACCATGCCGATTTTTCTTCGGACGAGTACGGGATCGACATTCGAGGCGTAAATATCGGTTCCATCGACAAGGACTCTGCCTTTTATGTAAGCGTTGGCGGCAAGTTCGTGCATCCTATTCAGAGTTCTGAGAAAGGTTGTTTTACCACAGCCGGATGGCCCAATTAACGCTGTGACCATCTTTTTAGAAATCGAAATGTCAATTCCCTTGAGCGCTTCAAGGTTTCCGAAGTATGCTCTAAGGTCTTGAGATATTATTCCGGAATGATTGCCTGAGATGGCGTTCATACAGTTTGTTCAAATTTTTGTCTTGAAAATGCTCTCACTGCAAGATTCAACACAAGAATACCGACGACAAGCACGAGCGCCCCCGCCCACGCCTGTCTATGCCAATCGTCGTAGGGTGAAATTGCGTAGTTAAAGATCTGAACGGGCAAGACCGAAATCGGCTGGGTGAGGCTGTAGCTGAAAAATGCATTGTTGAAACTTGTAAAAAGAAGTGGCGCTGTTTCGCCAAGGACTCTCGCAATTGAAAGTAGTATGCCGGTGACAATGCCGCTCTTTGCACTTCTGAGAACGACTAAAAGAACAGTTCTCCAATATGGAACGCCTAACGCGAGCGAAGCCTCTCGAATAGTCAACGGAACAGTCTGGAGAATCTCGTCGGTTGTCCGGAGAACGGTCGGTATCATCATAATGCCAAGCGCAACTCCTCCAGCGAGCGCGGTGAAACTCCTCATCGGAAGGACAACGACCGTGTAGGCAAAAACACCCATGACTATCGACGGCGTACCATTAAGTACGTCGGCAACAAACCTTGTCACTGTTGACAACTTGCTGTGAGGAAATTCACCAAGAAAAATGCCTCCCAAAAGGCCAACCGGTATTCCAATGAGTGACGCAAGCCCGACGATATAGAGTGAGCCAATGATCGCATTCCCCATTCCACCACCAGCCTCCCCCACAGGAGCGGGCCTATGTATAAAGAAATTCAAATTTACCGATGAAGCGCCTTTGAAAAATAAATACCCAATGATGAGCAGAAGTGGAAGAAGTACTATCAAAATGCTCGAAGAAAAAAGAGCTGTGAAGAGTATATTAGAAATTTTCCTGCGCCAATAGGAGATTCCTGTGCCAGAGAAAACTTTTCCTGCGGCCGGGACAATTGACTCGTTCATCTTACACCCGTCGTTCGCCAGATCAACCACCTCGCTACTGCATTGACAAGGAGAGTGATCAGTAAGAGAATGAAAGCGATGGCGACTAATGCGGAAACGTATGAATCGGAGGTTGCCTCGGTAAATTCATTTGCAATCACCGCAGCCATCGTGTAACCCGGATCAAAGAGTGACTTGCTAATCTGCGGAGTGTTGCCAATCACCATCGTCACGGCCATCGTCTCTCCCAAAGCTCTCGCCAAGGCAAGGATGATCGATCCGAATATTCCACTCTTCGCATAAGGAAGTGCAATTCTCCTCGTCGTTTCCCACCTCGTCGCGCCGAGCGCATACATTCCTTCCTTAAGCGAAGTTGGAACGGTGCTCAAGACCTCTGTCGATACGGAAATAATGAATGGCACTATCATTATCGCAAGAATTATACCCGCGGTAAGAAAGCCAATGCCGAGCGGGTAACCTTTAAAAAATGGAAGGAAACCAAGCTTGCTTGACAAAAATGGCTCAACCTGATTTGCCATTACGGGAGCTAAGACGAAAATTCCCCACAAGCCATAGATCACGCTGGGAATGCCTGCTAAAAGTTCAATAAGCGGCTGGAGCGAACGCCTCAGCCAGTTCGGAGATAACTCGGCGAGGAATAGCGCTGTGCCAATCCCGAGCGGCGTCGCAATGAGAAGTGCGAGAAAGGAGGTTAGAATTGTCCCGTAGATAAACGGAAGGGCGCCAAAGACGCCAGTCACGGGATCCCACGTTGTACCTTTTATAAAATCCCAGAAACCTAAAGACACAAATGCAGGACGGGAAGTGATATAAAGCTGGATCCCGAGCCAGACGAGTAAAACGACGACCGAAAACGCAAACAAGCCCACAACGAACTTGAAGACACCGTCAGCATGAATAGCAGATTTCTTTTCCACCTGAATTGTCGCTTGAGGCACGAAAATGTCTTCTATCTCGACATCCATGAGATAAAAGTAGCCAGAGGCGTTGACTTGGATGTTAACTTAATGTTAAGAAAAGGTTAAGTGAATTTGACCGAATATCGCGTGTTAACGGAATAACGGAATAGGTGAGCTATCAGCTAAAGTCCAAGGTCTATTCGAGAATTTAGAAGACGTCAGCCGGGCTGTCACGGACCGTTCCGTGAAAGAAACCCCTTCCTACCCTGCAAAAACAATGCTACTCACGGTATGGACCATGAGTGCCGGGCAAAGAAGTCAGCCCCGTCGATTTTGATCTTGAAGAACTCATGGCATTGTGTGTCGCAAACGGGAGGAAGCCGATCGCCTCTCCTTGATCAGACTTCTCCGCCAACAAATTTCGAGAAACTTACTAATAGGCTAATAGTAGGTTGGCTGTCTCAGTTGTGCTGTCACGGACCACTCCGTGACAGAAACCCCTTCCTACCCTGCAACAACAATCATAGTCACGGTATGGACCGTGACTGCCGGGCAAGAGGAGCAGGTGACTTTTAGCCGGGCTGTCACGGACCATTCCGTGACAAAACCCCTGTCCTCTTTGCAATGACAGGAATAGTCGCTGTGTGGACCGTGACTGCCGGGCAAGAGGAACAGGTGACTTAGCGGCCAGGCTTTTACGGCAGGCCCCAGATTTTGCGCATAACCCACTCAACCCCAAGCAAGACAAACACAACCACAAGAATCGGAAGCGAAGAAAGCAATTCATATTTTCTTTCGCTTGTCAGCGACACGGGCTCCCTCCACTCCGGTTTCACCGGAAGATCACCGTTGACGAATTCTTGCGCTGTTAAGAACTTGCCACCAGTCACCGATGAGAGCTGTTTCAATAGTTGCGCATTCATCGAAGTCTGGACAAATTCCGTATTCATCGACTCTACGAGAATTGTTCCGCTGTCCGCCCCCAGGAAATCAGAGCCAGATTTTGCCCTCGCGGAATAATAGTACCTTCCCTCACCGAGCCCGCTCAGGCTTCCCGAGTAACTGCCGTTGTCAATCCGCTTCATTTGAAGATCGCCCACAGATTTCTTCGTCACTTCATTTTCTATATTTACTTTTATTACAGCATCATTCACGGGGGAACCTGTTTGATCAACCAGGAGCGAAAGGAAATTTATGGTTTCTGAAGGGTCGTAGGTTTTCTTGTCTGTGTTCACAGTAAGAAGTCTCTGTTTGCCACTGCTTATCAAATTTCGGACTAGAGTGGCGAGAAACTCTCGAAGAAAGTCGCTCCTCAAACCACTGATCGAACTAAATAGCTCCGTTCTCCAAAGCCCGTAAGCCAGAAACGCTGCGCTCCGATCCGTTTCGCTGACGAGAAAAATCGGCGATGTCAACCGAACCCCGTTCATTACCGGATAAGCAATGGGAATTGCGCCGACCGACAGCGTGCATTCTATCTTCTGATAATAAAGTGGTGGAATCAAGCTGGAATTCTCAGTGAGCAAGGCGTAAAGCGGCTGAAGATTAGCCATCGGAGATTCACCAGAACTGGCTGGGGAAATAGCCACCTGGAATTCCCCCCCAGACGATGAAGGGGAAAAGTCACGAACGGCGAAAGGCAATCTAGGAAGACGACCAACTTGGTCCGGTGAAAAATTCCCTCCCGCAAAATAGGCATAAGCTACCCCGCTCGAATTCAGGACCGCCTGGATTCCGGGGAGCAAGCTCCCGGATTTTGAATTCGGAAAATCGTAGAGCAATACTGCGTCGTATTTTTGCGCCAAGACCTGATCAACATTGTCGCTAGAAGTATTTTCAATGCCGCTTGCACTTTGTTGGTAAAAAGTACCAGCATCCCTCTGAATCAGGACTTTCAATTCGAAATCCTGGACCGACTCAAGATTCCTGCGCAGAAATGCCACGTCTGAGGCTGGCTCGCCAGCGACGAGAAGAACCGAATATTTTCCTTTCAAAACCTCCACAGAAGCTGAAGCAGAATTGTTTCGTTGGTCAAACTCCCCACTCAACGATTGGACTTGTACCCTCAGGGAGTGGGTGCCGACAATCTTCGGTGTGTAGTCGAAAGAGATCTCGATATTCCCTTCGCTGACCAGTGTGATCTCTCTCGAGTCAACTTGTCTCCCATCTTCTAACAACTCAGCTCTGGCAGACTTTCCACCAAATCCATACGAGCCGATGACAGCTCTAACAATACTTTTTTTGCCGGCATATTCCGACGGGGCAGGAATTATTCTCCTCGCAACAATATCTTTCGGCTGAGTTGAATCGCCGATCCCGACGGAAAAAATCGGAAACGACATAGTTCTAGCGAAATCGATAGGATTCCCTCCCGCATCATAATTCCCATCCGTCAAGAGAATGGCAAAGGCCGGTTGTGCACTGGTGCCTAGCCTTGCGGCCTCTTGAAGCGACGATTCGATATTGGTGAGCGCCTGGTCGAACTTCAGTGAATCCAAATCAATTGAGTGCAAAACGCTCCCGCCGAATACCAGAGGTTTAACATCGAATTGTTCCAAAAGATCGTGAAAGGTTTTGCTCTGAATCAGGTTTTTCACAACTCGGGCACGCTGCACTGCACCGTCAGAGAGCGAAATGCTTTTAGAGTCATCCACAAGGACCAAAACATTGTGTTTCTTCTCAAACGTGTGAACAATGTCCGTGGTGAGGTTTGTTATGACAAGTAAGAGAAGAAAGATTGCGATGGAACGCAAGACAAACAGGAAGACACGCTTGGGTTTGTCAATCACTTCGATTTTGCGATACATCAAGTAGGACAAACCCATCGACAGTACTGCAAACAGCAATAAGAAATAAACCGGGATGTCGAAATGTACTTGTTCCATAGGCAGATCTACGAAATCACTTTAAGTAAAGTGCTTTAATAACATTAATTGTTCCACCGACGTTGACCCTGATGAGATAAGCCCCGCTGCTGACACCCTGTCCGTTGTCACTTCTTCCGTTCCAGGTAAACTCATGATAACCCGAAGACAGATTTCCTGCTGGAAGAGTTCTAACTTTTTGCCCTAAGATGTCGTACACGTCGATACTGACATTTGCTTCATTTTTCAACGCGAGGCTTACGCGAGTCTGAGAATTGAACGGGTTCGGATAATTGTTGAATAACACGAAACTCCCCGCTGACTGTTGGAGGTTCAACATCCAGCCGGCCACTTTGAACGGTGCAGCCGAACCGTAATATGGTACATTCGTTTTATTACCACTCGAATCAACAAAGGCAAAATAGAAATAGAGATTACTTAGAGTAGAGATTCGCGGAGAGACGCTGAAACTGTATTGATTCACTGTGTCGGTTTGAGAGACGGGCGTCGAGAAATACTGCAATCCATCGGTGGAATAAAATGCTTTGCTGAGACCGACGTTTATCCCTGAAGTGCCAAAAGCGCGAACCGCAAAATAAAAGGATTGATCCTTCTTCCAGAATGCAAAATTATTGGAACCTGCAAGTCCCAGACTTTTTATCGCATTCCAGGCATTTGCAATTCCCCAACCATAGAAGTTGTTCGGATGGCTTGACGTCCGGCTTGGATTCCCAGAATCTGAAACTTGAACGGCTGTGCTTTTGAGCAAACCAATGACCTGCATGGGCGTAAGATCGGGTCGAACGGACAGGATCAGCGCTGCGACGCCAGCGGTGATTGGCGTCGATAACGATGTCCCGCTAACGTATTCATAGGTATCGGGTCCCGGTACGCAGGCAGCATAGTCGCTGCTGCCGTCTGCAACAAGATCTGGTTTTGTTCTTCCATCGTTGGTCGGTCCGGTGGAACTGAAACTAGTCAAGGCGCCATCCCAATCGACAGCTCCAACCGAAATTATGCTGTCCGCATCTGCAGGAACATCCATTGTGCCGGCTATACCATTTCCATTGCCTTCATTGCCCATCGCTTGTACCACCACAACCCCGAGCTCTGCCGCTTTCGTTGCGGCTAAACTTGAAAAAGCGATTCGCCCGTTAAAATCGCCCCTCGACCAAAAATATGAATCGGCGGAATCGACAACGCCCGAAGAATCGACAAAAATGTCGTACGCAACCGAGGAAGAGACAACATCCACTCCTCTCGCCTCCATCCACTCGATGCCCTTAACCCAATTATCCTCTTCCCATGTAAAATCAGAGACGGGTACATACTCGGTTTTGGCAAGAATGAATTCTGACCCATGGGCGACACCGACAATGTCTCCAGGTGAGTATCCACCCAGAACGGAAAGCGTCAATGTCCCATGTTCGTCCTGGTCGGATGCGTCTCCGGACTGGTTTGCAGTTATGGAATCATTTTGAATGAAGTCATGCTCCCCTGCAATTTTTATGTTTTTCAATGCGTCATGAGCTTCATAACGAAATCCTGTATCAAGCATCCCTACGAGAACCCCGCTCCCATCTATACCTAATGCATGCACCTCCGGAATTCCACTTAGTTCAAATTGGGTATATGATGGACCGTAAATACTCGTATCGCGAGGCTGAGGCACGCCGCCGGACGTAACGGAGAGCGGTCTCTCAAAACCATGACCTGGCTTGAGTGGCTGTAAGGGACTTGTCACAACTACAACTTTCTTGATCGCATTTACAAAAGAAAATCTTTCTGCCAGCATAAGATGCGCGGAATCCGCCTTCACGACTGCTGCGTTGAACCACCGGCTAGTCCCGTCGACCGTCAGGCCGATTGACTTCAAACTGTCCAGGTATGGAACGAAGACAGGAAAATCAGAATTCGAGACCACGGAGGAAGGAGGGAGAACCTTTAAGCGTCGGTTGATAGCCCGCTGCGTGAGGACACTGCTATTTATCAGAAATGCTTCGCTCGACTCAACTTTCGCTGATAATGTAAGCGATCCGACGTTCGGCTTATCTTTGAAGCAAATCCAATACTTACTTTGGGCAGATAGCCGGCTTGAGAAAACTGCCAAGCATGCGACCATCAGAAACAGAAACGTGCTGTGGGTTTTCACTCTTCACGCCTCAAGAAGTCGTCGGACAATCTCCACGGTAGTTACGTTCTCCGCCTCAGCATTGAAATTGGTTATGATCCGATGACGCAGAACAGGAAGGGTGACCTTTTTCACGTCGTCAATGTCGGGACTGAACCTGTTCTCAAGCGCTGCCACGCCTTTTGCTGCAAGAATCAAATACTGAGAGGCACGGGGTCCGGCTCCGTAGCTGACAAATTGCTTTATGAAATCTGGTGCCTGACGGTTTTGTGGACGAGTGCGGCTCGAAAGTTCAACAGCAAACTTGACCACAGATACCGAAACCGGAATCCTTCTCAACAGTTCCTGAAAATAAAGTATGTCCGGTCCATCAATCACTTTTTGGACCACCGGGGCATACTCACTTGTCGTCGTCTGAACAATCTTTATTTCTTCATCAGAGGAAGGATAATCGAGCCACACATTGAACATGAATCGGTCAAGCTGTGCCTCTGGAAGCGGATATGTTCCTTCCTGTTCAATTGGGTTTTGAGTCGCCAACACGAAGAATGGAGGATCAAGCTGGAAAGTCCGGCCCGCCGCTGTTACTCGATATTCTTGCATAGCTTCGAGAAGTGCGCTCTGAGTCTTGGGAGGAGTTCTATTTATCTCATCTGCCAGAATGATATTTCCAAAAAGTGGACCTTTGAC
The DNA here is from genome assembly GCA_963768145.1 of uncultured Bacteroidota bacterium. Classification (GTDB taxonomy): domain Bacteria; phylum Bacteroidota; class Ignavibacteria; order Kryptoniales; family JAKASW01; genus JAKASW01. Next base: position 87,363 of record CAVYHK010000035.1, on the reverse strand, counting down.
AAACCGGAAGGTCCTTTCGCCCGTCGCGATGTTTTCCTCGATAATTTCGGTTCCAGTGATGTCACTTGGCATGAGGTCAGGAGTAAATTGAATTCGGCTGAACTTCAAGTTCAGAGCCTCTGCCAGCGTCCTGACAAGAAGGGTCTTTGCTAACCCCGGTACTCCGACAAGCAGGCTGTGTCCGCGAGACAGGACCGCTATGAATATTTGCTTTATGATTTCGTCCTGCCCGACAATCACTTTTGCGACTTCAGCGCGTAGCTCGGAGAAACTCTCATTCAGTCGAGCAATTCCTTCGACGTCCGAAACTTTCTCTCTTCTCAATGTTGTCTGATTCACTTCATGTCTCCGGGCTTTTGTTTACCTTCAGCTTTTATATTTCCCCTTCGCCGGAAATCGGTGTTCCTGCCATGAACCATAATTCCCTTCTCCCATCACTTCAAGGGCCGCTGATCCAACATCTTGCTTCCTTCGGAATCCACAATTTCAACCCTGCCAAACTGTTCCAGTTTACTTCTGATTCCGTTTGAGTTTCCACTAAGCACGATTGCGAGCTTCTCGGGTATGTATTTCCTGGCGGAAGAACGAATATCACTGGCCGTAATCTTATGAATATTTTCTCGGTAGTTCTTGTAATAATCTCTTGGAAGATGGTACAGCTCTAAAGCAATCACTCTCCTTGCGACCTGCTGAGGAGTTTCTAATTGAATTGGGAAGAGACCTTCCAAATAATTCTTCACCATTTCTAATTCTGCCTTGGACGGTAGGGTCGCACGTATCCGGTCCAGTTCATTCAGCACTTCAATTATTGTCTCGCTCGTCACTTCACTTCGCACGTCCGCAGCAACACCGAACGGTCCTGGAAAAACTCGCGCGTCAAAGAAGCTTCTTCCACCGTAAGTGTAGCCGTGGGTCTCGCGCAGGTTCATGTTGATTCGTGAGCTGAAGTAGCCTCCAAGAAGAGTGTTCATTACAAAAGTCTTTAAATAATTCTTGTCGCTCCGGGCAATTCCTATCCCGCCTATTCTCAGCGCGGACTGCACCGCATCCGGCCTGTCAACGATAACGACTTTGCCGTTCGGTGAGCCCGAGACCACTGGCACCGATGGGTAAGATTTTCTTTTGCCTTTCCAATCCACAAAATATCGGGATAGGCTCTTTTCCGCCTCCTCGGGAGTCACATCACCTGCAAAAACCAAAAACGAATTATCCGGCGTGTAAAAATCCTTTTGAAATGCGACAAAATCATCGCGTTCCATGGCACTCGTTGATTCTTCAGTTCCGCCTGCATTAGCGCCGTACGGATGACCTCCGAATACAACCGACGCAAACTGCGTATCAGCCAGATAACCCGGATCCGCTTTCATCTGACGAATAGATGCGATTCGTTGCGCCTTAACTCTGTCTATTTCTTCTTTGGGAAATGTGGCGTGCAATACGACGTCCTGCAGGACATCGATGCCCGCATACAAATGACTTTTCAGAACCGAGACGAAGACCTCGCTGACGTCCCACGAAGAACTGCTTGAAAGCGATCCCCCGACGCAATCTATCGCCTCTGCAATTTCGGTCGCACTTCGCCTTTTTGTTCCTTTCGTGATCAATTCGCTCGTGATGCTGGAAAGGCCCGGCAAATCACCGTCGAATGTGGAACCTCCCCTGATGACAAATCCCATCGTAACGATTGGGAGCGTATGATTTTCCACGACAAAAAACTTAAACCCGTTAGCGAGTTTCTTCGTAAAGAATTTAGGAAACGAGACCTTGCTTGCAGGTTGAGGCTGCGGCGGCTTCGATCTGTCTAGGAGGCGGGATTTCTTGTTTGTCGCTTCAGTATTCATTCTCGCCAAAACCCTATTCTGAAGATCCTCTTTCCGTTCCAGTTTCGTTTTCATTGACCCTCTTGATTGGGCAAATAAATCAAAACGACTCTTCCGTCTCTCTTCAGAAATTTTGCTGCGTTTTCATTTATCGCGGCCGGCGTGACGGCAAGTTCCCGGTCAACCTCGGAATTTATCATGCCAGCATTCCTGAAAAAAGTGTGATAGTGCGCCAGCGCGTCGGCGACGCCGTTGTTTACTGAGAGCCTTCCGACATAAGAAGAAATCGTGCCATTTTGTGCCTTATTAAACTCGTATTCGTTCACAACGGAATTCTGGAGCCTGTCGATCTCATCATCAAAAAGCTTAAGCACCTCGTCTTCGGAATGCCCGGGAGCTACGAAAGCTGAGAACATGAGAACTCCAGCATTCTCCATCGCTTCGATAGATACATCAAAATCTGAGACGGACTGTGTCTCATAGACTAATCTTTTATACAGTCGTGAACTGTTGCCATCAGACAAAACCCTTTCAGCTTGACAGAGAGCATAATACTCCGCTGAGCCCTCTGACGGAACTTTGTACGCGACGAACACGCCCGGTGATGGTACGTTGCCGTGCATAACCTCAACTCGCTCATGGTCAAGTTTTTCGTCCTGGAACGAAATTGGCTCAATGCCGTCACGACCCGGCGGAATATCGGAAAAATATTTTGAGATTAAGCTTTCCGTGGCTTTGAAATCTATGTTACCGCTTACGACAAGAACCGCGTTATCTGGACAGTAATGCTTCTCGTAAAAGCCCCTGACGTCATCCATATTTGCGGCGTCCAAGTCCTCCATCGAGCCTATCACCGGCCAGTGATACTGTCCTTTTGGAAAGACGAGATTCTGCATCTTCTCCGATGCGTCACCGTAAGGACGATTATCGATGCGCCACCGCTTCTCTTCTTTCACGACCTCTCTCTGAGTCGAAAGAGCCTCCTCAGTCACGTTGAATTTTAGCATTCTGTCGCTTTCCAGCCAGATAGAGAGCGGAAGCTGGTTCGACGGAAGAACTTCGTAATAATTGGTCACGTCCTCGGTAGTGTACGCGTTGTTGTATCCACCGGCGAGAGAAATGTACTTATCAAATGCTCCCTTCTTGACATGTTCCGAACCCTCAAACATCAAGTGCTCAAAGAGATGCGCAAAACCGGTCTTGCCTTCCTTTTCATTCTTTGACCCGACATGATAACACACGTCGACAGCAACCACGGGCATTGAAAAATCTTTTCGGAGAATGACGGCAAGTCCGTTGTCTAATTTATACTCTTTGAAATCGACATTGACTCTCACTCTCTTGCGCAATGAATTTGTTCGCCGTTGTAAGCTCGGTTTCCTGCTTGCCATTATTTCAATATCCAATCATTGACTTTGGAGAATACAAACAATCGTTCACCGTATACCATTGCGTTTAGGACATTTATTGAATTTCGCATCTCATGCAACCAATTTTCTCTTGAAGAAAGGATAAACAAGCTAACTCTTGGATCGTTTCCCAGAAGGGATCATTCGGACAAGATCGATCTCAGCTCATAATCTTCAGATATATTTGGCCCTTAAGTTGATTGATCCAATTTAGATACGCTTGGTTCTGTTTCATGGAGAGAGACATGTTGGAAAGCCTATCATAATCCCCATCCAAACTCACTTTGTGAGATGGGATTCGATCGCGCAAGTAAACAATATGATAGCCGTAAGACTTGCCGTACGTGACCTTTTCCGGCATGCTAATCTCACCGACCTTCAGCTTGTTTACCGTAGCCAGAAAGGCGGGCTCCAACTGATCAATAGTGAGTCTCCCAAGGTCTCCTCCTAGTTCTTTCGTATCTCTATCCATAGAAAGCTCACGCGCGAGTTTTGCAAAACTTTCGCCGGCTAACGTACGGGATCTGAGTGAATCGAGTAGGACGATGACCGAATCATCATCTGCTTGCAAACGCGGTATCTGAATCAAAATATGTCTTACATGCACCTGATCACCGCGGCGTTCCAGTAACTGTATAATGTGAAAACCAAATTGTGATTCGACGATATCGGAAATTTCACCTGACTTCAAATCGAAGACCGCGTGTTCAAACTCAGGAACAAACTGGCCGCGTTTAGCCCAGCCGAGGTCTCCGCCCGCTGAGGCACTGCCGGGATCTTGAGAGTACTTCTTCGCGAGAGAAGCGAAATCAGCGCCTCCTCTCAAAGAGTCAAGAAGAGATCTTGCGAGCGATTCCGCTTGTCTGCGCGCCTTTTCGCTTGGCTTGGGAACAATGAAAATGTGGCTCAAGGTGACCTGCTCCGGGACCTGCGGAAGACTGTCTTTATAGGTCTCGTAAAACTGACGCACATCAGCGGCGGAAACCTTCATGTCCCCGAATTTCTGTTGCTTCAATTTCTCAACGATCAGTTGCTTGCGCATGTCGTCCCTAAATTCATTGCGAATTTTATTTATCGACATGCCGTAGACTTCTTCCACCTTTTGGTCGCTACCAAGCTGCTTTTCTAGATTTTGGATTCGAGAATCAAGCTGTCGAGTCACTTCGTCGTCCGTCACTGTCACGCTGTCTAAGCCTGCCTGGGCCAAAATAAGCTTGTCATCGATCATCGCCTCAAGAACTCTGCTGCGAAGTTGAGGATCGCTCGGATCCAGCTTGTTTTGATAAGCGGTCAATTGAACTTGGTAGTCCACTTCCGATTTCAGGACAATTTCACCGCCGACCACCGCGACGATTTTGTCAAGAACCGCCTTGGTCTGCGCTTGTCCCGAAGGGATCCATCGGGAAACGAATCCTGCAACAAAAACGATCGACAATACTATTCTGCAGATCCTTTCCAACCTAATCATTCCTCGATGTTAGTGTCTCTTATAGCAACGCTTGGATCGATCTGGAAATTTCCGGCTGATCGCAGTGAATCGATTAGCAAAGTGTAAAGCCGCCGCCTCTTTTCTATTACCATTCTCTGCTTGATCTGTGAAGCTGCATAGTCGAACGGAAGCGAATCGCCAACACTCAGTTTCTTAATGACCTGCACGACATAACTAACCCTGTCAGCCTGAATCGGGAATGATATTTTCCCGTCCTCGAGAGATTGAATGACATCCCAAATTGCCGGCTGTACGCTTGAAGACGTGACATAGACAGAATCTTTTAAATCGACAATTGCAGAGGTCGGTATGTCATTGAAGACATCGTTCCACGACGATCCCGAGACGAGCGCATTCCTGAAGGACACAGCAAGCTTTCTCTCAGCGAATGCCACGAGATTCACGCAGGTAATTTCATCCATCGCGCGAAAGTCGGGGCGATGAGAATTGTAATACTTAAGAAGTTCATCATGAGGCAGGTCAATCGGGGCTTGGTAGACAATTCTGTTCAAAAGCATTGTTATCGCAAGCTGTCGGGCATATTCCTTTACACTACCTTGAAACTCCTGCGTGTTTTCAAATCCTTGTCTCCTTGCCTCTTCAAAAAGGAGCTGCTGGTTAACCCAATTTGAAACGTAGCTCCTTACGGAATATGCCGAGGTGGTATCAACACGCGCCGCGACATCCTTCATGTAGAGCTGGGAACTACTTACTGTTGCAAGAAGCCGTCCCGTTTCCTGATGACGCGAACATCCAATCAGCAAAAAAGATAATCCGATCAGCAGAAAAGCGGCCTGCCTCTTAATCTTGGGCAAGCAGCTCATGAAATGTTTTGTCTTCTATTTGAACGCCGAATTGCTTCCGCAAGCCATTAAGCCATTCGTTTTGGATTCTCTTCGATTCCACTTCCTGATAATCAGAAGAGACTTCTGCGCGAGCCTCCTCAAAGGTCTTAGGCGCAGCAGGGACGAACTTGTTTACTCTTATTATCGAATAGCCGTTTTCGTATCTCATTGGCTTACTGAATTCACCTTCCTTCATCGCCGTCGCAGCTATGGATAGAGCGTTGGCTGAGTCAGCGAGCAATTCCCAGTGGCCATCTTTCTCCGCCATTCCTGCGCGCCTTGTGTACTTTGCAGCAAGCGAATCGAAATTGCCTCCTGCCTTCAGTGAGTCGTGGACGAATTTTGCGAGACTATCGGTGAGCACTTGGATCTCACTCAAATCCACACGATTAGGCCAGTAGTATTTGTTAACGTGGTCAAAGTAATACGGCTTCAACAAACTGTCGGTCGAAACGACCTTTCCCCAGACTTCCCTTTGCTCGATCTGGTAGATCAGAATTCCATTCATGTACTGTTTAAGCAGAGAATCGAATGCAGGGTACGTCTGCGCTTTTGCACTGGCATAATAGGTGACCAGCATTTGTTTTGCCGCGTCATTGACCAGCGTGGTGAGATTTTCCCGGTTCATCGATGCGGTCGTAGGACTCTGCGCGGCTTTTGCAATAGATATGACGGTGTCGATTGTGCCGCCGGTCTTATCGAAAGTAAACAATACTTTTTGTCGGTCTGCGGGAGCAAGCAACGAATCAAAGTCTGTTTCATTAAACCGTTTTGTGGAATCTACTTTGCCGTAAAGAAATCTCAATGTTACCTGATCAATCTGGTAGTTGTATTCTTTCTTAAGTTGGTCTACGAACTTGGTCAGATCCAGCTTATAACCGGTGTTCAAGTAGTTTTCACGTATTTTCTCCTTGGCGGCGTCGAACGAAGGCTGCTGCTTGACATCCGTCAGCTTGATAATGTGATATCCGAATCTTGTCCGCACCGGTCCCGCAATCTCCCCGACTTTCAAGTTGAAAGCGGCTTCATCAAATTGCCTGACCATCATGTTACGCGAAAAGAAGCCAAGGTCGCCGCCTCTCTGCGCGGAATATTTGTCCACAGAATTATTTTCTGCCAGTTTGCCGAAGTCAACGCCTTGCTTTATAGAATCCATGATGGCAATTGCCTCGTTGTAAGCCTTCAGAGTGTCCTGAGGAGTGCCTCCATTAATTTGGATAAGAATGTGACTTGCTTTGACGCTTTCGACTCGCGGCTTCCTTTCCATGAGCTTGACAACCAGGTAGCCGTAAGCTGTCCTTATCGGAGTGGAATCAGTCTCCCCCGGATTGATCGAGTACAACGCGTCCTCAAATTCCTTACCGCCAGCATATTGGAGAAAACTGCCGGCAGTAACATAGTATGTGTCACCGCCCCGGTACATCCGCATAAGAGAATCTATCGGCGTCCCCGCTTTGAGGTCATTTATAACCCCGATCGCTTGATTATACGCCTTCACCGTATCACCTGCGGGATTAGCTGAATCGGGCCGAATAGGTACAAGAATTTGTCTTGCCCTGACCTCGTACTTCTGACGATCATATATTTGTTGGATCGTTGGCATAGTGAGCTCGTGTTCCATCACGTAGCTTACCGCAAGCTGATCTTCGTACCCCTTCATCTCCGATTTGACCTCGGGATCGTCTTGAAGGTTTTCAGCTTTCGCGTCAAGAAGCTTCAAATTGTAGTCAACAAGAAGGTTGAGAAACTTCTCTTTGCTCTCGATAGATTTGGACGTATCTGAACCAGCAAGGTAGTTCCTCACATATTGTTGTTTGAACTCGCCGTAGGTGATCTTTTTGTCCCCCACGACTGCAATGACTTTGTCGTCGATACTCGAGCTGGCAGCACAACCAGCACCAACGATACTTAATAGCAAGAATAAGAAAGAATGTTTTACTGACATTCAGGAAACCTCCAGTTTGATTTAAAACGCAGGTAAAATCATAAACAACGGACCCCTGAAAATCAAGGTAAGCACCAGTGCAGAAAAGGGATAGGGCAACCGTGAATGTCAACTCCGACTCACTGCAGAATTGAGGTGGAGCATATCTTGACAAGGTCACGGTTGAGCTTAATGCGTAATTGCAATTTGTTTTCCTGTTCTTTATTTTTGTTAGCTTTTTATATTGGCCAAGAGATTGTTTATGAGAAGATATCAGCGGAGTGAGACGCCTCTATGATCGCCTTTTTGGTCGGCATGATCACGGGGATTGTTATCTCGGTCCCAATCGGTCCGATCAATGTCGCTGTCATTTCAAAGGGGCTCAAACAAGGTTTTGGTAATGCTTTCGCAGTTGGGCTTGGTGCTTCAGCGATGGACTTTTCCTACTGTGCTGCGGCAATGCTAGGCCTCTCTGCAGTCGTCCACAAACTGGTGGTGAACATCATCTTCCAAATCATTGGCTTCATTCTCCTCTTTTATCTTGGGATAAGAGACATAACCACGAAGACAGAGAGTTTTCGATTCGAGAATATTGTTCCGAAAAATGGTGGGCGCCAAGCCGCTTTCTTGGTAGGTGTCTTCATGTATATTTCAAATCCGACTCTTGTGGCATTTTGGATAACCCTTAGCGGCGTGATACAGGCTTCAGATTTGATAATCCGCAACGTCGGCGACGGAATCCTTTTTGCTCTTGGCGTTGGGACAGGAACCGCCAGCTGGTACTACTCTCTCTTAAAGGCGATATTTTGGAAACGCAGATCTTTTAGAGCTGAGACACTTACGTTGCTTTCTAAAGTTTCCGGCGTTATTATGTTAGCGTTCAGTGGCTATATTGGTTTTGAGTTGCTGGTTCATTTGCTAAGGCGTGGCATTGGTTGAATTGAAGCTGTACCGGACTGTCGTCGGAGACTGTAACCCAATAAATCAATTAGCTGATATTTGTTGAATATTGCTGTCACTAAACTATACACGAAGGTGTTTACGTGTCGCAGGTCCGTGTAAAATTTTCTAGATCGTGGAGAGGCTTCCGACCCAATAGAAACATGGAAGTCGGCAACAGCTCGCTAAACATCCACCAGGAGATGAAAAGGGACTACGACCCGAAGAGGATCTTTTGCGCTTCGTTCGAATCCCCAATTGGTGTGACTTACATAGCTTCAACCGAGAGAGGAGTTTGCAAAATAGCTCTTCCCAGAGACTCCAAATCGAGTTTCTTTGGTTGGATCAATTCGAATTTCGACACGGATGAAATCGTCGATGACCGGAAAAAGAATTTTTCCGCGATGCGGCAACTGAACGAGTATCTCATCGGCAAGCGGACTCGGTTCGAGCTTGATATTGACTTAATCGGAACTGCGTTCCAGCAGAGAGTCTGGACGGAAGTTTCCAGGGCGCCGTACGGCACGACGATCACATACAAACAAATCGCAAGAAAAATTCACACTAATGGTTACAGGGCAGTCGGAGCCTCGATAAGCAGAAATCCCCTTCCGATAATAATCCCTTGCCATAGAGTCATCGGTTCTGATCACAAACTCGTGGGATACTCAGGCGGGATAAAATTGAAAGAGTATCTTCTCAGGCTTGAGGGAATCATCCTGGTCTAAGCGAACAGGTTCAGAAGGAATTTTCCGGTGCTTTGGAATCGGAAAAGATTCTAGATCAAGATTTCAGACTTTGTCAAAATTGTAGGGTAAGGTCAAGTTCGGCTCCATCGCGGTATGCCACAGGACCGAGGGAAAGACTCCTTTCCACACCAATACTCTTCTTTTCGAAGGGTACGGCGACCGGATGTGACGCAATTTCCCCAAACGAGTATCCAAGCGCCAGCGCTAGTGGAAAATCGCTCCACCAATGAATTCCGTAACCTACTAACCTCGACGAAATGGCACCATTGGAAAAACCTTTTTGGAGAGAGTGACTTATTTTGTCCTTTGAGATTAGATCTTGATGAAGATCTTCTTTCGGTACATGAACGACAATATCAAGTACCAGAAAGCAAGGAACAGAAGCGCAAAAAAGAGAGAACCATTCAAGTTGCCTGCCCATGAAGCACAAAAAGTACGGTAGATATAATCTTGCAGCGGGATCACGGCGCCCGATGATGAGACATGTATCATGTCCAGCACTATCGCGAACAATTCAGATAGGAAGTAAAGCGCAAGCGCATTCATCCCGAAAACAACGAACGGCTTGCTCAACCGGGAAAACTTCTTGATGTCTGCGATGAAATAACAACTAGCCAGAAATATCAGAGCCATTCCGCTGGTAAACACTACATAGGAAGGCGACCAAAGGTTTTTATTAATTGGGAACCAAACGTCAAGAATAACGCCGAGCAGAAGCCCGATGCATCCCGCGAAGTACATCAAGGTAGTCCTTTCGTAATCGGACTTTTTGGATCTGAGGAATTCGCCGGTCAGGACACCGCTGAGGCAGGTGGCAATCGCCGGAATTGTCGATAACGGTCCCTCCGGATCCCAGTATTTCGATCCGGACCAGATGTGTCCATGCAACAGCAGATTATCGATGTAGGCTGAAAGATTTCCGGTGTTAGTCAGCACTCCAGCGCCGTAGCCGGGCACAGGGACCAACTTCATAAGGATCCAGTACAACGCAAGGAGTCCAATTCCAAAATATGCCTGCGTCTTCGTATTGAAATTCAAAAACAGTATCGATGCGAAGAAGTAGCACAAAGCAAGTCTCTGTAGAACACCCATTACACGAATTGTATGAAAATCGAAAGATGGAAAACCGTTCAGAACTAATCCCAGCACAATGAGGACCACAGTCCTTCTGATAATCTTGGAATATATTCTCTTTCGGGATCCTTCCGCCTCAAACCGACGCGCGAAGGCAAACGGAATTGCCGTGCCCATGATGAAGACAAAAAAAGGGAAAACAAGATCTGTAGGTGTCCATCCGTTCCACTTTGCATGCTCCAGTGGCGGATAAACATATGACCAGCTTCCCGGATTATTCACAATTGTCATCCCTGCAATTGTAATGCCCCTGAACATGTCCAACGACACGAGTCTTCCCGATTTCGTCTCAGCGACGTGAGACTCCTTGTCTTCCGATCCGGCAACCACGATGTTCTCCTTCCAGCAAAGGTTAGGAAAGCCAGTGGACTAAATCAAGGAGCCTCGATTAAGCAGATTCGACTCACAAACCGAGGCGTCCCTTCAACATCAATGGGGCAAAGTACACGTTTCCACTCCTGAAGCATAACCTCATAGTCAGTGGGAGCGGAAGACGGCGATCTACTCGTATCGAAGGGCTTCAATGGGATTCAGATTGGCAGCCTTACGAGCGGGATACCAACCGAAAAATATTCCGATCGCCGCGGCGAATGCAAATGCCAAGCCAATCGACTGAGGTGAAATTTCTATCGGCCATTTCTGAAGGTTTGAAACAAATTGGGAAGTTAAGACTCCCAGCACGATGCCGATAAGTCCACCGGCAAAACTCAAGGTCAATGCCTCTATTAAAAATTGCGTCAAGACATCGTTGCCTCGTGCTCCAACTGCCATCCTTATTCCAATCTCCCGCGTTCTTTCTGTAACGGACACAAGCATAATGTTCATTATCCCGATCCCGCCTACCACGAGCGATATCCCGGCGATGCTCGCAAGTAAAAGCGTCATGGTCTCTGTCGTAGCATCTGCCGTACTTGCAATTTGTGTCTGGGTTCTTACCGTGAAATCGTTTGCCTCCCATGTCGTCAGCTTGTGCCTGTCTCTAATTAGCGCGGTAATCTCGTCGCTTGCTTCATTGATAGCATCTTCAGATATCGCTGAAGCGAAAATCACATTCGCATAAATTCCGCCGACAAGCTTCTTCAAAACTGTCGAAAAGGGAGCAATGATAATATCATCCTGGTCGTTCCCGCTGGCATCCTGGCCTTTCGCCGAAAGAACGCCGATGATTCTGAAAGGAAGATTCCCTATCCGGATCGTCTGCCCGACAGGAACCGCATTCTGCCCGAACAAGTTCGTAACGATGGTCTGGCCGACAATACACACCTTTGTTTCGCCGCGCTCATCCGAGCCAGTAAAGTAACTCCCACTTTGCAGAGGCCAGGCTCTTATGTTAAAGTAGTTCGGATAACCACCCCATATGCCGGTACGCCAATTCTGGTTATTTGCAACAGTTTGTTGGACGGTTCTGACAACGGGCGTCACATATTGAACCGCCGGACACTGTTTGCTGATCGCGATCGCGTCATCTTCTGTGAACCGCGTGAATGTGGCCGCCTGCGTTCTGACTCCGCCCTGGTTTGACGCCCCGGGAAAAAGAATCAACATGTTTGTCCCGAGCGAAGCAATCTGTGCCTTAACTGCATTGCTTGCTCCTTGCCCGATTGCAAGCATTGCGATCACAGCCGCGACACCAATGATAATTCCCAACATCGTCAGGAAAGAGCGAAGTTTATTTCTACCGAGCGAGCGATAAGCGATTTTTAATATGTTAAGGATTTTCATGATATGCTATTCTGCTCCACCAGTTCTATAACGTCTAAAGAATATCCTTCATGTACAGTAGGGTTCATTATTCCAACTCTTCTTCCAGAACCGGAATCTTTGGCAATTCTTCGGAAGCAATTTTTCTATCTTCCACAGTGACAAGCCGGCTTATCTTACCATCTTTAAATACGACATTTTTTTGTGCATACTGGGCGATGTCCATCTCATGTGTCACAAGGACAACCGTGATTCCGCGCTCGTTTAGCTTCTGGAATATTTCCATGACTTCAACGCTTGTCCGCGTATCCAGATTTCCTGTGGGCTCATCTGCAAGAATCACGACGGGATCATTGACCAAAGACCTTGCGATTGCTACTCGTTGTTGTTGGCCGCCTGAAAGCTGGTTAGAAAAGTGGTGGGCTCGATCCGCAAGCCCGACTGCGTTTAGCGCTTCGAGTGCCTTCTCTTTTCGTTGGGACGTGGGGACTGTGTTGGAATAGAGAAGAGGCAACTCGACATTTTCCAGTGCGGTCGTTCTTGGTAGGAGATTGTAAGCTTGAAAGACAAATCCCAACTTCCTGTTTCGCAGCCGTGCAAGCTCATCGCGATCCATTTTTGCAACTTCAATACCATCTAAAAAATATTCGCCGCCGGTAGGTGTATCGAGGCATCCCACAATATTCATAAAGGTCGACTTACCTGACCCACTCGCACCCATGATAGCAACAAACTCGCTCTTGTTGATGTCGAGGCTAATTCCACGAAGTGCATGAACCTCAAAGTCGCCCATCTTATAAATCTTGACTATATGTTTTACCGAGATTATCGATTCGGACATAGCTTTAGAATCTCCTCTGCCCACCAGCAGAAAACGGATTATTCTGCGCGCTCGAAGATTGCGACAGCGTACCGACCGCTACTTCGTCGCCTTCTTTTAGATCACCCTGCACCTGAGTATTAGTTCCGTCTGATAATCCGATCAAAACTCTTACGGGCTTTATTTGCTTGCCATCTACCACCCATACTCTGAAATAACTTCCAGGAGTCAAATCCCGGGTTTGAGCATTCGATCCGCCGCCGCCCGTTCCGCCATTTGTGCCTCCGCTGAATCCCGTGCCGGTGCTGCTGCCATTTTGGTTCCTTCGCTGCTGAAATCTTTGCTTGATTGAATCCGGAAGCTGCTTCATCATTTGAGTCATGTAGTCTTGCGGCGGCGAAAAACGCAAAGCTGTCGTGGGAACCTTCAGAGCATCTTTGGCTTGCGCAACATTGATCGTTATGTTCGCCGTCATGCCGGGCATTAACTTCAAATCGGGATTCGCAGCGTCTATTATGACGGCATATTCCACCACATTCTGGACCAACGTGGACTGTAGCCTTATTTGTGAAACTTTTCCCGTGAAAACATCGGTCGGATAGGCATCGACGGTAAATGTAACGGTCTGACCGACCTTCACATTGCCGATATCTCCTTCGTCGACTAGCGCCTGTACTTGCATGCGAGACAGATCATTTGCCACGGTGAAAAGAAGCGGCGTATTGAAACCGGCGGCAACGGTCTGACCGATGTCAACGTTTCTCGAGACCACGACGCCGCTGATCGGAGCTTTGATGGTTGCGTAGTTTAGATTTATGTGCGCCTGATCAAGAGCTGTCTGAGCGCCTTTGACATCTGCCTCTGCGCTCTCGTATGCTGCTAAAGCCGCATCATAGTCCGATTGGGAATCGAGATTGCGGTCGAATAATTGTTTAACCCTGTCAAAGTTGACCTTTGCCTGATCAGCTGCGACCTTGGCCTTTTGCAGGTTGGATTCCGCAACCTCAACGCTTGCCCAGAGAAATGTCGTATCCAACTTTGCCATTACCTGTCCCCGTCTGACGTGTGAATTCCAGTCTGCAAACAGCATGGCAATCGTCCCTGATACCTGTGTGCCGACCTGCAGAGTCGTGTCGGCAGCAAGTGTGCCCGTCGCTGTGACGACCACATTGAGATCTCCGCGCGACACTTTCAATGTGAGCCACTTCGGATCTTCGGTTTTTCCATTAGAGATAAGAAACGCAACTCCGCCGATTACCGCAAGTACAATGATTGTTGCAGTTATGATTGTTTTCTTCTTTTTCATCTTTCATTTCTCACTTCTACTTTATTGTTCCCATCGCTCTCTGAAGTCTTGCATAGGAAACACTGTAATTGTAGAGGGATTGAATATTTGCTATTCGGGCATTTGCCAGGGCTACTTCAGCATCAGTGGTCTCAAGTGCGGTTCCAATCCCTGAATTATATCTTCCCACTGCAAGCCGGAGAGCTTCATCGGCTGCTTCAACGAGTTTCTTTGAAGCTTGAATGCTCTCACTCGCTTCTTGAAGCGCGAATTCTTGTTGCTGGACATCCAACAGCAAGGATTGCACCACCAGATCATTGGACGCTTCTGCTGTTTTGAGGTTTGCACTTGCCTGGTCAATGCCGGCTTGCAGTGCAAAGCCTTGAAAGATCGGGAGCGACAGTGTGACCCCGACGTTCCATCCGCTAAAAAGAGGCTGTGGACTCAGATTGCGCCAGTTGTATGCGGCAGTTGCCGAAATGTTCGGAAGGTTTGCAGTCCATGCGGAAGTCAGAAACTCTTTACTGGCTTCGACTTGTGCTTGGCTTGACAGAAGTTCAGGACGATTTTTCAATGCCGCATCAATGGCGGTTTGCATGTCTACGTTAACATGCGAAACTTCCAGATTATCCGCTAGAGCAAAATTCTCCGGCAACCTCTGACCAAGAGCATTTTCAAGCAGCACTCGTGCGACCTTCAAGTTGTTTTCTGCCTGGATCAAATTGACTTTTGCGTTTGCAACGGTGACTTCAGCGTTGACGACATCATACTGTGGCACTGTGCCGGCTTTGAAAAAAGCCTGTGCCTGCTTGAGATGGTCTTGAGCTTGCTGAATGGTTTCCGATTCGACAACGAGAACTCGCGCGCCGGCTAAGTAATTGAAGTAGGCAATGTATGTATTGACAATAACATCCTCGTTTGCTGAGCGCACCGCTTGCGTTGATGCATCGACAAGATTAGCGGATCCGGAAACTCGCGTGATTGTTTTTCCGAAATCGAAAATCAACTGCTGGCCTTGGAATCCGGTAGCGTAGTTATCGTAGTATCCGTTGAATTCGTTTTTGCCGAGAATGAATGTACCACCATTTCTGGTTAAAGACGCCTGTGCCGAAACCTGCGGCATGAAAGATGATCTCGCAAGTTCCAAGTCAGATTCGGATGACTCCATCCCGCCTTCGGCGACCCGAATCGACGGGTTATGTTTCAATGCAATCTGCACGCATTGGTCTAGTGTCAAGGTATCCGATTGAGCAAATACAACCGCAGGCAGAAAGATGTACAAAAACATATAATTCTTCATAGAAACCAACGTTAACTGTGATTATAGACGCCAAAATTGAACAGAAGTTCGTCAGCCGTGATAGTCAGTTTGCAAAATCGACGCGCGAGAACTCCTAAAGTTTGTAGCCGATTTTTCGCAAGAAATCGTGTCGTGTTATTCTGTCCGCATCCGTCTCGACTCCTTTCGACTTCACGCCGTCAATCACGCCAAGGATCCCTCTGCCTTTTTCATTTTCCGCAATAATAACTTGAGCAGGATTTCCGGTCGCACAATAAATGTTTGCCACTTCAGGAATGTTCTTGACAGTGTTCAAAATATTTATCGGAAATCCTTCACGCATAAAAATCACAAAGACGTGACCAGCGGAAATAGTCAATGCATTCTTCTTTGCCAGCTCTATCAGGTCGTCGTCATTCCCGGAAAACCGAATCAGGGCCGGACCGGACGATTCGCAGAAGGCGATTCCAAATTTCATCTGTGGAACCGTCTGGACAATTGCCTCATGCAAGTCTTCAAGGGTCTTGATAAAATGCGACTGCCCCATAATGAAATTTACATCATCCGGTTTCTCAATAGCCACAACTTTTAGTTCCATTTGATCCTCCATTATTGTTGGAGCGAATAATCCATTACTCCATTATTCTGGTGTGCCACGCTCGACTAATATAAACGAGTCTGCCGCCGACAATCGTTCCAAGTATCTCATCACCGTGAATTTCCATTGGTGGAATTTTTCTGAATATCCTCCTTCAAGATTGTGAAATCAGCGTACTTTCCTATCGAGATGGTACCTTTGTCTTTCTCTTCAAAAGCCCCGTATGCCGGCCAGATAGTAAAAGCTCTCACCGCTTCTTCAGTGGTCATTCGTTCCTGTGGAAAAAAACCTCCATCGAAATCGGAACTGTCCGTCGAGATGTCGGACGTAATTTTAAAATACTCTTTCACCTCGTTGAAGTCTCTCGGTATTCCGAATAAGTCCTGCCTCGTGACAGCCGCATAAATCCCGAGACGCGGATCAGGACTCTCCACAGGGAAGTCGGAACCTCCGACAATTATATTCCCATCTGCAAGGAGCGACCGCCAGGCGTAAGCAAGCTTGATACGTTCAGGGCCCAGTCTCATTTCTGCCCATGACATGTCAGATGTGCAATGTGTCGGCTGCATCGAAGGAATAACACCCAGCTTCTTGAATTGCGGAATGTCCTCCTTAAGAAGAACTTGAGCATGTTCAACGCGAAGCCTTGGATCCGGCACATCTGCAACCTTCATCGCCGCTTCGTAAGCGCTTAAGACAATGTGGTTTGCCCGATCGCCTATGGCGTGTGTGCAAACCTGAAACCCATTCGCAAGAGATGCAATCGTCAAATTCTCAAGGTCCTTCTCGCCCATTTCTGTCAGACCGTAATTTCCGGGATCGTCAGTGTAAGATTGCACGAGCGCCGCGCCCCGTGAGCCAAGAGCGCCGTCCATGTAGACTTTCACCGAACGCATCGTGAAAATATTCCTGTACTCTATCAGCGGTCCACGTTTCAAGATTTCGGGCAGCGTCGAATCCGTACCAAGGTACATTGCATAAACACGAATCTTGAGTTTCCCCTCATCCGCGAGGCTCTTGTAAACTCTTAGGGTTTGCGCGTCGATTCCTGCATCATGTACCTCGCTCAACCCGTAGGCGGCACAAGTATCCAGAGCAGATAGAATGGCCTTTCTAATTTCTTCGTCAGTTGGCCGGGGAATTTTTGAGGTGATCAAATCCATTGCTGCGTCGAGAAAAACTCCGGTCGGGTTTCCGTTCTTATCTCTGACGATTTTCCCACCGCTCGGATCCTTTGTTGCGCTCGTGATTCGGGCAAGATCCATGACATTCTTGTTCACCCAGACCGCGTGGCCGTCGATTCGTACAAACAGAACGTAGATATTGGGAGGGACGCAATCGAGAAAATCATGTGTTGGAAAGGTCCTGTTTGCCCATTTTTCCTGGTTCCAACCCCTCCCGCGAATCCATGTACCACCCTCCATCCCCACCTTCGAAACAAGACCACGCAACAGCTCAGAAACTTCTTTCGGAGATTTCGTGTCTCTCAGATCGAGCGTCATCAAACTGACACCTAATTCCGACACATGCCCATGCCCATCGGTCAATCCGGGAAGGACAAACGCGCCCTGCAAATTCAGCTCACTTTTTCCCTGAAACTTGGCGTTGATTGCATCGTCCGTTCCTACCGCAATAATTCGCCCATCATTGACGGCCACGGCTTGAGCATCCGGCATCCGCTGATCGAGCGTCCAGAAGTCGCCGTTCGTCATTACAAGGTCCGCTTTCGTCTTAGGCATGGAGCAAGAACTGAATATAACACACGTACAAAGAACCACAACAATTCTCAGATGTTCCATTTTATATCTCAAGTGGTTTAGACAAATTTACTATGTCAAAGATCAAAGGTCAAAAGCCATTGCTAAGTCTTAAGACTCAAGAGAAGCTTGGTAAATGTTCAATTTTTGACCCATGGCTTTGACATTTGGCTTTTGAATTTCGACTTTAACAAGGAGAATACTATGGATCACTCTTTTGCCACAACCACTTTCGAACTCCAGGGTTACCGCATCGTCAAACAGGTCGGCATCGTGCGCGGCATCGTTGTTCGATCAAGATCGCTTTTCGGGACAATAGGCGGATCACTCCAGACATTATTTGGAGGAAACATAACTTTGTTTACCGAGCTTTGCGAAAAAACCCGCGACGAAGCTTTTGACATGATGAGCAAACACGCCGAGGAATTGGGCGCAAATGCAGTGATTGGTGTAAGGTATGACGCCACCGAAGTGTTGAGCGGAGTCTCAGAGGTGTTGTGCTACGGAACCGCCGTGGTTGTCTCACGGGCATAGCCGCACATTGCCTTGCGAAGGCTAACAGTACTTCGCAAGAGTAAGGACGCCGAAATGTCAGAACGGTCTGCTGAGCCGAATTCCAAAAGTGGGAGAAGTAGCGATGTCAGTTCTCCATGCGATGAAGATGCGGAAGTTGCCGTCGCTGCTCCCGACTCCTATGCCGTAGTCAGACTTGAAATCCGCAGAGTTGATTACACTCCAACCGCTGGCCAAGCCGGCAGAAGTCGTATCCTCTTTTACTTGACCTACATCGCCAAATAGGATAAGGCTGAACGTATTCATCGGGAAAAATCCGGAATGCTTGAACAGGTTGGGGCTGAACAAGAACTCGAAGTTTAACAACAAGACTCTATTGCCCAGCGAATCGAGGGGAAATGCGTTGAGATGAAATGCATTCAGAGTGTTAAACCCACCAAGCTGGTAAGAAAGCTGGAATGGCAGACTTCCGCTCGAAGTCCCGGCTTTCAGTCTCACGTTCAACTGGAGACCGGTAAAAAGGGGCTGATACCGAGCAGCATCCAAAGTCAACATACTGAAATCGAATGCTCCGCTGACGGTGGTCTCCCCCCTCAAATCAGCGATCCAACCTTCTCTTCTTGAATCGCCACCGTTGTAGCTTCTATGTTCAATGTCAAATACAACACTCCTCATCCAGCCATCGTCTATCGCCGGATTATCTCGAAAGACTTTGTGTCCCCCGAAGAGGGACCATTTGGCTGTTCTGGAAAGGGAGGAATATTGGTCCACATCATAACTCAAAGTGATTCTCGAATTCATTTGATAATACTGGGCGACATAGAAAGATGCTCCTTGCCTGGAGTAATAATCCATGAAATCTTCACGAGCGAGAATCGAATATGCGAAATTCTCTTTCGGCCCGATGATCCAATCATCCTTTGAATCCGTAAGCGAATGTCCTTCGGCCCCCAATTCAAATCTGTCCTCATTTCCAAACCATTTGTCTAATCCGAACTGACCCCGCCAACGATGCAAGCTGAATGCATAACCCAAAAACCCATAGGGGGAGAAATCGTCAGCGCCATCCCAGAAATAGTCCTTCTCGCTTCCGAGTCCGAGAAAGAGTCCATCAACCCTGTTGTAATTCGCCGCGAGATGATCGAAAAGAAAATCATGGTTCTGCCAAATATCAGGATGCTCGGTGAACCTGAGTCTATGCACAATTGCATGTCTTTGTTCAAGATCGCTTCCCTCACGCTCTAGTACGTTGCCAGTTACCGAAGCATTTTCATCAACATGTGCCTTCCCGTTCACCACGATAACGTCTCCGTCAATTCTCGCGCCACGCTTCACAAAAGCGTCTCCGTTTACGACCAATATGTCGCCGCGGATTGTCCCATAGATAAACGCATCACCATTCAGAACTTCGATATTGTCATTCACAGTCTGGCCATCGCTCAACGTGTAGTCGCCCTTATGAACATCCAGATTTTCAATGTCGTAGATATTTGCAGCATCATCGCCGAGTTGCCCGGCTGTATTTGTAATGTCGCGGATTTCCTCTCCGATTTTTTCCAGCGATTCGGAGAGCTTCTGCAATTCCTGGCGATCAGCTTCTGTCAATCCTCCAGCAGTGTCGACCCTCGCTTTGAATAAAGAGTATGCATGCTCTATCTCCTTAAGTTCGGTTTTCAAAGAATCGATATAGCCGTTCCTCGAGGAAGAGGTCGTGTCCTGATAGTAATCATGAGACGTTGAAAATCTGCAGTATGCTTCGCCCGCAAAAAAAGAGAAGATCACCGCGCAAACCGACAAAAGACGTAGTAGCCACATCATTTTTAGACTCCTTTTCAGAGGAAACCTACGAGAATTGGACAAATAGTTACAGATTTTCTCCCGAATCAGCGAATTGTCGAGGGAGAGCCTCCGGCAAATGGGTCAGTTCAAGTCTCACGCAGCGGAGTCTCAGTCGGGAAGAAATTGAGAGACGGAAGATACTCCAGCGCACCATGATAGTAGGCAAGCTCAAAAAAATATCTCATCCCCGCTATTTCCTCCTCCCCAAGATCGAATTGAACATTTTCCGTGAGATAAGATCTTACGAAATCAGAGCCTGTGCCGTACTCCGCGGCGGCGTCCTGACAAAGCGAGTCCATATTATCCTGGCCGAGAATCTTCGAGGAGATAATTGCCTGAAGGTCGTCGATATCGAGCGAGTGACGTCTGCCTGCCCAGACTGCAAAGACAAATGGAAGCCCCGTCATATCACGCCATTCCTCTGCCAGATCGAGGTAGTTTTCGTCAGTTGCCTTCGTCCTGAACAATGCAGAATCGCCTATGACGAGCGCGGCGTCTGCGCTCGCGAGCATCTTATCGATATCCGGCATCGCGGCAATGAAATCCGGTTTTACTTCAAATCGCTCTGCGAGCAGTATCTTAGTCAGGATGGCAGAAGCCATGGAGCTGATGTCAATCGCAACGGACCTTATGCTTCTCAGACTTTTGTTAAAGTACAGCCGAATGCTCTTCACTTTGTCGTGAGCGATGATACCACACTCGGGGACTATTTGCAGCTCTGGACTATTCTTCGCGTAGGCAATGCTCGGGATCAAAGCAACGTCGAGTTTCCCCGCGTTCAATTCCACGGCAAGCACAGAAGGAACCGCCTTTGACAACTGGAAGTTGTGCGGAAGCAGTTTTTTTTCCAGTCCGTAAATCAAAGGTCTCGCGTTGAGAAAACTGACCGCCCCAAGTCTCTTCTTCTCCTGGGTATCTCGCGGACCTGACATTTTACCTTCCGACGCCCGAAAAATTTGAACTCCAATCGCCGAGTTCCAAACAAACTCCCAGCAAGTAGATTCTAATGACAATCACTCAAGGTTTCCAATTAGAATCTTCGCGTCTGCGAACTTTGAATCTGTTTGGAGCTTGTCCCGAAGGGACTCCTTCGGAGGAACTTTGATCTCAAAACGCTTTCCGTGCTGTTCATGCAAAGGTTTCAATTGTATTGTACAATGCGTCTCGTTCGATAGGTATGCGGCCCGCATCTTTGATCAATTTGATCAATTGTCGCTGTGTCAGGGCATTTTCGGTCGAGGCTCCGGCCATGTGGAAGACCCGTTCATCGCGAACCGTTCCATCAAGGTCGTCGGCGCCAAAACCTAAGCTGATCTGAGCCACTTTCGGGCCCATCGAAATCCAGTACGACTTTATATGAGGGAAATTGTCAAGCATGAGCCGGCCCACAGCAGTGCTTTTCAGGTTATCGATGCCGGTCGCCCATTGAGTCGAATCCTCGACATGCGGATGATAAGCCAACGGGATGAAGGCAAAGAACCCTTTCGTTTCATCTTGGGTCTCGCGCAACCGAATAAGATGTTCGACGCGTTCTTCGATTTTCTCCATGTGACCATAAAGCATCGTCGCATTGGATGGAATTCCCAGCCTGTGAGCTGTCTTGATCACGCTAATCCACTCGTCGGCGCCGATCTTGTCAGCGAACATTTTTGCGCGCACACGGTCGCTGAATATTTCCGCCCCCCACCCGGCATAGCATCGAGTCCGGCCTCTTTCAGCTCAATCAAGACCTTCTCCACCGTTTTCTTATACAACCGGGAAAAGAAATCTATTTCGACTGCGGTAAAGGCCTTGATATGAACACTCGGACTGATACTCTTTATGCCACGCAGCATCTGGATGTAATAATCATACGGAAGTCCGGCGTGGAGGCCGCCAACGATATGCATCTCGGTTATGTTCTCGCGCTCCTCTTGCACCTTCCTGAAAATCTCGTCGAGCTGCATCAGGTACGCGCCAGCTTGTCCCTCTTTTCTGTAAAAGGAACAGAACTTACAATCAAGCTCGCATATGTTCGTGTAATTAAGTACGTAGTTCTTTACGAAGTATGTATTCGATCCGTTGATTTTCTCCCGTACCATGTTAGCAAGGTACCCCAAAGCCAGCAGGTTGTCCGTATTATAGAGCCTTCTACCGTCGTCAGCGTTAAGCCTCTCACCGGACCTCACCTTGTGATAAATATCTTCAAGTCCGGAAAAGGCGGTCTCGATTGACGGGATATCGTCGTAGGCTTGTGCTTGTGAATCTCTAGCAACCTGATACATACGATCCCCGAATGCTTACGTCGTTTTTTGACGGACTGCCTTGCTTGCCAACTCTCTCAGATAAAAGAGCTTCGCGCGTCGAACTTTTCCACCACGCATGACTTCAATTTTTGCGATGCGCGGTGAGTGAACGGGGAAGATCCGTTCGACGCCGACACCGTTCGAAATCTTCCGAACGGTGATCGTCTCTTTCAATCCCGCATCCGCGGCGGCTGATCACTATTCCTTCAAAGTCCTGGATACGTTCCTTGTCACCCTCAACGACTTTGAAATGAACGTTTATCGTGTCGCCCGAACGAAATGGCGGTAAATCTGTTTTCAAGTGTGCTGCTTCAACCAAAGATATTTTATTCATATTCATTCTCCATTTATTTGTCATCCTGAACTCGGTTCAGGATCCTAATAGCGATGGAATCCGAGACAGGTTCGGAATAACAAGTGTGTAATATTAAATCATCACAATTCATTGATTTTCGACTTTTTTCTCAAGCAAATCCGGTCTGCGTATGGACGTCCTCGCCAGCCTGATTTGTTCGCGCCACTTTTTCACTTCCGCATGGTTGCCACTCAGCAATACATCGGGCACTTTCATCCCTCTGAATTCCGCGGGCCTCGTATATTGAGGCGAGTCGAGAAGTCCGTCCTGGAAAGAATCACCCAACGCGCTCTCGCTGTCGCCAATCGCGCCCGGCAACACTCTCACAACCGCATCTGCAACTACTAAAGCAGCGAACTCTCCACTCGTTAGCACATAATCTCCCACGGAAATTTCTTTGCTAATCAATCTCTCTCGGACCCGTTCGTCGACTCCTTTATAATGGCCGCAGACCAAAATCAAATTATTGCTTAGCGACAACTTGTTTGCCATGTTTTGGTTGAAGGTATCGCCATCCGCAGTCATAAGGATCACATCGTCATAAGATCGTTCCGAAAACAGCTTCTCCACGCACTCAAATATCGGTTCAGGTTTCAATACCATCCCTGCTCCTCCGCCGAAAGGGGAATCGTCGACAGTTCTGTGCTTATCATGTGTGTAATTGCGCAGATCATGGACCACAATCTCAACGACATTCCTCTCCCGTGCTTTCTTCAGCATACTCTCATTGAGAGGGCTCGAAAGCAGATTAGGGAAAGCAGTTACGATGTCAATTCTCATATCTTCATTCCGCACGTCCGTACGAGACGCAACTTTTCGCATGGAAAATCACAATAAGGAATGATTTTCCCCTTCACCCAAACATCAAAGCACCCATAAGCTCAAATGGAGGAAAAAGCAGCCTGATGGTCTTCTTCTTTGTCAATTATTTCCAGGATAGCGCGCTTGCCTTCGCGTGCCGCAATGGCACTCAGGAGAACTCGAATCGCATTTGCCGTTCTGCCTTTCTTGCCGATTACTTTTCCTATGTCCTCCTTTTCCACTTTGAGTTGGAAGACCACCCTGTTTGTTTCTTTTTCTTCCTGTGTCAACTGAACGCCATCAGGCTTGTCCACCAGTTTCTTCACTACGTATTCGACGAAATCCTGCATTGCGGACCTCCTTTCTGCCTAATCTTCTTCCGCATCAATCGGCAAAAGCAAGTTCCAACTGAACCTGATAACCAGCCCGGCGTCGGCCGGGACCAAACAAAAAGAAACTTCAATATGTCAAATCTGCCCACCTCTGGGAATCTGAGGCGAGACGAAAGAATCTACGAAGCTACGGGAGTTTCACCGGCGGCTGTCGGCTGGACGCCCGTTGAAGATTCCGCCTGCGAGACAGTCTCCCCTGCGGGGGCGGGTTCGGGGTTTTCTTCGCCTTTCTTGCAGCTTTGTGTCTCTGCTTGCGCTCTGCGTCACGAGCAAGTTTCGCTTCTTGTGCCGCCTGCCACTCGCCCAACTTCTGGGCAACGACAGATTCATCCAGACCCTTTTTTAAAAGATACCACTTGTACCACAATCCGGATTTGCGAAGAAGACTTCGCACGGTCTCCGTAGGCAATGCTCCCCGTTTCAGCCACTTGAATGCTTTCTCCTCATTGAACTTAATCTCCGCTGGGCTCCTTAACGGGTTGTAAGTTCCAACCGATTCAATAAAGCGCCCGTCACGAGGAGACCGCGAGTCAGCAGCTACCACTTTGTATGATGGCCGATTCCTTCGTCCTGTCCTTCTTAGTCTTAACCTTACTGCCAAATATTCCTCCGAATTTTATGCTGGGAAACGCATGTTAGCTAATGCCGCTTTGCCGAATCTCCCCTTGGAAAGCGTCTTAAACATTTTCTGCATTTCCGAAAATTGTTTTAAAAGTCTGTTAATGTCTTGGACCGTAGTGCCGCTTCCGGATGCAATCCTCTTTCGCCGCCGCCCGTCGATGATGTGGGGCTTGTTTCTTTCCTGATCCGTCATAGAATTTATCATCGCCTCAATTCTCACCAGTGCCTTTTCGTCGACGGCCATGTTCCTCATCGCGCCCGAAACTCCAGGTATCATTGAGAGGATATCACTCAGCGGACCCATCTTCTTTATCTGCATGAGCTGGTCGCGGAAATCCTCAAGATTAAACTCGTTCCTCCGCAATCGCTGCTCGAGTTTGGCGGCCTTCCTGTCGTCGACTTGCTCCTGAACCTTTTCGACAAGCGTGACGACATCGCCCATCCCAAGAATACGCGAAGCCATCCTGTCCGGATGGAACACTTCTAATTGATCAAGCTTTTCACCGACGCTCACAAACTTTATCGGTTTCTGCGTCACCGACCTGATGGACATTGCTGCCCCGCCACGAGCGTCACCATCCAATTTTGTGAGAACAACTCCATGGAAGTTCAGTCGGCGATTGAACTCCTGTGCAGTGTTCACGGCATCCTGGCCGGTCATTGAGTCAACGACAAACAGAATTTGATGTGGGTTTACCGCCGCTCTCACGTTTTCCGCTTCGCGCATCATTTCTTCGTCCACATGAAGCCTTCCGGCGGTATCTACTACCGCGACATCGCGGGCATTTTTTCTCGCGTGGTCAATTGAGCTCTTCGCAATATCGACGGCAGATGCACCGCGATCGAGATATACCGGAACACCTATCTGATTACCGAGTGTCTCCAACTGGTCAATAGCAGCAGGACGATGAACATCGCAGGCGACAAGTAGAGGATAACGTCCCTTTGACTTCAAGTAGTTCGCGAGCTTTGCAGCGAACGTCGTCTTACCAGAACCTTGAAGCCCAGCAACCATGATTACGTTTGGAATCTGCTCCGTAAGCTCAAGTTCACTCGTCGTCGCGCCGAGAAGCTCGACAAGTTCGTCATAAACAATCTTGACAAACACCTGTCCGGGGTTCAGACTTTTTACGACATTCTTCCCGATTGCCTTTTTCTGGACTTCTTCTGTAAATCTGCGCGCAACCGCGTAGTTTACATCACCTTCAAGAAGCGCGCGGCGCACTTCTCTCACGGCATCGGAAATATTTTGTTCCGAAATGCGAGCCTGCCCGCTTAACCGGCGGAAGATACCTTCGAATTTTTCAGAAATTTGTTCAAACATACACTGTACCCAACACCACCCTCTCCTCATGCAAGTCTGGGGTGGTCCTAAATCAGAAAATTGCCTGAAAATTTACGAAAAATGGAAGACTGTTGCAAACTATAGCAGTAAACAGGTCAATTGCCGACGCCAAATAATTAAGCAATCCGCTATCGGGAAGTATGAACAGAAGATCAAGCTGGGAACGATTTCTGCTGAAAACTTCTTGCGCAGAATCACTAAATTAAATGAAAAAAGGGACGGAATGCTCGACAAAATGATTGAAATAGCAAAAGAGGCTGGCAAATTCCTGAAAGACAATGAGGGGAAAATATCGGAAATAAAGGAAAAAGGATCGTTCACGAATTTGGTTACGAATGTTGACAAAGGTTCCGAAACACTCATAAAGGATTTCATAATCCAGAATTTTCCCGGCCACGGAATCCTCGCCGAAGAAAGCGGAGCGTCATTACCAACCTCTGAGTACAGATGGATCATAGATCCGCTTGATGGTACGACAAATTATACTCACGCATATCCTGTCTACTGTGTTTCGATCGGCGTAGAATACAAAAGTGAAGTGGTTGCTGGGGTAGTTTACGACCCCAACCTGGACGAGCTTTTTTCCGCAGAGAGAGGCAGCGGAGCCTACATGAATGGAAAGAGACTGAGCGTGACTTCAGTTGACACGCTTGAGCGATCGTTGTTAGCCACCGGCTTCCCGTACGACATCAAGCGCAACCCCTTCAACTGTGTTCAGCATTTCAACGAGTTCTTGGTAACCGTTCAGGCAATCAGGAGATTAGGCTCAGCCGCACTTGATATTTGTTACGTCGCAGCGGGAAGATTGGACGGATTCTGGGAAGTAAATCTCCATCCATGGGATACCGCCGCAGGGGTTTTGATAACGACGGAAGCCGGCGGAAAAGTCACAGACTTTACGGGCGGCAAGTATAGCATCTACCATAGGAATATCCTTCTGTCAAACGGCCTGATCCACGGGGAGATGATCGAGGTGTTGAAAAGAAATCTCAAGCCCGAATAGCTTTTGTCAAGGCTTTTCGCTTACTGGTCCATCGGATCGAACAGACTTGGCTGCCTTGATGTGGGCTTTCGGAGCAAACATATTTTTGGTGATGCTTTCAATTTTGCCGTCATCATCTAAAATGAATGTCACACGATTTGAATTCCTGAAAAGAGTGTTATAGGCGCCGTACAGTCGCGCGACATTCCCCTCCGGATCTGACAACAGGTCAAATGGAAGTTCAAGTTCACTCTTGAATCTCTCATGGGTTTCGGTGGAATCTGTGCTAACTCCAAATACTTTCATGTTAGATTTCTTCAGCTCCGCGAATTCGTCACGGAATCCGCATGCCTCGGCTGTGCATCCAAGCGTGAAATCTCTTGGATAAAAATAGAGAACTAATCTCCCGCTGCCCAGATTGCTGATAAGACGAAATGACCTGCCGCCTGTTGAATCCAATTCAAAGTCGGGAGCTTTATCACCAATTTTTAGTTTCATGATCTAATCAACAAAAGAAATCTTGAACAAATTCCAGAGTCAAGCTTACCGATTTCTCAATTCCTCTAGAGCTGCTCTTGCCTCCCTTCCGGAATAATCTGCACCATTCAGCCTTATGACGGTTTCATAATCTGCAATGGCTTTCTCATTCTCATTCAATCTCTCGTAGGACTTCCCCCTGTAAAATCGTATGTAGCCGAGGCTCCTGCTATGGCACGAAGCAGGAGGGTTGCTCATCGCCAACGCAGTGTCGGCGAAAGAAATTACGGCGGCATAGTTTTGCATTTCGTAATAATCGCGGCACAGGTTCCTAACGAAGTCGAGATTTCTCGGAAATTGACGATGCAGCTCAAACATTATCTTTTCAGCGCTTGAATAGTCTTCCTTATTGGTGTAGACAACCGACGCAAGCAGCTCACATGCCTCAATCCTCGAGTACTTTCCGAGCTGAGCTGCTTTCATCAACTGGACGATTCCCTCATCTTCATTCCCGCTGACACCGAGAACAAACGCAATCGGTTTCAAGTACCACGGGATCCGAGCAGCGTAATATTCAAACGCGCCTAGTCCTGAGTAGGCATCGTAGAAATTCGAATCTATCTCAATTGCCTTTGCCAACAATTTCTTTGTCTTGATTCCGTCAGACATAACAGCCAGCCAATCTCGGTGCGCTGCTTCGCTTCGAGCACGGTAGACAAGCGCGCCGGCATAGCAGAAGAGGCCGAGCACGTCGTTCGGATTCTCTTTAACCTCAGCATCTGACAGTTCACAAGCTTTGTCGATCAGCTTGCTGATCCCCAGCGTCGCAGTGTCGACCGATCCGATGCAATCTTCTTCCGTCATTTTCAGATAAACCCCGCACTTGTAAAGATAGCCCTCCGGTTTCGTCGGATAAGATGCAATCATTTTTTCGGTGGTCTCTACGGCCTTGTCGAAGTCATAATTGTACGTGAACTCATTAGTCGCATGCATCATGGACTCAAGACCAGCCGCGGAACTCTGGGACTGCGCAAAGCACCAACCACCTTGCAAAAGAATAAGATAAAGGAATAATACTCCCAGCTTCGCCTTGATACCTTTTGTCGGAAAGGACAACCTAAATCTCTTTGTATCGGGACGGTGTCCCATTAACGCCGATCAAGATTGGGCACCCGATGAGGCCCGGGTCTTTCAGCACCACCGCGATTGGCTCAACCATCCTTCCATTTCCATGGGAATACTGAGATTGCCGTGCGTATTCAAATGCCTGTCAACGAAAGCATCAAGCTCACTGCCATCTATCTGCCTTCCCAAGAAACCCCACGAGGAACGGATTTTGACGATGCAGATCTCATCGGAAAAAATCGTCGCTCCAGTAATGTAATCTCTCTTCTTCTTGCACGTCGCACGAGCTGACTTTTGATGTTTGATGATCTCCGTCATACGATTCTTTCTTTCACTAACTGAACTTTCTTCGGCTTCTCGCTTGAAAACTTGTAGGCAGATCTTATCTGCTCAACTGCCGATTTCCATCGCGAATTGCCGTTTGCATGAACAATAGCGAGAGAATCGCCACTCGTCACCTTGTCGCCGATTTTCTTTAGAACAGAAATTCCCACGACAGGATCAATCCTATCGGAGACTTTCAGCCTGCCCGCCCCAAGTCTTACCGCAGCCATTCCTATCTTGAAAGTGTCGATTGACGAGACGTAACCAGTATCCGGCGCCTTCACTTCGCGATTGAATTTAGCTGTTCTGTGCCTCGAAGGATTCTCAACATGTCTTACGTCGCCGCCCTGGGCGCGGACCATCTCACAAAATTTTTCATACCCTGCACCCGATTCTATGGCCTTCAATACCCGTCGTTCAGCGGCACCATGATCCTCTCCGGTACAAAGCGAAATCATCTCAGAAGCAAGTCTGGTGGTTAATTCTGCAACATCACTAACCGGAGATTCTCCACGCAGGATCTTGATTGCCTCGACTACCTCATTCCAATTCCCGACCTCATTGCCAAGGGGCTGGTCCATGTCAGTCAGGTATGCTGCTACTCTCTTGCCGTAGAGCTTGCCGACATGTACCATCTTCTTTGCAAGCGCACGCGCACTATCAAGATCTTTCATGAAAGCACCGCTGCCAACTTTCACATCCAAAACAAGTGCGTCGATCCCCTCCGCCAACTTCTTGCTCATTATGCTTGACGTTATCAATGGAATAGATTCAATAGTTGCCGTGACGTCACGGAGGGCGTACAGTTTACGGTCTGCAGGAACAAGAGAGTCGGATTGCGCGCTCATAACCAATCCGGTTTTCTTCAGAATCCTCCTGTACTCGGATACCGACAGCTTCGTACGAAAACCGGGAATCGATTCCAATTTGTCAACTGTGCCGCCCGTGTGTCCCAGTCCCCTTCCTGAAACCATCGGGACCTTAATTCCGCATGCGGCGCCAAGCGGAGCCAGCAAAAGCGAAATCTTGTCTCCGACGCCTCCGGTGGAATGCTTGTCTGCCTTGCAGCCCGGGATATCGGACAAATCCATGATGATGCCAGTTTGCATCATGGCACAGGTCAGATGCAAGAGCTCGTCATCATTCATGCCTCGGAAGAAGATAGCCATGAGCCACGCCGAAATTTGATAATCGGGAATCTTGCCGGAGGTGTACTGCCTTACAAGAAAATCTATCTCCTCCTTGGAAAGGACTTCACCATCTCGCTTTTTTCGGATTATTTCGTAAGGCGTGAGCATCAATTACTGATGAATCACTCTTCGAACGGATTTATTTGAGACAAGAAGAATAGCCCCGCGATGGTTTTTGCGTCGACGATCTCGTTCGTCCTGACCATATGAAAAGCCTCTTTCATCGGAATGTATTTCACCGTCAATCCAGACTCCCCTTCTTCGAGCTTCTGCTTCCCCTGACGAAGGCCGCGTGCCAGGAAGATGTGTAGTTTCTCGTTGCAAAATCCCGGCGTTGTATAAATTGCTGTGAGTTTCTCAATCTTGGCGGCAACATATCCCGTCTCTTCCTCAAGCTCGCGGGCGGCACATCTTTCAGGTTGCTCGTTCAAATCCAGTTTTCCCGCGGGAAGTTCAAATATGTACTGGTCTAAAGGATAGCGATATTGATAAACAAACGCGATCCGTCCGTCATCAAGAAGCGGGACAATAACCGCACCTCCGGGATGTTCAGCGACCTCGCGAACGGACTTGTTTCCCGATTCATATTCAATCTCGTCAACAATTGTGTTGAAGACTCTGCCCCGATAAACCACCTTGTGATTCAGAACCTTGAACGCCATCAATCTACCTTAGTCAGGACTGATCGGACTGAGCGGCTTTTCTGCTTCCTGGTCTTACTACAGGAACTTTCTCTTCGCAAAGCGGACACGCCTCCGGTTTATAGGTAGGAACTGCCATTTTCAGCAGCGGGAGAAACTGGACTCCAAAATTGATCGGCTTGGTACTCCTATCGACGATTGCCGCGACGCCAACGATGGCACCACCGTAATATTTCACAAGGTCTATGATCTCAAGAACGCTCCCTCCCGTGGTCACAACATCTTCACAAATGAGCAGGCGGTCACCCTGTTTGACTTCGAAGCCGCGTCGAAGGTTCATTCGGTCATTCTCGCGTTCGGCAAAAATCCCGCGCACGCGCATCTGTCTTGCAACTTCCTGTCCGACCATTATTCCACCAATTGCGGGAGCGACGACAAGATCAACTCTCCAATCATGAAAAAACCGGGCGATGTCCCCGCACAAAAGTTCGTTATACTGCGGATATTGCAGAACCCTTGCGCACTGAAAGTATTCGAAACTGTGAAGCCCGCTCGTCAACCTGAAGTGTCCCTGTTGAAGTGCGCCAGTTGTCCTGAAGAGTTCCAAAATCTTTTCTTTTTCCATTATTCTCCAAAGAAGTTTTCGATTTTCTCCGCGAGGTTGAAATCCTTCTCAGTGACTCCTTCCTCCGAATGGGTAGTAAGGACAATCTTCACTCGATTGTATTCTATCGTCATGTCGGGATGGTGTTCCATCTTCTCCGCCGCGAGTGCTATCTTGACAACAAAACCCATTGCCTCTTGAAAATCTTTCAGCCTGTAGTCTTTTATTATCGATTCATTTGAGTAGCGCCAACCTGAGAGTTTGGACAGCCTTTCGTTAATGTCTTCCTTTTTTAGTTTCATAGCCTTCGCTCATCCAGTTTACTCCCGCACCCGGGACTTACAGCCTGCCACAAATTACTTATTTTCCGCGTACAATTCTAATTCGACTAGCTCAGCAATGATGTGACCGGCTGTGATGTGCCCCTCCTGAATCCTCTGTGTGTTTTCCGAGGGAATAATGATCGGCAGGTCACAACGCTGTTTCAACTTTCCCCCGTCTTTCCCAAGAAAACCAATCACGTACATGCCGATCTCACGGGCCTTATCTGCCGCCCGAAGTATGTTCTCGGAATTTCCGCTGGTCGAGATGGCTACAAGCACGTCACCGTCTCTTCCAAGGGCATCTACAAGCCTTGCAAAAGTGTTCTCAAATCCAATATCGTTCCCGCCGGCGGTCAAAGCAGAAGTATCAGTGGTCAGAGCAATTGCGGGGAGTCCTCTTCGTTTTATATCATGGTTCAGACGAATTGTGAATTCAGTCGCAAGATGCTGGCAATCGGCCGCGCTTCCCCCATTGCCGCAAAATAGGACCTTATTGTCCTTCTTGAGTGCGTCCCTCAAAACAGTGACCGCGCGAGAAATATCGTCGAAACATAAATTCAGCATGGCTTTCTTCGTCGCCGCACTTTCTTCAAGCGAATCTCGAATAAACTTGCTCCGATCTATCACTAGACGATCACTCCCTTAGGTTGTTTGAAATGAACTGCTCTTGCAAACTCCGTCAACTTGCCAGAATTGCCGTTATCCTCGAAGAAATTTCCCGTTACCACGAATGCCGCTCCCGCCTTTGCGAGCTCGTGCGCGACGTCAGGATTCTTGATTCCTCCGCCGACGGTGACAGGCAAATTTACAGATTTGGAAACCATTTGCACCATCTGCTCCGGCACGCTCGAGGGTGCGCCGCTGCCTGCTTCCAGATAAATCATCTTCATGCCAAACATTTCAGCCGCCATCGAGTATGCCGCGGCAATCTCCGGCTTCTCCCTCGGAATCGGGAAGCTATCGGACATAAAATGAGCAGAAGTAATTTTACCGGACTCGACAAGGAGGTACGCAGTCGAAATGGTTTCAAGTTTGTGCTGGCGGATAAGCGGCGCGGCATGAACATGGTTCCCGATAATCAAGTCGATGTTTCGAGAAGCAAGCACTGAAAGGAACAAAATTGCATCTGCATTGCTCGATATTTGAAAGAGACTTCCCGGAAAAATGATCACAGGAATTTTCGCGTTCCTTTTTATCTCAATGAGCGCCTTTTCGAAAATGTCCCGAGTCATCAGGCTGCTGCCGACAAGAAACGCATCCACGCCGGACTCTTGCGCGTGGTGGACAGTACGAGCCAAGTCTTCGTAGGCAAGTTTGTCTGGATCCAGGAGAAGAAGGAAACCCGACCCTTTTTTTTGTCGAACATCAAGCAAGTATTCGAAAGTTTTCATTAGGCTCCGCGCTCAAGCTCGTTATGATGTTTACTCGTTGCAGTTCAATTTAAGAACTTCTTGATGACTTCTGCAGTGCCGGAAATCGCTTCTCTTATTTTTTCCGCGTCCTTTCCACCGGCAGTCGCAAAATTCGGTTTTCCCCCGCCTCCGCCACCGACCTTTTTCGCAATTTCATTCACAATTTTCCCAGCGTGCAGATGTTTTTCCGAAATCAAATCGGAAGAAACAGCCGAGACAAACATTGCTTTGTCCTGAATCTTGTTCCCTAATACAACCACTCCGCTGCCTACCTTGTCTTTCAGATGATCTGCCACCTGTTTCAACTCTTCATCTGTTTCCACATCCACGAGGCCGTAAACCACTTTCACTCCATCGACAACGCTGTTCCCATCGGGCCGGTTCAGAAGCTCCTCTGCCGCGGTCATTGCAGATCTGAGACGATAGCCGCTCAGCTCTTTTTCAAGGCTCTTTATCCTCTCGGCGAGTTCATCCTTTTCTTTTTCCTTCTCAGCCGCTCGTGCGATCAAGTTCTCAATGACTTTCTCTACCCCCCCGCCGGTAACAGCTTCGATTCTTCGCACGCCGCTTGCAATGCTCGACTCGTTCATCACTTTGAAGAAACCAATCTCGCTCGTGTTGTGAACGTGAGTGCCGCCGCAAAATTCCATCGAGAAGTCACCGAATTGAACCACGTTCACTTTGTCGCCGTACTTATCGCCGAAGAATGCAAGCGCGCCCATTTTCCGAGCCTGTTCGTACGGAATATTTCTGTGATGGGTTAACTCAATTCGTTCTAGTATCTTTTCATTCACAATTTCTTCGATGTCGCGAAGTTCCTCGACAGACACTTTCTTGTGATGAGTGAAATCGAACCGCAGATGATCCGGATCAACAAGCGAGCCTGCTTGCTGGACATGAGTTCCTAGAATTTTTCTCAACGCAGCGTGGAACAAATGAGTCGCGCTGTGGTTCCGCATTATCTCGAGGCGACGCTTGCTATCGACTTGTGCCACGACATTCTTCCCGATCTGGAGCACACCATCCGATGCACCTTCTAGAACGTGGACGATTTTGTCATCGACCTTCACAAGATCGACAACGGGAACCTTTGATTCATCGACGACGATAATCCCCGTGTCGTCTACTTGTCCGCCTGACTCCGCATAGAACGGCGTCTGATCGAGAAGGAGGTAGCGTTGGTCGCCAATGTGTTTCAAACCGACAATCTTGGCGGGATTTTCTGTCGTATCATAACCGGTGAATTCACTCTTAGCATTAGTTACCAAATCACCAAGCTGGGCGACATCTCCCGCATTTACACTGAAAGCCTTCTTTGTCGCTTCACGCGACCTGTCTTGCTGCCTTGCCATCAGCTTCTCAAAGCCCAGCATGTCAATTTGGAGTCCGCGTTCCTGTGCGATCAAATTTGTCAGATCTGCAGGGAATCCGTATGTGTCGTAAAGCTTGAAAACATCTTCGCCTGGAATGATCTTCTTTCCGGCTTTCTCTACCCGTCCAGCAACGTCGGCAAAAATCTCCAAACCGCGGTCGAGAGTCTGATTGAAATTCTCTTCTTCGGATCTTATTACATCTTTAACTCTCTTGCGGGCACCTGAGATTTCTGGAAATGCGCCGCCCATGTTCTCGACAAGCGCATCGACCAGTTTGTAAATAAAAGGTTCCCGAATATCTAAGTTGCGGGCATAGCGGGAGGCACGCCGCAAAATTCGCCTGAGGACATAGCCTCTTCCTTCATTTGACGGATTTGCATTGTCGGCAATCGCAAACGTCAACGCACGCACGTGATCCGCGATTACCCTCATCGCCACCCGGTTCCTCTCGCCTTCGTATTTCTTCCCAGTAAGCTTTTCAATTTCATAAATAATTGGAGTGAAAACGTCTGTATCGTAATTCGACTTCTTCCCCTGCAACACTGAGACGACTCTTTCGAATCCCATTCCGGTGTCAACGTGTTTTGCAGGAAGAGGATCGAGATTTCCTGAGTCATTCCGGTTGTATTGAATGAATACAAGGTTCCAAATCTCGATAAATCGGGCACAACCGTCGACATTTACGCCATGTTCGTGATTCTTGG
Organism: uncultured Bacteroidota bacterium; assembly: GCA_963768145.1. Lineage (GTDB taxonomy): Bacteria > Bacteroidota > Ignavibacteria > Kryptoniales > JAKASW01 > JAKASW01. Next base: position 52,308 of record CAVYHK010000035.1, on the reverse strand, counting down.
TACAAAGCCCTTCGCCCAAATCCATGTGAATCTCTGAGCATGGACCGCAAGGACCCGTCTCCCCCATCTCCCAGAAATTATCTTTCGACCCGAATTTGAATATCCGCGAATGGTCAATGTCAGTCACCTTTCTCCAAACCTCAAGAGCTTCATCATCGTTCTCGAAAATCGTCGCATATAGTTTTTCTTTGGGAAGTTTCCACTCGCCGGTCAGGAGCTCCCACGCCCACTCGATCGCTTCTTTCTTATAATAATCGCCGAACGACCAGTTGCCGAGCATTTCAAAAAAGGTATGATGGTAAGTGTCATGACCGACTTCTTCAAGGTCGTTATGTTTTCCGCTGACGCGAATGCACTTCTGATAATTGACCGCTCGAGAGTAATCTCGCTTTCCCTTCCCGAGAAAAACGTCTTTGAACTGGTTCATCCCGGCATTCGTGAAAAGCAGTGTCGGATCATCATACGGGACAACAGGCGAGCTTGGAACAAATCTGTGCCCGCGCTTTTCGAAGAACTTTACAAAACCGTCTCTTACCTCGTTTGAGTTCATCCGTCACACTTCTATTTGTGTATGCAAAGAGATCTCCTCAAGAACCGAGATTACCCGAAGACAATCGGCCATCTCGCCTTCATAAACTACCGCCTTACCTTTTGCGTGAACTTCCATTGTAATTTGTTCGGCCCTCTTTGTGTCGAATCCAGTTGCCTTTATGATTTGTCCGATAACTTCATCGAACGTGTGCCACGAATCGTTGAAAAGGATCACTCTTGCCGGTGTTTGTTCACCCGTCGTGGTATCTTCGTTCTCAATCTCAAGAGGCTTGTCTCCAGCCAATTGACCATAGACATTCTCGACTCCAATCAGGTCTTGCGTCTTGTTCGCGGGAGCTGTTAAAACCATTGTAAACCTCTGTAAAATATAAACCTATGGGAACTCTCTTTCAAGATTTATCCGGAGGATCCCTCGGAGGAACAGGTTCCCGCTAAAATCAAGAAAGCTTGCCAAGCTGCGCATAGGTTCGAGCACCCCCCTCAATTATTTGATGGAACATTCGGATTGAGAATAGCGTTCAGATAGTGGATCACAAGATCAGCCATGACCAGACAATTTCAATATGCAATATTCGTTCTACTCCTATTTGCAAGGCCAATATTCGCCGGACCACCATTCCGCACTGACGACCCGATCCCTGTTCCATATTTCCATGGCGAACTGTACCTGTTCTCAACCGGAACTCTTGATGGTACGGGTTCATCAGGTATCGGTCCGGCAGTCGAATTCAATTACGGCATTTTCCCCAATACCCAGTTTCATTTGGTGCTTCCCATTGCGTTCAACGAACCTAAAGGGATGGCCTCACATTTCGGATATGGTGACACCGAATTTGGAGTGAAATTCAGATTTGTCGATCAAGGGGAGATCATCCCGGATGTCGCGACTTTTCCGATCTTGGAAGTGCCGACCGGAGACGCTTCGAGAAATCTTGGCAATGGGAAAGCTCAATTGTATCTTCCGCTCTGGCTGCAGAAAGACATCGGCGACTGGACAATTTACGGCGGAGCCGGTTATTGGATTAATCCGGGAGCCGGAAACAAAAACTGGGATTTCTCAGGCATTCTTGTCCAGTACAATTTTTCAGACATTTTCTTCCTTGGCGCAGAATTGTTCCATCAATCTCCATCGTCAATAACCGCTCCAAACAATACCGGATTGCATATTGGCGGAGGAATTCCCGTTCTGAAAGATACTCAAATCCTTTGGTCTTGCGATCCTGGAAATGGCATCACTGCGTACAAACATTTCTCCTATTACGTGGGAATCTACCACACGTTTTAGCATGACTTTAGCCCTCGCGGAGGTTTCATCCCCATGCAATCTCTTTTCATTGGATTGTATAAATGGCTCAGTGCGACTAATTTTTCTTGAGGAGAAAATTCTGTGAAGATAGGAATTACCTGTTACCCGACTTATGGCGGAAGTGGCGTTGTGGCCACCGAACTCGGCAAAGCACTCGCTTTGAGAGGGCACCAAATCCATTTCATAAGCTATTCACTTCCTGCACGGCTTGACAATCTCGTCGGCGACATTTTTTTTCATGAGGTTGAAATGTCGCAGTATCCATTGTTCGATTTCCCGCTTTACACGGATTCACTCGCAAGCAAGATGACCGATGTTGCCAAGTATCACGACTTAGATATTCTTCACGTTCATTATGCGATTCCCCATGCGACCAGCGCGTTCATTGCGAAGCAAATACTTGCGCCAACGAAGGACATTAAGGTAATTACCACCCTTCATGGTACAGATGTTACTTTGGTGGGTCTAGAGCCAAGTTTTCTTCCCCTGGTGAAATTCTCAATCGAGCAGAGCGATTACGTCACTTCTGTTTCGCAGTTTCTCCAGATGAAAACATACACGATGTATAATATCGAGAAGGAAATCCGGGTCATTCCTAATTTTGTAGATACTGAGAAATTCATTCGACGAGAGAATTGCAATTTCAGGGAACGCACCGCGCCCGGCGGTGAAAAGATTCTCGTCCATGTTTCGAATTTCCGGGCTGTCAAACGCGTCCCGGATGTAATCAGGATTTTTGACATTGTGAAACGAACGATACCAACCAAACTCGTTCTTGTTGGCGACGGACCGGACAGATCAGAATCCGAACGCTTAGCCCGCGAGCTGGGAATCTTCGAGGACGTGACATTCCTGGGCAAACAGACTCTTCTTCCTGAAATATTGTCTGCGTCGGATCTAATGCTCATGCCAAGCCAGTCCGAGAGCTTCGGACTTTCTGCCCTCGAAGCTATGTCATGCGGTGTGCCCGTCGTTTCGTCCAGCACCGGCGGCCTGCCCGAACTGGTCGTCCATGGCGAAACAGGGTATATCGCCGAGATGGGTGACATCCAACGGATGGCAAAGTACGCAATTGAACTATTGAGCGATGAAAGAAAGCGGGAATTATTTGGTCACAATTCTCGAAAGCGGGCAGTCGAAAAATTTGACGTTAACAGCATCGTCCCTCTCTACGAGAAAGTCTACGAAGAGGCGCTAAATGAAACACGAACTGCAGCAAGCGTGAAATAGATTTTTCCCAACCGACGCTTGCCTCACCCCGGCAAAGAACTGCCAGCAAAACCTAAAAGCTTATTTGATAAAAGAGCCGCAGCATATCTATTGTCTCACGCTGGCCAAGAACGCGATTGCTTACTGCAACGTTTCTCGATGCCTCCAGATATACCATGTTGCTAAACAGGAGAGCAAGCGGGTAATCTAAACTGAATCCAGTGTTGCCAATATCAGTCGTGACTACAGGCGTCTGAACCTTGATTGTGCCCTTTCCTATTCTGGAGGTAATCTGTACACTCGGATCTGTGATACTCGAATTCGGCTCGTACTGCAGCCCAACGCTCTGAATGAAATCGAATTGTTTACCCAGGAGATTCGTTAGATACCCCGATAGATAAGACGATCCAAAACTCCCTATGGCGCCAGCTCCGTATTGCGACCACAAATTGTTTGCAGCACTTTGCTTCTGCGCGTTGGTCAATTCATCCTCAAATTGTCCGGTTAAGATAAAAGAGACGGCGTTGGTTTGCTGATCATGAGGGTACGGCACGTTGTCAACGGTCATCGATATTTCAACGCCGGGCTGGTTGAAGGTTCCGGTGATCCTGAGCTGTACCACAACATTTTGCGCTTTCTCGGTGGCTGACGTATCCGAGTGCTGCCCCTGATACGTCCCGGTAATCTCAAGAGTTGGATTCAAGGGGTCCCCGGTAAACGAAAGCTTCCCAGTCGCGTCAAATTTCTTTCCGTAAAAGTTATAACTCGAGCCGGGCAGGATGTTAACATCGCCGGTCAGTTCCATACCACCCGATAAGTTTGACAGGTACAACTTGCCGCCCAGGATCGCGTCCAATTCTTCGTTCGTGGTCGGATTGAAAATCATTCTCAGGCTCACGTTGTCCCTCGTATCAACATTCAAATCATATCTCAGACTGTCAATAAAGGTGCCGGATGCAATTCCTCTTGCAATCGAATCGGCCGGCTGAGTAGTTCTTGCAGCTTTTTCCGAAGCACTGTCGACAGGAAACCGATAGATGACGTCTTGAACCTGGGCGGTCTGCTTGCTTTGCAGCGGCAGCAGCGTCAGTGTAGTACCTAGCAAACTCCCCGATCCCGCCAGAAGAGGTCTTAACAAACTTCCCTTTAACTTGAGCACCTGCGCTCCAGACCCTACGGTTGCCGTCCCATACATTGCACGGTCGCTCCCCTTCGCAGTTGAGTTCAAGACCAATAGCGAACCATTCAGATCAATATCAAAGGCAGCGATTGTGTTATTTTGAATTTGGATCGTCCCTTTCGCTGTCATCGTTGTGCTTGTCTGCCCAGTAATATTCTTCAATGTGACTGGAGCAAGAACAAGTTTGTCGCCTTGCCCGACAATCGTCCCGGCGAATGGATAATTAATCTGGTTTGCGGCAAGTCCGATTTTCCCGTCTGCAATTTGCAACTCTCCTTTGAAATCAGGCAAAGAATAACTGCCTGAAACAACCATATCGCCTGAAACCGCTCCCTCTAGATCATCAACCCCGGACAGAAACGAAGTGAGGAAGGAAATATCCAGGGAGTCTGCGGAGGCCTCGAGATGCATCTCTTTCGACGAGCTGTCAGAAAGTGGGACCGTTCCATCGAGACGCAGTGCGTAGGACAAAGAATCGTCCGGCTTGGATAATTGTGCGGACAATTCGAGAACATTTCCAAAGGATTTCACATCCCCGCTTATGAGTTTTGACTTTGATCCATTGTAGGCAATATCATTCCCATCAAATTTAACCAGAACGTTGACACCTGATGGAGACTGGACAAGTGAAGCATCGCCGTTGACTTCACCGCTTAATTTCAACGAATTTGTGTCAAGACGAGCAATTCTCTGTAACGAAGAAAGGGGAATGTTATTAAACTCAAACTTCAGATTAACACCTTTCACAATCGAATACTCACCTTCGACCGAGGCTGAGGGATTTGTTGCCGGTGAACTCTTGCTAAACCCGGCGGCAAAAGTCGCGGGCAAAACCGTAAACACTTCAGGCGAATAGACGATACGAACCGGCGAATTGTTAGCAAAAGAAACTCCATAGAGTTTCCCAAGGAGAGTACCAGCAGTAAGAACAGTCGAATCCTGACCCACTTTCCCTGAAGCGTCGATATAAAACTCCGCCAGCGAATCGACCTGGCTCAGGGATGTGATCGATAAGGTGTCATCCCCCGATTTGCCGGATAATCCATAGCCGACTCTCAAAATTTTTGAGGAAATATGAATACGATTGATATCTAACGCATTGAAACTGGTGTTGACGGACCAGCTTCCGGAATTCCAGACCGATACATTGTTGTCGGTTCTCAGATTAAATTGGGTATTAAACTGCGACGCGTGAATTTGAAGTGAGTCGGAAGAGTAAGCAAAAGTATCGGCATTGACCGTCCCGCCAAATGAAATCCCATTCCCGTTCGACGAAATATCTATCTGAGCTTGTGGATCTCCGTAAAGCTCAGAAACGCCCAACACCTTAGCGAGGAAACGCGCGTCCTTCACTTTGACATTCAAAGAAGCGTTAAGATCGGCAACATCGACCGAATCGCTCTGAAGCGTGCCGCGCTTTCCAGTTATCTTGGAAATGAAACTATCTGCCAGCGAAGAAAACAGCTGCGGGATCTGCGAAGTGACTTTGTCAGGTACAAAGCTTCCGCTGAAACTCGCGTCCACAAAGGGAGACTTCAAACTCAAGCTTTTGATTGCACTTTTTGTATTGGCATCAAAAACAAAGACTGCGTTATCAATGGGCACGTCCGAAAGAGTTGAATGATACAAATTAACCAGTAGCCTGCTATCCAATGAGTCAATATTAAACCCTTTCCCTGATAATGAGAAATCTCCGGTCGAAATGCCACTCAAAGTCGGGATATTGACAAATGATGACACATCAATGTCAACGAAAGAAATATTTGATTGATAGGACCTCGCTGGTATATTAACAGATCCCGTTCCGCTGATATTACCCTTAGAAGTCGACAAAGTTAACCCGAAGGTTAAGCTATCTGACGCTGCGACAAGATCTATCGTACCATTTGGGATTGATGCCCGTTCGAACGTCGAAGAGTCTAATTGAATCAGGATCTTGCCTTCTGGCAGCGAACCGCCTGACCTTCTAAGCATCAAAGTCACTTCACCTTCTAGTCTCGTGCTCAAGTTTTTCTGATTGAATATCTCGCCAAGATGAACACCACGGAATTTCAATCCACCGTGGTACAATCCGTCGTGAGAATTAGCCGTGCCCGCAATTTCCGTTTCACCACTTTTCACACGCAAATTAAGTTCGAGATCAGCCGGACGGCCCTCGACGGAGGCATTTACGACCAGCTTTTCGAGTTGACTCACTTCCGGCATTCCAACACGGTTTAGCATTTCCGACAACTCTGCAGGATTTACTGATGCCCCGCGAGTCTCTACGCTCATTGTCATCGAAGAGTCAATTAGGTTGAAGAAAGTTCCAGAGAGCGGGACGACCGAACTGTCTGTCCTGATAGAAAATTGTTTCAGGTGCAATGTATCGAGATCACCGCTCGCATAGCAATTCACGTCGACTCTGGAGACTGGAACGATTGGGAGAGCAAAAAACTTCTCAATTTGGCCCAAATCCACGTGTTTGGCTTCAAGGATGGCGGTCATACGTTCCTGGCGAAGATGCGCAATATCAATTGGATCAAGTAAGTTCTGACCTGCCAGAGTCAAATGGCCTTCGACGTTTCCCAAATCAGATCTGACACTCAAGGCGGAGACCTCCGTTCCGACGCGAGACGTAAGAAATTCGAACTTCATCGAGTCGATCGTCACTCCCGCCGGATTAAGCGCGAGAGAAATATTATTGACGCTTGCAGATAGATTGTCAGCGGATAAGTTTGCTGATGCAGCAACTTCAATGTTTCTCAAATCAAAATCGGATGGATCAAAATGATGTTTCGTACCGGCAAGACCAACAGAAGGTGTCCTGGTGGAATCGTAGAAGAAGAATTCTCCGCCCCGAATTTTGAGATTTTTCAAAATGACAGCCCAGCCAGATTTCCCACCCGTCTTGGAAGCTTCTTTTCCTATATGGTCGACATTGAAGGTCCCGTCACTCGAACGGACAAGATAAAATCGAGGATTAACAAATTCACAATTGATGACTTCGACTGTTTCTGTAATTATTGAAAGCGGAAGATGTGAAACTCTAATCGTATCAATCAGAACAATTGGCTTGCCGTTGTAGACCAACGCAAAGCCGTCCACCCAAAAAGAACCGAGTATGCTGCCGTGTATCTTGCCGAGATACAACCGAGCATTTGTCTTTTCATCAACGATTTTTGTGAGCAGACCTCCCATCTCATCGTTGAAGAAACGAGTATAAGACAATACAAAGATCACGAGTGGAAAGAGAATTAGAACGGTGATGATTGGAATGAGTATTTTCTTGCGCATGGCTCTCGCCATTATTGCATTACTTCAAGAATCTTCTTTATGATATTGGTCGTCGATTTGCCTTCCAGGTATTGTATCGTTACAACCTTTCCGCCGCGGCCCTCCACGATGTCTCGACCAACGACATCCTCGATTTTCCAGTCTGCTCCTTTCACCAGCAAATCGGGTCTGAGCAGCTTTATTGTCTCGTATGGCGTGTCCTCATCGAAGATGCAGACATAGTCAACGCTCTTCAGGTTTGAGACCAAGCAGGCACGATCCAGTTGAGGAACTATCGGCCGGTTGACCCCTTTGATTCTCCTGACGCTGGCATCGGAGTTAATAGCGACCACCAGGACATCGCCTAAAACCTTTGCTTGGTTAAGGTAATCCACATGTCCTTTATGAAGGATGTCAAAGACGCCGTTTGTAAAAACAACCTTCTTACCATTCTCTCGAAGTGTCCCGAGAATCGCTGAAAGTTCTTCGCGCGGGAAAACACCCGTCATCGGAATTTCCTTCATGAAGTCTCTTCGGAAATAGATTTTGAGTCATTTGCAACTTCAGCAAATAACCTCTCCCGGTCAACAGGACCTATCCCCACTTCGCCGCACACGATCCCGCCGGCGTGATTGGCTATAGCCGCCGCCTCAGTATTCGTCGCTCCAGCAACGAGCGCAACGGTGAACGTGGAGATCACGGTATCACCAGCCCCGGAAACATCGGCGACCTTTCTCGCTTTTGTCGGGAAATGAGCACAGGTCCCATCTTTAGCGACGAGAGTCATCCCTTTTTCACCGCGAGTCAAAAGGATGTTCTTGCAATCAAGATCCTTCAGCAATTTCTTCGCAGCCTGCTAATGCTTGCTCGTCGGAACCGATGGGCAATCTGAGGGCGTTTTCCGCTTCCTTCCTATTTGGTTTGAAAACCGTCACGTGTTTATACTCGAAGAAGTTATTTTGTTTAGGATCTACGCTCACTACTGTATCATTCTTGTTAGCAAAGTGGATCACCTCAGACAACAACTCCCTGGTGAGCATCCCTTTGTTGTAGTCTTCAAAGATAAGTCCATCAATCTCATCACTCATGGACTCCAAAATGCCGACTACATGAGCGACAAGCTTCTCGTCAATATCTTTTCGCATTTCATGGTCCATTCTCACAACATGCTGATTGTGAGCGATGACGCGTGTCTTCACCGTAGTCGGTCTGTCGGATACCTTCATGACGCCTTCTCTCGTCAGGGACATCTCATCTAGAATGCGGGATATTGTTTCTCCGGCTTCGTCTTCGCCGACGATTCCAAACAAAATTGGCTCGGCACCCAACGACTTTATGTTGTTCGCCACGTTTGCAGCGCCGCCGAGGCGCGCCGATTCGCTCTCAACTTCCAACACCGGCACCGGTGCTTCCGGCGATATCCTCGACACGCTACCCCAAATGTACCTGTCTAACATCAGGTCGCCGATCACAGCTATTCGCTTCCCGAGAAAATTATCAAAAAGGGTTTTCAGCCTATCAACTTCGAAGCCTCTCAATAGGAATCTCCACTTTATTCTAATTTACACCCCGTCTGCAAGAAGAGCAATTTACGCAATCTCGTACTTTGACCGCCCAGCGGGCAGAGAACCGCCTTGGCTTTCGCGCTGCTATGATCGGTCATAGACTCTCCCCGCCCTGATAACAGTTTAGAACTTGCTTTACCCCTGAGCACTCAGGGCAAGGAAAAGAACTCTGATTTCTTTCAATCAGTCGGTCTCGTTCAAGACTTCATAAATGCTCTTGAGGAGTTTCTCCCCGGTAAAAGGTTTGCCGATGAATGCATCTATCTGGTCGGCAAAAGCTCCCGTCACTTCCTCCTGCAAACCGCTAGTTGCAATTATCTTGACATGCGTTTCCATGCGCCTGAGAGCCGAAATGGCTGACTTCCCATCCAGAACGGGCATCATGTTATCGATCAGGATGGCTTTTATCTTATCCATGTTTCTAACAAATACTGCGATCGCTTCTGCCCCATCGCTGGCCGAAAGGACCTGGTACCGGTAAGCCTCAAGAGTCGCTCTAGCGATCTCTCTTATAGAAGTCTCATCATCAACAACGAGGATCATTTCTCCGTGGCCGGCGTATCGATCAAGATCGGCCTCTCCAGCAACGAAAACCTCCTCCATCTCGGTTGCCGGCAAGTAGATTTTGAAAGAAGTGCCTTTGTTCAATTCGCTATAGACATTCATAAACCCGCCGTGAGCCTTCACGATCGCCAACGCAGTTGACAATCCCAAGCCCGTTCCTTTGCCGATATCTTTCGTGGTAAAGAACGGTTCGAAGATCTTATCCATCAATGCCGGAGGTATTCCCGTACCTGTGTCAGAAACTGAAATGACAACATATTTTCCCGGCTTGGCATCTATGTTCATCTTGGCAGATTCTTCATCAAGTGTCAGATTCTCGGCACCTAAAGTCAGCACTCCGCCTTGCTCCATTGCGTCTCTTGAGTTTACACACAAATTGAGAAGTACCTGGTGAAGCTGAGTTGCATCACCCAAGACCGTCCACAGCTCCTTAGGAATATAGTGGTCGACACGAATGGACTTTGGAAAAGTCTCGTTCGCAATGTTTAATACTTCCCTCAGTACGTGACGAGGCTGCAGGACAACCCGCTCGCCCTTTGCGCCCCTTCCAAACATTAGCACTTGACGCACCATGTCTGCTCCGCGTTTCGCGCTCGACTCAATCGCCTGTAAAATCTTCTCGCTCTGCTCGTCGTCCAAGCGGCGTTTCAAGGCCCTCACAGACATCATGATCGGGGACAAGACGTTGTTCAAATCATGGGCAATACCGCCTGCCAGCGTTCCGATGCTCTCCAGGCGTTGGGCACGCATGAATTGTAACTTGAGAGCCTTCTTTTCAGTCATGTCTGTGCATATTCTCATTATCGTCCGAGGATTGCCCTCGGCATCACGCAGCAGTTTCCATCTACAATTGAGAATCAATTCCGCACCGTCACGGTTTGATGTGGTCACTTCACCAGACCATTCGCCTTCGTCGATTGTCTTGGCACGCGCCTCGACCACACTGCCTGGCACTTCATTTTTCGTGAGCGAATCCAATTTCTTGCCGACGACTTCCTCACTTTTCCATCCAAAAATTTTTGTTGCGCCTTCGTTCCAATATGTAATGGTTCCATCTACAGTCTCTAACGTGATCGCATCCTGTGATCTATTCAAAAGGGTCGCCTGTTCCCGAATTTTCTCATCGGACTGCTTCCGCTCAATTGCAGTGGCGATCTGTCCTGACAGGAGAGAAAGCAGATTCTTCTCCGGCTCTCCGAACCTCAACGTGTTGGAAAAATTTTGGATCCCCAATATCCCGATTGTGCCGGAAGCTGTGACCAATGGAACGCCAAGCCAATCGAGTGGCATCTTGCGAACCGCCGGTCCAATGTCTGCTGTGCCTTTCGCCCTGTCCTCGTTAGCCGTCATAATAGATGGACCACCGCTAACCGCCACATGTTCATTAAACGCATCAAGACCCGGCTGCTTTTCCGGCGTCTCAAAAACTTCATTTACATAGTATGGATAGAAGAGACCGCCCTGTATGCCATCCCGCACTGCAATGTAAAAATTCTTGGTCGGGATGAGATCCTTAATGACTTCATATATGGCTTTACAGAATTCGTTCAAGTTTTCAGTCACGCGGGTAATTTCCGCAAGTCGCAAAAGCGCAGCCTGCAGCATTTCTGACCGCCGCCTCTCGGTAATATCTCTCGCCACTCCTACGAAACCGACAATCTGCCCTGTATCGACGACAACGGTCAATGCAAGGTTCATTGGGATAGATGTGCCACTCTTTGATAAAAAGTCGACATCAACGACAAGTTCATCTTCCTTATTGCGGAGAGCTTCTTCCCTGTACGTTCGAATGGCTTCTCCTTTTTGCGTCAAGTCAATTAGGTTTTTCCCATTCAACTCGTTTTCTTCATAACCAAGCAGGGTCAGTGACCCACCACGCACAAACTGGATTTTAAGCTCGTCGTCTGTACGAAAAAGGACATCACTCATGAAAGTCAGCGCAGTTTTCATCGCGTCGTACAGGGTGTTTATGATAATCTTATGTCTGAATACAAAATAGAGGGCTATGACTAATGCGACCAAGGAAGTAAAGATATAAAGGTCCATATCTTTCGGGAAAAAGGCTTTGAACACGGTCTCTGTAAACGGACCAGGAAGTAGAAGTAACAGAATCGCAAATCCTGCCACGATCAGATTAGACTTCATACCCTTTTCACTAAACCCCTTTAGAAAAGTGAACAATATCGCGATACCGATGCTGAAGACCACCGACATCCACGTAATCAAGAAAACAAATCCGATTAGCGTAAGTCCTGCGCCCGCGGTGATCGGCTTGGGAATCAAACCCAAAAGCTCGAATGTGTAGCTGAAGAGTCCCGCGAAATAGACAAAACCCAAAGTAAGCGGGGATTGGAGGAGTTCCTCACGTCGTACCATGATTATCATAAAATGAAGAAAGAAAAAAGGAAACAAGGCAAATAGGAAAGAACTCACTGCACCGATAAGAGCCTGAGGTAAGTTACCGACCGCAAGTGTAGACAAATATCCGCACGCTCCCAAAGCGACCAAGCAGCCCACAAGGAAAAGATAGAACCTCACAACTATGCTTCTCGTCGCGCGAATATATATGATGGTCGCCAGAAGCAAATTGGTTGCAGCATACCCGATAGAAACATACTTATACAACATTACTGTACCTCCTCACTTTGGTATTTAGTCATGTCTTCCCACATACGCTCTCAAACAGTCGTAAAGCATGGCAACTAAACATTGGATCTTCGCCCTCTAATCAAAAATTACTTCCCCGCTCTCTCCGACCTTAGCCGAGAATCCCAGAAGCTTCATGAAGTGAACTATGGCTGAAAGATTATGGACCACTGGAATATCAGATATAATTTATGACTAAAAATCGGGAATTCATAACTTATTACAGGCTCAAATGCACATTATTTTTAAACCCTCGCTCAACCTGCAACTTGTATTGTCCATGGCGCAAATCTAACTTTAGGAAGCATGGACAATTTCAATTCATTGGTGCTCAAGGGCAAAAAAGTGACCCTCATTTCGGTTCATCATGAAAATGCAAATGAACTTTTCAGGATCATTGAGGAATCGCGCAAGCACCTCGAACGATGGCTTCCCTGGGTAGATTATGTCAGATCCGTTGATGACGAAGTACGCATCGTGGAACATTGGCTCTGCGAAATGCAGATGAAAATAGCAATACCGTTCTGCATAATTGTCGAGGGTCAGCTTGCGGGGATAATCAGCACCCATCAAATCGACTGGATGAACCACCGTACGAGCATCGGATACTGGGTCAAAAGCGATATGGTGAACCACAACATAGTAACGGAAGCAACCGCGGTATTAATGGAATACATCTTTGAGAAACTGAAGTTTCATAGGATCTATATCCAGGCCGCTACCGGCAATGCCGCAAGCAACCGCGTGATTCAGAAATTAGGCTTCAAGCTTGAAGGGGTTCTAAAGGATAACGAGCTCGTAAGAGATCAGTACCTCGACCATAATATCTACGGAATGACAAGCGAGGACTACAAGAAAATCAGGGAGAACCTCTCGCAATACCTCGCAAGTAGGTAACGACTCTTCATCATTCCAAACCCTTACACGTTGCCAGGATCTTCACATTTGTTTTGCTGACCGTACTTAGCAGTCCCGGCAAATCGCAAAACGGCGATGATGCCCGGTCAGAATCAACAACGCCTCCCTGGAATGATCCCCCACTCCCATGATATCCTTGCAGGAATCGTCTGGTAAGTTTCCTCTTTTTCAGATAAATTCATTGAGTCTTTATGACTGAACTACTCATCAACTACGTCGTCAATTGGATCGGAATCTCAGGCTATGCGGGGCTCGCAGTTCTCATGGCACTGGAAAGCATGGTGGCACCTCTGCCGAGCGAAGCTGTAATGCCTTTTGCCGGGTTCCTGATTTTTGAAGGAAAATTTTCTTTTCATGCAGTAATACTATTCAGCACGATCGGAAGCATCATCGGCTCGGTGATATCCTACTACGCAGGGCTCTACGGCGGAAGACCATTCGTCAACCGGTTTGGAAAGTATTTGCTTTTGGATTCGCACGACCTTGAAGTCACCGAGAACTTTTTCAACAAATACGGCGACAAGACAATTTTCTTCAGCCGATTCATCCCGGTCGTAAGACACCTAATTTCCATCCCCGCCGGCATCGGAGAAATGAAGCTCGGCAAGTTCCTGATTTATACAACTATCGGCGCCGGACTCTGGAATTCTTTCTTAACCTATGCGGGCTACCGGTTGAAAAGTCATTGGGAAACCATTCGGCATTACAGTCAGACCATCGATATTGTGGTCGTTCTCCTTCTCCTTCTTGGAATAGCCTATTTTGTCTATCGCCATCTGAAGAGGTTGAGCAGAAAAAAATAATGGCGCCAGAATCGATTCCCCTGTCAAGAGCTTTGTCAAAGTTGGGATGCTGTTCCAGATCGCGGGCTGCGCTCTATATTAAAGATGGAAAGGTCTCCGTTAACGGGAGGGTAATCAGGCTTCCTTCATCACAAGTCGATTTGGAAAAAGATGTGATCGAGATTGACAAGAAACGTCTCTCCAGGCCGACGACCGTTGTCGTCATGCTCCACAAACCGCACGGATTCGTCACCACTTCAAGCGATGAATTATCACGGAAGACAGTATATGATTTGGTGCCAAATGATATGCATCTTTTTGCCGTCGGGAGACTCGACCTGGATACCACAGGGCTCCTTCTATTTACAAATAATGGCGCACTTCAGGATAAAATCACTTCTCCGAAGAATCAGGTCGCCAAGAGTTACCTTGTCACTGTTAACGGAAAAGTGAGCGACGATCAAATCAAGAAGCTGGTGAGAGGAGTGGAAATCAAAGACGGTGTCTTGGCAAAAGCAGACAAATGCGAGATCATCGAAAAAGAGCTATCCCAAACCCGATTGAAAATCAGAATCCATGAAGGGAAAAACAGAGAGATAAGGCGGATGTTCGATGCAATAGGGAAAAAAGTGTTGGAGCTGCACCGGGTAGCGATCGGCAGATTGGAACTGGATTTGCCTGAGGGCAGCTGGCGAAAGCTGTCCGATAACGAAACAAAAATGATATTCGATTGATGCAAAAGATAAATTTCGAAATTGTCGAAGTCGTAGTTTTTAGAATGAAAAAGGAGCATGAGTTTCTTGTACTAAAGAGATCTCACGACGAAGATATCTATCCCGGTTTATGGCAAATCATAAGCGGGGGGATAAAACGCGGCGAAAGAGCCTATGAGGCTGCGTTGCGCGAGGTGCGAGAGGAAATTGGAGTAAAGCCAAAAAGACTCTACAACACACCGCTCACGAATACTTTTTACCTTTTCCCAAGCGATTCGGTCAATGTAAGCCCTGTCCTCGCCGCCGAGGTGGATGGTGGTACAGAGGTGAAGCTATCCGCTGAGCATGAGGAGTTTCGATGGCTGAAAAAGGAAGACGCAATTTCCCTTCTCGTCTGGCCCGGACAAAAAGAAGCAATCAGGATTGTGAACGATTATATCCTGAACGAGAATCCAACACGTAGATTTGCCGAAATACGGATAAAATAATAGCCGACCTCGATCTATATTAGGGGAGAGTAGTCTTTCCGCAAATCCATCGATCCAATCATCCATCATGAAGATGTTGCCGAGTGGATTCTTCACTCCACTTCGTTTCGTTCAGAACGACACGACCTGAGGAATTTTGTGATTCTGAGGAGGTCGCGTTTTTTGCGGGATAAACTCCGCAACCGAAAAATCCATCTACACGTCAATGTCCTTATTCGGCCACACACTCATCATTCCAGCTCCTTGCTTTTCTCCCACAACTCATTCATTTCGTCAAGCGTAGCATCATGAAGGGAAATACTCTTCTTTGCTAACTGATCTTCGACATAAAGAAACCTTTTCTGAAACTTCTCCGTCGTGGTGCGCAGCGCGCTCTCGGGATGAATACCGATGTGCCTCGCATAATTGACAAGTGAAAAGAGCAAGTCTCCAAACTCCTCTTCAATGCGACCTAAGTCGCCATCCTTCACAACCTGTCGAAGCTCCTCCACTTCTTCTCCGACCTTTGGCAATACTTCATCGGCACTTCCCCAATCAAATCCGACTTTCGCTGCTCTATCCTGTATCTTGAAAGCCCTTGCAAGAGCAGGGAACGCAGTCGGGATCCCATCGAATATCGATTCCCTTCCGGCATCCGTCTTTATCTTCTCCCAATTGATTTTGACCTGCTCTGGGGTGTCAGCTTCGACATCGCCAAAAACATGCGGATGACGCACAATCATCTTCTTGGTCTCGTCCTTCACCATGTCGACGAGCGTAAACTTTCCTTCATCCTCTGCGATCTGAGCATGGAGCAGGACATTCAACAAATTATCCCCGAGCTCACCCTTTACCGCCGTCCAGTTTTCCTGGTCGATTGCTTCGACAAGCTCGTAAACTTCTTCGATTGTATAGTGCCTGATTGATTTATTGGTCTGGATTTTGTCCCACGGGCACTCTCGACGGAGTTTTCTAACAACGTCGATAAATTCATGTAAGGCATTTTCTTCTGTTTTTGTCATCTCACTTCTCACATCTGACTTTCTCTTAAACATACGAACGCCACGCGCTAAGCGCTTTGCGCAATGCGTTTATCTTTCTTCGACATTCAAAATTCTCTTCACCGTTTCAAACACCTCTTCCGGTTTGATCGCCTTCATGCATCGCATGTAATCTTCACCTTTGAGCTCGCAAAAATCGCGGTGACAACAAGGGACATTCTTATGAAATGCAAAATGACCCAGCTTCTTATCGTATGGGAACCAGATGTCCGGCTCGCCGGGCCCGAATATCCCGATGGTTGGTGTTCCAACTGCGGCTGAAATATGCATGGGTGCTGCATCATTGGAAATATAGACGTCGCAGTTCGCGACCACAGCCGCAAGACGCCTTAATTCCTGCGGCTTGATCTCGGTAAACTTTACCTTAGCATTAGACAAAAACGCTTCGAGATAGGAATTGTCTTTGGCCCCGTATGTCACGATAACTTGTGCATCTAAATCATTAACAACTAATTCAGCAAGTCGAGCAAAATATTCTGTCAGCCAGACCTTCGCAGGCCAGGTAGCCCCGATGTGCAAGCCGACCAGCGGTCTCGAAATTTGAACTCCAAGCGACCCGAGGAATTCTTCCGCGTCGCGAACATCATCATCTTTGAGGAAAATTTTCGGCTGCCGATACTGTTCTTGTATTCCAATTGGGGCGAGATACTTCAGATGAAAAGCGACGGCTGTCATCCTTTCTTTGATGGCGACAGGGTGGGTGAAGAGTCTTCGACGCCATCCGAAATTTCCGCCGATTCTCATCTTTGCACCGGATAGGAAAATTGCTATTGCGCTTCTCGGATTGCCGAATAGATCGATGGCAACATCATACTTTTTTCTTCGCAGGATTGACGCAGCTCTGATTTGTTCCTTCACTTCTTGCGCTGAGTAGTCGTACGGGATTATTTCGTTCAGATATGGATTCCCTTGCAGAAGAGTTACGCCCTCCCGGTCACCTAAATAGTCAATCCGGGCACCAGGAAACTTTTCTCGCAAAACTTCCAAAACCGGGGTAGTGAGAACAATGTCGCCTATAAACCTCAGCCGACTCACGAGAATTTTCAATAAGGAGTCCGCCATTGATTTACATAATAGTCCCAGAGATCAGCGTTTGAGTAGACCTGCTCGGTTCTGTAAAACCTGTCTTCGATATTCAGGGTCTCCTGCGCAAGCCTAAAAACAACCGTCATGGAGTTTTGATTCGAAGACTGGTAGTAGGTCCACCTTTCATCCCATTCCCCTTCACTCTCAACATTGTCCGGAGCACCGCAGACGATATAATACATTCCCATTGGCGTCCTCCATCCTTCGATGCAGCTCGTGAACAACTGGTTTGCCAACCCGACCCGTTGATAATACTGTGCCATCTTAGCAAGACCGCCATGTTCCTTCCAAAATGTAATCAGATTTGCCCCTATCGACGAATCGGTACTCCCCACGATGATCTTCTTAATCTCACTTGTGGCCGCGATATAACTCAAAGAATTGACCATGGCGCGCAGATCGTCCGACACCACGGGAAAATTCTTGTCATGCACCCGGAACCTCAAAGTCGCTGTTGCTGAATTGTTGGAATCGTCTTTCGCCAATATTTTCAGCAGGAAGTTTCCCGGAGGCTGATTCGGCATGCTTCCGAAAACGAATGACATGCCCTTATTGAAACTCGAGATTGTAGAATGTTGATAGACCAAAGTCGTATCAATATCCTCTCCGCAAGGATTGTACGACATCGGCTGGTACGCAGACATCTGAGCATTGAAACCCGGAATACCCGGCTCTTTACTCACAAGCCGGTAAACATAAAAGAAAAGGGAATCTCTCGAATAATTCTTCGACGAAATCATTGTGAAGAATTTCAGGGTGTCGGAAAGAAGTCCAACGTTGGTTAATATGAAAGGAGTGATTTTCATTCCCTGCCCGACGCTGTCGTACCTTGCAAGGAGCATAATGTCACCAAGAACAATGGGCTTCGCAAATATCTCGGGGATCTTCGAGAGAGTAGGACTTCGAGGCTCTCTGTTTGCTTTCGTTGTCGGTGACGCTTATTTGAACGCTGTGTTCACCGGCATTGATCGGGATAGAGACGAAAAAAGCGTCATAGGAATTTTGGTCCGTTCTGGGATAAGCACTCAGCACGACTCTTCGATCTATTTCCTTTGAGAGCGTGACATTGCCAGACAGGCGAACCAAGCATGTATATGACGCAGAAAACGAATTGCTGTCTCTGTCGTATCTAAGCCGAGATTCTTTCACACTTACATACACATCCAAGCGCGGCCCCGAAGAGTCTGGAGACCAAAACAGCTTGCAGTCGAAATCCGGCAACGCTGCTTTTGCGTTCACATAATCGTAGTAGGATTGATAGGCTGTCGTCTCCGTCTGATTGCTTGAGCTGCAGCCCTGCAAGATCAGTGACAAGCCGGCAAATAAACTAATGTGGTACAGACTCTGCCAACTTCTAAAAAGCTCCAGACACCGATTCCCGGGTTCAAAACAAATTCTGTTTCTGGTCATAGCGGGTTGTGTCGTGAATAGCCTGAGGGAAGCGACTTCAAGAAATTGTTAAGACAGCATCGCTGCCGGTGTCTCCTGCCAGACGAGGATGGGTTGTCCCAACGGTCCTCCTTCGGAGGACGCACAAATCTAGAATTCGTCGCTATCGACCCGCTCAATATCTGCACCAAGTCCTCTCAATTTCTTTTCGATCTGTTCGTAACCACGGTCCACATGATAGACGCGGAGCACCTCGGTAGTTCCTTTCGCTACCAGACCGGCAAGAAGCAAAGACGCGCTCGCGCGCAAGTCCGTCGACATCACTTTCGCACCTTTAAGCGACGCAACACCTTTCACTATCGCAACGTTTTCCTTCACTTCGATTTCTGCACCGAGTCTTATAAGCTCCGGAACGTGCTTGAATCGATCAAAGTAAATCGTCTCGGTGATTACTGACGAGCCGCCCGCGCGGCTCATCATGGCTATCCACTGGGCCTGCAGGTCCGTTGGAAACCCGGGATAAGGGGCAGTAGAAATGTCAACAGGATCAATTTGATCCCGCCCCTCGACCATGATAGAGTCGTCAAATACTTTTATCATCGAGCCGGCTTGCTCAAGCTTCGATAAAACAGCAGCGACATGATCCGGACGACATCGCTTGATGGTCACTCGTCCGCCGGTCATTGCACCTGCAATCAGAAATGTCCCGGACTCTATACGATCGGGAATATTCGAAAAATCGGTCGGGTGCAAATCCTCAACGCCTTCGATCTCGACCGTGGAGGTTTCCAAGCCGTCAATGTGTGCGCCCATTTTCTTTAGAAATAGCCCAAGCGCTATGACTTCAGGCTCGAGTGCAGCATTTCCGATAACGGTCGTCCCCTTCGCCAGCGTCGCCGCCATCATCAGATTTGCAGTAGCGCCGACGCTTGACACATCAAGATTTATCCGTGCTCCGACCAATCTTCTGGCTCTTGCGATCACGTATCCAGAATCAAGCCTGACCTCTGCACCGAGTTTCTCCATCCCTTCAATGTGCAGGTTGACTGGTCGCGGTCCCCATGCGCACCCTCCGGGTAGAGAAACTTTCGCATAACCATACCTGCTCAGGAGCGGTCCTAATACGTAAAACGACGCGCGCATTTTCTTCACCAGCTCATACGGCGCCTCGAATGTATTTACGCCGGTCGTGTCAAGAGTCTGCAGCCTCCCGCTCAGTGAAGTCCTGACACCAAGCCCCTCTAAAAGTTGAGACATCGTTGCAACGTCTTTGAGATCGGGAGTATTGTCTATTTTGAAAACCCCTTTTGCAAGTATCGAGGCTGGCATTAGCGCCAACGAAGCGTTCTTCGCCCCGCTTATTTCGACACTCCCGGAAAGTCTCTTGCCGCCTGTGATTAAGAACTTATGCATGATTCGTCCTGAAATAAATCACAAAACGGCGCAGCTGACATCTCGTAGTCCGGCAAATTTCTAAGTCAAACCTTCCTTGATATATCTCCTTGTCGCGATCATCGTCGAAATCAATCCAAGGAGTGAACCTACTCCGACGATGGCGCCGAAAAATTCTGGAGGAGGCAAGATCTCAATCATCGGATTTTCCTGGATGAGGAGAATTACTGCTCTTATGATGCCATAAATAACCCCGGCGGCCAGAAGCCCGCCTGTGAATCCTTGTATTATTCCGCCAAGAAGAAATGGCATCCTGACAAAAGCTCGTGAAGCCCCGACCAGCTTCATCGCCTCGATGATCCGCCTCTTGTGAGAAATGGCCAGCCGCATCGAATTGTAAACCAGAAAAATTGAGAGTAACACAAGGGCTCCTCCGAAGCCACTTAATACCTCATAGAAGAGTTTCACTCTTTTGTCTATCAATGTCAATAAAATCTTCCTGTATGTAACCGACTCAACTCCTGGCATTTTTTCTATTCTGGCAGCCAGAGCTGCTACCTCACGTGAATTCTTGTTCTCGTCTTTGATGGAGACTTTGAACGACGCCGGCAACGGATTGAACTCCAAAACAGATTTAATGTCTTGGCCAAAATCTCTCTTAAAAATTTCCGCTGCTTCATCCTTGCTGATAAACTGAACGTCCTTTATCGACTTTGTCGCGGCTAATTGCCTTCTCATTCCTTGTATGTCCTCGCCTGAAAGCGAATCGGACAGAAAAACCTCGATCTCCACTTTCTCCTTAACGTAGTCCAGTAACCTCTGCGCTTGTTTCGAAGTGAGGTAAAAACTTCCCAGAAGCGTGAATGCGAGAGCAACCATCAAGATGGAAAAAAATGCGCTTAGCTTTGCGCGCCCGAGACCGCTAAACGCTTCTTTCAAGAGAAACCAAAACCTGCTCAAGGAATAGTCCTCCCTGACCTAAAGCTGCCTACGACTTTTACATGAGGGCAAATCTCGCGAAGGTGGTCAATCGCATTCCGTTCCTTTTCTCCCAGGACGCTCCCCCTGAAGTCCACAAAGAACTCATAATCCCATGGCTTCCGAACAATCGGTATAGAGTCAATAGACAAGAGATCAATGTCTCGGATTGCAAACACGCTCAGAGCTCTATGCAGCTCACCGGGACGATTCCGGAGTCCGAAAACAACCGAAGTTTTGTCAGCGTCACCGGGAACGGTGTATTTCCTCGAAATTATCATGAACCGCGTAAAGTTATACCCATCGCTCTCAAGATGTCTCTTTAGTACAATGAGTCCATAATCTTCCGCGGCTGCTTCGCTCGCTATCGCTCCTATGGTGACGTCGTTATTCTCGGATACAAATTTCGCTGCGCCGGCTGTATCGTAGTACTCCACGCGCATCAATTTCTTTTCCCGGATAAACTTTCTGCATTGGAGCAGCGCTTGCGGGTGAGAATAGACCCTCTTGATAGTCGACAAACTCGCTCCTTGAACGCCTAGAAGCGAATGAGAAATTCTGAGCTTGATCTCTCCGACACCATAAACGGGCTCCTCGTCAAGCAAGTTGAACACTTCTCTAATTCCTCCGCCGAGAGTATTCTCTACCGGAACTATTCCGGCATCGACCTTTCCTTTTGCGACCGCGTGGATCGCATCAGCAAATGTGTTGTATGAGAACAGCTGAAGGTTCTTCTTTCTAAAAAAGTTTTTTGCTGCGATCTCGCTGTACGCGCCTTTTTCACCTTGATAAGCAATTCGATATTTTTTCATTGTTCGATGGAACTCACTTTGTTTAAAAAGCCAGGATCAACCAGGGCTCCGATTGTCACGGCCTTCTTCGGGTCAACTGCGTATGTCATCCGGAACTTCAAAGTTTCAAGTTCGATATAATTGTCCTCGGTGCGTCAGAAATTTGATTCATCGCGCCACATAGAAATCTTCCATGGATCCGAAGATGATGCTCTGTCTAAAACAAAATAGGCTTTGCCTGCCACGTCTTCAATATCCGCCGGATTGAATGCCACGGTTAGGCTAAACCCTCTCGTCACCACTGCGTGAATATCTGTAGAATCAACGGGATAAGTGTTGTCCCAGGTTAAAACCAAACGGTTAACCAATTGAAACATCATACTTGTGGATCGCATCTCGTCATCCCTTCCCCATGCGACATCCTGGGAATTATCATAATCTCGATAGACAAAGGTGAAATTGGATCCGATAAGCTGCGAATAGACGCTTGTGTCTCTGAATGTGTAAGCGTAGATAAAATTCTGGAAAAGTCCATCGATGGTTTTCTGGTCTGCTAGAAATCCTGTAACTGCGATCTGTTCAGTTGCGAGCTTCGGGGCGAACGGATTCACGCAACTCAAAGACAGAAATGCGAATACGAGCGGGATCAACTTCATTGGCCGCTTGCCTGCGCTTTCAAATCGCTCCAGGTAATTGTGTCGGACTTCAGATCAACCCAGCGATAGATTGACCAGATTCCACTATTGTTGCGACCCAAGTAAAACTGTAAACTCCCACGAACCTGGTCCGGATAGTTTGTGTTTGGCCAGAGCAAAGTATAATTCGCGCTGAACAAAACAGAATCGCTGCCAAATCCTAACGGCTGAGAATTTTGAGCAGATAATATGAGAGCAGGACGTGCGCTGCTCAACGAATGTACTTTTACATTGCTAAAGTAAGAGTACTCCGAGGCTTTGGTCCAATTCAAAAAAATACGTTGATCGACATCGGATGACGGAGAGAAGGAATAATCTCTGCCGCCAAAACTGCTGTCGGATAAACATGCAACATAATTCTCAGGGACTTCTTCTTCGATTGCATTCTCCAGATTTGCAATCACCGAATCAGGCGACGTCGCAGGGATAAAATTCGATTGTCCTTGTTGCGGCGGCTGTGGCGTTCTCGTTTGAAAAATATTGCAGGCGGAAAACATGACGGCAACGAAAATGAATGTTTTCGAAGATTGCCGGCAGAGCCATCCGGTTGTCCACAGGAATCCCGGCTTTTCGAGTCCCAGTCGCTGCTGGATGAACTCCGGCAGGTAAGCGGACTGGTCACCCTGTTCTACCGGGAGATTGTTTAGTCGCTTGGCTCCTTGAAATGGCAAATTCCTTCTTCTCAATCCCTCACCGCTTTGTTCGATCTTTCCATCCATGACAGAACATTTCGTCGCCTACTCTCTGTTACCCGATGGTGATCCGACCCTCCAGTGCTCTCACAAGCGTGGCTTCGTCGGCAAACTTGAGGTCACCACCGACCGGGACCCCTCGGGCAATCCGGGTCACTTTGACTCCGAGGGGCTTCAACAAGTTGGCGAGGTAGATTGTCGTGGCCTCACCCTCCACATCGGGGTTCATCGCAAGGATGACTTCACTGACGCTGCCACCAAACCGGCTCAAAAGCTCTTTGGTCTTCAACTGTTCCGGGCCTATTCCTTCGAGCGGACTCAATGCACCACCAAGCACATGATAGACTCCATGGAACTCGTTCGTCTTTTCCAGAGCGAGAACGTCAATGGGATCCTCCACGACACAGATGGAACTGTGGTCACGGTTGTTGTCGCCGCAAATCGAGCACGGATCCTTTTCTGTAATGTTCCAGCATACCGAGCAGTATCGAATTCTCTTTTTTACATCAAGTATGGCGTTAGCAAGGCGGTTCGCATCGTCGTTGTCAGTTTTCAATAGATGAAGGGCGAGCCGTTGTGCGGTTTTCTTGCCGATTCCCGGAAGCTTGCTCAGTTCTCCAATCAGAATCTCAAGTGCCTGAGAAGTGTAAACCATTCAAGAGATCCCGCCGAACTTGAAACCCGGGAGCATTGTGAGAAGGCCGCCGGCGCTTGCGCCAAGGTGATCAGTTGCCATCTTCTCCGCCCTCTGCAAAGCGTTGTTAGTGGCCGCGATGACAAGGTCCTCAATCATTTCTTTGTCCTGGGATTTCAAAAGCTCCGATTCAATCTCGACCTTGAGGATTTCTCTTTTGCCATTCGTGGTGACTCTTACCATTCCGCCGCCGGCATCTCCAATTACGCTCATATTCTCAAGTTCGCTCATAGCCTTCTCTAAGTTCTTCTGCAATTCAGAAATCATTTTCTGCATGTTGCCAAAATCATTCATCTGTTAAGACTCCTCGATAGAATATAATTTTTGGGAAGCGTTGTTCAAAGATCAATGAGCTTTCGGCTGTCGGCAGTCGCCTATCCGCCGCCGGCCTTTAACCAATTCAGCAAAGTGCGAAATCGATTTCGTGCCGTTCCATATTCACCCGCAAAACTCTTACACGGACTCTGTCGCCAAGCTGAAATACCTTCCCGGTCCGTTCTCCTTTCAATTGGAACTTGCCTGGTACAAAGGTGTAATAATCATCTGAACTCCTTGCACGATAATGACCCGCAGGCAGACTTTGACGGGACATCTCCCTTACATGGACAAGGCCCTCGACCAATAAGTCGTCCACTTCGACGAACATTCCGAAGCTCGTGACCCCAGCGATAGTCCCTTCGAATTCATCGCCTACATGATCGGACATGTATTGAACTTGTTTTATCTTAACCGATTCGCGCTCGGCATCCACCGCGCGTCTTTCGGCCTCGCTTGAAGATCTACTGACCTCAGACACCATCTTCTTGATCCCTTGCAGGTCGAGCGATCCATTTCTCGACTCGTAGTCGTGCAGAAGCCGGTGCACCACCAAATCGGGATATCTCCTAATAGGAGAGGTAAAGTGGGTGTAGTATTTGAAAGCGAGTCCGTAATGGCCAACGTTCTTATCCGAATAGATCGCTTTCGCCATCGACCGAAGCACTATGTCGTTTATAAGATATTCCTCCGGCTTTCCCTCAACAGATTGGAGAAGTTTTTGCAGTTGTCTCTGGTTGACGGATCCGTCGTAATCTAACTTGTACCCGAAGTGAGACACAAAGATTGCAAGCTCCTTGACCCTGTCAGGATCGGGCAGATCGTGAACGCGATATAGGAACGGCTTCGCCCTGATACCATTCCGTCCGATGTGAGTCGCGACGGTTTTATTAGCAAGGAGCATGAATTCCTCGACGAGTCGATGGCTGTCCAATCGAGTTTTCTTAATGATTTCTACCGGTCTGCCAAGCTCGTCGAAAACAAACTTTGCCTCCGGCAGATCAAAGTCAATGCTGCCAGCACGATTTCTTAGTTTAGCCAAGGTGTGCGCAAGCGCATTCATCTCATGGATGGTTCGAACGAAGTCTCCAGTACCGCTCTCGATTATTCTCTGGACTTCGTCGTAAGTGAACCTTCGCTTACTGCGGATGACGGATTTCGCAAACTTGTAATCGACAACTTTCCCGTTCGACTTCATGTTCATTACCACCGAGTACGTCAGTCTGTCGACTCCCGGCTTGAGGCTGCAGACTTCGTTCGAGAGGTTGTGAGGAAGCATGGGGATTACACCGTTGGTCAAATAGACACTCGTCCCTCTCTTGTACGCCTCAATGTCGAGAGGACTTCCGGGCAGGACATAGTGGCTGACGTCGGCGATATGAACACCAAGCTGGAGAGTGTCCTCAGAGAGTTTCTTCAACGAGACCGCGTCGTCAAAATCTCTGGCGTCTTCGGGATCTATCGTAAATACATCATCGTTCCTTAAATCGAGCCGCCTTCCAAGCTCTTCTACTGAGATTTCTACCGGAATTGATTCTGCTTCCATTGAGGCTTCAGCTGGAAAATCTTTCCGGAGTCCAAACTGGGCGGCTATGCTCTCCAATTCTACCGACGGATCGCCTGCGTTCCCGAACACAGAAATTACCTCGCCTGAGTATCCGCCGTACTTGTCTGAAACCAGTTTCGCCAAAATCTTATCGCCTTCCTTCGCGCCGTTCAGTTTTTTTCGAGAAATATCTATGGACGACGGAAGGTTTTTGTAGCGCACCGAAATCTTGTATACGCCCCCCACTCTTGCGACAGTTCCAACAATCTCCTTCTCTTCATGCCCTATTTTTTCTGTCACCTTCACGACAACAACTTTCCCTTTTCCACCTAAAACCTTTACCCTCACTCTATCGCCCGGGATGGCACCGTTTAGTCCGCTGGGCGACACTACGAAACGCACTATGCCGTTTTCATCGATGCCCTGTCGATCCGGAGTGAATAGATGGTTCCCATTTTCGTCGAGGCGGATAATTCCGGTCGTCGCTTCCAAAGGTTCGGTCGACCCGAATTTTCTGCGACCGCTCTGGCGAACACCTCCCTTCTGCTCAAGCTCCTTCAGTGCCTGCTTAAACCTTGCGTACTCGTGTTCGGAAGTGTAGCCCAGCACTCTCGCTAGCTGGCGCTTCTTGAAATTAGCCATGGGATTTCTCTTGAGGAAACTCTCGATTTCCCTCGCGATGTCGTGAACCTTATTGGGCTTAATTCTGGGTGAAGTTCTTTTCATATTCTGCTTTGAATTTGACCACGGCGGTCGCGATTCCTCGCGCTATCGCAGTTTGCCCGGTTTTGCTTCTCAAGTATTTCTCTTCTCTCCTGTTGGAGAGATAACCCGCCTCAATAAGAACCGCTGGCATCGAAGCGCCGACAAGGACGTAGAATCCGGCCTGGCTCACGCCGTTCTTAGAAACGGAGGCAGTCGACGACACATTGTCCGCTATCAACTGCGCCAACCGTTCGGAGTATTTGACATAAGCGCTGTGTGCCATGGTAGTTAGGATCATGTTGTCTTCATCATAAGATTGATATTTCTTTTCGAAGTCGTTCTCATATTTGATTGCAGCATTTTCCTGTGCAGCAATCCGGATTGCCTCATCGGTTTTCCCCGGTCGAAGAAAATACACCTCCAGCCCATTTACCGGGTTAGGCTTATGAGGCATCGAATTGCAGTGTATGCTGATGAAGAGTCTGCCGCCGTCATCGTTCGCAATTTCGCCTCGCTTATCCAATTCGACGGACTTATCTTCATCACGTGTCATGACAACTTTTACCTTCGGCAATTTTTGCCTCAATATCTTCCTCAAAGCGTCAGCTATGGCGAGGGTAACACTCTTTTCTTTTGTTCCCTTGGTGCCAATCGCGCCCGGATCTTTCCCGCCGTGTCCGGGATCAATCACAACGACATCCAATTTCCAATTTCTTTTCTCATCCTCCAACTTCTTTTTGATTTCATTGACAACAATCTTCTTGACATCTGCTTTTGAATAGAGGGCAACCGTGACTGAATTCGACGAACTATCGACGAACACTTCGTCCGACTGATAGTTTCGTGACAATTTGAAAATTAACTGGACAGAATTCGGATTCTGAATTGCGAGGACACCCGAATAAACTTCAGAAGGCGGAAGCGAATCCAATTCAAGCGTGTCTGCAGTCGCAGGTAGAATGGTGAGGTACAGCGAATTATCCTGCCCAATCGCCGCCTCATAGTTCTTGGGAAGTTTGGACATCATCACCTGTATTATTGCACCGTTCGCCTTCTCCTGATTCACGATGTCCGTGACCGCAGGGCAAAGCGTGTCTTCTAGTGAGAACTCAAGCTCTGACTTATCGTCATCGTAATGAAAGACACCCCGCATTATCATGGACAAATATTTTCCAACATAATTTGACGGAGCATACAATTTTCCATTCGCTGAAAGAATCGGCAGCGGAATTTGGTAGATTCGTGATTCACTGCCTGCCCTCGAAACAACTATGAAATTGTTATCCGGCGTGAAGAGAATGCCGCCAAAATCCGAATAGACATTTAACTTACTGGTCGGCTGCAAAAACGTAATGTGAAGCCCAAGGTTCTTTGAGAGCTCTTCGAGCGACACATAGACATGGTTGAGATCAACAAAACCCCCGACATATACGCTGCCTCCAGCTTTTTTTAATTGGACGACCCTCGGTTGGGCAGAAAGCGTGGACAATGTCAGAACTGCCAGAGCGATTACCAGCTTAAGCCGCATAACTTTTTTGCCTCAACTCGATGCCATAAAGAAATAGCGGCACATCGTATTTCACTGGGTCGAGAGGATCGAGATATTTGAGCGTGTCAGTAATCTCCACTGCTGTCTTCCAATTATCCGTCTTCCTTTTTGTCAACTTCAGATTCCTCGCCGCTCTTGACACATTGACATCCAACGGGATAATGAGATTCTCTTTTCCCAGCCACTTGTAAAATCCGAAGTCGATCACGTCATCCCTCGTCATCCAACGAAGGAACATGTTCATTCTTTTGCAGGCGCTTCCTTCTCTCGGACTGGCTAGCAGTGATTTTGCCCGCAGGGTTAATCCCCCACCAAGAGTCCGACTTAGCTTTACAGATTTCATCTCCTCAAGCAACCCGGTCAGGATTTGAGAGACTGGGTTCACAGTCCAATTACGCCCGCGCAACAAGGCATCTTCTATCGTGCCATAATTGTTGAGTACAGTTTTCATGGCATAGAAGGATCTGGACAAAATCGAGTCCCGATATGTTCTTGTAGGCAAACTGAACATGCCCATCCATTAATTTCAAGAGTCTTGTCTCATCAAGGTCTCTGACTGCAATGTATGGAGACTCACCAAGGGCGGCAAATATTTTTTCAAGAGATCTTATAATCGCGTAACGGGGACCGATGGCAAACATAGCGGAAATAAATGCGGCAATCTCAATGTCGTTTCTCTGCCTAAATCTCTTCGGGAAGCACACGGGGTCGGAAAGATAGAAATCCTTCAGAGAGTTTTTTTCGAGGTGGGATTCAAAAATCTTTTGCAGATGCTCCAGGCCTTGCATCATATTCTTCAGTGCCCACAAGAAGTATCCGCATCTAGCAGGTCCTTTTATTCATTCTGTCTAGCTTAGTCTTCAGGATGCAGATAACAAATTGCCTTCTGTAAGCCGGTCAAATTTTTCCAATGTTCTTGTCGGAACGGCGGGATTTGAACCCGCGACCCCTTGCACCCCAAGCAAGTGCGCTACCGGGCTGCGCCACGTTCCGCTTGTTAACCAACAATGTCAATTTACGATATTCCTTCCTGCGTATCAAATTCCTGAACTTTCCGCTTTTTCTCCACCGGAAGGTGTGAATCCTTTTTGTGTTCTCCCCACGCTGTCTCTTGGGCCCGCAAACCTGGAGACAGAAGACTCTTCAGCTTTTGTCAGTCAACCTTTGGACAAGGTCATCTAAAAACGCACGCGCTTCGAGTAACGTCTGCTTCAAATCCTCGGAAGAATCTTTTCCATCAACTGCGTCAACTACTTGAACTGAACTCCCATTCGACTTCGCAGTCAGGACCTTCTTTGCACCTTCGATAGTGAAGCCCTCTTCCCTGACGAGCCGCTTGATCTCGAAGATGAGACTGATGTCCTTGTTAGTATAAATCCTGTTTCCAGCCCTGTTCTTTGCTGGGCTCAATTCCGGAAACTGAGATTCCCAATACCGCAGGACGTGTTGCTCAAGCCCTGCAATGCGACTCACCTCAGAGATGGAGTAGTAAAGTTTCTTGAACTCAAAGTCCTTCATCTGGCGAAAGTATAACACATTACATTGATAATTGCAAATATTTTTGAAGTGATCGTCGTAAGCTTTACATTTGGAAATTGTGCTACCACTTGATAACTTAGCACAAGTTCTCTCAGATAGAACTGCGGAAGCGCCTGTAGCTCAATTGGATAGAGCAATAGACTTCGGATCTATCGGTTGGGGGTTCAAGTCCCTCCAGGCGCGCAATTCTCAGCATTCCTTCTCTCCCCCGGTTCTAAGAAAGCCGATTCCAAAAGGAGAGTTGGTTCTTTTCTGTTGCGGCGCATGTCCGCCTCGCTGACACTCCCCGCGGTTGCCGACACTCAAGCCCTTTCGAGGAAATCCGCGTGTCACAGTTGATCCCTGACACATGCTCTCCCGGATCGGAGCAGCTCCCATCTTTCGGAAAAGGGTGCTTCTCGTGCTCGATTCAGGACACCTGACTAAATCCAGAGTCTCTTCTTCGCAAAGCAAGTCAGCTCATCCCTGAATTTCGGATGAGCAATACTGATCAACGCTCTTGCTCGCTCGCTGATCTTTTTCCCGTGCAGGTTAACTACGCCGAATTCAGTAGCTACGTAATGCACGTCGCCACGCGACGTTGTAACGCCAGCACCTTCCGTCAGATGAACGGCGATTCTCGAGATGGTCCCGTTCCTTGCGGTGGAAGGAAGTGCCACAATGGGTTTTCCTCCCTCCGACCTTGCCGCACCACGAATAAAATCCACCTGTCCACCGAAACCACTATAGAAATTGTAGCCGATTGAGTCCGCGCAAACCTGCCCCGTCAAATCAATCTGTATGGCGGAATTGATCGCAATCATTTTCTTATTCTGGCTGACGATGAACGGGTCGTTTACATAATGTGTCGGATGAAATTCAGCAATCGGATTATTATGAATAAAATCAAATAGCTTTTTGCTGCCTAAGACGAAAGCTGCGACCATCTTACCCGGATGAAGAGATTTCTTCTCGTTTGTTATGATACCGTTCTCCACAAGTTTAATGACGCCATCTGAAAACATCTCGGAATGAACGCCAAGGTCTTTCTTTCCCTCGAGCGACATCAAAACCGCATCAGGTATCTTCCCGATGCCAAGCTGGAGAGTGTCTCCGTCTTCAATGAGATCAGA
Source organism: uncultured Bacteroidota bacterium (assembly GCA_963768145.1). Taxonomy (GTDB): domain Bacteria; phylum Bacteroidota; class Ignavibacteria; order Kryptoniales; family JAKASW01; genus JAKASW01. The sequence goes on along the minus strand of CAVYHK010000035.1, from coordinate 21,607 downwards.
AATATTTTCGCCGATTTTCTTAAAGACGTCAAGTTCCCCTTCGCTTGCGTCGGGTTCGATTTGCGGAAGCTCCATGATAGGTATATCGACTTCGACTGCCTTGTGGATCTTGCTGACATGGATAAAGCTGTCTCCTAATGCCCGTGGCATGCTGTGGTTTACCTGAGCGATGACCATCTTTGCGACTTCAGTCGCAGGTTTGGTGGTATCCACTCCGACCCCGAAGCTGCAGAACCCGTGCTCATCGGGTGGAGAAACATGGATCAGCGCGACATCTATTTTTATTTGGCTGGAATAAAAGAGTTTTGCTATCTCTGACAGAAAGATCGGCACAAAATCGGCCCGACCTTCATTTACGGCATCACGAACATTTTTGCCCATAAAGAGCGCAGTATGTCTGAAATGTTTTGCCATTTCAGGTTCAGTATATTTTGCGTTACCCACTGTCAGGATATGGATGACCTCGCAACCGTGAAGTTCGGGAGCGCGGCCCACCATAGCCTCAACTAATATTTGCGGGATGGCACAACCGCCATGAAGATAGATCTTGTCACCGGATTTGATCACTTTCACCGCTTCCTCAGCGGTCGTTATTCTGCTTCGATACGTATCAATCCAGGACATCAGCTTAACGAGGCACAGCCCAGCAGGAGATTCCAAGTTCCGGAGGACAAAAGGGAAAAGAGATTTGTGTTTAGGAATTTATGCTCTCGACCCTTGAAGCTCGTTTGGACCCCGGGACATGGAGCTCTGAGTTTTCCGCTCAATTGCACAGGCTTCACGGAATTGCACCCAACAAAGTTTCTATCGGCTGAAACTGCTTCCCAAAGATCTTCGCCGCTCCTTCCTGCGTGAAGTTCCCATCGAAAGCGCAGACTCCTTTCGCGAGACTTTGATTTCCCCTCAGAGCAGGGACGATTCCTTTCTGAGCTATTTCGACAACGTAGGGCAGAATGCTATTTGTCAAAGCATAAGTGGCGGTCCTTGCAACCGTTCCAGTCACGTTTGGAACGCAATAGTGGATCACATCGTGCATAACAAAAACCGGATCTCGGAGCGTTGTCGGCCTGCTCGTCTCGACACAGCCTCCTTGATCGATGGAGATATCGACTATCACGGCTCCGGGTTTCATCGTCCTGACCATTTCTTCAGTTACAACAATCGGGGTGCGTTCGCCTCTCATTGAAACTGCGCCTACAAGAACGTCCGCGTAGGCGGTACTCTTTTTTACGTTTACCGGCGTCGAGAGTGCCGTTGTGACACGCTTCAGAAGCACTTGATCGACATTCCTCAGCTTCTTGATGTCACGGTCGAGAACAATCACCTGTGCTCCAAGTCCGACTGCAGTTCGAGCAGCTTCCGTTCCGACAACCCCCGCGCCGAGGACTACTACGGCAGCAGGTGCTACTCCAGCCGTACCACCGAGAATTATTCCTCTGCCATTACCGCGGGCAGGATCTCCATGGTTTCCTGTCTCAAGCAACTGCGCCGCAATGAAGATAGAAAGTTGTCCCGCAATCTCGCCCATCGAATGGACCACCGGCCTTTCACCGTCGTCGACCTCGATAAATTCATACCCGAGCATATTGATTTTTTTCTGAAGCACAGACTCGATGAACTGCGGCCTTGCGACTGGCAGATTCAGAAAACTGAAAGTCGTTTGACCCCGCTCCATCATGCCGATTTCCTCCATGGTGGGCGCTTCGACGGAACAAACTAGCTCAGACCGTCTGAAAACCTCTTCCTTCGAATAGACTATCGTGGCGCCAGCTTTGCGAAAAGGTTCGTCTCCAAAGCGGCTCAGCCTCCCTGCGTGCGATTCAACATAAATCGCATGTCCGAGCTGGGAGACAGTGGAGACGGCAGACGGTGTTAGTGAAACGCGGTTCTCGTGCTTCGCGATTTCGTTTGGGATTCCGATATTCATTACTGAAAGTTAAGAGTCAAATACCAAAGGTCAAAACCACTACGCGAGAATCAAGTATGAATTACCTGATTGCCGATTGCCGATCACTTAGAGCCACTTGATTCCCGACCCTTGATTTTTGACTATCCAAGTACTCGTGTATCGCCGCTGCAGATCTCTGGCCGTCTTCCATTGCCAGAATTACCGTTGCCCCGCCCCGGGACAGATCGCCTCCCGCAAAGATTCCCGGACGGCTCGTCTGGCAATTTTTGTCCACCACTACAGTCCCACGCTTCGACATGCTAAGGCCGGGCGTTGTCGCTTGCAATATCGGGTTGGGACGTTGGCCTATTGCAAGTATTACCGTGTCAACATCCATGATAAAGTTTGAACCCTTGATTTCGACTGGCCTCCTGCGTCCCGATTCGTCCGGCTCGCCAAGTTCCATCCTGACACATTCGATTGCTTTGACCCATTTGTCCTCACCCGCAATAATGCGGACTGGATTTGTCAGCATGTGGAATTCTATTCCTTCCTCTTCGGCATGGTGAACTTCCTCTTCGCGGGCCGGCATTTCCTCTTTACTCCGACGATATATCAAGTACGCTTTTTCAGTCCCGAGCCGATTCGCAGTTCGAACCGCGTCCATTGCTGTATTGCCGCCCCCGATTACAGCAATCCTCTTTCCAATCCTAACCGGCGTATCATATTCCGGGAACTTATATCCATTCATGAAATTGACCCGGGTTAAGAATTCGCTCGCAGAAAAAACGCCCGGGAAGTTTTCGCCCGGAATCCCGAGGAAGTTCGGCGTTCCTGCGCCCGTTCCTAGAAAGACCGCATCGAAACGGAACTCATCAATCAATTCATCAACCGTCCCCGTTCGTCCAACAACAAAATTCGTTATGATTTCCACGCCGAGTTTTTTCACGTTGTCAATTTCAAGGTCGAGAATCGATTTGGGCAATCTAAATTCGGGGATTCCGTATCTCAATACTCCACCGGCAGCGTGCAGTGCCTCGAAAATAGTCACCTTATACCCAAGCTTTGCAAGCTCAGCAGCGCAAGTCAAACCTGCAGGCCCTGACCCGACTATCGCGATTTTCTCCTCGCGCTTTTGCTGAGCCACAAATCCGCCGATCGCGTTGTGTATCCTCTCGTAATCGGCTACGAATCGCTCTAATTTCCCGATTGCTACCGGAAGATGTTTCTTACCAATAGGACAAACCGCTTCGCACTGAGTTTCCTGCGGACATACTCTGCCTGTGATTGCCGGCAGGTAGTTCTTCTCTTTGATCTTCTTTACTGCCCCGAGATAATCTTTTTCTACGATCAACTTGATGAAACCGGGAATATCTATTCCCACGGGACAGCCGTCAACACACAGGGGTTCCTTGCAATCTATGCATCGCAGCATCTCCCGGGCCACAAGGCTTTCGTCAAAACCGAAAGACACCTCGTCGAAATTATGTTTCCTGACATTGGCGTCCTGCTCGAGCGGAACCTGTCTCGGTATTCTCAACCTCTCTGAAGGCTTTAGAGTATTAGGCATCTTCAGCCCCCCCCACATTCGATTTCCCTTCATGCCCCAACAGGTCTGAATTCTTTTTATTGATGTGCTTTTCAAATTCTTCCATCGATGCCTTCTCCAGATCCAGATAGCTCCGATTTCGCGTGATGAGCTCGTCGAAATCCACAAGGTGCCCGTCAAACTCCGGACCATCAACACAGGCAAATTTCGTTTCGTTGCCAACTGAGACCCGGCACGCCCCACACATCCCGGTGCCGTCCATCATGATCGGATTCAAGCTGACAGAGGTCCTAATTCTTTTCGGCTTCGTGAAGTCTGAAACTGCCTTCATCATAATGATCGGACCAATTGCATAAACTCCTTCGATACCGTTCCCTTTTTTCAAATATTCATCAAGCGCGTTCGTGACCAACCCTTTCATCCCATATGAGCCATCATCCGTTGTCACAAAAAAATAATCCGACAACTCGCGCAGTTCCTTCTCAAGTATCACCAGGTCTTTTGTTCTCGCGCCGATTATTGTTACCAGCTTATTGCCTGCCGCCTTGAGCGCTTTTGCGATCGGATAAACTTCTGCAGTTCCGACGCCACCGCCGATACACACCACAGTACCGTAGTTGTGGATCGGAGTCGGATTGCCAAGCGGTCCGGCAACATCCAGAATGGAATCTCCTTTCTCTTGCAGGCTGAGAAGCCTTGTCGTTTTTCCGATTGTCTGTACCATGATAGTAATCGTTCCAGCACCGGGATCGGAGTCGACAATTGTCAGAGGAATTCTTTCGCCGTGGTCGTTTACCCGGAGGATAACGAAATTCCCGGCTCTGTGTTTTTTTGCAACGTAAGGCGCCCTGATAACGAACTTCGTTATAGACTTAGCGGGAGTCTCTTTAGAAAGAATCTCAAACATCAATTGACCTTTCCCCTGCCGATGGTATCACTTCTCCCAAAGGGAACTCCTCGGGAGTGAAAAGAGGTTTTTCGGACACGCATGGATTTAAAGTTTTCAGGACGGGATCTGGAACACAAAACGGCGCACCATTTGGGGGGATCTCGATAAGGTGGTTCGGCCGTGGCTCGTGTATAATAATAAAGATCAGGATGCTCTCTACCGTCGGGGGAATCCGGATGCATACGCTTCCGCACTCCGGACGCGCTACAATTCCCCGTTACATAGAATTCAATCTCGGTTTCCTTGCCAGCAGCCTGGACCTGTCCGCGCCAATCATGCGAAAGCCGGGCTTTCGACCGGTCCATGACTCTCCCGGCATCTTCGGCAAGCATTCCTGTCCCTTCTTTATTTCGTGAAAGCCACTCTCATCTTGATAACCATTCGGTGCTCTCATGACCTCGATCATGAGCCACAGAATTATCATCCCCTCACTCGCTCCGATTATCAGCCACAACATATTTCCTCCATGGTCTTGAGGAGACACGAGTCCGGTTACCGGGTCCCGGTTTGCGGTGAACGCTCTCCAATTTGTCTCATTCTCTCCAGATGTCTACGACACCTTCCTTGCAATTACATCAAGGGCTGTGCCGATTTCTTGTACACCCACACCCTCTATTTAGAGCAAAATCTTGACAGAAAAACATGGCAAGCGAGACCACCCAACGTCGTAGGTCAATTTTCCGCATGATTTAGTGGCAAGTTTCCGTCAAAACCCATGGTTTTGGAGGGATTGGGCGAATGTGGATTCATTAGGGTGCTGGCTCAGTTTGGTTTCTCCCGCAGATTTCGCAGACTTCGTCGTGAGCTCAGTCGAACGATGAACGCAGAAAATATATCAGCGAAAATCAGCCTGCCTACACGAAGCGTTTCGCGCAATCAGGCGCGATCAGCGGGAAACAAACACCTTCTGATAGCATAAGAGGTGAAATTAAGCCACTATCTTCATTAGCACTCCTGAGATTCGAGTGCTTGATTTTCATGTTGGCGGTCGCTAAATTAGCACTCGCAATTGGTAAGTGCTAACCTGAATCCGCCAATGGCGGATTTGCTTAGGATGGACGAAAAAAACACAAAACCTACAAAGGAGGGTTAATAAATGAAGATTAAACCATTGGCAGACAGAGTTGTTGTAAAGCCACTGGAAGCCGAAGAAAAAACGAAAGGCGGACTTTACGTACCTGACACTGCAAAGGAACGTCCACAGCAAGGCGAAATTGTTGCAGTCGGCCCTGGAAGAATTACCGACGAAGGGAAAAAAATTCCGATCGATGTTAAAGTCGGCGACAAGATTCTCTATGGAAAGTACTCCGGAACCGAAGTCACTTATGATGGAATCGAGTACCTTATCATGCGCGAAAGCGACATTTTTGCAATCATATAAAAACAAAAGGAGTGTAAGATAATGGCAGCTAAAATAATTCAATTTGGTTTCGACGCGCGTGCTGCACTGAAACGTGGAGTTGACACGCTTGCAGACGCAGTGAAAGTTACTCTCGGACCTCGCGGACGCAATGTAGTGATAGATAAAAAGTTCGGCGCACCTACCGTCACGAAGGACGGCGTCACTGTTGCAAAAGAAATCGAACTTGAAGATACGATAGAAAACATGGGAGCACAGATGGTGCGCGAAGTCGCATCGAAAACATCAGATGTTGCAGGTGATGGTACAACAACAGCAACTGTACTGGCACAGGCAATTTTCAGAGAAGGATTGAAGAATGTGACCGCAGGCGCAAATCCGATGGACTTGAAGCGTGGCATTGATCTCGCAGTAGCCAAAGTGGTTGAAGAACTCAAAGGCATCAGCAAGCCGGTCGACAAGACCAGCAAGAAGGAGATTGCCCAGGTTGGAGCGATCTCAGCGAACAATGACACGGTAGTCGGCGGGCTCATCGCCGACGCGATGATGAAGGTCGGCACCGACGGCGTCATCACGGTTGAAGAGGCGAAGGGAACCGACACCACCATCGATGTCGTAGAAGGGATGCAGTTCGACCGTGGATATCTCTCCCCGTACTTTGTTACGGACACGGAGTCGATGGAAGCAGACATGGAAGATCCTTACATTCTCATCCACGACAAGAAAATCTCCGCGATGAAAGACCTCCTTCCCATTCTGGAGAAGATCGCGCAGGCAGGCCGGTCTATGGTCATTATAGCTGAAGACCTTGAAGGCGAAGCGCTCGCAACTTTGGTCGTCAACAAGATTCGCGGCACGCTGAAGGCTGTAGCTGTCAAGGCACCGGGATTCGGCGACAGAAGAAAAGCCATGTTGGAAGACATCGCAGTTCTCACCGGCGGCCAGGTAATCTCTGAAGAGAAGGGCTTTAAACTCGAGAACACCCAACTTTCCTTCCTCGGCACCGCGAAGAAAGTAACCGTCGACAAAGACAACACAACCATTGTTGAAGGCGCCGGTTCAAAAGACGACATCAAACGCCGAATCAATGAGATCAAAGCTCAGATCGAAAAGACAACTTCAGACTACGATAAGGAGAAACTGCAGGAGAGACTTGCAAAGCTTTCCGGCGGTGTTGCCGTACTGAAGATTGGCGCAACAACGGAAGTCGAGATGAAAGAAAAGAAGGCACGAGTTGAGGATGCGCTTCATGCGACTCGCGCTGCCGTCGAAGAAGGAATCGTTCCCGGTGGAGGCGTTGCTTTGATAAGGACCATAGCAAAGTTGGATTCCGTGAAGACCGACAACGAGGATCAGAAGATTGGCGTTGAAATCGTAAAGAAATCTCTCGAAGAACCGTTGAGATGGATCGTCAACAATGCCGGACTCGAAGGGTCGGTTGTTCTTCAAAAAGTTAGAGACGGGAAAGACGATTTCGGCTTCAATGCCCAAACCGAGATATACGAAAACCTGCTGAAGTCGGGAGTTATCGATCCGACAAAGGTCACTCGCACGGCATTGCAGAACGCTGCGAGCGTCGCAAGCTTGCTCCTTACGACAGAGGCAGTCGTCTGCGAGAAGCCCGAGAAGGACAAACCGATGATGCCCTCTCCTCCAATGGGCGACATGTACTAACCGAGTCAAAAGCTTGCCCTGAGCGAAATCGAAGGGTCAAAACTCAAAAGCTAAAACAAAAAGTCCCGCGAGAGCGGGGCTTTTTGTTTCTTCCTAACACCTGAAATGTAGAATTGTTAAGAACGAAGAAGTACGCGAATTCAAACGGACTTAGACCTGCTTCTCTCCAATCCTCTGTTCAGAAAGACAGACTGTATAGGAAATGGGATGACAATCCTTTCTCTCTCGTACCTGCGTTTTAGTCTCTTTATCAATTCGTGTTTTGCCAGGTATTGGTCGGCATAAGTATCCACCCGCAAATTCACAGAGAAGTATATTGCGGAATCACCAAATTTCGTGTACCGCACCGACGGTTCATAATTTTTCGTGGCACCCGGCACGGTCCTTTGCAATTCACTTGCCTCTTCTAAAGTTACCTCTTCCACTTTTTGAAGATCGCTCTTGTAATCGACAAATATCTCCAAGCCGATTTCGATGCCGGCCGTCGGCAATTGATAATTTGTCACTATAAGACTGGCCATACTCTTGTTCGGGACCACGACATGGTTACCGGAAAGGGTTCTGATTATAGTCGCCCGCCAATTCAGGTCAGCCACATAACCCTCTTCTCCCGAGCTCAGCTTGATGTAATCTCCAATCTGGATTTGCCTTGCCGCAAGAATCTGAAGGCCCGCAAAAAAGTTCGAAAATGTATCCTGCATTCCCAAGCCGACGGCAAGCCCGCCGACGCCGAGAGCTGTGAGAAGGGGCGCGATCGATATGTGGAGGTCATCGAGAATGATGAGCACGCCCACCGAATAAACCGCGACCCTTACGACGTTTTTCAGCAGACTCGCTGCGGATGCGAGTCCTGCAATTACAGACTGGTAATACTCGATAACCCCCGTGCCGACATAAGACGCAGATATCGTCACGGAAAATATGACCAACACGCCCAGCGCTCTTGAGAAGTTCTCCATTGCTTCGTGCGAAAGTCCCTGAGTCTGGATCAAAACATAAAGTCCAAGCGCCAACGACCAAAACACGATCGAACTTCTCAGTGCACCGATGACTATGTCATCGAATCGCCATTTCTTTTTTCTTGCTAATCTCTGGAGGAAAAAAAGAACCCAGTTCCGCAGCAAGAGTCCGGTGATGAGTGAACCGACAATTATCACTGACGGTACCAGAAGCTGCTCGATGATTGATATTCTAAGCATCATGCTCGTCGAATTCGAAATTAGACATTATTATAGATCTAGAACAGGTGTACTGCGGGACACTGCGTGTGAGCAGTAATTCAGTTGGGAACATATCCTCCTATAAAACCTGTTCCGGTGAATGCCGAGTGTAGTGGAGATGCCGGGATTCGAACCCGGGTCCGAAGATAGGACTCAATGAGTCTCTACGTGCATAGCTTCGACCGAAAATTTCACCGAACACTACTCGCGAAGCAGAGCTGTGTTCAGCAATCTCGACTGATTATTTCCGGTCAGCCATCGAGCGCTTCCGACAGGAAAGCCTGCCTGATCGACGCCCATTCCAGTGCCGACAGACAGAACATCTGGATGGACGGGTTACCTTTTTTTAATTAGGCAGCCAATGCGTAGTTATAGTTCGCATTTACAGTTTTACCGATTTTTTAACGTGGCACCGGAGAACCGCGGCACGCAACTCACCGCTTCCCAAATCCCCGTCGATTCCAATATCATCCCCAAAAAATCTTGGGATTGCAATTCAGAGATTGTCCACTGATTCAGCTATCGATATTTCAAAGAACAAACATATCTGATATCTTCTTGATGAAAACCGCCGCTTCTTCTAAACTAATTTTGCGAACAGATCGTTCCAGTTCACGTGCCGTTACAGAAATCTCGGGGTAGCCGAACGACTTTGCAGTGCCCCCTAATTGATGCAATATCCTGTCGATTGCGTCCCAATCTGAATCCGTCAACGCAACCTGCAGTGTCTTTATCTTCGCTGCCACGTCCTCAGCGAACAAAGTTCTTAGTTCTTCAAAACCATCGTCCCCATTCACATGACGTTCCTTATGATTTCACGGATTTATCGGGATCCCGAACATCATTCCTCGGGAAGTTACACATATCCAGGATTTGATTTGCAAAATTCTTTGGTTCTATTGGTTTCGGCAAGTAACCGTCGAAGCCCGCCGCTTCGAATCTCTCTTTGTCGCTGCGCATCGTGTAAGCGGTCAGAGCAATAACTTTGATTTCCCTTGTCGATTCGTTCTCCCGAATGCGCTTCAAGACCTCCATCCCGTCCATCTCAGGAAGTTGAATGTCGAGCAAAATGATATCTGGCAAGTGACCGGCAAGAAATTCGAACACCTGCTTGCCGGAATCAGCTTCAAAGACGTTACAGCCGCTTTTCTTAAGCAAGTAGACGGCAAGCTGCCGATTTATCGCATTGTCGTCAACTACCAGGATATCTCGCATGTAACTTCTCGATAGAATATACGATGCCCCCAGTGTAAAGGCAATCGCCGCCACAATCCCCTTGCTTCAATATGAAGAGACGGAGTTGATCGGAAATTCGGCCGCCCGCTCTTAAAGAGGCACCCCAACATTCGGGCGAGTGCTGACATTTCATAGGAGCAACAGGCCCTGGAAAAGATCAGTTCCGCAAAGGAGCCTTAGGGGGCTTGCACAACCGCAATCTCATAAGGTTTAAGCTTGAGGGAAAGCTCACTTATAACGGGTCCTCTGAAACGAACAAAAGAAGTATCCTGGCTTACGGGCAGCGATTCATCATTTACAAGATTTCGCCAGCCCGAAGCTGAGACCTCTTTATAGAACTTGAGAGTGACGGGCAAATCCTTGTTGCTCATGTTGTATAGTACGTACTGCTTATCGCCGAACAAGTACATAGCAACATGTCCTGGCCCATCAAACTCCATCCCCAGATCCATGACAAACGACTTTCTGATCGCATTCAGTACATCGGTTGGCAGCTCCAGGAGGTCATAAGAATTCTCCGGCATGTTGAGGATGTAGATGGTTCCTTTGAGATAAGGAACTCTCATCAGCACGGAAAAATCATAGTCCGGACCTGAAAGTGTCACATCGCGCGATTCAGGCCAGGTCGTAGCTTCGACGCCGGGGAAAGTGAACGATCGGTTGGCTGTTACGGTCCGTTCCCGGTATCCCCATTCCAATAATCCGAACTTATCAGAAGTCGCGGCACCGTTGTAGTCTAACAGGTTTACGGTATTCTTAAATTCGGTGTGACGCAATCTTCTCCAAAGACTATATGTCATGAATACATCTTTTCCGTTGCGCAGGCGACCCAGCATCTCGTCAGCGAGGCTGGTATCCTTCAAGGAATTCAGACAGAAGATCGCACTCTGACTTTCTGCTGGAAATGCAGCGACGGGCTCGAGCGGAATTCCAGCCATGCCTAAGTATCCGAAGATGTTATATTCACCGGTTGATCCATACGGCAAATATATCGGCACGCCGCGAGAAGGGCCCTGCACCATCCCTGCGACCCGATCAAATTCCGGGAGCATCTTGGTGAAATAAGAATACACATCGCTCGATGGATTCGCGGGCCAAAGCTGACCGGCACACCACAAAATTATTTCAGGCGAGCGTGCCATAATAGCTTGCCACACCTGCGCATTGTAATCGTCGTAGGCACCCTTCATCTCATAGTTATCCAGCCATGAACCGACCCACTTTGAGGTGTCGACGCTGGCCTCCCATTTCTGCAAAACGTAGCCGCTGTAAATGGGTATATGCTGGTGTTGGGTCTCCGGCACGCGAGTCTCAATTCCGACCGCCATCTTGTCAAATTGATGCGTCTCGCCATAGACATCATAACCGTTTTCTCCAAATCCCTCGTACCAATTCGGGTATTTTATAATGATGTTGACTTTGGGATTCACTTCCTTTGCCGGATCGATGATATATCTTTTGGACTGTTCGAGAATGAGTTTTGTGCGATACTCGGACCAGCTCATATTTCCACGATCGGCAACACTCGCGGAGTCTGTTGCAAAAGTGAACAGCCAGTCGTCAAGGATGATATTATCAAAAACTTGAGCGAGCCGCTGAATACGCTCTCTCAGAGACGCAAGATCTTCAGGGTTGTTGTACACCGAGGGGCCGGATCGAGGGGATGTCGGTACCAGAGCGCCTTCCGGTTCTATGCCGGCTGCACGAAACCGAGCTGCGATCTCCTTAAGTAGCGGGACATCGACCTTTCCTTCCCGGCCCTCGCCGTCTAAGTACACTCTCTCCGGCTTGATGGGCGCAAAGTAACTCATCGTCCGTTGAAATTGCGCTGGATCCGCAAGGAGACGCTGGACATCCGTCGAGGTAAAAAAGATTGCATACTTCAAGTGCTTCCACCCGCCGTTCGTCTGTGCGATTGAGATACATCCGATCGAACCCGACATAGCCGTCAAAAACACGCTGACGGAAATAAAATATTTTCGCAAAACACCTTTCATTTTTTCCCTCATTCCTTCCATGATATGAAAATGTGGTCTGCAGTTTCCTCATAAGATCTCGAAGGACTCTTGCAGTTATTCCCGATATCGTTTACTCGTGTGTCCGATAAACTTGAACATTGCGATTGAATCCGCACAACGAATTCCGACACCTTTCAGCAAGGCAAGGGCATTTGTCTTCATCGAACGTTGCCCGGCGCCGATTTTCAGATAGCTGGCGAATCATCACTCCTGCTTTTTCCTAACCTTGATAAGCAAGTTGTCGATCAACCTCGGACCCCCAAACCGTACCGCGGTCAACGCAAGAACCTCCGTGACCAACGCAGTGCTTTCTACCTGCTCAAAATTAGCCGGATCAACAAAACACACGTAATCTACCTTCGCACCTGATTCCTTGCTTATAAGTTTAATCATCGCGGCCCGCACTTTGAAGAGGTTAGTTTCTCCACCGATTATCATGGACTCCGCAAGCTGCAAGGACCGATAAAGTACTGCTGCTTTCTTCCTCTGGACTGTGGACAAATAGACATTCCTTGAACTCATAGCAAGTCCGTCGTTCTCGCGAACGATCGGGGCGATGACAATCTCTAAGTCATAGTTGAGATCCCTCACCATTTCCTTTATCATAAACGCTTGTTGTGCGTCTTTCTGACCGAAGACGACGACATGCGGCTTCACAATGTTCAACAACTTTGTCACCACGGTGGCAACGCCTCGAAAATGTCCCGGTCTGGATTCTCCCTCGATGAACTGGGAGATTTTTTGCACTTCCACAAAAGTCAAAGGCTCCTCAGGATACATCTCCCTATCCGCCGGCACGAAGAGATAATCCACGCCGCGTACCTCGGCGATTTTTTGATCCTTCTGCAAATCACGTGGATATTTCTCGAAATCTTCTCCGCGGCCGAATTGCGTTGGATTGACAAAGATCGACATAACGACGATGTTGGACCGTCTTTTTGCTTGATCGACAAGACTCAAATGTCCTTCATGCAAAGCACCCATGCTTGGAACGAAACCGATTTTCTTTCCCCTTTGACGGAACTCATTGGCGATAGCTTGCATTTCCTTAATATTGCGAATTATTTTCATTTCGATGCACCATGGACGTTTGACACGAATGAGGGCCATTTGAGCTCAACCGATGAATTAATCAAATCAAAGCCCATGATTAACTTCGACAACCTCGTCTTAAATGGATTCCTTTTGTAAGTATCATTTGTAGCATTCGCGTTCTGCTTCTCTAGATCAAATAATTCTCTTCCCAAGGGCTGATGCGATTACCTGCACCGCAAACTCGGAGGATTGATTCTTTATGTCAAAGATTGGATTCACTTCTGCTACTTCGAGTGAGCTCATGCACTCGCAATCGGCAATAGTCTCCATTATTAAATGCGTCTCCCGGTAGCTTAGTCCTCCGGGCGCAGGAGTCCCGACGCCCGCGGCGACTGTTGGATCGACTGAATCGATGTCAAAACTGACATGGAGCAGATCGACTTTCTCCTTGAGATCCTTCAAGACTTTTCCGATGATTCTGTGAGCGCCATATTTGTCAATATCTGCAATCGTGTAATGAGCGATGCCGGTTCGCTTAACAATTTCCCGTTCGGCGTTATCTATGTCTCGGATACCGATTAGGGCGGCATTCTTAGGATCGACTTTTCTGAAGTCCCCGCCAATCGTAGTCAATTCCAGTGCACCTTCCCCGAGAACCGCGGCTAAAGGCATTCCGTGAATATTGCCGGAAGGCGTCGTCTCAGCAGTGTTCATGTCGGCATGAGCATCGATCCATATTACACCGAAACGCAAATTGTGTTTCCGCGCGTAGTTCGATAGTCCGGAAATTGTGCCCATGGCAATCGAGTGGTCCCCTCCGAGAACAAGCGGAAACTCTTTACGTTCCATTATGTCCGCGATCTTATGCGCGAGCACGGTGGCTACGCGGACAATTTCAGGAAGGTACTTTAGCCTGTGATTATCTATTTCCTGGCTTTCGGGAACCTTAACCGGAATGTCACCGTCGTCAAGTACGGTGTGGCCGATGTCTCGTAGGCGTTCTGCAAGACCTGCGATTCGAAGTGCCGACGGCCCCATATCAACGCCGCGCCTTCCAGCTCCAAGATCCATCGGGACCCCGACAATTCTAATTACCATTGCTCTTAAACTTCTTTAACACGAATGACACCAATAAAAATTGCTTCTATATACAAATGATACGAATGGAACAAAAACAACGCATGAAAAGTCAACAAACGATTCGTTTGTATTCGACCTTTTTACCGCCGAAGTTCACGAGTATGCCTAACTGTAGTCCCGTTGCCTTAAGATACGAGAGTAGTTGAGCTTCGAAAAGCTTATCGAGTTCTTTAACTGCTTTAAGCTCAAGAATGATTTTGGCATCGACAACCAAATCCAACCTATATTCCCCAACCTTTTCCCTTTTGAAATATACTTCTGTTAGTTTTTGTCTTTCTGTAGCGATTCCATTTTTATTAAGTACTTTTACCACGGCACTTTCGTAAATACTTTCAGTGAAGCCCGGACCAAGGATGTTGTGCACTTCAAAACAAGCTTCCATAATCTTGAACGAAAGCTCCTTATAAACAATCATTTTTACACTTAGAATTCGTGGTGTTCGTTTTTTATAAGATAGATTTCATATTCGCGTTATTCGTGTTTTACTTTTCTTCTTCTGTAAGGGCTTCCCGATTCAGGATTCTAACAGCTCTAAAAGCTGCGTGAGTTTCGATTTAAGCTCTTTTCTGTGAACGATTAAATCGACGAATCCCTTGTCAAGCAGAAACTCCGAACGCTGGAATCCGTCTGGCAAATCTTTTCCGACTGCCTGCTTTATCACACGCGGACCGGCGAACCCGATAAGTGCACCCGGCTCAGCAATGTTGAAATCGCCTAACATCGCGAAACTCGCCGTGACACCTCCCGTCGTGGGATCGACAAGAACAGATATATAGGGGATGCCGGCTTTGTGCAGCCTGGTGAGTTTCGCACTCGTCTTGGCCATCTGCATAAGAGAAATTGCCGCCTCCATCATCCGTGCCCCGCCGCTTTCCGAAATCAATATCAGCGGTCTCTTGGATTTCACGGCTCGGTCGATCGATCTAGCAACTTTTTCCCCGACGACGAACCCCATACTCCCGCCGATGAATTGAAAGTCCATGCAGCCTATAACAACTTTGTGTCCGCCGATTTCGCCGGTCCCAGTTCTGATTGCGTCGGAGAGCCCGGTTTTCTTTCGACCTCAGACAATCTTGCCTTGTACGACTTCGTGTCTGTGAACTTCAAGGGGTCGTTCGACTTCAAATTCTTATCGGTCTCTTTGAACGATTTCTTGTCGAGCAAAATCTGGAAGTATTCTTTGCTTCCAATTCTGAAATGATAATTGCATTTGTTGCATGTCCACAGATTATCTTCAAGCTGAGATTTGTGAAGCATCTCGCCGCATTTCTCGCATTTTACCCACGATCCTTCCGGCAAATCTTTTTTCTCCGCGGACACTATGTTTTGTTTAGAACGTTTGAACCACGACATTAGATTTTCTCCAAAAGTTTTTTGTCCAGATGGATCCCTCTGGGAAACGAACTCCCCTTTAGCGCGACAAAGTCCTTAACGTACATAGGAACTAGAGTCCCGTAGATCGGCAAATTCTCCCTGCTTATATTTCTCACTAGCAATCAACGCGACTTCTTTCGCCGAGGCGGGAATATTCCTCAGTTGTTTCGCCGCAAATTTGTTTTTTACGCTCTCGTACTTGGAAAACCCAGCCACTCCCTCTCCCACAAAAATCGCATCAGCTGCGTATTCCGCCGCAATTTCGTCTCCACTGGCATATCTGTTCCCTGTCGCCATTTTCAACCTGGATTTCTCCAAACTGAATGATGAATAATAAAATTCATCCGACCGAGCATGCAGCATAGGCACGATTTTTTTTCCGAAATCAACTTGATCGCGAAGGAGACCGGCGATTGCTTCGAGTGTTGGAACGGCAATCAACTTCGTGTTTTGGCCCAATGCGATTCCCTTGGCAACGCTCAAACCAATTCTCAGGCCGGTAAAACTCCCCGGGCCGATGGAAACAGCGACAGCATCAAGATCACGGTACGAAAGGCGTAAGTTGTCAAGGAGATTGTTTATCATGATCACAAGCCGTTCGGCATGTACCTGTGCAACGAAAAGCGAAAACTCACCAAGCAATTCACCTTCCTCAGCCGCAGCAACCGAGCAGACTTTTGTCGCAGTTTCGATGGCGAGTATCCGCTCCATATTCAGCTCCTGCCGCTGATGGTAGCTAACGTGATCTCCCGGGTGGTGTCGTCCACCACAGACAGCTTGACATCAAATCGCTCTTCAGGAATGATGCCGTCGAGTTTCTCAGCCCATTCGATCAGGCAGATGCCTCCCGATTCCAAATATTCGTCGAAACCGATCCCAAAGATTTCCTCCATGTTTCTCATCCTGTACAAATCTATGTGGAAAATTACCACGGCTTCTTTTGAATCTGCAGTTGTACCATGATATTCATTCACGATTGTGAAAGTGGGACTGTTTACGACCTCCGCTACGTTGAATGATCTGCAGATCCCTTTGGCGAATTGCGTCTTTCCGGAGCCAAGCTCGCCGTACAAAGCCACAACGTTTCCTGGCCTCAGTTCTTGCGCAAATTCGCCTGCAAGCTTGAGGGTCTCGTCTTCACTCTTTGAAATTAAGATTTTCATTCAATAATTCAAGAAAAAGCAAACTTATGAAACAAGATAGCTAAGAACGCAAAGGCCAGCTAAGCCTGGTTCTTTAGTCATGATCCCCCTTGCGCGCCTGGCGTTCTTCGAGATCAGAATATACTCTTCTATTATGCACACAGAATGCTTTCAGGGAATCACCAACAAATCACTTCCGTGGATCCAGGAATACGACCGGCAGAATCATCTCTTCGAGGGAAATCCCGCCATGCTGGAAACTATCATGGTACTGCTCAAGATACTTGTGGTAGTCGGTCGGATAAACGAAATAGAAATCTTCCTTGGCAATTATATAGTTAATCGTGACACCGCGCCTCGGCAGCATGTAATCCTCCGGGTTCTTGACGAAGATCGCTTGCCTGTCGTCGCACCTCAAATTGCGGCCAAATTTGTAACGCAAATTTGTCGAAGCCTCCCTGTCACCGAGGACCTTTGAGCCGCGCAAACTCCTCACACTCCCATGGTCGGTTGTCACAATCACCGTTGCATCCGACTGAGCAAGAGCTTTGAAAAGATCTAACAGATAGGAGTGCTGGAACCACGATCTCGTCAGCGAACGATACGCGCTCTCATTGGGGGCAATCTCCTTGAGAACATCTGAATCGGACCGAGAGTGCGCCAGTATGTCCACAAAATTAACGACGATAGTGGTCAGCGGCAAGCGCGCAAAACTGGAGACATTCGAAACAATATTCTTCCCGAAGTCCGGATCGATAATCTTAATGTATTTCGGCTCGACTCTCAGCCGCTTCCTCTGAAGCAAATCGGTCAGCAGTTCTTTCTCGAAACGGTTCCTGCTTGTGTCATCGTCGGAGTTTCCCTTATCCCAGATTTCCGGAAACTTTTTTTCCATCTCAAGAGGGTACATTCCACTGAATATAGCATTCCGCGAATACGGTGTGGCGGTTGGCAAGAGGGAATAGTAGAATTGCTTGTTGATGGCAAAGTAATCGCGCAGGATCTCCTCCATGATAAGCCATTGATCTAACCTCATGCAGTCGATCACTATCAACACGACCGCTTTGCCCGGAGTCATTTTTGGAATGACGAAGGTCTCAAAGACCTCATGCGAAAGCTTCGGGCGGTCTGATTTCTTGGTCACCCAATCTTTGTAGAACTTCTCGATGTACTTCCCGAAGGCTGCGTTGGCTGTTTTTCTTTGGTCTGTCAAGGAATCCTCCAGCCCAATCTCGGGGTGTTCATCTATCTCCATCTCCGAACGGGTAAGCTTCTGATGGATGTCAATCCAATCCGTGTAAGACGGCTCGCCGTCCAATTGTTGAGATATTTCTCGAAATTCCGTGACATAATTCCTGGAAACACGCTCGCCGGCAATTCGATGGCCATCAATGATTTTCTTCGCCGTCAGCAGAATCTGACTTGGATTCACGGGCTTCGTCAAATAGTCGCTGATCTTCTGACCAATTGCCTCTTCCATCAAGGACTCGGCTTCATTCTTGGTGATCATTACGACTGGTATTTCCGGGGCAATTTCCTTTATGACTTCAAGCGTGCTCAAGCCGCCCATTCCTGACATCATCTCGTCGAGGAATATCAAATCATAATTGTCGCTGCGAAAATTCTGTTTGACAAGCTCAATTGCGTCCTGACCGTTGGTGGCGGTATCGACAATGAATCCCTTGTCCTTTAGAAATATAACATGAGGCTTCAGCAGCTCAATTTCATCATCTACCCAGAGTATTTTCCCTTTTTCCCCAATCATGTTCTCTCCATCTTTGAAGTTAATTCCTCTACAAAAGTTATCAACGCATAGGCTAAGAAACAAACCGACAAGTAATGGGCTGTTTCGGACAAATCACAATATGCTTGCGATCTTCGCGCCTGCTTTGTGACCTTTGCGGTTAGATCTTAGCTCCAAAAAACGCAAAGAGATCGCTAAGAGAACTTGCAGAATCAACATAGCCCACCACTGCGTAGTCGGAAAGCTTGACTATATGGTGGAGACAGATTAGATTTTCAACGAAATGGAATGGCAAGGGAAATAATCATGGCAGGGAGGGCAGAGGTCGTTTCGATGAACGAGACTCTGAGTAAAGTATCTTAACGGAGTTCTACTAGAGTAACTTCAACATCTAGGGCACTTGTAAGTGAAAAGACTATACTCCACACCCGAGTACAAAAAATATAACGCTATCAGAAGAAGAAATGAAGAACGCCGAGTAGGGGAGATAAAGAGGCGGCGGGAAAAGCGCGCGAGATATATTCAGCGTGAGTTCGAAGAGCAACGAAGGCCACGATATTCTGAACTTAAACCTGAGGCTGTCGAAAGACGTGGTGGGCGAGCAAAGATAATCCCACCTGAGAATTTCAGTATTGTGGAGAACGCTGAGGAGATGCTGTCCTTCTTTGCCGAACTTTCTTTTTGCGCGAGGAATTCTGAGCATGCGGTACTCGATTTATCTAAAATGCAGAATCTCACTCCAGATGGAATACTCTATATGTTGTCTATACTGGATCACTTTCGTCGTATGCCGGGGTATCGTGGTGTTAGCGGAAATTATCCAAACGACAAGAGATGTTTGCGCTTGCTAAAGGAATCGGGTTTCTTTAATTACGTGGATGTTCCGGGCAAGAAACTAGTTCCTGCAGATCCAGATGTTCTTCCCGTAAGAACCGATAATCTTGTTAGACCCGTAACGGCCAAAGATGTGATTGATTTTTCGCGGAAGACGCTTCAGAAAGGCTCTAACTATTCTTCAAAAGGGATGTATGTTACACTTATAGAATGTATGGCAAATACTCGACAACACGCGTACGACAAATTCAGTGTGCATTCCAAGTGGTGGTTGATTGCAGTTCATGAAGAATCCGAAAAGAAGGTGAAATTCAGTTTTCTCGATAATGGGAAGAGTATTCCAAACACAATTCGAAAGAATATAAGGGAACGGCTTTTTCCCATGCTGGCGAGAAATGCTTCAGATGCAGATCTAGTCTGGTCTGCAATGCAAGGCGAATTCAGAACGAGGACGAAGAAAGGTTACAGAGGTAAAGGGCTACCAAAAATCCAGGAACACTCGCAATCCGGAGCGATTCGAAATCTAGTTGTCATTTCTAGAGAAGCGTTTGTCAGAGTTTCTCAACAAGAGCGTATTAACCTTAAGGGAAGCTTCAGTGGGACCCTATTCTCTTGGGACTTTGTGTAAAACCATTATTGATAGTTATATTTCTTAGGAGGGATTATGACAAAAATAAATATCGCTTTAGATTTCACCAGAACTCCCGGGGCAAGACATCGTAGCGATGGGCCTAATTCGGGAGAGGAATTTAGGGAAAAGTTGCTTGAGCCGCTTTTCAAGGAAGGGGAGCCAAAGGAGAAAATACAGATTTTTTTAGACGGAACTGAAGGTTATGGGACATCATTTTTGGAAGAAGCCTTCGGTGGATTAGCTCGTATTTATGGCAAAGGTGTATGCAAAAATTCCATCGAGTTCGTTTCCACCGAGTATTCCCTTCTTATAGTTGAGATAAATACATACATCGATGAATCAGATAAGTAAATCACTTTGGATCACGATAACGGCAGTTTCGGCAGTATTCGGCTATCTCATCGGGTTCTTGCTGGTTAAGTGGGGCAAGAACTTTCCGAGGTTTCTGGAAGTTAGTATCGGAGATATCCTGCAATTGCTTGTCACAGTAATACTCGCTACCGGAGTGGCGGTCTGGATAAAAAGAAAGTCGTCGCGGGAAGAACATCGCTCACAACTGCTCCTGGACCTAATCGGCGGATTCCATAAAGACATCGACAAGATATTCGACCTTGGGACGAGGTACATGGATAGTATGTCTCCAAATCTTCAGAGGAGTGTGCTCCGGCAGTTTAAGTCATCAAGCTGTCAATTGAGACTTATATTCGATGTGCACGAGATGGAACACCTTTCGGCTGACGAGGCAGTCTGTACGAGCCTATGGCTTAAGTTCCTCTCTTTCAAGAAAAATTTAACGGATGACCCATTCATGCAACAAGGCAAAACATACTCTGCCGATCAGAAAGAAAAATTCGAATTGCTCCATAGGGATATCCTTAGGTTGACATACAAACTTCGTTTGCAGACTTATATCTAAGAATTCCAGAGCTCCCAACCCATCTTGAAAATCCTCAGAGATTCGAAAGGGTTTTGTTAATTTCGTTACCAAGCTCTAACGTGGTAAGGCCCGACGGGACAGTCAGGTGGCTGGGGATGAAGCAAATCGTCAAAGAACTTGTTCCCCATCCCGACGCGGCAAGGTCGTGTTAGGATAAACTCTGACCGCGGGAACAGGAAAGAAACTTTTTGTATATTGATCCTAAGAATTGCGAGGTAAAGCATTGCATAGCGTGACAAAAACGAAACGGGTTTCAGTCCACAAAAAGGATCTGCTGTCTCAGATGATTCGGGAAGGATCAGTTGAGTACCAGACGAAACTTCAAATCGGACATTCCAGAACCTGCGATTGCGGACCCACCCACATAAATTGCCTTCCGGCTAAAGAGTGGTTGAAGTCGCAACTTGGTGTGTGGCGATTCGGATTTGAATCGCGCGACATTCGAGACAAACAAGTTCATCCTGCAACTTTCCCCATTTCCTTGTCTAAAAAGGTAATAGAGCTTTTCACACATCAAGGTGAATTAGTATTGGATCCTTTTGTCGGGAGCGGCACCACTCTTGTGGCGGCAAACGATCTGAATCGAAATGCGATCGGATTCGATTTACAAAAGAAATACATCGACCTCTGCGGGAGCAGGATCAAGCAGTCGGAGATCTTCAGCTCTGCTCGTCAGGTCGCGGTTCAAGACGATGCAAGAAACATCTCGGAGTATCTAGAGCCGGAGACAGTCAAACTTGTTTGGACTTCACCGCCCTATGCAAATCTGCTTAATCGCGCTCGCAAGAATAAGTCTCGGCGCGACCGGGACAATGGACAACTTGGAAAAGTTGAGCAGTATTCGCAAGATCCGCGCGATCTTGGTACGATGGCTCT
>CAVYHK010000034.1:0-125898 GCA_963768145.1 uncultured Bacteroidota bacterium | reverse complement strand
AGAAAGCGCTGGTGTCTGGTGACATCACTGCGGGTCACGCTAGGGCGCTCCTGTCGATCGAGAATTCCGATGAACAATTTCGGCTCTTTAACAAAATCGCCCGTGACAATCTAAGCGTTCGCCAGGTTGAAAAAGAAGTCCAGCGGCTTCAGAATAGAGGCAAGGGTGAGAAGAAGCGTTTAACGGCTGGGTCGACACAAAGTCTGACCATGACCGACCCCGTGATTGCAGATCTTGCCGACAAACTGCGAAAACATTTGGGGACTCAGGTGAAAATAAACTGTGGCGAAAAACACGCGGGCGAAATAAAGATTGAATTTTACAGCGATGAGGACCTGGAGAGGTTGATTGAACTCATTCTCGGGAATGGGAAAGATTAGGTCATGAAAGTTCTCCATTCACGAATTGCTCCGCAACCGATTGGACCTTATTCGCAAGGAATAGAAATAGATGGATTCCTTTTCCTATCCGGGCAGATCGGTCTGAAGCCGGAAACAGGCCAGTTGGCCGACGGCTTGGCTCAACAGACACATCAAGTCATCGAAAATATTCGTACAATTCTTCAGTCGGTGGGATGCTCTTTGTCCAGCGTTGTCAAGTCAACAGTCTATTTGAAGAACATGAACGATTTTGCAGAGTTCAACGAAATATATTCTGAATACTTCAGTGAAAATCCTCCGGCACGGACGACGGTGGAGGTTTCCGCGTTGCCCCGCAATGCATTAATCGAAATTGAGATCACTGCCCACAAATAGAACCTTGTTGACACGGATAACAGAGACTAGCACGGATCCCCACGAAAAATGGAAAAATCGGTGAGAGTCAGTGCGTCCAGCTTAACCAGGGAAGTACTATTCTCACTTGAAATTTTGTCGACCTTTCTTCTCTTGGCGTTCAATTCAGCGGAAATCGACGCTCAGAATAAAATAGGTGGCGCGCAACAATTCAGCCGATTGGACCTGTCAACTGACTTAGGCATAGAGAGTAGCCATTTTTCTCCGATTCAACTATCATACTCGATTATGCAGCGCCCCACTTTAGGGATCAATTCTCCGTCACTTCACTGTTCGCCGCCAGACACCATGGTCGTCGATACCAACGCTGATCGCTCTACTGTTCGATTATTGCGTTCTATGGTTTCTGACTCCACCGCTGCGGATACGAGTGTTGTGGTTATTAGGCAGAAGTCTGCGCTAACTGCTGTGTTGTTGTCCGCAGTGATACCAGGAGGGGGACAGATCTACAACGGCAGTTATTGGAAAGTCCCGATCATTTACGGGTTGCAAGCATTTTTTGTGTACGAATGGATCTCCAATAACAAGAGCTACCATTCTTTCTGGACGCAATGGCAGGATTCTGTTAATGCCGGAGCTTCTAACTACATCATTGCTCAATTGCAGGGAGACAGAGATGGATATCATGATCAACGAGATTCTTATGCATGGTACATAGCTGGAGTCTATGCTTTGTCGCTGCTTGACGCGTACGTCGATGCTGAACTTTCCGGCTTTGACATCTCTCCGAGTCTTGGATTAGCTCCTGATGGATCGGCAAGTGCCGCAGTTTTGGTCAGACTGAAGTTTTAGCTTGGCTTGCCTTTCGAAGGTTTGGATTCTTCGCAAGGCCTAACTCTTCTTCTTGAGAAATCCCCACAAATAGAACGCGGCGGAAAGGAAAAGTCCGGGATACATCGGTTGGATACCAAGAAAATATCTTGGATCAGTCATCGTATTCCGCATGAACCCTGATACCAACCACAGCAACGAAGTCAACCAACCGAACGTCATAGATAGGAAAATGTAATTACGATTGACATGAAATTTTGGGAAATAGCTTGAGACCAGCGGAATCAATAACCCGGGTACGAATACTGTTCCGAGGTCATACCATATTTGGATGACTGACGGGACCAAAAGTGAAATCGCAATTGAAATTATCGCGGTCAGGAATATTCCTATTTGCGAATAGGTCAGTATCCTTTTGTCGTCATCACCACCGCCACCGTGTTTTCCAAAGAATCTGAAGAAAAGGTCCTTTCCAATCGTCACAGCAGAAATGAAAGTAAGGCTTTCCAAACTCGACATGATTGTGGCAAGGATTCCTACATAGAACAAGCCTTTGACGAAACTCGGTAGCACAACCTCTGCGAGCGCAGGATATGACATCGCAGGCTGGGTGAGATTTGGAACGATTGCCCTTGCGTAGAGGCCGGTCATCGAGGTTATGAAGTCAAAGAAGAGCCAGAAGATTACCGAAACCAGAATCCCGTATCGGGCGACGAAACCGCTTTTCGCAGCATAGCATCTTTGATGAAATGCCGGATCGATTAAAGTCCAGCTTGCTATGAAAAACCATGCGATAATATATTGCCACGAGTTCCCGCCAGTCAGCGTCAGGTGACCTGGCGGGACGTGTGATTGAATGAACGATAGACCACCGTAATGGAAATAGCAGTAGGGAAGTGCGACTCCGAATCCTATGTACATCAAAATGAACTCGACGGTGTTTGTTCTCACATCGGAATGCAGGCCGCCGGAATAAAGATATGCTATGGATGCGATGGTTGTAAAAAGAATCGACACGAATAGTGACCAGCCGGAAATCATCTCGACGATAATCCCGACCATTAGTACGTATGGAGCTGGAGTGACGATAAAAAGTGTGAGGAATGATCCCATCGCTGCGGTTGCGTCCCCGTAGGATTCACGCAGTTTATCGGGAATTGTATGCAATTTGGCTTTGTGAACACGAGGGGCAAGCAGGATTGCAAAAAGAACCGCGAAGAAATAATACGGGACACCGAAGACGAACCAGTTTGAAATGCCGTACCGGTATGAAAACTCTCCTACTCCAAGAATACCGCCGTACCATGTGGACACAAGTGTAGCGACGAACACCGGCAGCGTCAAGCTCCTTCCCGCGACAAGATATTCATCGATGTGAGTCCGCGCTTTCCTTGCTGCACGGAATCCGACAAAAACCACCGCGGAGAAATATAGAACAATGACCGACCAATCAGCAAAGGACAATCTTACAGTCATGCCGCCGATTCAAAACGACAATAGTAGTGGTGTTGAACCCGACTTATATCCATAGTTGTCTCGTCTTCGCGCGCTAGAGTGCCGCCAAACTGGGACACTGGGATATCGTCCCCCAAAATTCTGTTCGAGACAGTCCGGCCTATGCAGGGACAGGCTGTCCCTATCATGTGAGTTATAATCATGTGTCCCTGACAAACACCATCACGCCACCCTTGTGGATCGTTATTTCTATCCTGTTTTCTCTTGCCCGGTTGCTCACGCCTCGGCCGCCTTTCCGCAGAGAATCGCGACGGAGCTCGTATGCCAAACCATTGGTGGTCACCACTGTGCCATCTTCCATCGGAATAATCGAAACGTCGGCGCCTCTGGGAACGTCTGACTCGAAGTTCCTGGATGCAGGGTAGATCAGATATTGATCATCGGCCAAAACTATCCTGCATTTCTTCGAGTGCTCGTATCCTATTTGAAGGTTTGCCAAAGTGTGGTCCAGTCTTCCGCCAGAAAAGGCGGTCACCAAAAACTCCTTATGGCCTCGATCAAGAAGTACCTTTAAGGTCTTTTCGAGATCTGTGTCATTTTGGGAATCGATTCTGACAATCTCTGCATCTTTGAAATCTGCGCCCGCAAAGTCCAAAGAATCGATATCCCCGACTATTAAATCAGGTTTGTAACCGAGCTTGACTGCCTTGTTGGCTCCACCGTCGGCGCAGGCGATTATTCTCGGATGCGGAAGCAGCTTCTTGATTCGCTCAGCCGAAGGCGGTTGTCCGTTACAAAAAATGAGTACGAAATCTTCCAGCGCCATTGGGAATTAAAGATTGATCGAGCAGTTAAGGAAAAAAGTCCGTGTGGCGGCAGGGTAGAAGTATTCTCCTTCACCATGTGCAATGTATAATCTGTTCATTAAGTTGTTACAATATAATTTGAATTCAACGGAAGACGATGAAAGAAAGTTATTTAGCCTGTAGGATATCCAGCCATTTACCACGAAATACGGATCAATTTCATCCACTGCTGACTGGAAATTGTCGGTGTATTGTGAGCCGACATATTGTCCAAGCAAAACAATTGAAAAACCGCCCGACTTATATGTCGCTCTCACATTTCCCAATAACTCCGGAAATCCGCCGATTCTGTTTCCATCGAGAGTATCGAGAATCGTAAAAGTGTTCCCTAAACTGTCGGTGTCAGTCTCGTAATAAATGTAATGGATTATCCTGTTTCTGCCAATCGAGAGATTTCCGTAAACCGAAAACTCATTTGTGAGATTTGCGTTTGTCTCGATTTCAAGTCCAATATGACGGGTTCGTTCGGCATTGCCATCGATAGGCTGACCGTATTGATCCAAAATGCCGTTTGACACTAGTTCGTTATTAAACTCCATCCAGTATGCTGTGACACCAAAGTTCGAGCTCCTGTTGAACTGTAATGATAGCCGAGCTCAAAATCGGTTAAGGTCTCAGGCCTGATCAAAGGGTCTCCGAAGTTGTAGCGTGCCATCGCGGATTCAATGCAAAATTCGGTGTGGCCCTGGAGGTTTCCTGGCCTGCATCATAACTTGACTCGTCAGCATTGTACAAACTTGCCAATTGCGGTTCGCGCGAGGTTCGACTTAGACTGAAATAAAGATTTGATTCCTCTGTGATATTATAGTTGATTCCTATTCTTGGGTTGAAGAAATGATACGGGACGATGAACTGATATCCGACGAATTCTTCGCCGTAAAACTTATATTGTTTGAATTCATATTCCAGGTCAATCATACAGATTGAGTTGCGGGCTGATGTCACATAGCTCATGGCCGAACAAAGTTGCCACGTCAGTTTGAGCATGCCACTCGTTATAATGATAGTCTAAAGGCAGATCGAGCGGCAGGTTTTCTGCCTGGTCGATGCTTGCCCAATGGTCCGAACGATTTTGATCCAATTCGGTTCCAAGCACCAACGATCCATCACCATGATAAATAGTTAGACGGGGAAGCCAACCATATTGTCGTTCGCCTGCGAACGCATGGATGATTGCCTCCATGGGATTGCCGGTAGGGTGAAAGCCATATTGTGATGTGAGTCGAAAGTAACTTGTGTCTGCCCATGAGCCGTCATCATTAAAGAAACCTGATCCAAGGATTGTAAATAATGAATTGTTGAATGTCAAGTTCGGGGATATTGTCCACTCGTTAACGATTTCATAATGCTGCTGGAAAAAGTTTTCAAGTTCTGAGCTTCTTCTTGGAACGGCGTATACGGTATCAAGTCCATCGGGAGATACGACTGAAATCATTGCGGGAAGTATAATTGACATAGTCGGCATCTGTGTTCCAGTCGCTCCAATTCGATGTCCTTAGAGTTTTGTCAACTGCGGCGAACTTTGGCAGACCAAGATATGCAAGACCATCGGAAATTGGTCCTCCGTAGATGTTGACCTCAGTGGTTAAGTTGGCATCGTACCGTGTGGCGTTGAGGAAATAGCTGTCCAAGTTTACCCACGAATCTTGTCTATACCCATCTGTCATATTCTTGGCAACATGTGCATAGAGCGAATATTGTCCTCCAATCAAACCAGAGCTGAGAGTTGCAGAATATCTTTGACCATGCCGTCCGAGCCTGTGGATCCTGCGCCGAAAGTGAAATTCAACTCTCGTTCATTTGCAAGATTCGCCGTTTGAAGATTGATAGATCCTCCAATCGCAGGTGCGCCATAGAATTCGTTTCCTGCGCCGCGCTGTATCTGAATGGATTGGGTGCTCGCCTGCAAATCCGGCATATCAATCCAGTAAACATTATGGTCTTCGGGGTCGTTCTGTGGAATCCCGTTGACCATGATGGATATTCTTCGCTGATCGAATCCGCGCATCGTGATATAGGAGTAGCCGATGCCTTCGCCGTTTTCTGAATACTCTGTTACAGAGGGGAGTTGGGACAACAATACCGGAATATCCTGGAAGCGAATTGGCCCGTTATTATTGTGTCCGGAAGATCGCTGAATGTGACCGGGCTTTTTCGCGCCTCTGCCATTTGAGCAGTGACCAAGATTGGCATGAGCTTATATGTTTTTCTTGTCTACATGAATCGTAAGGTCTCTGCTTGGAACCATTTCGGACTTTTGGGTCGAATTGTATCCGCTCGCAGAAGCCTCAAGGAAGTAGGACCCCTTCCGGAATACCTGTGAATAGAAATTTACCGTTCGTCGGTTGTCGTACTCGTTATGGCCTCGTAGGAAGGATTTTTATTCGGCACTTGAATGATTTGCGAATGGTCCGTTGAATCCATAACGGTGCCTCCAAGAGTGAATTTCTCCTGGGCGTTTGATACCGCAAAAACATTGCCAGGACAAAGAGGGTAACCTTTGTACTTTCATAACTTCTCCATAAACATTTAAACCTTTTTCAATTCTGATCTGAAACTACCGCGGTTGAAAAAAAAAACGGCCAATGGATAGAGAACCCCCGTCCATTTTCCTCCGCTGGTATTGTCCAGATCAGGTTCGTAGGGTTTTTCTCAGCCATTCCGACCAAACATTTCCGGTCGGAAAAGCACCCCTAACGGACTTTTGAATTTAACGAGGCGAGAGTCGGAAAGCAAGTTGCCCGGTGCTCCCGACATGAGGCTAGGAGGTCAGAAGGGAAAGAGATCACACGCTAGTTTGGGAAGAGTTCAGCGACGAGGTGATGGGTGGTCAGTCTTTTCCGGAGTTTGTAGCCAAGGTAACATAACACTGATTCTGTAACCATCCGGTGGCTGATAGTCGATCAATCGAACGCTGAAAAGATCGGACAAAGTACATGACAGCCTACTGAACTGGTGACTCTGAATTCCCTATGATAACCTTGAGTCTTTCACCAACCCGTAAGCGACTGTTTTCTGTCAAGTTGTTCCAGCCAGCGAGATCTCTTGCAGAAACCCCGTAGCTCGCTGCGATCTTTTGTAGCGTGTCACCACGCTTCACGACATACGCGATTCCCCCGGTTGCGGAAGGCACTAGTACGCCTGCGTGTGGAGCAGTGTCCGATTTTTCCAGGGTTGAGTCAATGACAGGTGCCGCTGAGGTAAAAACGACAGGCTGGGCGTATTTGGGTAGTTCTATTGCCCAGGTTCCTGGTGGCAGGGCTCGGTTTATGAGCCAGGGATTCAGGTACTTGATCTCTTTATAACTCGATCCTTGTTTTCTAGCCCAGGTGGCTATATCTGGAATTTGTGCGACGACAACGAGCTTGGTCTCGGCAGGCTGATAGAAGTCCTTGGGCGACAAATTGAAACCATATTTCTTGTAATGGGTCAATATCTCCTTTAATGCGACGATTCGGAATACGAATCTGAATGTTTCGTCATTTAGGTAGAGACTGTAATAATTCTTCACCATCTGATAGTCCAAACTTGACTTCACTCCGCCGGTTCCCATGTTGTAGGCAGCAGCCGCGAGTGTCCAGCTCCCGAAGGCCGCGCGCAAGTCTGCCAGATACTTGAGAGCCGCATCCGTTTCCTTTCGGAAGTTAAATCTTTCGTCGACGTATTCGGTGATTCTCAACCCGTAGTGTCTCGCCGCATCATCGGTGAACTGCCAAATTCCGGAGGCATTCCTGCTCGATACCGAATTCTTAAGGGCACTTTCCGCAACTGCAAGGTATTCCAGATCCAGCGGCATGCCCAGGTCGCGTAATTTCTGCTCGATGTATGGAAAAAACCTCGTGCTCCTTTTAAGATTAAGAATTATTTGACCATCGGATAATTCAAGGTAGAATGCCTGATCCATTCTTTCCCTGACATCGGGAATTTCCAGAGGCATTTGCTCTCCACAGAAGTTCAGTGAGTCGGGAATCCGATACTGCGATAACCGGCTTGCATCCTGATCCTGTGAAATTTCCTGTGACCAGCTCAAACATGGATTGTGAAGGACGATGACGAGGATGAGCAAGAGAGCTGCAAGAATGCCAAACGGAAAGAATCCGAAAGAAACTTCCTCAGAAGTTCGTGACGTAGCCATGGCGTATCCCAAAATCTTTGATAATCTGTACCACTTCATCAGGCTCGTCGCATACGTGAAAAATATCCAATTCATCTTCCGTAATGCACGCTTCAGCGAGTGCGGTGTCTTTGATCCAGCCCAATAATCTTTCCCAGTACTTCTTTCCCATCAAGATGACTGGAAACTCCATTGTCTTTTTCGTCTGAATGAGAGTTATTGCTTCCGAAAACTCGTCCAGAGTTCCGTAACCGCCCGGCATCACTACGAATCCTTGCGCGTACTTCACGAACATTACCTTCCTGACAAAGAAATGGTGGAAGGTCATTAGTTTGTCGGGGTCTATATAATCATTGGTCTTCTGCTCGAACGGCAGCGCTATGTTCAGTCCGATGGATATACCGCCAGCTTCTTTTGCTCCGCGATTTGCGGCTTCCATTAGACCTCCTCCCCCGCCAGTCACGATTCCGTAGCCTGTTCGGGCAAGTTCGAACGCCACTCGCCGCGTTAACTCATAGTATTTGCTCCCCGGCTTCATGCGTGACGATCCGAATATCGAAACTGCCGGCGCAGTCCGGCTCATGAGGTCGAAACCATCTACGAACTCGGACATTATTTTGAAAATCCTCCAGATGTCTTTCTGTCTAGCTTCCAAGACCGCCATTGGGTCAGTACTATTGTTATGATTTATCGAGTCGCTCATAATTAGATTTTTCCATTTAGAAAATTTTGTAAAAGCGTTTTTCCATTTGCTGTCATTACAGATTCGGGGTGAAATTGAACTCCAACGACCGGATAATCTCTGTGCTTGAGTCCCATCACTAAATCATCCTCCGTCCACGCAATGACCTCGAGCTGTTCAGGAAGGTTCTCTCTGGAAACTATCAATGAATGATACCGGGTTGCCGCAAACGGAATTTCTATTGAATTAAAAATCGATCTGCCGTTATGAATTATCTGTGAAATCTTTCCGTGCATTGGTACAGGTGCCTTGACGATTTTCCCGCCGAACACTTCCCCTATTGCTTGGTGGCCAAGGCAGACTCCCAAGATCGGGAAGGTCTTATAAAACTCCTTTATGACGGCTTCGGAGATCCCAGCCTCGCTGGGCGTCTTTGGCCCCGGAGATATCACGATAGCCTCGGGTTGTTTTCTGCGGATGTCCTCCAGTGCGATCTTATCATTGCGCACGACGACAACTTTCGGGCCGAGCTCGCTGATATACTGGTACAGGTTGTATGCGAAGGAGTCGTAGTTATCTATCAGCAGTACCACTCTATCTCCTCCTTCGGAGAAAAGTCCCGGCCAACTTGACTGCTTCAAGATTAGCCCTCATCTTGTTTATTGTTTCGTTGTATTCTCTCTCGGGACTGGAGTCGTAAACGATTCCCGCTCCTGCCTGCAGGTATGCCCGGTCACCATCAACAACAAAGGTGCGGATCGCAATGCAAGTGTCCAAGTTATTGTTGAAGTCAATGTATCCGATAGCACCGCCGTAAACTTGTCTTCTGGTCTGTTCCAGCTCTGAGATTATTTCCATTGCCCTCACTTTCGGCGCGCCGCTCAAAGTACCCGCAGGAAAGCAAGCTGCGAGGGTTTCTACGGCATCTCGTCCGCCATCGATAGTCCCAACAACGTCTGAAACAATGTGCATAACATGAGAAAACTTTTCCACGTGCATGAAATTATCGACATGGACGCTTCCAATCGATGCAACCCTTCCGATATCGTTTCTTCCTAGATCAACCAACATTACGTGTTCGGCCTTTTCTTTGTCATCGGAGAGCAATTTTCGAGTCAACTCTTCATCCTCTTGTGTGTCTGAGCCACGAGGATTTGTGCCGGCTATTGGCCTCATCTCAATCTTAGCGCCTTCTTTCCTGACGAACATTTCGGGTGATGATCCTATGATGGCGATCCTTCTATCCTTCAAGGCTGAATCCAAATAAAACATATAGGGAGAAGGATTTAGCGCCCGCACACTGCGATATAGCATGAACGGATCACCTTTCAGTTCGAACTCCGCACGCTGAGATAATACGACCTGGAAAATGTCTCCTTCAACGATATATTGCTTTGCTCTTTCGACAATTGCTTTGTAGTCCTCTTTTGAAACATTGAACTTTGGCTCACCGACCTCACACGGTCTCTCTTCATCGGCATCAACATCTGATTCGAGAAATCTTATAAGCCTTTCCAGGTGGGCAAGACGCTCTTGAAGCGCTTCCGTCGAAGAGCCAGAAGGTCCCGTTAGAGGAACGTGGGAGATAAGAAGAACTCTTCTTTTCAGGTTGTCGACAACGAGAATGGTATCGTAAAAATTCAGGAACACCTCGGGCAGTGGGCTTTCCGCATCGGCAATCTGGATCGCCTCCAGGTACCGAACAAAATCGTATCCGAAATAGCCGACTGCTCCTCCAGAGAATCGAGGCAGATTTTTTGCGGGGAAAACCTTGAATGTTGAAAGGAAATTTCTCAACTCGGCAATGGGCGATGACTTTGAAGTAGTTTTTCGATCTCCGAATGTCGTACTTACCGTACCATCCTGGACCAAGAATGTTGCAAATGGATCTATGCCCATGAAGGAATATCGACCGATGTTTTCCCCCCCTCTGCACTCTCGAGAAGGAAACTATTTTTTCCATGGTTGCGTAAGCGCAGGTAAAGTCCCACTGGTGTAAAAACATCCTCCATGATTTCTATTATGATCGGGTAGTGGGTGAAACCGGCCGCTCTTGCAGTATCGAGGTCAGATTGGGTGGGGATTCGCTCGGTCGCTGGCAACATTTATCTTCGCTCCGTGGCTCTCTTTTTCGTTCGGGTGACTCTTTTAGGCGGCACGATATTTCACCAAAATCCCTGCTGCTTTCTTTACATCTGCCATTGAGACGTCGAGGTGAGTCACCGCACGGACCTTCCCCGCACTCCCCGCCGAGAGCAATACTCCTAATGATTTGAGATCGGAAATGAACTTGTCCACTGACAGGCCCGGCTTTATCCCGAAGATCACGATGTTCGTTTCAACGTCTTTCAGATCTAATTCATAGAGGGGCGACTCCTGCAGCACTTTTGCGAGAGTCTTTGCTTTTTCGTGGTCATCGGCAAGCCTACCGATATTGTGCTTGAGAGCGTACAAACCTGCAGCCGCCAGAATACCAACCTGGCGCATGCCGCCGCCAAAGATTTTTCGGAATCGATGTGCCCTGCTTATGAATTCCTTCGTACCGGTGAGGACTGATCCAACCGGGGCGCCGAGGCCTTTTGAAAGACAAACCGAAACCGAGTCGAAGCGTTTCGCATATTCGGAGACTTCTGTCCCGGTCGCGACGGAAGCATTCCACAACCGGGCGCCATCAAGATGGTATTTCAACTTGTGCCGCGTTGCGACTTCTCTTATTTCATCGATCAACCTCATCGGATAAATACTCCCGCCGCCGCGGTTGTGCGTGTTCTCGACACAAATCAGTTTTGTGGGCATCATGTAGTAGACGTCCGGCCGGATCGCTTCTTCCACGGCATCAGCCGTCATAAGCCCTCGATTGCCGGGAACAGGGTTCAGCTGAACTCCCGATAACAAGGCTGGCGCAGCGGTTTCGTAGTTAAAGATGTGCGAGTCTTTCTCGACAATTACTTCGTCCCCGGGATTCGTATGTGTCTTCAAGGCAAGTTGGTTTGACATTGTACCGCTGGACACGTATAGCGCCGCTTCTTTTCCAAGAAGCTGAGCGACTTGTTCCTGCAGGCTGTTTACCGTGGGGTCTTCGCCAAAGACATCGTCGCCGACTTCCGCGCGTGCCATCGCTTTCCGCATTGCTTCGCTGGGCTTCGTGACGGTATCGCTCCTTAGATCGATGAACCTCATGACAAATCTCCTTTACGCCAAGGGCGCGTGAGCACCCTGGCGAAATCTTTTGTCTTTTAATTTAAGAAAAACTCCGAAAAGAATTGCGCAGAAAGAAATCATTTCGGCAATATGTGCTAGCCAATCTCCATGTTCAGCATAAAAAGTAAGTTCATAAGAAATTGGAATAGTAGCCTCAAGGGTGGTTCTCTCATCGAGTCTTGTTTGTTGGCCTATGTACCTTCCGTAAGGATCAATGAACTCAGAAATTCCCGTGTTGGCTGCGCGCACGACAGACCTTCGATTTTCCACTGCGCGCAAGACGGCGTAGGCCGCATGCTGGTACGGTCCCGATGATTTTCCATACCAACCGTCGTTGGTGATAATCACCAGGAAGTCAGCGCCCTTCTTTACAAATTGCCTGACATAGTCCGGAAAAACACTTTCGTAGCAGATCACCGTAGAGAACTTTATTCCCCTGCCAAGTCTGAAAATAGTCGTATCTCTCCCCCTTGCCCAATTGCTTATCCCCACTCCCCAATTCAGCGGCTTGATAAGAAATGGGACCGCATCAGCGTAGGGAATGCGCTCGCCAAACGGAACGAGGATGATCTTTCCGTAGGTTTGGTACACTCCCGAGTGAGGCTCGAACAAAGCTGCGCCATTATATGAGTCGTAAAACCTGTGCAGGAATTCGTCGTAGTGGCTGCTCGGTTTTGCGCTGTCGGTGTTGGAATAATAATATGCAAGTGGGACACCGCTCATAAGCGTTGTATTCGTGCTATCCAGGAAAGCCTGAAGCGAGTTCTTGTAATATGCGAGTTGAGGCAGTAGAATATAAAACGGGATTGCGGTTTCGGGCCAAACCACTAAATCAGATTTGTCTCCTTCAAAGGCGTATGTTTCCTGCTCATATGTGTCCATGATTTGGTTCTGATCGCCGTTCCATTTTTCATACGGGTCAATGTTTGGCTGAATAATTGCAACCTTCAATTTGTCTGGATACTCATTCTTCCCTGCGGAATTAAGGACGATTTCGCCGTAAACTTCCGGCAAAATCAGCACAGCTAAGGCCGCAAGTAGTGATGCGACCACACGCGCACGATTTGCCCGGCGATTTTCGATCCACAAAGTCAAAGAATAGTAGATAAAACAATTAACCAGCAAGATTTGAAATGACAACCCAAAAAGTCCGGTGAAAGATGCAAGCTGAATGTCGGCCAAGCTGTAAGACTGTGAATAACCGAGAGTAAGCCACGGAAAAGCGACTTCGGTGATTGAATGTAAATGCTCGAAAGAAAGATATAGAAACGGAAAAATGAAGATCGAAAGCTTCCTGAACTTTTTGTGCACAAAGTGGTACACGAGCAGCGGTATGGTGAAGAAAAATGGATGGCAAAGGACAAGCGCTGCTCCACCAATCATCAAGAATGGGTCGCTTTCTCGCGTCCACCCGCCGATCCAGTAGATGACCACGATATTGAAAATCAGGAACGCGGAATATGACAGCTTGAGCGTTTGCCTGTAATTCTCTGCTTTCTCTACTACAAAAATTAGAGGTATGAATCCCACGAATACCAGCCAGCCGAAGTGAAAAGGCGGAAAAGAAAAGCCGAGAAGCAAGCCAGAAAATACCGACAGCACAAACGATTTATTAAAAATCTTCTTCATTATCTTCATTAGGGTTACCGATAAATATAGACTGGGTTGGACAAGATCCATGGGAAGGATCGCTTCGTGAAGAACGGCAGCATTACTCTTTTCTGAAATGCCTGAATCCTATACTCACCTGTGTGGATGACGGGGAAATCGATTGAGCTGACATTGTTGTACGAGGCAATTATTTCCCCGTTCCAAACGATCTGGGTCTCAACGCCGTCGCTGTCCGGCATCTCAACGTGGAGGTGGGCCGTCTTCCCTGCTCTCAAGCTGTCGCCCATTATTACTTCGTTTGTATCTTCCGAACTGATTCCATCGGAAGATGTCGCGGTGAACAAGAAACCGCGTGCTTGCTCGAGGCCGGAAAATGACACATACATGTTTCCGTTTCGAATTGCATGCAAGAGCAATTCCCTGTCGTGGGCATATGAGCCGTCAAACGATTCTCTGGTTACTATGACAGTGTGGACAAGTCCAAACAGACTCTGATAAGATGGGAAATGCCAGCTTACGTTCAATCCCAATTTCACATTTGCGTGAGAATCCAATGAGCCGACGCCAACGACCTTTCGAGACATATTCAGCTCGTCGAATGTCTTCATTTCTTTATCTGGAAAGCTCAATACATAGTTCAGAGCTTCCGGCTGAAATGCGTACACGAAATACGCACCGACCACCTTGTTGATGCGGAAAACATTCAATGCATTTCTCCACCCCTCATCGAAGTTGTACAATTCGATACCCGTGAAATTTCCTATGCCCCAGTTGTCCCAGTCAAGTGTGCTTCGCGGGTGAAATACATGTGCCAGTATAGTAATACTCTGTTTCCTCAGCGCATCGTGAAACACCGAATCGGAAGCAACCCCGTCCCTTGGAACAAGCGGGATGCTGTCGCCGATCACGAGAAAGTGCCCTTGTTCCCGGTCGGTAGAGATTTCGACCGCCGGAACCACTAGGGTCATACCGAAGCGGGTCGCCAGGCTGTCTTTCATTGGCTGCACGGTGTTGTGATCGGTAACGATAGCAAAATCAAGTCCAAGCGAATCGCAGATTCTCCCGATTTGTGAATAGGTTCCGCTCCCATCAGAATATCTTGTGTGTATGTGTATTATCCCGGAATACTCATGGTATTTACCGAAATTAACTCCTGCTTCCCTGTCAATTCGGTAAGTCAGGAGATCGTTTGTAATCGAAATGACAATCGCTGCGACTATCAGAACTCCCAGACTCTTCAGACCTCCGCTAAGTACGTGTCCGTGGCGTGACTCCTCAAACCTATGCATGTCAACTACCTGGAGCGCGCGGGCGCCTTCGGAAAAATCTTACAACGTAGAAAAAAATCACAAGTAAAATAATTCCGCCGATAATTGTGCCATAAATGCCGAGGTAGTGCTCCAACTGTCTCCAATTATGACCAAGCAATGCCCCAGCCGAAATGAGAATGGTATTCCATATGAGCGCGCTGATGGCACAAAGAGGAATGGTAATCGCGATCGGCAGCTCAGAGAGTCCAGTGAAGAAAGAGATCACCGCTCTCGTACCGGAAAGAAACCGGTTTGCGACGACAAGGCCATAGCCATATTTCTTGAACCAGTGTTCAACGGTTTTCACTTTATCTAAAGGAATGAACCTCAATTTGCCGGAATCAACCAGTTCCGTCCCGAAAAAGAAACCGATGTAATACATAACGACGAAACCGGCGGTGCTTCCGAGAGTTGAGAAGAAAATCGCTGCAAAAAGGTTAAGCTCTCCGACACCGACAAGTGAGCCTCCGAAGGCTATGACCAGGTCACTGGGCGAAGGGGGGAATAGGTTTTCGAGGAATGCAAAAAAGAACATCGCCAGGTATAGGTAGATCGGAGCGGTGTTACCCAGAGCTGAGGCAAAACTATTTAGATGCGGCACTTGGATTCTCGCGAATAGGTGAATTGTCCCGTGGAAAGTCCGCGGCTGCGGCGGCCCACTCTTCCTGCCCCTTACTTACAAATGGGAAAAAGTAGAATGGAAGAGGGTACAGAGCGCTCACGCCATCTCCGACATCAGAACCACCGCGATGCATGCCATAGCATTCTTCCCCACCAGCGTTCCTTCGGTGGTTTTCGATTTGACTGAAACATCGGAGATTGCAATTCCACATTCCCTGGAAATGGAATTGCGAATTGTCTCGTAGCTTGAGCTCATTCTTGGTTGGTCTGCGACTATCACGATGTCGATGTTATTTACCCCTAGACTACTTTCAGCAGCAGCGCTCAACGCAAACCTCAATATCAGCTTACTATCGATGCCCTCATTCTTCTTATCATCGTCCCGAAAATAAATTCCAATATCTCCTTTTGCACAGGCGCCCAGTATCGCGTCGCCGATTGCGTGAAGGACAACGTCCCCATCGGAATGTCCACGGAGGCCCCTTGGAAATTCGATAGTCACGCCTCCTAATTTGAGTGGCTTGCCTTCTATGAACTCGTGCGCGTCAAATCCGAATCCAATTCTCATAGGACGTAGAACCTTTCAAATTTATAAGTGGGATCTGTCCATTCGACCCTGATGTCGGTGACCTGAGAAGAAATCGGCCCACGCCTCAAGTCTTTGATGAATTCCTCAAGTAATCCCTTCTCACCTTCAGCATGGACTTCGACCCTCCCATCGACCAGGTTCTTCACAAATCCTTTGAATCCATAAGCACTCGCCTTCCGAACAGCGTAGAATCGATAACCAACTCCCTGTACCAGTCCGCTCACGAACATATGTGCTCCGGCGTCAGCCATTCCCAGCCTTTCTTCTCAACTCTTCAATTATGCTGGGCAGATGGTTTCTATCAAAATTTAAAGTAAAGAATCCGCTCCTGCCTCCACCCTTCACTCCGAAATTGGTTCGAAGCTGGTTCATCACCGAATCAGAGGTATCTATCGCGAGGTTGAGATTCATCTGACAAAGGTCGCCATCATTTATGAAAACCGCAAAAGGCTTTCCTGTTTGTTTTGCCAAAAAGCTCGCAACATATCGCAGCTCATCGGCAGAAACAACTTCATTCGTCAGATCGAAAACACCAAAACTTTCTGTAGAGTTGCCAATCTGGAGCATGAGTCGTTTGCACACGCCGGCAAGAATCCTCTCCGTAAATTCCTTAAGTTTGTTTCCATTTTCCTGAATCTGACGTTTCATTCTTTCGATGGCCTGGGGAAGATCTTCTGCGACCGACGACAGGAGTCTCGCACTCTCGGTGGCAGACCGAAATAGCGCATAGTAGTGCTTAATTGCTCTCTCCCCGCAAACAAACTCCATTCTCGTGATTGAGGCTTTAACTTTCTCGGTATGCCCGGTTAGAATCACGCCGACTTCTGATGTATGTGTGCAATGCGTCCCACCGCACGGTGAGAAATCGAAATCTTTCACTTCGACGATTCGGATTGTCCCTTCGACCTTAGGAGGCTTACGAAGTTTGAAGGCTGACACGGTTGTGCTGTCTGCAAAGTGGACAATGACCTCACGGTATTCCCGGATGATCGCGTTTGCCTGGGATAAAGCAGCTTGCAGCTCATTTTCCGAAGGCTGTCTCGAAAGGTCGATGGTTCCGATGTTTTCACCCAATCTGCATGACACTGTCTGAATGCCGAAGAGGTTTTCAAATGCCGCCGATAGAATATGCTGCCCCGTGTGCTGCTGCATGTTTTCAAATCGTCGCTTCCAATTAATCTTGCAGGTTACATTGCCAGCTCGGATTTCGCCCGACAGAACGTGAAACACTTTTCCGTCCTCCTCGACCACGTCAACAACATCAACGCCGTTTATGGAGCCAGTGTCATGCTCCTGCCCGCCTGAAGTCGGATAGAAATAGCTCTTATCCAGGACCGCGAAGACTTTCCCATCCTTTCTAGATATTTCCAGAATATTAGCTTCAAAATCGACGGTATATGGATCCGTGTAATAAGGCTTCACGGTTCTCTCATGTCACAGGTTCCTGATGAATTACGACCCTGGAAATCCTCGGAAATCGTTTCACGATATCCTTTTCGAGATCGTTGACTATTTTGAGTGTGTCCTCGAATGGAGAAGTTCCATCGAACTGACAGACCATGGCGACACGAATTCCCGTATCGCTCTCCGTGAAATTGACATTTTTACATTTCACAATTCCTGGCTTCCGCCTCACGTAGTCCAGCAGTTTTGCAGGAAGATCTGTCGTATACAAGCTTGGAGTATTTGCACGTTTCGGTTTCGATATTTGCTTGTCGATATGGATGAATATCTGAACCACGTTTTCGATTTGACTGCGAATTGCATTCTCCAGCATATCTGCTTTATGATGAGCCGACTCGATCGTCTCCGCATCCTTAACTTCCATGTGCAGGTCCACAACGAATCCATTCTGCGTTGAGAACAGTTCTACTTCATGGATGTTACACTCAACCTTCTCTGCGGCGTATTTTATCTTGTCGACCATGGTCTCCCGGTTTGTCGGAACAGGCTCAGCATGGACGACGACGTCTATTCCCTCTCGCACGCTTCGCACTCCGTTTTCGATTTCATCCACCAGGGCATGTGCGCGCTCGAATGGAAGGAGTCTTGGGAGGCCGACCACCATGTCCACGAAGATTTTTCCTCCGGAACCTCTGACCCTCAGACTTCTTATTTCCTCAACCTCCCTTATGCCGAGTGCAGCCGCTCTTATGTCTGCCACGAGTTCAGATTCCGGACTCCTATCAACCAAGACGTCGATTGTTCTCTTCCCGAGCCTGAAGCTTATAAAGAGGATTACTACTGCGACTCCGAGCGATGCGACAGGGTCCGCAAATGTGAATCCCAATTTTGCACCCACCAGGCCGAATATCACGACGCTGGAACTAAGAATGTCCGTCGAAAAATGAAGAGCATCCGCTTCGAGTGCCTGGCTGTGATATTTTCTTGCCGTGCGCAAAAGGATTCGAGACCTGGTAAAATCTACGATGATAGACGTGAACATCGCGGCGAAACTCCAGAACGTGACTTCAATCATGATCTTCTTGAAAAACAATCTTGCGATTGCTTCTCTGCCGATCAGGACGCAGGTCAACAATAAGATCACTGTTTCAAAGAGCGCCGACAAATTCTCAAATTTGCCGTGACCGTAGTGGTGTTCGAGGTCTGGCGGCTTCTCGGACGCTCTGACTGCAAAGAGAGTGGTCGTGGCTGCAATGAGATCGAATCCGGAATGCGCCGCCTCGCTCAAGATGCCGAGGCTGCCTGAGACAATTCCAATTGTCAGTTTGAAGGCAGTAAGAAAAATGGCGGCGATTACAGAACTAACCGCCGCCCTGGATTTTTCTCGAGATGATTCTTGCGTCAATCGATGTCTCAACCCGCGCGCCGACAAGGGGCGCGACATAGTGTTTAGATCTTGACGTACTTCGTCACGATGCTCTTTGTGTTCTGCGTATTAAGTTTCAGGAACAGGAACTCTAAGCGCTTTTCTAATTCTGCATCAGCTTTTGCGAACCAGTCTTTGCCGAGATTCCACATTTGCTGTTTGAACGGTCCGAATCCCTTCTTCCGCGTCTTGTAGATGAACTGTTCATTGGTCTCGTTGGGTTTCTTTTCGTCCGCACAGTTTTTCGCCAGGTAGTCGTAGATAGTTTCTCTGAATTCCTTCGGGAAAATGTCGTACAAAAGATTTTGGAAACCCGTCGCAAGGTGTATCTCGGCCGTTCCTACGCCCGGGAATTTGTCGAAAAGTTCCTCAGGTAAGGTGGATGCACCATGCTGCACTGCACCTGCCATTCCGTATTCGCTTCGAGCAATTTTCGAAATAGATTCGAGAACGCCGAAATCGATCTTTACCAGCGCAACTGTACCATCGGGGAGCGGAACTCCGCCATGGCTTGATCCGGTCTGCACACTGATTTTGCTTATCGGAGTTGCACCGCGTTTCTTGGAATCCAGCGTCTTCATGTAGCCTTGCATGTAAGCACGGAATTCTTCGGGCGTAGAATTCTTGCCGCCGACCTCACCGATTTCTCCGCCGACCGAAATGGTCACATTTTTCGGCTCGACTTCACGGATAAGAGCAGTCATCTCCGCTGCCAATTCGTAATTGTTTCGCTGCTGCTCTTCTGTTGTCTTCTTGCTGAGATCGACAAGTGTCGAAGAATCGATATCGATGTTGTAAAATTCGGCAGCCACTGCTTCCTTGATGAGAGATCTTATCGATTCAACTTCTTTCTTCGGATCTTGGACAAATTTCTTAGCATTGAACTGGAAGTGGTCACCCTGGATGAATACCGGACCCGAATAATTCTCCTTTACAGCAGCAGCCAATACGCAAGAAGAATATTCAGCCGGACGCTGGTCAGTGTATCCCATTTCAGATTTTGCTATTTCGAATACAAACGGTCCGACATTGTTCTTCTTTGCGACTCTGAACATAGCGCGGGCAAATTCATACGTGATTCCCCGGATGTTGACTGCGGGCACGGTGAATCCTGAAACTTCACCTTTACCGTAAGCCGAATAGAGTCCCTGTATAGAAGCCGAGCCTGCGCCCAGACTTCTTGCAAGCTCGTGAATCAGCCATCGAGTCTTCGTTTTCACCTCTTCACTTGGATTGAAAACGGATTCATAGACTAGGGTATCTATGACAGAGCTTCTAAGTTTTTCCGCATTGGAAACCTTAACTCTCTGCCAGCCGTCAACTTCGACAACGCCCTGTAACGTGTTTTTGAGTTCTTCAACATTTTTGATCATTTAATTCAACCTCCAAAATATTTTCTGTACAAAGTTATCAAACAGATGCTTTCTTTACAAGAAACTTCTGAAACAGACTTAGGAAGTCTTCCGGAGCCGCGCCGCAAAGCCTCCGTCCATATCGTATCTATGAGGGTAGACTTCTATGAATCCTTCACGCCCTACGAGATCTCGATCGACCAACTTGTCTGCCGGCTCCACTTGGAACTCCGGATGACGGCTAAGAAATGTTTTCACCACCGCCTGGTTCTCTTCCCATTCGATCGTGCAAGTGCTATAAACCATTACACCATCCTTCTTCAGCAGCCTGGAGACATTCTCAAGTATTGAGAGCTGAATTTCGCTAAGGAGTCTGATGTCCTTCGGTTCTTTCTTCCATTTTGAATCTGGCTTCCGTCTTATCAACCCGAGTCCGGTGCACGGTGCATCAACAAGGATTCTATCAAACGGAACAGGGTCCGAGTACGTGGATGCGTCCGCCGCAACAACTTTCGTTTTTCCAACCCCCAGTCTCTGAACCGAGTTTTGCACGAGCGCGGCGCGAACCTCATATTTCTCGACAGACGTAAGATCGACATCTCCACAGGTCAGCCCAAGAATGTGAGTCGTTTTTCCTCCTGGCGCTGCGCAGGCGTCCAGGATTCTTTCCCCCGGTTTCGGGTCAAGCAGAATCGAAACAACTCCCGCACTCTCATCCTGTACGGCAAACCTGCCGGCGCGAAATGCGTCAAGCTCAGCGATTCGAGTTAGGCCTTCCACATAAAGGAAATTTGGTATGAACCTCCCCTGCTCAATTGATGCGCCACAGCTTTCGAACTCAGAGATCAATTGATCTATTGAACCTTTCAGGGGATTTACCCTGATACACAATCGTGGCCTTTCGTTGAGAGCCGTCAAGAGCTGTTCAGTCTCGAACAAGCCAAACCTGTCGACGAACCTTTTGACAAACCAGGCTGGAAAAGAATAAACAGTGGACAGGGCTCTCACCGGATCTGTTTCCATCGCCGGATATTCTAAAGTGTCTATCTTTCGAACTGCGCATCTGAGAATGGCATTTACCTGATTTGCCATCTCCTGTCCGTGGAGTTTTTTCACAAATTCAACCGCTTCGTTCACTATGGCTGACTGTGGAATTCGGTCGAGAAACATCAATTGGTATGTGGCGACCCTGAGAGCGTTCTTCACGTCTGCTTCAACCTTCAGCAGGTCGCCACGATAGAATTGTGA
Organism: uncultured Bacteroidota bacterium; assembly: GCA_963768145.1. Lineage (GTDB taxonomy): Bacteria > Bacteroidota > Ignavibacteria > Kryptoniales > JAKASW01 > JAKASW01. The sequence continues at coordinate 104,454 of CAVYHK010000034.1, read as the reverse complement.
TATGGCGTAATCTAATCTTGCCTTCCACCTGACGGTGCCATTGACTAATTCCGTAAGAAAAGCCTTGTCAACTCTGCTTAAGTCCGGTTTCCTTAGCTCAAACTCAAGAACCTTGTCCAGATAGGAGTCTGTTCTTTCAACCCTATTCAAGACTTTGACTGCCATCTCGCGAGCAGTATCGTAAAGCACAAGATCTGCGTTTCGTCTGTGGCGATTCGCTTGGCTATTAGACTGTTCAATCACTGCATCCCCCTGTGTTCCCTTTACTGCTCCTCCCTAAAAGAAACCTGCATACCCCAGGTAAGCTTGTGGCTGACACCGTTTTCTTCAGACAAAGACGACTATCATGTCGACCAGTTTTGGCGGCTCACGATCAATACTTGTGAAACTACTCTTACTCACTTGAAGAGAGAAAAGGTAGGGATTAAGCCTCGACAGTTTTTTTCTTGCCGTACTTTTGCATGAATTTCTCGACGCGTCCTGCCGAGTCTATGAGCTTTTGTTTGCCAGTGAAAAACGGATGGCAGTTCGAGCAAATCTCAACTTTTAGAAATTGCCCTGGTTCTGTCGAACGAGTTTGGAATGTATTTCCACAAACGCATGTAACCGTCACATTATGGTATTTGGGATGAATTCCGCTTCGCATTAATTCTCCTATTTGTATGAAAATTTACGAAATTAGGGGATAAATTCCAAACAGCCTGGGAACCGAGGTTGAGGTAATGCCTCACTGATTCACACAGGCTCTCACTTGATTTCCTGGACACATCGGAATCCGATGACATTATCTTTGTAGAAGGGAGCTAACCAGAAACGGAACGAAACTAGACTGCAGTAACTTGCGCCGTTCGCCGAGCCACCACGCACGACATGGTAAGGATTGTAAGTATCCTCTTCATTCCAAGCGCTTCCGTCAACGGGCGCATTGTTGTAGGATTGGTGATACCAATCTTGACACCATTCCCAAATATTCCCGCTCATGTCGAAAAGGCCGAGCTCGTTGGGAGCCTTTGTACCAGCTTCGTGTGGCCTGCCGCCGGAGTTTCCCGAGTACCACGCGGCATCGTCAACTTGGTTGGTGCCGCTGTATTGAAAGCCTTTGCTCCTGTCGCCACCTCGGGCTGCATATTCATATTGAGCCTCAGTCGGAAGATGGACAGTCCTTCCGGTCTGGTCTGAAAGCCATCGGCAAAATGCAACGGCATCATTCCAGCTCACGTTGACAACGGGCATTTTCCCTCTTCCCCATCCGTTATCGCTCGGTTTCTTGGCGCCGGTGGCTTCACAGAATTTGTCATACTGGTCGAAAGTAATTTCAGTTGCAGTAATATAGAAACTTGGAACCTTCACCGAGTGCACCGGTTTTGTACTGGGATAGCTATTGCTCCCCATCTCGAATGTGCCGCCCCCGACAAAGACCCATTGAATATCTATAACTTGAGTCATCCGTGCAACCCTCTCAGGTTGCATCGGTTTGGTTGCCGGCGCTGTAGTGACCACCGTGGTTGCCTTTGGTACGGTCGCTGCTGGCTCTGATTTTTGTCTTGAGGGATTAGTCACCGGGTTAGAAACCGGTGGCGGTTGGATTACCACTTGGGGACTTACGGGAACGGGTTCAGTTTTTGACTCCTCTCTCGGAGCTTCATTCTGGACAGGAGTGCTGTTAATAGGCGCTGTTTGCTGGCTCACCGGTGGTTGAACTGTTTCAAGCGGTTTTGTCCTGACTTCACTACTCGCCGGTTGACTTGAGTTCACTGCTTGACGATTCCAGATGTCCGAGAAGGTTGTCATCACTAACACTACTGCTGCAAAGACGGCAATTGGAACCGTCACAGTGAGTATTAGCGCAATTGGAAAATAGGGGCGTGATCTTTCAATTACCACCTCAACAGGTTTTTCAATCTTCTCTTCGGTTGGCGGCAAATTGGTGGGTGGTTCGACAGGCGGCTCGGGAGGTGGAGTCCGTGGTGGTTTTTGTTTGGGCGCTGGCTGTTTTGTTTTCTCTTTTACGATGGGTTGGGGCTGCGCAGTCCTTTCAGAAGTTTGTTGGCGGCCCAAAACTGGGATCGGATACTTGCTTTTAAGCAACGCACCTGCTAACTCCGCGGCGCTTGAAAATCTGTCTGATGGATTCTTAGCGAGACACTTGAGGATGAGATCTTCCATCCAGGTCGGTATCGAAGGGTTGATTTGACGAGGTGGAACAGGAGGACTGTTGATTATCTTACTCACGGTTGCGAAGGGATTGCCGCCGGTGAAAGGGACTTTGCCTGTCAGTGCCTCATAGAGAACTATGCCAACACAATAAATGTTGCTGCTTCGAGTGAGCTCTCTGCCCTCTGCTTGTTCCGGGCTCATGTATTCGAGTGAACCTATGCCTGCCGATTGAGTGACCCTTCCCCCTCCTCTGAAAGCGTGATCGAACCAAAAATCCGTCAGTACCGATCTGCCGGTATCCGTAACGATGATATTCGAGCTTCTGACGTCCCTGTGGATGATTCCTTTGTCATGTGCATACGCCAAAGCGCCGGCGGAAGGGACAACGAACTTCACCGTTTCTTCTGCATCAAGCCTCCCTTTCCACATGATTATTGTGTGAAGGTCTGTCCCATCCAGAAACTCTACGGCAATGAAGTGGACGCCATTTTCGACACCTTCGTCATATATCCTGCTGATATTGGGGTGGCTCAATTTCGCAGCAGCCTGCACGTCTCCGTGGAAACGGTCGACATACTCGTCACTTTGTGCCAAATGAGGCGGAAGTATTTCGAGAGCAACTTCCTTATTGAGCTTTCGATGGATCGCCCGGTATACAGTGCACACTTCCCCTTTGCCGAGGTTCTCGACTATTTCGTACTTTGATGAAAGAGCGGCTCTGACATCTAATACCGGGGGCGTCTCAATTGGTTCCGTTTCTTCAGGAGGAATCATATGGTCATGTGCTATTGGTCCAGACAACGTAATTTGAATTCATAAAATAGGACAATCTTCTTGGGGACAGATTGCCGGCACTTGATTCTTCTAGCATTTTTTCAGCTTCATCCATTCATTCGGATAGCCGTGTTTATTTCTCAACTGAGAATTTATTCCATCTCTATCTTAAGCGCAAATCCAAGCCGAATCCAGCCTTCTATTCTATAAGTGAGAAGGTCGATGCCTGTTTTTACTCGGGCCAGGCTTCATACAGCAAGAACTTTGCCGGCAAGGGAACATGTTCGATGGTCGTGTCAAAGCTTCTACACCGTTATTCTAACATCTTCCTTAGCACAGTATTCAGAATCCCACCATTTTTGTAATAATCGACCTCAACGTGACTGTCCAGTCGCGCCACTACTTTGAATACGATTACCTTTTCATTCTCCCCAACCGCTCTGACCTCAAGTTCTTTGCGCGGCACCAGTCCATCCTTTATGCCAGTCACCGAATAGCTCTCTCTCCCCGTCAAACCAATCGTCGAGGCATTTTCTCCTGTGGTGAATTGCAGGGGTAAGACGCCAAGACCTACTAGATTACTTCGATGAATTCTTTCGTAGCTCTCCGCAATCACAGCTTTTACGCCAAGAAGCAGCGTCCCTTTGGCGGCCCAGTCTCGTGAACTGCCGCTGCCATATTCCTTCCCCGCGATTACCAACAAGGGCACCTTCTCAGATTGATATTTCACTGCGGCGTCGTAGAGCCACATTTCCTCGCCGCGGGGCAAATGAACTGTCCGCCCACCCTCGGTGCCGGGAACCAAGAGGTTCTTTAACCTTATGTTAGCAAAAGTGCCGCGCATCATCACTTCGTGGTTTCCACGACGCGAGCCATAAGAATTAAAGTCTTTGGGCTGTACACCATGATCAATCAAATATTTTCCAGCTGGACTATTAGGCGGAATTGCTCCCGCGGGCGAAATATGATCGGTGGTAATTGAGTCTCCAAGGAGAGCAAGGACTCTTGCCCCGCTGATCTCCTCCAGTCCTGAAGGTGCCAGGGATAGTGATTTGAAAAAGGGCGGCTCTTGAATATAAGTTGAATTCTCTTCCCATTTGTAGTTGTTTCCACCGGGAATCTGAATTCCTCTCCATCTCTCATCTCCATCGAAAACATGAGCGTAGCGTGCTCGATACATTTCCGGTTTGAGAAATTTTCCTATGGCTGCTCTTATTTCTATTTCTGAGGGCCATATATCTTTAAGGAAGACGGGCTGATTATTATCCCCAAAATCAATGGGTTCTGTCAAAGGATTGAAGTCGATTCTCCCCGCAATTGCGTAGGCAACGACTAGAGGGGGCGAGCCGAGATAGTTGGCCTTTACGTGCGGATTGATCCTTCCCTCGAAGTTTCTGTTGCCACTCAGAACTGCAGCCATCACCAGGCTTTCGTTTTCGATCGCGGAAGAAATGTTCTCATCAAGAGGTCCGCTGTTTCCTATGCAAGTTGTGCAGCCGAATCCGACGAGGCTGAACCCTAACTTCTCCAGTGGCTCAAGTAAGCCTGCCTCCTTCAGATAATCCATGACCACTTGTGAGCCCGGAGCAAGGCTCGTCTTAACCCATGGTTTCGGTTTTAAACCGTATTTCTCGACAGCCTTCTTTGCCAACAGGCCCGCGGCAATCAGAACACTCGGGTTAGAAGTGTTCGTGCAACTTGTGATCGCTGCAATGGCGACTGAACCATTATGTATCTCAAACTGCAGTCCGTTAGTGTGGACTTTTACACTCTTGGATAAGTCTTCCCCTTTTAATCCAAAGCCGCGCTCGCTCGGAACAGTTGTGAGGGATTTCAAGAATGAAGTCTTCACCTCTTTGAGTAGAACCTTGTCTTGAGGTCTCTTTGGGCCTGCAAGGCATGGTTCCACCTGGCTTACGTCAAATTCCACAACGTCGCTGTATATGGGTTCTGGCGCTTCATTGTTCCAGAAGAGTCCTTGCTCTTTACAATAGCTTTCAACAAGATTTACCTGATCCTCGCCGCGTCCCGTCAATCTCAGATAGTTTATAGTCTCGCTATCGACCGGAAAGAATCCCATGGTCGCGCCGTACTCTGGCGACATGTTCGCAATCGTTGCACGATCTGGAAGTGTCAATCCTGAAATACCCTCTCCGAAATACTCCACGATCTTCCCCACGACGCCTTTCTTTCGAAGGAGCTGCGTTAAAGTCAAGACCAAATCTGTAGCGGTAGCGCCTTCCGGTAATTCGCCTTTCAAGCGCACACCGATAACCTCGGGCGTCAACATGAAGTAAGGTTGTCCGAGCATTACGGCTTCAGCTTCAATTCCGCCCACTCCCCATCCGAACACGCCAAGTCCGTTGACCATGGTGGTATGGGAGTCAGTCCCGACAAGCGAATCCGGGAAAGCCCAAAACTCCCCCTTTCGGTTTCTCGCCTCGATAACGCGGGCGAGGTGCTCGAGGTTAACCTGATGAACTATTCCTGTGTCCGGTGGAACAACCCTGAAGTTCTTAAAGGCTTTTTGTCCCCAGCGGAGAAGCTTATATCTCTCGACATTTCTTTTGAATTCCAATTCAGCGTTGAACAGGAAAGAATCATCCGTCCCAAACTTGTCGACCTGAACGGAATGATCGATCACCAGCTCTGTTGGTATCGATGGGTTTATTTTCTCCGGATCTCCCTTCATCCGTTCGACGGCGCTTCTCATTGCCGCGAGATCTACTACGGCTGGGACGCCGGTAAAATCCTGCATTAGCACGCGTGAAGGCATGAATGCGATTTCTTCGTCAATGGCAGGCTTGCCGTCCCATTTTAATAGCGAGACTATGTCAGATGTGGTCACCACCGAGCCATCTTCGAATCTCAGGAGATTCTCCAGCAAGACGCGAATCGAATACGGGAGATTCTCAATCTTGTAGCCGGAGTCCCCCACTGTCGGCAAGTGAAAGATCGTCACCGATCTGTTCTTTATCTTAAAATTCTTCTTGGTGGAAAAAGAATTGCTTAGTTGTTTCATCCTTGGCTCCGCATCACTTGTACTTTAGAAGAGCGGAAGCGTTTGCTCAGAGTTGTGTCCGAGTGTGCAGCTTCCGCACAAGGTCAATCCCAACCTAATTGCACTCCCATCCTAGATGGCGAAAATCCTTGCATCCATGAGATGATTTTCCATTGGCAAAGCCGCATGGCCGTTACAGCATCTCCGTCTGCATCAATCTCAATGATCCTCAGTCTTAGCGCACCTTCATGAGTGTCAAATCAAGCGCAGTATTCACACAACCCCTTTTGAATTCAAATATGGTCCAAAGTTCTTGTCTGTGCCCATTATATGATCGGTAAGCCAGTTTTTGAGGAATTGCATGACATCAACGCTCAGCATCATCTCCCCGGACTCGTATCTTTTTCTAAGCAGTTCGACTTCCTTGATCATATCATCGTGGATTCTTTTATGACCTTCGTAGAACGGATATCCATTGACCTTCATCAACTTTTCTTCTAATACGAAATGTGTTTTTGTGTACTCCACCAGACCGTCAAGGGTCTCGCCGACCTTTTCGAATCCTCTTCCCTCCTTCATGGCGTCATATAGGTTGTTCAGCATATCCACCCATCTTTTGTGCTGATCATCAATCTCTTTGATGTTGACGCTAAACCTCTCATTCCATGCTAGCAACGACATTTGGTGCTCCGTTTAGGTAAATGTCCGATTCATTCGAGTTTTAGCGGAGACAACACAGGGTTACTAAACCAACCCCGCACCGCTTAAGTAAATATCGGCATTTTTCATGGAATCGTCAATCCGTTCGTTCATCGATAGAATGCAATCGAAGCAGACTTCGACGCTCAAGTTATTCTCGGAGGTATATTATTTGTTGCAGGCCAAGAATAATTGGACATGACGATAAAGAAAATGCCACCTGTATACAATCTACGGTTCATATCCTTTTCGTTCACCGTGCGACACATAATCGTCGAAGCTATACCCTGGTGCTGCCCTTAGTGAATTGGTTTTCACGTAGATATCATCAAGCCAATCAGGTCTCGACGGTGTTTTCCCCTCGGCAATCATGCCCTGCCACTCTTCATCTGTCAACCTGGACTTACTCTGGAATTCGTAATAGCTAAAGCAGGCGCCCTTTGTAAGATACGGAAGTCCATTTATTTCCGCCACGACGTAAATCTCATCAGCTTTCCCCACCGCTTCTTCAAGGGAGGTATCGTTAAAGGCATACACGTCTGCGGCGAGCGCGATTTGCTTCTCTCTTTCAGGCAGATGATCGGTTCCCAGGATTTCAAAAGTGAGCTGTTCGATTTGTCCGCCGATCCAACTCATGTCTGAGAATTCCTGATCTGTTATGTTTTTCCTGTTCAGTTCCTTCTTACTGATTCCGAGAAGAAACTCAGCAAGCTTCTTTAGTTCAGAATTCAGTTCGCTGGACTCAGTTGTCATCAAATCAAGATCCGACATCTCTTTTTGCTGCAAGTCGAGAAGCTCTATTACTTTGCTCCAAAATCGGACATTGGGTTCTACGTAACTCAGTTGGATCGGAGGCGGCGGACCTCCACCTTCTCCCATCTCTGCTGCATAGGGCTGCTCTATGTACAGAATCATGTCGTGTTTCAGCTCCGTCCAGGCAGCAAGAGACGTATTCAGATTCTTCTTTTGCCAGTAATCTGTCTGCATGAACAGCGGGTAACTGATATTGGCGGCATCGTTCAGGGAGTTGACGCAATCCATTGTCTTGTCGTAGATCGTCGCATTCCAATTATTATAATTCGCGAACTCACCCTTGAGTAAGGCGAGCGAGTCGGTATATGCTGGCCATCTTTGATTTTCTTTGTAATGGTTCAGCAGGATTTCTTCCGCTGTTTTGTGGCCCAATGCTGCAAACACATCCAAGCCCTTCGGGAACGGTCTGAGCAAGGCAGGCCTCAAGACGTTTACAAGCCGTATGAGTATTTCTGCATCGAACGTGCATCTCGCTGCGCTGAACAAAACGAATTGCTTCGAGAAATCTTTCTTAGCCACGTCGTTTGCTGCTTTGGGCTGAATCCGGTTGACGTTCAAAGCTTTCACCCGCCTCCTGAGACTTTCGAAATTCGAAAGAGTAAGCAGCTCATCAGTGGACTTGATCCCTTCGTCCTCGATGAATTTGATCAAGTGACTGATGGAATTATTGTCTTCCTCACCTGCCAGCATTCCGATGACGCGGTTCAGCAAATTGAAATCAGCGCTGCAATACTTGTTGCTCTTTATCCAAAATGCGATCAGCAAAGATGCCTGGAAGCTATCGTCGTCGTCAAGGTTCATGGGGGCTGAGTTAAGCCATTTCATGCATCTGAAATATCTCTCCAAGCTATCGTCTTCTGTGTAGTACCCCCTCGGTTTGAATTGTGAATAGTAAAACACTACGCGATCTAGGAACTTTGACCCGTATCCAGATGCTTCATTCACTTTTTGAACCTCTTCCCTATACATCGAGCGCATGGATGGATCTACAGCAACCTCATTCCCAGTTAGCGCCGACAAGCTGATCGCCAGATATGTGTTCGCCCATGCAGTCGCCTTCTTTGATCCAAGCTTGCCGGGATTTGTGAGTGCGGTCTTAGACTGGTCGTACAATCTTTCCATCAGGTCTGCGACTACTGGAATTAGCTTCTGCTTTTCGATTCCTTGCATCAACCCGCCTAGATACTTGTGAAGAACTTGCAAATACAAATCTGTCGTAATGAAATTCGGAATGTAGCCGTACTGGTTGTTGTCGTAAACGTAAAAGAGTTGCTCGTTGTTGGCGGAGGCGAGCGCAAAATTCTTTGTCTTCAAAGCTTCCGACAGTGAGTCGTTTATGTTTTCAAACTGGATAAGATTGACTACGTGATCCAGGCTGACCATCTTGTTGCCTCCGACAGTGGTATATGTCTCTCCCAGCTTCTCATTCTCGAGTTGAGTCACTTTTTCTAGGAACTCTTTTTCCTGTTTGTTAAGGTATAATTTGAAATCAGGTTTATCAAAAATCGGTTGGTACCAGGGGAACCGGTTGAAGTATGCCCTTAATGTCGCGTCCTGGAAGAAGTAACCGTTCCGTGCAAATATCCCATTTCTCAATAATCTCAATTCCAAGTACGTCTTTTTAGACAAGTCCATATTGTAATCGAACTTCGGCGGGAGAATCCTCTTTCCATAGTAGTCCTTCATTTCCGGGCTCTCGTAGAATGCTGCCAACTGTGGCTTATCCATTACGGTGCCGGAGTAGGGGGCCGGGTAGAAGAGGCTATCAGATATCGATCCTCTGACCGAATTTGTGTCGGGTACCACCTCATACTGGGGTGTTTCTTCGGCTACACTTTTGCCGGCGAGCTTTTCTTCCGCGCCCTTTTTCGCGCAGCCGGCGAAACAGAGAAACAGTGCCAAGAACAAGCAGTACGAAATTCCTCTAACCAGTGTGGTCAAAATAGCGATAAGCTGTTGCCGCATTTGAGTTTTCATTTTTGTAACCTATAAGTCTTAGTCCAAAGTTGTCCCACCGGTACAATCCGTTGCAGTAAAGATGATTCAAGTCTTCTTCTACAGTCATGATACCACACCCGCTTCTTCCTGCAACTGGCTTGAAGTCCACCAGACCAAGGCACACTCTCGATCCCAGCCAGAGTGGCGACAATCTTGAAGAATCGATCCGGAAGATGAAAAGCCGCTTCTTAATCCCCGGATCAAAATGCGTGCTTTTGATTACTCCCAACAGGACATCTGTTCGACCGTCGTTGTTTATGTCCCCAGCTTCGAATCGGTAAACGGGGTATGGAATATAAAGGTTGTCGGTAATTCCCGTTTTCCTGTCGTTGAGCTTCAGTCTGTACCCCGGCATAGCGCTTAGCTTCTCCAATTGCGCAGATCCATCGAAGTAAGCGTCTTTGATTCTTAAGGGAGAAAACGTGCTCTCACTGACAGTATCGATATCTTTGCTGGGCGGCTTTTTTTCGTTGAGTCTCCAGCCCTTATCATTGTCGTAAAGCGAAATCTCATCCGATATATTTAGCAACGATTGTTTAAATCCCTGCTTCTCTTCCGGCGATAGTGGTACAGGCCGATCCTCTTTGATATCGTATGGTATAATGTCTGTTTCTACACTGCTATCTCTAAATATCAATCCTACTATGATCCCCCTTTTTGTGTCCGGGTCATGTTGATCGAAAATCAAATTGCCAAGACTGAAGAAAATGGGTTTGCCTTTGTAATACTGAATCGACTCAATCACGTGAGGATGATGACCGATGATCATGTCGGCACCGATATTGATCAATCTTCTTGCGTCAGCTACTTGATCCACAGAGGGAAATTTGCGGTATTCATTGCCCCAATGAAGATAGCAGAGAACGAACGCGGACGGATTTTCTTTCTTGTAGGTCTTAACGCTGTTCACGAAAACAGAATCTCGACTGTACCAGATATTGCTTGATTTCATGTCTATTCCCAGCGCCCCGAAGACTGCCAGCTTTCTTTGTCCCAAGGATACTTCCGCAGGCTTGCATACCTGATCTTCCTTCTCTCTCAATCCCACGGCACGTATTCCGTTTTCTGCCAGGATATTGTAAGTATCGCCTGCAACGGCAACGGTTTGATCGTCGATGTGGTTGTTTGCCAGAGTTGCATGCGTAACCCCGGCGGCGGTAAGGATTCCGACAAAACTGCTGTCGGCTCTGAAGCAGAATGGCTTGTTTGGTGGATATGATAGCTTTGTGATAGGGCATTCGAGATTGATGAACCTGTATTTGTACTGCAGAAAGACGGGACGAATCTTTTCAAACAAGAAATCCATCCCCCTTCTCTTGATCATGGCGTCCACACCCCTGGCGAGCATAACGTCGCCGGTAAAGCAAACACGGGTGACATCCTCGGGCTGAGAAGATTGGCTGCCAGATGTCCGAAATGGGCTAAGCAGAAACGCGGCAGATAGAAGAATTGCGACGATAGATCTGAATATCATTTCCTGAACTTCAAAGAGCTCTTTATGTCGTCAACTTACAGCTTCTTGCGGCACGCTCGCCCGTATTCAATTTCATCAGAGTCCTGCACAGGGATCAGTATATAGCTTCCCTGATCCGTGCGCTCATGTAGTCCATCACCCATACGACGAATGCAATCATGATCACGATCAAGCCGACTTCCCTCCATCTCGCGAGGCCCTGGTATTGCATCAGCAAATTACCGATACCGCCTCCTCCGACCAGCCCGATGATTGTCGCCATCCTTACGTTTATGTCCCACCAATAAATCGTGTAAGACAAAAACGGCAGAACGATCTGTGGTATGATTGCATGCCACACTACCTGAATCCTGTTTGCTCCGGTTGCTGAGATGGCTTCGACCGGACCTTGCTCAATATTCTCAATTGCTTCGGAGTAAAGGCGCGCGTTTGATGCGATTGTGTGCACGAGGAGTGCCAGCATGCCTGCAAATGGACCGATTCCAACCCACACCGAAAAAATTATCGCCCAGATCAGCGGCTCGATTGACCTGACAAAGTTCAGGATCATCCGCAGAATGTAATAGATTGCGTACGTGATTTTGTTTTCCTTCATCAGGTTCCTGGCTGTAAAAAAGCTGAGAACCAAAGCCGCGGGAATTGCCATCAGCGTTGCAATCAGCGCGATGTAGATTGTCTCGATCATCGCAAAAAGTGCATCGTCAAAAATTCCAAATTGTGGTGTGAATATTGCCCCGAAAAGTCTCTCGGCTCCCTGAACCCCCTGGGCGCTGAACAAGCTGACGATGGAGATTCTTGTCGTTATCCACCCTGCGATGAATGTGATGTCGAACAGAAACCATCCGTACACTTCGACGGTCCACTTTGTGACGGAATTATCCCTTGCTATCCCAAATAGTTTGCAAGAAAGCGAAGTCTGCGAGAGAGTCCACAATATCCCGATAGCACAACTCAGTGCCAATGTTGCGGCAATCCCTGCCCACGAGAACGGAATATCTCTCAGATCGAGGACGAACTTGTAATAGATCGCTCGTTGCACAACAAGTATGGTGTAAAACACCAAGGAAATATCCAGCAGTGCAGCTTTTATGAATTTCGACTTTCTGCCGGATTGTTTACCGCCAGCAGTATGAGGAGGCTGAAGTTCGAGCGCCGTTGGTATCTCAGTCATTCTATCTCCACTTCCACTGCTTCTTCACCATAAATCCTCTTGAACCATCTTTCATCGATGCTGGAAGGTGATCCTTCATACACAATTTCTCCTGCTTTCAACGCGATTGCACGTGAAGCGTATCTTCTTACGAGACTGAGAAAATGAAGACTGCAAATCACAGTCGTTCCCATTTCTTTATTGATTTTCTCAAAGTACTGCATCACCGAATTAGAGGTCGCAGGGTCAAGCGAGGCGACTGGCTCATCAGCTAACAAGAGCTTAGGATTTTGCATGAGGCTTCTTGCAATGGCGACTCTTTGCTGCTGGCCCCCACTCAGAGTATCTGCCCTCACTTTTGCGTACTCCGTTATTCCGACAGTTTCCAGACATTTGTAAGCGTCATCAAGAACACCGTCAGAGTAATTCTCGAATATCGACTCCAATGTCCCCAACGAACCGAGCCTCCCACTGATTACATTCGACAGGACGGATCTTCTTTTTACAAGATTGAATTGCTGGAAGACCATCCCGATATGCTTTTTTACCTTCCGCAGTTCTTCACCTTTCATGTGAGTGATGTCCTTGCCCAAAAAGGAAATCCTTCCAGATGTGGGTTCGATGAGACGATTGATGGATCTGAGCAACGTCGATTTTCCAGACCCGCTGAGTCCAATGATTACTAGAAATTCTCCTTCTTGGACCTCGAAATTGACACCCTTCAGGGCGTGCGTGCCGGACTTGTACGTCTTGTGAAGATCCTGAACCGTAAGCAGCATTTATTATTTCACAAATTTTCCAATGTCGATATGTTCCTTTTGCAGAAGTGCCCTGACTCCATCATAGTCACCGTCGTTAGTGGGGACCAGCCCCGTAACGTCATAAATTTCCTTCCACGCTTTCTGTCCTTCAGGAGTTTCCACGAACTTCAGAAGCGCTCGCGTAATGACATCTTTCATCTTGCTGCTCAAGTTTTTTCTGAACACGATTGGGTCGTTCGGTATAAATTGAGTGTAGCCTATTATTCTGATTTTTTTCTCAACGTCCGGGAACTGGCTGAGGACTCGCGCCCGCGCGTCCATCATTTTGCCAGATTCCGAGTCAGGTGGAGCGTAGTACGTTGCGCCTCCGTCTACCTGCCGCTGGTATATCATTGTAACCACGTTCGGATGCTGCATTGCGAAAACCGTCTGACCAAGCGTTATTCCCAGGCTGTCGAAGAGGGCCTTGGGAAGTAAGTAACCTGATGTAGATGATGGATCCACATAGGCAAAACTCCTCCCACTGAACGCTCTTAAGGAGTTTATGCCGGAATCGTATCGGGCTATGATTTGACCGCAGTACGAAGTCAACCCTGCTCTTACGACCCTGAGCCTGGCTTCCGCTCCGTATTTGACGTTTGCCATCAGATAAGAAAAGGTGCTGATGGCGGCGACGTCGACTTTGTCTGTGCCGAATGCTTCGACGACGGCAATGTAGTTTGATGGTACAGCGGTTGCAAAATAGTAACCTGTTTCCCTATACAGGTAATCTGTCAACACCTTTGCGTTGGATGAGATCGTATTTGCATCGACTGAAGGAGTAAAGTAGAATTTTATCGGATTGGCATAAGATCCCAGCGACCCTTCGTTTCCTTGCCTGATGGAGATAGCTATTACGAATGCAATGATGGGCGACAGGTAAAGGAAGTACTTGACTAATTTCATCTATTATTCATTTGGGCTGTGTCAATATGCGAAATCAGCAGCACTGATGCAAATCAGTTTATTCTTTCGGGGTTAAGTTTCCGTTAACAAATCAAATACGATAGGCTATCTCGTGCAGTTTATGTGTGTTCGAGCGTGTCGAGCCTCTCTGCCTCAAGAGTCGGACAAGCTTCTACGGACAAGTCTAATTACTATGTGATCCGCAGTGAGAGGTTCACGGACCCTTTCATTTGCGTTTTTCTGTCTTGTTATCATTGATCTTGACACAACCCGTAGAATCCATCTTAGCTGAATCAGCCTTCGATAGCCGCCATTCGTTGTCGAACACTCCTGACGCAACGACTTTATCAAGTGAATTCTTGTACATTGAAAAATCCCCTAGTCCCATCAGCATGCTCACGGGACCAGAAAAGAAGCGGAAACCGCCGCGTGATGCATTGGGGTGATTGGTTCCGTCCCTTGTCCACCATGGCTTCCCAGAGCAGACCACGATATAGTGCTCCCCTTCGGGGTGGATATACACGAGCCCGTAGCTGCTGTCCGCTCCAGTAAGTTGAATCGGCAGCTGGTCAGCGAATTTCTTGATGATGCTGTTCGTCTCACTCGTCCCGAACAGAATTAGGTTGGAGGTCTCGATATCGCTTGGTCTCACTTCTCTGTCCGAGACAACTCGTGGAAAAAAGAGTAATGGAGATGGAGCCTGCCATTTCGCGGCGTCCGCTGCGATGGAACGCCGTGCTACCATTTCTTGCGGTGATGGATTCCCTCCTGTTCCATATACGTAAATGTGCCGGCTGGCAAAAGCCTCGGAGATTGGTCCTTCAGCTTTCGGGCCTTTCACACTTGGCGGGAGCACGAAGGGCTTTGTGCTTGTTGTCCAAGTGCTGTCTTGCAAGACAAATGTGATCGAATCTCTCGTTCTTGCCGTCAAAACACTTCCATCAATCGCGACTGCTGTGGCCTTATTAGATTCTGAATTTTGGATGCCCCTTTAGTTCTAGTGTGAACGCGCGAAGATTGGATGTCTGTATTTCCATTCTGTTCATCCCAGTGAATTTTGCATCTACACTTGCGAATGTCCCCGGTATGAGTTCGTCAATTGTTACCCAATATGCAGAGTTGTACTTGTACCGGTCGGTGACGAAGCGGACGCGATTCGGCAAAGGATTGCGTCGAAATTTTGAAAACCACTTGAAGATCTCTTCGTCCTTGTATGCTTCCTCCCAGCTATTGTGTCCAACGCCCGGATACTCGGTGTATGGCGTCATCGTTCCTAAGTCTTTTAGCAATTTGGCCCAATCACGGGTCCCCTGCGGATTTACCACAGGATCTGCCCCACCTTGGTGGAAGGATACAGGGAAGTTCAAGGCATTGGGTGCGAAATCCTTTGACTCGGCGGGAGGCGCGGGACAGACTGGAGCGATTGCCGCCCAGAATATCCGGTCGGGTCAATCCCAACCATAGGGTGCCACCGCCACCCATCGACAAACCGGTCAAATACACCCGATCTTTGTCGATAGGGAATCGTTTTTCGACATCGGTGAGAACATCGCACACGTCTTTCTCTGCAATCCCCTGGTAGCCCATTGTACCTCGTGCTAGTGGTGTAGCCACTATGTAATTAATGTCACGCCACCGTGGAAAGTACCGTGATGCTTCGACATCCGTCTCGGCGTTGATGTTGCTTCGGCCAAAAACCCGCCTGAGGGCCAGTCGATGATTCGAGTATGCTCCGTGAAGCATGATCACAAGCGGATATTTTTTTGACGGATTGAAATGCTTCGGGAGGTAAAGTCCATAAGGCTGTTCGGAATCGTCCACGTTCGAAAAAATCGTTAGTACTTGTGGACCGGATTCAAGCTTCTGGGCAAGTATTTCATGGTGACCTATCATGCACAGTCCCCCGATTAAAAAAATTGTGGTTTTGAGAAACATATCGGCTTTCCCTTCCAAATTTTCAGACAACAGAGTAGCAATCCGCCAAACGTCAGGGAGAATTTAGCTCTCGGCTTTCTAAAACGCAATCTACAATCGCATGGGAACGTGCACTTTAAAACCTGCAGATCACACACAGGTCAAGTTTCTCTCCAAGGGCGCGAAGCTGTCGAGGAAAAGTAAGACTCCTCCTGCAGTGTCTGGATGCTTTGCGATGCCGCTATTGTTCGGCGCGTTAGGATAGCCATTGGAGGTTACATTTCCATTTAACCACACCATAATTAATCGACATCAAGTGACACCTCTCGTCATAGTTGCGTGGCGTGAGATTGTATGAAATGTAGCGGTTGTGTGGCGAATAACGGGCCCTAAATGTTTTGTGAGTGTCTGTTGAACAACCTCGATGTAGTCAAAGTCCTTTTACGAATTCTTCAGAAATGTTATATTCTCAAGCGCGCCGAGATGGCGGAACTGGTAGACGCATCCCGACAGAATGGAATTTTGTCGGGACGAGGCTTAACCTCCTCGCGCGCTAAGCTTGCGGTCTTTGCGCATGCTGACAAGGTTTTTTCTCTGCCGAGATGGCGGAACTGGTAGACGCATCCCGACAGAATGGAATTTTGTCGGGACGAGGCTTAACCTCCTCGTGTGCTAAGCTTGCAGTCTTTGGGCATGCTGACAAGGTTTTTTTCTCTGCCGAGATGGCGGAACTGGTAGACGCATCCCGACAGAATGGAATTTTGTCGGGACGAGGCTTAACCTCCTCGTGTGCTAAGCTTGCAGTCTTTGGGCATGCTGACAAGGTTTTTTTCTCTGCCGAGATGGCGGAACTGGTAGACGCATCCCGACAGAATGGAATTTTGTCGGGACGAGGCTTAACCTCCTCGTGTGCTAAGCTTGCAGTCTTTGGGCATGCTGACAAGGTTTTTTTCTCTGCCGAGATGGCGGAACTGGTAGACGCACTGGACTCAAAATCCAGCGAGGCTTAACCCCTCGTGCGGGTTCGATTCCCGCTCTCGGCACAAGATCGTGTGTATGGCTACAGCGCATATCCCCTTCCGTTAAAGTCACGTCCGCGATGAGATTGCGCGGGCCACCTCTCTTCCTGAATCGAATTGTGCCTCACTTTGCCCCGTGCTCTGCCTCGACGGTAATTGATATTCCTCCGCGCACGGCAAATTCCGCCGTGACTTTGCACCATCGAGGTGCCAGTGCTTTAACAAGATCATCTAGAATCATGTTTGCAACATGTTCATGGAATATGCCCTCGTTGCGATACGACCAGAGATAGAGCTTCAACGATTTTGACTCAACTATCCTTTTGTCTGGAACATACTGGATGGTCAACTTCCCGAAATCAGGCTGTCCGGTCGCCGGGCAAACGCAGGTGAATTCCTCTGTTCGCAGAGTGACAACATAATTACGGCCAGCATGATGATTGGGGAAAGTCTCAAGTTTCTTCTGGGGCTTGGTTCCTTTGCCGAGTAGGGTGAGTCCGGAAAGGTCGGAATCATTGGCTGCGCGAGTGTGGGTTCTATTCTTCATGGTACGATTCGAAATTCCTTCTGAACGTGAGTTTAGAATACGTCAGTTAACTTAGTCGGTGAAAAGGATGCAATCAACAACCATGAAAAAAACGATCATGTCAAGATCACGAAGCGCGTGACCTCAACATGGGGTGACGATTTCAAAGCAATTATTGCGGCCTCTGTTGGTCCTTCTTTTGATCCGGTGGCGGCGAAGGCTTTGCAGCATTCGACGGAGGAGAGATCTGAGGTGTCGTCTGATTCTCCTCTGCCGGTTGGACACTCTGAGGACGCTCCGGAGACGCCTGTGGCGGCGGCGTGGTGTTCACTTGTGGTTGATCTCCCCTTTGCCGTTGTTCTGGTGTAGCTACGGGCGATGTTGGTTCTTGTGTCGTTGGCACGGTTGGCCTCGGCCGAGCCGGCTCAGCGGGCACTTGAGGAGACGTCGGATTGTCCACGGGATGTGTGACTGGCCGCGGGCGACCGACATCAATTGGATTTGTCGGAGAAGTCGGCGGGACCGGTGTCGTCGGACGGGGGCGATGCGGCGGTTCGGGGGCCGGCTTCGGGGCAGGCGTCGGAGCTGGAACAATAGGAGTCGGGGGTGACGGATGTGGCGGCCGCGGAGGATGCGGTGGACTTGGCGGCGGTTCGGGCGTCGGCTCTGGCGGAGGCATAGGTGGTTCTGGCGGGGGGACCGGAGGCATTATGATCGGTACTTCAGGGACTTTGATCCAGTTTCCGTCCCGCCCAACAATGCAGGTATATGTGACGGTCTCGGTCGGAGTCTCATCTGTAACATTTGCTTCTTGCAGATCTGATGTGAACGCAAATGAGTACCAATGCCTTAGCAATGCCCAATCCGCTTGTTGGTTGGCGTAGTAAACGTCTGCTCCAAATGGAACGTATTTTCCAAAAAACTCCTGCGCTTCTTCTGCTTTGACCACCGACCAGTCTCCAAGAAATTCACCGAGCATGACATTCCGCTTGTCGTCCAACATTATCAAGATTGGACGATAAGGACTATTCGATTCTGGATGAAAATTGTTAAGTACGTACTCCTCTTGCTGAATCCCTAAAGCAGAAGGCACGGTTGCCTCAATTTGATTTTGGATTACGGCATACTTGTAGGGATAGTTGGAATCTTGGAAATCGGTGTTCAGGAGAAAAATGAAAAGAGAAGCAATCGCGTCGTCAACCGGCGTTTCGAGTATTGGCTCCTCCACGATTTGAGTTTCAAGTCTCCAACTATTAAAAAACTTTGCGAGAAGACTGTCCGACTTCGTGTTATATGCATCCCAGAGAAGGCTGAACTGCGAATCCGAAAAGCCCTTAGGCTCCCAGTTGCTGAACTCGGAGCTTGTCATCTGACTCGTAGCCGACTGGGCGCGAGCTTGTGAACATCCTAACGACAATTGGATTCCCATGAGAAGGGAAAAAGAGAGTAATACTCGTAATTTGGGTTTCATCTTTTACCTCCTTCCATATGTGATTTGCCTTGTGTACCATCTAATTCCTTAGACGCCACTATGGTCGGATGGTTCACTTCGAGCTCAGTCCCCCATGACCTTAACAAAAATTAATCACTCCTCATTGTTGCCAGCAGACACGTCGAATTCTTTGTCACTCGGTCTAATCTGATCGTACAGTCGCTTGAGAGAATCAAACGCGCTTCGGCTTCCCCGCTGTGCGCAAGCACGATAGAGTCTCACCGCTGCCGGAGTGTTTTGGGACACGATGATTCCCTTTTCATAACAGTACCCGAGGGTGAGCTGGCCCATCAGCGAGCCGTCGTCGGATCCGTCAATCAGCGTTCTGACTGCTCTTGCGAGAAGTGAATGGTCCGAATTTCCTGTGGAATGCGGAAGGCTATCGGAAGCTGTGGGCAAACTATCGGATAGCACCTCTGCGGCGGCAAGCCTGATCTCAGCATCCCGGCTTCCTTTTCTGGCTGCACGCTTCCAGCATTGCTCACCCAGCGCAGGATCCTCTTTTGTCCACTGACCAGTGAAATAACAGCGGCCAAGTTCGATTAGAGAAGGGATGTTTCCATGATCGGAGGCAACAAGAAGTAGATGGAATGCCTGATCTTCAACGATTCGTTGATCTAATCCGAGTTCGACCAAGCCAGCCCATACGAACGCTGCATCGTCATCGTTTTTTAGAGTCCGGGCTTGAACCTCGTCAAGAAAGGCTTTTTCGCGAACAAGGTCCAAGAGAAGTGAAGGCGCACGACGAGACTCCAGACGGGCGGCTCGAAGATATTGTTCGGCCGCGAGGATCTCATCTTTGGGCACCCCGATCCCTTTTTCATAGCACCGTCCAAGGACGGCCAGGGCCTCGGGGCTTCCTGCGTTTGCGGCACGCTCGATCATCCCGATCCCAGTCGTATCTTCGCTCGCTTCGAAGATTCTGGACACTCCCAATGATTTCCGGAGCTCTTCATTCCCTTCACGAAAAGCCTCGCTAAGGAGAGTAAGGTCATCAACATGAGTAGATGTATCTTTGCCAAAATCGAGGTAAACGGGCTGGAGCACCCCAACAGGTTCCGTGGACTTTTCCGTCGTTGATGAGTCGCGCGGCGCCCCCCCCGCCGTCAAACGATCCCGCGGACCGGCTACTCCTCTGCGAATGAATTCCTGAAGGACTTTCTTTGCAGGTTCATAATTTGCATCAGCAGAAGCTTTGACAAAGTGATACGCCTTCGTCCAGTCACGCGGCACCACTAAATTGTCCGTGTAGATCAGGCCCATCACGAATTCAGCTTCGGGAAGCTGCCACGCGACTGCAGCTTCGAACCATCGGAAGGCTTCGAAGGGATTCCACTTCACCCCCCAACCATTTTCCAGAAAGACACCATAATTGAATTCCGCAATGGACATCTTTTGGTTTGCTGCTTTTCCAATCCAATATGCCGCCTGTATGGTATCTGCCGGGAACCCGTTACCGAGAAGATAGCGGAGTCCCAGCTCGTGCTGGGCTGCAGGGTCTCCTTCGTTTGCCTTGTGCACCAGCATGAACCCTTCCCAAAGCTGATAGTCAACGTCGGACTGACGAATTAAATGCGTTGAATTTAGCGGACTGTAGTCTTTGAATACAGAAGAGCGTGTCGAATCCTGTCCATGAGAAACGACGGGAAAGATTAGAGACAGAGAGAAACAAAGCACCGAAAAGACGCCTTCCGGTTTTTTTCGTTTCCTTTGACGTCCTTTCCGCTCCATGAAATCCCTCAACTTCCGTTGGATGAATCAATTGTCACAATTCTTGGACAATTATAATTGTTGCTAAATTCGGATTCAATCACAGAAGTGTGGAATTCAATACCGCTGCAGAATCCTATTCTGAATTCAATCTGTATCCTATTCCCGATTCTGTAAGAATAATCATGGGATTCGAAGGATCATCTTCGATTTTCTTCCGCAATTGCCCAACATATACTCGCGTGTATTGAGTTTCTTCCGACAGTGACGGACCCCAGACCTGTTCAAGTATGTATTTGTGAGTTAATACTCTGCCGGCATTTTTCACAAACAGAGACAACAGCGAGAACTCGGTTGCTGTGAGTTTGACGATGTTGCTTCCCTTCCGCACAACTCTCGCCGACAGATCGACTTCCAAATCATTTGACCTAAATATTTCTTTTTCTTCGGGTGACTGACGATGCCTCACAGCCGTTCTAACACGAGCCAGCAATTCTCCAGTGCGAAATGGTTTGACGAGGTAATCATCAGCCCCGGCATCAAGGGATTCAATTATGTCTTTCTCCGAGCTGCGGACCGAGAGAATCAAGACGGGTACGGAAGACCATTCTCGAATCTTCTTCAAGACCTCCAATCCGTCCATATCGGGCAATCCCAAATCGAGAATCACAAGTTCCGGCCTTTCTGATGCTACCTTCGACAGACCTTCATTTGCCTTGATTGCAGCGCGAACCACGTAGCCGTTCGATTCAAGTGTCAATTCAAGCAGCCTTCGAATCTGGATCTCATCATCGATGACGAGGATTACTGGTTTCGTAGACCCATTGCCTGATTCGAGTTCCTTGCTCAAGCCGATTTCTCCTCCTCAGCAATTCCTTCAGTCTTAGTTCGACTTTCAGTCTCAACTGGAAGATAAATAATAAATTCGGCTCCTCCCCCCATTCGATTCTTCGCTGTGATCTTGCCATGGTGTGCTTCAACAAAACCTCTGGCAATCGTGAGGCCAAGCCCTGTGCCGCCTGCCCTGCCGGTGGCCGCTCGATAGAACTTTTCGAAAACTCTCTCCGTGTCTTCTTCGGGCAATCCGGGCCCGCTGTCGGCCACCGAGATGACACATCTTCCTTCTTGGAGAAAACTTTTCACAATGATTTCTGTTCCCTTCGGAGTATAAAGCACCGCGTTGTGAATCAGATTTGTTAATGCCTGCTCTATCAAAACGAAGTCCAATTTGAGAAGAGGCACATCGTCCCCAACTTCTACGACTATAGAATGCTGCATAAGCTCTCTCTCAAGTCCTTTCATGGATTGATTTATTATGTCTCTAATGTCACACCAATCCAGCTTCGGCTGTATCATTCCAGATTCCAGCCGGGTCATATCCAACAAGTTGGCGACAAGCCTGTTCAATCGCTCCGCAGCGATATGGATTTCCTTCAAGTGCGTGGCTTGAGAGCTCGCATCCCGAGAATCAGAATCGGACATTCGAAGAAGATTTTCTGAGATTCCCATAATCGTCGAAATAGGCGTTCGGAATTCGTGAGAGATCGAATTGAAAAGAGTCTTGTAGAGCCTTTCAGATTCAGCAAGTACAATCGATTTGTTATTCACATCGTTGAGCAATTCTCGTTCTATTGCCGAAGTTATTTGAGAAATAAAGTTTTCTAGTAGTGATTCCTGATCGAGAGAGAGTTTCGAGTCGTCGCGAAATCTCACTCCGATCACACCCAATGGATAGCGTGGACCAGACATCGGGAAATAAGTCGCCTGTGCCGACGGCAGGGTGTCCGTGTGCTTGCCAGCTCGTTTCTCATTCCAATAAACCCATTCCGCTACGTTTAGCTCTTTGCCGTCGGGGAAAAAGCTGCTGGCACTGTGTCCTGCACGAGATATTTCTCCTTCCGCATCGCCGAGAATGACCGCTACATCAGCATCAAAATATTTTTTCGTATTTGAGATCGCTGCCCGAATGACTTCGTCCTGTGAATGCGCAGACGAAAGATCCTTTGTCAGTGAGAAGAGAGCAGATGTCTTCTCTTCGCGTTGACGAAGCATCTTCTCCCTCTTTCGCAGCCGCGCGGAGAGAACACCGGTAACCGATGCAACGAGGAAATACAGACTAAGTAAAAGGGCGTCTTCGAGATTTCCGACGAAGAAACTAAATCGAGGAGGAATAAAGAAGAAATTCCATGCTATTGCTCCCATTGCTGCACCGAGAAGGGTCGGACCGGGTCCCATTCTCAATGGAAGAAGAGACACAACAAGAAGAATAATGAAGGATACCGTCCTATATCCCATGAACGGTGCAAAAGGAAAACACAGGAGTGCAGTCAGAAGAACAAGGGCGCAGGCTGTGATATACTGGGCATAGCTCGATTGGAGACCCGGAAAAAGGCGCCGTCTAACTTTCTTATCTTCAACACCTTCTTGGCCCACTATGTAGAGGTCAAGGTCTTTGCTCTTTTGAATGAGTTCATCCACGACACGCGCGGCTCGGGAGAAGAACCTCCGCCCGGGCTTTCCTACGAGCATCAGACTAGCATTTTGCTCCCGCGCAACTCGCATCAAAGCATCAGGAATGCTTTCGTCCGCGGTGGTCAAAACTTCGGCACCAAGCTCCTTTGCCAATTTCATATTCTTGGCAAGCTGATCCTTTTCTTCGGTGGTCAATCTCGTCGATTGTTCGACGTAGACCACCACCCACAATGCATCCATTGTGAACGACACTCTCCGTGCCCAGCGAATTACCGAGATTGAATGCGGACTTGGGCTTATGGCAGCAATTAACCTCTGACCGGATTTCCAGGGCCCAGCTATTCTGTTACCTCGCATGTACTCGCGAAGTTCGCGGTCAACTCTCTCCGCCGTGATACGCAAAGACATTTCCCTGAGCGCATCCAAATTACCTTCCCTGAAAAAACTTGCAATTGCTTGCTTGGATCGGTCGGGAGTATAAACTTTTCCTTCGCTGAGTCGCTTGATCAAATCTTCGGGCGAAATGTCGATCACCTTGATTTCGTCGGCAGATTCGAAAATTGAGTCCGGCACAGTTTCTCTGACAATCGTCCCCGTTATTTGGGCAACCGCGTCGGCTCTGCTTTCGAGATGCTGGACGTTCAGGGTGGTGTACACGTCTATGCCTGCTCCCAGCAATTCTAAAACGTCCTGAAATCTTTTTGCATGGCGACTTCCCGGAGCATTTGTATGCGCCAACTCATCAACAATGACTAGTTTGGGTTTTCTTGCGAGGATAGCGTCGATATCCATCTCTTCGAGAAGTGCACCACGATACTCTAATTGCATTCTCGGAACCACCTCAAGACCCAGGACAAGCTCGGCGGTTTCCATCCGATTGTGCGTCTCCACGTAACCTACAACTACATCTATCTTCTTACTAACTGCATCGCGTGCCTCGCTCAACATCGCATATGTTTTTCCAACCCCGGCGCACATTCCGAAGAATATTTTCAACTTACCTTTTTCTTGCCGTTCCTCCTCCTTCTTCATCAGTTTCAGAAGCATGTCGGGGTCGGGACGAGAATAATCTCTTTCTGCCATTTCGATTATAATTTAATCACATTAGACAAAGAAAAAGAATCTCCGGTCCGACGCACCCCCCATTCGATTGCGCACGGCTTGGTTGTCCCACTATCTTATTAAGCGTAAACCGTTAATCACCCAATCGATCAGTTTGATACCGACAAACGGTGCAATTACTCCTCCTACACCGTAAATGAGAAGATGCCTGCGCAGAAGATGAACCGCGCTTACTGCCCTGTACTTCACGCCTTTCAATGCCAGTGGAATCAGCGCGACGATTATCAAAGCGTTGAAAATGACTGCCGACATAATTGCACTCTCCGGTGTGGCAAGCTTCATGATATTAAGAGCGTTCAGAACGGGATAAGTTGTTGCGAAAGCTGCAGGGATGATCGCAAAATATTTTGCCACGTCATTTGCGATACTGAACGTCGTAAGAGTTCCGCGCGTCATCAAAAGCTGTTTTCCTATCTCGACAATCTCTATAAGCTTCGTTGGGTTGCTGTCGAGATCTATCATGTTTGCGGCTTCACGGGCCGGCTGTGTCCCTGTGTTCATTGCGACCGCGACATCGGCCTGAGCGAGTGCAGGCGCATCGTTTGTTCCGTCGCCTGTCATTCCAACAAGCCGACCGCCGCTTTGGTAATCGCGGATCAACTTCAGTTTATCTTCGGGCTTCGCTTCAGCGAGAAAATCATCGACGCCGGCCTCCGCGGCAATAGCCGTTGCCGTCAACGGATTGTCGCCGGTTATCATGACCGTTTTGATTCCCATGCTCCTCAGTTGAGCAAAGCGTTCTTTTATTCCACCTTTGACGATGTCCTTTAAATGGATCACACCCAGCACTTCTCCGTTTTCGGCAACTACCAGCGGTGTTCCACCTTTACGTCCGATATCCTGAACTGTTTGTTCCACTTGAGCAGGATACTTGCCGTTTTGCTGTTCGACAAATTTCTTGATTGAATCTGCGGCACCCTTGCGGATACTTCTGAAAGACGCTTTGCCGTCTGTTTGAATGTCCACCCCGCTCATCCGTGTCTGTGCACTGAATGGAACAAACTGTGCCGCAATCTGCTGTATGTCGCGCCCACGCAGACCATATTTTTCCTTTGCCAGAACAACTATCGATCGTCCTTCCGGCGTCTCATCCGCAAGTGACGCCAACTGCGCCGCATCTGCCAGACGTTCCGATGAAATTCCGGAGGCGGGGACGAACTCGGTCGCCATACGATTGCCAAGAGTAACCGTACCGGTCTTGTCCAAAAGCAAAACATCGACGTCGCCGGCGGCCTCAACGGCTCGACCTGAAGTGGCAATGACATTATGACGTATCATCCGGTCCATCCCCGCTATTCCTATGGCAGATAAAAGTCCTCCGATCGTTGTCGGAATGAGGCAAACGAGAAGTGCCACCAAGACCGTCACGGTCACAGGCGTACCCTGCCCGGCGGCCTGGACACTGAAAAGAGAAAACGGAAGGAGCGTCACGCACACCATCAAGAAGATGATCGTGAACGCCGCTAATAAAATATTAAGCGCAATTTCGTTGGGGGTCTTTTGCCTTTTCGCCCCCTCGATCAAATGTATCATCTTATCGAGGAATCCAGCGCCAGGATCAGCCGTCATTCGTATCACGAGCCAATCCGAAAGCACACGCGTACCTCCGGTGACGGCACTTCGATCTCCGCCGGATTCGCGGATCACGGGCGCACTTTCACCTGTTATCGCGCTCTCATCGACCGACGCAATTCCTTCTATCACTTCACCATCCGCGGGAATTACATCGCCTGACTCCGCGATGAAGCAATCCCCTTTATGAAGGGAGGTAGATTGAACAAGCTGGACTTTTGAACCATGGCGCGGCTTATGAAGAAGTTTGGCCATCGTTTCACGGCGCGCTTTCCGCAAACCCTCGGCTTGAGCTTTTCCGCGTCCTTCTGCAAGCGCTTCGGAAAAATTTGCGAAGAGTACCGTAAACCATAGCCATAAAGAAACAGTGCCAATGTACCAGGCCGGAGCCTCTCCGTGACCGACGAGAGCCTGGATCCATAATCCCGACGTGAGCACACTTCCTACTTCGACCACAAACATAACCGGGTTGCGCATCATGTTTTTCGGATTCAATTTCAGGAACGAATCTGAGAGTGCTCGCCTGAATATTTCTCTTGTTAAACCCATTGGTTTTCTAAGCTGTGAAGATTCCGTAGTCATAAATAAATTTTCCTTTTTCAATGAATCATCATCAAATGTTCGACAATCGGACCGAGTGCAAGCGCGGGCATGAAATTAAGCGCACCGACGATCAGGATTACCGAGATCAGCCAGAACATGAATAGCGGAGTATGAGTCGGCAAAGTCCCTTCGCTTGGGGGGACTTTCTTCTTCCTCACGAGTGAGCCAGCAAGCGCCAGCGTAGGAATCGCGAGCCAGTAGCGAGAAAAGAACATATCAATTGCGCCCGTGATATTATAAAACGGCGTATTGGCGTTTATCCCGGCGAAGGCGCTGCCGTTGTTGTTGCCTTGAGAAGTAAAGCAATATAAGATTTCGCTGAAGCCGTGCGGACCAGGGTTTGCAATAGATGACACACCTGCGGGCAGTACGACCGCGAGTGCAGTAAAAATCAAGACTATGATCGGCATTATTAGAATAAGCAGCGACGCCATCTTCATATCATAAGCTTCTATCTTGTGACCCAAATATTCGGGCGTTCGGCCAACGAGAAGCCCTGCGACGAAAACGGCGACAATTACGAACGCAAGCATTCCATACAGACCGGAGCCGACTCCTCCGAAGACAACTTCGCCAAGGTGCATCGCGATCAACGGGATCAATCCGCCAAGAGGCGTGTATGAATCGTGCATCGAGTTCACCGATCCATTTGACGCTGAAGTTGTCGTGACTGCCCACAACGCTGAATTGGCGATTCCGAACCGGACTTCCTTCCCTTCCATGTTTCCGCCGGTTTGAAGAGCGCTGGGAGTTTGATCGATTCCAAGTTTAGTGAAAAGCGGATTCCCAGTTTGTTCTGCCGGATAGCACACAAAGATCATTGCAACAAGTATTATCATCATGGCTGCAATCAAAGCCCAGCCTTGCCGAGTGTCACCGACCATCCTCCCGAATGTGAAACAAAGTGCCGCGCCGATAATCAGGATGGCAATCAATTCAAGAAAATTGGAAAGCGGCGTAGGATTCTCGTAAGGATGTGCCGAGTTCACGTTGAAGAATCCGCCGCCGTTTGTACCAACTGCTTGATAGCAATTTGCGAAGCCGCCGGACCAACGGCAAGAACCTGCTCGGTAACTGTTGCCCCGCTCGTGTCTGCAGTCGGCTGGACAAATTTTGCCGTAGCGTGCGATGAAAATGTCTGTACCGTGCCTTGCGAGACAAGTACCAGAGCGAGAATTACGGATAGCGGAAGCAAAACATATAGAACACTTCGTGTCAGGTCGACCCAGAAATTTCCCAGGGTCTTTGCAGAATGGCGGACAAGTCCTCTAATGAATAGGACTAAAACCGCTATTCCCGTCGCGGCAGACAGAAAATTCTGAACCGTCAGTGCCATCATCTGAGTCAGGTAGCTCATCGTGGTCTCGCCGCCGTAACCCTGCCAGTTTGTATTGGTCGCGAAGCTAACAGCAGTATTATATGAAGAATCCGGAGTTACCGCGCCGAAATGCTCCGGGTTCAATGGAAGAAGCTGTTGAAGACGCTGGAAACCGTAAACTATGATAATACCGATCACGTTGAACACGAGCATTGCGATCGCATTCTGCTTCCAATCCATCTCTTCATCGGGATTGATCCCTGAGACTCGATAGATAAACTTCTCTACGGGTCCGAAGATAGGATGGAGAAACGTTCTTCTACCTTCGAACACTCTTGCCATAAATTCACCGAGCGGTTTGGCAAGAAACACCAGGACCACTAAGTAGAAAATAATCTGAAATATGCCATTGATTGTCATTCGAACTTCTCCGGCTTTAGCAGTGCAACAAATAAATAAATAAGCAGGGCGAGCGATATGAAGCCGGCAATTAAATAAAGCCAATTCATGATTTTCCTCCCGTTTCTTTCTGCGCCGCCGACGATTGTTTGGAACCGTCAGAAGGAACTTCACATATTCTCATCAATCCCCATGTCAGGAGAAGAAGCGCAGCAGTGATGCCTAAATAAATTAAATCCATTGTTATTTCCCCTTTCCTTGCATTTCATCCAGGGCTAAGTTCAACTTGACAACATTGACACCCGGTTCACCAATGAAGCCTAAGAACCGTCCCTCGACATTTGCGTCCACCAATGAACGGACTTGCTCGATGGTCATGTGGCGAACGCGTGCAACCCTCGGAAGCTGGTACAGCGCCGCCGCTATGCTGATGTGCGGATCGAGTCCACTTCCGGATGATGTGGCAAGATCGGCCGGAATCGGTTGGTTGTTCAATGAGTCGTTTTTTTTCAGATCGCTGATCCGTTGATTCACGCCGGCAAGGAGTGCCGGATTCAGCGGACCATAATTTGAGCCCGTAGATGCCGCGGCATTGTACTGGTACGGGCTCGTCGCTGAAAGCCGGCTCCAGAAATATTTTGGGTCGCTGAATGGCTGTCCGATCAGTGCCGACCCGACGATTTTGTGACCTTTTGTCACGAGGCTTCCATTTGCCTGAAATGGAAAAACTAGTTGTGCAATCCCTGTAATTGCCAAAGGATACAGTATTCCTGTCAGGACACTGAACAGAAAGAAACTGATTGCGGCCGTGCGAAGATGATTCAGAAACATTGTTAATCTCTCGAATTTGTTAAAATTCACTTTGATTTGTCACTAAAACCTGTAGAAGAAGAATAGCATACGGACCAGCCTAACAAACGAGATGAATCCTCGCGAATTATTTCTTCTATTTCCTACATTGCGAGATCCTGTAAGGGATAAACGAATAATGGGCCGCGGGGCGCCATTCCCGTTATTTGTCTTTCCGCTGGCCACCGGCGGATTCGTATCTTCTTTCTCTTCTGAAGGATTACGCTGGGATAACGACATTTCTAGATTTATTGTTCTCATTTTTGTCGGAAATAATATTGTGAAGTTGCAGTATGTCAAGCAATTAAATTAGTGTAAAAAGGACTCGAGAAAGCGTAAAGAAACCATAAAAAAGAAGAAGAAGTTACCTGCATGGCTCTCGTTTTTGAACTATTCAAAACGTCGCGACAACTCCAAGGAGGAGCGTTGGCTGCGATGATCTGGTCGGCAAACCACTGCTTGCAGAAATGAATGAATTGCCGTTTGCAAAGTCATCCCGTGCTTCGAGGCGCAATATGATGGAATCCCAGGGACGGTACTCATAAGTGGCAGTGATCTCTTTGAACGTCGCCTTGAGAAATGTCACGGTTGTTGTATAGTCATTAGGATCGTAATAGACTTCGCCGCGCAGCGCGATATCCGATTTTGAATCGAGATTGTATTTGGCATAAGCTGCAACACCCTTCCACACGTCTAGGAAACCAATTGCTCGCTCTCGGCCGTACGTAGCATCAACCGCAAACGAAAGATTGTCTCCAACTGCCTGAGTGGCAACAAATTCGGCAACATCTTTTTTCCCGTATGGAACCCCGGTTGGCTGCTCGAACCCGCTCATGCCGTTCAACGTGATCGTCGTTGCAGATGTCGGAGAATAGCTCAATTCTAATCCGACAGACTTCGACCTGTTATTATCTATAGCCGTGTTCCAACTATTTACCATATGAAGGGCGGCGGTCAAATTGCTGGCGAGAGGATAAGTTAGGCACAACCCAATGTGATAATAAGGAACAGCCCAGGCAAAGAGGAGCGAACGACTGTAATTCCAATTACCGTTTGATTCGATCACCTCGTAACCCATCATCGTGGCGAACTTTCCTACATCCACAGTTAGTCCTGAACCGAGGGGCACAACTGCCGTAAGATACGCCTGTTCCACAACATTCAGCGTGCTGGAGGATGGAACAGTTGCTCCGGTCAGCGGATTTAGGAGGCCCTGCACCACATCGTTTCCCGTGCCGATGGCAAGATCGACACGGAAGCCGACAGGTTGAGCCGCTTCCTGCACAGTGAGCTTCGCAAGGTTCAACCCGAATTGATTTGTGTAAATATCGAAATTCCTGAGCTGGTTCATCTGATTCGAAGGACTATTAAAGTTCTTGCTGTAATAAACATCCACGAATCCACTCCAGGAAATCTTGGTTGAAGCCGGCGTGGATGTCGAATCAGCTCCAAACGCCGGTGCCGCAAAAAAGAGCGCCGCAAGAAATGCGGTCCACAAGAAAATGTTCTTCATGATGATAACCTCATTTTGTCAATTGAAACCACTGCAACATGTTTTCATCAATCTCTTCGTCCTCCAGATCGATGATTTTCTCGATCGACGACACGATAATTCTGCCGTCGCCAGCAACCCCGGTGTTGACCCCGTGAACGATTGTCGAGAGAACAGATTGCACCAGCGAATCAGGAACAGTGATTACGAGTTCCATCTCGGGTCCAACTTTGGTTTGATATTCTTGACTGCCGTAAGGCTCGATTGCCACGCTGTCTGTCATTTTTGCTTCGGTCATGGCTTTTGAGTTAATGCCCATGTTCCGGCCCAATAATATCTTCTATCCTTTTCATAGCGGGGAAAATATGACAAATGCACGGTGCTCGGTGCAATTAAGAGGGTGTAAAAAGCGAGACGAAAGACATAAAGAAAGCATAAAGACTTGGTAATTCGCCTCCGCTGAGCTTATCCTTCGAAGAGTGAGGCAGGTTTGACACTTCATTGACTGGTGGTTAGATTTAGATGAAAAATGCCAAACAAAGAGGAAATAAATGGCATCAAATGAATGGGCATCTGGAACTAAGAAGCGCGAGTGCGTTCGGCGTTAAGCTCTACGGCAAGAATTTATCCGACAGCGGACCTTGAGATGACTCAAACATAGGCAGATTCCTAAGGAATGAAGAACAGCAATCAGCGCGAGATGAAGGAAGACTTCGTTTTGCTGCACCGTGTGGCACAACGGATCAATTCGAATTTAGATATCGATTCTCTCTTAGAAGAGATAGTCAACGATGTATCCCTGACATTCGGATGCTCACGGCTTGCGGTCCTGCTGAAAGACGAGCGTACCATGGAGCTTGTTGTTGGAGCCGATTGCGGCGGAGATACCAACCAACACATCAAGGGTGAGCGCATCAAGATCGGAGAGTATGGAATGGTTGGACATGTCGGCGCCTTAGGCGAAACGTACTACGCACCCGACGTGAGTGTTGACCCGTACTACCAGGTTAGCGACAGTCAGACTCGTTCTGAGGTCGACATCCCTTTGCTATCACACGGCGTTCTGATCGGCGTCTTAAACGCCCAGAGTAAAGAGCTTGATGGTTTCTCAGTAGCCCGCATCCAGCTTCTTGAGACGCTCGGAGGACACATTACTACGGCAATAGAGAATGCCCGCATGTTCCAGAGAGAGCGGAACGAGAAGGAACGAATGGCCAAGGAATTATCTGAGGCGCAAAGGATACAACGAAGCCTGTTTCCCCAAATATCTCCCGCTTTCCCCGGATTCGCCGTTCATGGTACTTGTATCCCTTGTGAAGAAGTTGGGGGCGACTGGTATGATTATGTCCCGCTTCAGGATGGTCGTCTGGCAATCGCCCTGGCGGACGTCTCCGGCAAGGGGATGGGAGCAGCAATGCTCATGTCATCGACACGCACGGTGCTGCGGTTAGTTGCCGAGGGCGGATTGGCGCCAGCGGAGGTTTTGGGCCGGGTAAACCATCTGCTTCTGAAAGACTTCCCGGCTTCAAAATTCGTCACCATGGTGTATGCAATTCTGGATCCTGAAGAGGAAAAGCGTCATCTTTGCAAACGCTGGGCATTGTCTTCCACTTATTGCTGATGCAAATGGCGCGGATTTTTTGTCGACCGAGACAGGATTGCCCCTCGGGATACAAGAGTGCTCTTTCTCGGAGCGAGCAGTGACGCTGAAGGCAGGAGCAAGGCTTGTGTTTTATTCGGATGGACTCACCGAGGCAATGAACTCGTCACTCGAACAATATGGGGAGAGGCGCTTAGCCGATCATCTTGCTCGCAGATCATCCTCTGTCGGGAGTCTATTACAAGATGTTGAATTGTTTAGAGGCACTTATTCTGTATGCGATGATTTGACGGTTGTAATGCTGGAAGCGATAGAATAGAATGTGGACCGCCGAGCTCACAACAAGCGCCAGCATTCTTTTTGCTGAAGATAATTATGGAGATCGTTTCATGGTACCGCGCGGGAGAAACGTGTTTCGCATGGTAACTAACAGAACGTTACCCCTTCTAGACGAGCTGTTTACATTTCACTCATACCCTCTGTAGACTTTTAGGGTCGAATTAAAAGTTGGACTGAGAAGAGACCAAGATATTATGAAAATCTTTGTTAGTGCCATGATACAGCTGCGCCTCGCCTCGCGTAGGAGGCTCCCGGCACTGAAAACAGACACGCGCGCGTGATGCTTGTTGGACAGGATCGGTGGCATTGAGTTCATGGGTGTTTTCATCTACCCTCCACAATCTTTATCTCCTTTTCCGTCAGCCCATACAATTCATACATTGCCTGATCGATCTGGCGGTTGAGCGTAAGGTGAGGCCGAGACAACAACTTCCTCGGCTTCGATTGCTGATTCACAGAGAGTAAAAGGTGCTTCACCATCTCCCCCGGCCAATTGAATTCTGTCAGTTGCCGAAGGGCATCCGATTATGCGGACGTAGAAATGGTAGGTTCCGTTTAGCACGCTAAGAAATGCGAAATGGCCACTCGGATCGGAAAAGCTGGAACGATCGAGTTCAAATAGACTGACAGTCGCACCGGCGACCGGTTTGCCATCTGCTTCCACTCTGCCAAGGATTGCTCCCCAGTCGCTGGCTGACGGCTTAACTGCTGCGAATAAGAAATGTCGGGAAAATGAAGATTCAGGAGGATTGAGACTAACAAAGGAATGTACGTGGTGCAACCGCCTCTCACAGGAACTTCTCCTCTTACAAGAATATACTTACGCATTGGTGCCCTGTCAGGAAAGCGGACTTACTGGTAGCGGGCCGCTTTGAAGATGACCGATTACTCCTTTTTGAATGCCTCACGCTTCATAGAACTGCCACTCCCGAACAGTGCTATCGGGGATCCACTTGCAAGAATCATGATGCCCGCTTGTTCCTAATCCCCTGTCAGCCCCTCAGACCTGTTTGTGAACTCCAACCGGCCTATTTTAAATTCATTATGTGGTCTTCAAATATTTTTCTGAAGTGGAAGCCGTAAATACAAAAAGTAATTGCCATCGGGAAAAGCTGCGGCCTGGTAAAAAGTGACCAGAAAAATAGCCGCCAGTAGTAAACTCTTTCCTTCTCAATTATACCAAGCCGCACAGAGGATTTGAAAAGTGCCTTGATATAATCGAAGCTCACCAATCGAAATACTTTACTCTGTGTCGGGTTATAATTTTTCATGAAGTTCTTTACTCGGGCATAATACTGCTGTGGCGAGTAAATTCTTTTCACGACGCTCTTGTAACCCTTGACTAGCGCATCCCGATTCATTTTCGGGACAAAATTCATCGAGAAGTCGGTGTTGTCGCCTGAGAAGACATGAAGAAGCCGTCCCTCGCTTGCCAGTCTCTTGTAAAGTTTTGTGCCGCGCGGTGCATTCAGAAGGCCAACCATCGCCGTAACAATTCCGGTCTCTTGAATGAACGTCGTTAGCTTGTCAAATATTGAAGCTGGGTCAACGTCAAATCCGAGAATGAAACCGCCCTGGACTTCCATACCGAACTTCTGCAGCTTTTTCACGCTTGCAGCAAGATCACGACGTTTATTCGGAATCTTCTTGCATTCCTCGAGGCTTGCCTCGTTCGGCGACTCGATGCCGACAAAGACCGCGTTGAATCCAGCCTTTGCCATCAAGGTCATCAACTCTTCATCATCAGCGGTGTTAAGTGAAACTTCAGTATTAAAATAGAAGGGTTGTTTTTTCTCTTCCATCCATTCGATTATCCGAGGAAGAATTTCCTTCTTCAGTTTATTCCTGTTGCCGACAAAGTTGTCATCGACAAAAAAGACGCTCGCATTCCAGCCATGGTCATACAGAGTATCAAGCTCGGCGATGACCTGCTCTTTGGTCTTGGTCCGCGGAACTCTGCCGTAAAGGACGGTTATGTCGCAGAACTCGCAATCGTATGGACAGCCTCGCGAATACTGAAGATTCATCGATGCATAATTCTTGAAATTTATCAAGTCCCAAGCTGGAACTGGAGTCTTCGCCACATCGGCCCACTCGGTAGTCGTGTATATATGCTGCGCTTTTCCTTCGGCTAAGTCGGAGAGAAAGGGCTTCAGAGTGATCTCCGCTTCGTTTAATACTAGATGATCGACATCGTCGAACTCGTCGTGCACCGCCGTAAACAGCGGTCCCCCTGCTACTGTCTTTCTGTCAAGCTGCTTACATCTGTCAATGATTTTTCTTGCCGACTCTTTTTGAACCGACATCGCACTTATGAAAACATAATCGGCCCATGACACGTCAGCGTCGCGTAGTGGTCCAACGTTCAGATCGACGACTCTTTTTTCCCACTCTTTTGGGAGCATCGCAGCTACCGTGAGAAGTCCCAGGGGCGGGAAAGCCGCTTTCTTCGAAATAAATTTCAGTGCATGCCTGAAACTCCAAAATGTGTCAGGATACTCCGGATATGCGAGTAGGATTTTCATCTATTAATTGCCTTGTGTTGTTACATTCAAAATAACGAATACCGCTGCGGGATGCAATGGATGCAGTCTCAAGGAGTTGACTCGACGTCCCCGCTGTCCCCTTGAAATTATCCCCGCTCGGGTGGGGTCACCAGAAACATTCTCGTCGGTTGACAGCACGTTATTACCTGGTCCCGGGTTACGCAGATCAGGTTAGCGTTCGTAAATCATTGGAAGACTCGGCTTGCGTTCCGGTACGCACGACAATCACGGCTGTCAGGTTCACGATTCCCACGTTAGCTCTGGGACGCTTATGACTGGTTTGGATGGGTCGTTCCCTGGCGGGTGTTACCTTGCAACAGTCCAAACAACCTCCTTGATTTCTGTAGCAGTGCGGGTCCGCTTTGTGTAGTTGCCGGACTGATCTCCCAAGAATAGCGGAAAGATTGAATAAGAGGCGGTGCTCGGGAGGACGCGGGAGGACTTCCCTCGTTGATGTACAAGCAAGGGTCGTTACGTAACTTGAAACTTAACCAGAGAATCCGCGTATGAATTATAAAATAAGGTCTTGACAACGTAACAGTGTTATGTTATATTCTATCAGAGGCTAATATATGGAAAACGACCTAATTTCGAAAAAAGACTTGCTTGACTTGACGGGAATCTCATACGGGCAACTTTATAGATGGAAAAGAAAGTCGCTGATTCCGGAAGACTGGTTCGTACGCAAGTCCACTTTTACCGGCCAGGAGACCTTTTTCCCACGCGACAAAATTATGGCTCGCATAGACAAAATCAAAAACATGAAGGAAGATGCTTCGCTTGACGAGCTTGCTGAAATCCTCTCACCCAATCCCGCTGACGTGCATTCCGACAAAGCCAGACTGATAAGAGAAAAGATCGTCTCAGAAACTGCGGCGGGCATTCTTGTCGAAGTTTTTGGAGAGCCAAGCTCCTTTGACTTCGAGAAGATCCTTTTCGTCTATATCCTCGACAAAATGCTCCAATCGGGTGAGATCAATTTGGAAGAGGGAAAGATTATTCTTAAAACTCTAGATGAACATTTTTCTTCCTTTGAAGGTAAGAATTGCGATCTGATATTCGTGCGAAAGTTGGGTATATCGACTTGCCTCGTTGTCTCCGCTCCGAACCAGATTCATTTTGAATCTGGCGCCAAAATTGTTAACCGACAAAACGTTTCAACCTGCATCGAAGAACTAAAACAAAAACTGTCTAACGGAGAAATGGGAAATGGGAAAGAATACTAGAAGCGATCTGCGAATAAACGGGCTTGGCAGCTCATCGGGCGGAAACTACGACTTTGTCCAGATAAACGGCAAAGGTGAAATAAACGGAGACCTTGATTGCTCAGAGCTCCAGATAAATGGTCTGGGTTGCATACATGGCAGCGTAAGTGCCGGTGTCGTGAGAGTGGCTGGAAAATCGGAGATAGATGGAAATCTCAAAGGACAGGAAATTGTCATCGACGGAATGACAGAGATCGGCGGTGCCATATCTGCTGACAAGATCGAAAATCGGGGCATGTTGAAAGTGACCAGAGATTGCGGTTCTGAGACATTCAGATCCCAAGGCGGATTCACCATCGACGGACTTCTTAATGCGGGCAGAATAGATGTCGAGCTTTATGTCGCATCCAGAGCGAGAGAGATTGGCGGCGAGGAAATTGACATTAGAGCAGGCGACGCATTCGGTTTCAAGAAATTTCTTACCTCGATCTTCCCTTCCCTTCAATTGAACCATGTCCTCTCCGCCGAAACTATCGAAGGTGACAACATCTATCTTGAGAACGCGACCGCGAAAGTGGTGCGCGGAGGCGACGTGAACATAGGACCAGGATGTCTGATCGGGGCAGTAGAATACAGGAAAAGTTTTCGCAAAGATGGCAGCGCAACAGTGAAGGAATCCAGGAAAGTCTGAACTCAAAAGGGACATCATGGTGAAAGCGAGCACTCGAGTCGATTTGAAAATAATAGGAGACAACAACGCCGCCGGCGGGAACTTCAATCATGTCAGGATTATAGGCGATACCATCATCAATGGGAATTTAGATTGTTTGACATTCAGGTCTGTTGGTGATTCTCGGATCAATGGTAATTTGAAGGCTAACGATGCCAGAATTGTCGGTTCTGTTTCCATAATGGGCTCGCTGGAGACTGAGGAAATCCGCATCGCCGGTAACCTGGATGCCAGCGGTGACGTGAAAACATATTCCCTTGTTCTAAAAGGTGGGATGGAAACAAAGGGAGGGGTAAAATCCGATGACATCAGAGTGACGGGCTTTGCGACAATAGCAAAGAACTGTGAGTCGGAGACGTTCAAGTCGGAAGGACCGCTCTCCATTGGTGGTTTATTAAATGCCGGTGAAATAGATATAAGAATTCATAGTCGTTGCAGGGTTGCCGAGATCGGAGGCGAAAGGATCCAAGCAAGACGAGGACATTACTCAGGCCTGGGAAACATAATAAGGGCGCTCTTCATCCCTGCTGACTTTTTCAAAGGAAAGCTGGTGGCAGACAGCGTGGAGGGCGACGAAATTCGTTTGGAGTATACGAAAGCAAAAGTGGTTCGTGGAAGAAATGTTGTGATTGGAGACGGATGCGAAATTGATTATCTCGAATATGCGAATGAGTGCCGCATCAGCGGAAGATCCATCGTCAAGAACAGGAAAAGGGTGAATTGAATCGACCGATAAATCGATCTCTCATGTCGCACGCTCCCGGCGGGTTGTTTGAAAAACGCTGAAGAGATTTCGGAGTAATGCCTTGGGAACCCATTCATCGGAATTGTTCATCTTTCGCACCGACTTATCAGACGAATCGGATTTTTCACGGCTAAAGACCGGTTTAGAAAAGGTACATGGAGTTCACTTTTGCACAATTGATCTCCAAGACCGTGACAGGGTACTTCGCGTCGGATGTGTGAACGTAAGCGTGGAGAAAGTTGTTGAGGAAGTGGCTAAACTCGGCTTCCTTTGTCAGGAGCTCGAAGATTGATTAGTCGATGCCGGAACTTGAATTCTAGAGTTCGAATCAATAAATGAGGCAATTGTGGAAACTAAGAACGCAGATTTGTCGGGATTAAGAATAGATAGACTAAGGAAAGACACAAATCCAACCCAGGGAAAAGGGGCCAAGAAATTATTTACTATCGGTGTCCCATTGATCCTGATTGCCGCGGCAGTCGTGGCACTCTCGAGGACAGTCCTGGATTCACCTGTCAGTGTGAAGATCGTTGCCGCCGTCATTCAGTCCGTGCCACAAAGCGACGCCCTGCTTACCGCAAGCGGATATGTTGTAGCGCAGAGAAAAGCTGCTGTTGCGTCGAAAGCGACAGGACGACTCGTCTATCTCGGGGTTGTCGAAGGCGACAAAGTCAAAACAGGTCAAATCATCGCAAGGCTTGAAGACAGCGATGTAAAAGCACAGTTAAACGAGGCAAACGCGAATCTCGAATTGAGTGACGTCACGCTTGCCGACGCGAAGTGGAACTATGAAAGAAATCAGAAACTCCTGAAATCTGGATCGATCACCGAATGGACTTTTGAGAGCTCCGAAACTCAGTACAAAAAGGCGCAAGCATCTGTTGATGTTGCAAAAGCGAGTGTCGAAGCCGCTGAGGTTGCAGTCGAGAACACTCTAGTTCGTGCACCATTTGATGGTACAGTTCTCACGAAGAACGCCGACGTCGGAGAAATAGTCGCTCCGATGGCAGGGAGCATCAACACCAGGGGAACGGTGGCCACAATCGCGGATATGGGTTCACTGCAGGTCGAAGCAGATGTTTCCGAATCCAATATTGAGAAAGTGAAGCCCGGACAGGACTGCCAGATAACGCTTGATGCCTATCCCGACGCTCAGTACGATGGCTACGTCGCCAAGATTGTCCCGACTGCGGATCGCGGCAAAGCAACTGTGACCGTAAAGGTTGCGTTCAGACGATATGATGCCCGCGTGCTGCCGGAGATGAGCGCGAAGGTCTTGTTCCTGAAGAACCAAAAGGCAAACGCAAGCGGAATTAACTATGAGAAGCCAACTTTGATTGTGCCTTCTACCGCCGTCGTGACGAGAGAAAACCGGGACGTCGTTTTTAGGATTGAAGATGATAAGGCGGTCGAAACGCCTGTCATACTCGGAAAGAGTTCTGGTGGTTTCACAGAAGTAAAGTCTGGGCTGACAAACGGTGACCGAGTCATTGATGCGCCGGGTGATCATATTAAGGAGGGCGAGAAGGTAATCGCGGAAAAGTGATGGAGTAGGTGCAGGCTTTACACCTGTGAATTTCGACGTCACGTAACAAAAGATGGAGGATAGATGCAAAATCTTATTGAGATAAAAAATGTCACAAAGTCCTACCGACGAGACAGCATTGAAGTCCCGGTACTTAATAATATTGACCTTAACGTCCCCGATGGGGACTTCCTTGCGCTGATGGGACCCTCGGGCTCCGGCAAGACTACTTTGCTAAACTTAATAGCGGGAATCGACAAGCCGACCTCCGGTGAGGTTGTCATAAACGGGACTGACATTTCAGCGCTCAACGAGTCTGCTCTCGCCAAATGGAGATCAACAAATATCGGTTTCATTTTTCAGTTCTATAATCTTATACCTGTTCTGACTGCTTACGAAAACGTCGAGCTTCCACTTCTCCTGACCAATCTCTCCAGGACTGAAAGGAAGCAGCATGTCGAGAGTGCCCTCTCAGTTGTCGGTTTGTCGGACCGGATGGATTTCTACCCGAAGCAACTCTCCGGTGGCCAGGAACAAAGGGTCGCAATCGCCCGGGCGGTGGTCACAGATCCGGTCCTTCTCATTGCTGACGAACCGACCGGAGACTTAGACAAGAATTCAGCGGAGGAAATTATGACCCTTATGCAGAGATTGAACTCCGAGTTCAAGAAAACCATCGTGATGGTCACGCACGATCCGCACACTGCCGGTAAGGCCAAGTCGCTTCGCCATCTCGAAAAAGGAGACTTGGTAAAGGAGCTCTGATGTATATGGAAGGAAGAAGAACTTAGGATAATTAAGGAGTAACCGTGAAAGTTCTGAAGCTAATTATCAAGAATGTTTTCCGTCATAAATTGAGAACCACGCTGACTGTAGTAGGATTAGCAGTCGCGGTTATGGCGTTTGGTCTCATTCAAACCGCAGTGTCGAGCTGGAATTCAGGAGTGGAATCGTCTCAAGTTGATCGGCTTGTTACGCGGGATGCAGTCACAATTATCAATACACTTCCCTATTCCTATTTGGAGAGAATAAAGCAAGTTCCTGGAATAAAGGATGTCACCTATATGAATTGGTTTGGCGGCACATACATAGACCAGAATCATTTCTTCGCGCGCATGGCCGTCGATCCGATTACCGTCTTCAACGTCTATCCGGAATTCCTCATCGGCAAAAGTGAGCTGGAC
This sequence comes from uncultured Bacteroidota bacterium, assembly GCA_963768145.1. Classification (GTDB taxonomy): domain Bacteria; phylum Bacteroidota; class Ignavibacteria; order Kryptoniales; family JAKASW01; genus JAKASW01. Next base: position 64,320 of record CAVYHK010000034.1, on the reverse strand, counting down.
GATTTCCAAAAAGAAGGGAATGCGTGCGTGGTCGGAAGTGCTCTCGCGAAACAGTACAATTTCAGGCTTGGGGATGTGATCTCGCTCGACGGTGATATTTATCCTGGTAAGTGGGAATTCGTCGTCCGCGGAATCTATAGTCCGAAATTCCAATCGACCGATGCCACCCAGATGTTTTTCCATTGGAATTATTTGAACGAAAAAGTGAAGCAGGACTTCCCGACACGCGGCGAACAAGTCGGCTGGTACGTCGAGAGAATTTACAATGGTGCGGACGCTGGCAGAATCTCGAAAGATATTGATGGATCATTTGCCAATTCCTCTGCAGAAACAAAAACGGAAACTGAGCGAGCTTTCCAACAGAGTTTTGTATCATCTTCGAGCGCAATCATGAATGGAATGGAATACATGTCGTTCATCATCGTGGGCATAATTATGCTTGTTTTGGGAAATACGATGATAATGGCGGCAAGGGAGAGAACCAGGGAGTATGCGGTATTGAAAGCCCTTGGGTTTTCTGCCAAGCACCTCATAGGTTTGATTCTCGGTGAGTCGCTCTTCATTTCGGCTATCGGCGGCGGCCTCGGCATCCTTCTGACGTTTGGATCTGTTAATGGCATGTCCGAACATATTCCAAGAAGCTTCTTCCCTGTTTTCGAAGTGGATATGACAAATGTGATGCTCGCTGTCACTGCGGTTGTGGTGGTTGGAATAGCAGCAGCGATCTTTCCGATAAGACGAGCTTTGACGACAAAAATTGCCGACGGACTGCGGTTCGTGGGATGACCTCCAATTATTCGCTATCTATGATCTGTAGTTTGAAATAACAAATCTAAAATTCTGGATGCCAAAATGAGTGTACCATATAAATACATGATAAAGAATTTCGGGAGAAGAAGACTTTCAACTCTCATTACGCTTGCGGGCATTACACTTGTAATATTCGTCTTTGCGGCAGTTCTGATGATGGCTAATGGTGTGAGAAAGACAATGGTGGCCACGGGTTCACCCGACAATGTTGTCATAACCAGAAAAGGATCTAACGGCGAAATTTCCAGCATCATTCTTGGTCAAACACAAAATGTCGTTGCTACTCTTCCGTACATCGCCAAGGATCCGGACGGAGCTCCGGCAATTTCATACCACCCGGTTGTGGTAATTGATCTTAGTACTCCGGACGGCGCATTGAGTAACATCATGGTTCGCGGGGTCAACCGGCAGACATTTTACCTGCATCCAAACGTAAAGCTGACCGACGGAAGGACATTCAATTCTTCCCTGCGCGAAGTAATAGTCGGTCAGTCCGTAGCCAGGAGATATGCCGACGCTAGAATCGGGGGGTCTATAAAATTGGCCGGAGACTACTGGAAAGTGGTCGGAATTTTTTCCAGCGATGGAAGCGGCTTCGATTCGGAAATCTGGTGCGATTATCGCCAGATCCAGGATGCATTTCATCGAGGAAGCAGCGTCTCATCCATCACTATGAAACTGGACAATCTTTCCAACTATGAAAGATTCAAGGAAGCATTCTTGGCGGACCGACGTCTCCAGGAATTCGAGCCAAAATTAGAACAAGTGTATTTCTCGGAACAATCGGAGACACTTTCCACCTTCATAAAAGTGATCGGCATTTTCGTTACGGTCGTGTTCAGCATCGGCGCGGCCATAGGTGCCATGATAACGATGTACGCTGAAGTAGCTAACCGGACAAAGGAGATCGGAACTCTGCGAGCACTCGGGTTTGGAAGAAGAAGCATTTTGACAGTATTTCTTTTTGAGGCTGTACTCATATCTCTCACCGGCGGAATCATAGGCGTCATGCTCGCCTCGCTTCTTCAATTTTTCTCAGTATCGACAATGAACTATTCGTCCTTTTCCGAGCTGACATTCAATTTCACTCTTACACCCTCGTCCGTCTTGGCTTCGCTCGTCTTCGCAGCTCTGATGGGACTCTTTGGAGGGTTCTTCCCTTCGGCACGCGCCGCACGATTGAATATTGTGGACGCCTTACGGGGAGAATAAGCACCGGGTCGCGCACTCTGGACAATACTAAAAGGGAAAAGGATTTGAGTCGAAGTAACGATCATACAGATATTATCGCTGTTTCCAATCTCACGAAGGTTTTTGGCAATATAACGGCCGTTGACAATATCTCTTTTGAGGTGAAGGCAGGCGAGACTTTCGCATTCCTCGGCCCAAATGGTGCCGGCAAGTCGACAACTATAAAGATGTTGACAACGCTCCTTCATCCTACGAGCGGGAAGATTGTTTTGAACGGCCATGATCCGGCTCATCATAAAGACCGTGTAAGAAAGTCCCTCGGCATAGTCTTTCAGGATCCAAGTCTAGATGACGATTTGACTGCCCTGGAAAACATGCAATTCCACGCCGTGTGTTATAGGATTCCCAAAGAAGTCAGAGCAAAGAGAATCGAAGACCTTCTAAAATTCGTGGAGCTATTGGATAGAAAAGACGATCTGGTTAAGACATTCTCGGGCGGAATGAAACGGCGACTGGAGATTGCACGCGGACTATTGCATCACCCCACAATCCTCTTTCTCGATGAGCCGACTCTCGGACTCGACCCGCAGACGAGAAACCACATGTGGAGCTATGTGAAAGACATAAACCAAAAAGAGAATATGACCATCTTCTTTACAACTCATTACATGGAGGAGGCAGACAGAGTGGCGGACCGGATCGCAGTCATCGACCATGGGAAGATCATAGCAACCGGAACCTCTGCTGAGCTGAAAAGCCAGACAAACTCCAGTACGCTTGAAGACGCGTTCCTCAACCTGACTGGACACAAGATTCGAGACGAAGAAGCGAGTGGTCTGGATCGTATGAGAAGGAGAAGACAATTATGGGGTGGGAGAAGATGAGCATCATCTACATAATGTGGTTGAGACAGATCAAGAAATACTTCAGATCAAGGTCCAGAATCATCGGCTCACTTGGGCAGCCTTTACTTTTTCTTGTGGCTTTCGGATTTGGGTTCGGATCGATCTATAAAAAGGCGGGAGCGGGAAATTACATGGACTTCTTAGCTCCTGGGATTATTCTGATGAGCGTCCTCTTCACCGCGATCTTCTCGGGAATAGATCTAATCTGGGACAGACAATTTGGCTTTTTGAAGGAGACGATGGTCGCTCCGGTTTCGAGATTGCAGATCATGCTCGGCAAGACACTCGGCGGTGCAACAGTTGCGACCATCCAGGGAATAATTGTCTTCGTATTGACTTTCCTTGTCGGGTTCAGACCTCAGAACTTATTCATGCTGCCTGTTGCTCTAGTCATTGTATTTTTGGTGGCGTTGCTTTTCACTTCCCTCGGAATTGGTCTCGCGTCGACGATGGAAGATATGCAGGGATTTCAGTTAATCATCAACTTCCTTGTGATGCCGACATTTTTTCTTTCAGGAGCACTCTTCCCTCTTCAAGGCGTCCCGAAGGTCCTCGACATAATCGCAGCTGTGGACCCGCTAAGTTACGGAGTTGACGGGTTGAGATACTCTCTCCTCTACTCGTCAGCGACCTTCGGTATAGGGACCGACCTGACCATCCTTGCCGTAGTTACAGCCGTTTTGCTCGGACTTGGAAGTTACCTTTTCGACAGAATACAAGCATAATTAGTTCTCGGCACGAAGCATAAGACCTTGTCAAGAGTGAATGGATCTTGGCTTTGCGAGGTTTCTTAATAGCGCTGTGGACTTGTTGCAAGCTTCCGGTAAACAGATTAACTTTCTGTCGTTATTTTACTTAACCAACCAATCCCGGTGGCCGCTATGAAAAGATCTACCCTCCTCCTTTTGGCAATTCTAAGCTCCATTCAGATTCTCCCTGCCCAGGAACCTTCCCATTACAATTGGGGACCTTTTACGAGAGCCGATTCACTGCGCGGATATTTATCGCCGCTTAGAACGTGTTACGACGTTACGTATTATCATCTCGATATCGTAATAAGTCCGGATTCCCAATCGATCAAGGGCCTCAATACAATCAGGTTTAAGGTCGTAACCGGATTCAACAAGATGCAGGTCGATCTTTTCGCCAACATGAGCGTCGACTCGATAAAGTTTGATGATGGAACGCTGTTGCAATATACCAGAGAATTCGGAGCAGTATTCATCGACATGCCAAAAGAGCTGGAGCAAAACACAATTCATCAGATTGTGTTTTACTATTCGGGTAAACCTCAAGTCGCTGTGAATCCCCCGTGGGACGGCGGATTCATCTGGAAAAAGGACAAAGAAGGTAATCCGTGGGTGATGGTCACCTGCCAGGGAACGGGCGCGAGCCTATGGTGGCCGAACAAAGATCATCAGTCGGACGAGCCGGACAGCATGTTGTTGAGCGTCACGGTTCCGAAAGGACTTGAAGATATTTCCAATGGAAGATTGAGGAGCAGGATTGAATTGCCCAACGGGTGGACTCAATACAATTGGTTCATCAGCTATCCCATAAACAACTATGATGTCACCGTCAATATCGGAAAGTACGCGCACTTTGCGGATAGTTATGCGAGCCGAGATGGCAGCAAGCTCACTCTCGATTACTACGTCATGCCGGCGAATCTTCAGAAAGCCAAGAAGCAATTTAAGCAGGTCAAAACAATGCTCGCGTGCTATGAAAAATATTTCGGCAAGTATCCTTTCTACCGCGACGGTTACAAACTTATCGAGTCATCGCACAACGGCATGGAGCATCAATCTGCGGTCGCATACGGCAATCACTACCAACTCGGCTACGAAGGAAGAGCAAGCTCAGCGGTCGGATTGAAATTCGATTTCATCATCATACACGAAAGCGCGCACGAGTGGTGGGGCAACAGCATAACGTCGAAAGACCTCGCCGACATGTGGATACACGAAAGCTTCGGCGCGTACGCTGAAGCACTTTACGCCGAGTACAACTGGGGACACAAAGCGGCTTTAGAATACATCAACGCGAAGAAACAAAATGTCAAAAACGATGAGCCGATTATCGGACCTTATAATGTGAACCATGAAGGCGCTGGCGACATGTACGACAAAGGCCAGCTCGTCCTCAACACACTTCGAGATGTTATCGCCAATGACAAGCTCTGGTTCTCAATTTTGAAAGGATTTCAGGAAAAGTACGCTTATCAAACTGTCGATGCGGATGACATGATTAATTACATAAATCAGCAAGCCGGCACGGACTACGGTTATTTCTTCGAGCAATATCTGCGTTATCCCAAGGTGCCGCAGCTGACGGTCGGGATTACTCAGAAAGGCGACAGCACTGCCTTGCGTTTCGTGTGGGAGGCTGACGTGAAAGATTTCAGGATGCCGATCAAGGTCACTACATCTCCCGAAGGGATCCATTCGGAGAAAAACCACTGGGTGTTCATACATCCCACTACCAAGTGGCAGACCATGAAATTGAAAAATTTCGACCCGAAGGACTTTCATGTCGATGAAGATGAGTTTTACTGCAAGGTGAAGATTTACAGATACTATTTCGACCCGAAGAGCAGCATAAAACTCTTCTAGTGCAAGATGCCTGGAATGGCTTTCTTTATATCAGCGATTGACTGGAATGGTGAGGGGTAGGTATTTAAATTGCCAGGTAGGACTGTTGCCGAGTTTCTAAGAAGTGGCATAGCGGCAAAGTCACTCAATCCTAATCGCTCAAGCACCCGTGGTTCGATTGGACAACGCGAAAGACCTCGGACCTATCGGTTGGGTGTTCTGATCTGGAGGTCCATCAGCCTGCAGCCTGAGAGTCCCTTCAGCCGCGCTGGAAAAGTGGAGGTTTGCCATGATAGAGATTTTCAAAAGTTTTCCCCTGCGTGCACAAAGGTTGTCCCTGATAGGCGGGGCTATTGTTCTGCTGACTTTATTCAATGAAGCGACCGCTCAATCTAACTTCTGGCGTCAATGCGCCGGGCCTTACGGCGGAGGCGATGCAGCCGCTATTACCTTTGATCCACTTGGGAATATTTACGCAGCAGTCAGCTCATTCGGCATCTACGTTTCAAACAACAACGGATCGAGTTGGACGCAGGATAACACTGGGCTTACAAATTTCTATATTGAAGCCTTTGCTGCACTACCCGGCGGCGCGATGCTCGTCGCGACAGATAGCGGGATGTTTCGATCAAGCGGACCCACAGGCAATTGGTCTCTTGTCAATTCCGATTTCAAATTCAACGAGTTCGATAGCTCCGGTTGGGTGAGTTCACTCGAAATGGGACCGAAAGGCTTTGTATATGCCGGTACATCCTCAGGACTTTTTCGCTCATCGGATTTGGGAAATACATGGTCGCCGGTATTTGCCGGAACATCCGCTGTATATTCCCTGAAAGTAGCTCCCAGCGGCAACATATATGTCGGTTACAGCCTCTCCGTCGCGATGTCGGCAGACAGCGGTCTAACATGGACCGGCTTCGGTGGAGGTTATATTGACATCCGACAAGAGGTAGGTTCGCTTGCGATCATGCCCAATGGCGATGTGGCAGTGAGCACTTCCTGGAACGGCATCATGTTCTACAGCGCGAACGGCGACACGGGAAAAGGATATATCACTGGTCCGACGGGACCTGGAGGCGGCCTGCTCGCCGTTTGCAGACGATTTGCCTCCGACACATCGGCAGATTTATATTGCAGCTCGTATGAAGGACTCTACAAATTGCCTCCCGGCGACACAAGCTGGGTTCACGTTAGCATCGACACGGCGGACTATTACATAACTTCGCTCGCCTCCCGCGGGAACACAATCCTTGTGGGAACCGGTTCACATGGGATTTATCGCTCAACTGACTACGGTGCCACCTGGTCTCACCCAACGTACGGAATGGCGACTCTCACGGTTCAGTGTCTCGCTGTCGCGAAACCCCGCAACGGTACTAACCAGGCTGGCTATGTTTTTGCAGGCACAAGCGGCAACGGCATCTACCGTTCGACAGACAACGGCAGCAACTGGACGTCAGCAAACGATGGAATCACTCATACCTACGAGTATTGGGATTATCAGATTTCTGCCGGACCGATGGGAAGATTGTACACGATAACGGATAATGGGATTTTTTGGTCCTCAGATGGAGGAACAAATTGGGATTCACTTTATGGCGCACCACGTTACTCCGGTGGTATCGCCGCCCTGTGCACGAACGTTCCGGGGGATACACTGGGTTTGCTCCTCACTACCGGCAGCAGTCTGCGTTTATACCTCCACCGATGGCGGGACCACTTGGATATCTGGAAGTGCTGATTACGGGGCGGGGAGTAATGAAGTTAGTGGTTACGCGTTCTTGCCCTGTGATACTTGTGGTGATTCTGGCGGCTATGTTTTTGCAGGAGGCTGGTACAGCGTTTTCAGGTCGAGTGATGACGGCGCGACCTGGTTCTTGGACATCAGCGGCTTGGAAAATTCTTACAAGGTGACATCATTTTGCATCCCCCATGGGCCGCATGGTACTGCGGTACCTGGATGTATTTACGCAGGTACCGACGGCGTTTACCTGTCTGCAGACTATGGGCTTCACTGGAATTTGAGCGGCTTGTCCGGCCATGATGTATTGTCGCTGGTCAGCGCCCAAGACGGTTCAGTCTTTGCGGGAACATACGACGCCGGAGTTTTCAGGTTGGACACTGCGGGGGGCACATGGGTACAATTGAATTCCGGCTTGACAGGTTCAGAAGTAAGCAGTCTTGCCTCAGATTCGCTCGGATACATTTATGCCGCAACTGAGACGGGAGTTTTTCGCAGTGCTCAGACCGTGACTTCGGTCGGTGCAGCCATTGATCGCCGGCCGCATGAGTTTGCTCTGAATCAGAACTACCCGAACCCATTCAATCCGGCGACATCCATCAGTTACCAGCTTTCGTCCGTCAGCCACGTTACTTTGAAAGTGTATGACATCTTAGGGAGAGAGACAATTTCGTTGGTCGATGCTGTCCAGCCTGCCGGTGAACATAGCGTTACTTTTGATGCTTCCAAGTTGTCTAGTGGCGTTTACTTTTACCGACTGACAACACCGGCATTTACACAAGTGAGAAAGATGCTTCTGGAAAAATAGACATGCCATCATACTGATGCGCTTCGACCTGCAGGTGCTGCTGATTTGATTTTGCTTCTCAAGGTCTGAGCTAGACGACATACGCTGTGAGAGATCACATTCTCGACCCTCAAACTGCCGAAACCAATTCGTCATCTTTCCGTATCATGCAACGAGACTTAAAAGAGAGCTGCAAACATGGCAAACACACACAAAAGTAAAAAGAGAAAATATGTCATAATCGCCGTTGCGGTTGTACTGCTTGCCACAGTCGCATTCGTTATAACGAAGTCAAAGAACAGCGGAGACAAGGACGCACTCCCCTCAGTAAATGTCCAGCGCGGTACGATCATGGAAAAGGCACTGGCGGTCGGGACTATCGAGCCTGAAAACGAGATCTCCGTAAAATCGCGTGTGAGCGGAGCGGTCAGAAGATTATTCGTCGATGTCGGTGCATACGTTCACGCGGGTGATCCACTGCTCGAAGTAAAACCTGATCCCACCCCTGTTGAGTTGGCAGACGCGAAACGGCAGGTGGAATTGGCGGAGGTTGACTTCGATAACATCTCCAAGGAGCTGAATCGTCAGGACCTTCTGCACAAGCGATCTCTGATCTCAGAACAGGACTTTGAAAACACACAGAAGGCATATAGGGAGTCTGAGCTGCACGTCAAGATCGCACGGGACGAGCTTGAGCTGATGCAGAGCGGCAAAGTTACAATAGACAACACGAAGATAGAATCGATAATCTACGCGCCGATAGACGGTTACGTACTGACACGTACAGTGGAAGTCGGTGATCCCGTCACGCCACTGACCTCGTATCAGGAAGGAACCGTTCTGATGAAGATGGCAAACATGAAGAATCTGGTCTTCAAAGGAACCGTTGACGAGATAGATGTCGGGAAACTCCATGAAGGAATGTCGGCAGAACTCAGAGTTGGTGCGCTCCCCGGAGATACGGTTAGTGGAAAACTCTCAAAGATCTGGCTCGAAGCGGAGAAGAAAGAGAACGCTTCAGTCTTTCCGATCGAAATATCAATTGCACCAACGAAGAACATCGCACTCCGGGCCGGTTACTCTGCAAATGCGGACATTATTATTCAGAAGAAAACCAGCGTACTCTATGTTCCTGAGCGCATCGTTACGTTCCGAAACGATTCTTCCTTTGTCACACTCGCACTTTCTGGGAACAAATCAGAGGAACATTCCGTAAAGACAGGCTTGAGTGACGCCATAGATATTGAGGTCATCTCCGGCTTGAAGGAGGGCGACAAGGTATTCGAAAAACCAGTCGCAAAAATCGAATAACACACCGCCATGAAGCAGCTTATAAGTTTTATCTCTGAGTTCTTCGCAGACCTACGAGCTCAAAAGACTCGGGCATTCCTGACAATGTTTGGGATCATCTGGGGAACGGTGACAATCATCGTGCTGATCTCTTGCGGACTCGGCTTTAAAAAGCAGACGATGGTTAACATGCACGGAATGGGTGAAAGCATTTCCGTCATCTTCCCCAACAAGACGACCAAGCCCTACCAGGGATTCGGAATAGGGCGTGCAATACGTCTCACGGAAGATGCTGCAGCGATTGTGAAGGCAAAGGTCAGGGACATCCAGACGGTTTGCCCGGAATACATACAGACACAGACTCCGGCGAGATACGGCAACAACATCACCAGCCCGGGCATCACGGGAGTCTATCCTCAGTATGAGCAAATGAGAAATATCATCCCAACACAAGGAGGCAGATTCATCGATACCTTGGACATAGCCGGACGAAGGAGAGTCGCGGTGCTTGGAAACAAGGTGAAGGATTACCTGTTCGATGGAAAAGATGCCGTCGGGAAGATTTTCTTCATCGAGCAGACACCATTCACGGTCATCGGGGTCATGCAGCCTAAGAATCAAAACTCCAACTACTATGTGCAGGATCAAGACAGGGTATTCATCCCCGCGACTACCTACACTGCGATGTTCGGGACCGAATACATCACCGATCTCATCTATAAGGCAGCGAACCCCAACGAGACTGCCGCAGTCGAACAGGGTGTCAGGTCTGCCCTTTCATCCAAGTATAAGTTCGATCCGGCTGACAAGGACGCGATCTTCATCTGGAACACGGTCGAAATCGAAAATATTCTTCTGTATATCACCATTGGGTTCACACTTTTCCTCGGGATCATAGGGAGTTTTACTCTCGGAGTTGCCGGACTTGGAGTCGCAAACATAATGTTCATTGTCGTCAAGGAACGTGTAAAGGAAATAGGTGTGAAGCGCGCCGTCGGAGCGAGGAAGACAACCATCTTACTGCAGTTCTTCGCTGAGACTTTCATGATCATCGGACTCGGCGCGGGAATCGGTTTTGCCATCGGTTATGGAATTGTTGCCCTTCTCCGCTACGCTCCTATCCAGGACTATGTTGGCTCCCCGGAGCTGTCGACGCCTGTCGTCATAGCCACCGTCAGCATTTTAGCAGTGATCGGACTTCTTGCAGGCATGATGCCCGCGAGACGCGCGGCAGATCTGAATGTAGTGGACTGCCTCAGAGATTAATAAGCGATAAGGACGAGATGTTTGCCGAACTAATCAAAGAATTTTTCATCGACATGAATAACCACAGGATGCGGGCAATCCTGACCCTTGTCGCAATCACCTGGGGTACGATGTCCGTCGTCCTGCTTCTTGCATTCGGATCCGGTTTTGGCGTAGCAATGAGATCCGGAATGGTCAATGCATTCAACCGTGTCATGATTATCTACAACGGCCAGACTGGAAAAGTATTCCAGGGATTGCCGAAAGGACGTACAATCAACCTTGAAGAACGCGATGTAGAACTGCTGACGAAAGCTGTGCCGAACATAATCATGGCAAGCCCGCAGTACAGAAAGAATGTCGAGCTGGCATACGGCAAAACAAGATTGACCACCGAATGCGAAGGCTCCAGTCAGGATTTTGAGGACATGCGTGCCATGCATCCGCAAAGCGGCGGCCGCTTTATCGATCAAAACGACATCCGATACCAAAAGCGAAGCCTCTTCCTCGGGCAGGAAATAGCAAAGGATATTTTCAAAGAAGAGAATCCCGTCGGCAAAGTTGTCCTGCTCGATAACGTTCCATTCACGGTCGTCGGCGTCATGCAAAAGAAGCTCCAGACTTCGATGAACAATGGTCCTGATTCAAGACGGGCGGTAATACCATACTCGACATTCAAGATGGTTTACGGATATCAATATGTAAACTCCATCTTGTTAAAACCCGGAGCCCCCAACATGGAAGAGCAGATGAAATCGGAGATATACAGAGTGCTCGGATCAAAGTACCGGTTCGATCCGACAGATGAACGCGCCGTTAATATATTCGACACTGTTATTATCGATGGCATTATCCAGAAAATAACCCTCGGTCTGTCGATCTTCCTCGGGGTAATTGGATTCTTCACGCTCATGATTGCCGGCGTGGGCGTCGCAAACGTCATGTACGTAGTTGTCAAAGAACGCACTAGAGAAATCGGGATAAAAATAGCGGTAGGAGCAAAACGAGTTTACATACTCTCGCAGTTCGTGTTCGAGGCTCTCTTTCTTTCGCTGATGGGCGGAACGCTCGGTCTTCTGCTTTCATGGGGAATTGTAAGTGCGATGGGGCTAATCAACACCAGCGAGGGGCCGATGCGGTTTCTCGGCAGACCGATACTGTCGATAGGCATCATGCTGTTCACAGTGGTCATCTTGACCACGATCGGATTATTTGCAGGAGTCTTCCCCGCCCGTCGTGCCGCCAGCGTCGATCCAGTGGAATCGCTCAGGTACGAATGATTATCGCGTTTCGCAAAAGTCCATTGTTGCTGAGTTGACGGGCCAGTAGTCCCTTGAAGTTTCGGTTCCATCGCGAGCCTATTCGCTCCGGCTTTCGCTTTACCTCGAATCACAAGATATAAATCTAAAGTTCCATCATTTGCTCTGGCATCCAAAGTATTCGTATCGTCGTCATAGATTAGCAAGGACGGTGCTGTGCCAAAACAGGAGCTTACGCTGGTCTCCATCGTCTTACTATCCGAAGCGATTAAATAACTCATTTGACAGCCTTAATTTGTCGGCAGGAAGTTCTGCTCAGTGGTTTTCAGCCGGCTCGAGTCGACACAGGCTGGCGGACCCATTTTTGCGGCAACTGTCTATTCTTTTGGACTTTCAGGTTCCGACGATTCGGATTCCTCTTCGTGCCATTTCTTCCAGCGTTCCCAGTGACGCGGATGTCCGTAGAACGGTCTCGGCTTTCTGTGAACTCCTCCGAACAGAATCTTTGCCAGGATCAGCAAGCCGACTGCCTGCCAGAAATCTATCATCTTTATTCCAAATATAGTCGGAAGCAGCCAGTTCCAAAGTAACATCAGAACAAAGCTTCCAGCCGCAACAAATAAAAGAATGAACGGCAAGCCGAAGATGAACCACCATGCTCTTCTCGGTCCGCGCCAGGGTCCATATCTGCTACACATTGTCTTTTAACTCCTCATATAGATTTTTCAAACGTTTTCTCAAGAATAGAACCGCGTATCGCTTTCTTGATAAAAGCGTGTTGATCGGCTCTTCCATTATTTCAGAAATCTCTTTGAAGCTTAAACCTTCAAACTCATTCATCTCAAAAACCTCGCGCTGCTCATCAGGCATCTCATCGAGGGCTTCTTCAATCCCATTCCAAACTTGATTCTGCCAGAACACCTCCTCGGGCAGCCCATCGAAATTCGGTATTATCTCCTCGATCGAAAGCGAATCACCCGCTTCGCCATCCAGTGTCTTGATCTTCACATCTCGGAAAACCAGCGGTTTCTTCTTTCTTCGAGAATCGATAATCCTGTTTCTCGCTACTCTGATGAGCCACGAAGAAACTCTGTCAATGAACTCTATGCTCTCAAAAGCGTATGCAAACTGGAAAAGAACGTCCTGGAGAATATCCTCCGCATCTTCTCTAGTAGGCACATTTCGCCTGATGAAGGTGTAAAGCCTTCCCTTTTCTTTCTCGATAGTGGCTTCGATTTGTTTCGCGTTTTCTGTCACTAAGCTAATTTGCACTTTCTATATTTAAGACGAACCACTGAAGAAAATATTTTAGTGTGCGAGCCGCTGGGTAAACCATGAAGATTTGGCAGAATTCTTTTACATTTAACAAAAGAGCGAGGAATCATGAAACGGTTTGTATTAGCTGCGGCCTTCCTGGTTTTTCTTTCAGTCACCTGTTCAACCTCATCCGCGCAGGTGAAAGACACCGTATTTGGCAATGTCCGCCCAATCAGGGACAATGTAGGATTTTGCTGGGATTCAATCCAGATGAATAGGCTCATCAATCATCTGAAAACAATCGATAGAGCCCGAGTGGCGACTTCGCATATTGTTGCGGCGATATCGCCTCACGACGATTATCTTTATGCAGCGCGAGTGTATTACCCGCTCTACCGTGTCCTTCGGGCAAAGGAGGTTGTCATCTTCGGAGTCACGCACGGCACCGTGCGCCCCGAAATCGGCGACCCGCACAATATCATTATACTCGACAATTTCGAGTTCTGGCATGGCCCTGACCACAACATTTCCATCTCGCCGCTCCGTGAACTCATAAAAAGTGGATTGGACACAGCTTGCTTCATCGTCAGCAACAAGGCACACGCACTTGAACATTCAATTGAGGCACTGCTTCCCTTTCTTCAGTACTATAACCCGGACATAAAAATCACTCCAATCATGGTGACACAGATGTCGTTCGGAAGGATGGACACGATTTCAGATCAGCTATCGACAATAATTGCCGATTACATGAAACAGAACCACCTCATCCCGGGAAAGGATATTGCTTTTCTGATGTCATCTGACGCAGACCATTATGGACGTGACTTCAACAATATTCCGTTCGGTGAAGATGCAAAGGCGCATGAAGAAGCAACCGACCAGGATCGCCGCATTGCACATCAACACTTTGATGGAATTCTGACGCCGCAGATAATCAACGACCTTACTATCCAGCTCAAGAATGTCGTTTGGTGCGGAAAATATTCTGTCCCATTCGGACTTATCACAACTGAGAAAGTTATTGAGAAGTCAACCGGCAAAATTCTCGTTGGGAAATTGCTCCGCTATTCCGATTCTTACACTGAAGGAGTCCTTCCGTTGAAGAATACCGGCATGGGAACGACCGCGCCGGCATCCTACAAACATTGGTGCGGCTGGCTTTCAGCAGCGTTTTATCTGAATCAAAAACCTCCGAGCTCCAAACACCGAGCTCCCAACCGAGACTGAGTCGCAATCCGCAGAAAAAGCTCTCGGAGTTTTGTCATCTTTATTGTTGGCTGCTGGAAAAGGCTTCGAAGTCACAAAGACATGGAGAAGATGAATGACTGAAAACGCTGCTGAAACGACTCCACAGGAAAACAAACGATCTGATGTTTGGCTTCCATTTGTTTTGTTGATGCTCGTCGGAGTGTGCATGTTTCTAACCGAGAGTCGTCATGGAGCATTTGTCGCAGGGGGACTATACGCCGGCAATTCGTTTCATGGCCTTGCTCTGTCGAACAGCCTTATGACTGGTAATCATCCGCTGTTCGTTTTCGCAAGCAAAGAGTTGCATGATGGCAGGCCCACTTACGATGCTTATAACAGGTTTCCCGTATTTCCTTTTCTCTTGACGGGTTTATTGACCTACCCATTCGAGAACCATTTGGCTCTTCAGATATATGTTGCTCGCCAATTAATGATTCTTTTCTTCTTCCTCGCCATCATTGTCGTATTTTTGCTGGTGGATGAATTTGTCAAGAGCAAGTACTTGGCTCTGTCAGTCGCTCTTCTGGCGTTTTCGTCGTACTACATGGTCTCTTACAACGACATAATATTCAATGACGTGCCAGCGCTTTTAGGATTTGTGATTGCGTTGCGTGCCGTTGTGATGGCACAGAAAACGGAGCTTAAAACGTCGCAAATCTTGATCTACGCATTGTTCCCGGCAAGTCTTGGATGGCAGCCCTATGCTGTTTACGTGACTTGGGCTTTAATAGAAGGCATCGAACTCCTGCTTAGGAAGAAAGTACGTGCTGGAAGGAAAGCCTTGGGTCTCTTTAAGAAGCCTTCATTTGTTATTACATCGTTGGCTGTTGCATGGGGAATCTGCGTCCTTGGATTTCAGCTATTGAATGAATGGAGAATCATAGGAGGCCATTTTGTGGATTTGCCAAGTGTAAACAGTGCACTATGGAGAACCGGGATAGCATCGACTGCCGGACATACTCAGCTCGCGTGGACATTCGATTGGATTAGTTTTCTTCCTGGGCAAGCGCACTCAATCGCCTTGATGCTTGTCCCCTTTTGGCCAATTTTCCAGGTAGAACCTGGCACAAGTGCTTCGGTGTTTGTTGTGGCATCGTTGATCGTTTACAATTTGCTCAGGTATTTGAAAGACGGAAATCCCGGCAACAAAGTGCACCTTGTCATGGTATTCTCCGGCTTGATTTGGGCAATTCCGATGAGACGCTTTGTGGCTCTGCATGAGTTCCAATCCATGTTCTATGTGGGATTTGTGCTAAGCGTGTACGTATTGCTATTATCGCACATGAATCCAACAACTTGGAAGGTGCTTGCGATAGATGTTGCAATCGCACTGTTGGTCAGTATCTCTATCTCAAATCATCTCAAAACGCCCGCTTCAAATGTGAACCAGATTACAGCCCAGTTCCAAAACATTCGCGACCACCTGCCGGACAACAGTAAGGTGTATATTGACGGCGATCGCGAGAAAATAGTGGGCTTTTCCACCCACGCCATCGATTTTTTCCTTTCAGGAAGCTGGTTCACAACCCGTGAAGAAGCCACGTACGCTGTTTCTCGAAATCCGAACTTCAATGGCGAGAAGTTGACATCCAATTCTGAATTCAACCTTTTCAAGATTTCGAGTGGACGCTAGCTCCTTTCGACCATCTCTTCACGCCGCCGTAGCCAGCTGTTTTTAGAAACTTTGGCGATCCGGTATTCGTCCCATTTGAACCTGAGTTTGAAACTGCTGCAAATACTGGACTTCCGGGATTGACACAAAAATGCGGTAATTGAAGACTCCACTCTTTTTTCTTGCTCAGCCCGCTGCGGACATTATCCTGAATCCAAAGAGAGGAGTCGAGGGTTCTCGACTCCTCCAATCTACGCTGCAATTGCCTAAGTTGCGGCTGGCGTCACGTCCACGATGACAGGATCGAGCCCATCACCAGCAATGAAATGAGCCAGAATCCGTTATCGAGAAGCCAAAGTCCCCACGGTTTCTTCTCGTAGAGCTTGGTGCTCAAGGTTACGGGCGCAATAAACCCAAGCCAACTGAAGAATCCTCCCATCAATCCTCCGCCGATACCTGATGTTCCGACGTAATAGTTGCCGAACGCAATCGAATGACAAAGAACGTAACTCATCACCAAAGATCCGGCAAAAACCAGAACGATGTTCAGCGGTGCCGGCTTCATTTCTGTTATGCCGGTGAGTCTCGACCAGACCTTGCCGAAAATCGCCGCGTACCATATCGTGGCAATAACATAATTGATGATCGCGGCGACAATCACAGCCAGGTAATTTACATGTACTTCCATATTTGTAACCTCCACTAATGCCTTTTATTAGTTGAACTTAGAATCATTGAGCACTGCCTCTCTGTGCAGAGCTTACCTCAAGGAATACTGCTAAATGTAATTAATGAAGGAACAAGAAGCACGTCTCCGGCAAAGATTCGAACGGATGAATCTTATGGCCGTCAAACGAAGATCTGTTCACGTGAGAATTCTAAGCCGCAAATCCTTTCTTCCGTTACTGCGGTTGAAACTATTTGCCAATTAACCAGAGGCAGACCCCTTCAACAGTCGGCTAAAATCAATGGTCGAACGGGAACAAAGGCAATTGCGAAACGATATAGTGTCGGTCATTTTGTTTGATGCGCAGGGTGATTAACTTTGCATCTGAATCATGGACATGAATTTGTGAGGCGTTGCGTCATTGTGGAAGCGCTCCTGTCTCTATTCTTGCCAAATCTCTGATTAGCACTTGAGGTACATTAAAATGAGATTATCGATTGTCTTCTTGTTGGGTGTCTCGTTCTTGACGGCATTTGCTCAAAAACCGTATCATTTAACCAAGAATGGCGTCATAATTACGCTCACGGATACCGTGGCAAACGGCGCCAAACTTCTTCGGATCGAACCGGTCACCGACAGGATTATCCGCGTGACTGCAGTAAACTCCGATTCATTTCTTGATGTTCAGAGTCTAATGATCGAACAGAAGGAATCCCCTGTAGTGAAATTCGCAACTGAAGAATCTGGTGACACTCTTGCCCTCAGGACTTCTTCATTGCGGCTAGAGATTTCTACCAACACTGGCGCGCTGGCGTTCTGCGATTCGGGTGGGAGACCAATTCTTTCGGAGCTTAGAAACGGAGGTAAGACATTGGCACCGGTCATGATTGAGGGCAAGAAGTTATTCAGAATACGTCAGCAGTTCGAATCGCCGACTGACGAAGCATTCTACGGACTCGGTCAACACCAGGAAGGTCTGTTCAACTACAAAGGTCAGGATGTCGACCTGTACCAGTATAACACCAAAATCTCAATCCCATTCGTCATCTCAAACAGAAATTATGGAATACTCTGGGACAATTATTCGCGAACAAAATTCGGTAACCCAAGAGAGTATGATTCTTTGTCAACAATGACACTATATGATGCAAATGGCAAAGAAGGAGGCTTATCTGCAACTTACTGTGAATCACCCGACACGTCGAAAGTGTCCGTCATCAGGAACGAGTCGGATATCAATTACGAATTCTCGTCGGATTTGAAGAAATTTCCTGCCGGCTATTCGCTCGCGAAAGGAGTCGTCGTTTGGAATGGCTTCTTCGAGCCGGATTTCCCACCGATGGGAACTTCAACAAGTGGACTTTTCAAATTCCGTCTTTATTCTTCAGGCCATTGCAGAATGTGGATCGACAACAAACTGATTGTTGACCGCTGGAGACAATCATGGAACGCGTTCGTTTACCTTTTCAGTCTTCAACTCGAAAAGGGACGGAAATATCCCATCCGCATCGAATGGACTCCGGGGGACAGAGAAGCCTATATCTCGCTGAAGGTCAAGACTCCAATCAGCGAGGAGGAACAAAATAATCTTTCTCTGTATTCAGAATATGGGAATCAAATTGACTATTATTTCATTTATGGACATGACATCGATGAAGTTATAAGCGGATATCGTCAATTGACGGGAAGAGCTTCACTCCTGCCTGAGTGGGCATTCGGATTCTGGCAAAGTCGAGAACGATACCAGACACAGGACCAGCTTCTGCAGGTGGCGCGCCAGTATCGCAAGCTCAAGATACCCTTTGACAATATCGTGCAGGATTGGTTTTACTGGCCCGAAGACCAATGGGGCAGTATGGCTTTCGACAGCGCCCGTTATCCCAATCCAGAGGCCATGGTCGATGAAGTTCACAAGCTTCACGAGCATATAATGATATCCGTCTGGGCGAAATTCTACAAAGGCATCAGGAACTTTGACAGGATGATGAATAAGGGCTATCTCTACATGGGCAACCTGAATCTGAACAACAGAGATTGGGTGGGGAGAGGATATCTCTCGACTTTCTACGATGCATTCAACCCGGATGCGCGTAAATTGTTCTGGCAGATGGTCGACGAAAAGCTTTATCCGATTGGGATCGATGCCTGGTGGATCGATTCGGATGAGCCAGACATGCAGTCGAACTTGTCGATGGATGCGAGAAAATATATCATGGATCCCACATCTCTTGGTCCGGGAGCAGAGTTTTTCAACGCGTATGCTCTGGAGCATTGCCGTGGTATATACGAAGGTCTGATGTCGGAAAACCCGAACGAGCGGGTAGTCATCCTCAGTCGGTCGGCCTATGCGGGCTCGCAGCGATACGGTGTTGCAGTATGGAGCGGTGACATCGGTTCGACGTGGGAAGATCTGAAAGGACAACTTGCTGCTGGTTTAAATTATTCTATGTCCGGTCTCCCCTACTGGACTTTCGACATCGGAGGTTTCGCAGTTCCGAACAGATTCATCAACGCCAAAGGTGCTGATTTAGACGAATGGCGCGAGCTTTTGACACGCTGGTATGAGTTTGGCGCATTCTGTCCGCTGTACCGATCGCACGGAGAATACCCATTCAGGGAGATTTTCAACGTCGCTCCAGAAGGAACGCCCGAGTACGCAGCGATGGTTGGCGTGACTAAACTCCGCTACAGACTGATGCCCTACATTTATTCGTTGGCCGGCATGGTCTACTGGAAGGACTACACCATAATGCGCGCTCTTGAAATGGATTTTTCGGATGACAAAAATGTCGAGAATCTCTCCGATGAATACATGTTTGGTCCATCGTTGCTTGTCGCCCCGGTTACTACCTACAAGGAGCGGACTAAAAATGTCTACTTGCCAAGTGCATGTGGATGGTATGATTTCCACACAGGGAAGCATTACGTCGGCGGGCAAACTGTGACAGCCCAAGCATCTTTGGACAAGATTCCTTTGTTTGTACGTCAAGGCTCGATAATTCCAGTTGGCCCCCAGATCCAGTACGCTGAAGAAAAAACTGACGGGACAATAACGCTATATGTCTACGCCGGCAAAAATGCTGAATTCACCCTCTATGAAGATGAAAACGAAAATAACGACTTTCAAAAAGGAATGTACTCCACGATAGATTTCAAATGGGACGAAGCGACGCAAATCCTCACGATCGGGAGACGAAATGGGAGTTTTGCCGGGATGATAGGCAACAGGTCGTTCAACATCGTCATAATCTCAAAGGAAGAACCGGCAGCATTTGGAGCAGTTACCAAATCGGCAAGAAGTGTTAGCTATGATGGTAAAGAGAAAGAGATCAAGCGATAGCACCAGTGGTCAGTATTTGTCGATATGCCTGGACGAATGAGCATGTTTTGATTTTTGTTTGCACATGGCTTATTTTGCCCGCCGATACCGCAGAATAGGAATGAAGGCGGTATCGTACTTCGGAGAGCGTGCGTAGCGTAATTTAGGATTGTGTGGAGAGCAGAGGCGAATAAAACACATACTTTGTCGAAAGCTGAAGATGGAAGGAATCACCGTGAAAATGAGTATTCCAGAGATAGAGGTACATGGCGTATTAGCTGCGATCAATAAAGCCTGGCGCGAAAGCCAACCCATGGAGATGTACGAATACCTGCACCCTGACATAACCATGGCGTTGCCGGGATTCAAGGAAAAAGTGGTCGGGCGCCACACCTTTTTGGCAAGCTTTGTCGAATTCTGCACAAATGCCCAGGTCATTCAGTATTCAGAGTCCGATGAAAGCATAAACGTCGTCGGCAGGGTTGCCATCGCGACTACTAAGTTCAAGATGATTTATGACCGTGGTCAATACCGAGCTCGATCCTCCGGACAAGACGTCTGGGTATTCGAGCTCACTGGGGATAAGTGGCTCGCTGTCTGGCGCACCATGATTGAACTTGAGGAATCGCGAGAAACAAGAAAGTGACGAACTGTAAGCAACGTCATCCAGGGGCCACCTCTGATATGACGGTGCAAGATTAGTTCCGTGACGGAAAAAGTACCTATCGAGCCCGGCGACGTCCAAAGGACGTTTCTCCTTCCTTTGTGGAGACGAGCGGCTGAGACACAGAAGAAGGCGCCTTTGTCCGCTGACGGTTTACTTAAAGCTTGCGCTCGCCTTTTCCCTCATTCCAATCAGCAATCCAAGCAGCAGCGCTTGGTGAAGGACACGAATCCTAAGCGGTTACCCTAAGGCTATTTGGAACAATCTGTACTTCGATGTCATTTGCCTTTGAAAGAGAGACTTCCCCATCTCGATGAATCGAAACCGGACTTTCACTGTGTATCGTGATGTGTTTTGTCTTCGTCAGAAACACTTCATGATGCTTCTCGTGCGTTCCGTTTAGCACCCTGGGTAATATCCTCAAAGCCTTGGCTATGGACACATCGGACACAATGCAGGCATCGAAAATGCCGTCGTCAAGTATTGCGTGGGGCGTGAGAAGAAATCCGCCGCCTGAGGAAACACCATTCCCAATTGCCACCAGGAAAGTCTCTTGTTCGATTGTGCGGTCGTCAAGTTCGATTTTCATCAAAGACGATTTGTACTTAGAAAGTGTTTTTGCAACTGCGAGAAGATACTTCGAAATTCCTTTGAGGTGGTGTATGGTAAAACTTTCCTTCGCAACTTCAGCGTCAAATCCTATGCCAACCCCGTTTACGAAAAGATATTCTGCGGCATCAATTTGGATCGAGCCGACATCGATGCGCCTTATATTTCCGCTCACCGCTCTATGGATGTAATCGTGCAAGCTTTTGAGCTTTCTCCCAAGTGGATCCATTCGGCCCAGCGCTCGCGCGAAATCGTTTCCGGTCCCGGTTGGAATAACGCCCATAATCTTTTGAGACTTGATGGCTCCGGCGGCAACTTCGTTTACTGTCCCATCTCCTCCCACTGCAACCATGACATCGAATTGACCCGATTGATCGTTTGCTAATTGGGTCGCATGTTCAGGCTCCTTTGTCAATTGCAGGTCAAAATCAACACCCAGCTTCTTGGCTATTCCGATAAGATGCGGAATGATCTTTCTTGTTGTCCCATTTCCTGAAACTGGATTTACAATGAACTTTATCGCTCTTTCACGGATTGGCTCCTGTGCCATTACAATCCTCCTCCTTTTATTTCAGGACATATCCTCACAGGTTTCATTTCTTGTGCCCTCTGTTTCTAATGCCCGCAAGTCGGATGGTCTCTTCTATTCCGTATCCAATTTGAAACTGTTTCCGGTGGCGGATTACTTCGTAGAGAGCGAACAGTCCAAACACCAGCGAAATGATGACTCTTGAATTATTCCCGATTATCGGAAGGGCGGGCATGAAACTGAGATTTCCAGGGTAAAGAAACTGGGCAAGCCAGAGCACAAACATAACGATCGCGTTCCCTCGGGTAAACTTCAATTTCGCCAAGGCAGCACAGCCGTAGAAAGTCATCATCATCGACAGAAGAATTTCTTCACGATGGTGAACGTCTAATGGAATAATTGAAACCTTTCCCATGGAGAGAGAATAGACTATAGGTATCATCGTGACCAGAAGGGTCCATTGGTTCACTTTGCTGCTGATTAAGTTCAACAGCGCCATCGGTGCGAGCCGTACGGTCTTTGCCCAATAGAAAGCCGTAACGCCTTCCGGAAATTCAGATAGAAACGGCGCCACCCACTGCACAAATACGAAAGCGCTTATCCCTGCAAGGGCAGCTACCTTTTTTGCACTCAAGAAAAACGGGTCAGCAACAGCCCACATCGTAGCGCCACCGATAAGGAAAAGGAGTGTGAGAACGACTCCGCGCTTGTTTTCATCCATTGAGACAAGATAACGAGGCATCGACAACAAATCATCTTTTTTCTCTTCATCCTCTTCAGGGAGAACTCTTAAAATATACAAATATCCAACGAAGACCATGCCAAGAAAAATTCCATCGTAAACTTCGAGGGTTTTCTTGAGGAGTACCACGACGAAATAGAGAGATGCGATGAAAAGTGCGCCCACCTCCACGATACTTTCGGGACGCAACTGAATCGATGAGATCGCCTTCTTGTTTCTAAGCCGCGAATAAAGATCAGATGCGAAAAAAATCATTGGCCAGCCGATTCCCATGAGAAGCCTATTTGCCCCCGTTACATTTGCCATCATCAAGTCTATGTCTTTGTGCCATGCGATGATGGCTTCGACCATGAATTCTGGAACGACTTGAAGCAGTGCTACGATGGCGACCGCCAATCCTTGACTGATGCTGAACTCTGCGGCTTCGGCAGCCCAGCTTATTAGCAGCGCCGAAGTTATTACTGCGCTAAAACATGAAATTGCCACGACAGCCACATGATTTGATGGATGAAGACGGAGCCATAATGACGTGACAACAGTGTATAAGCAGAGGATAATGAAATAACGACCGTGCCGGGATTTCATCGCCTTGTAAGGGAGTACACAGCGCCGAGGCTGTAGAAAAAAAACGGGTAATGGAATAATGAATTGATAGAACTGCGGAGTGGGGAGATACTAGGCTGATCTGACAAATAATAATGAAAGCCGCGAATCCATGAATCTAGGAGAACCTTAATGCGACATTCCACACTCCAACACTCCGTTCTTCCAGTTCATTCATCAATCAATCCCCTGTTCCACCCTGTTCCCGTCTCGTCTGGATTTCGTGCACAAACATCTGCGTGATTACTGTGGGCTTTGTGACCGCAGCCCCCACCACAACCGCATAAGCGCCAAGTTCCAGAGCATGCGCCGCCTCAGAAGGAAGGAGGATCCTTCCTTCCGCGATGACAGGAACCACAAGGGAGTCGGAAAGCCGTTCGACCAAGTCAAAATCTGCGCCTTCCCTCGCCTTCTGTGCGGTCGCGGCAGTGTAGCCTGAGAGCGTTGTCGAAACGATGTCTGCACCAAGTTCAGCTGCCTGAACTCCTTCTTCGAACGTGGAAATGTCTGCAAGAAGAAGTGTACCAGGATGAGCTGTTCTCACTCGTTTAAGAAATTCGAATCCCGTCAAGCCATTGGGGCGTACACGTTCCGTCACGTCGAGAGCGACAATATCGGCACCAGCTTCGATTATGTCATTTACTTCAGGAAAATCCCCGGTTATCAGAACAGACCCGTCTGAGTAGGCGGATTGAATCAATCCGACGATTGGCAACGCCACCTTTGATTTTACCGCTTTGATGTTCTCTTTACCCTCAGTTCGGATTCCGGCGGCGCCGCCCATTTGACAGGACAACGCGAAGAGCGAAACAAACTCGGGTTTGTTGAACGGATCGTTCGCATCGAACTGGCAAGACACGATCAAGCCATTCTTGACATTTGCTACGGAGTTCAAATATTCCATCACACGTTCCCAGTACTTATTTTGGTTGACCAAATGACGTAACTACTTCACTAAAACTCGTCTGACAATCTCCATCACCGTAAACAACAATATAAAGAAAATTCCCACAAAGATTGCGACCTTTTTCCTGGCTCCAAAAAGCAGGTTTGTCAATTTCAAAACAAACGCAATCGCCGCAATTCCTAGGAAACAGTCGAGTGATTCGAGGAAATAGAAAGGAATAGGATTAATCGTCAGCGGTGAAGGGTTATTTGAAAAGACATAGGGGCCAAAAATAGCAATCTCAACTGGCAAAACGACGATAGCACTAACTGCTATCGGATGAAACCCATAGATCACACTCGCCAGGAATCCTTTCAGGGAAGCGCCCGTCTTTGACACACGGGCCGAAACGTAGCTCAATGAGGAAAAAAAAACAAGAAACGGGAGGTAAACTATAACCGCTAATCCAAATCCGGCCAAGAGGAGTCTTGGAAGTTCGATGGAAAAAACATCACTGGCTTTTACGATGAATAGACCGAGGAAACTAAAACGAACTGCCTCCAGCAGGCCGATTAACGTCACGTAGTTTCTGTGCTCGGCCAGCAGAATCTTGCGAAAAGTAAAATCCGGATAGCGCCAGAGATTGTAGACCGTCGAAAACAGATCGATGGTCTTTGCTCTTTGTTGAAGCAAGCTGCCGCATGAATCGCACCTGAGCGAAAAGTCCAGGTTGTCTGAATTGCAAACTGCGCACCTAATCAAATCCAATTCTTTCTCTGACAGATTACGCCGGATACCAAGCCGCCCGTTGTTTGAATTTGAACTTCAGTCTCTCTTCCGTTTCGCACTCGTCTACGCGCCCAGACCTTTTCGTTTTAGATGCTTTTTGCGAGACTTGTTTCTCACCAGGCGATTATCGGCCGAATTTTGAATCGGCTCAAAATGCGCTGTGAAATGACGGAGGGAGGGCGTCTCGTATGTAATTCTATATCCGGGTAGTGTTTTTCTTCTCTTGAACAAATCAATTATGATTTCAGCGGCATAATCAATGTGGCTCTGTGTATAGACTCTCCGTGGTATCGCAAGTCTGACCAGCTCCAAGCTAGCAGGGATAAATTTGCCGTTTAGTTTTCTGCCGAACATAACCGACCCTATCTCGACACTCCTTATACCCCCTTCAAGATAAAGTTCCGCGGAAATTGCCTGGCCGGGATATTTCTCGGCGCTGAGGTGAGGAAGGAACCTCTTCGCGTCTATGAAGACCGCATGACCGCCGGTCGGAACAAGGATTGGCACGTTACCTCGCCGCAGTTTCTCACCAAAGTACTCAATGGACCTTATTCTATATCGGAGATAGTCTTCGTCCAACACTTCGATCAGTCCCTGTGCCATGGCGTCTAGGTCACGGCCCGCGAGACCTCCATACGTTGGAAATCCTTCCGTCATAATCAGGAGGCTTCTCGCCTTTTCGGCTGTCTCAGTATTGTTCAGCGCGAGGAAACCGCCGATGTTCACCAGTGCATCTTTCTTCGCGCTCATCGTGCAGCCATCGGCATAACTGAACATTTCCTGCGCGATCTCTTTGACACTCTTCTGTTGATAACCAGGCTCACGTACCTTGATGAAATATGCATTCTCCGCAAATCGGCAGGCATCGAGAAACAACGGAATCTCATATTTCTGCAGAAGGCCTCTCGTTGCTTTGATGTTCTTCATGCTGACAGGCTGGCCGCCGACGGAATTGTTCGTGAGAGTCAACATGCAGACAGGTATAGTGCGCGGCCCCACTCTTTTGATGAGATCTTCCAATCTGTTCAGTTCCAAATCGCCTTTGAAATCCGCGTACTTCTCGGTTTCAAGAGCTGCCGGTACGGGCAGGTCGACGGCAGTTGCCCCGGAGAATTCCACGTTCGCGCGCGTGGTATCGAAGTGGGTGTTGTTCGGGATCGTCTTGCTGCGACCGCCAACAACTGTGAAGAGGATTTTCTCCGCCGCCCTACCCTGATGAGTCGGAATAATGTATTTGAATCCTGTGAGATCCCTAACCACATTTTCAAACTTGTAAAAACTACGGGATCCGGCGTAAGATTCATCGCCGTCCATCATAGCTGCCCACTGCTTTGAGCTCATAGCAGCGGTCCCCGAGTCCGTTAAGAAATCAATCAGGACATCATCTGCTCTAATCAGAAAGAGATTATAACAAGCTTCCTTGAGTACCTTCTCGCGGTACTCACGAGTTGTGAAGTTGATCGGCTCAACGGACTTGATCTTGAACGGCTCGATGATTGTCCTTGTCATCCTACTTGATCAATTATATTTGGGTCAACCCCCGGTGCCGTTACTATTGCTGTTTGCCTTTGGCGGCGGCGTTTGCGTTGGTGTCGGTGTTGGTGTCGGCGTTGGCGTTGGTGTTGGTGTGGGTGTTGGTGTCGGCGTTGGCGTTGGTGTGGGCGTTGGTATCGGCGTTGGCGTTGGCGTTGCTGTTGCTTTGGTGACGTGGCAACTTCCTATGGAGTCAGGAGTCACGCTCACGTTAACTGTGAAATCTGAGCCGATGGCCTCCAGAGAAAGGGAGTCCCTTTTTGCAGAAACAACATGGATAGTAGCGACTTCGGTAGAATCAGGCTGAGAAATCGCCGCCAGAGTAAAACCCGTGAATGACCAGTTGCCACCTCCAAGTTCCGACGGCTTGCGATACCATTCCTGTGCCGCCGCTGAAATATTGCCAAGCTCATTGATAGTTTGGTTGATCTCAGCGTCCTCTCGGTTTGAAATGAAGTAGTCGATGGCGACCGCGATTCCGACAATCACAATAATCGCCACGAGGACCATCAAAAGAAACTGCTGTGTGCCCGTGTAGCACCCTCCTCCACTTCAATTGGCAAGAGTTAGTTAACCTATTGTCTTCCCTTGGACGTTCCACGCTCATCTTGATCAAATTTCCGCTCTTTGAGTAAATGTCGAGAGCGCCACCTCCCGCCATCCTCATGTGAATTGGACATCCGGGAAATCGCGCTGTGTTCAACACACGGCTACATAGAATAATGGAGCGGAATTTCTCTTTCAAGGAATGACACTCCACCTTCTGGCCTCTGCCGTAAGCGGCGAAAACGTCCAATATATATATCTGCAACGCTTGTACCGAAGACAAAGTGCCCAATTGGGGAGATTTTGTAATCTTTCTTACCACAGGACTTTTCGTCGATAACAAAATCGTAATTTTTCGTTACATTTTCATAATGGAATGAAATGAAGGACCTCAGAGCACCTTGTCAAAGGCGATCAAACCTCCAGGAAAGACACAAATTGCAGATCATTATGTCAGGCTAAAAACAGAGGTGACATTTACCAATTTCGATTCACGAATCAAAGCGGGGAACGATTTGCTGGGGGGAAGCAGAGAGAAATGTGGATTGATGAATCAATGTACTGGGAAAGGTGGCAGGAGTCTACCCCGCAGTTCGTTCCTTAAGGAACAGCTCGGGAGATCTATCTGCGCGTCATCAGCGTTGGCGCAAGAAACAAAGACAGGCTTCCGTAATTACTTTCCTGCGGCACTCACAAGTTCTGGAAGTTATGGGCTCAATGGACCTGATCTGGAACGGCTCGATGATTGTCTTTGTCATCTGAGGACGCTGTACGCTCCGACAGAATCTGGAGTCACTCTCACATCAATAGTAAAATTGGAATAGCCCACAGCCTCTAAAGAAAGCAAATCATCGGTGGCAGACATAACGTAATACTTGGCAAGATCGGTAGAATCTGGTTGGGAGATTGTCTTGAGAGTAAAACCCACAAAGGACCCATTGCCACCTGCTAGTTCTGGCGGTTTCCGGTACCATCCCTGAGCAGTAACTGAGATATGGTTGAGCTCGTTGATAACTTCGCTGATCTCTGTATCCTGCTGATTCGATCTAAAATAAGTGATTGCGAGTGCGACTGCAACGCCGACTACAATTGCCACAAGCACCAGAAGAAGAAGCTGCTGCGTACCCATCTAGGGTCTCCCTTTAGCACATTTCCAGAAAAACTTCAATTGATCTGTTTTCTTTCCTGGATGCTCTCATTTTGTTCTGTGATCTCAGCGGTCCCAAGATCGCAATTCATGCAGTGGATGTGCTCTCTCTCAAGTAGAGCGGCGAAAAAATTTCGTAGGACGTTTCTTCAAGTATCGTCATAAAACTGTCAACATGGACCTCTTCGATTATTAAAGGTGGCAAGATCCTTATGACGTTCCCATTTGTGCAATTGGTAAGGACACCTTTCGACATCATCAAGTTTACAAGGTCTAAACAATCCCTCTTACATTCAACACCCAGCATGAGGCCCAGCCCGCGAACCTCAGAAATGAAATCAGCATGGCGTTCCTTGAACGTCAAAAGTTTCTGCCTCAAGTAGCCGCTGACTTTTGAGACATGAGTATCCGATTTCTTTCTCTGTAAGCTCCTGCAAGGTAGCCAAACCGGCGGCACATGAAACCGGATTGCCTCCAAATGTCGTTCCGTGGGCGCCATATCCAAGCACGTCGACCAGGTGTGAGTCTACGAGCAATCCCCCGAGGGGAAGACTCCCGCCAAGAGGCTTTGCGACGGTGATGGCATCCGGCCGCACGGCATAATGTTCGTAAGCAAAGAGCCTTCCTGTTCGGTAAATTCCCGACTGGATCTCATCAGCTACGATCAAGAAATGATACTTATCTCTCAGTGCAAAAAGCTGATCCACGAACTCATTGGAGATGACATTTATTCCGCCTTCTCCCTGGATGAACTCGATGAATACTGCGGCAGTTGTTGAATCGACTTTCCTCTCCAGATCGAAGACATCATTGAACTCAATATGATCAACGTCGGGAAGAAAGGGTTCAAAGCCTTGCCGATACTTCGCTCGATCAGTCAAAGAGAGAGCTCCAAGGGTCCTCCCATGAAATGAATTCGTCAAAGCAAAAAGTTTCGACTTGCCTGCACTGCTTCCCCATTTTCTCGATAGCTTTATTGCCGCCTCTACCGCCTCTGTTCCGGAATTCGTGAAGAAGATCTTTGAATAGCCGGAGAGTTTGCATATCATTTCTGCCAATTCCACCTGCACATCCATGTAGAATAGATTCGACACATGCATGTAACGATCGACTTGATTTAATATCGCTCTCTTTACCCTCGCATTGTTGTAACCCAGAGCGTTGACGGCGATTCCACCGAAGAAGTCTAAATATTTTTTCCCGTCCTTCCCATAGACGTGCACTCCATCCGCGTGATCAACTTCGATTGGAAGTCGCTTGTATGTCTGCAAGATGAATTGTTTCTCTCTCTCCTTCAGTCCCATTACCATTTCCTAATGCGTCGGCAGCTAATTGTACATCGATTCAATTAAGTCCGCATATTTTTGCTCCACGATCTTCCTTTTGACCTTCATCGTGGGTGTGAGATCTCCATTTTCTATTGTGAATGGATTTGCCAGCAGTTTGAAGCGCCTCACCTGTTCATATTTTGCGAGGTCCTTCTGCAATTCGTTCATGTCCTTTCGGATTATCTCATAAACCTTCTCGTTGGCAATCAATTCGGCGACCTTTGAAAAGAGGATGTTCTGGTCCTTAGCAAAAGCCTTAAGCACGTCAAAATCTGGAACGATCAATGCCGTGTTGAACCTTCTCCTATCGCCTATCAAGACTATTTGGTCTATAAATTTACTCTGTTCCAGCAAACTTTCAATCGGTTGAGGGGCAATATTCTTGCCGCCCGAATTTACGAAAAGATGCTTTTTCCTGTCGGTAATCGACAAAAATCCATCACTGTCGAAGTGGCCTACATCACCTGTGTGAAGCCAGCCGTCAATGTCGATCGTCTCCTCAGTCGCTTCTTTATTTCTGTAATACCCGACCATAACGTGCGGACCACGCGTCAAGATTTCGCCATCATCCGCGATCTTCACCTGAACGTTATTGCAGCGGCTTCCCGACCGTTCCAAACTTATAATCATCAAACCTGTTTGCGCTAATGACCGGCGAACACTCTGTCATTCCGTATCCTTCGATTATCATTATTCCTACGGATTCAAAAAACTCGCCAAGCTCGCGAGAAAGCGCGGCGCCTCCGCTTGCGAAAAATTTTATCCTTCCTCCAGTCCGCGCCTTCAACTTTGAATAGACTAATTTATCGGCTAAGGATGTACTCCGCACGCAGCAACGGACCAACGAATCCCTTTCTTCTCTGTACAATAACTCGCTTGCCTAGCCTTAGCGCCCAATAAAAAATCCTCCGCTTCGTGGCCGAGCCAGCTTCTATGCTCTTTATGACCTGAGCGTGTATCCGCTCAAATAGCCTCGGCACTGTCGTTACGATCGTGGGCCTTTCTTCCAGAAGATTCTGTGCAACCGTTTCGATGCTCTCTGCGTAAGAAACGCTTGCGCCCGCCGATAGCGCAGTGTAATACCCAGCCATTCTTTCGAAGCTATGCGAGATGGGCAAGAATGAGAGGAGATTATCAGTTTCATTTATCGGGATATGATCGAGAGCTGCTTTGATGTTCGAAACGAAATTGCCGTGCGTCAGCATGACGCCTTTGGGCTCTCCTGTGGTCCCGCTCGTATAAATGATCGTTGCCAGATCGGCAGGCTTGACTTCTGACAACCACTTTCCGAATTCACCGCGGTGTTTGTCCCTCTCCTTCCTGCCAAGTCCGTAAATCTCCGCAAGGTCAACTAACGACGGATCAGAAGATTTTTGTAGTGGATTCATGGAGATGATGCGACGCACCTTCTTCAAGTTATCTCTGATACGAAGAATTTTATTCAGCTGGAAGGAATTGGAAACGACCAGCACTGAAACGTCACCATTGAGAAGAATGTATTCGATTTGCTTCGCTGTCAATGTCGGAAAAATCGGAACGTCGATGGCACTGATCGCTAAAGTGGCCAGATCGGTGATTGGCCATTCAGGCCTATTCTCGGATAAGATTGAATATCTTGTCACCGCGTTTTACTCCAGATCGATTTTAGGCCGTAGGCAAGGAGCTCCACTTTTTCATAAAACTCATCGTAAGTAATGCCGATGTATCTTCCATCTAATTTGTAGCGGTATACTTCCCTTCCACTGTCCGCATATTTTCGGCAAAGATTTTCGAACATTTCCGTCAATGTCGCGAATTCTACAGCCGTGCCCATCTATTCCTCATAACAATCGTCCTTGAGAATTTCATAAGACTTGGGTGAACGCCATGGCACTTCTTTAAACATTCTTCCTTTTCCCCGCAAAAGCAGACAGCAGGAAAACAAAGGCGACTATGATCATCAGTATTCCCCACACAAGATTTACATTCAAGTAAAGGGACTTTTGATAAATATCGCTCGGTCCGAAGATGCCGTACAGCAAAAGCAATACCCCGTAGAATCCCAACAGGGAACCAAGCGGGATCTTTAAGTCGAAAAAATGGCTTTGCTTCTGAGAAGTTTCCATCTATATCTCCAATCGTTTTTCACCAGAAAATGATATTCAGAATTATCATCACAACAAGCGAGACCACTGCCCAAAATTGGGGTTTTCGAAGAAGGCTTGCATCTGAATGGGGCCTGGGGGTCAACCCATATACTAAACCGACAAGTGTATCTTCAGCTTTTTTGGCAGTAAATGTGCTGACGATGATTGTGATGACAAAGTCAGTGCACCAAGCCCACCAAGCCTGATAGAAGTTTGCTGCCATCTCACTCGAATAATGAAACACTCCGGCCTGGTAGAGGAGATAGTGGGTCGCGGCAGCGAGGATTCCGAACATAAGTCCGAAGAAGCCACCCCATGGTGTCGCCTTCTTCCAAAACATTCCGAGTAGAAAAGTCGCAAACAGCGGAGCGTTGAAGAACGAGAAAAGAAGCTGCATGTAGTCCATCAAATTCGGGAATGAACGAACGATGTAAGCAGTGCCGATACTGAACAAGACGCCGAATACAGTGGCGTACTTTCCCATCTTGAGATAATGCTGGTCTGGCATCCCCTTCTTTATGTAACTTCCGTAGATATCGTAGGTCCAAACGGTGTTGAACGCAGTGACGTTTCCAGCCATTCCCGACATGAAACTTGCAAGCAATCCGGTAATCGCAAGTCCGAGGATGCCATTGGGTAAATAATTCGCAAACAGGAGGATAAGGGCAGAATTATAGTTGGGAGTCGGTCCACCTGGAACAACTTTGAATTGTGGAAGAAGCGCGACCGCAAGAAGTCCCGGAATCACCACGATAATGGGAACCAGCATCTTTGGAAATGATGCCACGATAGGTGTTCTACGTGCGGCAGCCAGGTCTTCAGAGGCTAATGCTCTTTGAACAACCAAGAAGTCAGTTGTCCAATAGCCAAACGACAGAACGAAACCCAGACCAAGGACAACACCGAGCCAGTCGACACCCATCGGATTCTCGGCTGCCGATCCCATATGCCTCCATGCCTCAAGGAATGACGGAGGAATTCTTTGAACCAAGCCCTCAAAGCCCCCGACTGCATGAAGTCCAATGTAGACAATTGGGAGCAGTCCCAGCCAAATCAGGAAGAACTGAATCACTTCATTGTAAATGGATGATGACAGCCCGCCAAAAAACATATAGATCAAAACGACAAATGCGGACAAGAAGATGCTTGATGTCAGCGACCACCCGAGCGTCAGTTGGAAAAGGAGACGCCATAGCATACATGCTGATCCCGCTCATGAGAAGCGTCATGGCGGCAAAGGAGATCGCGTTCAATCCGCGGGTCGCCTCGTTGTACCTTAGCTTCAAATATTCCGGAACGCTTCTGACTTTGCTTCCGTAATAAAAGGGCATCATAAAGATACCCAGAAAAAGCATCGCAGGTATTGCACCTATCCAATAAAAATGCACGGTCAAAATCCCGTACTTCGCGGAGTTTGCAACCATCCCGATCACTTCCAATGCCCCCAAGTTTGCCGACAAGAAAGCCAGACTCGTGATCCAGCTCGGGAGAGAACGGCCGGATAGGAAGAAATCCTCGCTCGTTTTCATGTACTTCCTGAGGGAGTATCCCACGATTATCGTTATCAACACATAAGCCGCCAAAATCAGATAGTCTATGAAATTCATGTTGATTACCGGGTTCATCTTACCTCCAGAATTGAACGAGATTCATGATTTTTGCTTTGGTGGCTGCCATCGATCTTTTGGGAACGTCGTACTCAAACCACATTAGCGTCCTCTAATCGTTGCATGGTGAAGCACTTTCATTTCAGGACAATATAACACCTGTCTAAAAACCTTCAAACAAAACAATCATACGAAGACCTTGCATGGCTGGAAAGTTAGCCGAGTCGACGAAGATCGAGAACTGAATTCACGATAAATCCAAGTCTTAGGAAGATGGTGGCTTTGATTCTCGTTCTTTCCTTTTGGTGGACGGAGGCGGCGGTGAATTCGACCGTGACAGAACCTTGCCGGCGAGATTGGCTCTGGCTTTATAAGAATACAAAACTTGTCGAAAACTGGGTTATCTCATTGAGTGCGCGGTGTTAGAATGCTATATTTCCCCCGTGAAGCTTGCGCTATATATATTGAAATGCCATGTAGGACCTTTCCTTTTCTCTATGGTTGTAATTACGTTTGTCTTTCTATTGCAGTTCCTCATGCAGTCGATGGACCAGATTGTCGGCAAAGGTCTCACTCTTTTTGTAATCGGTCAGCTTATCGCGTTCAACCTCGCTTGGATAGTCGTGCTTGCGGTACCTATGTCAGTCCTCGTTGCAGTCCTCATGGCATTCGGTGGTTTGTCGTCCAACAACGAAGTGACTGCAATAAAAGGCTCAGGAGTCGGGCTCATCAAGATGATGTTTCCAGTTGTTGTTGCATCCGTATTAGTATTCTATCTTCTGGAGCTTTTCGACAACCATGTTTTGCCGGATGCGAACCACAGAGCAAAGACTTTGATGATCGACATTCAAAGGAAAAAGCCTACATTCACCATCGAGCCGGGACAATTCTCTGATGAAATAGACAATCACGCAATATTGGTGCGCAAAACAGTTCCAAACTCTACTGATCTGTATGGAATCACAATCTTTGATTTCTCAAATCCTGAAAAATTTACGACCATAACTGCAGAGAAAGGAAAAGTCGGCTTCTCACCGAGTATGAAGCAAATCATAATGCTTCTGAGTGACGGCGAGATCGACGAGTACGACAACACTCAAGTCGGAGCTTATCAAAGAATTCGCTACCAACATCAACGAATAGCGCTGAGAGCGGAAGGTTTTGCATTTGAAGAATCATCTCAGAGCGCGTTTGGCCGCGGTGACCGTGAGCTGAGTGCAGATTCAATGAGGAGAATTGTCGCGGGATTCGAAAGAGACAAAGAGGCTCTCAATTCGCAACTAACCAATTATATGAGAAGTGAGTTCAAGAGACTCGTTTCTCCGACAGCTACTCGTAACGTCATAATGGTCCCCGTTGATTCCCCGCAGGTCTATCTTCAATCAGAGTCAAAGATCAGTTCGAGTGAAGGACTTGCGAAGAGCTTACTGTCAAGCATGGATAACAACGAGCGTCAGATTCATATGTTCAGGGTCGAAATTCAAAAGAAATATTCGATCCCGTTTGCGGCGATCGTCTTTGTTTTTCTTGGAGCGCCCCTTGGTATGATGTCACGGCGCGGAAACTTCGGCGTTTCCGCAGGAATGAGTTTGCTGTTCTTCGTTGTTTACTGGGCATTTCTCATCGCAGGCGAAAAGCTCGCAGACCGCGAGTTGATGAGTCCGTTTATGGCAATGTGGTTAGCCAACATCGTTCTGGGCGGGATCGGTTTGTTATTGACTTACAGAACATCCAAGGAGACGATGATCATCAATTGGGATTTCTTTGTCAGATTTGTTCCAAGAAGGTGGATTTCCGAAGATACACTAAACGAACTCGCAAAAAGAGAACGATGAAAAAGATCGATCGCTATATCATCAGGCAGTTTGTTAGCGTCATTCTGTTCGCTACACTTGTTTTTGCGGTGATCTTTATCCTTGTGGATCTCATGGAGCACCTTGATGACTTCCTCGACAACGGGATGAGTATCCCTCTCATAGCTGAGTACTATCTGGTTTTCACGCCCGAGATTTTGAAACTTATCACGCCCGTGGCAGTGCTTCTTGCATGCTTGTTTACCACAGGGAGAATGTCGAACAATAATGAAATAATCATCATAAAGGGCTCAGGCGTAGATATTTACAGAATTTTGCTCCCGTTTTTGGTTGTGTCAGCTGTAATATGCGGACTGATGATTTACTTTAACCAGTGGATCGTGCCAAAGGCAAATCACGAAAAATTCAGGCTTGAGAAAGTCTATCTTCAGCAACACAATGAAGGCTGGTGGAAGTATAATATCTTCATGCTGGACAGCCGTGACAGGATAGTTACGATCGGCTATTTTGATGATGTTACAAATATAGCCTCAAAAGTCTCCGTACAGGAATTTGCAGACACTAATAGGACGTATCTTGTTCAGCGCTTCGATGCACAGACCATGATCTACGATACCGCTTCGAGTACCTGGATCCTTAGAAACGTCATAGCGCGCGATTTCGCCGGGTCAAAAGAGTACTTCCACTCTTATCCTTCCCTGCCTCTAAAGAGAATCACATTTAAGCCGCTAGACCTCCAGCAAAAAGCACTCAATCCGAATGATATGGACTACACTCAGCTCAGTCGCTTCATAAAGTTGCAAGAGAACAGCGGGAATGATGTCAACCGTTACAAAGTTGATTACTACTCGAAGGTTTCGTTTCCATTTGCCGCGGTTGTCGTAATCTTTTTTGGTGTACCACTATCCGCACGCAAAAAGCGAAGCGGTCTCGCCCTGGAATTCGGGATAAGCATTCTGCTCTCATTCGTTTATATTTTATTGATCAAGATAAGTCAGGTTCTCGGATATGACGGGATATTCAGCCCTCTGCTGACGGCGTGGCTTGCGAACATAATTTTCTTTGCCGCAGGCCTGTATAACACGGCTAAGGTGGAAAGATGATCGTTACCGGTTTTCCTTGCTTATTTATACACAACCCTCACAAACATGCATTTTTGTGGGAATGGAGCATTGGAAGGCAGAGAGGATTAAAAAGGAATCCGGGACAAGAAGATTCTCCGTCGAAGTATGTCTGCCTAACCACACGACCGATTGGCTCCCATTTCGGACATACCTCTGTCAGCTATTAGATAGCTTCAATTCCAGAAGTCCTTTGTAAACTTCAATGTCCTTCTTTGCTTTTATCACCAATGAGATCGCACGAAATTTTTTCCCGGAAGTTTTCAGATACTGTTTTTTCAGCGGTTCAGGAATCTTACTATCAATAATGCTCTGTTCAGCTTTGGAATTCAGGTAAAAAGTCGTCCGAAAAAATCCTTCTCCTACCGAAAGCCAAAACACAGTCTTCTTCTTTTTGGAAATGTTCAGCAACCACCTTTTGCCATCATTGTAGTACCTCCAGCGTTCGACGAAGTCAGGGTGAACGGAATTATTGAAGTCCATTAAAGAACTAAAATGGGGCCTTGCTTTGCCTAAATGAGAGAAAATGACATTTTCGCTGGGATAAACATCGGCATCAGATAGAACCTGTTTTTCCATATTACCTCCATCGTGGTATTTCACCGTAAAGACTTGCAGAACCGCTCAGCCATCTTTAGGTTTCTCTAAGATCAATGTGAAGGCAAGCCGATTGCCAAAGAAGGACTTCTCTTGAAAACCCGCGGCCTTTCCCAGCCGCATGACAGTTGCTCTGCTTTGAAAATGCGGATCAAAAATAATCTCTGTGACTGAGAGAATTCCTCCCGGCCTCAAAGCATCGTAGATCTGCTGAAGGGCGCCTTCACGGTCGGGAATCTCCCCCAGCACGGTGACCAGCAGTGCGCGGTCAAACTGATCCTTGTTCAGATTTCCTTCTCCGATTGCCATTTGAACAAATCGAACGTTTGTCAAGCGAGCCGCCGCTGCTTTCTCCACCGCCCGGCGCAACATCGCTGGTTGAATATCAATCGCCACAACTCTCCCTTCCGGACCAACTTTTTGAGCGGCAGGAATTGTGAGGCGGCCTGGACCGCAGCCTACATCCAGAATCTTCATTCCGGGCTTGAAGGTCTATATGCTCGATAATTGCCCGAGCGTTATAGCTCTTTACAAGAGGATCATCGAACTCAACCAGCCACGCCAGCCAAGACGGACACGGTAGCGTCGCGCGGCGCGAAAGGAGACGCCAGCCAAACGAAACAAGAAGGAGTGAGGCTACAACGACAATGCAGGAATAAAGTACCGTTGTCATTTGTTATCGCGGCTCATCCGAACGAGACGGCTCATGTCTGAACACTTGTGGCTTTCATCGTCCAGAGGCGGTCATGCCTATAAAAGTACCTACTTCGTCCGCGAAGGGCGAGGCGATCCATTTGATGGCTTACAGTCATAGGACTCTTATCTCTGCTGCTGCCTGTCACTTCCTGTATCTTACTTTTGCGCCATTCCCTGCTTCACGTACTTCCAGTTTCTCACCTTCCCCTCTGCTATCCATTCCACAGCAGTTTCGATTCGGTTTGCGCGCGTTCCTGCCTTTTTCGCCTCGGCAATCCACACAACATATTCTCTCTTCTGACTCGGACTAAAAGTCACGAAGTTCTCGAGTGCCCTCTTGTTCTTTTTAAGTGCGGCCATGAGGGCTGAAGGATATTAAGTTCAACTTTCTCTCCCGCCTTTCGAACGGCGGGTGCTTTCACTACATCCTCATTTAACTTCATCGCCTTTTTTACATACTCTCTCAAAACTTTCTGCGGGGGCAAGTCTGAGATTTTGGTTATCCTCCCGAAACTCCCCATCGCATTTTCTCCTGGCTTGGCATATCTATCCCCCAGGACCAACTTGCTTTTCCAGAAGCCGAAGGAGCAGTGCTCTTTAAAAGCAGCCATGTTGCACATCATGCCTTTGTACAGAAAGTTAGGCATTCCCCATTTGAGAGCTTCCTCAACATCAGGACATGTCCCATGAACGATTTCCCTGATGTGATTCATTATCGGCTTAGCAAATGCCGCCGATTTGTCAATATAAGCATCAACTCTCGGATCTTTCGTTGCCATCTCTTGCCTCGCTGCGTTTGATCTTTTCAGATCGAATTTATTCAATACATAATTAATTACCAACCAGTCAAACCTTGCATCTTATCGGAGAGATATGTATTCTTTTTACGCCTGTTCCGCAAGCAGATGACAGGCTACTTCCTTGAATAGAATCTGAGAGCCACGAGAATTTTACCATGGGCCATTTTTATGACGATCTAGACAATCCCGATGTCGTTTCAGTTATCGACGACCTATCTCTTTGGTCGGCACCATTTGGGTTGAGAATTTTGGATCTGATTCGGTATAGAAGGAACATTAGGGCTTTGGATATTGGTTGTGGATTAGGCTTCCCTTTGCTCGAACTCGCGATGCGGTTGGGAGACACGGCTAAGGTCTATGGCATCGATCCGTGGAAAGCTGGAATTGACCGCATCCGACAGAAGATCAGGATTTATGAATTGTCCAATGTCGATGTTGTCGACGGACGAGCCGAGGAAATGCCATTCGAGGACGGCTACTTCGACCTGATGGTATCAAATAATGGAATGAACAACGTCAGGGATTTGGAACGGACGCTTGAGGAATGCAGCCGAGTATCGAAAAGTGGTGCACAATTCGTATTCACTTTCAACACCGATCAAACGTTTTCAGATTTCTACCAGGTCTATCGTAAAGTCTTGAGAGACTGCGGATTGCAGGAACGGGAAAAGCAATTATCTGAGCACATCTATGCGAAACGCAAACCCGTTCCTGAATTCAAAAACAGGTTGGAAAATAATGGTTTCAAGGTCAGCTCTACCTCTCATGATGTTTTCAGCTACGATTTCGCAGATGCCACAGCAATGCTAAATCATTTCTTCTTCAAATTAGCATTTATGCCAAGCTGGAAGGAAATTATTTCAACCGATCGTCAGGAGGAGGTATTCCGGAGAATAGAGGCGATACTCAACTCAAAGTCTGTTGAGTCTGGCAGCCTTTCTATGCAGGTTCCATTCGTAACGATAGACTGCGAAAAGGTGTGACCGTTGGTTAAAGCCGAACGATTCTCAATATTCCGGCGGGAGCGATTGCAGCTGCTCGTAAGTAAACACCGGTCCGTCTTTGCAGACGTAAACCGATCCGACATTACAACGACCGCACTTCCCGACACCACACTTCATCCTGTTCTCGAGAGTGGTATAAATTGTTTCGGGTTTGAAACCGAATTTTTCTAGCACTGGGAAAGTGAATTTTATCATCACAGGCGGGCCGCAGACAATTGCGACGGTGTTTGAGCTTGCTGGAGACATCTGATCGAGAACCGTCGGCACGAACCCGATTTTGCCTTTCCAATCAGGTGTTTCGCCTCCGGGATCGACAGTCGTTACAAGTTTCATATCGGAGCGTTTGCCCCACTCTTCCAGTTCGTATTTATAAACGAGGTCGGCAACTGTTCGCGCGCCGTACAAAACCGTGATGTCTTTGAACCGATCGCGCAGGTCGAGCGCATTCCAAATTACGCAGCGCATCGGCGGCAGAGCAATTCCACCTGCGATAAATAGCAGGTTCTTGTCTTTCCATTCTTCCAGAGGAAAAATATTTCCGTACGGGCCGCGGAAGCCAATGACATCTCCGGCTTCTCTCCGTGCAAGTGCAGACGTGACACGCCCCGCTTCGCGGAACGTGCATTCGATGTAGTCTTTGCGTGTTGGCGAGGATGCGATGCAAAAAGTAGATTCGCCTTCGCCGAAGATGGAATACTCACCAAACTGGCCGGCGCTGAACACGAATTTTTCGCGATCAGAATCGTCGGTGAAATTAAGGCGAAATGTTTTGACCCCTGGTGCTTCTTCTGTCACTTTTTCGATCCGCATTAAATACGGATTGTAAATATTGCTCAGACTCACGGGTGTTCCTCAATTCGTTGCGGCACAGCTTCAAGCGAATGGCTCAATTCGCTCAGCTCCTCTTTGAGATTCATGTCCGCTGGGCAGGCACGGGAGCATCGACCGCAGCCGACACAGCCTGGTAAATCGTTACGCTCCGGTATGTACGAAAACTTGTGCAAGACGCGTTGCCGCCAGCGAGTGCTCTGTGTCGGCCGGGGATTATGCCCTGAAGTGTGCAGCGTAAATAGCGCGAATGCACATGAATCCCAACAACGCAGGCGATCACCTTTCTTGTTGTTCCCTTGATCCTGAATGTCGAAGCATGAACAGACCGGGCAAACGTACGCGCAGGCGCCGCAGCCGATACAACGCAGCGATGCCTCGTTCCAGACAGGATTATCGAAGGCTTTCGATAGCATTTTCGAAATTTCTACATGAGAGAATGTCTGCGGAATCTTCGCAAGATATTTCTCTTTATCCACGTCTGCACCCTGCTCAAAGAATGTCTTATGGGATTCGACAAGCATCCTTCCCTTCTCTGTAAGGCATTCAACAAGAAAGCGGCCGTCTTCAACCGGCGTCAGCAGAATATCGCTTCCGGTAGAGTCGCCTGGACCGGTCCCAACAGAGGTGCAAAAACAATTCTCGTCGGATTTCACGCAACTCATTGATATGATTGTCAACACATCCTGTCGCTGTTGAACGAAGGCATCGGGCATATCTTGCTTGAAGAATTCAGCCAGAGTCTTCAACCCGATTGCGTCACACGGACGCGAGCCGAAAAGGACACGATCCGGTACTTTCTGCTCTTGCGCACCGTCAGTGACCTTAATCTTGCCATCTGCGTATTCGTATGAGAGCATACGTTCCACCTTCGGAAACAGTAGCCCCTTCGGGGACTCGGTCGTTTGGATGTAATCAAAGACAATTGAAGCAACGTCTTTCACCGGAAGGAAGAATGTCTTTTCGGCTATCCGCTGCGGAGCAAATAGCTGCTTACCGGAATCAATAATGCCTTTCAAAAACAAAAACAGGTTATCTTGTGTAATGAATTTCATATTCTATTTCACGCCCTCAAGGCTATGCTCATTCCTCATTATGCTTCGGTTGCCTAAGCTCTTCAGTGTTCAGGTAAATAAAAATTATACAATAAACTCTTCCTTGTCCTCAATTCTGAAAGAGGACAACGCGGACGGTGCGTCACAGCGCAATCCCGGTTTGTAGCCAAATTCCTGTTCCACAATCCGCGAGGCTTCAATTGTCAAAAGACCAATCGGAATCCCGACCGGGCAAGCTATTGTGCACGAACCGCACTCGATACATCTGCCTGCAAGGTGCATCGCTCTGTTCATGTGCCATTCGAAATTTCCCTCTGCGTGAGACGGTACGCAAACCCACTGCGGACGATTGTCATCGGTGATGCATCGTTCACAATAGCACAGCGGACATGCCGCGCGACAGGCGTAGCACTTGAAACACCTTGACAACTCATCTTGCCAGTACCTGAATCGGTCTTGCAAGGACATTTCGGCAATTGTCTTGATTTCCTTTTGAGCGAATGGAGGGAAAATCACAGGATGACCCGCTGAATAGGCATCCAACGAAGCATCATCGGACAATTCCGCTACGGCGTCATTATCTGCGACAAGTGTGACTAAATCACTGCTTCGCAGCTGGTTTTCAGAAATCAACTGCACAATTGTTTTAACAACAGAAGGATTTGCAACAATAGCCGGTCTCCCCATTTTTCTTATTTCAGGTTTGGAAAGATACACAGCCAGGTTTTGCCGGCAGCGAGAATCGAATACCAACTTCGTGACGTTCGCCGCATTGCGAATGAAGACGGGACGGACTCCATCTCCGCTTCCGTTGCCGTAGCCAATAATGACAGCTACTTTTCCTGACTCAAGTAACTCTTTTGCTTTCTGCCGTAATGCTTGCATCAATTCTTCTTTCAAAATCTGCAGGAATGCTTTGCCATCGAGACGAATTCCTTAAGCGACTTTTCGATTCGCCATTTGAGAAAATTCCTTCGAGGGACCAAGCTCGAGGATTTCCTTTACAGTCGTATTGACAATGTCCGCCCACTTCGCACCTTCTGCCGCTGACACCCATGAGAACTTTACACGCCGCATGTCGACACCCATGTATTCCATCATCTGCCGAAAGACTATCCAACGGCGACGTGCATGAAAATTCCCCGACGTGTAATGGCAATCGTTCGGATGACATCCCGAAACTATCACTCCATCCGCACCTTGCTCGAATGCTTTCAGGAGCAAATTATAATCAATGCGTCCCGTACACGGAAAGCGAACGATGCGAACGTTCGTCGCATATTTTATTCTGCTGGTCCCCGTCAAATCGGCACCCGCATACGTGCACCAATTACAAACAAATGCGATGATTTTCGGTTCAAAAGCAACTGTGCCTGAAGTTCCTTCGGCCATCTTAGTTCATCAACTCCATAACTTCTGCATAAACTTGTTCATCGCTGAAGCCCTGCAGATCGATCGAATCCGATCTGCAGAACGCCACGCAGGTTCCGCATCCCTGGCACAAACCAGGATTCACTTTTGCGACTGTCTTAATCAGCTTGCCATCTCGCGTTTTGATTTCTTCCCGCTCAATTGCTTGGTAAGGACAAGCGGACTGGCACATAAAGCAGCCGACGCATGTTGAAAAAACAGGGGGCGCAGCTCTATTGACGACGGCGATGACTGGCTCACGCGTCAACTCGTCACTAGAAAACATCCCGACGACTTTACTTGCCGCGGCGGATGCCTGACTGACGCTGTCCGGGATATCTTTCGGGGATTGGCATGCACCCGCAAGGAAAATCCCGGCTGTGTTGGTCTCAACTGGGCGCAGCTTCGGATGCGCCTCTGCGAAGAA
The DNA here is from genome assembly GCA_963768145.1 of uncultured Bacteroidota bacterium. Lineage (GTDB taxonomy): Bacteria > Bacteroidota > Ignavibacteria > Kryptoniales > JAKASW01 > JAKASW01. The sequence continues at coordinate 21,534 of CAVYHK010000034.1, read as the reverse complement.
ATGATGCGAATCGTAGCTAACATGCAGTTTCTGTGCAAGCTCTTCGGCGCCGACGTTCGCGACGCCTGCTGTTGCCAGCACAACCATGTCAGCTTCAATTTCTACCTGCTGTGCGCCGAGAAGAGTATCGGCACCTCGCACAATCAATTTGCCGTTGCGTTCATAGACACGCGAGACTCGCCCGCGAATATACTTGACATCGTCTTCTTCGATTGCACGGCGGACAAATTCGTCATACCCTTTTCCACCGGCACGGATGTCCATGTAAAACACGTATGCTTCACCGTCATGGACTTTATGCTTGTATAACATCGCATGCTTGGCAGTGTACATGCAGCAAATCTTCGAACAATATTCAATGCCCTTTGCCGGATCACGCGATCCTGCACAGGCAATGAAGACAATCTTTTTCGGGATTTTCCCATCGGATGGACGCTTCACTTCGCCAAGCGTCGGGCCGGAAGCTGAAAGCAACCGTTCAAACTGCAATCCCGAAACGACATCCTTGTATCTTCCGTAACCGTATTCAGGAAAAAACGACGCATCCACAACGTTGAAGCCGGTTGCAACAACAACAGAGCCCACAGGAATGTCGATGATCTCGTCCTCTTGTTCGAGGCGAATTGCATTTGCCGGACACTTTGTCACGCAGAACTTACATTTACCTCTCAGATAGTATGAACAACGTGTGCGATCGATGACCGGTTTGTTCGGGACCGCCTGAGGAAACGGGATGTAAATCGCACTTCGCATGCCGAGTCCCATGTTGAACTCGCTCGGATTCTTCTTAATCGGACATGCAGTTGCACAGTCACCGCATCCCGTGCAGGCTTTCTCGTCTGATGCCTCTTGCCTTCTTACGAATTCGTGCAGTGAAGTTCCCGATAAAACCTGTGAGGCTCTCAACTTCCGAATACGTGTACAAGGTGATGTTCGGGTTCTGAGCAACTTCCACCATCCGCGGAGTCAAGATGCACTGTGAGCAGTCGAGAGTCGGAAAGGTCTCGGAAAGCTGCGACATATGGCCGCCGATTGACGGTTCACGTTCGACCAACACAACTTTTTGCCCCGCATTTGCGATGTCCAATGCCGCTTGAATGCCGGCAATCCCGCCGCCGATCACCAAGGCAGTCTTGGTCACCGGAACTTTGATGGAATAAAGCGGCTTGTTCCGCTTGACCTTCTCAACCGTCATAGAGACCAGGTCGATCGCTTTTTTCGTCGTGGCGTCGCTTTTTGTATGGACCCACGAACAATGTTCTCGCAGGTTTGCCATCTCACACATATACGGATTCAATCCTGCTGCTGCGCAGGTTTTTCGAAACGTCGGTTCGTGCATCCGAGGCGAACATGCAGCGACGACAACGCCAGTGAGATTCTTGTCCTTGATTGCGTCATGGATCAAATTCTGTCCGGGGTCCGAACACATATAATTATAATCGACGCTATACGCAACCCCGGGAATCGAAGCGCACGTCTTTGCCGCTTTCTCACAATCCACTGTCCCGTTAATGTTTTCACCGCAATGGCAAACAAATACTCCTATTCGTGACATCGATAAACTCTGCTTTCTATCATACTGCTGCCTTAACGCGTGCCGGAGGATTCGGTTGAACTTTACTCTTCCCTTCTAACGCTACATGAACAAAATGACGCTGAAGTCCTAATTGTTTCGGACTAAGGCCGAGCGCAAGACCGATTGCCTGTGTGACGTAAAGAATCGGGATCTTGAACTCCTTGCCCGTCGTACGCTCGATGTCTTTTCGCCTCATGTCGAGATTTGAATGGCACATCGGACAGGCGACGATGATGGCTTCCGCGCCGCGTTCGGTCGCATCCTCCAGAATTTTGCCGCTCAGGTTTCCGACAATATCCGTGCGGGTAATGGAGAAGCTGGCGCCGCAGCACTCCGTCTTCATTCCCCAATCGAGCGGCTTAGCGCCAATCCGCTTCATAAGTTCATCCATCTGCATCGGATCTTCGATCCGTTCTTCGTGAGCAACACTCTTGGGACGAACGAGCAAGCAGCCGTAGTAACAAACCACTTTATGGGGAAAAGTGCCGGGAAACGTTTTTGAAACTTCCGGAGTCAGCACTAAATTGAGCACTTCCAGAATATTCCGTACAGCAACTGTGCCGGTGTAGGGCATCTTCAGGATGCTCACAACTTCCTCCCGAACTTTTGCATCAGCGGCAATCTCGGCCTTCGCAGTGGCGAGACGATTAAAGCACGCAGCACACGGGACCACCATCTCGTCCATCTTCTGCGATTCTGCCTCGGCCAAAATGCTTGCAGGCAACGCGAGCGATAATTTGCGATCAAGAACATGAGCGGAACTCGCACCGCAGCAATTCCATCCCCTAACTTCTTCAAGTTCCAATCCTAATTTCGGTGCAATGGCGTGCAGCGATTCTGCATATTCACGTGCAGATCCTTCAAATGAACACCCAGGATACAAACCGATTTTCATTTAGGCTTGTCTCCCTGCCGTTTTATATTCGAGAAAATACGCTCCGAAAGTGTCTTGTTAAATGGAGGACGAAGGGACAGTAACCCCTTCCTGAGCATCAGCGGGGCAAGAACGACATCCTGCCAAAAATGGCGCGTGCGGAGCTTGTACTCAGCGATGAGGCCGAGTTCCCACATGCGCCCGAAGTGACGAACAGTATCTATGAATGACTTGTGGAATGAGACGATGTCTCTAGCTTTGGGATGCACCAGCTTAAGCTTGAGTGATTCGTTGCGGAGGACATCCATGACCCTTGGAAGGTCAATTTCCATAGGACAACGCGTAAAACATGTTTCGCAGGCCAGGCATAGCCAGATGGCGTAACTTCGCAATATGGAGGCATCCGAATTGGTCGTTCCCGTCTGGAGCATCCGCATGACAACGCTTGGAGCAAAATCCATTTCGGCTGACGCCGGACAGCCCGCCGAGCATTTCCCGCATTGATAACAGTGATTGACCGATATGCCGAGCTTATCCCTTACCGTCTCGGCAAGCCTCACATCAACATGATCACTTATCGACATTATACTTCCTACTGTAAACAAGAATATCGAAACATCGCAGAACAGTAGAGTTGAAGGAACCCGAGCTGCGGCGCCTAGCGGGCCCCGATCACAAATCCAGTTTACAAGTCATGATCGGGCTTCATGCTGCCGACGCACGCTCATCGAGTTGATAGAGAAATGAATCTTCTATAATAGGTGAAACTATCTTGTGTTTTCTTTCAACGCTGAATCTGCAACTAACTACTGACTGGTTAAAGATACGAAAAAAACAACAATTATTCCATCTACTACAAACGCTTTTTGAGCCAGATGGTAGCGGCTCAGTTTCAATTTTCGAGCTACCAGAAGATATTTGTTTCCCGCTGATCGCGCAGATTCTCACAGATATGTCTTCAGCGTTCATCGTTCGACTGAGCCTTCGCCGTGAACGTCAGTCGAACGCTCACGACGAAGTCTGCGAAATCTGCCGGGGAATCCAACCTGAGCCACTACCAGCCGGATCGCACTTGCAATTTTGCCATGTGCCAAATAATTTCCGTCATGAATCTTCGGCGTGATTTCTTGTTACTCCGGATTCCACTTTGCTTCAAACACTACGCTTCGTCAATGTCAAAGGAGGAGAATTAGATGGACCTGGGACTTAAAGAGAAAGTTGCAGTAGTCGCGGCATCAACGAAAGGACTCGGCAAAGCAACTGCGATTTCGCTTGCATCCGAAGGAGCGAGCGTCATCATCAACGGCAGGCATAAACAGAACATCCACGACGCAATTGATGAGATTAGAAACAAGACTGGTAAGACACCACTCGCGGTACAGGGAGACCTCACGCAGCCCGAAGATATCGACCGACTATTTGACGAGGTGATAAGGCATTTCGGCACACTGCACATTCTGGTTGCAAACGCAGGCGGCCCACCGGCAGGAGGCTTCAACGACTTCAACGATGAACAGTGGTTGAAAGCTGTCGATCTAAGTTTAATGAGCGCGGTAAGGCTCATTCGCAAAGCTGCTCCGATCATGCAGGCACAGAAATGGGGACGGATAGTAAATGTATCTTCCGTGACGGTAAAGCAGCCTGCTGACAACCTGCTTCTTTCCAACTCAATTCGCGCAGCAGTTATCGGATTGACAAAAACAATCTCCCGTGACTTTTCGCGAGACAACGTCTTGATCAACAACATCGCTCCGTATTACGTTGCCACCCGGCGCATCGATTATCTCATGGAGGAGATTGCCGCCAAGAAAGGGATTACAAAGGAAGAGGCACTTCAAAACATAGTCAAAGAAATTCCTATGGGGAGGCTCGGCACGCCTGAGGAGTTTGGCAACTTCGTGGCTTTCCTATGCTCCGAGAAAAACAGCTATGTTACCGGCGCAACTATTCAATTCGATGGCGGCGCTTATCGGGGAATGCTATAAGAACCTATTAGCTGATGGCTCATAGCTAATAACTATTTGATCATCAACATTTTCTTGACATTGCTCCACCTATCGGTGCTCACTGGTTCGACTCCGCTCACCACAAGCCGGTAGAAATAAACGCCGCATGAAACCAGCTTTCCATTCTTGTTTTGTCCGTTCCATATCAGCTCGCTGTAGCCTGCAGGATAATCTGTATCTGCGACTTGCGCGACCTCTCGACCGACAATGTCATGGACCATGAGCTTCACGTGCGATGCCTTCGGAAGTTCAAACGCGATCTTTGTCGACGGGTTGAATGGATTCGGGAAATTGTCGTAAAGCTTGTAATCCTTTGGTGCCGCCACTTCGACCGTTATGTCTTTCGTCCACGTTTGACCATCGGCCGTACTTATTGTTGCCCTCAGTATCGTGTCTATTCCAACTGGAGCTTTCTTATCAACAGAAAATGTGAACTCTGCATCACCCGAACTGTTTGCACTCACATCTTTCAACAATGCAGTTGTTGATTTGAAACTCAGCCATGTGGGAAGATGATTGAACGTTACCGAAACATTCTTTGCTTCAACGCTGGAATTGTTTTGAATGCTCAAAGAAATCGTATTGCCCGTTGACGCAAAGGGTATTTGCCAAACTTGTCCCGAGCTTTCTCGAGGCACCTGTCCCTTCGCTCCGCTCAGGGCAGGGCCCGAGCTTTCTTGAGTGACCTGACCGGCAGTATTGTCGTTAGCGACCTTTGCAGTCTGAGCAAACGCGCTAGTAGCAATGAGTAAAAAGAAAACTATTAACTTCTTCATTTCGCAACCCTCCGTTCTTGTCTCTGACTTCTTGCCTCTTGCTTCTTCTTCACCACAACTCATACGCCCTTCTAACTACGGTATGTTGAACCCCACTACATTGTTTGTCGCCAGATTCTGCGTCTTGTCCTGGTGAGACGTACCGTAAGTAATCCTGAACGTCAGATTTGCAGGGAGTAATTCCTTGGTTACTTGACCGTTCACAGTGGGACCGATCTGCCACCAAGCTCCGGAATAGTAGCTTGCCTGAACATTATTGACGGGCTGGCTTTGCGAGTTGGTTACGTTAATCGTGCATAAAACCGTAGAGAAAGCAAGGGTGCTATTTGTGGAAATATCCTGCGCCTTGTCATTGGACACATACCCATAAGTCATCCTGAACGTGTAATTGTTTGGCAGTAATTCCTTCGCTGCTACTCCGCCTGCAGTCGTCCCAAAGTTTCTCCACGTCCCGGCGTAATACTGCACCGTTCCCGTATCGATGAGATTCCCTTGACTGTTCTTTAGCTGAACTGTCGCATTCACAGTCTGGAAGACTACCGAAGGATTTGTGCTTATGTTTTGCTGCTTGTCGTTGCTTCCGTAAGCATAAGTCATTCTGAAGCTGTACGTATTCGGAAGCAGTTCTTTAGTCGTTACGCCGCCTGAAGTCATGCCGAAGTCTCTCCATGCACCTGCGTAATATTGCACTGTCCCCTGATCAATCAAGCTGCCATGGCTATCCTGCAACTGTACCGCAGCGTTGACAGTCTGGAATACTACAGTTGGATTTACTCCGATGTCCTGTGCTTTGTCGTTGCTGCCACCGGCATATGTCATTCTGAACGAGTAACTATTGGCAAGAAGTTCTTTTGCAGCCATTCCATTTACAGTCGTACCGAGAGTTCTCCAGGCTCCCGCGTAATACTGAACCGTGCCCGTATCTATCAGGTTACCTTTGGTGTCTTGCAGCTTGATTTGAGCATTCACCGTCTGGAATATGGCTGTGTCCGTCCCAACAGTCACATTTGATTTCGTCTGTGTACCGTACTCATAAGTCATTCTAAGACTTAATGTCTTCGCTGTTGTGTTTATGGTAAAAGTACCGTCATTATTATTTGTGGCGTCTTTCCAGTTTCCTTCATAGTATTGAAGTGAGCCACTTGTGAGTCTTGTGCCAGTGCTGCTGATGAGCTTGACAATGAAGCCGGATAGTGGGACAGGGAGTTGTGCTAACAAATACTCTGTGTTGTATCGAATGAGAGCATAAGCCTCGCTGGTCAGACTGTTTGTACTATCGGTATTAACATCCTGAAGGACTTGCTGGAGTGTCGAGCGTGTCGCTCCAATGTTGTTTTGCTGCAAGCTCGTCTTTGCAGAACTGAAATAGCCTGTGTACTTATCCGCCGTTGCCTGGTCTTTGATCCAGCCTAGAGAGCGGGATTGGGTGGTGTAGCTGGTGAGAGTGTCGAGCCACTGCAATGTACCAACTGCAATCGTTGTGTCACGTGTTCCAATGGTGCAGCCAGTTACTGAGTTCGTTAAAATATCGTTGCGGTATTCTGCATCAGTTGCCATTTGTCCGTGGTCACGAAACCCTTGAACATAATACTTCACTACAGCCGGAGGCACAAAACTCACAGTTCTGAAACCACCTAGATTACCTCCTGGGCTTATCGTGCCACGAATATCGAATGACTTACTGTAGAAGAATCTCCCTCCAACATAACTTGAACTTGAAGCCTGCCAACCAGAGGGTGCGAAGTCCGAAGATGTGTCTTCAAGCCCTCCTATGTAAACATTTTCGACGCTCTGTTCACTCATGGATTGGTTTGAACACGAGTAATTGTAGGTGTATAAGTTACCGCTCTTGGAAACGGTACAATGGATCGAGACATTCATCAAATTGGCAGGATAAAAATCTTTGTCGGTTATCTGATATGTCGACGGGAAATATCCATATTTGATTCCATTCCGGCTGTACGTTATGCTTGGCAACGTGGGTGGATTTAGATTAGGAAAATCTTCCCGCCAACGATTGATCCATCCCCTAATCTCCAATATACCATCTCGATTAAAATCAACTAAGTCGTACATATCATCGGTCGAGACGAGGGTCGACTGATGAGTTACAGGATCAATGTCGTTTATAATTCTTCCTCTTGTCCCGTTCCAGCTCAATATCCACAGATAATAGATGCTTGACTCCCTTGTAAATCGTTCGTGATCCAATTCTGGCGCGAGTATATCGACTTCACCATCGTTATTAATATCTTTGGTCGTAAGAAGTTCGCTCGCAAAGCCGGCTTTAGTACCGGGATAATCGTCCCAAATAATCTCACCGTTTTTATACATTCCTGTTATGACGCTATCCTCACTCTGCCAGGTATGCCATGCAGAAAAGAGTATGCAGCCTTTGAGTGTGCCATAAGGATCCGTTATTTCATCCGGAAAAGAATTAGCAATAAGAGAATCCATAATGTGGAAACTGATGTCGTAATTATTTCCATGTTTTGCCTGAATAGCACTTTCAAGAGCATGAAGAACGGTTTTGTTCGGATCGTATTTCCTTTCGGATATTATCTGAGCTGCCGCGTAAGAAACCAACATGCTGAAAATGAACATTATAGACAATAATAATTTCGACGGTCTCATGATTTTCTCCTTAATTAGAAGGCAAATAATTTTCGGCATTCGCAAATACCTTTTCCCCGTAATCAGAAGCACCATTATATTTTACCAATGCTTGATCCCAATGAGATTCGAGACCACCTTGCCAGTTCCCTTCAGGGATACAGGTCGTGAAAGTGAAATTGAGCTTCTTCCAAAGAAAGTCACAGTAGCAGGGCATGAGGAAATCCTGTTCGTTTAATTTTTCTGGATATATACGTTCGTCTGTTTGGTCCACATAATACGTGGATGAAAGGTCATAACATTGGTCATGGTTATTATTGAAACAATTGTCTGCCGCCGTTATATACATCATCTGAGTAAACCCGTACGAAGTTACTTTGCGTGTTTGCGCCATATGATCAAAGAATTTTCCGATATTGACCGTTACATCTTGCATTTCTTGTTTAAGTTCATCATGGGCCTCCGTTCTGGCTTCATCATCGCTTATTTTAGCACCGTTATCTACCTTAATTTTTCCATAAATCTTAAGCCAACGGCTTGATAATGAAGAATCACCGACTATAATGTCTGGTTTATCACCGGTATGGTGCTGCACATAATTATTCCAATGATCAACTGTGTAGCTCGCAATTTTTGTAGGAGTATCAAGATACGGTAGCGGATCCTCATTGGAGTGGTCAGGTTTGTCACCGCTTCCCATCGTTGTTTCATCTACTACAAAAGGTAGGTCATCTGCAAAATATCTATCAGGATCGTCTCCGTTTTGAATTTTCACGTCTTGAAATGGTTCATATCGCCAAGCTGGGGTAAAAGTTGAGGACTCCTGTTGCATCTGCCCTTTGATAATTTGGGGAGGTATTCCATATTCACCTGCATACCTGATGATGAGAGAATCAAGGTTGAGATCGTTACCGAAAACATCTTTAACAGAAGAATTAGTATTTCCCAACTTTGCCGGTTTCTTCACCGTAATTTCAATCGCGCCCTCACTGCCATCATCCAAGTTCACGGCGTGCAATCTCACCTTATACGTCGTGTCCTGTTTCCAGTATCTTCCGATCACGCGGATCATTCCGTCGGGCAAATCGTTGCCGGTAGCATCAAGGTAGTCCCAATAGGCTCCGATCTTGTCGTTGTTCACTGCATCATCGGCAATAGTGAGATCTTCCATGATCAAACTGGGACTCTTTATGCCCGGGTTACTTGAAGGATCGTCCGTCTCGTGAATTATTAACTGTCCATTCTCTTCGGTGGCATAGTAATAGTTTGTCTCGCCAAGGAGGATAGTGCGTGGCTCTACTATGCCCACGGTAATCCCATAGTCATTGCAACCAAAATCGTTATCTGACGGAACTGACAGGCTTCGTCGTATCGCAACATTAGTCTTCTCTGTCAAGATCTGCTTCGCATGGGATTTTGATCCTTTAGCACCGTTGTTCTTCGTCGGTTTGTTTTGCATTGCGAATTTATTATTGGCCGCACTTATAGAACAGGGCGGACCTAATACTGGTGGTATTCCCACTTCTATATAAACTACCGCCGAATCTCCATTTATGCTGTCGGGAGCTATGAACTTGAATCCTGCCGGAATGTTAGTGAAGTAGCTGGCTGTATCCGTGCCATCTGATGATAAAATGGTTCCAGTACTGTCGCCCAGAATCCCGACGTTGAAAAGCTGATCCGGCGGATAGTCCGTCACCTGGCAGTTTCCATGTTTTTTTACGATGATCGTCGCCGTGTCTCCAGGTGATACTTCCGGAGGATCAATTTGTACCATTACATTCGACGTATCCGAGACCACATAAACTGTGCAGCTCAATTTGTCATAAATCAAATCCGTCCAGTCATCAAAACTCATGGTGCCCACTATCTGTGCCTCCCTCCCGTCGGGCAAGAATATGGGGACAGTCCCTTCTTGTGAAATCTCCGGATACAACTTCATTCCCCCCACAACCGGATTCCCGGATTGCAGGTACAACCTGAGAGGATCACCACATTGGAAATGCCCGAGAGGGATTGTATCCCCGACACTCGCAGGAGCAATGGAAACAAGAGAGGTCTGATTCGGCAGCTCCATATACAGATTGTCTCCCTGGTTGGTAGAATTGGCAGCGTCAATCGTCAGGAAGGCGTCACCGCCGGTCGGTAGGGTGAGATCCCTTGGTTCAAATGGATTTACCAGATAGGCACCGTCATAGATACCTGACGGAGGAATTGCATCGAGTGAATAGTCCGGCGTTAGAGTCAGGGACAATTCTACGTCGTACCAGATGTCAGTCCAGGGTTGGTCTCCCGTCGAGAAATAGACGTAACTAGTGCCGCATCCAATCACGCTACACTCGGGTGGATACAGGTGCGCAACCGAATCATGAGAGACTTGGATGTCAGCGTAAAGAATAAACTTTGTCCACTGCCGGACACCGTCAAATACAATACTATCACCGACGGAATGAAAGTTGTCTATCAATGTCTTGCCAGTGGTCTCTTCACCGATGCTTTTGGTATCACCGCCGATGTTTGCCAGTTGGACAAGTTTGACAGTCAAAGTGCCTCCCACCCTGAGCCAAACTGGATGTGTTGCATCATCGAAACCATTTGTCACCTTCAGGCTGGGTGTTATGCCGACGCTTTCCCTTATGTGCACCTGCGCAAAAAGTGAACTTGCCGTTAAAATGGTAATTGCAAGAACCCCTACAGCACCCTTCATGGCACAACTCCTATTTTAACCGTCACCTATCTCCGACCAAAACTGTCGGGAACAAAATCTCTCAGAATCGATCTGAGATTTTCTAAATGATTCTCAGTTAAAGCCCTTTTGTAAAGAGTCTCGCTAAAATCGAGTTACCGTTTTCACCGGTGAACATCGCCCATCCTGGAGGTCGTTTCATTGCCGAACTACAATCGAATTTACAAGCCGTGAAGAGCATTGTCAAGAAAAAACAAGAAAATGAGAGATTTCTCTAAGCCCTTGATTTCACTATACGCTTTTCACTCTTAGCTTCCTAGTATCCAATCTTTCCGTTTGGCTGCGAACCTGCTTGCTGGGTGGGCGACGTGTGAATATCACAGACAGGAGGAAGATACTTCGAATTAAAAATCTCCGTAACCTTTTGAGGACAAAATTCGGTAGCAAGCTTCCCGGTTTGCGCACATATTGTGGCGGTGACGACGCCTTCAGGTTGAATAAACGAAGAAATCGGGAGCCCTATTTCCTTGTCGTCGTAAACATCTCTCATGAACATCCCCCAGATCGGCGCCGCTGCTCTTCCGCCCTGGCCATCCCAATCAGTGAAATGAATTCTATCATCATCAAAACCGACCCAAACACCAGCCACCAGTTGCGGTGTATATCCAACAAACCACGCGTCTCCGAAATCCTGCGTTGTGCCGGTCTTCCCTGCCGCATCTAAATAGAAATAATTTCTCACCCTCTGGCCCGTCCCGCCGGAGGTCAATACTCCTCGAAGCATATCAGTCATCAGATATGCCGTTTGTTTACTAAGCACCTCCGAAGATTGGGTGTGGTTCTCTTCTATCACATTTCCATTCTTATCCTCTATGCGAAGTATCGCAATCGGTTTGGTCAATATTCCTTCGTCAGCAAAAACGCCATACGCCGATGTCAGCTGCAGTGGAATAACCACCGAGGTACCCATAGCGATAGATTCAAACGGCGCGAGGTTCGTAGTGATTCCCATCCGATGTGCGTAACCGACGACTTGATTAACCGGCGCAATTTCCTGCACCGCTCTCACAGCAACAACATTCACAGAATATTTTACAGCCTCACGAAGGGTCATCTCGCCGCCAAATTCTCCCTCAGCATTTCGCGGAGTCCACCTGGTTCCGTCCGGCATAACAATTGTCACCGGCTGGTTTAGCAGTTTGTACGAAGGTGCGTATCCGTTGTCAACGGCTACAGTATAAACGAATGGCTTGAATGCAGAGCCCGGTTGGCGTTCAATCTGCGTTACGTGGTTAAGACCGTAACGAAACTGCCTGTAGTTCGAGGCACCTACCAATGCCTTTATGTACCCGGTTCTTGGATCTAAGCAAACAAATCCGACCTGGATCATCTGTTCCGCCTTCTTGACGGAATCTATGAAGGCTTGATTTGAAACAAGTTGCCCATATAATTGCTTTCGTGCTGAATCGGTCGCAGCATCGCGATAATACGGCAAATCCTTGATTGCTTTATCAACCGCAAGCGATAAGACCGGTTGGTTCTTGCTCCAATCCCATCTCGATTCAAAGAGTTTCTGATAATCTGCTACGTGTTGATTCACTGCCGAGTCAGCATACTCCTGCATGCGGGAATCAAGGGTGGTATAAACTGTCAACCCGTCACGGTATATATCGAATCCGTACTTCTCCGCTTTTCTCTCCAACTCTTGTCTCACCATCTCGACAAGATGCGGTGCCAATCCGGTGGATGGTCCATGATATTTGATGTCGAGGGGGACCTTTTTCGCGGCCTCGCAGTCTGCTTCCGTTATTCTGCCGTCTTCGAAAAGGTTTCTGAGCACAACGTTGCGAACTGTCGTGGCACGCACAGGGTGATCGAGTGGATCGTATCTTGCAGGTGATCTCAATAGTCCGATCAGCATTGCGACTTGCGGAAGTGTAAGTTCAGAAGAGGATTCGTCGAAGTAGAGCTGAGCTGCCGATTCGATGCCATACGCGCCTCTCCCAAAGTAAACATCGTTCAGGTACATCGCCAAAATCTCGTGCTTGGTGTAGGTTCGTTCAATCTGAACTGCAGTTATTGCTTCCCGAATCTTTCTCGTCAGTGTTGTCTCTTGATTCAGGTACAAGTTCCTCGCCAACTGCTGCGTGACAGTGCTTGCACCCTCTTTGGCACGCAAGTGGATTAAATCGACGAACAACGCACTCATAATCCTGATGGGATCAATTCCCCAATGTGAATAAAACTTCTTGTCCTCAGTGGAGATCAAAGCGTCAGCAACATAGCGGGGAAGCTGGCCGATGTCAGCTACGGCACGATTCTTCATGAAAAACTGGTCGATAATTTGTCCGTCCGTTGAAAGAACACGCGTCGCCAACTCCGGTTTCGGGTTCTCCAATTCCTCGAGCGACGGAAGTCCGGAAATGACGTAGATCGCGTAGCCTATAAAAAGGACGAACACAGCTGCGATTATACCTAACCTAAGTACACGCTTGTCCTTCGAGAAAAACCTGCTCCCTCTCCTGGCCTTCTTCCGGTATTCAGGATCGTTGAAATAACGCTCCATCTCTTCTTTGGAATACCGCCACTTCATGTTTTTATTTCCCAGTTCATAAGTCTCATTGTAGCGCCGTCAAAAACACCGTAAGTAAAATTCTTTAACCAATCCCCGAGATTGATGTAGACGCCCTTCTCAAACTGTTTGCACTTGGGTACATGGTTGTGACCCATTACAACGAAATCGTATCCTGCATGAATCTTCTCTTCAGCAAATAGCATCATGTCGTCCGCTTCACCAAAATCTTTGCTCGATGTATATTCCCTGCTCTTCTTTGAGAACATTCTTGCAAGATCGAACCCAACATCCGGATGAATCCAACGTATCAGAGTCTTGACAAAATTGTTTCTGAGTATCCTTTTCAGCATCCTGTAACCGTAATCTCGTCGCGCCAAACCATCACCATGTAGAATTAGGAATTTCTTCCCGTTGATGTCTTCGCCAAAACCGTCCTGATAAACCTTGATCCCGATCGCTTTCGAAAAGAACTCTCCAGGGAAAAAGTCGTGATTTCCGGCCACATAATCCACAGCGACTCCTTTTTCGACGACCTCTTTGAGCTTCGCATATAGCCAGAAATAATTTTTGGGAACCACATGCTTGTATTCATACCAGAAATCAAAAAGGTCTCCCACTATGATCAGCCGGCTTCCGGTTTCGACGACGCTGTCCAAGAATTTCAACAATTCCTTCTTTCGTATCGTCTCGAAATCTTGAGTGAGTGTAGGAGCACCAAGATGAACATCGGAAATGAAATAAACCGGCTTCAATTATTTATTCGACCCGATTGTCACAGAAACAGTATCTTTTCCGACGCGGCACCAGCGACCCTTCTCAGAACAGTAAGTGAACTCAACAATGAAGCTGATTCTGCGCGCTTCGCCAGCAACGCCACTTAGCGTCCCCTCAATTTTGACCGGCTTTGACGGATCCAGATAATCGCCTGTGCTTGGTAAGTTCTTGACATTTAATGTGGTCTGGTTGTCGAGCGACCTCACCGAAACAGGTGGCTGAGCATTCACATGTATGCCATCAGCGGGTCTTATTCTCACAAAAATAAAAAACGGTTTACCGCTCTCCACGTGCACAGAAGTTCTTTCTGCTTTGACGGTGACATATTTCTGCGAATCAAATCCAGAGCCCATGGTCAATACGCTTAACATAAAAACTCCGACTAACGTCCCATTAACCAACAGTAAATTCCTCCATCATTCGATTCTTCCGATATTCTTTGTTCGCCCTTGCCAATCGATCCTAACCTGTCTAAGTAATATAAGCCCACCGACAAAAAATATCAGCACTGAAAGGACGGCGACTCTCTGGCTGCCGGTAAAACTGGATATTGCACCGAAGGTCAACGGTCCCATTATTGCTGACGCATTTCCTGCAATCCCATCATAGAATCCGAAGAACTCAGCAGCATGTTCCGCCGGGGTCAACAAAGCCATCAGGCTTCTGCTCGAAGATTGAGATGAACCTATCGCCGCACCGGCAAACAGTCCCACGACATAAAATTCCCATTTGGATTGGATGAAAAATGCCGATAGCACCACCCCGATCCATATAAGCAATGTGATAGTGATGCTTCGCTTTGGCCCCCAGTGATCTGTAAGTATACCAAAAACAACCGATCCCAGAATGGCGGTTGTCTGAGCTATGATAAAGAATACTATTACCTCAACAGGGGTAAAACCGAGAGTCCCGCGCGCGTAGAGCGCAGAGAAAAAAATCACAGTGTTCACGCCATCGATGTACAAGAAAAATGCAAGAAGAAATCGTGAAAGGGCTTTATACTTTCCGAGTCTCTTAAAAGTCCTGACGGCCCGTCGGAAGCCAAGTCGAAAATATGGAAGTCGCCGATGATACGTACCCGTATGGTCACGAAGTCTCAAAAAGGCGGGGATTGAGAAGATACTGAAGAACCCTGCCGCGATGAGAAAGCTCTCTCGAAAGCTAAGGAGGTTCGATGAAACAAACCCTCCCTTTATGAATGGGAACGCTATTGCCAATATTGAAAGTGCGCCGAGGTATCCCATGCCAAATCCGTATCCTGAAACACGTCCATAGATGTATTTCGGCGCAATCTCTGGCAGGAACGCATCGTAAAAAGTGTAGCCGCCTTGAAATCCGACATTAGCTGCAATGAATACTAGCATCCCCGAGAGTATCATCCCTTTTTGTATCCAGTACAACGCAGCGGTACCCAAAATGCAAAGCATAGAAAATCCGAGAAGAAACCTCTTTCTACGATGCGAATAATCACTCGCGGCCCCTAGAACGGGAGAAAGTCCCGCTGCGATGATCATGGAAATGCTATCTGCAAGCCCCCAATAAAAGTTTCCGCGAGAAGTGCCGGCGGTGACAATCTCCTGAAAATACAGGGCATAGCCAACCGTCTTTATCATTACTGAAAAAGACGTGCGCGCATAATCGAAGAGCGTCCATGAAAAGATAGTGAGACTGGAGTAGCGCTCTTCGTTCATGAATTTTTCTTTGTGGAAGTGTTTATCAAACCCCTGCCAATCTTCATTACTTTTCCTTCATCAGATAGCTGTTTCAAGGAAGCATCGAGGATTCCGTTGACAAATTTCGGACTCTCTTCCGTACTGTATCTCTTTGCCAATTCGATAATCTCATTCATGGTTACTTTTGTGGGAATTTCCTGCGCGTAGAGAATCTCGGCAACGCCCATCCTGAGCAAGCTCCGATCGACAGGATTGACGCGTGAAATATCCCAATGCTCAAGATGATTCTGGAGAATGGCATCAATATATTTTACGTTATCAAGAGTATCTCGAAAGAGTCTCTTTGCAAAATCAAGTGCAGCATGATCCTCGATGTCTTTGAAAATGTCCGCGCTCAAGAACTCCGGAGAAGTGCCCGAGATCTCATATGCGTAGAGCGTTTGAAGCACGCGCTCGCGAGCTAGCCTGCGTTGAGATGTCATGACTTAAAGTTAACAACTGGTGATATCATCTCTTTTTCCCTCCTTATGCACCAAAGAGTAAGTAAACCTGAATCGCAGCCGATTCCCGAATGCGAGAATAAATTTCGCTTGTGAATAGCATTCTATAATCACTGGCTGTCCCGTAAACCTTCGCACCCTCCCATCTGCACATCAGTAGAGCTCGTGGCAGGTGCCAGTCGTCAGTTACGATCACAATATTCTTCATGCCGAGTGAATCGATTATAAATCTCTTTATGTATTCCGCCTGTTCGGAAGTGCAAAAAGTAATATGCTCGGAAATTATATTTGAATCCGGAATCCCATTCTGCCGCAGATACCATGCTTGAACCTCAGATTCGATAGTATCAAACCTCCTGGTTCCGCCGGTGACAACAATCTTTTTTGCACGACCCGAATTGTAGATGTTGACAGCCTTATCGAGCCTGGCCCGCAGGATCGGACTCGGCTTATGTTTTCCCCACACCGATGCACCCAGTACAACTGCAGCCTCGTTCTCCGAACCCGGAGAATTTGTCTCGCCATTTGAAAACGTGTAGATAAAACCGGACAGTGTGAAGATCCCCACGACAAGAATAAGCCCCAAAAACAGCTTGGCCAGGTTCGGGCGAGTCGAAAGTGCAATGACAATGACACTCGCCAACTGAGCCATGAGCGCTCCATAGGCAAGGAGAGAGGTCTCTTCGAGCGATTCGCCGACAGGGGGAAGATAAAACGAACAGAAGAGGAAAATTGACCCGGTGAGCAAGAAAACGAACGCAATGGGTTCCGACATATTCTTTTGAGACATTATTTCGGCGAGAAAAATTATGGCAACAACGATGAGAGCAAGTGGTATGTTTTGCGGACTGACTATGCCATTTCGCAGATGCTCAACTGACACCCTTGCCGCGGAGATCTTCAACGTCGCGACCAGGTCCATAAGAATGGTGATGTGCAAAAGAACTTTGAATTTCAAATGTCAACAAAAAGATTGTTATTGGTCTTAACTTAACACCAGATCCTGGATAAGGAATCTAGACCAAAATTTAAGACACCAAGGTGGGAATTAAAAGGGTGAGGAAAATATCTTCAATAACCGCCTTCTCTCATCCTTTGTTGAGTTATTGCTCTAATGCGCTCGCGGATCTCGCGGTCAAACTTCTGCTCGAAGACTAAATATCTTGCCACTTGAATCGGGGAGAGTATCCCCTGCAATGATCGGATGAATTTTTGGTGTTCATCCGCAAGCTGGGCATCCAGATTCAGCGTTTCTTGAATTCCCTTTTTAAGTTCAGTTGCTTCTGGATTCTTGTTCAACAAGGAGTCGAGGGCTCTTATTGCCTGCCTCCGTTCAGCGTTGACATTCCGCAGTTGAGAATTGTAGTCATTATATAACGGAAAAAACTTTTCAGCCTTATCCGTGGGAAGATCGATTTCCTTGGTCATTTGCCAAACTTTTATCTGCTCAAGTTGCTTCCTTACTTCACGATTCATCTGAGGAGGCTCTGGCGGAGGTCCCATTTCCTGGGCGAACACGTAGCAAGCCGGCAAAACGAAAAACGAAAGCAGTATCAAATATCTATTCATGATCATCCCCTTAGTTTGAGAAAACATCTCCAGTGTAATCAAGATCAACGAGAGATCTTGATGAATCGGCAACAGATGACCACATTGATTTGACCACAGCCATTTGCAATGAGTCATCCACGCTGTTAATCTCTTCCGTCTCGTCGATCGGCTGTACCGCAGTATTAACATAGGTGACGTTTAGGTTTGAAAGCTCCACGACTTGCTCTGTTGGAAGCGAAGCAGCTAAGTTGGTGATAGTTGACGCCTGTTGAGCCGTCCTCAGTTGGTATTCATAGACTCCCAGGCCAATCGCCAACAGGAGGGCGGCAAGTCCGCCGGCAAACGCAGGTACCTTCCATCTGGCTGGCCTACGGACAGAAATCCTGTCCATGATAGAAGCTTTCATCTCCTGCCAAAATCCGTCCGGATAATCTTCGGGCTCGATTTCACCAAGCACCGTGATGGCTTTTTCCATCAGCGCAAGTTCGTCCTGGCATTTGGAACACGACCCAAGATGGTCCTCGATGCTTCTCTTGAGGTTAGGCTCCACTTTGCCGAGAACGAAATCCGGCAAATTCAACAACACATCATCGCATTTCATTTTTCAGGAAGTCTCCAATCTTCTTCATCGCATGAAAATAATTCGCTTTAAGCGCACCCAACGATCGGTGCATCACCTGGGATATTTCTTCATATGACAGCTCCTCATAAAACCTGAGTACAAAGACTTGTCGCTGCTGAAGCGGCAGGGTGCCAACCGCTTTCGAAACGAGTGTCCTCAACTCATCCTGATCCGCTTCATGCTGAGGCTCTTTACCTCCGGTCAACATATTCGAAATCACTTCGTCTAATCGCACCACCGCCCTCACTTTCCTTTTTCTCAGATAGCTGATCGAAACGTTGGTAGCAATTCTATATATGTATGTGTAAATATTCGCGTCACCGCGAAACTTCTTGAGAGAGTCATGCAGCTTAATAAAGACTTCTTGAGTTGCATCGGCCGATTCGTCATCATCGTTGAGCATCCGCTTGACCACAAAAAAGACTCTCTTTTCATACCGGGTCACGATTTCTGAGAAAGCTCTGTCATTTCCAGACCTCGCCTGTCCGATAAGCTCCAAATCGCTCAGGCTCTGCATTCTGCTAACAGGTTCCCTTCGGAAAAAGAATTCTGTTCGTCGCGGTATCCAATGAATCTAGAGAACGCACGGACATCAACATTGGAAAAATGAGCCTTGATGTAGTCGGACTGTAAGAATCCTTTCATGCCTTGCGTTTGGTTCAATAATGAGACGTAAGAAAATGAAGGAGGGTTTAAGTCGGGATATCAGCCAGAGCCTGATCCGTCCTCGGAAGAGATAATGACAACCGCAGCCACATAGTCCCCTGAATGCGACAACGAGAGAAAAACCTTCTTTCCACCGAAATTCTTGAATGCCCATCCACTGAGATGAAGGCATGGCCTTCCACTTGGTTCATTCATTACCTCGACTTCCTGCCAAGAAAAGTCGCTGTTCCATCCTGTGCCAGCCGCTTTACTGAAAGCCTCCTTGGCCGCAAACCTTGCAGCATAGTGCTGGAAAGGATTGGGTTTATCGGAGCAATACTCAATTTCATCGGGCGTAAAAATCTTGTCGGTGAACGGCGAGCCGTAATCTTCTATGCTCATTTTGATCCGGCTCACCTCGATTATGTCTATCCCGACTCCTTCAACCACTTGAATTCTCCCGCCTGATTATTCCGAGCAGATCCTGAATATCGTTCGCTTCATAGTCACCTCCTGAAATCACAGTGTCAAAAGTGTCGCCGTAACGAGCGAATACTGTTTTCATACCAACCTTTTTTGCACCGATAATATCCCGCTCTGCCCAATCGCCTAGCATGAGTGCTTCGCCGGCTTCAACTCCCAACTTTTCAAGCGCAAGTCTGAATGGCGCAGGATGAGGCTTGCGTTCATTCGTATCTTCAAAGGTTACCACGACATCGAAAATGTTGTGCATGTTCAAATAGGTGAGGCGCAGCCAGGCTTCCCTTGCCGGTGCATCCGATACCACCGCAAGCTTCATTCCCATTTTCAATAGTTCATAAAGTGTCATGTGCACATGGGGATATGGAACTAGCGCAGCTTCACGCGCACGCCGATATGCTACCACGCCCGCGGTCAGTATCTTGTAATCCACTTTATCAAAAATTCCCGACAGAAGCGAATCGAAAACATATTGAAACTCGATTCCTTTCTCTTTGTAGATGGCGTCGATTCGCTTCTTCACTTCGGCGTAAGATAAATCCAGTCCGGCGTCGATCATGGCCCGGATCGCCGCATCTATTGCCTCGGCTTTCATTTTCATGAAATCGACGAGCGTGTTGTCGAGGTCGAAAACTACAGCTTTGATCATTTGCCGAGAATCTCCGAGAGCGCGAATACTGCGGCGAAGTATGAAGTTTTGCCGAATCCGGTCACTGTCCCTTTGCAGACCTCCGAGATGGCGCTCCTCCTCCGGAATTCCTCACGTGCAAAGATTTGCGATAGGTGAACTTCGACGAAGGGTTTCCTTATCGAGGCGATTGCATCCCTAAGGGCAATGCTGTAATGGGTCAATGCACCGGCGTTTAGAATTACACCGTCGAACCCTTCTTTGTCCACCAATTGGATTTTGTCGATCAGCTCTCCTTCGCTGTTGGTTTGGAAAAACTCAAATTCGACGTCAGGGAATCGCTCCGTTAACTCGGAATTGATTGTTGCAAGCGTATCATTGCCATAAATTTCCGGTTCACGCAAGCCGGTCAGATTCAAATTCGGACCGTTAGCTACGAGTAGTTTCATTTCGAGTCTCCACTCCCGCGATGCGGGATTTCACTCCGTTCCCACTGTTCTTCTATGAATTCACGCACTGCCGGCTTCAGGAAGAGGTTATCGATCCCAACTTCCGACAAACTCTTTGCCAAAGTTGAAGCGCGATGCTTAGGAACGAATTTTTTATTGACGACAATCAGTTTGTCTTCCTTCAATATGCAATAGCCGCCGCTGAAATCACCCTTTTCATAGATGACCTTCAATCCCAATTGCGATGCGGCTTCCTCAAGCTCAGCAATCAGCGCTTCGGTCTTCAGCTTTGGCATCTTCTCACTTTTTCGCTATTTTTTTGTCTTGATCGGGCGGAGAACCAAAGTTGCGATCGCGCTGTAGTATGAAAGAATGGCGATCACCGAAAGTCCGCCGAGACCACTCACCCTCTCGACGAACAGCCTGCGCATTTCATCACGCAACGGCCCTGGATCTGCTCCGACAAAGAGTTGTAATTGAAAGTCCACATAAGATAAGAAAAACTTAAGATCAAGATAAGAAGTATAGAATTCAATCGGAATAAAGATCGCGAAAAGAATAATCGCCATAAAAGCATTCGGATGATCTTTCATACGAAGTTCTGACTTCGTCAGAAAAATGACAAATCCAATCAATGCGAGCAGATAACCAAAAACGATCAAAAGTGAAGTCCGGGCGAGCAGGTTATATATTTCTTTTTCAGCATCAAAGGGAATGTCTTGCCGGAACCTTAGAGTCCCGATTTCCACGAGATCGTTTCCGATTATTCCTCTCGCAGTCGATCCGCCAAGGTAGAATATTCCACCCACAACCATGACAAAAAGAGCGACTTTGGCTCCCGTTTTCATCCGTCCGTGACCGAGATTGTCACTCGCCGTATCGTATAATATATTCCCGGTGGGATCCATGCGGCCACTATTCACTTTTGACCCAATTTATCCGGTGTCTCAACAAAGTCTACCTTGCATCTCATCCGCAAAAGCTTGCGTTCATAAGCCAGGTCCAGGAACAGCTGGATGGCCTCTTTACCTCTTTTTCCATAATCAAGCGTCCAGTCGTTCACGTACATTCCGACAAATCTATCGGCGAGTTTCCGGTCCATTCCT